>CAVRZW010000007.1:0-17925 GCA_963725755.1 uncultured beta proteobacterium
CCCTTACGCCACCAAACACAAGGAAAATCAACAGCTTGGACACGGTTGCCACACGGCTGTGCGTAGCAGATTGTGTAGCAAGTCGGCCGATCGTGAAAGGGCCAACCGACCAAGACATGTAGGTTATCCGCGCTACTACGCCGGGATCCGCGACGCGCTGCGCGGCACGGCGGCCTGCCCGGTGGCCGCCACCGATGCGCTGGCGGTGCAGCGCATCCTGGACGCCGGCCGCACCAGCGCGCGCGAACGGCGCGAAGTGACGCTCGACGACGTGCGCGCCTGAGACGGCCGCGGGCTGCCGCAGCGCCCGGGTTGAAGCCGGCCCGCAAGGCCCCGCCGGCTTTCAGCCGTCGGCCATCCCGTTGCGTATCGCGAAGGCCGCCGCTTCGGTGCGGTTGACCGAACCGGTCTTGGCCAGGATCGCGCGCACGTGGTTGGCCACCGTGTTCGGGCTCACGAACAGGCGTTCGGCGATCTGGCGGTTGCCCAGCCCGCCGGCAACCAACTGCAGCACCTGGGCTTCGCGCGTGCTCAACCCGGCGGGCAGCGCACGCGCGGGTGCGCCGCCCTCGATGCTGCTCTGCAGCTCGGCGACCTGCTCGGCTAGCCCGGCCATGCCCAGCCGCGCCGCGTCGGCGCCCGCCTGCCCGAGCAGCGAGGCGGCCGCGTCACGGTCGCCCGGCGCGCCGCGCGCCGTGCGCATCGCCGCATAGCGCGAGCGCGTGTGCGCCAGTGCAGGATCGGCGCCCTGGCGCCGGTTCATCTCCAGCGCCGACTCGAAATGCCGTTCGGCGGTCGGCCAGTCCCGCTGCGTCGTCGCGAGCAGCCCGAGCAGCGACGCTGCCGCACCCAGGCATCCGACCGTCGTGCCGATGAGCAGATTCAGGCCGTCGTAAGGCTGCAGAAGCCGGTACAGCGTCGCGGCGCGCGGCGCGTCGTCGAGCCGGGCGCAGACCAGGGCCAGGTAGCTCAGGCTCGCGGCCCACATCCCGTCGTGCTGGAGGGCGGCGAAGTCGCCGGCGGCCAGCGCATCGAACTCGATGCGGGCGTCGTCGAGACGGCCGATCTCGGCGTAGATCAGTGCCAGCCCCGGCCGCCAGATTCCGGTCCGGGGCACCGAGTCGACGAAGTACCGCACCAGTGGCGCGAGCTCGCGCAGCCGGCCCTGCTCGCTGCGCAGCGTGAACATCTGGACGCCGTAGATGCCCACCGCGTCCATCCCCGGCATCCGACGGCCGATCTGAAGCGCCCGGCGGATCCGGTCCTCGGCCTCGGCGAACCGCCCCTGCAGCAGCGCATGCGTCACGCGCGAGCTGGCTGCGACGTAGTCCAGGAACGGCTGCCCCAGCTCGGCGATGCGGCGTTCGTAGCGCTCGAGCTGGGCGAGCCAGGCGCCCAGGTTTCCCGTCTCCATCAACTCGAACAAGTGCCAGGCCTCGGCATCCGCCGCGCCCGGCTGGTCGCCGACGCTTTCGGCCAGCCGGATCGCCTCCTCGATGTTGCGCAGTCGTTCGGTGCCGCGCTCGGGCTGCCAGCGCGCGGACGCGGTAGCGATCAGTGTCGCGACCAGGGTCGGCGTGTGGCCGCTGCGGCGCGCTATCGCCACCGCCTGCGCCTGCACCGTTGCCGCCTGCGCGTCCTCGCCGCTGAACAGCAGCGCGCGCGCCAGCGAGCTGAGCAGCTTGGCCTTGACGACGCTGTCGCCGCTGGGCTGGGCGTCGAGCGCTTCGCGCAGCAGCCGCGCCGCTGCCAGCCCCGGCAGCCCCGGCGCCCAAGAGGCCATCTCGAAGCCGAGCGCGGACCGGGCCAGCTGGTCGGCGGCCGCGTCGGCGCGTGCCTGAACGGCCGCCTGCTCGAAGCTCTCGCGTGCCTGCAGGTATTCGCCGGCCATCGTCAGCGCCTCGCCGAGTGCGATGAGCGTGGGGCCGCGCAGCGACGGGTCGCAGTCGCCGCCGCCGTCGATTGCCTGCAGCGCCAGTCGGTAGCAGCGCGCGGCCTCTTCGTGCGCGAGCAGCAGCGTTGCGCGCGCCGCCGCGCGCCGTGCGACGTCGGCCGCGCGCGCGGGGTCACCGCCCGGCAACGCGGCGCCGTAGTGGTGGGCCAGCGCGGGAAGCTGGCTGTCCAGGTCGCGCGCGTGCAGCGCCTCGATGGCGCGCGCGACCTGCAGGTGCAGGCGGCTGCGGGTGGGCAGCGCGATCTCGTCGTACAGTGTCTCGCGGATCAGCGCATGCGAGAAGTGGAAGTGGCCCGGCGTCTCGCCGGCGTCGATGACGTGCGCCTGCAGCGCCTCCTCCAGGGCTGCCGGACAACCGGCTGCGGCCGGGGCGTCGAGCAGGTGCAGCAGGACCTCGAGCTCGAAGCTGCGGCCGATCAGCGCCGCACGCGCGAGCACCTCGTTGGTCGGCGCCGAAAGACGGTTCAGCCGCCGCCCGATCACCTCCTTCACGCCCTCCGGAATGCGCCGCGGGAGTGCCGGCCGGCGGGCGGGCGCTGCGCGCTCGGCTGCCGGGCCGAGCACGGCCTCCTGCACCAGCAGGCGCGTCATCTCGGCGACGAAGAAGGGGTTGCCCTCGGTCTGGCTGTGCAGCGCGTCGAGCAGCGCCGGTGTCAGTCCGGTGCCGCCGGCCTCCTCGATCAGCGACGCCGTCTCGTCGCGGCTCAGTCCGGGCAGGCGCACGCGCTGGAAATGGCTGCAGCGCGCGAGGTCGCCGAGAGTGGCCGACAACGGGTGCTGGCGGTTGAGCTCGATGTCCCGGTAGGTGCACAGCAGCAGCAGTCGCGCGGCCTCGATCTCGGGCGCGAGGAACTCGAGCAGCCGCAGCGACGACGCATCGGCCCAGTGCAGGTCATCCAGGATCAGCAGCACGGGCTCGGCGGCGGCGGCGCGCTTCCAGAAGCCGGTCATCGCGTCGAACATGCGGAAGCGTTGCTGCAGCGGATCGGTGGTCGGCAGCAGCGGCGGCAGGCCCGGCAGGCGCTCGCGGATCACCGGCGCGATCTCGGTCAAGGGGACGGCAGCCGCACCCAGCACGTCGCGCACGCGGTCGTCGTCGTGACCGTCGAGCCAGGCGCGCAGCATCTGCAGCCACGGCCAGTAAGGCGGTGCGCCGGGTTCTTCCTTGCAGCGGCCCCAGAGCACCCTGACGCCGGCGGCGCGGCGCCCGAGCGCTTCGGCGGTGTGGGTCTTGCCGATGCCCGGCTCGCCGCTGAGCGCGACGACGGCGCCATGTCCTGCGGCCGCGCCGGCGAGCAGCCCCGCCAGTGCCTCGATCTCGGCGTCGCGGCCGACGAAGGGGGTGGCAGTCGCTCCTGCCTCGGCCAGGCCCGACAGCGGCGCGCCGCACGCGTCGCAGAACCGGGCCGCGGCCCGGTTGTCGCGCGCGCAGCGCGGGCAGCGCAAGGGCCCTCTCCGCTAGACGAACGCTTCGGGCCGGATCTCGCTGACCTCGACGATCACGTCGGCGGGCAACCCGGCCAATCGCGCCGCCTCGCGGATCGCCTCGGCACTCGGCGCCTCGTAGAGGCAGTAGGTCTTCTTGCGGTCGGCCGACAGGAACGAGAACAGCCAGTTGACGCCGCTGGTGTCGTTGACCTGCTTGATTGCCGCCGCGCCCGCGGCGTCGAGTTGAAGCTGCTCGGCGAAGTGACGTTCGATCAGAAACAGCGACATCGAGTGACTCCAGGTGGGCCGGTGCATGCTGCACGGGCAAGCATTCTGTTGGCAGAGCCTCGGCAGGTCAACGACGCAGCCGCGCGAGTAGTCAGACCTGACTAGGCGTCGGCTCTGGTTGCGTCAGGGCGAATTGATCAGGCCTGCGGATGGCGGGCGGTGGGTTCCCTGCCTAGAGTCGGATCGTCCAACTGAAAAGGAGCTGACATGTTCAACGACACCGAGCTGGCAACCTACCGCGCGCAACTGCGTGGTGCCCTGATCCAACCCGGCGATGCGAGCTACGACGAGGCGCGCAAGGTCTACAACGCGATGATCTCCAGGCGCCCACGCCTGATCGCGCGCTGTGCCGACGTGGCCGACGTCATTGCGTCGGTGAACTTCGCCCGCGAGCACGGGCTGCTGCTGGCGGTGCGCGGTGGCGGCCACAACGGCGGCGGCCTGGGCGTCTGCGACGACGGGCTGGTGATCGACCTGTCGGCGCAGCGCGGGATCCGCGTCGATCCGAAGGCGCGCACGGTGCGGGTCGAAGGCGGTTGCACCTGGGGCGCGGTCGACCACGCGACGCACGCCTTCGGTCTGGCCACGCCCAGCGGCATCATCAGCACGACGGGTGTCGGCGGGCTGACGCTGGGCGGCGGCATCGGCTACCTGACCCGCCACTACGGCCTGGCGATCGACAACCTGCTGGCGGTGGACATGGTGCTGGCCGACGGGCGCTTCGTCAGCGCCAGCGAGAAGGAGAACGGCGATCTGTTCTGGGCCGTGCGCGGCGGCGGCGGGAACTTCGGCGTCGTCACCTCGTTCGAGTTCAAGCTGCACCCGGTGTCGACCATCGTCGGTGGCCCGACGCTGTGGCCCATGGAGCGGGCCGCCGAGGTCATGCGCTGGTATCGCGACTTCATCGTCGCGGCGCCGGTCGAGCTCAACGGCTTCTTCGCCTTCATCACCGTGCCGCCGGCGCCGCCCTTCCCCGCGGCGCTGCACATGAAGAAGATGTGCGCCGTGGTCTGGTGCTGGTCGGGTGATCCGGCGGCGGCCGAGGCGGCGTTCGCCCCGGTTCGCGCCACCGATCCGGCGCTGTACGGCATCCATCCGATGCCCTTCACGATGCTGCAGGGTGCCTTCGACGGCCTGTACCCGCCCGGGCTGCAGTGGTACTGGCGCGCCGATTTCGTCAACGAGTTGTCCGACGAGGCGATCGCGCTGCACGTCCGGCACGGCGCGGCGCTGCCGAGCCTGCACTCGTCGATGCACCTTTACCCGATCGACGGTGCCGCACACCGCGTCGGCCGCAAGGAGACCGCGTTCAGCTACCGCGACGCGCGCTGGTCGGCGGTGTTCATCGGCGTCGATCCCGATCCCGCAAACGCCGAGCGCGTCGGGGCCTGGGCGCGCGACTACCAGACCGCGCTGCATCCGCACTCGTCCGGCGGTGCCTACCTGAACTTCATGATGGACGAGGGGCCCGATCGGGTGCAGGCGGCCTACCGCGAGAACTACGCCCGGCTGGCGGCAGTCAAGCACAGCGTCGATCCCGGCAACCTGTTCCGGGTCAACCAGAACATCCGGCCGGCGTAACGGGGCAGGGGCCGCGCCGACGCCGGGCGCGGCCCTGCCTGCCCCCGCAGGCCTGCGGAACGAATCGCCTTCGTCAGCGCCCGTAGACCTTGCCGAACAGCACCCAGGTCTTGCCGTCGAAGCGCGCCAGCTGCTCGCGCTCGATCGGGAAGTATTCGTCGGGCGCAGTGTGGATGTTGACGCCGGGCAGCGACATCGGCAGCGTCATGTCCAGGTGGGCAGCCTGCTTCATCACGTTCTCGCGCGTGAGGTCGTCGCCGCACTGCTTGAGCACCTGCACCAGGGTCTGCGCCACGCCGTAGCCGCAGACGTTATTGGCGTCGGTCAGACTGCCCGCGGGGTAGTACTTCTTCATGAACTCGACCCAGGCCTTCATGCCGGGGTCGTTCGCCCACTGCGGGTCGGTCGGGTCCTTGCCGTAGAGCGCGGTGATGATGCCCGTGCCGTTGGCCAGGGGCATAGGGGGCATAGGCGTTTCAAACGCCCCGGCAGCAAGCCCGGCAGGCCCGAAGCGGCCCCGGGGACCGATCTGTCGATTGCTGGTGTGCTCGGATCGGGTGACCGCGCCGTTGCGCCGTGCCGATTCGGCAGGTCTTTGACCTTGCACCAGGGGAGCCACAAGGGGCGCTGGCGGCCGCGGCCTCAGGGTTGACCCTGGCTTGGGCAGCGTCGCGCCGACACAGGGAGCAGCACCGCGCGGGCTGCGGCGTGACGACGTAACCTGCGGCGATATGTTTGCGACGGCCGGCGCGGCTCAGGCGGCTTCAGTCTTGCCCCGTCTCGCGCGCCCGCCCCCCGGGGCGGTGGCTGAGGGTCCAGCGCCAGGTGGGTGAGGATCTTCTCGATCACCGGCCGCTCCAGGATGGCCGCGATGATCTTCAGTTCGCCGCCGCCGCAGTTCGGCCAGTGCTGCATGTCGATGTCGAAGACGCGCTTGAGCAGCCGCGCCCAGCTGATGCGGCCGGGCCGTGCCTGGACGGTCTCGACCTCGCACTCGGCGGCCGCAGCCGCTTCAGTGGCCGGCTCCTCTTGCTCGAGTGGCCCCTGCGGCACCACCAGCGCCGTCGCGAGGCGCCGTGCCCACGCCGGCATCTTGGTGGCGGCCGCGGCATCAGCCGCAGGTCCGCGTTGATCTTCTCAAGTACCGACTGCGTTTGGATGTCGCGGACGGAATCGACCCGCACACCACCCGGACGAGGTGGTGTGCGGGCGGCAGCTCTGGGGACTGCCAGCTTGGCCGGCAAGTCCACGGCACCGAGTTCATGATGGCGTAGACCCGCCACCGGCCCGTTGCTGTCTTTCTCTCAGAGAGAATGAGTGCCGCAATGCATTCATCCTCACGACCGAAGGAGAACTCCGGATGTTGAGGATCGCCGGTAGCTGCCTTTGTAGCGCAACCAAGTATGCATCGTCAGTCGAGCCAACGCTGGCATAGCTCTAATTGTTAGTGTCTCCAGAGCAGCGAAGGAGAAAACATGTCCTCCCCCTCCCCGATCCTCCCAATCGACACGATTCCGACAGACGAGGTGTCGCCGGGCCTGTTCAGCAACATCCCGTACGTCATGCGCCACAGATCGACCGGCAAGTACGTTTTCGTGTCGTCGGACATCAAGAAGGGCGACAACGTCGTTGAGGGGCACGGCGACGGGACGGACAGCCGCAACGTGTGGGTGCTCGTGAGCGGCCCGACGGCGGGCTGGCGCTTGCACAACCCCGCGACGGGCAAGAACCTATTCGTCAGCAGCGACGACAGCAAGGGCGACAAGGTCGTCGAGGCGCGCAGCGGAAACGAGGGCGACGGGCGCACGTTGTTCGAGGTGCACTTCGACGGCAGCGGCTACAGCTTCTGGTCTGCGGCCACGGGCAAGTTCCTGTTCATGTCGACGGACATCACGCGCGGCGACAACATGGTCGAGGGCCACGGCAGGGACGAGGCGCGAAACTACTTCACGTTCGAGCCGACTGGCTTCACGCTCGAGGCTGCGCTTTACGACTTCAACTTTGGCGACAAGAACCTCATCGCCGACGCGATCGCGTCGAAGAAGAGGCCCATCTTCGTCGGCGACTCGAACATCGTCGTCAAGACGCTGGACGCAGAGGGCACGATCGGCCAGACGTACACGCAGACGGTGACCGAGACGTTCTCGTGGGGGCTCTCGGAGAAGCTCGGCTTCGGTATCAAGATCGGAGGCGAGGTCGGCATCCCGCTCGTCGCCAACGGCAAGGTTGAGGTCAGCGCGACGCTTGAGTTCGGTTCGAACCAGCAGTGGACGACGACTCGCACCTCGACGTTCTCGCAGAACGCGCAGCTCAGGCCCAAGCAGACGGGCGTCTACCGCCTCGGAATGCAGATCGAGGCCGCCGAGGATGTGCAGTTCAAGTTCACGGGCAAGGCGCGCCTCGTCGCCCGCAATGCGGCCGGCAAGGTCTTTGGCGGCATGCTGGCCAAGGCACTGTTCCTGCGCACGGGCATGACCGCCAAGATCATCGAGGTCGGCGAGCACCACGTCATCGCCGAGGTCACCGGCACGCTCACTGCCAGCTGCGCCGTCTCCTCGGGCGCTGTCGTCGAGCGCGTCGACGACGTCCACATTGACCTCTGAGCACTGTCGTTCACCAGAAGTCGATCCGCGTCTCGGAATCGCCCAGCGGAGCTGGTCGAGCCGGGCTTCTCGCGTTCAGCGCGAGGCACTCAACGTCGGTCCTGCAGCGCCCGAACACGGCAGCGACTTCCCGAGACGAACCGCGAGCACACGAGTTCCGCAGTGCGTAAGGCGAGGAGCAACTCGTGGACGGACGATTGGGCGGCTTCCTGTGCTGAGGTGAAGTGGACTGACCCGGGGCCGTCTCGGACGTACGAGGTTAGCTTTATCCGGTGGCATGGCTAGGGCGGCCTCGGCAGCCGCATTGCGGCCGCTGGCGAAGGACTGGAAATGGCCGGGAACGCCACTTCGCAGCCGGACTGTCGACGACCGCTTCAGTGCGGTCTGCCGACAGTCATGGCGCTCCCATGGGCTCGGGGCTCGCGTGACACTTGGCCGCCCTGGCTGGCGTCTTCGCGGGTTTCTTGTCGCATCGGCTATCACCTGGCGACGCCGGCCATCGCCGCCAAGGCCAGGCGCGAATCGATCTACCTGGACCAGCGCTTCTCGGACCATGCGCCGCTGACGATCGACTACGAGTTCAAGCTTTGACGTGTCGCCGAGCAACCGGCCACCGTGAGAACGACTGGCAGGGTTCGGCGATCAGCCGAGTGGCAAGCGCCCGCAATTGAACGCCCGCCGTCAGTCGGAGCGGGCGTTCAGCTGCGGGCGAGCGGATAGCAGAAATCGACCCAAAGCGGTCCTGAAAGCGATCAGCATGGCCGCCGGAAACCCGACGCCCGTGTCCTCGCGAACTGCGATCTCCACGGCGTCGGCCCGTGCCGCGGCAGACCCCGGTCAGGTCCACAAGGAGCCGCTGCCGGCGCCACACGGCTGCTTTGCGGTCCGGGCGACTGTTGAGCGCGAATTCAGGCGGAATTCAGAACAATCAAAGGACGCCGGGCAGTGTGCGCGACGACCATGCCGCCAGGCCGGTCGGAATCGGCAGGCCACCCACCTCTTCAGGAGAAGGACATGCCCCAATTCGTCATCGAGAGAAACATCCCTGGCGCCGGCAAGCTCACGTCGGCCGAACTGCAGGCCATCTCCGCCACGTCCTGCGGCGTGCTGCGCGACCTCGGCCCAAGCATCCAGTGGGTGCACAGCTACGTCACCGACGACAAGATCTACTGCGTCTACAACGCCCCCGGCGAAGCGCTGGTGCGCGAGCACGCGCGGCTTGGCGGCTTTCCGGCCGACCAGGTGGCACAGGTGCGCAGGGTGATCAACCCGACGACCGCCGAAGTCTGACCCTTCTGCCCGACTCCAGGAGTGAACATGATCCGCGATCTCTTGCTGGCCGCCCTCTTTCTCGTCGGCGCCTCGGCCATGGCGCAGCAGCGTTTCATCATCGAACGCGACATCCCTGGCGCGTCGAAGATGACGCCCGAACAACTGCGCGACGCCGCGCGCACATCGAACAAGGTGCTGCATGACATGGGCCCGGATATCCAGTGGGTGCAGAGCTATGTGGCGGGAGACAAGATCTACTGTGTCTACAACGCGCCCAGCGAAGCGCTGATCCGCGAGCACGCGCAGCGCTCGGGCTTCCCGGCCAACCGCATCACGCCGGTGGCCGCGGTGATCGACCCGACCACGGCCAACGGCTCGCGCTGAAGGCCTGCTGAGGGCCGGCCCGGGCGCCGGCCCCAGCGAGCTGCATGGCCGCGCCTTCAAGACCTCGATTCCCAGATCCATCGACCCCAGCTTCGCGAACGCCAGCGCCTACAGCATCGTTGCCAGCGAAGGCGTCGGCGACGCGCCGCCCATTCCTGAGAGCGGCACGGCGAGGATGATGGGCGCCGGCCTGGCCGCGCTCATGTCGCTGCGCCGGTTGCGCACGGGGCGGCTGAGCCCGCCGGGCTGATTCTCTGACGGGGCGGCGCGCGAAACCGCAGTCTAGGGTTCGGCCACGGCTTCGGCGAGCAGGGCGCACACCCCGGCGTAGCCCAGGCGTTCGCCCGCGGCCAGCAGCGCCGACAAGCCGGCGGGCGGCAGCGCGGCCGCGACGCCGGCCTGCGTGGCCGTCAGCAGCCGCGCCAGGTTGCCCTGCTCCACCGGTTCCAGTCCGGCGCGCGTGCGGGCCGCGCGGGCGCCGAGCACGCGCGCCGCATCCTCGGGCCGGCCCAGGCCGAGCAGCAGGTGCGCGCAGCCGGCCAGCGAGAAGCGCGGCATGCGGCGCATCACCGGCAGGGCCTCACGCGCGACGGCCACGGCCGCAGGAACGTCGCCCATCTCGCTGAGTATCCAGAGCCAGGTCTCGAGTGCGTCGATCAGCTCGAAGTCCGAGGCGGGCCGGACGCGCATCCGTTGCACCAGATCGCCGATCATCGCCGTGGCTTCGGCAGGGCGGCCCGCCTGCCAGAGCAGGTCGGCGAGGCTCGTCTGGTCGATGACTTCGAGCCGCCAGTCGCCAAGGACATCCCGTCCGAGCCGCAGCGCATCGCCCATGAAGCCCAATGCCGCATCGACCTGCCCGGTCTGGCGCACCAGGTAGGCACGCCCGCGCAGCACCTCGATCCGGAATTCCGGCCCCCAATCGGGTTGGAGCAAGGCCTCGGCCTCGTCGAGCGCCGCGCCGGCATACCGGTAGTCGTGCAGGCTGATCGCCCAGCTCACGCTGCGGCGAAGCGCGGTGAAGACACGCTTTGGCCAGCCCAGGACCCGGTACAGGGCCAGCGAACGCTGCGCAGCATCGAACTGCCTGGCCGTGGGGACGAATCCGGACATGTTGCTCGCCGCGATGCCGCGCCAGAAGCGCGCCGCGGTGGCATCGTCGACAGCATGGCGTTCGATGTGCTCGCGCTGCGTCAGCAGCCAGGCCACGAACTCGAGGCTGTAGTCGATCAGGGACCCGACATGCGCGGCCAGGCCGATGGCGATGGCGCGGTCACCGTCCGGCCCGTCGGCCCAAGCGTACGCGGCGCGCAGGTTGTCCAGCTCGGGCAGCACCTGCGCCGCGAATTCGTCGGTGCGCAGCTCGCCGTCCATGTTCGCGTCGTCGATGCGCATTAGGAGCTGCAGCATCGTCTGCCCGTGTCGCGTCACGCAGCGCGACGTCTCGCCCGCGGAAGCCAACTGCTCCAGCGCGAAGGCGCGCGCCGATTCCAGCAGCCGGTAGCGCTGGCCCGGGCCGTCGTCGAGCACGACCAGAGACTTCTGCACCAGTGCCGCCAGCTGTTCGAGCACGGCCCAGTCGTCCAGTTGCGCATCGATGCACAAGGATTGCGCCAGCGCCATCGTGAAGCCGCCGCTGAAGACGCCCAGGCGCATGAAGACGGTGCGCTGCGAATCGTCCAGCAGGCCGTGGCTCCAGGTCATCGCGGCGCGCAGCGTCTGGTGCCGGCGCAAGGCCGTGCGCGAGCCGGCAGTGAGCAGCCGGAAGCGCTCGTCCAGGCGGTCGTGCACTGTGCGCAGGCCCAGCAGCGGCACGCGCGCGGCGGCCAGCTCGATGGCCAGTGGCAGACCGTCAAGCCGCCGGCACAGGTCGACGGCGAGCGGCAGGTCGTCGTCGCCTAGCGACCAGTTCGGGGCTACGGCCCGCACGCGCGATATCAGCAGCGCGAGGGCGCCGAAGCTGCGGGCTTCGGGCGTGGACGCATCGCGCGGCACGGCCAGGGGATTGAGGCGGTACTGCTGCTCCGGCTGCAGGCGCAAGGGTTCCTGGCTGGTCGCGAGCACGCGCAGCCCGGGAACGGCATCGAGCAGCCGGTCGACGAGTTCGGCCACCGCCTCGAGCAGGTGCTCGCAGTTGTCGATAACGAGCAGCATCTCGCGCTCGCGCAGCGCCGCGGCGAGCACCGCGGGTCCGCCCTCAGGCGCGGAGATATTCACGCCCAAGGCTTGCGCCACGGACAACGAAAGCAGCGCCGGATCGGCCAGGCCGGCGAGTTCGAGCCACCAGACGCCGTCACGCCAGCGATCCGCCAGGCTGCGGCCAACGGCCTGGGCCAGCCGGCTCTTGCCGATGCCGCCGGCGCCGACGACGGTGACCAGGCGTTGCGCTTCCAGCCATCGGCGCAGCGCGTCCACGTCGTCGTCGCGACCCAGCAGCGGAGCTGTCGACGCCGGCAGGTTGGTTTTGCGTGGCGTGGCGCTGGCGCCGATCAGCGGCAGCGCAAAGCGGTAGCCGCGTCCGGGCACGGTGGCGATCGCGTCGGTGCCCAGCAGCTTTCGCAGCACGCCCACCTGCACCGCGAGGTTGTTCTCCTCGACGATCAGACCGGCCCAGACGCGCTGCATCAATTCGTCCTTGCCCACAAGCTGGCCGGCGCGCTCCACGAGGGCCAGCAGGACGGCGAAGGCGCGCGCGGTCAGCGGGACATCTTTGCTACCGCGATACAGCATCCGCTCGCTAGGCAGCAGCCTGAACTCTCCGAACCGAACTTCGTCGTTCATCGCCAAGGTCGGCCGAAGCCAGGAAGAGCTCGTGGGTTCTGAGTGTTCCACAATGGCTTGCTGCGCCTTGCGTTCGGTCGGTTGGTGGCCGGGGATCCTTGGGACGTGGCCCATTGGATTCAAGCAACGTGCCTGAGGCAAGTCACAAGGACGCTGGGCCCCTGGCACCGGGTCCGAGCCGCCTGGATCCGATCCTCAACTAGCGGTCGTTGACGTCGGATCGCTTCTGGCCGGGAACGCCACTTCGCAGCCGGACTGTCGACGACCGCTTCAGTGCGGTCTGCCGACAGTCATGGCGCTCCCATGGGCTCGGGGCTCGCGTGACACTTGGCCGCCCTGGCTGGCGTCTTCGCGGGTTTCTTGTCGCATCGGCTACCACTTGGCCACGCCCAAGATCGCGAAGACGGCGAAGCACGAGCACATCTACCTCGAGCGGCGGTTCTCCGACCACGCACCGCTGGTGATCGACTACGACTTCACGCTTTGACGCGTCGCGGAACAAGCGGCCACGGTCAGGTCAGCTGGCAGCTTGCGGGTGATCAGGTGAGGGCTGCACGGGTGCTTGAAGGCCTGCTTTCGGTTGGAGCAGGAGTTCGGCTGCGAACGCGGCGCTACAGCGAACGGCCGACGCCGAATCCGGCGTGGACCGCCTGAAATACCTGCCCGACATGGAAGCTGTCGCCGATTGGAACGATCTCGTCAGATGCATGCAGTTCCTGGCAGCCCTCGAACAGCGAATGGTCCGGCCGCAAGCCGGCTGCCAGGACGACGAGGTCGGCGTGGAGCGTTTCTTCCGCGACCTCCTCGACGATCGACTTGGCCAACGGATTGGGGACGTTCTCGGGCAGGATCGGTGCCCAGGTGACATAGGGGTCGGGTACGGTGGCCGACCGGTTGCGCCCAATCGTCACCTCGCCCGGCCGGATGGCCTGCAGGCGCGTGCAGTTCAGCAGCCGCACGCCGCGCCGCTCCAACTCGTGGATCAGGTGGCCGCGGTTCGCAGTGCACAGTCCCTTCATCACGTAGGGCAGCGGCTCGATCACGGTCACGCGCTTGCCGTGCTCCGCGGCGAGCCAGTGCGCAACCTCGCAGCCCACGGCGCCGCCGCCCACGACCACGATCTCGCTGGCGCCCTTCGCCCGTTCCGGGTCCAGCAACAGGTCGACCGCCTGCACGACATGCGGCAGTTCCTTGCCTGGGACGTCCGGCGTGACCGGCCTGGCGCCGCTGCACACGACGAGCGCATCGAACCGCTCCTGCTGCAACGACTCGGGCGTGACCGTCTGGCCCAGCCGGACATTCAGGCCATGGTCGGCACTGCAGCGCCGCACCTGCGCTTCCAGGTAGCCCAAGTAGTTGGCGATCTCGTATTTCGTCTTCGGCACCGACCCGGCGATCAGCCAGCCGCCCAGCCGCTGGTGTGCGTCGTAGAGGGTCACGTGGTGACCGCGGCGGCTGGCCGTGACGGCGGCCTGAATGCCGGCCGGGCCGGCGCCGACGACGCCGATCCGGCGCGGTGCGGGGGCAGGCGTAACGTCGACGCCGAGCGCGTCCTCGAAGCCTGTACGTGGGTTGACCGCGCACTTGATATGGCCGCCTTCGACGATCTCGTGCAAGCAGGCTTCCTGGTCACCGATGCAGGGGCAGATCTCGTCGACTCGCCCGGCGTAGGCCTTGTTCGGCCACTGCGGGTCGGCGAGAAGCGGCCGCGCGAGCATCACCATGTCGCACAGGCCGTCGCGCAATGCCTGCTCGGCCAAGTCGGGGTAGCCGAGCTTGCCGACCGCCACCACCGGAACGGGCAGGCCGGCATGCGATCGAACGTCATGCTCGGCGAAGAACTGCTTGACCAGATGCGCGACGGGCAGGAACGCCCCGCTGGGCATCGAGTTCGGCGGGTGGGGCAGCCACCAGTTCTCGTAACAGCCCAGGTCAACGTCGAACAAGTCGACGCCTTCCTCGACTAGCCGAGCCATGTAGTCGAGCGTCTCGCCGATCTGACGTTCGCGCCGGAACTTCTTCAGCGAGCCAACGGCTTCCATGCGCGCGCCGTAGGTGGCGTTCAGCGCCAGCGAGAGGTCGATGCGGTACATGATCGGATAATCGGCGCCGGTTCGCTTGCGCATCTCGCGCACCATCTCGAGGCCGAAGACCTGCCAGTCGGAGAAGTGGCCGAGCGGTCGACGATTGAAGGCTGGGTTGGTCATCTGCTCCAGCAGATAGCCTTCGTGTCCGTGCAGGTAGACGCCGTCGATGGTCATGGCTTTCGCATCTGCCGCCGCCTGCCCTGCGGCCTCGACGATTCGTCGGCACTCGCGGTCGGTCAGCGGGCGGCAGGGGATACCGGGCATGTAGAAGTTCGGATTCCATGATGCCGAGACGGGTAGCCGATGCTTCGTCAGCAGGACCTCCGGGTCACCCACCCGCCCCATCCCGGGGCTGAGTTGGACGAAGAAGTGCGCCCCATGGGCGTGGATGCCCGCCGCCAAGTCGCGCCAGCCAGAGAAGAGCGCGCGGCTGCCGCTGAGGCGCGGGAAATAGGTGCTGCGGTCCCTCTCCGTGACGGTGGGATCGGCCGCGTCGCTGATGGGGACCATTCCCGACGTGATCAAGCCGACGCCGCCGCGGGCGCGCTCGACAAAGTACCGGATCATCTTCTCGCTCGGCCGCCCATATTCATCGGCCATGCCCGTGTTGGCCATCGGGCCCATCACGATCCGGTTCTTGACATGCAGCCGATTGATCTGAATGGGGGAGAACAGGCGCGCGTAGGGAAACAGATCCTTGCGCAGGCTGGCCGACTGAAGCTGTCGGTCGTCATCGAACCAGTCTCCCATGTGCTCGAGAAGATGTTTCACGAAGTCTTCGGTGACGGGTGTCATGGGACGCTCCGATGCGGGGATCAGGCAATGCACCTCCGGTTGCATTGACGTCGCTGTTCTCAGCGCGCCAGCACTTCCAAGCGAACGCTTCACATTTCAGGACTGACGATGCTCGCCACGTTGAGCGGGATCAACCTGTCGCCCGTTATCGTCTGCGGTGTGCCATTGGTGGCTGCATGAGCTCGCAGTCGGTCCGAATCGGGCGGACGCGGTGCTTCGTCCGCGACGCGGGGCGCCGCTGGAATCTGGGCTCTGGCTGAGCAGCCTCAACACTGCTCTGGCTGCATGGCGTGGCTTGCACCTGGCAGTCGATGCGTGAAGGTATGGATCTGCGAGCACGAGCCATGGATCCGTTGCTATCGGCCGGGGAGCTGGCAGAGCATCCCGAGGAGCCGGATCTGCGCGTGTTCGGACACGACGAGGCAGCGGTGCTCGACGGGGGCTGGGGAGCGTGGCGAGCGGCAGGTGGACCGACATGCCAGCCGCCATGCGGGTACGAGCCGGCGACCTTCGTCCCCGCATGCGCCCCCAGCTCACGGTCGAAAAGGACGAACTGCTCGCGTCGATCGGCAACCCGCGCGTGTGCCTGGCCAACGCGCTCGGCCGGCGGCAACACCGTGGCGAGGTCAACGAGTATGGGCGCCGCGGTCATATCCCCGGCTCGCGAAACGTCAGCGCCTGGGAGATCCTGGAGGGTACCAAGTTGATGGTCCGCCCAACGTAGCGATGGTGATGCTCACGTCGAGACTGTCGTGCGTCACGGTCTCAAGCCGAGCGGCGGGCCACCGTTTCCCTTGATAACCTCCACTTCCGGGGTGCTCGCCTCACGGTGTCAACGATGTCAAGGGTTGCCCGAACCGAATGCGAGCCGCAGATACGGGCGCCTGAACGGGGCGGTCAGGATGACCCGCTCATGGCCGGGAACGTCACCTCGCTGCCTCCTGTCGATGGCCGCGTCAGTGCGCCCTGCTGCCAGTCGTCGCGCTGTCATGAGATTCCGCCTTCCGTGATCGTCGTGCAACGCCGCCCGGGCTCTTCGCGGGTCTTTCGCCACTTCGACTATCACCTGGCGACGCCGGCCATCGCCGCCAAGGCGAAGCGCGAAGCGATCTACCTCGAGCAGCGCTTCAGCGATCACGCGCCACTGATCATCGACTACGATTTCAAGTTGTGATTGCGCGATCGGGGGGAGTCGTCAGGCATCCCTTTCGACCCTGAAGTGACCTTCAGTCAGAGCGCTGTTCAAGCTCGCGACGCCCTTCAGGCAGACCTCGCCCCCGCGACGAGGGCCCTTCCGGTACGCGGGCGATGCCCCCGGAGTCAGCGCCGCGCCGCCGTCAGCAGCAGTTCGTTCGGCCCGACCCAGGCGTCGTCGGTCTGGAACTGGGCCAGCCGGGCTTCGATGTCCTGCCATGCCGCCAGCGTCGCTTGCGGCTCCAGGCGACCCAGGATCTGCTGGATCGGGCTCGCGGAGGATCGAACGAAGTCGATGTAGTGGCGCGCCGAAGGCAGCCTGAACGGTGCGTCGACGGTCGTCGTCGCGACGTCGTTGAATCCCGCCTCCCTGAACATCTCGTCGAGCAGCCCCGGGCGGCCCAGGCTGAGCAGGCTGCCGGGCTGCGACGGGTCGGGCGGGGGCAGGCCGGCATGCTTCAGCGCGGTCGCCATCAAGGTCGTCACGCAGGGATTGCGGTCGGGCCGGCCGAAGACCATCGCGCAGACGCCGCCGCCGGGCCGGATCGCCCGGTGCAGCTCGCTCAGGGCCCGCCTCGGCTCGGGGAACAGCATCAGCCCCAGGCGGCACGCGGCGCTGTCGAAGCTGCCTGACTCGACAGCAAGCGCTTCGCCGTCGGCGACCAGCGTCGTCACGTTGCGCAGGCCGGCCCGCTCGGCGTTGGCCTGCGCCAGGGCGAGGATCCCCGGCGACAGGTCCGTGGCCAGCACCTGCCCACTCGGGCCCACCCGGCGGGCGATGTCAAGCGTCTGATCGCCGGCGCCGGCCGCGACGTCGAGCACCCTGGCCCCGGGCCGGACCCCGGCCATCTCGAGCATCGCGTCGGTGGCGGTACGCAGCCAGGCCCGGATCTGCGGCGTGTGGTCGTTCCAGCCCCGGGCACTGCGGTCCCATTGCTCTCGAGCCTTGACCTTGAAGGCCTGTGGGTCTGCACCGATGGTCGCTCGCGTTCCGGCGCGATCCTCGAGGTCGGGGCGAGCGTCCTGCTCGCGTTCTGGCAGCTTCATCGTCTGGTCTCCTTGGGCTGGGACTCCGCGCCGCTCGGCGCCGGCGAGTGACGCAAGGCTATGCACTGGAGACGGCTGGCGGAAGGCGCAAAATTGCCGCCGCGGGGCCGCACTTCTGCACAGCCGCGAGGGCAACAGCAGGCGATGGAGTTCGACTGGGACGACCTCAAGTACTTCCTGGCGGTGGCGCGCCAAGGCAGCACGCTGGCGGCGAGCCGCGCGCTGGGCGTCGATCAATCCACCGTCCAGAGGCGCATTGCCGAACTCGAGCGCCGGCTCGGCCGTGAACTCGTCAAGCGCCAGCCGACGGGGTATCGGCTCACCGAGTTCGGCGCGGCGCTGCTGCCGCAGGCCGAGCGCGTCGAGGGCGCGATCGCGGCCTTCGAACAAGCGGTCACGTCGGCGCGAGACGACGCGACGGGCGTGGTCCGCGTGACCTGTCCCGAGCCCATCGTCAACCGTCTGGTGCCATCGAGCCTGCTCGAGCGCTTCCACGCCAAGTACCCGGGCC
>CAVRZW010000008.1:0-207728 GCA_963725755.1 uncultured beta proteobacterium
CAGACGGTCAACCGCAGTTGACGCATGAATATGATGCTCGTAATATGCGATCCATCATGCCAGTGCCCACCAGTCGCAAAGAACTTACTCACGACCGAATCCTGGATGTCGCTGCTCGCGCCATCCGCCGCGCTGGCTACGACGGTGTTGGTCTGGCGTCCATCATGAAGGAGGCCGGCCTGACGCATGGCGGCTTCTATGCCCACTTCGCCTCGCGCGACGCCCTGCTGGCCGAGGCCACGCAGCGCGCCGGTCGAGATACCGGGGCCGTGCTCGTCGAGCGGCTACGCCAGGCGCAGGCCGACGGGATGAGTCCGTTCTCCGCGCTGGTGCACACCTACCTGGCGGACGCGCAGCTCGAGAATGCCGAGTGCGGTTGCGTGGTCGCCGCGTTGGCCTCCGAAATCCCGCGCCAAGCCGAAGAAGTCGCCAGTGCCGCCCGGGCCCGCGTGCTGGGCCTGGTCGAGCTTGTGCGCCGCACCCTTCCTGCCGGCGTTGACCCGGCGCAGGCCCAGGTGGTCGCCGCCACGATGGTCGGCACGCTGCAACTGGCGCGCACGCTGCAGGGCAAGGCGGGCAAGGCGTGGCTCGCAAACGTGCGGGCCAGCCTGATCCAGCAGTACGACGCTTGACGCGCCGGTAGAAGCCGCCGTCGCGCTCTTGCACGCCGGCAAATATGACGACCATCATTTACAGGAACACCATGAAACTCGACAACGCCACCGTCCTCATCACTGGCGCCAATCGCGGCATCGGGCTTGCCTTCGCGAAGGCCGCCCTGGCACGTGGAGCGCGCAAGGTCTACGCCGGTGCACGCGACCCGAAGAGCGTCACGCTGCCCGGCGTCACGCCGCTGCGGCTCGACGTGAACTCGCCTGCCGACATCGCGGCCGCCGTCGCGGCGGCCGGCGACGTGACCGTGGTCATCAACAACGCCGGCATCGCGCAGTTCGGCGGGTTTCTCGCTGCGGATGCCGAGGCCCGCCTGCGCCAGCAGCTGGAGACCAATGTCTTCGGCGTGTTGCGCATCAGCCAGGCGTTCGCGCGAGTGCTGGCGGCCAACGGCGGCGGCGCGCTGATGAACGTGGCTTCCGTCGCCAGCTGGATCACCAGCCCGGCGCTGGCTGGGTACGCGGTCTCGAAGTCCGCTGTGTGGAGCCTGAGCAACGGCCTGCGCAATGAGTTGCGGGGCCAGAAGACCCAGGTGCTGACGCTGCACATGGCCTTCGTCGAGACCGACATGACGCAGGGCATCGCCAGTCCCAAGTCGACGCCGGAGCAGATCGTCGCGAAAGCACTCGACGCGCTCGAAGCCGGCGCCGACGAGGTGCTGGCCGACGAGATGACGCAGCAGGTCAAGCTGGGCCTGTCGGCGCAGCCCGGCGTGTACCTGCAGGCGCGGGACTGAACATGACCGCCGTCGTCGACACTCCGGTCTTGCGCGCCGCGACACCCGTATCGCCGTGGCCCGTGTTTTGGGTCGCCAGCATCGCCACCTTCCTGGTGTCGCTCGACACGACGATGCTGTTCGCGGCGTTCGATCCCCTGCGGCATGCCTTCGCCGACGCCACGACTGCCGACCTGTCGTGGGTGCTGAATGCCTACACGGTGGTGTACGCGACGATGCTGATTCCCGCGGGCGGCCTGGCCGACACGCATGGCCGCAAGCGCGTGTTCCTGATCGGCGTGGCGCTCTTCCTGGCGGCCTCCGCCGCCTGCGGTCTGGCCGGCAGCGTGGGCTGGTTGATCGCGGCCCGGGTGTTGCAGGCCGTCGGGGCGGCGTTGCTGACGCCAGCATCGCTGTCGATCGTGCTGGCGGCATTTCCGCAGAGCAAGCGTGCGGTGGTCGTGAGCCTGTGGGGCGCCGTGGGTGGCCTGGCGGCCGCGGTGGGCCCGAGCGCAGGCAGCTTCGTGATCGACCACTTCGGCTGGCCCTGGGCGTTCTACATCAACCTCCCCCTGGGTGGCCTGGCCTTGTGGCGCGGTGCGTCGCTGCTGCAGGAATCGGAGAAGTCCAGCGTGCGCCGACGGGTGGACGGCGTCGGCATGGCACTGCTGATGCTGGCGGTGGGTGCCGTCACCCTGGCCATCGTCGAATCCGATGTGCCGACTTGGAGTCGTCTGGAACTCGTGGTTCTGGGCGCTGCCGGGTTGGTCGCCGCCGGCGCCTTCGTGGCGTGGGCGCGCAAGGCCAAGGCGCCGCTGGTGGATCTGGCGCTATTCCACAACCGCACCTACCGCTACGTGAACGTCGCGACGCTGGCCTTCGGCACGGCGTTCTCGATGATGTTCCTGACCTTCTTCTTCTTCATGATGAACGTCTGGCACTTCAGCCTGCCGCAGGCCGGGCTGGCGGTGACGCCCGGGCCGCTGCTGGTGATGCCGACGGCCATCGTCACCGGTCGCCTGGCGACACGGCTGGGTCATCGCCGCTTCCTGGTCGGCGGTTCGCTGCTGTATGCCTGCAGCAGCCTGTGGTTCCTGCTCGTGCCGGGGATCGAGCCGCACTATCTGTCGCACTGGCTTCCCGGGCTGATGATGAGCGGCATCGCGGTCGGCCTGGTGCTGCCATCGCTGTCGGCCGCGGCGGTGAGCCGCCTGCCGGTGGCGCACTACGCAGTCGGCAGCGCGGTCAACCAGGCCACGCGCCAGTTCGGCTCGGTGCTGGGCGTGGCGCTCACCGTGGCCTTGCTGGGCCATGCGGCACTGCAACGCGCCGACTTCAATGCGCTGTATCTCCTACACGGCGCGCTGGCGCTGCTCACTGGCCTGCTCTGTCTGCCGGTGGACACCAAGCCGCGGGCGGCGCAGCCGTGATCACGCGTCCAAACCATCACTTGAGGTCTTCATGACGAACGAGAACACGACGGAAGCCACGCTGAACGCCTGGCAGGCGCAGTTGGAGCAGGTGAGACAGCGCAGGCTCGACCGGGGCGGAGGGCATGCCGGTCTGGCCCATCTGCACCAGGTTCAGGGCAAGACCGGCCTGCAGGTGATGACTGCCTTGCTCGAAGGCGACTTGCCCCACCCGTACATGGCCGACACCTTCGACTGCGAGCTGGTCGAGCTGGGCGATGGGCACGCCGTCTTCCAGGCGACGCCGCAGCTGAAGCACTACAACCCGCTCGGTTCGGTGCATGGCGGCTGGTACGCGACCTTGCTGGACTTCGCGTTGGGATGTGCGGTGCAGACCAAGTTGCCCGCGGGACGAAGCTACACCACCAGCCAGATCAATCTCAACATCGTCAGGGCGGCCAACACGAAAACAGGCCCGCTGCGATGCGTGGGTACCGCCCTCCATGTTGGCCGTCAGGTCGGCACGTCCGAAGCGCGGATTGTTGGCCCTGACGGGAAGCTGTATGCCCATGCAACAACCACCTGCGCCATCTTCGAGTCGCCACCTGCTGCGACTTGACCCGAAAGCGGACGAATCGCGTCCGTCACAACCAGGAAGACCATGAAAGCGCTCACCTTCAAACGCTACGGCAAGTCGCCCGGGATCGGTTTCGCCGACGTTCTCCGCCCCACACCGAAGGCCGACGAACTGCTGGTCCAGGTCCATGCGGCCAGCGTCAACCCGATCGACAACATGATCCCCACCGGGATCTTCAAGGCCGTCGTGAGATTCCAGCTTCCCGCCACCTTGGGCAGCGATCTGGCCGGTGTCGTGGTCGAGGTCGGCAGCCGCGTGACCCGGTTCAAGGTCGGCGATGCGGTCTTCGCCAATATCTTCGACCAGGGCACTGGCTCCATCGCCGAATTTGCGGTGGTCCCTGAGAGTGCTGCAGCGTTGAAACCGGACAATCTCGACTTCGTGCAGGCGGCGTCGATCCCGATGGTCGGGCTCACTTCTTGGCAAGCGCTCAAGGAGCGCTTCAAGCTCCAGTCGGGCCAGAAGGTCTTCATCCCGGCAGGGTCCGGCGGCATCGGCACGTTCGCCATCCAATTGGCAAAGCTCATGGGGGCCAAGGTCGGAACGACCACCAGCACCGGCAATGTCGAACTGGTGCGCAGCCTGGGCGCCGACGAGGTGGTCGACTACAAGAAGCAGAAGTTCGAGGCCGTGCTGCGCGGCTACGACGCGGTGCTGGGCACCGTCAGGGGCGACTCGATCGAGAAGGCCATCGGCATCCTCAAGGCGCGGGGCAAGATCGTCTCCCTGGTTGGGCCCCTGGACGTCGCGTTCGCTCGCGCCCGCCGGCTCAACTTCATCTTGACGTTCGTGTTCGCGCTGATGAGCCGAAAGATCATGCGCCTCGCTAGGAAGCGGAACGTCGACTACTCATTCCTCTTTGCCCGCCCCGACGGCGACCAACTCGCCCAGATCGGCAAGCTCCTCGAGGCGCAGAGCATCCGGCCGGTGATCGACAAGGTGTTTACCTTCGAGCAGGCCAGGGAGGCGCTGGCGTACCTCGCCCAGGGTCGGTCGAAAGGCAAAGTGGTCGTGCTGATGCGATAGCCGCGATCGACACGTTGGAAGGTGGCATCGCCCGGCGTGTTGAGCGCCGCACTCCGCACTCGCCAGCCGCCGCTGCCCAGCTGGTAGATGTCCGGTTGGTGGCGCCGAGTTGTGTGTCTGCTCCTGGCCGCGACTTCCATTTCGCGGCCGATCTTGGCAGCGGTCTTTCGATCTTCTTCGAGACGAACGGGAGCTCTTCGACGATGCGAGTTCAACATCTCGACCGTGAGCAGCCCATCGCCCTTCAAATTCTGCTGGGGCAGTGCGGTCATTTACAACCCGGTGCAGACGCCGCAAACCTCCTCAATGCAGAGGTGATCCGAGGCACAATTCATCCTAATCGAGCGGACGCAACTGGGTCTCAACGACGAATTGCCCTACCTTGCGGCCGAGTTCCTCGCCTTTGTCCTGATCCGTTCGCCAATGGATGCCGCCCCATACGCGGGCATTGGATATCTCCTCGACGATGCTCGAGATCCTCGCGTAGCGGCGTATCACACCAGGCGCCGTTGCGGTGGACACGGTGACCTCCGGAATTTCGCCCTTGCCGAATTGCGACTCAAGCACGACCTGCGCCGCGCCGCTGAAGCAGGCATGCCCGGAGACATAACCAGGAAAGGGCGGTGTCGGAACGGCGGGCTCCCACCCTGGTTGGGGCGTACGGCCCGGCACTCCGCCCTCGCGGATCGCGTTGACGGGCCGCCAGCCGTGGAAGGTGTATTTGGTGTCCCAACAAGCCACGATCGCGTCGGCAGTGGCGATCGCCAGCAGCGCAAACAGCCGTGCGTTCTGCTCGAGCGTCAGGGCGCGTGCCGCCGAAAGTTGGCGGGCAACTGGATTCCACGTCGGCACTCCAGGCGTGATCCACAGCCGCGCCACTTCGGTCTGCTCGGCGGAACGCACCGAGCTGGTCTTGCCACCTAGCACAAGCACCTCGTCGTAGTCGCGCCGCTGGCGCTCGCTGTCGACGGCCGGCGGTGCGGCCGGGCGGAACTGCGCACCGTTGGACAGTGCCCACGGCATGACGGCGCCCCAATGGGGCGTCAGCGGCGCGACACCCGGGCCCGGCGTCCACCGTCCGGGACCGGTGGGCAGCGTCAGCGTCTCGCCAGGATCGGAGCCGTCCGACCGGCGTAGTTCCAAGATGGCGGCGGCGGCCTGTTCCCCGAGCAAGCGCCCCGCCTGCCGCGCCGGCGTGTCGGGAAGAAGTTGCAGCGACGCCTGCAGTGCCGTGTCAAGCGCGGCCTGGCGCTCGGGGTACATCGCGACCAGTGCGCCATGTGCGGCCGCAGCGATGGCGGCGTCTGGGGATGCTCCACTCGCCACCGGAAGCCCCACGCGATAGGGCCGGAATCTCGCAGCAATCGCATTGCTCGCCTCGAAGACCGCAACCTGCACCATCGCCATGTTGCGGCTCGCGATCGGCGCGGGCGTATTCGCGGCGACCATGGTCTCCACCGCCTTCTGGTTCCAGTCGGTCACCATGTCGGCCTGGGCCGCCGTGGCCAAGATGGCTACGGCGAAAGTCGTCAGAGGTTTCTTCATCGCGTCCTCCATTGGCTAACTCAAACCGCCGGCGCTCTCAATGTCGCCGACACAGCCGAGCTTGCGCATCAAGCGGTGGATGCGCATCACGCGATCGCGTGATGGATGGCACTGACGTCTTCGCGCGATTCGGGCTTGCGACGTTCCGTCTAGTCTTCAGGCACCGGTCCAGGCCGGATACCGATGTCACCAATGAACCAGCCAATAGGAGCCCGCAATGAAGAATGGCGACAACACTGATCCCGGCAGCGCAAGCCGTTGGACGACGATGCGCTCATTGGACACTCAAACCTTCGGCATGCTGCTCGTCGCGCTGTTCGCGATGACCGTTCTCGCCCCTGGCTATGGGGTCTTCAACGGTGGTCGTGCACAAACGCCCAGGCCAGCAATTGCCGCGCAGCCGTCTCTGGTTGCGGTGTACTGACTCTCGCGCCGTGCTTATGATCATCGTCAACATCGAGAATGCGGAGGGCGACGGTGACGACGGTCATGATCGTGGAAGACGATCCCGCTTTCCTCGCGAAGTTCTGCGGAATCGTCGCTTCGGCGCCGGGGCTGGCCTTGCTGGCCGCGGTCGGTGATCTGACCTCCGCACGGCGGCAGTTGGCGAGGCAGGCGCCGGATGTCCTGATCACCGACCTCGGTCTGCCCGACGGCAGTGGCATCGACCTGATCCGGGAGGCGGCGCGCGATCACCCGCAAACGGAAATCATGGTCGTCACCGTGTTTGGCGACGAGGGGCATGTGCTGGCCAGCATCGAGGCCGGCGCCGCGGGCTACATCCTTAAGGACAGCCTGCCCGACGAGTTCGTCGCGGTCATCGCGCAATTGCGTGCGGGAGGATCGCCGATCAGCCCGGTGATCGCGCGCCAGTTGCTCAAGCGCTTCAAGGCAGGGGCGACAAGCGCTGGCGCCGGCAAGGCCGAGCCAACCGTACACGGCGATCTTCCCGCGCTCTCGCCGCGCGAAAACGAAGTGCTCGGCCTCATTGCCAAGGGCTTCAACTTCGCCGAGATTGCGCGACTGCTGGACGTGTCGCCGCACACCATCACCGCGCACGTGAAGAACATCTATCAGAAGCTGGCGGTGCACTCACGCGGAGAGGCGGTCTATGAAGCGAGCAAACTCGGACTCATCTGAGCGTGGGAGAGGCGCTGATCGCCACACAGAGGTGAGCAGAGTCGCTGGCTGCCAGCTTTTCCGTCTGTTTAGCGCCGTCGTTGCCCTTGTCTTGCCCACGCTTGCGATTGCCACCCAGCCAGTACAGCAGTTCGACACCGCGGAGTTTGTCCTGGGCGGCGCGACACGACCGCCTGACGCGGCGCCATGGAAGCCGCAGGCCTTGCCGGACTTCTGGTCCGAATCCCGCCCCGGGGTCGCGGAGACTTCCGGTTGGTATCGCCTTCGTTTCGACGTACAAGGAGGAGCGAACCAGCCCCGCGCGGTCTACATCCCCCGCACCCGGCCTGTGGCTGAGGTGTTCGTGAACGAAATGTTGATTGGGCGAACCGGGCTGGTAGAACGTCCTCAACGCAACGTCTATCCGCAGTATTTCGTCATTCCTCCGGGTGCCTTGCACGCTGGGACCAATGAGCTCGCGGTACACCTCCAGGGGGAGGGTGCGCACGGACTCACTCGTGTGACCGTGGGTGAAGACGTTGCGGTGCGGTCGCTCTATGAGAGCCGGTACTTCTGGCAGGTAACGGGAGTGCAGTTCTGCGGCGTCTTCGCCGCAGTCTGGGGAGTGTTTTCGCTGCTGTTGTGGCTGCGACAGCGCGCGCAGAGGATGTACCTGTACTTCGGACTGTCGGCATTGTGCTGGGTCGTCTATACGTCCAGCGGTTACCTGCGGTTCTCGCCCCTCCCCAGCCCCTGGTGGGACGCCTTGTTCGCGCTCGGTGCGATCGGCAAATTGTTCATGATGGCATTGTTCGCGGCGAGTTATGCGGGCTTGGCGCGCCCCCGGGTCGAGCGCACACTGTGGGCAACCTTCGCGGTCACGATGAGCGTGATTTGGGCTGGCACCTTCGGTCTCAGTGCCTGGGCCTCCGCTTTCGACTGGAACTGGGTGATCTTTCCGGTGCTAGGCAGCTATGTCGGGGTCTTCGTCTACATGGCTTGGCTGCAGCCTTCATGGGAAAGTGCGCTGCTTGCGATGGCTGCATCAAGTCATCTCATCAATGGCTTTTACAACTATGTGCTGGATCACCCATTCGGGCACCTGCCACTGGACTACTACGACTTCCTGCCATTGAACGTCGTGCTCGTGTGGATCCTGATCGACCGCTTCATCCGCGCGCTCAGTGAGGCACGTCGGCTCAACGTGGAACTCGAAGGTCGCGTTGCTCAGAAGCATGCCGAACTGCAGCAGAACTTCATGCAGTTGCGACAGATGGAACGTAGTCAGGCGATTGCCGAAGAACGACAGCGCATCATGAGCGATATGCACGACGGTATCGGCGGACAACTCATCTCGACGCTGAGTCTGGTCGAGCAGGGATCGCTGTCGACGGCGGAGGTGGCGACCGTCCTCAGGGAATGCGTCGAGGACCTGCGCCTGACCATTGACTCGCTTGAACCCACGGAGAATGACCTGCTGACAGTACTGGGCAACCTGCGCTATCGGCTCGAGGGTCGGTTGAGGCGTTGCGGCATCGAGCTGGACTGGCAGGTCCGGGACGTGCCCAAGCTAGCGTGCCTGACGCCGCAGAACGTGCTGCACATTTTGCGCATCCTGCAGGAGGCATTCACCAATGTATTGAAGCACGCTCGGGCGACGATCATTCGCGTGGAAACCGGGCTTGACGGCAGCGGTCGCAAAGTATTCATCCGGGTGTGTGACAACGGGACCGGATTTGCGGACGACCGCAGGGGACATGGCTTGGCCAACATGACGCGCCGCGCCCGCACCATAGGCGGGGATCTCGGCGTCCATCCCTCCGCGGTCGGGACCACTTTGTCGTTGACGTTGCCGCTCGGATAGCCGCCGCAGGGATTTGGCCATTCCGTCAGCGTCGGTGCTGACCTGCCGCGTAGGGGGTTTAGACGACGGTCAAGTCGGCGCGACGGATGCTTGCGAGATGCGCGCAGAGAATGTTCAGGCGCGATGCCGGTGCATTGCCGGCTGGCCAGATGCGTTCGGATAGGGCCAGGGAGGCGTCCGCAATCCAACGAGGAACACTCGTTGTGTACTGCGATTGGCAGCAGTCGACAAAGAACCGCCGGACGGTTTTGCGATTCTCAAGCGGCCACAACGCAGCCAAAGCCACGCGAAACCGGGGAATCGCATAGATGACGCCGGAGGTGCAGTCGAAATTCGCCCATCTGACCACCATTGGTAACCGCGTAGGACTGAAAAACACTTTTGTCGGTCGTGCACGGTGACTACCAGGCAACGGACTGCCTGTTGCCTCGGCGCGGAAACGCCTCGTTAGGATGCCGGACAGCAGCCATTGGCCTACGACAGGAACTGGCCGGGACTGCAAGTTCGCGGTCAAGTCCGGCAGCAGTCCTTCGGCTCGATCGCCGCTTTGCGCAACGGCAGCTGTCGACGAACTCCGCGAACGGGTATTCCCGGCCAGGAGCCGCCCTTCTGAGTTTTGAGCGATGGCGGACACCTGGCGCTGGGTCCCAAGGAGCCCGATCAAGTGTTGCTGCGCCGCATTCCCAGCGTCGAGGCCGTCTCGATGAGCAGGTGGTGCAACGATTCCAGAAGACGTCACCGCCGGCCGACTTTGGCGCCGACCCTGTTGGACGCGGTCGCACCGGCGGCGCATTGACGTGTGTCATCGCGGACCGCCGTCGGCTGCCGGATAGTGTCCTTGCGATCAATCCCGAAGCAATGGGGTGACGGTGCGCCCGCGGTCGCCCGGCAGCGGTTGTGCGTGCACGTTGCTCCGGGGACGAACCGGCCGGGCATTCATTTCCCGAGGGAGACGGATATGAACTCGAAGCACCGTGTACGACGGAGTGTCACGATGGCCGGGCTGGCGGCGGTGGCGTCGTGGTGTACAGCAGTCGCGGCCGCCGATTCGGCTCAGCCTGCCTCCGGCGGCGCGGCGGCTGGCTCTGGGTGCGGCGCCGCGCTGCCCGCTGGCGTCGCGGCCGGCTCGACCAGCTCGCGCAGCGTGGCTATCGCCGGCAGCAGTCGCTCCTACCTGCTGCACGTGCCCGTCGGCTACGACAAGGACAAGCCCGCACCGCTGGTGCTGAACTTTCACGGGCTCTTGAGCAACCCGGAACAGCAGAACGCCGTCAGCGGCTTTATCGCGATGAGCGATCGCGAGGGCTTCATCGTTGCCACCCCCGACGGTGGGATTGGATGGCGCTTCGTGCAATCCGCGCGCGATGCGAATACGGCGTTCGTTCGCGAGCTCGTCGCCAACCTTCGAGCGGACCTGTGCGTGGATCCCAAGCGAATCTTCGCTACGGGCAAGTCGCAGGGCGGCTTCATGAGCAGCTGGCTCGGCTGCATGGCCCCCGACCTGATCGCGGCAATCGCGCCCGTCTCGGGCATGTACGAGCCCCCACGCGCGTGCGCGCCGATTCCAATGCTGGAGTTTCACGGAACCGCGGATTCGACGGTGCCGTTCGGCGGCGGGCACATTCTGATGCTCGGCACTTTCCCCGGCGCCGTCGCAGTAATGGACGAGTGGGCGCGCGTAAACGGGTGCAGCGGCGCCCCGGCGATCGAGCAAGTCACGCCGCACGTGCGGCGCGCGACCTACCCCGATTGCAAAGCTGCGACCGTCCAGTACATCACCGATGCCGGCCACACATGGCCCGGCACCACAGTGCGCGAGGGCGATAACACGACTCCGGCGGACCTGCCCGCCTCGCAACTGATCTGGGACTTCTTCAATGCGCACCCCAAACCCTGACAGCCTGACGGATCGCCTTGCCGGAGAACGGCCGAAACTGGAACCGCAGGGCGCAATCGTTCCAACTGGGTCGGCAGCGCCCCGTCGATGGTTTGGCGAGCCGATTTTGGACGGGACTTTGGTGCCGGCCGGCGTGCCAGGTTCCTGACCGAGCGCTCTCTGGATCTCCTGCTTGCTCCTGGACGCTGAGCACCCGTCCGCTGTACCCGGAGACCGGTCACTGAGGGGCCGACTCCCTCACCGATTGAGCGGCCGGAACTGGCCGGAGCCGGGTCTCCCTTTAGGACGCCGCAAGCTGACTTTGGCCAGCAAGGCCTCCTCGCCGAAGGTCAGCGTCGGGCTGGCCTGGCGGATCGTTGTGGTGTTGCCGCTCTGAACGATGCTGCCGCTGTCCAAGGCCAACAACGTCGAGGACTTCGAGGCACTACCGCCTTGACCCCATGCGGCGGCCAATCGCTGATCCGCAACCGGCGGGCGGCGCATAGGGCTTGGTTGATCGCGCGCTTACGCTAAGTACTCACCGCCGCCTTGACCAAGCACCGATGGAGGTGAACCGTGGCGCACCGGTCACGCACCAGCGCCTCCGCCAGCCGGCGGACGTAGGGGTGCTCCACGGCTTCGAGAACGTCAAGACGCTGGCAGTCTGTCCCCGGGAAGTCTGTCGCCGCGACGTCCATTGCCGGCCAAACCAGTTCCGTCGTGAATGGCCGGCCGTTTCGCAGGTTCACCACGGCTATACGGCAAGAGCCGGCGGAGGACGCCGCGTGAACCATTTGCCGCAGGTCCGGGTCGTCTAGCCTCAGTTCAGCCACGTAGAGATGGGGGCCGCTTGTCAGCGTCACCATCGTCGTAGCCGGTGCATCTTCTTCGGGCGGTACGTGGGTCACCTGGCCCTCGACCCCTTCGCGCAGGAACCTGAGATACAGGGTGGGCGGCAACGTTAGCCGGAGCCACGGTCCGGGCTCTCGGGGCCAGCCGCCGGGCCACCACTCGGCGACGGCATCGAGAGGCCCCATCCCACCATCTTCCTCCAAGCAGCAACGAACGCGCGGACCAAGCCGATGCAAGGCATCCTGAATGCGCTGTCGGTTGTGCTCAATGATGCGCTGTTCTTCGGTCTCCCCCAATTGAAGCACCGGGAGATGAACAACATCCGGCAGGCAACTCTGCACATGCCCATCTTCCAGCGCTCGCGTCATGGCCTGTATCTCGCCGAGTTCCATGTCGAAGAGAGGATGCCGGCTGGATGCGCCGTTGCCGCCTTGCATACAACCAATCAGCGACTCGTCGATGGGGTAGCCCGTCGGGCCGCTTGGTGCCACGCGCTGAAGGCAAACGGTGCTGTAACGAGCGCGGAGGGTCGCTGTGGGCCTTCGCACCGCCTATGCCGCAGCCTACGAACTCGCGGGTCGGTTCCCACCTGAACCTGCGTCATCCAGGGCAGTGAGCACATCGAGGCCGAACAGGCGCACGGCTCGCTCGACGGTGCCGAGGCTGGGAAGGTGATGCTTTGCGCGATCGGCGCCTCGGCACGGAGGACTCGACCGAATGCCCATGGAAGGGCGACGCAAGTGACACGAAGAGGATGCCACGCGGAGAGCTTGGCGATGGTCACCGGAGGAGGTCCAGTGCGGAGGCCGATTGAGCACCAGGGAGTGCACCCACTGTGCACCCACCCTGTGCACCCATGGTGCTCTCTAAGTACTTGATTTACAAGGGATTGGTGCAGTGGGGTGGCTGATGGGACTCGAACCCACGACGACCAGAATCACAATCTGGGACTCTACCAACTGAGCTACAGCCACCGCTGGACCAGGAAGTATAGCGACCCCGGGTTCAAGGAGCCGGGGCTGACGCGGCGCCGCCCAATGCTTCGGCGGCCGGCTTGATCTCGACCTTGTAGCGCTTCTTGAGCGCCTCGACGTAGGCATCGGCCTCGGCCGCCGCCCAGGCCTGGGCGTACTGCGCGGTCAGCTGGGCGTCGCTGCCGGGGAGCGGTTCGCGCGGCAGCACCTGGGTCACCTGGATCACGACGTAGCCCTGGTCGCCGAGATCCAGCCCGAAGGCGGTGGGGAGCTTGCTGGCGTCGGCGCCCAGGACCGCGTCGAGCATCTGCTTGTCCAGGCCCTGCGGCGTGTTGCGGGCCACCGTGAGCGTGACCGGCAACGCGGCCCCGTTGCCCGCGCGGACCTCGGCCAGCCGCGCCAGACCGGCCTTGCGCGCGTCGGCGGCGGCCTGGGCTTCGATCGCGCGCGCGCGCACCTGGTCCTTGACCTCGGCCAACTGCAGCTGGTGGGCGGGCGAGAACTGCAACACGTGGGCTGCCACCAATTGGTTGGGCGCCACCTCCACCGCATCGGTGTTGCGCTTGTTGCGCAGGGCATCGTCGCCGAAGATCGCCTCCAGCAGCTTGGCCGAGGCCAGCGGGCCACGGGCGCCCGGCGCCGCACTGCGCTGCACGGTGGCGGTCTGTTTGGTGAGCTTGAGCTTGTCGATCACCGGCTGCAGGCTGTCGCTCTGCTCGTAGACGGTGTTGGTGAACTGCTCCGCGGCCGCGGCCCAGCGCCGCTCGGCGATGGACTTGCGCAGGTCGGCCTCGACCTCGGCGCGCACCTGCTCGAAGGGCTTGACCTCGCCGCCGCGCTCTGCGGTGAGCATGATGATGTGGTAGCCGAAGTCGCTTTGGACCAGATCGCTGATCTGCCCGACCTTGAGCTTGAAGACAGCGTCCTCGAAGGGCTTGACCATCGCGCCGCGACCGAAGAAGTCGAGGTCGCCGCCCTTGGCCGCCGATCCCGGGTCCTCGGAGTTCTTGCGCGCGAGTTCGGCGAACTCGCCCGGGTTCTTGCGCACTTCGGCGAGCAGGGCCTCGGCGCGTGCCTTGGCCTTGTCGCGGTCGGCGGCCGGCATGCTGCTGTCGGCCTTGATCAGGATGTGGCTGGCGCGGCGTTCCTCGGGCACGGTGTACTTCGCCTTCGACTCGTCGTAGGCCTTGCGCAGGTCGGCCTCGGTCACGGAGGCGGCCTTGCCGAGGGCGCCGAGGTCGAGCACGACGTACTCGATGCTCGCCTGGTCGGGCGCCTTGAACTCGGACTGATGGGCCTTGTAGAACGACTGCAGTTCATCGTCGCTGGGGTTGATCTGGGCGCGGTAGGCGGCGGGCTCGAAGCGCTGCAGTTTCACCTCGCGCCGCTGCAGGAAGGCGTCGAACGCGGCCGAGGCGGCTGCCGCCGGCGGCAGCACGGTCTGCGTGATGCCGGCCAGCACCTGCTGGACCGCGAAGTCCTGGCGCAGCCGCTGGTCGAACATCTCGGGCGTCATGCCTTGCGCGGCGAGCAGGTCGCGGTTGATCTTGCCGTCGGGGCCGCGCAGCCCGGCGAATTGCGGGTCGCTGTCGAACAGGCGCTCCATGCGAGCCACCGTCGGATACAGGTGCAGGTCGTTGGCGGCGGCGAGCAGCACATGCTGGCGCACCAGGCCATCGAGTGCGTCGCGGCGCAGCTGCGGCGTGTCGAGCTGCGCCCGATCGACGTTCGGCGACTGCTGCTGCATCTGGTTCAGGTAGCGCTGATGAGCGTCCTCCCATTCGGTGCGCGTGATGTTCTGGCCGTCGACCCTGGCCAACGTCGTGTTGGTGTTGCTGATGAACCGGGAGTAGCCCTGGACACCGAAGAAGATGAACGACGGGATGATCAGCAGCAGCATGAAGCCGAGCGCCAGTCGCGTATGGGTGCGGATGAATTCGAGCATCAGTGAACCTCGGGGCGCGGACGGACCGACCGGCCGGACAGGCGGGCCCGATGGCGCCCGCCAGCGTGGCCCGCCGGTAGCGGCAGGGCCTGACAGCGAACCAGGGTCCGCCTGAAATGCGAGCACCGCCTCGATGCTTCTGCTCCAACCAGGAGCGCACCGTGGGCGCTGCTCACGAAGCCTGAAGTCTAGCCGAGGTGGTGGGTGCTGACGGGTTCGAACCGCCGACCTACGCCTTGTAAGGGCGCCGCTCTACCGGCTGAGCTAAGCACCCGGTGGGGCGCCGGTCTAGAGCGCGTCGCGCAGGCCCTTGCCGGGCCGGAACTTGGGTACCTTGGCGGCCTTGATCTTGATCGCGGCGCCGGTGCGGGGGTTGCGACCGGTGCGCGCCGCGCGCTTGGGCGCGGTGAAGGTGCCGAAGCCGGTGATGGTCACGTTGCCACCCTTCTTCAGCGTGGTCTTGACGGCACCGATAAGCGCCTCGAGCGAGCGGGACGCGGCCGCCTTGGAGATGTCGGCCTGCTTGGCGATGTGCTCGATCAGTTCACTCTTGTTCACGTCGCAATACCCCTCTGAAGATCTCTCGGCGTTCGGGCTCGAGGCGGCGTCGTTCCGGCAGCGCGCGAAGGAGGCCGAAGCGATGTTCTCGCGTCGAGCCTGCACCCCCTCCAGTCACCTCCGACCAGCTGTGACCCCTCTCGAATTCATTACATCCCGCTGTCTCGCGCAGTGTCAAGCGGAGCGAAGATTCTAGGCGCAAGCACCCCGCGTTCCGGGGTCGCCAGCGGCTCAAAGTGAGCGTGATTCCACGCTTGACAAGCGATCCGCAAGAGCCTAACCGCGAGCCACGGCATCGACCAGCACGCGACCGAGGTCGCGCGTGCCGGCGCGTCCGCCGAGATCGGGGGTGCGCGGCGCGGTCGGGTCGGCGAGCACCGCCTCGATCGCCGCGAGCACGGCATCGTGCGCATCGCGGTGGCCGAGGAAGTCCAGCAGCATCGCCACCGACCACACCTGCCCGATCGGGTTGGCGACGCCCTTGCCCGCGATGTCGGGCGCCGAGCCGTGCACCGGCTCGAACAGGCTCGGCCACTGCCGCGTCGGGTTGAGGTTGGCCGAAGGCGCGATGCCGATGGTGCCGGTGCAGGCCGGCCCGAGGTCGGACAGGATGTCGCCGAACAGGTTGCTGGCGACGACGACGTCGAACTGCTGCGGCCGCTGGACGAAGAAGGCGCTGAGGATGTCGATGTGGAACTGGTCCACCGCGACCTGCGGGTACTGCGCCGCCATGGCCTTCACGCGCTCGTCCCAGTACGGCATCGTGATCGCGATGCCGTTGCTCTTGGTCGCCGAGGTGAGCTTGCGGCGCGGCCGCGAGGCGGCGAGCTCGAACGCGAACCTGAGCACCCGGTCGACGCCGGTGCGCGTCATCACCGTCTCCTGGATCACGAACTCGCGCTCGCTGCCCTCGAACATGCGGCCGCCGACGCTGGAGTACTCGCCTTCGGTGTTCTCGCGCACGATCCACATGTCGATGTCACCGGGCTTCAAGGCCTCGCCGGCGCGGTCGACGAGCGGGCTGCGGATGCCCGGCATCAACCGTGCCGGGCGCAGGTTGACGTACTGGTCGAACTCGCGCCTGAACTTGATCAGCGAGCCCCACAGCGAGATGTGATCGGGCACCGTCGCCGGCCAGCCCACGGCACCGAAGAGGATCGCCTGATGACCGCCGATGCGGTCCTTCCAGTCGGCCGGCATCATCTCGCCATGGCGGGCGAAGTAGGCGCAGTTGGCGAAGTCGAACTCGTCGAGCTGCAGCGCGATGCCGAAGCGCCGCGCGGCGGCGTCGAGCACGGCCAGGCCTTCGGGCATCACTTCCCGGCCGATGCCGTCGCCGGCGATGACGGCGATGCGATGGGTTGTCATGGTGGGTCCGTCCTCTTGAGGTTCTTGCCGGGGTCGACCGCTAACGCTCGCGCAGCACCAGCGCCACGCCGGCGGCGGTCAGCGCCAGGCCGGCGAGCACCAGCGGCGTGAGGGTCTCGTCGAACAGCCACCACGCCAGCAGCGCGGCGCAGGGTGGCACGAGGTACATCAGGCTGGTCACCGCCGTCGCGGCGCCACGCTGGATCAGCAGGTACAGCAGCGAACTGCCGCCCAGCGTGAGCACGAGCACCGACCAGGCCAGGGCCCCGATCAGCGCCGGCCGAAGATCGAACTGTGCCGGCTCGAGCAGGGCCAGCGGCAGCGTGACGAGCAAGGCGGCCAGCAGTTGCACGGTGTTGGCGGTGCGCACGTCGCAGGGTGCGACCCAGCGCTTCTGGTACAGCGTGCCCACCGTGATGCTGGCCAGCGCGGCGAGCGCCATCGCCACGTTGGCGCCGCTGGCCTGCCCCAGGTGCAGCTTGTTCTGCACCACCAGCACCAGGCCGGCCAGGCCCAGCGCCAAGCCAGCCCACTGGCGGGCGCCGATGTGGTGGCGACGCCCGCTGGCGCTGATCCAGATCGCGGTGAGCACCGGCTGCAGGCCGACGATCAGCGCCGCCAGGCCGGCGCCCAGCCCATGCTTGACCGCGCACCACACGCCGCCCAGGTAGCCGGCCTGGATCAGCATGCCGGTCACCGACAGATGCAGCCATTGCGCGCGGTCGCGCGGCCAGGCCGGGCGCGCGACGGCGATCCAGCCGCCGAACGCAAGCACCGACAGCGCATAGCGCAGGGCCAGGAAGGACAGCGGCTGCGCATGCGGCATCGCGTAGCGCGCGACCACGAAGCCGGTGCTCCAGATCAGCACGAAGGCCACCGGCACGGCCTTCGCCAGCAGCGAAGTCGCGCCGCCGGCGGGCAGCGGGGCTGCCGCGGCTTTCATGGCGTCTTCATCGCGCCTTGGCCCGGATCTCGGGGATCGCCTTGCGCAGGTAGTAGGCCATCGACCAGATCGTCAGCACCGACGCGATCCAGATCAGCCCCGTGCCCCAGACATGGGTGTCGATGAGCCCGAACAGCCGCCCGTCGTAGAGCAGGAACGGGATCGCGATCATCTGCGCGACGGTCTTCAGCTTGCCCAGCATGTGCACCGCCACGCTGCGCGAGGCGCCGATCTGCGCCATCCATTCACGCAGGGCCGAAATCGCGATCTCGCGGCCGATGATCACCAGCGCCACCAGCGTGTCGACGCGGCCCTGCTGCAGCAGCACCAGCAGGCAGGCGCAGACGAGAAACTTGTCGGCCACCGGGTCGAGGAAGGCGCCGAAGGCCGAGGTCTGGTTCAGCTTGCGCGCCAGCCAGCCGTCGAGCCAGTCAGTCAAGGCGAAGAGCACGAACATCGCGGTCGCCGCGATGTTCTTGGTGGTCATGTCCCAGGGCCCGTAGTAGACGCCCAGGATGAGCGGGATCGCGGCGATCCGCGCCCATGTCAGCAGCGTAGGGATGGTGAGGAACATCGGGGCGATTGTGCCCAAGCTTGGGTCCAGGCCGGGTCCGGCGTCGGAGTCGGTTCGGCGAACAGGATTGCGGCCGCGGCGCGCACGGGCGCGCGCGCCGTTCCGACCTCAATGCAGGGCACGGTAGATTTCCTGCGCCAGTTCCTTCGAGATGCCTTCGACGCCGGCCAGGTCCTCGACGCCGGCACTGGCCACGCCGCGCAGGCCGCCGAAGCGCTGCAACAGCCGCGCCCGCTTGCGCGGGCCGACGCCGGGAATGTCCTCCAGCCGGCTGCCGCCGGTGCGCACGGTGGCGCGGCGTGCGCGCATGCCGGTGATCGCGAAGCGGTGCGCCTCGTCGCGAATCTGCGCCACCAGCATCAGGGCCGCCGAGTCGTGGCCGAGCGCGACCTTGGGGCGGCCGTCGGCGAAGACCAGTTCCTCCAGCCCCACCTTTCGCCCCTCGCCCTTCTCGACCCCGACGATCAACGCGATGTCCAGGCCGAGTTCCTCGAACACCTCGCGCGCCATCGCCACCTGGCCGCGGCCGCCATCGACCAGCACCAGGTCGGGCAGCCGCGCCGGCCCGCGCCGGGGCCTCCGCTCGGCGGCCCCATCGACCCCGTCGTCGGCCTTGCCGGCCGTGTCCATTTCAGTGTCGGGCTTGCCGGCCGTGTCCATTTCAGTGTCGGCCTTGCCGGCCGCCACGGCCTCGGCCAGCCGTGCGTAGCGGCGCATCAGCACCTGGCGCATCGCGGCGTAGTCGTCGCCCCCGGTGATGCCCTCGATGTTGAAGCGCCGGTACTGCGCGTTCTGCATCTGGTGACCCTCGTAGACCACGCACGACGCCTGCGTGGCCTCGCCCGCGGTGTGGCTGATGTCGAAGCATTCGATGCGCAGCTGCGCCGGGTCGGCGATGTCCAGGTCCAGTGCCTCGACCAGCGCGCGCGTGCGCTGCTGCGCGGAGCCCTCCTCGGCGAGCAGCCGCGCCAGCGCCCGCTCGGCACCCTGGGCCGCCATCTCCAGCCACAACCGGCGCTGCTCGCGCGGCTGGTGCTGGGCGCGAACGCGCACGCCCGAGGCTTCGGACAAGGCGTCGAGCAGGGCCGCGTCGACGGCGTGGCTGGTGACCAGGTGTGGCGGCACCGGCTGGCCGATGTAATGCTGGACGATGAAGGCCTCGAGCACGGCCACCTCGGGCGCGCGTGGCGGGACCGCGGCTTCACCGGCGTCGTCGTCGTCACCGGCGCCGAGCGCAGCGCCCTCATCGACATGGGTCGGAAAGTAGGCGCGATCGCCCAGATGCCGGCTGCCGCGCACCATCGCCAGGTTGACGCAGGCACGGCCGCCGGCGACCTTGACGGCCAGGATGTCGACGTCCTTGTCAGCCGAGGACAGGCTGCTCGCCTCCACGGTCTGCTGGTGCAGCACGCGCGACAGCGAACCGATGCGGTCGCGCAGCGCCGCCGCCTGCTCGAACTCCAGCGCCTCGGCGTGGCTCATCATCTTGGCCTGCAGGTCGCTCAGCACCTCCTGCGGCTCGCCCAGCAGGAAGCGCTCGGCGTCGCGCACGTCACGCGCGTAGTCGGCGGCCGAGATCAGGCCCACGCAGGGCCCCGAACAGCGCTGGATCTGGTACAGCAGGCAGGGCCGCGAGCGGTGGTTGAACACCGTGTCTTCGCAGGTGCGCAGGCGGAACACCTTCTGCATCAGCTGGATCGTCTGCTTGACCGCCCAGGCGTTCGGGTAGGGACCGAAGTAGCGGTGCTTGCGATCGACCGCGCCGCGGAAGTAGGCCATGCGCGGAAAACGCGACGCCAGCGGGGCCCCTTCCGCGCCGGCGACGGCTGCCGCGTCGGCGCCGCGCGTGCCGGTGATCTTGAGGTAGGGATAGCTCTTGTCGTCGCGGAACAGGATGTTGAAGCGCGGCTCGAGCGTCTTGATGAGGTTGTTCTCGAGCAGCAGCGCCTCGGCCTCGCTGCGCACGACGGTGGTCTCCAGGCGCGCGATGCGGCTGACCATGTGCCCGATGCGGGTGCCGTCGTGGTCCTTGTGCAGGTAGCTCGCGACGCGCTTCTTCAGGCTGCGCGCCTTGCCCACGTAGAGCAGCGTGTCCTGGGCGTCGAACCAGCGATAGACCCCGGGCAGGTTGGGCAGCGCGGCCACTTCGGCGAGCAGCCGCTCGCGCGCGGGCGCGGCCGCAGCGGGCGCGGCACCTCGGGCAGCGGCACCCCTGGCGGGCCGGGGCGCGGGTGGGTCGGTCGGCGCGGTCATCGGTCGCCATTCTCTCCGCTTCGATAATCGCCGGATGTCCGCTTCGCCCGTCCCGCCGGCCCTGCAATGGGACATCTTCTGCCGCGTGATAGACAACCTGGGTGATGCCGGTGTCTGCTGGCGCCTGGCCGCCGACCTCGCCGGGCGCGGCCAGCGGGTGCGACTCGTGATCGACGATGCGGCGCCCCTGGCCTTCATCGCGCCCGCGGGCGCGGCCGGCGTCGATGTCCTGCCCTGGCCGGGCCCGGAGGCGGCAGGCGACGTCGTCATCGAGGCTTTCGGTTGCGACCCGCCGCCGGCCTTCGTGGCCGCGATGGCGGCGCGCCCGCAGCCACCTGCGTGGATCAACCTCGAGTACCTCAGCGCCGAGGATTACGTCGAGCGCTCGCACGGTCTGCCCTCGCCACAGCGCAACGGCCTGACGAAGTGGTTCTTCTACCCCGGCTTCACGGCGCGCACCGGCGGCCTGTTGCGCGAGCCCGGCTTGATGGCGGCGCGGGCAAGCTTCGACCGCGCGGCCTGGCTGGCAGCGCAGGGCATCGCCCCGCGGCCGGGCGAGCGCCTGGTCAGCCTCTTCTGCTACGCCAACCCGGCGGTCCCCGCCCTGCTCGAGGACCTCGCGCGCACGCCGACGCTGCTGCTGCTGGCCCAGGGCGCGGCGCAGCAGCAGGTCGTCGCCGCGCCTCCGGGGCTGCGCCTGAACCGTCTGCCCTGGCTCAGCCAGCCCGGGTTCGACCGGCTGCTGTGGTCCTGCGACCTCAACTTCGTCCGCGGCGAAGACTCGCTGGTGCGCGCGCTGTGGGCCGGCGCGCCTTTCGTGTGGCAGGTCTACCCCCAGCACGACCGTGCCCACGAGGCCAAGCTCGAGGCCATGCTGGCGCGATCGGGGGCGGCAGCCGACGTCGCGGCGCTGTGGCGGGCCTGGAACGGGGTCGGCGACGCGCCGGGATGGCCCGGCTTGCCGCCGCTGGCACCCTGGCGCGAAGCGACCTTGCGCTGGCGCGGCGCCCAGCTCGCGCAGGCCGACCTGTCGTCGCAGCTGCTGGCCTTCGTGCACAGCAAAAGACCCGCAAGCTGCTAGAATGCGGGGCTTTGCGCCGTGTGCGCAGCCGCCATGCGGTATCGCTGCGGCTCGAAGGCCGCAAGCTGCAGGCAACCGTGCTGACGCCGGCTGGCCCAGCAGCAGGCACATCAGCGCTGCAACATCGAAGACAAGGGCCATCCGGCCGCCAGGTCCGACCAGGGCCGACCCACGAATACTTCCGGAATCGAAGCCATGAAACTCGCTCAAGAAATCCGCGCCGGCAACGTCATCATGCAGGGCAAGGACCCGATGGTCGTGCTGAAGACCGAATACAGCCGCGGCGGCCGCGGCGCCGCCACCGTGCGCATGAAGATGAAGAACCTGCTCAACGGCGGCGGCGCCGAGCTGGTCTTCAAGGCCGACGACAAGATGGACCAGATCGTCCTCGACAAGAAGGAGTGCACCTATTCCTACTTCGCCGATCCGATGTACGCGTTCATGGACGCCGACTACAACCAGTTCGAGGTCGAGACCGAGAACATGGGCGACGCGATCTACTACCTCGAGGACAACATGCCGGTGGAAGTCGTCTTCTACGACGGCAAGGCGATCTCGGTCGAACTGCCGACCACCGTGGTGCGCGAGGTCGTCACCGAGCCGGCGGTCAAGGGCGACACCTCGGGCAAGGTGCTGAAGCCGGCCAAGCTGGTGGGCACCGGCTTCGAGGTCTCGGTGCCGCTGTTCGTCGAGAACGGCGACAAGATCGAGATCGACACCCGCACCCACGAGTACAAGAAGCGCGTCTGAGCCTGGGCGTGCGAGTCCGACAGGACCGGTACGCCGTCCGTCTCCAAGGGCACCCGCGGGTGCCCTTGCTGCTTCTTGGGCATCATCGGCGCATGCCTTTCGACTTCGACGCCGCCGTCGGCGCGCCCTTTCGCATGCAGCCAGGCCTGCGGCGCATCGCCAGCGGCAGCCCGCAGCTCACGCCGCTGGCTCCGGGCGCGCGCCACCAGCGCGAGAAGCTCGCCGTGTTGTCGGCGTTCTGGCCGCAGGCGCTATGCGCGCAGCAAGGCTTCGATGCCGGCCCGGCGATCGCTGCGCTGTGCCGTCACGCGGCCGCCGAGCACCCGCAGGCCTGGGCCTGGGACGGCGAGGCCGCGCAGGCCCTGCAGCAGGGCTTGCAGGTCTCGCGCGAAGGCGATGTCGCGCAGACGGCGCCCGGCCGCTTCGGCTGCGGCGACGAGATCGCGCGCTGCCTGCGCGCCCTGCCCGCGGCGTGGCGCCTGCCCGCGCTGCTGGCCTTCGGCTTCGCCGAGGACCTCGCGATCGTCGACGCCAGCCAGGGTCGCGTCCCCTGGCTGGCCGTCGCCCTGCCGAGCCACTGGGCGCCCGAAGACAAGGTCGGCCTGCACTTCACGGCCGTACACGCGCCGGTGGCCGACAGCGCGCTGCTGCTCGGCGCCAGCGAGGCGCTGCTGCGGCTGGTCACCGGCCCCGAGCGCTGGGAGCGCTTCGTCTGGACCGTCACCGACCACCCGCGCCTGCACGCGCACCCGGCACGGGTCGACCCGGCGCGCTGGCAGCACACACCCATAACCGCCGCCTGGTGGCGCACCGAGCACCAGACCTTCATCCCGCTGCCCGAGCGCGCGCAGGCTGCGTTCACGATCCATGTCGAGGTGCAGCCGCTGGCGGCGGCGATCGACACGCCGGCGCGCGCCGCGGCGCTGCATGCGGCCATCGCCAGCATGAGTCCCGCCGTGCTGCAGTACCGTGGCCTGGCTGGCGTGCGCGAGCCGCTGCTGGCTTGGCTGGCCGCCCGCAGCTCGACGGGCCAGCGCCCCCCGAACCCTTGAAGACCCAAGCCGTCGAGCCCGCGCGCATCGCCTTCGACGCCGCGCCCGGCGAGCCCCCGCGATCGGCGCTGTACGGCGACGTCTATCACCCGCGCATCGGCGCGCTGGCGCAGGCGGCGCACGTGTTCCTGGCCGGAAACGGCCTGCCGGCGCGCTGGGCCGCGCGCGCGCGCTTCACGATACTGGAGACGGGCTTCGGCCTCGGCAACAACTTCCTCGCCACCTGGGATGCGTGGCGGCGCGATCCGGCGCGCTGCGAGCGCCTGTTCTACGTCGCGATCGAGCGCCACCCGCCGCGGCGCGAAGACCTCGCACGCGCGCATGCCGGCTCGCCGCTGCCGGCGCTGGCCGGCGCGCTGCTGCAGGCCTGGCCACCCCTCACGCCCAACCTCCACTTGCTCGACTTCGACGCCTGCCGCGTGCAGCTGCTGCTCGCGCTGGGCGACGTGGCGACCCTGCTGCCGGCACTGCGCCTGCAGGCCGATGCGTTCTACCTCGACGGCTTCGCACCCGCCTGCAACCCGGCGATGTGGCAGCCGCGCGTGCTCAAGGCGCTGGGCCGCAAGGCTGCACCCGGCGCCACGCTGGCCACCTGGAGCGTCGCGCGCGAGCTGCGTGAAGGCCTGACCACCGCCGGCTTCGAGGTCGAGCGCGCGAGCGGCATCGGCGGCAAGCGCGAGATCAGCGTCGCGCGCCACGCGCCGCGGTACGCGCCACGGCCGGCGGTGCCGGGCCTGCCCGATGGAACGGCCGCGGCACGGGAGGCGGTGGTCGTCGGCGCCGGCATCGCCGGCGCGGCAGCGGCCCAGGCATTGGCCCGCCTGGGGCTCGCGGTGACGGTGATCGAGCGCCATCCGGCGCCGGCGGCCGAAGCCTCGGGCAACCCCGGCGGGCTGTTCCATGGCAGCGTGAACGCGGACGACGGCCCGCACGCGCGCCTGTACCGTGCCGCGGCCCTGCAGGCACAGCGCGAATACGGCGCCGCGATCGCCGCCGGCATTCACGGCAGCGCCGATGGTCTGCTGCGACTCGATGCGCAGCCCGGCGGCTGGCCGGCGATGGCTTCGACGCTGCAGCGCCTGGGGCTGCCGCCCGACTACGTCCAGGCGCTGGACGCGGGTGCGGCTTCGGCGCGGGCCGGCGTCGCGCTCGACCGCCCGGCCTGGTTCTACCCCGGCGGCGGCTGGCTGGCGCCGGCCGACTGGGTGCGCGCGGCGCTGGCCACGCCGGGTGTGCGCCTGGCCACCGGCATCGCCGTGGCCAGCCTGGCGCGCGAGCAGGAACAATGGTTGCTGCGCGACGCCGGTGGCCGCCTCGTCGCGCGCGCGGCGATCGTCGTGCTGGCCAACGCCGCCGGGGCAGCGCCGCTGCTCGCGCCGATGGGCCACGCGCCGTGGCCGCTGTGGCACACGCGCGGGCAGGTCACCCATTGGGCCGGCGGCGACCTGGGTCTGGCAATGCCGGTGGCCGGTGACGGCTACGCGCTGCCCCTGCCCGGAGGCGGCCTGCTGTGCGGGGCCACGCGCGATGCGATCGAGCCCTCGGGCAGTGCTGCCGACGGCGAGCTGCGCCAGGCCGACCATCTGCGCAACCTGGCACGCCTGCGCAGCCTCACCGGCATGAGCGCGCCGGTCGACCCCGCCACCTGGCAGGGCCGCGTCGGCTGGCGATTGCAGAGCGATGACCGGCTGCCGGTGTGCGGCGCCATGCCGCTGGCCACGCTGCCGGCGGGGCAGCGCAGCGATCAGGCACGCCTGCTGCCGCGGCAAGCCGGCTTGTTCGCGATCACGGCGCTCGGGTCGCGCGGGATCACGCTGGCGCCGCTGCTGGGGCGGCTGGTGGCGGCGCAGGCCACGGGCGCCCCGTGGCCGCTGGAGCAGGACCTGGCCGACGCGATCGACCCTGCGCGCTGGCGCGTCCGTGCCGCGCGCGCGGCATCCGGATAGTCTGCGGTCGATCAGCCCTGACCGGGCTGACCCGGCTGGGCGGGCGGTTCGGCGTCTTCGGGCTCATCGGCCACCGGCGGCAGACCGGCGGCCTTGCGGGCGGCCTTCTCCCGTTCCTTCTCTTCCTTCTTCTTCTTCTTGGCCAGCTCGCGCTGGCGCTTTTCGAACGAATAGTTGGGTTTGGCCAAAGCGGGTCCTCGGGTTTCTCTGGGTGCCCCCGATTAGAACACCAGCGTCTCCACGCCCGCCGCCGTGCCGAGCAGGCACAGGCTGGCCGGGTGACGCGCGAACAGGCCCACCGTGACGACGCCCGGCCACTGGTTGATCTCGGTCTCCAGCGCCAGCGGATCGGTGATGTGCAGGCCGCGCACGTCGAGGATCGGATGCCCGTTGTCGGTCAGCACGCCGGGCCGCAGCACGGCCTGCGCGCCCAGTGCGGCGAAGCGCCGGATCACCTGCGCCGAGGCCATCGCGATCACCTCCACCGGCAGCGGGTACGCGCCCAGCACCGCGACCCGCTTGCTCTGGTCGGCGATGCAGACGAAGCGTTCGGCCAGGTCGGCGACGATCTTCTCGCGCGTGAGCGCCGCCCCGCCGCCCTTGATCATGCAGCCGCGGGGGTCGATCTCGTCGGCGCCGTCGATGTAGACCGGCAAGCGCAGCACTTCGTTGGCTTCGAACACCGCGATGCCGTGGGCGCGCAGGCGCTGGCTGCTGCGCTCGGAGCTCGACACTGCGCCGGCGATGCGCAGGCCGCTGGCCATCAGCGCGTCGATGAAATGGTCCACCGTCGAGCCGGTCCCCACGCCGACCAGTTGGCCGGGAATCACGTGGGCCAGCGCGGCCTGCGCCACCATCGACTTGAGTTCGTCTTGCGTCATGGGCCGATTATCGGTGCGCCGAACAGGGCCGCGATGAGCGCCGAGGCCGCAGCGCGGGGGCTGAGACAATCGCCGCATGCAGCTCCTGCCCTATGCGCTGGCCCGCCCGTTCCTGTTCGGACTCGACCCGGAACAGGCGCATGACCTGACGCTGGAAGGCATTGCCCGGCTGCAAGGCACGCCGATGCAGTGCCTGTGGCAGCAGCCGCGCGTGGCCGACCCGGTGCGGCTCGCCGGCCTTGACTTTCCCAACCGCGTCGGCCTGGCCGCCGGGCTGGACAAGAACGGCCGCTGCATCGACGGCCTGGGCGCGCTGGGCTTCGGCTTCATCGAGGTCGGCACCGTCACGCCGCTGCCGCAACCCGGCAATCCGAAGCCGCGCCTGTTCAGGCTGCCGGCCAGGCAGGCGCTCATCAACCGGATGGGCTTCAACAACGACGGGCTGGAGGCCTTCGTCGCCAACGTCCGGAGGGCCGGGCGCTTCCGCGCCGCCGGCGGGATCGTCGGCCTGAACATCGGCAAGAACGCGAGCACACCGATCGAGCGCGCCGCCGACGACTACCTGGCCGCACTGCAGGCCGTCTATCCGCATGCCGACTACGTGACCGTCAACATCTCCAGCCCGAACACCAAGAACCTGCGCGCGCTGCAGGACGATGCGGCGCTCGACGCGCTGCTCGCCGCGCTGCAGGCCCGGCGGTCCCAGCTCGCCGCCGAGCATGGCCGGGTGGTGCCGATGTTCGTGAAGATCGCGCCCGACCTCGACGATGCACAGGTGGCGGTCATCGCCGCCACGCTGCAGCGCCATGGCATCGACGGCGTGATCGCCACCAACACCACGCTGGCGCGCGATGGCGTGGCCGGGCTGCCGCATGCCGACGAGGCCGGTGGCCTGTCGGGCGCACCGGTGCTGGCCGCGAGCAACCGCGTCATCGGCGGGCTGCGCGCCGCGCTCGGCAGGGGCGCGCCGATCATCGGCGTCGGCGGCGTGATGTCGGGTGACGACGCGCGCAGCAAGATCGCCGCCGGCGCCGACCTCGTGCAGATCTACACCGGGCTGATCTACCGCGGGCCGGCGCTGGTACCCGAGGTGGCCCGCGCGCTCGCTTCAGCGCGCTGAAGCCCGCGAGTTCGGGCGCGACCCGCTGCGGCTCAATGCAGCGGCACGCCGGTCTTGCCCTGCAGTTCCTCGATCGTCACGCCGGGTGCCATCTCGACCACCTTCAGGCCATGCGGCGTCACGTCGAGCACCGCCAGGTCGGTGATGATGCGGTCGACGACGCCGACGCCGGTCAGCGGCAGCGTGCAGTGCGGCAGGATCTTGAGGTCGATGCTGCCGTCCCTCTTCTTGGCCACGTGCTCCATCAGCACGACGACGTTCTTGACGCCGCCGACCAGGTCCATCGCGCCGCCCATGCCCTTGACCATCTTGCCGGGAATCATCCAGTTGGCCAGGTCGCCCTTCTCGCTGACCTGCATCGCACCCAGGATGCTGAGGTTGATCTTGCCGCCGCGGATCATCGCGAAGCTGTCATGGCTGCCGAAGATGCTCGAGCCGGGGATGGTGGTCACCGTCTGCTTGCCGGCGTTGATCAGGTCGGCATCGACCTGGTCCGCGGTGGGGAAAGGGCCGATGCCGAGCATGCCGTTCTCGCTCTGCAGCCAGACCTCGATGTTCGGGTCGACGAAGTTGGCCACCAGCGTGGGCAGGCCGATGCCGAGGTTGACGTAGTAGCCGTCGTGCAGCTCCTGCGCCGCGCGCGCGGCCATCTGGTCGTGGGTCCAGGCCATGGTCAGGCTCCCGCTTTCTCGGTAAGGGTCCGCTTCTCGATGCGCTTTTCCGGATTCGCGTTGAGCACGATGCGGTGCACGTAGATGCCCGGCAGGTGCACCGCGTCGGGGTCCAGGCTGCCGGTGGGCACGATCTCCTCGACCTCGACGACCGTCACCTTGCCGGCCATCGCGACGGCCGGGTTGAAGTTGCGTGCCGTCAGGCGGAACACCAGGTTGCCCGAGCAGTCGGCCTTCCAGGCCTTGACCAGCGAGACGTCGGGCACCAGCGAGCGCTCCATCACGTAGGTGTGACCGTCGAACTCGCGTGTCTCCTTGCCCTCGGCGACCATCGTGCCGACACCGGTGCGGGTGAAGAAGGCCGGGATGCCGGCGCCGCCGGCGCGCAGCTTCTCGGCCAGCGTGCCCTGCGGCGTGAATTCGAGCTCGAGCTCGCCGGCCAGATACTGACGCTCGAACTCCTTGTTCTCGCCGACGTAGCTGCTGATCATCTTGCGGATCTGGCGCGTCTCCAGGAGCTTGCCCAGTCCGAAGCCATCGACGCCGGCGTTGTTGGAAATCACGGTCAGGTTCTTCGCACCACTGTCGCGGAGCGCTTCGATGAGCGCCTCCGGGATGCCGCACAGGCCGAAGCCGCCCACCGCGAGCAGCTGGCCGTCCTGGACCAGGCCGTCCAGCGCCGCCGCAGCACTGGGATAGATCTTGTTCATGCGCCGTATTCTCCGCCTGGGATGATGCCGAGGCGAAGAGCGTACTACGCCCGGGCGCCGACGAGCCTTACATAGAATGAATGCGCCGCCTTCCGGCGCGCTCGAACACAGGCGGAGCACCATGACCAGGCCCGATCCCGACGCATCTCTCGCCGATGCCGCGATGCTGCAGGACGCCCTCGCGCATGTCTTCGCGCCCTGGGTACGCGAGCTCGACCTGCGCGTGCTCGAGACGCGTGCCGGCGAGGTCACGCTGGCGCTGCCGGTCACGCCGCGTCACGTCCACGAAGGCGGCGTGCTCTGCGGCCAGACCATGATGGCCGCCTGCGACACCGCGATGGTGCTGGCGGTGATGACGCGCCTGGGCGGCTTCAAGCCGATGACCACGGTGCAGCTGCAGACCAGCTTCCTGCGCCCGGTCTCGGGCCACAGCGGCGCCGCGCGCGTGGTGGCGCGCGTGCTGCGCATGGGTCGCAACCTGGTCTTCGGCGAGATGCAGGTCATCGGCGCCGACGACCAGCTCGCCGCCCACGCGACCACGACCTACGCGCTGCTGTAGCGCGCCGGCGGCCCCCGATGCGGCATCATCGGCCGCATGATCACCGTCCACCATCTCGAGAATTCGCGCTCGCAACGCGTGCTGTGGCTGCTTGAAGAGCTCGGCCTGCCCTACGAGGTGAAGCGCTACGCGCGAAACCCGCAGACGATGCTCGCGCCGCCCGAGCTCGAGCGCGTGCACCCGCTGGGCAAGAGCCCGGTGATCACCGACGGCGAGATCACGGTGGCCGAATCGGGCGCGATCATCGAGTATCTGCTCGACACCTACGGCGAAGGCCGCCTGCGCCCGCCGGCGGGCACGCCCGAGCGGCGCCGCTTCACCTACTGGCTGCACTTCGCCGAGGGCAGCGCGATGCCCTTCCTGTTGCTCAAGCTGGTGTTCGACAAGGTGCGGGGCGCCAAGGTGCCGTTCTTCGTCAAGCCGGTCGCCAAGGGCCTGGCCGCCAAGGTCACGCACAGCTTCATCGCCCCCAACCTCGCGCGCCAGCTCGCCTTCATGGAGGCCGAGATCGCCGCGCGGCCCTGGTTCGCCGGCAGCGAGTTCACGGCCGCCGACATCCAGATGAGCTACCCGATCGAGGCGGCCGCCGAGCGTGCCGGGCTCGGCAGCGCACAGCCCGCGCTGCAGGACTGGCTGGCACGCATCCACGCCCGCGCGGCCTACCGCCGGGCGCTGGAAAAGGGCGGGCCGTACAACGCCGTGCCGTAGCCGGATCGGCGCTGCGCTTTCTGCCGGCAGGCGCAGCGGCCTTGGCAGCGGCGACGACTCGACGCCCATTTCAGCTGCTTTGACATGCGTCAAAGCGTCGCGCACTGCGGCGCACGAGCATCCGTCATTTGCGCCGCCGACAACGCACTGCTGCGCTGTCGGCGGCGACTCGAAAGTGTCGACCATGCCTCGAGCCCAATCCGCGCCTGAGCTTGTCTGTCCAGCAGGCTCGTTGCGCGCATTGCAGCTGGCCGTCGACGCCGGCGCCGACGCCGTCTATCTCGGCTTGAAGGGCGGCACCAACGCACGCAATTTCGCAGGCCTGAATTTCGACGATGACCAGGTCCGCGCGGGCGTGGCCCATGCCCACGCGCGCGGCGCGAAGGTGCTGATGGCGCTCAACACGTTCGCCGACGCCCGGGACTCGGGCCCTTGGCACAGCGCGGTGGACCGTGCGGTCGCGCTCGGCGCCGACGCGTTGATCGTCGCCGACACCGCCGTGATGGCTTATTGCCGCGACCACCATCCGGGCCTGCGCCTGCATCTGTCGGTCCAGGCATCGGCGACGAGCCACGCGGCGGTGGAGTTCTACCGCCGGCGCTACGCCATCCAGCGCGCGGTGCTGCCGCGCGTGCTGACACTGCAACAGGTGGGCGAGGTGATCCGCGGCACCGAGGTCGACATCGAGGTGTTCGGCTTCGGCAGCCTGTGCGTGATGGTCGAGGGCCGCTGCATCCTTTCTTCATACGCCACCGGCCAATCCCCGAACAATGCGGGCGTGTGCTCGCCGCCGTCGGCCGTGCGCTGGCTCGAACGACCCGACGGCGTGCAGTCGCGCCTGAACGGCGTGCTGATCGACACCTATGGACACGACGAAGGACGCGGCTACCCGACGCTGTGCAAGGGCCGCTTCATGGTCGACGGACAGCGCGAATACGCGATCGAGGAACCCACCAGCCTCAACACGCTGGCCATCCTGCCCGAACTCATCGCGCTGGGTGTCAAGGCGATCAAGATCGAGGGCCGTCAACGCAGCGCGGCTTACGTCGAGCAGGTCACCCGCGTCTGGCGGTCGGCCATCGACGAGGCCTGCCGGCCGGACGCCGGCTACAGCGTGCAGCCCGCCTGGACGGCCACGCTGGCTCGCCATGCCGAAGGGCAGCAGCACACGCTGGGCGCGTACAGCCGCCCATGGCGCTGAACCGGATGCGCAAGCCATGACGCCCGGCGAACCGAGCGAAGAGTTCGCGCCGCGCCTGACGCTCACCGTCGGCCCGGTGCTCTACCACTGGTCGCGCGACGCCTTGATGCGGTTCTACGAGCAGGTCGCCGGAAGTCCGGCCGACACCGTGGTGCTGGGGGAGTCGGTCTGCGCCCGGCGGCGCGAATTCCGGCTGGTCGACTGGCTTGCCCTCGGCCGCGAATTGAAGGCCGCAGGCAAGCACGTCGTCCTCGCGACCCAAGTGCTCATCGAGTCCGAGGCAGATCTTCGGCTGCTCGAGCGCCAGGCCGAACAGCAGGAGTTCGCGGTCGAGGCCGGCGACGCGTCCGCGCTGCAGGTGCTCGCCGGTCGCGTGCCGCTGGTCCTCGGCCCGCATCTGAACATCCACAGCCGTGAAGCCCTGCACGAGCACGCCGACCTCGGTGCCACGCGCTGGGTCGCGCCGATCGAGCTGCCGCTCGATGCCCTGGCCCTGGTCAATCCGCCGGGCTCGCCGGTGCGCACGCCACAGGGGCTGCCGATCGCCACCGAGGCCTGGGTGTTCGGCCGCCTGCCGCTGGCTTTCTCGGCGCGCTGTTTCACGGCGCGCCACCACCGCACGAACAAGGACGACTGCGGCTATCGCTGCCTTGCCGACCCCGATGGCCTTGCCCTGTCGACGACCGAGGGGCAGCCCTTCCTGGTGCTCAACGGGACGCAGACGCAGTCGGCGGCCGTGCACAACCTGCTGGCCGACGGCCCGGCGTTGCGGGCCGCAGGGGCTTCCGCCTTGCGGCTCTCGCCTTGTGCCAGCGGTTTCGTCCGGGTGCTCGAAGACTTCGACGCTGTCATCAACCGCGGGGCCGCAGCCGCCGATCGGGCAAGCGCCTGGCGCGACCAAGGGGTGCCCGGCCCCTTTGGCAACGGCTATGCCCACCGCCAGCCGGGCATGAACTGGTACCGAGCATGAGCCCGGCCAACCCCCACCCCTTGCCGGCGGGGCTTCCGGCTTGGATGGCGCCCCTGCACAGCCGCCTCTGCGGGTGGGTCGAAAAGCTGCCGACGACGCCACCGTCCTTCGTCGCGGCGCAGGTGCTCGACAGGCTGCTGTGGCCGCGCCTCCCGGACGACGCCCGTGACGCGCTGAGCGGGCACTGCATCGAGTTGCGGGTCACCGACCTGGGTCTCAGACTGCGCCTTCGGCTTTCGCCGCTCGGTTTCACCGCCGCCGGCGAACAAGGCCAACCGGCGCTGCGCATCAGCGCTTCCAGCACCAGCTATCTGCGCCTGGCACGCGGCGAGGAAGATCCCGACCGCCTCTTCTTCGAGCGGGCCTTGGTAATGGAAGGCGACACCGAACTGGGTCTGGTTCTCAAGAACACGCTCGATGCGATCGGGCCGCTGTGGCCATTGCAGTCGATCGGCGAGGCAGTTGCCCGCCGGCGTCAAGCTGCCGCCGATCGCGCCGGTGACCGTTAGCCGCGACCCGCCCCGCGATTCCGCTCCGACGAACGGCAACGCAGTCCTCGACGACGACCGCCTGCGCGTCGATCCGGACCCAGCGGCTGCCGATGCTCCAGGCGGCAGCGTCACGCCACCGCAACCGTCGCCTCGAACAGGTAGGCCGCCAGCGCCTGCTCGACGGCCGGTGCGGAAAGGCGGGCCGCCGGCGGCAGCGTCACGCGCACGCGCATGCCGCGCCGGCCGCCCTCGCTGGCCTGCACCGTCGCGTCGGCCAGGCCGAGCTCGTCGCGGACGACCCGCGTCACCAGGCGAGCGGCGGCATCGCAACGCAGCGCCGGCTTGTAGATCTTGCCCACCGTCGTCAGCGGGATCGCCTCGACGATGTGGATCTGCCTGGGCCATGCGGGGCGCTCGCCGATCGTGCGCTGCGCGTGCTCGTGCAGTTCGTCCTCGGCCGCGCTGGCACCGGGCCGCAGCGCGACGAAGCACACCGGCAGCTCGCCGGCGTAGGCGTCGGGCATGCCCACCGCGGCGGCCAGCGCGACGGCGGGGTGGGTGGCCATCGCGTTCTCGATCATCAGCGGGTCGATGTTGTGGCCGCTGCGGATGATCAGGTCCTTGGCCCGACCGGCGATGTGGATGCGGCCCTGCTCGTCGGTGTAGCCGAGGTCGCCGCTGTTGAGCACGCCGCCATCGAAGACGCCGGCGTCGTGCGCCGGGTTGCGGTAGCCCGGCGACACATGCGGGCCTCGCACCGTGATGACGCCGATCTCGTTGGTCGCGCAGGGCGGGCCCAGGCGGCCGTCGGCCTCGAGCCGGCACACGACGACTTGCGTGTAGGGCAGCGCCCAGCCGACCGAGCCGATGCCGCCCTCGCCAGCCACGGCGTCGATCGCGATCAGGCCCGAGGCCTCGGTCATGCCATAGACCTCGAACAGGCCGCGGCCGGTGACTTGGCGGAAGCGCTCGCCCACCGCCGGCGGCAGCGACGCGGCGCCGCAGAAGCCGGCGCGCACGGCGCCGAGGTCGGCATCGCCCACCGGCACCTCGAGGACCGCACCGACGCTGGTCGGCACCGCGCCGACCAGCGTCGCGCCGTATTGCGCGGCCAGGCGCCAGTGGCCCTGGACCATCGCCGGGTTGCGCAGGCCACCGGGCGACATCACGAGCAGACCCGTGCCGGCCATGAAGCAGCTCAGGGCGCAGAAGACCGTGCCGCCGACGTGGAACAGCGGCAGCGTCGCGGTCAGGGTGTCGGTCGGGCGCATGTCGCCCAGCACCGCGCCGCCCAGCGCCGCGGCGAGCTGGCTGCGGTGCGTGTGCGCCACCAGCTTGGGCGTGCCGGTGGTGCCGCCGGTGTGGAAATAGGCGCAGACCTCGGCGTCGCGGCCGGGCTCGCCGAAGACCAGGCGGTCGTCGGGCTGCGCCATCAGCTCGGCGTGGAAGTCGAGCACGCCTGGCTCGGCCGGCGTGCCCGGCGGGGCCACGCGCAGCAGCGTCAGACCAGGCACCCGCTCGCGCAGCGCGAGCGCCTTCTGCCAGATGTCGAGCACCGGATGCGGGCCCAGCGCGACCAGGATGCGGGCCCCCGAGGCCTTGAGCAACTCGGCGATGTGCTCGGGCTGGAGCAGGAAGTTGATCGGCACCGCGTAGCCCGCGGTCTCGGCGCCCCACAGCGTCGCATGGGTCTCGATCAGGCTCGGCAGCATGTAGGCCACGCCGGGGCGCGGCCCGGCGAGCGAGGCGAACAGGTTGGCCGCGCGCCGCACCAGGCCGAGCAGCTCGCGGTAGTTCACGCGGCGGGGCTGCTCGTCGGGGGCGCCGGTCATCAGCATCGTGATCGCGGTGCGCTCGGGCCGGCGCGCCGCGGCGCCGATGAACACGTCGAGGATGCTGCGCTCTGGCAGGCGCTGCTCGAGGCTCATCTCGGCCTCGAATCGCGCGAGGTCGTCCCGAGTGCGGATGCCTTGGTCGCTCAGGATGGCCATGGTCTGTCTCTCGCGGGCGATGGGCTGCGAACGAGACGCGACCTTACCCGGGTGGCGCCGGGCCGTGAATGCAGGGCAACCCGGGGAACGATCAGCCCAGCAGGGCGCGGAACCAGTCTGGCATCGGCGCCGACTTCTTCGCCCGGTAGTCGGTCCACACCACTTGCGCGCCGCCCTCGGCATAGAGCTCGCCGGGCGCATCGGTGCGCGCTATCGTGTGGAAACTTTCGAAGCTGCTGCGCCCGGGGCTGGCGACGAACATCGTCACCCGCACGTCGCCCGGGTACTCGAGCTGGCGCAGGAAGTTGCAGAAGGCGTTGACGATCACCGGGCCGTCGGCCCGGCGGTCGGTGCCGGCGCCGACCTTGAACATCCAGTCCAGGCGCGCGATCTCGAGATAGCGGAAGTACAGCGTGTTGTTGATGTGGCCCATCGCGTCCATGTCGCCCCAGCGCAGCGGCACGACGACCTCGTGGACGAGCTTCTTCTCGGCCGGCAGTTCAAAGCGCATCGCCACCCTCCGCTTCGCTGGCCACGCCGAGTTCGCGCGCCAGCCGTTGCACCAGCGCCTTCAGCGCCTGCAGCTCGTCGGCCAGCCGCGTCTGTTCGGCCTTGAGCGCCGCGATCTCGCCCGCGCTGACCGATTCGTCGCCGCCCACGACCCCGGCCCGCGCCGCGGGCAGCGCGACCTCGCCGCACAGCAGCTGCGCCCAGCGCGCCTCGCGCTCGCCCGGCGCGCGCGCCAGCTTGACGACCATCGCCGGCGTCTTGGCCGCGAGCTCGTCGAGAAAGCCCTCGACCGACGAGATGTCGGCGAAGCGGTGCAGCCGATCGGTGTTCAGCCGCAACTCGGCCGCCGTTTGCGGGCCGCGCAGCATCAGCACCGCCAGCAGTGCCACCGCCTGCGAGGGCAGGTGCAGCACGCGGCCCATGTTGTGCTCGAACTTGACGACGCGGCTGCCGCCGCCCTCGAAGACCAGGCTCAGGCCCTTGAGGCCGTCGATCGCCGTCAGCACCTCGGCCTCGGTGGCCTCGATCACCGGCGAGCGCGCAGTCTTCTGGTTGCAGCCGGCCACCAGCGCGTTCAGCGACAGCGGGTAGGTATCGGGGACGGTGGCCTGCTTCTCGACCAGCACGCCGAGCACGCGGGCTTCCAGCGGGGTGAGATGCCGCATCGGCGGGCTAGACTCCGAAGCCGTCGTCAGCCGCGATGACGGCGCCGTTGATGAAGTGGCTCTGCTTGGCACAGAGCATCACCAGGACCGCGTCCAGGTCCTGCGGCTGGCCCACCCGCTTGCGCGGCAGCATGTTGATGAGCTTCTGCCCGGCCTCGGTCTGCCAGTGGAGGTGGTTGATCTCGGTGTCGATGTAGCCGGGGCAGATCGCGTTGACGTTGATGCCGTAGCGCCCCCATTCGAGCGCCATCGCGCGTGTCATGTGGATCACGGCGGCCTTGCTCATGCAATAGACACCGATCTGGCCGAGCACCTTCAGCCCGGCCATCGACGCGATGTTGACGATGCGCCCGCCGGCGTAGGTGCCAGGCGCCTCGCCCTTGCTGCGCGCGATCATGCGCTTGGCGACCTCCTGGGCGACGAAGAACGCGCCCCGGGTGTTGGTGTCCATCACGTGGTCGTAGTCGTCGGGCATCACGTCGGTGAGCTTCTGCGTCCGGCTCACACCCGAGTTGTTGACCAGGATGTCGATCGCACCCATCTCGGTCTCGGCGTGCGCCACCGCGGCGCGGATGCTCGCGGGGTCGGTGACGTCCAGGCCGACCACATGGGCGTCGCCGCCCAGGCTCTCGATCTCGGCACGCAGGGTCTTGAGCCGCTCGACCCGGCGCGCCGCCAGCACGACCCCGGCGCCGGCGGCAGCCAGGGTCTTGGCGAACTGCATGCCCAGCCCGCTCGACGCCCCGGTGACGAAGGCCACGCGGCCCGACAGATCGATCTCGTACGCCATGCTCGTCAATCCCTTCGCGGCAAGTCCTCGACAACCCGCGGGGACGATAGCACGCAGCCATGACGCAAGGACCCCCCAGGCCCCATCATCGCGGCCCATGCTGTCGATCCAGGCCTTGAGCAAGCGCTACGGCGCCACCCCGGTTTTCCACGATGTCACGCTGGCGCTGGCCGGCGGCGAGTTCGTCGCCCTGCTCGGCGAATCCGGGGTCGGCAAATCGACGCTGTTGAACTGCATCGCCGGCCTCGACCGCGCCGACGAAGGCCGCATCGAGATCGCCGGCACCGACCTCGCCGGTCTCGACGACGACGCGCGCGCCCGGCTGCGGCGCTCGCGGCTGGGTTTCGTGTTCCAGGCCTTCCACGTGCTGCCGCACCTGACGGTGGCCGAGAACGTCAGCCTGCCGCTGCGCCTGCTCGGCCGCCACGACGCCGCGCGGGTCGATGCGGTGCTCGAAGCCGTGGGGCTGGCCGGTCTCGGCGCCCGACTGCCGGCGCAGCTCTCGGGCGGGCAGTTGCAGCGGGTGGCGATCGCCCGCGCCGTGGTCCATGCGCCGGCGCTGATTCTGGCCGACGAACCCACCGGCAACCTCGACCCCGACACCGCCGAGCGCGTGCTCGCCGTGCTGCGCGCACAGGTGCGCGAGGCCGGAGCGGCCTGCCTGCTGGTGACCCATTCGGCCGCCGCCGCGGCCCGCGCCGACCGCGTGCTGCGCCTGACGACCCACGGCATCGAGCCCGCCCCATGATCCCGCTGCTGATCCTGCGCGAGTGGCGCCACCACCCCTGGCGCCATGGCGTGGCGCTGCTCGCGGTGGCGCTGGGCGTGGCGCTGGCCTATTCGGTGCACCTGATCAACGGCTCGGCGCTGAGCGAGTTTTCGGCCGCCGTGCGCAGCGCCGACGGCCGGCCGGACCTCAGCCTGCGCAGCGGCGACGGCCAGGGGTTCGACGACGCCCTCTTCGACCGCGTGGCCGCCGACCCGGGCGTGGCCATCGCCAGCCCGGTGCTCGAGATCGACACCTACGCCCGCAGCGTCGACGACCGGCGCGTGCCGGTGCGCGTGATCGGCGTCGATGCGCTGCTCGCTGCGCCACTGGCGCCGGCCCTGCTGCCGCAACCGGCAGCGGGCGAGGCGAGGTTGGCCTTTCTGGACCCCGACGCCGCCTTCCCCAACCCGGCCGCGCGCGCGCGGCTGGGCCTGGCCGATGGCGGCCGGATCGCGCTGCAGGCCGGCCCCGGCTACCAGCATCTGCGCGTGGCCGGCAGCGTGGCCGCCGGCGGCACGCCGCTGGTGCTGATGGACATCGCCGGCGCGCAGGCGCATTTCGGCGCCGTCGGCCGCATCACGCGGCTGGACCTGCGGCTGGTGGCGGGCACCGACCGCGCCGCGCTGCTGGCCAGGCTGGCGCTGCCGCCTGGCGTCGTCGCCGCGAATCCCGACGAGGGCGAGCAGCGGCTGTCCGACGTCTCGCGCGCCTACCGCGTCAACCTCACGGCGCTGGCGCTGGTGGCCTTGTTCGTCGGCGCCTTCCTGGTCTTCTCCGTGGTCTCGCTGTCGGTGGCGCAGCGCACACCGACCTTCGCCCTGCTCGGCGTGCTGGGTCTCACCGCCCGCGAGCGCCGCACCTGGGTGCTGGCCGAATGTGCGCTGATCGGCGCCGCCGGCAGCGCCGTCGGGCTGGCGCTAGGCGCGGCACTGGCCGCCGCGGCCTTGCGCTTCCTGGCCGGCGACCTGGGCGGCGGCTACTTCCCGGGCATCGTGCCCAGGTTGCAGGCAGGCGTCGTGAGCACCTTCGGCTTCGGGGCGCTCGGCATTGCGTCGGCGCTGGTCGGCGGCTGGTGGCCGGCGCGGCAGGCCGAGGCGATTGCCCCCGCGCTGGCGCTCAAGGGCCTGGGCCAGCCCGAGGCCCTCTCGCCGCCGGCCTGGCCGGGGCTGCTGCTGCTGGCCCTCGGCGCGGCGGCAGCGCTGGCGCCGCCGGTGGCGGGCCTGCCGCTGGCGGCCTATGCCGCGGTGGCCGCCCTGCTCTTCGGTGGCGTGGCCCTGGTCCCGGCGGTGGTCCATGCGCTGCTCGCGGCCCTGCCCGCGGTGCACGGCGCGCTGCCGTTGCTGGCGCTGCAGCGGGCCCGCTTCCAGCGCCGCACCGCCACCGCCGCGGTGGCCGGCGTGGTCGCCAGCCTGGCGCTGTCGGTGGCCCTGACGGTGATGGTGGCGAGCTTTCGCAGCGGCGTGGCCGACTGGCTGGGCAGCGTGCTGCCGGCCGACCTCTACGCCCGCAGCGCCGCCAGCAGCGCGGCGGCCGACCAGGCCTGGCTGCCGCGCGACTTCGCCGCCCGCGCGGCACGGGTGGCCGGCGTGCAACGGGTGCAGGCGTCGCGCGTTCGGGCCCTGCAACTGGCCGGCGATCGGCCGGCCGTGACCCTGATCGCGCGGCCGCTGGCCCAGCCCGCGAAGATGCTGCCGATGCTGCACGCGCCGCTGCCGCCCTCGGCGCTGCAACCCGGCGAATTGGCGCTCTACGTCACCGAGGCGGTGGCCGCGCTCTACGGCGCCGTACCCGGCACCGTGCTTTCTCTACCGCTGACCACGGCAAGCGGCGACGGCCACGTGAAGGGCCGCGTGCTCGGTGTCTGGCGCGACTACGCACGCCAGTTCGGCGCCATTGCGATCGCCGACACCGACTACCGCCGCCTGACCCACGACGACCGCATCAACGACCTCGCCGTCTGGCTGGCGCCCGGCGCCGACCTGGCCGCGGTGCAGCAGTCCTTGCGCGCCCTGCTGCCCGACCCGGCGCTGCTCGACTTCGCGTCCAGCGCCGAGCTGCGCCGGCTGTCGCTGCGCATCTTCGACCGCAGCTTCGCCGTCACCTACTACCTGCAGGCGGTCGCGATCGCGATCGGGCTGGTCGGCATCGCGGCCAGCCTGTCGGCGCAGGTGCTGGCACGGCGCAAGGAGTTCGGGCTGCTCGCGCACCTGGGCCTGACGCGGCGCCAGATCGTCGCCATCGTCGCCGGCGAAGGCCTGGCCTGGGTCGCCGCCGGCGCGCTGGTCGGCCTGGCGCTGGGGCTGGCGATCAGCGTGGTGCTGGTGTTCGTCGTCAACCCGCAGAGCTTCCACTGGACGATGGACCTGGTGCTGCCCTGGGGCCGGCTGGCGCTGCTGGCTGCCACCGTCGTGCTCGCCGGCACCGCCACCGCCGCCTTCAGCGCCCGCGGCGCCACCGCCCGTGCGGCGGTGCTGTCGGTCAAGGAGGACTGGTGATGAACCCGCAACGACGCAGCTGGCTGCTGCAACTGGCCGGCCTGGCGGCAGCGGGGCTGGCCGATGCCGACACCGGCGCCGAAGCGGGCAACGGATTCCCGCCGCCCATCGACCCGGCGTCGGCGCCGCCGCTGCGGTTCCCGCGCGACCATGGCGCGCACCTGGCCTCCCGCACCGAGTGGTGGTACGCCACCGGCTGGCTGGGCCAGCGCGAGGGAGCCGCCGCCTTGCCCACGCATGGCTTCCAGGTCACGTTCTTCCGCAGCCGCACCGGGCTGGCCGAAGGCCTGCGCAGCCGCTTTGCCGCCCGCCAGCTCCTCTTTGCCCACGCCGCGATCACCGAGCTGGCGGGCGGCCGCCATCTTCACGACCAGCGCATCGTTCGCTGGTCGGGCGCACCGGATGCCGCGCTCGGCCACGCTGCCGTCGATGGCGCCGACCTGCGCATCGCCCAATGGACGCTGCGCGACGAAGGCCCGCGCTGGCGCGCCGAGGTCCCGGCCGCCGGCTTCGCTCTGCATCTGGATCTTGCGCGCACCCAGCCGCTGCTGCTGCAGGGCCAGTCGGGCATCTCGCGCAAGGGCCCCGAGCCGGGCGAGTTCAGCCATTACTACAGCGAGCCGCAGCTCGCCGCCGCCGGCAAGGTCTCCATCGCCGGGCGCAACCTGGTGGCCACCGGCCGCGCCTGGCTGGACCACGAATGGAGCGACCGGATCCTGCCCGCGCAGGCGGTCGGCTGGGACTGGATCGGCATCGACCTGTTCGATGGCAGCGCGCTCACCGCCTTCGTTCTGCGGCGGCCCGACGGCAGCGCGCTGTGGGCGGGCGGCAGCTTTCGCCGCCCCGGCCAGCCAACGACAGCCTTCGCGCCGACCGCGCTGCACTTGACGCCCGGCCGCCGCTGGCACAGCCCGACCAGCGGCGCCGCCTATCCGGTGCAGTGGCAGGTCGAGACGCCGGTCGGGCGGTTCGAGGTGCGCGCGCTGCAGGACGAGCAGGAACTCGACAGCCGCGCCAGCACGGGCACGATCTACTGGGAGGGTCTGAGCGAACTGCTGGACGCACAGGGCCGGCGAGCGGGCCTGGGCTACCTCGAGATGACCGGCTACGCGCAGCCGCTGCGGCTGTAAGCTGCCTTGCCGGGGCAAGGCAGCCTGGCAGGCGCGCTAGCTGGCGCCGTCCTGCTTGGGCTTGGCGCGGCGATCGTCGCCACGCCAGGCGCCGCCGGCGCGCAGGCGGCTGGTCTCCACCGGCGCCGCGCGCACGCAGTTGCCGCCGGCCTGGCGCGCGGCCATCAGCGCGTCCTCGGCGTCGTCGATCAATGCCTGCAGGTTCAGGTGCGCCGGCCGCAGGTGGGCCACGCCCACGCTGGCGGTCGGCCGCAGCGGCACCGCCGCGGCAAGCGCGTGCAGCTGCGGCAACTCGAGCTTCTCGACGCGCTCGCGGATGCGCTCGGCCACGTCGAGCGCACCGGTGGCGTCAGCGTGGGCCAGGAAGACGGCCAGCCGCGCCTGGCCGAAGCGGGTGATCATGTCGGCCGGGCGCAACGCCGGCGCGGTCAGGCGCAGCAGTTCCGTCAGCACCGAATCGACCGCCGCCTGGCCACGCGATTCGGCCAGGCGCGCCTGGCGGTCCAGGTCCACCAGCAGCATCGCAGCACCGGTGCCGTAGCGGCGCGCTCGCGCCCATTCGCGCTCGGCCAGCTCCATGAACAGCGACCGCACCATGCCGACGGCGAGAGGATCGTCCAGCCCCTGGGCCGCGGGGACACGCAGCAGGTCGCGCGCCAGATTGCCGAACAGCCAGGCCAGCGGCAGACCGGCTGCGGTGAAGCCCAGCGCTGCGGCAGCCGCGGCGGCCCAGGGTTGCTCGAAACCCAGCCACAACGCGAGGCCCCAGGCCGCGCCTGCCGCGAGCAGCATGCCGACCAAGCCCGACACCACCCCGGCCAGGCGCAGCGAGATGCCGCGGCCGGCAGGAGCGGGTTCGGTGGCCAGCGGCGCCAGCCTGGCCCGGGACCGGGTGGCCGAACCCGGCAGGGGCCCGGAAGGCGAAGGGGGAATTTCGGGGTTCATCGGACGCGCGGCGAGACACCCTATTCGACCACAAACGGCATCACCTGAAGGGCCATTCAGACGCGGGGGGTCGGCACGAGCGCCGGGTGCACCGGCAGCGCCCGCATAGACTCGGCGCATGAAAGAAGAAACCACGCGCCCGGCAGCGACATCGCCCCGCTCGCTGTCCGGGTTGCTGCCGTTCATCCGGCCTTACCGCGGCCGCGTCGCGCTGGCCGGCGTGTTCCTGGTGATGGCCGCGGTCAGCACGCTGGCCTTCCCGGTCGCGCTCAAGACCCTGATCGACCAGGGCCTGGTCGCCGCCGATCCCGGCGCAAGGGTGATGCAGTTGCGCGAGCATTTCCTGGCCTTGTTCGGCGTCGCCGCCGCGCTGGGCCTGTTCTCGGCGGCGCGCTTCTACATGGTCAGCTGGCTGGGCGAGCGCATCACCGCCGACCTGCGCACCGCCGTCTATGCCCATGTGCTGCAGCAAAGCCCCGAGTTCTTCGAGAGCACCAAGACCGGCGAGGTCCTCTCGCGCCTAACGACCGATACGACCCTGGTGCAGACGGTCGTCGGCTCGTCGCTGAGCATGGGCCTGCGCAACGTGGTGATGGGCCTGGGCGCACTCATCGCGCTGGTCGTGACCAACCCCGCGGTGATGGCGCAGGTGCTGGGCATCCTGGTCGTGGTGGTACTGCCCAGCCTGTACTTCGGCCGCCGCGTACGCCGGCTCAGCCGCGCCAGCCAGGACCGCGTGGCCGACTCGAGCGCGATCGCCGCCGAGGTGCTCAGCGAGATCCCGGTCGTGCAGGGCTACGTGCAGGAGGCGCGCGAGGCCAAACGCTTCCACGACAGCACCGAGGACGCCTTCCGCACCGCGCTGCGGCGCACGCGGGTGCGCGCCTTCCTGGTCGCGTTCATGATCACCGCGACCTTCGGCGCCCTGCTGTGGGGCCTGTACCAGGGCACGCAGGCGGTGCTCGCCGGCAGCATCACGCCCGGGCACCTCGGCGAGACGGTGGTCTTCGTGATCATCTTCGTCGGCGCGGTGGCGGTGCTGTCCGAGGTCTACGGCGACGTGCTGCGCGCCGCCGGCGCCACCGAGCGGCTGATGGAGCTGCTGGCCGCGCGCTCGCCGGTGGCCGAGCCGGCGCGGCCGCGACCGCTGCCCGCGGTCAGCGGCGGCTCGGCGGTGAACCTGCGCGGCGTGCTCTTCCACTACCCGTCACGACCGAAGCAGGCCACCCTGATCGACTTCTCGCTGGCCGTGCGGCCGGGCGAGACGGTGGCCCTGGTCGGCCCCAGCGGCGCCGGCAAGACCACGGTGCTGCAGCTGCTGCTGCGCTTCTACGACACCCAGGCCGGCTCGGTCGAGATCGACGGCGTGCCGCTGCGCGAGGCCTCGTTGGCGGCGCTGCGCCAGCGCATCGGCATCGTGCCGCAGGACAGCACGGTGTTCTCGACCAGCGCGCTGGAGAACATCCGCTACGGCCGGCCCGCCGCCAGCGACGCCGAAGTGATCGAGGCCGCCAAGGCCGCGTTCGCGCACGAGTTCATCAGCGCCCTGCCCGAGGGCTACGCCACCTACCTGGGCGAACGCGGCGTGCGCTTGTCGGGCGGCCAGCGCCAGCGCATCAGCATCGCCCGCGCGATCCTCAAGAACCCGCCGCTGCTGCTGCTCGACGAAGCCACCAGCGCACTCGACGCCGAGAGCGAGCGCGTCGTGCAGGCCGCGCTGGAAGCGGCGATGCAGCACCGTACGACGATCGTCATCGCCCACCGCCTGGCCACCGTGCTGCGCGCCGACCGCATCGTGGTGATGGACGGTGGGCGTATCGTCGACATCGGCACCCACGACGAACTGGTCGCCCGCGGCGGCCTCTACGCCAGGCTGGCGGCCATGCAGTTCGGCCTCGAAGAGCCGGCCACGCAGCTGGCCCTCACTTCCTGAGGCTGGTCGCGCACCAGCCGCCAACGCCCTCAGACGGCGAACCCCGTCCCCGGAAACAGCGATGAAACAGTACCTGGACCTCGTCCGCGACATCCTGGCCAACGGCAGCTGGCAGACCAACCGCACCGGCGTACGCACGCTCAGCCTGCCGGGCGCGATGCTGCGCTTCGACCTGCAGCAGGGATTCCCGGCGGTGACGACGAAGAAGCTCGCATTCAAGACCGCGATCGGCGAGCTCGTGGGTTTCCTGCGTGCCTCGCGCAGCGCGGCGGATTTCCGCGCCCTGGGCTGCAAGGTCTGGGACCAGAACGCCAACGAGAACGCGCAGTGGCTGGCCAACCCCTACCGGCTGCAGGAAGACGACCTGGGCCCGGTCTATGGCGTGCAATGGCGGCAATGGCCGGCCTACAAGCTGCTCGACGCCGGGCAGCGCGCGCAGATCGAGGATGCGCTGGCACGCGGCTACCGTCGGGTGGCGCTCATCGACGAAGCCGGCCGACCGCAGGTGCTGCTGTACAAGGCGGTCGATCAGTTGCGCCAATGCCTGGAGACCATCGTCGCCAACCCATCGGACCGCCGCATCCTGTTCCACGGCTGGAACTGGGCCCAGCTCGACGAGATGGCGCTGCCGCCCTGCCACCTGCTCTACCAGTTCCTGCCCAACGCGGCGCGGCGCGAGATCTCGTTGTGCCTGTACGTGCGCAGCAACGACATCGGCCTGGGCACGCCGTTCAACCTCGTCGAGGGCGCCGCGCTGCTGCACCTGGTGGGCCGGCTGACCGGGTTGGCGCCGCGCTGGTTCAGCTACTTCATCGGCGACGCCCACATCTACGAGAACCATCTGGCGATGCTGCACGAGCAGCTCGAGCGCGAGCCTTTCGCGGCGCCGAGGCTGCGGCTGTCCGACCGCATCCCCGACCACGCCGCGACCGGAAGGCTCGCGCCCGAATGGCTGGAGCAGGTCGAGCCCGGCGACTTCGCGCTCGATGGCTACGAACACCACCCGGCGCTGACGGCCCCGATGGCGGTCTGAGCCGCCCGAGCGCGCGCCGCGTCCGGGCGTATGCTGGCCCGTCGGCGTCGCGTCGGGCCAGCCTGGAGTCCAGGCGGCCTCGGCGCCGGACGCAGGCGCCGGACCCGCCGGGTCCGTCAGTCAACAGAGGAGTCTTCGATGAGCAACTACACCTTCGGCAAGACGGTCAACATGGGCTTCGATGGCGCCGTGGCGCGCATCACCGAGGAGTTGTCCAAGGTCGGCTTCGGCGTCCTGAGCGACATCGACGTCCAGGCCACGATGAAGAAGAAGCTGGCCCTGGAGATGCCGCCGTACCGGATCCTCGGTGCCTGCAACCCGCAGTTCGCGAGTCGCGCGATCGCCGCCGACCCGCAGATCGGTGCCCTGCTGCCCTGCAACGTGGTGGTCCGGCAGGACGCCGCGGGCCAGGTCCATGTCGAGGTGATGGACCCGAACGCGGTGCTCACACTCGTCGACCGAGCCGAGATCGCCGGCATGGCCAGCGAGGTCCGGGCGAAGCTCGAGCAGGCGCTGGCCGCGGTCTGATCCGGTCCGGGGCGCATGGCCCCGGCCCGGGCAGGCGCCGGCACGAGGCGCCGGTGCGGCGTGTGGCAGGCTCGGGTCTCTGCGCTGCCGTCGGGCGCGGTTCCGGCGCAATCGGGGAAGCGGGCGACCACGGCCGCGTTGATGTCGCGTTCGGTGATGTTGCGCATGCAGCATCTCGATCGGTCAGGGCGGGCGGGTCTGGCACCGAACCCGGGCTTCGCATGGCGCGAGCCCGGTTGTCCGCGTACGGCGATACTGCGGGCGGAGCGCGCCGACATGACCACCGACACGATCGACCTCGCACTCGCCGAGCGGGTGCTCACGATAACCCTCAACCGCCCGGACAAGCTCAACGCTTTCGACCGCGCGATGATGGGTGAGCTGATCGCGGCCTTCGAGCGCGCCGACGCCGACGACGAGGTGCGCGCGGTGATCGTCACCGGCGCCGGGCGCGCCTTCTGTGCCGGCGCCGACCTCTCGCAGGGCGGCAGGACCTTCGACTACGCGGCGCGCGCCGACCGGCCCGATCTGCGGCAGGCGCTTGCAGGTTCGGCGAGCGGGGGCGTGGACCTGGGCGCCGAGGCCGTGCGCGACGGCGGCGGCCGCGTCGCGCTGCGCATCTTCGAATGCCTCAAGCCGGTGATCGCCGCCGTCAACGGCCCCGCGGTGGGCATCGGCGCCACGATGCTGCTGCCGATGGACATCCGCCTGGCGAGCGCCTCGGCGCGCTTCGGCTTCGTGTTCAGCCGCCGCGGCATCGTCCCCGAGGCCTGCTCGAGCTGGTTCCTGCCGCGCGTGGTGGGCATCTCGAAGGCGCTGGAGTGGACCTTCTCCGGCCGCGTGTTCGACGCCGCCGAAGCGCTGGCCGGCGGCCTCGTCAGCCGCGTGCTGCCGCCCGATGAACTGCTGCCGGCGGCGCGCGCGCTGGCGCGCGAGATCGCCGACAACGCCGCGCCGGTGTCGGTCGCGCTCACGAGGCAGATGATGTGGCGCATGCTGGGCGCCGGACACCCGATGGACGCACACCGCATCGACAGCCGGGCGATCTTCACCCGCGGCGCCTCGGCCGACGCGCGCGAGGGCGTCACCGCCTTCCTCGAGAAGCGCGCGGCGAACTTCCCCGACCGCGTCTCCACCGACATGCCGCCGTTCTTCCCCTGGTGGCCGAAGCAAGAGTACGAATGACCGATCCCACGCTGCAAGCCACCGCCCTGATCGACAGCGACCACCCGGCGGTGCGCGCCTTCACCGAAGAACATGCCCGCGGCGCGACCCCGCGCGAACGCGCGGTGGCGCTGTATCTCGCCGTGCGCGACGGCTTCCGCTACGACCCCTACCGCATCGACCTCTCGCCGGCGGGCATGCGCGCCAGCACGGTGATCGAGAAGGGCCATGGCTGGTGTGTGCCCAAGGCGGCGCTGCTGGCCGCCGCCTGCCGCGCCGCCGGCATCCCGGCACGCGTGGGCTATGCCGACGTGCGCAACCACCTGAGCACCGAGCGCATGCGCCAGGCGATGCAGACCGACGTCTTCCACTGGCATGGCTACACCGACGTGCAGCTCGACGGCCGCTGGCTCAAGGCCACGCCGGCGTTCAACATCGAGCTCACCGAGCGCTTCGGCCTGCTGCCGCTGGAGTGGGACGGCCGCGCGGATTCGATCTACCACCCGATCGACCGCAGCGGCAACCGGCACATGGAATACCTGCACCAGCGCGGCAGCTTCGACGACATGCCGCTGGCCGCCATCGTGGCCGACTTCGAGCGTCTGTACCCGGGCTGGGTGCCGCAGCGCCAGGCGATGGGCGACGCGAACTTCCTTGCCGAGGTCGCCAGGGAGGCGCGATGAGCGGCGCCACGCCAGCGGTGCCGCCCGGCTTCCGGCCGGTGACCCTCGGCGGCGACTTCATCGCCGCCAACGGGCCGCTCTACGTCTTCCACGAGGGCGCCGTCGTCAAGTTCGGCTTTCGCGTCGAGCCGCGCCACACCAACCCGATGGGCATGTGCCATGGCGGCATGCTCGCCAGCTTCTGCGACATGCTGCTGCCGATCAGCGTGCACCGCAAGAGCGCCGCAGTGGGCCAGCGCTTCCTGCCCACGGTCAGCCTGCAGCTCGACTACATGGCGCCGGTGCCGGTGGGCGCCTGGGTCGAAGGCGAGGCCGAGGTGTTGACCGTCACGCGCGCGACGGTGTTCGCGCAGGGCCTGGTGCGCGCCGACGGCGTGCCGGCGGTGCGCTGCAGCGGCGTCTTCAAGATCGGGCCCAGATTCGGCGACGACGCGCCGGGCTGAGAAAGCGCGGCGCGCGCCCGGCGCCGGCAGGCTCGAGCTGCCGCGATCGGGAAACCTCAGGGCTGGAGCACCACGCGCCCGAGCACGCGCCCCTGCGCAAGGTCCCGCAGCGCCTGGTTCACTTCGGCCAGCGGCCGCAGGTCGAGCGGCGTCGCCGGCAGCGGCACGCGCTGCGCCAGGGCCACGAGCTCGCGCAGGTCGTTCAGGCCGCCGACATACGAGCCGCTGATCTGGATCGACCGCAGCGCGAACATCGGCAGCGGCATGCGGAACTCGCCGCCGAACAGGCCGACGATCACGACCTGCCCTGCGCGCCGCACCAGGTTCACGGCCAGCGACGAGCTCGCCTCGGAGCCGACGAAATCCACCACGCCCGCGATGTTGAATGCGCAGGCCTTGACGATGGTCTTGGCCGCGTCGGGCGCGCCGGGATCGAAGGCCATCGAGGCGCCGAAACCCAGCGCCGCCTCGCGCTTGGCCGGATCCGGGTCGATGGCAACGATGCGTGCCTTCGAGAGCACCGAGCACAAGGCCAGCGCCGTCATGCCGACGCCGCCGCAGCCGACGATCGCGACATGGTCGTCGGCGCCCATGGTCGTCAGCTTGCGGAGGGCGCCCAGCGCGGTGATGCCGGCGCAGGCGAACGTGGCTGCGCGCTCCGGCGCGAGCGTGCCGATCGGAACCAGATAGCGCGCGTTCGGCACGCGCACCAGATCGGCGTAACCGCCGGGAAGCTGGATGCCCAGCGTGCGCGACGCGCGCGGGCACAGGTGCTCGTCGCCGCGCTCGCACACCGGGCAGGCGCCGCAACCGAGCCAGGGATAGACGACGACCTTGTCGCCCAGCGCCACGCCCTGCGCGTCGGGCCCGAACTCGACCACCTCGCCGCAGATCTCGTGCCCCATCGTCACCGGCGGCCTGACGCCGACACGCTCCAGGGACGACAGATGGCCGCCACCCATGTCGAATCCCCCGGCCTGCACATGCAGGTCGGAGTGGCACATGCCGCAGTGCGTGATGCGCACCGTCGCTTCCGCGCCGGTGGCGGGCGCCAGCTCGTCCGTCTGCGATTCGAGCGCTGCGCCCCAGTGGCGGAAGGCCCAGCGATGCGCGCATCGATATTCCATGGCGGCCTCCGATCGGCGAGGGGCCCGCGAAGCCCGGCACGAGCATACGCGCGCAGCGGTCAGTCGTCGTCTTTCGTGGCGGAAGTCTGGCCGTGCACGCCCGGATAGGGCTCGCGGCCTTTCAGTCCGGCCCAGAGCACCTGGTTGAATTCGGCCGTCGGCACCTGGTCCGCTTCGGAGAAGTCGAAGCCAGCGGTGACCTCGTCCCAGTAGGCGGCATCGTGCCGGGGCTCGACGTCCGGCCCGGCCGCGAACTTCACGGCCTCGCGCTGTGCCCACGGCAGCGAGGTCGTCTTCAGGACGGTCGAGGCGACGGCGCGGTAAGTCCAGTTGCCCGACGAGCCGATGTCGAAGACGTCCGTCATCGGCCCCTGGTACGCGGTGTTCAGGTTGATGTGCTGCGTACCCAGGATGTCCTCGATCGTGCGCAGCGCATTGACCTGGCTGTAGCGCGTGCTGACGACGGCACCCTGCTTGACATACGGCCCGACGACGAAGGCCGGGCCCCGATGCGAGTCGACATGGTCGGGGCCGTCCTGCACGTCGTCCTCGGTGACGATGATCAAGGTGTCGGCTGCGTAGCGGCTCCTGGCCACGGCCTCGACCAGGCGGCCCAGCGCCAGGTCGCAGTCGGCTTGCTGGGTCTCCGGCGTGTTCACGCCAGCCAGGGCCGAGCCGAAGCTGCCCATGTGGTCGTGGCTGATGCGCACCAGCGACAGGCTGGGCAGGTTGCCCCCGGCAACGAACTGATCGAACTCCCGCTTCCACTCGTCGTAGCGCCACAGGTCCGGGTACTTCTGGTCGAACCCGCGGAAGTAGACGTCGGTCAACGGGGCCAGCTCCGGGTCCAGGGCTGCGACTTGGACGACGCCGGCGGCGAACGGCTCGGACACCGGTGCGCTCGCCGTACCGATGCTGCCGACGTTCTGCACCAGGAAACCATAGTTGCGCACCGTCAGCCCGGCCTGGAGCACGGCACTGAAGATGTAGCCCTTCTGGATGCCGAACGGGGCATCCGAGGACGCATGGTTGCCCGTTCCCGCGAGCAGGTTGGCCGTGCCACCGGGCAGGCCCGCGGAGGCCTGGCTGTAGTTCTGGGTCCCGGCCGGCCCGGCCGCGGCGTCGCGCTCGGCGGTCGTCGCCCAGTTCACCGGCACGTTGCGGTTCGAACCCTCGGACTCGTACGACAGCCCGCGGTCGACCGCGGCATAGCTGATCTGCTGCGTGATCGCTTCGGTGTTGGTGACGCGGCCCTGCAGCGCCCAGGCCCAGCCGTCCATGCTGCCGTCGCCCGGGTTCATGAAATTGTCCAGCGCGACGAACCGTGTCGCCAGGCGGTGGTAGTTCGGTGTGATGGCGGCACCGAACTGCGTCAGCCTCGGGTCGCCGTTCGCGCCGCCGGCCAGGTCGCCCAGAACCTGATCGAAGGTGCGGTTCTCCTTCACGACATAGATGACGTGCTTGATGTGCCGTCGCAGAAAGCCCATCGTCGCGGCGTCCTTCGCGGCGGGCTCGAAGGCGTAGAAGTTGTTCTGCGCGACCCTGGCCGTCAGGACTGCCAGCTCGGCCGCGGTCGGCACCGGGGCGCTGACGAGGGAGGCCCGCTCCAGCTGGAGCTGGTACTCGTTGGAGGCTCGCGCTTCGGCCGCGGCCGAGTCGTTGCCGCCGGGGTGGCCGAGATCCGCGAGATGGGCCGTGCTGCCGGACAGGTGACCGGGGTTGGGGCCGGTGGCGCTCTTGCCGTTGACGATGTACATCCAGGACCCGTCGGCGCTGAAGCTCAGGTCGTGCGGCTCGTAGGCGGTCGGGATCAGACCGGCAACGGTGTCGGCTTGCGGGCCGGCCAGCGGGATCACGGCGATGGCGTTGGCACCGGCATTGACCGCATAGAGCGTGCGGCCATCGGGCGACAGCGTCGCTGCGAAGGTCGCCGCGCCGGTGTACCGGGCGCCGCTCAGCAGCCTGGCCGGCGCCCGCGCATCGATGTTGCGCGTGACGGTGTTGCTCGAGGTGTCGATGATCGATATCTGGTCGGCGTTGTCCTGCGCCACGTAGAGCTTCGACTGCGACCGATCCAGAGCCATCCCGAGCGCGTTGCCGCCCACCTTGATGCGGGCCAGCAACCGGCCCGCGACGGGCGACGAGATGTCGACGGCCACGACCTCGCGATCGCGGTCGGACGACACGTAGGCCGTGGCGTTGCCCTTGACCACCACCGCGAACGGGAACGTGCCGCCCGCGGCGCCGGCCTGGCCCTCGTTGCGGCCGAAAAAGGGGCGCAGGTCGTGCTCGTAGCGGACGGCGCGCGTCGCCGTGTCGATCACGGTGATCGAATCGTTGTAGTTGTTGGCAACGACCAGCGTCTTGCCGTCGGCGCTCAGAGCCAGGCCGGCCGCGTTGGGCCGGACACGAAGGCCGAGACCCTTGTCGGCGTGGCCCAGCGCGATCGCGCCCGACGGGGTCCAGGCGGCCGACGATCTGGCATAGACATAGACCGCATCGTCGGCACCGCCCGCGGCGTAGAGCGTGTTGCCGTCAGGCGAGAAGGCCAGGCCGACATGGGCGTTGACCTGGTGGAGCACCTGCTCGAGCAAGGGCCGGGACTTGTGTGCACCCGCCACGTCATAGAGGAAGATGAACTGTGTCGAGCTGGCCGAATCGACCGTCCCGTCCGCTTTGTACAGCGAGTTCTGGCCAGCGGTGATGATGGCCAGCGTCGTGCCGTCGGGACTCAGCTGGGACCTCACCGCCTCGCCGGCGACGAAGTTCGGGTAGGCCGGCAGACCGGGGTTCAGGGTCTGCTGGACCGCGCCGTCGAGCAGCATCGGCGTGATGGTCTGACCTGTCGCCAGCGGCCGGGGGCCCGACCGGCCCCGAGAGACCGGCGCAGGCCGACAGCGCCAGCAGCAGACCCGGGGCCGCCAGCCGCAGCCGGGAAGTGTGTTGCAGCCATCGGCTTCGCATCGGAAGTCCTTCACTCGTGATGAACCACCCGGTGGCATGTTATCGGGGCGCGGAAGCGGTCCGGCAACCTCCGGTGGCGCATGCTGCCGGCCGTCTCCTTCTTGGCGCGTCCGTGAATCGATCTCTAGGTGCCACCTCGATGCACCTGGCCAAGCGGCGCGCCGCCCTCGCTGTCCGACAACTCAATTTTCAATACCCGCCACCAAACCAATGAGCGAATTCGAGCTAATTCCTGTGAGTCCGCGGCGGTGCGCTCAAACGCAATTCGTGCGAAATGGACGAATCCGGATTCGCTCGCTGTGATTGCCGGTCATTGCGACGGTAAAAGCCTGCTTGGATCGGTTGCACCCAACTGACCGGACTTGAATTCATGTCAACGCTGGGAATTGTTCAACTCTTGTTCGCTGCCCTGGCTCTGGTCATGGCAGGGCTGGGTCTTTCCCTTCAGGTTGATGATTTCCGACGTATAGCGAGACAGAAGCGGGCGGTGGGCATTGCGTTGATTCTGCAGATCATCCTCATGCCATTGGCGGCTTACCTTCTGGCGTTGCTGTTTCGACTCTCCCCGCCGTATGCAGCAGGCCTGATGCTGTTGGCGGCTGCCCCGGGAAGCACTTCTTCCAGCCTGTACAGCCATCTCTTTGGCGGAGATGTCGCGCTCACAATGTCCCTCACCGGGGTCAGCACGGCGCTGAGCATGGTCACGTTACCGGCCATTTGCAGCTGGGCTCTGGCCCACTTTGCGGGGATCGGCGGGACTTCGCCTTCGGTCGTCGGCAAGTTGGCGGAGGCGATGGCTACGCTCGTCGCCCCGGTGGTCATCGGCATGATGATTCGGGCTCGGGCCCCTCGCTTCGCCGCCAGGGCGGAAAGGCCGATGCGACTCTTCAGCCTGCTGGTGTTGGTCGCCTTCTCTGCTGGGGCGATCGCCAAGGAATGGGCTTCGTTGATGGCCAGCTTTTCGGAAGTCGGGCTGACGGTCCTGACCTTCAATGTACTCGGCCTTGGGATGGGTTACGGCATTTCTCTGGCGGTCTGTCGCGATCGAGCCGGTGCGATCGCGATCGCCTTCGAGCTCGGAGTGCGAAGTGCGGTGCTGTCGATCTACGTGGCGATGACGACGCTGCAGGACACCCGGATCGCCCTGCCGGCCGCGCTGTACTCGATCACGATGGTCCTCCTGGGGCTGTCGTTCGGGTTCCTCGTTCGACGCAAAGCCAAGCCGCCGGTGAACGCGAACGATCTGGGCTTCATATAGCGGACTTGGCTTCGGCCGGAGCGAGGCCTGCGACCTGCGATCCTCAGCACTCGCGTCCCGCCCTTGATCCGCCGATAAGGCCAGAATTTGCCGCTCAGTACCTGCGATCCGAAGACATGTCCGGTGCCTAGACTGGGCTGTCTCGGCCTCTTCGAGGCTTCCGAGCCGCGCCAGCTCATCTACCCAACCAATGCCGTACGCCCTGACGCAAGGAGCGATGACTCTCCCGGACAGCCAGCCTGCTGGACTGGCCGCGGACCTGCGCAAGCGTCTGCTGCAGGCCCAGCTTGACGGCATCTATGCGCACATCACGAAGGCATCCTTCATTTCGACGCTATTCGCGCTTGCGCTGGTCGTTTACCTGACCCCCGTGTTCGGCGCCTTGCAGGTGCATTTGTGGTTCGCGATAAAGGCTGCCATCGCGGCGGCGCGCTTCGGGTTGGCGCAAGCCTATCGGTCCGAGCGGCTTCGTTCGCGTACGTCGCTCGCCAACGCCTTGGTCGTGGGCTCTGTCGCTCTCGACGGGGCCATTTGGGGATTCGCCGGCGTCTGGGGAGTCAACGCGAGAAGCGAGGTGGTCTGCCTCCTGGTCGCCTGCTTGTCGAGCGTGGCCATGCTGGCGACATTCGGGCTCCAGGTCAGGCAGCAAGCGACCGCGGCGTTCGTGGTTCCGATGCTCGTGCCGGTCGCCGCCGCGCTCGCCTGGCGAGGTGATGCCCTGGGCCTGCTCGGGGCTTGCGGTGCGCTTCTGGTGCTCACCCAGACGCTGGTTACCGGCTTCGCCTCCGAGAAGCGGCTGATGGGGGAGTTTCTATCTCGCGAGCGCACGGCCCGGGCGCTGCAGGAGCGATCGAAAGCCCTGCAACTGGCTTCAGCGTCGAAGGCCGATCTGGAGCGGGCGTTGGATCGGGCTTCAAAGACATCGGCCGACCTGGAGCATGCCCTCGACCAGGTGAAGCGTCAGAGCGCTGTCAAGGCGTTGTTCCTGGGAACGATGAGCCATGAATTGCGCACCCCCTTGCATGGCATTCTGGGACTGACGGAGCTCGTGCAGCAGCAGGTCACGGAGCCGGTCGCCAGTCACCGCCTCGGATTGATTCGCGCATCGGGATCGCACCTGCTCGAACTCATCGGAGCCTTGCTCGACGTGTCGCGCATCGACTCCGGCCGACTCGAACTCCACCTCGTCCCGTTCGACCTGGCCGAGGAATTGCGCAACATGTCCGATCTCTACGACCTGCGCTGCCAGGGCAAGGCGGTCGGCTTCCGAGTGAAGTTGGACCTTCCCCGTAACTGCTGGGTCCGCGGCGATGCCGCCCGTGTACGACAGGTACTGCACAACCTCTTGGGCAACGCCGTCAAGTTCACCGAGCGCGGCCTCGTTCGGCTCAAGGTGCACCGGCTTGGCGATGTCTACTCGTTCGACGTTTCGGACACAGGCCCCGGCATCTCGGCAAGCGCGTTGCCCCAGATCTTCGAAGCCTTCCGCCAGGCCGATGGTGCGGATGCGCTTCCCGGTGACGGCGCGGGCCTCGGCCTGACGATCGCACGCGAGTTGGCTCAGGCGATGGGCGGAGACATCGAAGTCACCAGCGTGAAGGGTGTTGGCTCACGTTTCGTATTCACTGCGAAGCTCGAGTCACTGCCGATGGCCGAGATCCCGCAACGGCCGAACGTCTCCCCGACATCGGTTCCGCGCTTTCGCGCCGGCTATCGCGTCTTGCTGGCCGAGGACAACGAGGTCAACGCCTTGATTGCCCATGCGCATCTGGAACGGCTTGGCGTAAGGTCAGAACTCGTCCAGGATGGACGCGAGGCGGTGCGGGCGGCGTTCGCCGAACCCCGGCCCGACCTGATCCTGATGGATTGCCGGATGCCGGTCATGGACGGCCCTTCGGCGAGTCGAGAGATCCGGTCGCTCGAGCGCGCGCGCGGGCTCAAGAACATTCCGATCATCGCCCTGACGGCCATGCCGAGCGACGACGACCGGCGCGAGTGTTACGAGTCCGGAATGAACGGATTTCTGACCAAGCCGTTCACGATGGACGAATTGCTGCATTCGGTCGAGGATGTCGTCAGCTCCGCCGCCGCGACTCGGATGCAGGACCATCCGATGTTCGAATTCGCAAGTTCACTGGACGACATGGAGCCGGACCTGTTCGGCGGGTTGGCGGTGCACTGAAGGAACGACCGAAATGTCGCGGTGCACGGTGCCGACCATGAAATTCAGCATCGGGTGATTGTTGGCTCTCCAGTTCTGCTCGCAGGCACCGATGTCGAGGGCGAGAACGCGATGGGGAAGATTTCCTCCATGCCCGAGTGGAACGGCCCTGCGGTCATCGTAGATGTCCCTTGCCCCCATCCTCTCGTAGGCGCGCAGAAGTGCCGGCTTGCGAACACCCATGAGCAGCCAGCGCGCCTGGGTGGCCATGCAATAGAGGTAACCCGCCTTCCAAAGCGCGAGCCGCACGAAAGGGTCGGCGCCAATGATCGAGGAAAGCCGGGTGATTTCGGCGCGCCCGTGCAGTTCCAGCTCGGGTGGAGGAACGATGTAGTTCTCGATCTCGAGCTTGGTGTTTCCTCGGGTGGTCGACTGAATTCGCATTGTCCCGACGGGCTTGCCTGTGGCCTTGTCCTCGCACAGGAAGATCGCGGTCCATGGGGAGGCGTCGACAGCGTCAGGGCGTGCCATCGATTCCCGGTAAGCAGGGATCTTGTGGCCATAGGCCTCGGCTCGAACGCTGCAGGCCGTCAGCAGGTCAGCGTAGGTTTCGACCGGTCGCAGGGTGAAGGAGAGTGATTCGCTGGACACGCCGGTTCCTACATCGTCAAGGGGTTCGCATCGAGTGCGTGAAAAACGCACGATCGAGACTATGAACGAACGTGAATTCTGTCAATCGTTGACTGTTGTTTGGGTCTGACAGCCGAGGCGCGTCATTGATCCGCCATTCAAATGTTGGGGCGGATCAAGAGCTGCTTCGAACACCAACCGATCCGGTAGGCCGCTCGCGCTCATTGATCCAATTCGGGCTCAATAATTGCCCGATGCGACAAGTCTGTTCGCGCCGATCGATGACTCTTTCGGATGCACCGACCCGCTCGCCGTCGCGAGGCTCGGGACCTATCGCGAACTGCGCTCAGGCCCGTCAGCCGTGTAACCACCGCCAGGCCATCAGCCCCCCGATCAGCACCGGCTGGTGGACCATGTAGAACGTCAGGCTCCAGCGCCCCAGCAGGGCCAGCGGCGCCGCGGCGCGCGGCACCGCACCGGTGAGCCACGCGCGCCGGTGCGCCAGCAGCCATTGCCCGGCGGCCAGGCCCCAGAGCATCACGCCCAGCCAGGGCAGCAGCGGCACGTAGTCCTCGGTGACCGGCTTGTGCGTGACCAGGCCCACCCAGTTGGTCCAGCGGCTGTCGAAGAACGGCTGCCGAACCCATTGCGGCAGCGCGACCGCGATCGCACCCAGGGGCCACAGCCAGGCCCGCAGCGGCGCCGCCAGTCGCGCCGCGACGAGCATCAACGCGATGCCGTGCAGCACGCCGAAGCTGATCCAGCTGCGCGGGAACATCCAGGCCGAGCCCAGGCTCACCAGCACCGCGCAGCCGGCCACCTGGGCCCAGCGGCGCCAGAAGCTGGACGTGAGGCGCGGCCAGCCCTGCCCGCCCTGCAGCGCTGCGGCCTGGCCCAGCCCGGCGCAGAGCAGGAACAGGCTGACGATGCAGATACGCTGCCGGGTCCAGAACGGGTCCTCGTAGAAGTTCTGGAACGGGTGCAGCAGGTGGAAGTTGTTGAGATCGAAGCTGAAGTGGAAGCCCGCCATCCAGACGATGGCGATGCCGCGCAGCGCGTCGAGGCGGTCGAACCTCTCGCCACGCGAGGCGGCCGGCTGTTCGCTCATTCTGTCTTCTCGTAGACGTCGGTGAAGCGCTCGCCGTCCCAGGCGTAGAGCAGGTAGGCGGCGTGCAGGCAGCGGCTGGCGCCACGCGGCTTGAACAGGCCCACGCATTGACCCTTCGCATGGCGCACGCTGCGGTAGGCCACGCCGGCCGAGCCGGCGGCGTGCAGCCGGCGACCCAGGGCCCGAGCGACGGCGTAGTCGTCGGCGTCGTAGACCGCCTGGTGCACCGCACCGCTCGGCCGCAGGTCGTGCAGACGGGCGTCGATGGCCACCGCGTACAGGCGCATCGGCAGGTGCATCGGGCCCTGCCTCGTCGCGGCGAGAAAGCGGCCGTGGTGATGCCGAGTCTCGGCCACCGCGGTGGCGCGCTCGCGGGCGGCGTAGAAGACACCGTAGGCGCCGTCGGAGAAGCGGCTGCCCAGGACGTTGAGATGGGTGAAGGCGGCCATGATCGGCCCGCTGCCGGGGCCGAAGACGCGCTCGCCCTTGGGCACGCGCTCGATCTGACCGAGCTCGTCGCGCGTGCGCTCGTTGGTCATCGCCTCCAGCGCGTACAGCGCCTCGAAGTCGGCCTCGTCGGCGACGCGGTCGTAGAGCGTGACCGCCGGATAGCGCGTGGGCACGATGCGGCAGGCCTGCTGCCAGCGAACGCGGCGCACCGCGATGTCCGCGGCCGGCGGCTGCGGGCTGCCGCCGCTCAAGCCCAGCCGCCGCCGCGCACGCCGTCGAGGTAGCGGCGCACCAGGTTGAGGTCGCCGACGTTGCCGGCCAGCATGCGGTCGAGCGCGCTGCCGCCGCCGAAGGGCGGCGCGCTGTTGGGCTGGCGCACCCAGGCGTCGGCCGCGGCCGCATCGGGCAGCAGGATCTGCAGGCTCTTGTAGATGCCCAGCAGGTTGGACAGGCGCTCGAGCGTGTCGCGCGGCAGCGCCGCCTTCTCGGGCTGCTTGCGCCAGGCGAAGAAGGTCGAGCGCGGCGGCTGGCCCAGCAGGCGCAGCTGCTCGTCGACGCTCAGGCCCCAGGCCTCGGCGATGCGGCCAAAGGCGCGCAGCCCGGCGGCAGCCATCTGCTCGGGCGTGGCTGCGGGACGGCGATCGGGAACCAGCACGGCACTCATGAGGACTCCTGTTTCTGGACTCTTAACGCATCTTAGTCCAGATCCGGATGGTGAGCTTGGGACCCGGCGAAGCGGCCGAAGACGCCCGTCGCGGGCCCCGGACTCAGTGCGGGCCCAGGATCACGCCCAGCCCGCCCTCGGGCAGGCCCTGGCTGACCTGCAGCGCCCCCTCGGCGTCGCGCCACACGATGGCCGGCGTGGCCTGCAGCCCGAAGGCCTCCATCAGGTGCAGGTTGGCATCGAGCTGCGCCTGCTGCGCCGGCGCGATCCGGGCCAGAGGCTGGAGGTCGGCGTCGTCGAGCGGGCGCGGGTGCCCGCTGGCCAGCGCGCGGGCGGTGGCCGTCGCGTTGCGACCCTCGTAGGCGGCGAGCAGGGCCGCCGGATCCTTGGCCGTCAGCAACGCCGCAGCCTTGCCCGCGCTGGTCGGCGTCAGGATGCCGACGATGACGTGGCGCAGCTGCACCTTGCCGGCGGCAACCCAGGGCCGGGCCTCGGACCACAGCTGGTTGCAGTAGGGGCAGTTGGGATCGGTGAAGACATAGACGACGGGCGCACCGCTGCGGCCGTCGGCGACCCAGCCGCTGGCGGCGAGCTGGCGCCAGGCACTGTCGGCCATCGGCTTGGCGACCGCCTTGTCGAGCACCTCGCGGGTCTGGTCGTGGCCGCTGGCGTCGAGCAGCGTGCCGGCGATGACCTGCTTGCCGTCGGGCGTCACGTACAGCGCCACCGGCTCCTTGCCCATGAAGCCGGCGTAGGCCGTCATGCCCGCCGGTGCCGGCAACGGGCCGACGATGGTCAGGCCGCGCTTTTCCAGTGCCTGCAGCGCCGCCGGCCTTGGCTGGGCCATGGCCGGGGCCAGCATCGCGGCGGCCAGCAGGAGGGCGCCGCCGGTCAGGCGAGCCTGGCGGGTGATCGAGACAGGGTTCATGGCTTCGGAGGTTGAGAGGAAGGGGTCACCTGCGGTCCGCGCAGCGCCTGCAGGCGCTGCGCCAGCGTGGCCTCCGAGAGCGCGCCGATGCGGGTCGAGACCAGCCGGCCGGTGGCGTCGAAGAACAGCGTCGTCGGCAAGGCCCGCTGGCCGAGGGCGGCGCCCGCCGCCAGGCCGCCGTCGAGGAGGACGTTGCGCAGCGGCAGCCGCTGGGCGGCCAGGAATCGGGCGACCTGGTCGGGCGTTTCGCCCTGGTTGACGAAGACGAACTGGATGTCCGGCCGCGCCGCCTGTGCCTGCTGCAGCAGCGGCATCTCGCGCCGGCAAGGCGGGCACCAGGTCGCCCACAGGTTGACCACCGTCGGCTTGCCGGCGAAGTCGGCCAGCGCGACGCTGCGTCCGTCCAGCGCCGCCAGGCGCAGCGCCGGCAGCGGCGCGCCCGGCTCGGCCCATCCGATCAAGGCCAGTTCGACCGCGGCGCAAAGGGCCAGCGCCGTCAGGGTCGCGGCGACCACCGGACGGCGCAATGCGCGCTGTCGGTTCATGCGCGCCAGACCATACAGGCAGGCGGCAGCGATGCCCGCCACCGGCTCCCAGCCGCCGTCGCGGATGTCGAGCATGCTCAGCGGATCGCGCAGGTAGGGGCCGCGCCACTCCCAGATGAAGCCCAGCCGGGCCGCGACGGCGCCGAGCAGCAGCATGCGCAGCAGTACGGCCTCGGCATCGACGCCGGCGCGGCGCCCCAGGCGCTTGCCGACAAAGAGGGCGACCAAGATCGCCGCCGCGAACAGCAGCAGCGACAGCGGCAGGGCCAGCGGCCCGAGTTGCAGCACCGGGCTCACGGCGCACGCCGCCCGGCCGCCGCGCCGGCACTGCCCGCAATGCCTGCGGCCAGCACGACCGTCTGCCGCTGCGGCAGGTAGCACAGACCAGCCTCGGCGCAGCCCTGCCAGCTGACCTCGAGTGCGTGCGCGCCCACGGGCGGCGCGACCTCGACCGTCAGGCCCTCGCGGAAGACCCGCATGAGGCCGAAGTGGGGGTCGTTCTTGGGCTCCCCCGCAGGCAGGCCGACCGCCACCGCGCGCGCCCCCGCTGGCAAGGCGACGACGGCGATGCGGTCGCGGTAGAGGTAGTAGCCCGGCGCGATCGTCCAATGCAGCCGCACCCGCGGGCCGGCCGCGGCGACGCTGAGCCTGAAGGCCTGCTCCGGCTCGAGAAAGCGCTCGGCCGCCTGCGCCGGCGCCAGCGGCCACAACGCCAGCCAGGCGCAGGCACCCACCGCGGGCAGCAGCGTGGCCAGACAAGGACGCAGGAACGACGGCATCGACACAGGGTTGCGATCATGAACGACGAGGGTTAACGCTGCGTTAACGCCGCCCGTCGCGACAGGGGCGGATCAGTCCCCGAAGCGCCCGCCCTGCTCCGCCTGCTTGACCACGATCCCTGCCGGCTCGAAGCGCGGCCCGAACTTCGCTGCCAGTTCGCGCGAGCGGGCGACGAAGGCCGGCGCGCCCATCGCGTTGATGAACTGCAATGCGCCGCCCTGGAACGGCGCGAAGCCCCAGCCGAAGATCGAGCCGATGTTGGCGTCGGCGACCGATCTCAGCACGCCCTCCTGCAGGCAGCGCGCGGCCTCGTTCGCCTGCGCGAACATCAGGCGGTCGGTCAGCTCGCGCTGCTCCGGCTGTTGCGCAGCCATCGGGTACAGCCTGGTCAGCTCGGGCCACAGCTGCTTGCCGTCGTCGTGCCAGTCGTAGAAGCCCTTGCCAGCCTTCTTGCCGATGCGGCCGATCTCGCAGAGCTGCCGGATCACGCGCATGCCCGGGTGTTCGACATAAGGCTTGCCTTCGGCGGCGAGGTCCTTTCTCGTCTGCTCGGCCACGTGCAGCGACAGCGACAGGCTCACCTCGTCCTGCAGCGCCAGCGGCGGCATCGGCATCCCGGCCTGCAGGCCGGCGACCTCGACGCTGCGCGGGTGCACGCCCTCGGCCAGCATCGCGATGCCTTCCATCACGTAGGTCGCGAACACGCGGCTGGTGTAGAAGCCGCGGCTGTCGTTGACGACGATCGGCGTCTTGCCGATCTGCTGCACGAAGTCGAAGCCGCGAGCCAGCGTCTCGTCGCTGGTTTCCTTGCCGACGATGATCTCGACCAGCGGCATCCTGTCCACCGGGCTGAAGAAATGCAGGCCGATGAACTGCCGCGGCCGTCTGCTGGCTTGCGCCAGGCCGGTGATCGGCAGGGTGCTGGTGTTGGAGGCGAAGACGGCGCCGTCGGCCAGCGCGGCCTCGGCCTTCCTGGTCGCCTCGGCCTTGACCGCGCGGTCCTCGAACACCGCCTCGATCACCAGGTCGCAACCCGCGAGCTGCGCGAAGTCGGTCGTCGGAGCGATGCGCGCGAGCAGCGCGTCGCGCTTCTCGGGCGTGCTGCGTCCCCTCTTCACCGCCTTGTCGAGGAGGCCGGCCGAATAGGCCTTGCCCTTCTCGGCCAGCTCGGCGGCGGTGTCGAGCAGCACGACCTCGATGCCGACCTTGGCCGCGACATACGCGATGCCCGCGCCCATCATCCCGGCGCCGAGGATGCCCAGCTTCTGCACCTTGGAGGCGGCCACGCCGGCCGGCCTCGAAGCGCCCTTCTTGATCGCATTGAGCTGGTACCACAGCGTACCGATCATGTTGCGGCTTTCCTGCGACATCGCGCAGGCCGCGAAGTAGCGGCTCTCGACCGCGCAGGCGGCGTCGAAATCGAGCAGCCCGCCTTCGAAGATCGCGCTCATGATGTGCTGCACCGCCGGGTAGTTGCCCCAGCTCTTGGCCGCGGCGATCGACGGCGCGATCGAGAACATCTGTGCCACCGCCGGCGAGCGCGAATCGCCGCCGGGCCAGCGGAACTTCGGCGCGTCCCAGGGCTGCTTGGCCTTCGGGTTGGCGGCGATCCATGCGCGCGCCTTGGCGAGGAGCTCCTCGCGGTCCTTCGCGAGCTCGCTCACCAGCCCCATGGCCAGCGCCTTCTGCGGGCCGAGTTCGCCTCCCTCGGCACAGATCTGCAACGCCTGCTGGATGCCGACCAGCCTCGACAGCCGCGCCGTGCCGCCGCCGCCCGGCAGCAAGCCGAGCTTGACCTCGGGCTGGCCGATCTTCAGCCGCGCGTCGTCGAGCGCGATGCGCGCGTGGCAGGCCAGCGCGATCTCCAGCCCGCCGCCCAGCGCGTGGCCGTTGATCGCCGCGACCACCGGCTTGCCCTGCAGCTCGAGCTTGCGCAGCACGGCCTTCATCGCCATCGAGGCCTCGAAGGCCTGCTCGGGCCGGGTCCATTTCGACATCCGGTCGAGGTCACCGCCGGCGCAGAAGTCGGCCTTGGCCGAGCTCAGCACCAGGCCCTTGACGGCCGGGTCGGCGAGCCGATCGAGGGCCTCGGCGATGCCGGCCATCAGCTCGTCGCCGACCACGTTCATGGGCCGGCCCGGCAGGTTCATCGCCGCGACGAGGATGCCGTCGTCGCCCAGCGTCATTTGCACCGCGCCCATGGTCAGACCCTCTCGATGATGGTGGCAATGCCCATGCCGCCGCCCACGCACAGCGTGGCGCAGCCGGTGGCCAGGCCCCGGCGTTCGAGCTCGTCGAGCAGGGTGCCCAGGATGATGCAGCCGGTCGCACCCAGCGGGTGGCCCATCGCGATCGCGCCGCCATTGACGTTGACGCGGCCGAGATCGACGCCGAGGTCGCGCGCGGTCTTCATCGGCACCACCGCGAAGGCCTCGTTGATCTCCCACAGGTCGACGTCCCCGGCCGCCATGCCGGCCTTGGCCAGCGCCTTGCGGCAGGCCGGCGTCGGGCCGGTGAGCATGATCGTCGGCTCGGAGCCGATCACCGCCGCGCTGCGGATGCGCGCCCGCGGCTTCAGGCCCGCCTTCGCACCGCCCGCGGCGCTGCCGACCAGCATCAGCGCTGCGCCGTCGACGATGCCCGACGAGTTGCCGGCGTGGTGCATGTGCACGATGCGCTCCACCGTCGTGTACTTGCGCAGCGCGGTGGCATCGAAGCCCATGCTGCCCATCGCCGCGAAGCTGGGCTCGAGCCTGGCCATCGCCTCGGCGCTGGCGTTCTCGCGGATCGTCTCGTCGCGGTCGAGCATCAGCAGCCCGGCGATGTCGTGCACCGGCACGATCGATCTCGCGAACCGCCCCTCGGCACGCGCCGCCGCCGCCCGCTGGTGCGAGCGCAGCGCGAAGGCATCGACGTCGGCGCGGCCCCAGCCCTCCATCGTCGCGATCAGGTCGGCGCCCACGCCCTGCGGCACGAAGCCCAGCTTCTGGTTGACGCGCGGGTCCATGACCCAGGCGCCGCCGTCGCTGCCCATCGCCCAGCGGCTCATGCTCTCGACGCCACCGCCGACCACCAGGTCCTCGAAGCCGCTGGCCACCTTGGCCGCGGCCAGGTTGACCGACTCGAGCCCCGAGGCGCAGAAGCGGCTCTGCGTCACGCCGGCCACCGTCTGCGCCCATTCGGCGTCGAGCACCGCGGTGCGCGCGATGTCGGCGCCCTGCTCGCCCAGAGGCGTCACGCAGCCCAGCACCAGGTCGTCGACCAGCGCGGTGTCGAGCTGCGTGCGCTGCTGCAGGGCCTTCAGCAGCGTGCGCAGCAGCCACACCGGCGAGGCCTGGTGCAGGCTGCCGTCCTTCTTGCCCTTGCCGCGCGGCGTGCGGACATGGTCGTAGATGAATGCGTCGGACATCGGATGTCTCCTGCCAGGGTTTCGAGCCGGGCGCCGCGGGCGGCCTATTTCGCTTCGAGCTGCTTGCGCACGGTCGCGTTGATCACCCGCAGCTCGGCCAATGTAGCGTCGATGTGGGCACGCTTGGTTTCCAGCTCGCGGATCGCGGTGTCGGTGCGCGTCAGCACGAACTTCATCTGCTGCACGCGGCCTTCGCCGTGCGTGCCGTAGAGGTCGAGGTAATGCTTGATCTCGGCCAGCGGCGCGCCTATGGCCTTGCTGCGCAGGATCAGCGCCAGCCGCGCCCGGTCGCGCCGGGTGTAGACGCGGGCGCCGTTGATGCGGCGCGGCTTGAGCAGCCCCTTGTCCTCGTAGAAGCGGATCGTGCGCAACGTGATGCCGAACTCGCGGCACAGCTCGGTGATCCCGAACAGCTCGCCGCTGTCGTCCTCGCGGTGCGAGGCGACCACCTCGGAGGCGGTGGGCGCGGCGCGCTTGCGGGGCGCCGCCGGGGCGAGCAAGGCCGTCACACGACGCGCTGCAGCTTCATCGCGACGCTCATGTCGCCCGAGACCTTGAACCTGCCCATCATGAACCCGGTGGCCGGTTCGAGCTCGCCGCTGATCAGCGCGACCAGGTTCTCCAGCGTGATCGCCACCGTGCAGTCGGTTTCGCGGTCCTCGTTGCTCACCATGTTGGGCACCGACCTGCCGTCGATGACGACGACGCCGTCGGTACCGCAATCGAACTTGAGGGTGGCGTTCAGGCCGCTGGCATCGCCCACCTTGGCGCGCAGGGCTTCGGTGCAGGCTGGCATGTCCATGGGGGTAGCTCCGTGAGGGCAGACGATGCCGGCGATGCTAGCCGGGGCCGCATGTCGTGGGCATCCGCGTAATCACCTATCGGTCATTCGGTTGACGTTAACGTTACCTGGGCGCCTAATCCGCCATCCGCGCAATCCGCCCCACCCCGAGATGACCGCAGCCGCCACCTACCGCAGCATCTTCCGCCCCGGGCTCTTCGCCGACAAGGTGATCTGGGTCACCGGCGGCGGCAGCGGCATCGGCCGCTGCGTGGCGCACGAACTGGCGTCGCTCGGCGCCACGGTCGTCATCAGCGGGCGCACGCAGGAGAAACTGGCCCGCGTGGCGACCGAGATCACCGAGGACGGCGGCTGCTGCCACACCCTGGCCTTCGACATCCGCGACGAGGAGGCGGTCAAGGCCGGGGTGGCCGAGGTCGTCGCCCGCCATGGCCCGGTGGCCGGCCTGGTCAACAACGCCGGCGGCCAGTTTCCGGCGCCGCTGATGGCGATCAGCAAGAAGGGCTTCGACGCCGTGGTCGCCAACAACCTCACCGGCGGCTTCCTGATGATGCGCGAGCTGTACAACCGGAGCATGGAGCAGCATGGCGGCGCGATCGTCAACATGACCGCCGATTTCCGCAACGGCATGCCCGGCATGGGTCACAGCGGCGCGGCGCGCGCCGGGATGAGCAACCTGACCGCCACCGCGGCTTTCGAATGGGCCCATGCCGGCGTGCGCGTCAACGCGGTCGCACCCGGCTGGATCGCCTCTGCCGGCATGGACACCTACGGCGGCGCGATGAAGGCCATCATCCCGCGCCTGAAGGCGCATGTGCCGCTGCGCCGGCTGGGCGTGGAGGCCGAGGTGAGCGCTGCGATCGTGTTCCTGCTCTCGCCGGGGGCCAGCTTCATCACCGGCGTGACGCTGCAGATCGACGGCGCGGCCTCGCTGGGCAGCGAGATCTTCCCGCTGGCGGCCGAGTCGAAGTCGATGCCGTTCGACGGCTTCCACCGAGCCACGACCCCGGAAGTCCTCAAGTAGATGCCCGCGCTGGCCTCCCGACTCGACCCGCGCTCGGCCGGCTTCACGGCCAACGCGCAGCGCATGCACGAGCGCCTGGCCGAGGTGCTGGCGCTGCAGGGCCGGGTGGTCGCCGAGTCGGAGTCCAAGCGGGCGAGATTCGAGCAGCGCGGCCAGCTGCTGCCGCGCGAGCGGGTGGCGCGGCTGATCGACCGCGGCAGCGACTTCATCGAGCTCAGCCCGCTGGCCGGCCTGGGCATGCACGACGACGACGGCAGGAAGAACGTGCAGGGCGGCGGCAGCATCGTCGGCATCGGCATCGTCGCCGGCAAGCGGGTGCTGGTTTCGGCCAGCGACAGCGCGGTCAAGGGCGGCACGGTGGCGCCGATGGGCCTGAAGAAGGCGCTGCGGGCACAGGAACTGGCCGCCGAGAACAAGCTGCCGCTGGTGGCGCTGGTCGAGAGCGGCGGCGCGAACCTGATGTACCAGGCCGAGATCTTCGTCGATGGCGGGCGCACGTTCGCCAACCAGGCCAGGCTGTCGGCGGCCGGCATTCCGCAGATCGCCGTCGTGCACGGCTCGTCGACTGCCGGCGGCGCCTACCTGCCGGGGCTGAGCGACTACGTCGTGCTCGTGCGCGGGCGCAGCAGCATCTATCTCGCCGGCCCGCCGCTGGTCAAGGCTGCGATCGGCGAGGACGCGAGCGACGAGGAACTCGGCGGCGCGCAGATGCACGCCGAGGTCACGGGCCTGGGCGAATACCTGGCCGACAACGACGCCCACGCGATCGCGATCGCGCGCGAGCTGATCGACAAGCTGCCCTGGGACCCGGTGCCGCCGTCTGCGGCCGCCGCCGAGCCGTTGTTCTCACCCGAGCAACTGATCGGGGTGGTGCCCGTCGACGAGCGCGAGCCCTACGACATGCGCGAGGTCGTCGCACGCATCGTCGATGGCTCGGACTTCCTCGAGTTCAAGGCGCCCTACGCCACCGACACGGTCTGCGGTCATGCCCGCATCCACGGCCACGCGGTCGGCCTCATCGGCAACAACGGGCCGATCCAGCCGAACGGCAGCACCAAGGCGGCGCAGTTCATCCAGCTCTGCGACCAGGCCGGCGTGCCGCTGGTCTTCCTGCAGAACACCACCGGCTACATGGTCGGCCGGGCGGCCGAGCAGGCCGGCGCGATCAAGCATGGCAGCAAGATGATCCAGGCGGTGGCCAACGCGCGCGTGCCCAGGTTCACCGTCGTGCTCGGCGGCAGCTACGGCGCCGGCAACTACGGCATGTGCGGCCGCGGCTTCGATCCGCGCTTCATCTTCGCCTGGCCGAGCGCCCGCACCGCGGTGATGGGCGGCGCGCAGGCGGCCAAGGTGATGGACATCGTCAACCGCAACAAGCTCGGGCGCATGGGCCTGCCGGCCAACGACGAAGCGCTGGGCGCGATGAGCGACGCGCTGCGCCAGCGGCTGGATGCCGAGAGCGCGGCGCTCTTCGGCACCGCGCGGCTGTGGGACGACGGCATCATCGACCCGCGTCACACGCGGCGCATCCTGGGCCTGTGCCTTTCGATCGCGTGCGAAGCCGAACGACGAACCCTGCGGCCGAACACCTTCGGCATTGCGCGGCTGTAGGCCGCGGCCGACCGATTCGCACGACTCAAGGAGACAGCCATGAAATTCAGCCCCGAGCACCGCCAGCTCGAAGATACCGTCGTCAAGTTCTGCGACAAGGAGCTCAACCCGCATGTCGCCGAATGGGAGGCGCAGGGCCAGTTCCCGGCCCACGAGGTTTTCAGGAAGCTCGGCCAGCTGGGCCTGCTGGGGTTGAAGTACCCCGAGGAATTCGGCGGCGCGGGCCTGGACTTCAGCTACTCGATGGTCATGGCCGAGGCGCTGGGCCAGTGCAACTGCGGCGGCGTGCCGATGGCCATCGGCGTGCACACCGACATGGCCACGCCGGCGCTGGCCCGCTTCGGCAGCGACGAGCTCAGGCGCGAGTACCTGGCGCCCGCCATCGCCGGCGACGTGGTGGTCTGCCTGGGCGTCAGCGAACCCGGCGGCGGCAGCGACGTGGCCGCGATCAAGACCAGCGCGAAGAGCGAGGGCGGCGACTACCTGATCAACGGCAGCAAGATGTGGATCACGAACGGCATGCAGGCCGACTGGTGCTGCCTGCTCGCCAACACGAGCGACGGCCCGCCGCACAAGAACAAGAGCCTGATCGTGGTGCCGATGGACGCAGCGGGCATCACGCGGCAGAAGATCCACAAGATCGGCATGCACAGCTCGGACACGGCGCAGATCTTCTTCGACAACGTCAGGGTCCCGAAGCGCAACCTGATCGGCCAGGAGGGCCTGGGCTTCAGCTTCCAGATGCTGCAGTTCCAGGAGGAACGGCTGTGGGGCGCGGCCGGCTCGCTGCGCAGCCTCGACCGCCTCATCGACCAGACCATCGATTACACGCGCCAGCGCAAGGCGTTCGGCAAGAGCATCCTCGACAACCAGGTCGTTCATTACCGGCTGGCCGAACTGCGCAGCGAGGTCGAGGCGCTGCGCGCGCTGACCTACCGCGCGGTCGAGATGTACATCGGCGGCAAGGACGTGACGCGGCTGGCGAGCATGGCCAAGCTGAAGTGCGGGCGCCTGAGCCGCGAGGTCGCCGACAGCTGCCTGCAGTACTGGGGCGGCATGGGCTTCACCGCCGACAACCCGATCTCGCAGGCCTACCGCGACAGCCGCCTGATCAGCATCGGCGGCGGTGCCGACGAGGTGATGCTGGGCATCATCTGCAAGCTCGAGGGCACGCTGCCGGGCCGGTCTTCATGAGCACGGTCCTCGTGCAGGCCGAAGGCGGGGCGCTGCACCTGACGCTGAACCGGCCCGAGACGCGCAACGCGATGTCGCTGGCGATGGTGCTCGAGCTGCGCCAGGCGCTGGCCGCGGCCGAAGCCGATGGCCGCACGAGGGTCATCGTGCTGCGCGGCGCGGGCGGTCATTTCTGCGCCGGCGCCGACCTGCGCGACATGGCCGCCGCGCGCGCGAAACTGGCCGAAGACCCGCGCGCGCTGGTCGAGGTCAACGCCGCCTTCGGCGAGCTCTGCGTGGCCTTCGCCAACACCGGCCTGGCCACGGTGGCGGTGCTGGAAGGCAGCGTGATGGGCGGCGGCTTCGGCCTGGCCTGCGTCGCCGACGTGGCGCTGGCCGGCACCAGCGCGCAGTTCCGCCTGCCCGAGACCTCGCTGGGGATGGTGCCGGCGCAGATCGCGGCCTTCCTGGTCGAGCGGCTGGGCTACTCCGAGGCCAAGCGCCTGGCCGTCACCGGCGGCCGGCTCGACGCACAGGCGGCGCTCGACCTGCGCCTGGTCCACGCCGTGCACGCGGCCGGCGCGCTGGACAGCGCACTCAACGCAGTGGTCGCCGAGATCCTCCAATGTGCACCGGGCGCCGTCGCCGCCACCAAGGCGCTGCTCGCGAGGGCGCGCCTGCACGCGCCCGCGTCGCTGGTCCAGGAGGCCGCGGAGGTCTTCTCGCGCGCCGCGCTCGGCCCCGAGGGCGTCGAAGGCACGACGGCGTTCCTGCAGAAGCGCAAGGCGTCCTGGGTGCCGCAGTGACCTTCCGGAAGGTCCTGGTCGCCAATCGCGGGGAGATCGCCTGCCGGGTGATCCGCACCGCGCACCGGCTCGGTTACCGCACGGTGGCCGTGTTCAGCGACGCCGACGCGCAGGCGCTTCACGTGCGGCAGGCCGACGAGGCGGTGCGCATCGGGCCGGCGCCCGCCGCCGGGTCGTACCTGAACATCGCGGCCCTCCTGGCGGCCGCCAGGGCCACCGGCGCCGACGCCGTCCATCCGGGCTACGGCTTCCTGTCCGAGCGCGCCGAATTCGCCGAGGCCTGTGCGGCTGCCGGCCTGGTCTTCATCGGCCCGCCGCCGGCGGCGATCCGCGCGATGGGCGACAAGGCGCAGGCCAAGCGCCGCATGATCGAGGCCGGCGTGCCCTGCGCGCCCGGCACCCTGGGCGCGGACCAGAGCGACGAAGCGCTGGTCGCCGAGGCGGCGCGACTCGGCCTGCCGCTGCTGGTGAAGGCGGTCGCCGGCGGCGGCGGCCGCGGCATGCGGCGCGTGGCCACGCCGGACGAACTGCCCGCGGCGATCGCCGCTGCCCGGCGCGAGGCCACCAGCGCGTTCGGCGACGGCACGCTGATGCTGGAGAGGCTGATCGAGCCCGGCCGCCACATCGAGGTCCAGATCTTCGCCGACGCCCATGGCCAGGCCGTGCACCTGGGCGAACGCGACTGCACGGCGCAGCGGCGGCGGCAGAAGGTGATCGAGGAAGCGCCATCGCCCGTGGTCAGCGCCACCATGCGCGCCGCGATGGGCCGCGACGCGGTGGCGGCGGCGCTGGCGGTGGGTTACCAGGGCGCGGGCACGGTCGAGTTCATCGTCGATGCGGAACTGCGCCACTACTTCCTCGAGATGAACACGCGGCTGCAGGTCGAGCACCCGGTCACCGAATGCATCACGGGCTTCGACCTCGTCGAATGGCAGCTGCGCATCGCCGCCGGCGAACCGCTGCCGGTGACGCAGGAGGCGATCCGCTTCAGTGGCCATGCGATCGAGGCGCGGCTGTATGCCGAAGACCCGTACGACGGCTTCAAGCCGCAGACCGGCCGCGTGCTCGGCTGGCGGCCCGATCGCGCCACGGACCCGGCAGCCGCCGGCCCCGGCGATGCCGGTGGCGTTCGCATCGACCACGGCATCGCCGAAGGCAGCGAGGTCACGCCGTACTACGACGCGATGGTCGCCAAGTTCATCGCCCATGGCCGCGACCGCGCCGACGCCGTGCGGCGGCTGAGGCGGGCGCTGCAGCAGACACCGCTGATCGGCCTGGCCAACAACGGCTGCTTCCTGCGCGACCTGGTCGGCCACCCCGCCTTCGCCGCCGCGACATTGAGCACGACGACCCTGGACGACTGGTCCGCGCAGGACGCCCCGCTGCTGCAGCGCGCCGAGCCGCCCGAGCAGGCCTGGCGCCTCGCCGCCGCCTGCCTTTCCAGGGCGGGCGCAGAGGCCTTCCGGCCGGCCAGCGTCGCCGCCTTCGATCTCACCCTGGTCTGCCAGGGCCAGACGCGCGTGCTGCGCAGCCCGCCGGCCGGTGTCGCGATCGTCGGCCACGACGGTGACGAGCTGCGCTATGCCATCGACGGCGTGCAGGGCCGCGCCATCGCCGTCGCTGACGGAGCACAGTTGCACCTGGCGATCGACGGTGCGGTGTTCGTCTTCACCGAGCCCTCGGCCTGGCCCGCGCGCGACAGCGGCACCGACCCGCGTCGCGCCCTCGCACCGGTGGCCGGCGTCGTCGCGCATGTCGGCGTGGCGCCCGGCGACGCGGTCGTCGCGGGCCAGCCGCTGGTCTGCGTGGAAGCGATGAAGATGGAGATGTGGCTGCACGCCGCCGCCGCCGGCACCGTGCGCCTGGTGCATGTCAGGACCAGCGACCCCGTGGCCTCGGGCGCCGTGCTGGTCGAGCTGGAGATCACCGAATGACGAACCCCGCCATCCTCACCTGCGCGCTGACCGGCGTGCTCACCAACCCGTTGCAGCACCCGGTGCCGGTGACGCCGGCGCAGATGGCGGCCGAGGCGCGCGATGCCTTCAACGCCGGCGCCAGCATCATGCACGTGCACCTGCGCAGCCAGGAGCCCGGCATGGGCCACATGCCGAGCTGGGACCCCGACGTGGCCGAGGCGGTGGTCGGCGCGATCCGCGATGCCTGCCCCGGCGTCGTCATCAACCTGACCACCGGCGTCGTCGGCAAGGACATCTCGGGGCCGGTGGCCTGCCTGCGCCGCGTGCGCCCCGAGGCCGCGGCCTGCAACGCCGGCAGCCTCAACTACCTGAAGATCAAGGACAACGGTGAATGGGCCTGGCCGCCGATGGTGTTCGACAACCCGGTGGCCAAGGTGCAGCAGTTCCTGGAGGTGATGAACGAGCTGGGCATCCACCCCGAATTCGAATGCTTCGACGTCGGCATCGTGCGCAGCGTCGGCATGTACCTGAAGGCCGGCATGTGCGGCAGCGGCGCCGGGCCGTCCCCAGCCGCTGCGCTCCCCTCGGGGGACGGTCGCCGTGAAGCGGCGGCCTTGGGGCCCCATTTTGTGCCCGAGCTCAACTTCGTGATGGGCGTGGCCAGCGGCATGCCCTGCGACGCCGATCTGCTGGCGCTGCTGCCGCGCTACGCGCCGCCGGGCGCGGTGTGGCAGACGACGCTGATCGGTCGCGCCGAGATCTGGCCCGTGCACCAGAAGACGGCCGAGCTCGGCGGCATGCTGCGCACCGGACTGGAGGACACCTTCTACCTGCCCGGCGGCGAGCGCGCCGCCGGCAACGGCGTGCTGATCGAGGCGCTGGCCGCCTGCGCGCGCCGCGCCGGGCGCGAGGTCGCGTCGCCGGCCGAGACCCGCCAGCGCCTCGGCCTGAAGGCGGCGGCCGGCGCATGACCGCCGGGGCCCGCCGCAGCGCCGCCGAGCAGGCGCAGCTCGACGCTGCGCTGATCGAACTGTTCGAGCACCGCATCCGCTTCAACGAGGTGCTGGGCCTGAAGATCGACTCTGTGCAGCCGGGCAACGTCCGCGCACGGATCGAGATGCGCCCCGAACTGATCGGCCACTTCAGCTTCGGTCGCCTGCACGGCGGCGTGACCTCGGCCGTGCTCGACGCCGTCGGTGGCCTGGCGCTGATGGTGGGGATCGCCGAGCGCCACCCGCAGGACGGCATGCTGCAGGTGATGCAGCGCTTCTCGCGCCTGGGCACGATCGACCTGCGGGTCGACTTCCTGCAGCAGGGCCGGGGCGCGCACTTCATCGCCGCCGCCGAGGTCACACGCCTGGGCAGCCGCATCGGCAGCACGCAGATGCGGCTGACCAGCGACGAAGGCCTGCTCGTCGCCACCGGCGCGGCGGCCTACGTCGTGGCCTAGGCCGGGCAGCCGGCAATCACGGTCGCCGGCCGGGGCCGGGGCCGTTGCCCATCGGCTTGACATCGCCGCAGTCGGCACCCAGCCATTTCGACCGCATCGTCAGCTCCGACTTGCGTGGCCCCGCGGCGCCGCTCGAGGTCGAGATCACCTTCATCGTGTAGCTGTCGGCACTGTGAAATGTCGCCTCGCCGTCGGACTCGACCGCGGGGTCGGTACAGACCGAATGCCAGCGCCACAGCCTCGCACTGCGCTCCTTGTAGTCGATCTTGCAGTGGGCTGAGTCGCCCTGCGGGCCCTGGCCACCGCGCCAGTCGCCCTTGGCCAGACTGTCGCGATCGATGCAGATCCTGATGTTCCCTCCGCCGCTGCCGGCCAGGTCGGCGCCATTGCGCTTCATCATCGACTCGAACATCGCGCGCTCCTGGGGCGACATCTTCGCAAGTCGCTCGCTCATGTCGGGCATCTTGCGGCCATCGACCTGCCGGTCCATGTGAACCTCCCACAGGCCGGGCTTGATCGGCGGCGCCGCCTGCGCCAGGGCGGCGATCGAGGTGAGGAGCGGCAGGCTGCCGCCGATGAGCCATTGCAGGGTCGAAGCACGCATGGTCCGGTCTCGTGGTTGCGATGGCCGAAACGATAAACCGGCGCCGCCGGCTCCGGCAAGCGGCGCCGCGCCGCCGTTGAACGGCAGCGCCCTGCCCCCATCTGGCACGATCGCGAAGTCTGCCTGCCCGCCTTCCCCGCTCATGAAAGCTCTGTCGTCCCCCAGCAAGCTCACCGTCGCCGCCGCCGTACTGTTCGGCGCCGTGGCCGCGTTCTTCGCCGTGCCGGCCTTCGTCGAGGGCCGCACCGAGGCCGCGCCGCGCGCGATCACGCCGCGCGGCCCGCTGGCGCCCGAGGAGCAAGCCAACATCGAGCTGTTCAGGAAGACCTCGCCGTCGGTCGTGCACATCACCTCGATCGGGGTCGAGCGCGACCTGTTCTCGCTCAACGTGCAGGAGGTGCCGCGCGGCACCGGCACCGGCTTCGTCTGGGACGACCAGGGCCACATCGTCACCAACTTCCACGTCATCCAGGACGCCAACGGCGCCCGCGTGACCCTGGCCGACCAGAGCAGCTACGACGCCACGCTGGTCGGCGCCTTCCCCGACCGCGACCTGGCGGTGCTGCACATCAACGCGCCCAAGGCCAAGCTGCCGCCGATCGCCATCGGCAGCAGCCGCGACCTGGTCGTGGGGCAGCGGGTGTTCGCGATCGGCAACCCGTTCGGGCTCGACCAGACGCTGACCACCGGCATCGTCAGCGCGCTCAACCGCGAGATCGAGTCGTTCAACTCGCGCACGATCCGCGGCGTGATCCAGACCGACGCCGCGATCAATCCCGGCAACTCGGGCGGCCCGCTGCTCGACTCGGCCGGACGGCTGATCGGCGTCAACACCCAGATCGCCAGCCCCAGCGGCGCCAGCGCCGGCATCGGCTTCGCGATCCCGGTCGACGAGATCAACCGCATCGTGCCGCGGCTGATCCGCGACGGGCGCTTCGTGCGCCCGAGCATCGGCATCTCGGCCGGCCCGCCGGAGCTGCAGCGCGCGCTGCAGGTGCCGCAGGGCGTGGTGCTGGTGCAGGTGGCATCCGGCAGCCCGGCGGCGCGCGCCGGCCTGCAACCATTCCGCCGCGGCGCCAGCGGCGAGATCATCGCCGGCGACGTGATCACCGCGATCGACGGCCAGCCGGTGGCCGATCTGGACGACATGCTGACCCTGCTCGAGCGGCGCCAGCCCGGCGAGGCGGTGACGCTGACCGTCTGGCGCGCCGGCAAGACGCGCAAGGAGAGCGTGGTGCTCAGGCGTCCGCAATAGCTCGGCCGGCGGCGCGCAGGCCCGCGCGCGGCCACGCCGACTCAGTTCAGGGCGTCAGCGCCCCCTGCGCCACCGGGTGGTCGAGATCGGGCCGCCGCCAGGGGTCCACATGCGTCATCAGGTTGATCACGCGGTGGCGCTCGAGCACCCGCTGACGGGCCAGCACGGCGATGTCGTGGCCGGCCTCGACGCTGATCGCGGCATCGACCTCCAGATGCGCGTCGACGACGATCATGTCGCCCATCTTGCGCGTGCGCACGTCGTGCACGTCGTGCACGCCGGGGGTCTCGCTCAGGGTGCGGCGGATCGCGGCGACCTCCTGCTCGTCGGCCGAGCGGTCCATCAGGTCGTGCAGCGCATCCCAGGCGAAGCCGAAGCCCATGCGCGCAACCATGAAGCCGACGATGGCCGCGGCGATCGGGTCGAGGATCGGGTAGCCGGCGAGGTTGCCGACGATGCCCAGGCCCACCACCAGCGACGAGGCGGCGTCGGAGCGCGCGTGCCAGGCGTTGGCCACCAGCATGCCCGACTTGACCCGCTTGCCAACCGCCAGCATGTAGCGGAACAGCAGTTCCTTGGCCACCAGGGCCACGGCTGCCACCGCCAGCGCCGCAGCATGGACGGTGGGCACCGCGGCCGGCGACTCGAGCTTGCGGACCGCCGACCACAGCATGCCCGCACCCACCGCAAACAGCAGCAGCCCGAGCACGAGCGAGGCGGCGGTCTCGAAGCGCTGGTGGCCGTAGGGATGGTCCTCGTCGGCATCCTTCTGGCTGTGGTGACTGGCCAGCAGCACGACGAAGTCGGCGACCAGATCGGACAGCGAATGCAGGCCGTCGGCCACCAGGCCCTGGCTCCTGGAGAGCAGGCCGGCAGTGATCTGGACCGCCGACAACCCGAGGTTGACGGCGACGCTGACCCAGGTGCTGCGCGACGCGGCGGCGGCACGTTCGGCCGCGGTCTGCGGTTCATCCTCGGTATCGTCGGCGGCTTCTGGGAAGTCCATGGTCATGGCTCGTCGGACAAGGGCACGGCGCACGGGCAAACCGGCGCCAGCCCCGAGGCTACCGCGAAGCCATGACAGCGGGCGCGGCGCAGATCAGCTCAGGTGCCAGCCGACCAGGGCATCGGCCGTTCGCAACTCGCCCGGGTGCCCGCCCAGACTGATCGGCAGCATGACGAAGGCGACCAGGATCACCGGCAGCAGCGTGGCAAGCACGACGCCGGTGAACTGGGCGACGAAGGTGCGAAGGGAAGGATGCATGGCGGACCTCGTGGTGGCAGTGATCAGGCCACGATCCTGGCCGCCGCGCCTTAAGGGCAGCTGAGCGCCACCGCGTTGCCCGCCGGGCCCCGGGGCTAAGAAAACGCTAAGGCAGCGCCACGACGATGGGCAATCCATGAGTTGCCATGAGGCCACTTCCCCGCCCGCACGAGCCGATCAAGGAGATTTCGATGGATCAGGTATCCGACTTCCGCGCTGACGCCGGGGCGCCCGGCGCCGCGGCCACCACGGTTCGCATCTGGGACGCCCCGGTGCGCGTGTTCCACTGGCTGATGGTCGCCAGTTTTGCTGGCGCCTGGTTGACGGCCGAGAGCGAAAACTGGCGCCTCGTCCACGTGACCCTGGGCTACACGATGGTCGGGCTGGTCGGCTTCCGCATCGTCTGGGGCCTGATCGGCACCCGGCACGCGCGCTTCAGCAGCTTCGTTCGCGGGCCGGCCGCGGTCGGTCGCTACCTGCGCAGCCTGTGGCAAGGCCGGCCCGAGCATCACGCCGGCCACAATCCGGCGGGCGCGCTGGCCATCGTCGCCCTGCTGGGGCTGACGCTGGCCGTGGGTGCCACCGGCTGGGCCGTCTACGAAAAGGTCGGCGGCGAGATGTTCGGCGAGGTGCACGAGGTGGTGGCCGACATCCTGATCGCAGTCGTCGGCATCCACCTCGCCGGTGTCGTCGTCGGCAGCTGGTTGCACCGCGAGAACCTGATCGGCGCGATGTTCAGCGGCCGCAAGCCCGGGCTGGCGTCGGAGCGCATCGGCCGGCCATGGAGCACCGTCGCCGCGCTGATCCTGGCTTCGGTGCTGGGCTTCTGGTGGCTGCAATGGCAGAGCGCGCCCGTCGCTGGCACCAATACGCCGACCGCCGCCGCGAAGGACCACGGGCGCGACGACGACTGAGTACCCTGGCGGCCGCTCCACAATCCCCGCCATGCGCATCCTGCTTGCCGAGGACGACCCGCTGCTGGGCGACGGCCTGCGCGCCGGCCTGCGCCAGCTCGGCTTCCTGGTCGACTGGGTGCGCGACGGCGAGGCGGCCGAACGCGAGCTGCGCGCCCAGCCCTACGCTGCTGCCGTGCTCGACCTCGGCCTGCCGCTGAAGGACGGGCTCGATGTCGTGGCCGCCGTGCGCCGCGCCGGCCTGACGCTGCCGGTGCTGGTCCTGACCGCCCGCGACGCGGTGCCCGACCGCATCCGCGGCCTGGACGTCGGCGCCGACGACTACGTGGTCAAGCCGGTCGACCTGCACGAGCTGGCGGCGCGGCTGCGTGCCCTGGTGCGACGCTCGCACGGCCAGCCGCAGGAGACGCTGCAGGCGCAGGACATCACGCTCGACCCGGCCGCGCGCAGCGTGATGCAGGGCGGCCAGGCGGTGGCGCTGTCGGGGCGCGAGTTCGACCTGCTGCACGCGCTGATGCTCAACGCCGGGCGCGTGCTCTCGCGCGAGCAACTCGAGCAGCACCTGTACGGCTGGGGCCAGGAGGTCGACAGCAACGCGGTCGAGGTCCACATCCACCACTTGCGCCGCAAGCTGGGGCCGGGCTGCGTGCAGACCGTGCGCGGCGTGGGCTACACGCTGCGGCGGACCCCGACGTGATCCGCCTGCCGGGTTCGCTGCAGGGGCGCCTCATGGTGCTGGTGCCGGGCCTGGTGGCCGCGGTCTGGCTGGTGGCTGCCGCGGTGACCTGGTTCGACGTCCGACACGAGCTCGACGAGCTGCTCGACAGCCATCTCGCGCAGGCGGCGGCCTTGCTCGTGGTCCAGCAAGGCCTCAGGGTCGATGGCGACGACCACTCCATCGACGCCCCGTCCCTGCACCGCTACGCACCGAAGGTCGCGTTCCAGGTCTTCCACGACGGCAAGCTGGCGCTGCGATCGGCCAATGCGCCGACGACGCCGATGGTGGGCCTGGACCTGGGCTCCGCAGACGGCCTGAGCGAAGGCTTTCGCACGGCGGATATCGCCGGCACGACCTGGCGCCTGTTCAGCACCCGCGGGCGCGATTCCGACGTGCAGGTGCTGGTCGGCGAGCAGCTGTCGTCGCGGGCGGCCATCCTGTTGGCGGTGTTGCGCAGCAGCCTGTGGCCGATGGCCGCCGGCCTGCCGTTGCTCGCGCTGGCTGCAGGCTGGGCGGTGCGGCGCGGCATGGCGCCCCTGCGCCGGCTGGGCAGCACGCTGGCGGCGCGCCAGCCGCAGGCGCTCGAGCCGGTGGTCGTGGTCGACGCTCCGGCCGAGCTGCTGCCGGCCGTCGCCGCGCTGAACCGGCTGTTCGCGCGCATCGACGCGCTGATGGCGGCCGAGCGCCGCTTCACCGCCGACGCCGCGCATGAGCTGCGCACCCCGATCGCCGCGATCCGCGCCCAAGCCCAGGTCGCGCTGGGCGAAGCCGACGCCGGCGATCGCTCCCGCGCGCTACGGGCCACCCTGGCCGGCTGCGACCGCGCTGCCCGGCTGATCGACCAGATGCTGACCCTGTCGCGCCTGGAAGGTGGTGCGGCGCCAGCGCTGGCGCAGGTCGAGCTGACAGCGCTGGTGCGCCAGGTCGCGGCCGATCTGGCCCCGAAGGCGCTGGACAAGCGGCAGGCCATCGAGGTCGATGCCGGGCCGCCGCTGCCGGTGCGCGGCGACGCCACGCTGCTGGAGGTGATGGTGCGCAACCTGGTGGACAACGCGATCCGCTACAGCCCGCCTCAGGCACGCATCGGCCTGTACCTGGACCGCGCCGATGGTGCGGTTCGGATGCGGGTGGAAGACAGCGGACCCGGCCTGAGCGAGGCGCAGCGGCAGCGCCTTGGCGAGCGCTTCTTCCGCGTCCTCGGAAGCGCCGAAGACGGCAGTGGGCTGGGTTGGTCGATCGTCCGCCGCATCGCCGACCTGCACCAGGCCGCGCTGCGGGTGTCGCGCTCGGCGACTCTGGGCGGCCTGGCGGTCGAGGTGACCTGGCCGGCTGCGGGCTGAATCCAGGCCTCGGCGCACTGACCCGCCCGTCACCCGGAGATGCGGCGCGGCACGCGCGCAAGAGCATCCTGTCATGATCGGGACCGGCGTCCGCCGAAGCGCGGCAACACGCCCCGCAAAGGGGCCCGAAACGGTCCACGCGTGGATAATGAGCTGCGGGAGACGGTGCGCGATGATCGATCTGAGCTCTCTCACGATGACCGAGATCATCCGCCTGCAGAACCAGCTGCAGCAGGAGTTGACGCGCCGGTTCGAACGCCCGCTGGCGCTGGTCTTCTCGGACATCGTCGGCTCGACCGCCTACTTCGCCCGCTTCGGGGATGCCGCCGGGCGCCAATTGCAGCAGCTGCACATCGATCTGCTGGCGGCCTGCATCGCGCCGGCGGGCGGTCGCATCGTCGACACCGTGGGCGACGGCGCGTTCATCGTCTTTCCCTCGGCGGCAGCGGCGATGGAGGGGGTCATCGGGTTCGAGGGCACGATGGCGCGCACGAACGAAGCGCGCGCTCGCCAGCAGCAGTTGCTGGTGCGGATCGGCCTGCATTGGGGCCCGGTGCTGAGCGACGGCGTGGCGGTCAGCGGCGACGCGGTGAACATGTGTTCGCGCGTCGCGTCGTCGGCGCACGCGGGCGAGGTGCGCCTGACGCGTGCAGTGTTCCAGGAACTCGCACGCGAGCATCGCCTCAATTGCCGCTCGCTGGGCGCGGTGCCGCTCCAGGGCTTCGCCAGCCCGGTCGAACTGCTGGTACTCGACTGGCGCGACGAGTCCCTGTTTCCGCGCAGCCTGCGGATCGAGGAAACAAGCGAGCAGATCAACCTGCCGCAACAGGACATCATCGCTGTCGGCCGCCTGCTGGACCACAACGGTGTGCGTGCCAACGACATCGTCCTCGTTCACCCCGACCCCGAACTGCTGCGACAGATCAGTCGCTGGCATTTCGAGTTGCGGCGCTCGGAACATGGGCTGCGCCTGCTGGCGCTTTCCGACAGCTCCACCACCGTCGACGGACAGCGGGTCGTGCGTGGGGAGGCGGTCCCGGTGCGGGCCGGCTCGCGGATCTGCGTCGCCGGCGTGCTGAATCTCCACTTGCTCGGCGCCGATCGCCCTTCGTCGGCGATCGACGCCAACTCGACCATGATTCGCCCGCCTCCCGGTCGCCCGGCAGCGACGCAGTCCGGCTAGGTGGCTGCCCCCGGCCGACCTGCGCCGGGGCGATTCGAGGCGGCAGACCGGCAGCAGCCCGCCGGAAGTCAGCGCAGCTGCGCCAGATCGGCCAGCAACTTCTCGCGCCGCGCCGGATCGGCCACCGCTGCGGCCAAGGCCTGGAAGAACGCCTCGCGCTGGGGGCTCTGCGTCGCGGCCCGCTTGGTGACGGCGCTGGCGATCGGGCCGACCTGCTGGGCCAGCAAGCGGGTCGCCTGCGCGATCAGCGCCGCGCTCACCGGCTCGCCCATCGGCGCCGTAGCATGGGCTTGCGGCGCCTTGCCTGCGATCGACGTCTGCATGGTGGCTTGCGCAACGCTGCGCGTGCCCATGGTGTGGCCCAGGAAGGCCGCGCGGGCGGTGGCGCTGGTGATCTGATCGGCCAGCTTGGCGTAAAGGGTCGGCACGTCGGCGCATTCGCGCGCCGCACGCCGCACCAGCACCCCAGCCAGCGGACCGACGAATTTGGCGAGCGACGACTCGGCCTGCGTCAGCACGGTGCGGTCCCAGCCGGTGACGGCCGAGGCGCCCGAGGCACCCGAAGCGCCAGCGCCGGAAGCCGGCCCGGTGCCGGTCACGCGCACCGGCGCACGCGCGCTCGGCGCCGGCGCAGCGATGATCGTCTTCTCCCAGGCCGCTTCGTCGATGGGCTGGCCGACCGCCCGGACCAGGGCGTCCTTGAATGCAGCGGCGCTGGGAAAGCGCTGGTTCGGATCCTTGGCCAATGCGGTGGCGATCAGGGCGTCGTAGAACTGCGGGCGCCCGGCCCCTTCGACCTGCGACGGCGGCATGGGCTGCTCGTGGACGACCTTGTACATCATGGCTTCGGACGGGCCGCTGAAAGGCAGGTGGCCGGTCAGCAACAGGTAGAGCACGACGCCGGCGGCGTAGATGTCGACCCGATGATCGATCGTCCGGCCGAGAAACTGCTCGGGCGCCATGTAGCCCGGGGTCCCGATCATCATCGTGACCTGCGTCAGGCCGCCGCCGTCGATGCGCGCGATACCGAAGTCGGCCACCTTGAGCCGGCCGGCGCGCGTCATGATCACGTTCGCCGGCTTGATGTCCCGGTGCCAGACCCCCTGCTGGTGGGCGTGCTCGATGGCGTCCAGCAACTGGGTCATGATGCCGGGTATGTCGGTGTCGGTGAAGCGGACGCCGCTGCTGGCGTAGCGCGAGAGCGACTGGCCCTCGACGTATTCCATCGCGATGTACTTGACACCGGCGTCCTCGCCGAATTCGTAGACCGCGACGATGCCGGGATGCGAAAGCCGGCCGCCGGCCTGTGCCTCGTTGACGAAGCGCCCGGCCACGGTGGCGCCGAACTCCGAAGCGTCGCCGAGCTGCTGACGGATCGTCTTGAGTGCCACCGTGCGCCGGATGTCGGGGTCGAACGCCTTGTAGACGACGCCCATCGCCCCCTCACCGAGCACCTCGGTGATCACATACTTGCCGAGGCGAGATGGGTGGTTCACGCCTCGAGCATCTTCATCGCGTGGGTGACACTGGCCCGCATGCGGGCGAAGGACTCGGCGAGAACGCCGATCTCGTCGCGGGCGGTGGTGGCGAATTCGGGCGCCTCGAGATCACCCTGGCTGACGCGATCGGCCAGCGCCGAGAGACGCTGGATCGGCCGCACCACGACCAGCCAGATCGTCAGGTTCAGTACCACGCCGACGACGGCGAGAACACCGACCAGCGATCCGATGAAGACGCCGAAGGAGCGCCGCGCCTTGGCGAGGGCAACCTCCAGCGGCACCGAGACGATCTGCGCGCCGACCACTTCGTTGAGCTGCCAGCCGAAGCCGTTGGCGGTGCCGTACTTGTCGATCATCGTCTTGGGCGCCGCCTCGACCGCGCTGTGGCATTGCAGACAAGCGCCGTTGGCGATGCGCAAGGGGTGAGCGACGTACAGCGACCGCCCGGCCGGCGTGTCGCGCTCGCCGACGAACTCCTTGGTGTCGGAGCCGTTGCGGAACTGCGTGACGACGTCGGCCTCCCAACCGGCGGCGCGGTCGCGCGGGTTGGTCGGATTCAGCGTCGCCTCCTTGTAGAAGAAGTTGGGGTACTTCGCCTGCAGTGTCCCGAGCACCTCGACCGCCGAATAGCTGGGCACCGACTGCGGCAGGAACTCGTACTTCATCTGCGTCGCGAGCAGCTTGGTGATCTGGGTCGAGGTGTAGGTGCGCACCGCCTGCGCGCTGTCCATCAATTGGCGCGCGTTGTCGAGCACCTCCGCGCGGGCGTTCTGGCGCAGCAGGTCGCGCGCGATCAGGCCGCAGACGCCGACGCCGACGGCCATCACCAGCACGTAGATGAGGTTGAACTTGACCAGCAGCTTCATGGACTTCCCCTTGATGGCGACGACGAGTCGCAGTCGAAACGATCAGCGGCGGGTACCTGCGGACGCGGCTTGCGGGGGTTCGACGGGCTTGGGATAGAGCACGTCGGTCCACTCGGGATGCGCCGCCAGATTCTCCACCAGACCCTTTCGGAATGCCGGATTGCGCGCCAACGATGCGAATCTCCCGGGAAATACTCTACGCAACTCGCGCTCTGCCGTCAGCCAGGGTTTGAGCTCGGTATAGGTCGGGGCGGACGACGGCGGCGGAGGGACCGTCTTGCCCGCGAAACGCGCCGCCAGCAGCGGCAACGTGTCGCGAAAGCCCATCGGCACGCTGCCCCGCTGTTCCGGCGTCAGCTTGGAGGCGACGGCCCAATTGCCGGCGGCGCCGGTGAAGAAGACCTTGCCAGACTCCAACTCGACGCGGGGACTTCCGGCCCGCGAGCGGTCGATGGCTGCGGCATGGCCCGACTCGACGAACAGGAAACTGCCGCTGGGCGCCACGTGGGTGACGAGGGCGCCCTGGAAGGCGTCGATCTCGAGCGCCGGTGTGGCCTGCCCGGCGGCCGGCGCCGTGCCGAGGCTGCTCTGCTTGGCCCAGCCGCGCAGCAGGTAGAACGCTGGCCGCGGATCGCGCCCTCTCAGGGGCTGCGGCATGAGCATGGCGAGCGTCTGCGGGCCGAAATCGGCCACCGAACCATTGGGCCATTCGACCCGCAACAGATTGAGCTGCGCCCCGGTCTCGATCAGCGTGCCCGGTCCGAGCCTCTCGCCCCGGGCCACCGCGAAGCGGTGGATGCCTTCGATCGCCACGGCGTCGCCGTCGGCGATCGTGACCAGCGCGGACTGTGCGAATGCCGCCGGGGCCAGGCCGCCGCACGAGAGCCAGATAAGGATCCGCAACAGTCGCGCCATCCAGCCATCCATCCGATTTCCCATGGTGCTTGACGGGGCCAGGCTGGCCTCGAGGCCATGATAAGCGCCGAAGCCCGCGTTGGACAGGTGGGCCGCTGCCTATGGCGCAACCGGCTCGCCGCGGCGGCGAATCAGCGCTTGGGCGGTCCGCCGCGCGACGGCGCCGGTCGCGCGCCGCCCGGCCGGCCGGAACCAGCGCCAGCCTGCGGCCGGCTGCCGCGCGCCGGACCGCCGCGTCCACCACCGCCGCCGTAGCCACCTCGGCCGCCGCCGCCGTTGCGCTGCGTGCCGCCGACGCCGATGGTCATGCGCCCGAGCACGATCGGCTCGGCCTTCTCGCTGGCCGGCGGCTCGAAGCCGGGCACCGTCTCGCGCGGGATGCTGCGCTTGATCAGGCGCTCGATGTCCTTGACGAACACCTCCTCGTCGACGCAGACGAGCGAGATCGCCTCGCCCTGCGCGCCGGCGCGGCCGGTACGGCCGATGCGGTGCACGTAGTCCTCGGGCACGTTGGGCATCTCGAAGTTCACCACGTGCGGCAGCTGGTCGATGTCGATGCCGCGCGCGGCGATGTCGGTGGCCACCAGCACCTGCAGCGAACCGGCCTTGAAATCGGCCAGCGCCTTGGTGCGCGCGGTCTGGCTCTTGTTGCCGTGGATCGCCATCGCGCTGATGCGCTGCTCGTTGAGGTAATCGGTGAGCCGGTTGGCGCCATGCTTCATGCGCGTGAAGACCAGCACCTGGTGCCAGTCGCCGGTCTTGATCAGATGCGCGAGCAGCTCCTTCTTGCGCTCGCGGCCCACCGGGTGGATCTTCTGCGCGATGGTCTCGGCGGTGGCGTTGCGGCGCGCCACCTCGATCAGCGCCGGTGCGTTGAGCAGCCGGTCGGCCAGGGCCTTGATCTCGTCGCTGAAGGTGGCCGAAAACAGCAGGCTCTGCTTCTTGGCCGGCACCACCGCGAGCACCTTCTTGATGTCGTGGATGAAGCCCATGTCGAGCATGCGGTCGGCTTCGTCGAGAACGAAGATCTCGACCTGGCTCAGGTCCAGCGTGCGCTGGCCGTGGTGGTCGAGCAGCCGGCCCGGGGTGGCGACGAGGATGTCCACGCCCTTGCGCAGTTTGTCGATCTGGGGCTGCATGCCGACGCCGCCGAACATGACCATGCTGGTCAGCGGCAGGTACTTGCCGTAGGTGCGCACGCTTTCCTCGACCTGCGCCGCGAGTTCGCGCGTGGGGGTGAGGATGAGGGCGCGGATCGGGATGCGGCCGCGGGCGTCCTTGACCGGCTTGGTCAGCGAAAGGCGCTGCAGCATCGGCAGCACGAAACCGGCGGTCTTGCCGGTGCCGGTCTGCGCGCCGGCGAGCAGGTCGCCGCCCTTCAGCACCTGCGGGATGGCTTGCGCCTGAATGGGGGTGGGAACGTCGTAGCCCTGGTCCTTAACGGCACGCAGGAGCGGCTCGGCCAAGCCGAGGTCGGTGAAATTCATTTGATTTTGGGGCCCTTGCGCTTGACGCCAGAGGGGCCGTGGTTCGCTGCCTGCTGTCACCCGGGGCGGATGCACCAGTCGGGTAGGCGCGAGAGGAACAACATGTCGGAATCGACCGCGCCGCGATGACTGGTTGCCGCGACGCAAGACCGGCATTGTACCCGCCACCCCGCCACCCCGACGGCCCGCCGGCTTCGAAGGCGGCAAAGGCGGCTCTGTTCATGGTCTCGCGCCTGGGCTCCGGGATAATCCGGGGTCAATCCCTGTTGCATTCACCCGAGACCTTGCCCATGGCCCAGTACGTCTTTACCATGAACCGCGTCGGCAAGATCGTGCCGCCGAAGCGGCAGATCCTCAAGGACATCTCGCTGTCCTTCTTCCCCGGCGCCAAGATCGGCGTGCTCGGCGTCAACGGCTCGGGCAAGAGCACGCTCTTGAAGATCATGGCCGGCGTCGACAAGGAGTTCGAAGGCGAGGCCGTGCCGATGCCGGGACTGAAGATCGGCTACCTGCCGCAGGAGCCGCAGATGGAGCCCGAGCAGACCGTGCGCGAGGCGGTCGAGCAGGGCATCGGCGGCGTGCTGGCGGCCAAGAAGCGGCTCGACGAGGTGTATGCCGAATACGCCGAACCCGACGCCGACTTCGACAAGCTGGCCTCGGAGCAGGCCGAGCTCGAATCCATCATCGCCGCCGCCGGCAGCGAGAACACCGACCTGCAGCTCGAGATGGCCGCCGACGCGCTGCGCCTGCCGCCCTGGGACGCGAAGATCGGTGTCCTCTCCGGCGGCGAGAAGCGCCGCGTCGCGCTGTGCCGGCTGCTGCTGTCCAAGCCCGACATGCTGCTGCTCGACGAGCCGACCAACCACCTCGACGCGGAGAGCGTCGAATGGCTCGAGCATTTCCTGCAGCGCTTTCCCGGCACCGTGGTCGCGATCACCCACGACCGCTACTTCCTCGACAACGCCGCCGAGTGGATCCTCGAGCTCGATCGCGGCCAGGGCATCCCCTGGAAGGGCAACTACTCCGACTGGCTGGACCAGAAGGAAAAGCGCCTGGAGGTCGAGCAGAAGACCGAAGACGCGCGCATGAAGGCGATGAAGGAGGAGCTCAAGTGGGTGCGCTCCAACGCCAAGGCGCGCCAGACCAAGAGCAAGGCGCGGCTGGCGCGCTTCGAGGAACTGAGCGACGTCGAATACCAGAAACGCAACGAGACCAACGAGATATTCATCCCGGTGGCCGAGCGCCTGGGCAACGAGGTCATCGAGTTCAAGAATGTCTCCAAGTCCTTCGCCGACCGCCTGCTCATCGACAACCTCAGCTTCAAGGTGCCGCCGGGGGCCATCGTCGGCATCATCGGCCCGAACGGCGCCGGCAAGTCGACGCTGTTCCGCATGCTGCAGGGCGAGCAGAAGCCCGATTCGGGCGAGGTGATCATCGGCAAGACCGCGCAGCTGGCCTTCGTCGACCAGAGCCGCCAGGCACTGGCCGACGAAAAGACCGTGTGGCAGGACATCTCCGGCGGCCTGGACAACATCGTCGTCGGCAAGTTCGTGATGCCCAGCCGCGCCTACCTCGGCCGCTTCAACTTCAAGGGCAACGACCAGCAGAAGCTGGTGGGCAGCCTGTCGGGCGGCGAGCGCGGCCGACTGCACCTGGCCAAGACCCTGGCCAAGGGCGGCAACGTGCTGATGCTCGACGAGCCGTCCAACGACCTCGACGTCGAGACACTGCGCGCGCTGGAAGAGGCGCTGCTGGAGTTCGCCGGCAGCGCGATGGTGATCAGCCACGACCGCTGGTTCCTGGACCGCATCTGCACCCACATCCTGGCCTGCGAGGGCGACTCGCAATGGTTCTTCTTCAACGGCAACTACCAGGAATACGAGGCCGACAAGAAGAAGCGCCTGGGCGAGGAAGGCGCGCGACCCAAGCGCGTGCGCTTCAAGCCGATCAGGTAGTAGCGCGCTGCGCTCGCGAACCGGGCCGCCTGCGCGGCGCCGGCCGGCTGCTTATGATCGCCGGCTGCATTCGAAGGAGACCCACCCCATGCACGCCTGGCTCTGCGAGACCCTGGACGGCGTCGACTCCCTGCACTGGCGCGAACTGCCCACCCCCGAGCCCGAGGTGGGCGAGGTGCGGATCGCGATCGAGGCCGCGAGCCTGAACTTTCCCGACCTGCTGATCGTCCAGGGCAAGTACCAGGCCAAGCCGCCGCTGCCCTTCGTGCCCGGCTCGGAGTTCGCCGGCCGCATCGAGGCCGTGGGTGCCGGCGTGACCCACCTCAAGCCGGGCGACGCGGTGGCCACCATCGGCAGCACCGGCGGCTTCGCCACCCACGCCGTGGTCAAGGCCTCGCAGGTGATGCCGCTGCCGCCCGGCTTCGCGATCGCCGACGGCGCGGCGTTCGCCTTCACGTACGGCACCTCGCACCATGCGCTGATCGACCGCGGCCAACTGAGGGCGGGCGAGACCGTGCTCGTGCTCGGCGCCGCCGGCGGCGTGGGAACGGCCGCGCTGCAGATCGCCAAGGCGGCCGGGGCGCGGGTGATCGCAGCGGCGTCGAGCGACGACAAGTGCGCGCTGTGCCGCGAGCTCGGCGCCGACGAGACGCTCAACTACAGCCGCGAGAACATCCGCGAGACACTCAAGGCGCTGACCGGCGGCAACGGCCCCGACGTCGTCTACGACCCGGTCGGCGGCGATCTCGCCGAGCCGGTGTTCCGGTCCATCGCCTGGCGCGGGCGCTACCTGGTGGTGGGCTTCGCCGGCGGCGGCATCCCGGCCCTGCCCTGGAACCTGGCGCTGCTCAAGGGTGCCTCGGTGGTCGGAGTCTTCTGGGGCGATTTCGTGCGCCGCGAGCCTCGGGCCTACGCCGCCGGCCTGGCGCAGCTGACGCAGTGGTACGCGCAAGGGCTGATCAAGCCGGTGATCGACCGGCGCCTGCCGATGAGCGAGCTCAAGGCCGCCTACGCGCGCATGGGCTCGCGCCAGGTCCGCGGCAAGCTGCTGTTGGTCAACGCGTAACCGCCTGCTGCGGCGCGCGGCGCGGCCGTCTTTACGCGCTAGGATCGAGACCTCTTGCTGGAGTCCAGCCGATGGCCGTCAAGGTCCTGATCCTCGAAGACAACCCGGTCGCGCGCAGCTTCCTGTGCCGCGTGGTACGCGAGAGCTTCAGCGACGCGATCCAGATCACCGAGGCCGGCGACCTCGAATCGGCGCGCCGCCAGATCGCGCTCACCGGCGGGTCGCAGGGCCTGCACGGCGTCGATCCGTTCAAGCTGATCCTGGTCGATCTCGAACTGCCCGACGGCAACGGCATGGAACTGCTGGCCGAGCTGGGCCACTACCCGGCGACCAAGATCGTCACCACGCTGTACTCCGACGACGATCACCTCTTCCCCGCGCTGCAGTGCGGCGCCGACGGCTACCTGCTCAAGGAAGACCGTTTCGAGGTGCTGGTCGAGGAGTTGCAGAAGATCGTGCGCGGGCAGCCGCCGTTGTCGCCGGCGATCGCGCGCCGTCTGCTGACCCATTTCCGCCAGGGCCCGGGCGCCGATACGCAGGCGCCCGACTCGGGCTTCATGCCGGCCGGCGGCTTCACCACCAGCAGGCCGGTGCCGATCGAGAAGCCGCTCGACCACGAACGCCTCACGCCACGCGAGACCGAGGTGCTCACCTACCTGAGCAAGGGCTTCACGATCAAGGAGATCGCCAGCCTGATGGGCATCAAGTGGTTCACCGTCAACGACCACATCAAGTCGATCTACAAGAAGCTCAACGTCTCCAGCCGCGCCGAGGCCGCGGTGCTCGCCAGCAAGCAGGGGCTGGTGTGAGCGCACCCCGGGCCTGAGGCGCGCCCCGGCTGGCGATGTCCGCAGCCAGCGCAGCCGGCGCGCGTCGGCCCCAGCGAGAACGACGGCGCGCCGCCGATTCGGCCTTCGAGGCCAGCGCCTTCGAGCGCAGCCTGGGCGGCGGCAGTTCGATGCGCTGGATCGGCTGGCGCCGGCGCATCCTGGCCTTGCTGGCCTTGCTCGGTTGTCTGGGCGTGTTCGCGCTCGCCCGCTGGCTGGCGGCCACACCCGAGCTGGACGCGCGCTGGGCGGCCGGCCCGCACGGCGAACTGGTGTTGCGCGGCAGCCCCGATCCGGCACTGCAGGCGCTGCGTGGCCACGCGCTGGTGGCCATCGGCGCGCCGGGCCTGCCCGAATCGCCGGCCAGCGCGCTGCTGCTGCATCGCTCGCCGCGCTGGCAACCCGACGATGCGCTGCGGCGCGAGCAACTGGCGCAGCAACGCGCGCTGGCCGCCGCGCTGGCAGCGGCGGGCAGCACAGGCACGCTGCAACTCCGCTTCGACGACGGCTCCGAGGTCGACGCCGGCTTGGCGCCGCTCGGCTACGCGCGGCTGGGCGCGCCGTTCTGGCCGCTCGCCGCGGTGGCGCTGCTGCTGTACCTGTTCGCCATCGTGCTGCTGCTGGCGCGCCCGCGGCGCCGCACGCTGCTGTTCGTGATCGCGTCCTTGTGCCAGTGCGCCAATCTGTTGTTCATCGCCATCCAGGGCGCAAGTGCCCTGGGCCGCATCGCCGTGCCGCTGGCCGGCCACATGGCCTTGCTCACGTCGCTGGACCTGTGCACCGCAGCGGCCATCGTCCACGCCTTCGCGCTGCACCCACGCCGCCTGCCGCAGGCGCCGGTCATCGCCATCGCTGCCTGGGGCGCCGTGCCGGCGTGGTGGGCGCTGTCCATGCTGGCCTCGCAGGGCATGGCCGACCAGCTCTGGTGGTGGGCGCAGGGGGCTTGCGTCGCGCTGGGCCTGGCTGCGCTGGCGGTCATCGACCACTCGCACCGAGTCGAGCCCAACCCCTACGCGCTGGTGATGCGGCGCTTCGCCGCGGCCGCGCTGGCCGCGCTGTTGCTGACGACCCTGGTCGTGGCCCTGGCGACCCACACGCCGATCGCGGCCCGGGTGGCGCTGGTCGCAGCGATATCCTGGAGCCTGTTCTTCGCCGCGCTGCTGCTGCTCACTCCGTTTCTCGCGCGCAGCCGCCAGTTGCTGCGCGAGTTCGCGCTGCTGGCCGCCGTCAGCACGGTCGCCACCTCGCTCGACCTGCTGTTCGCGGCCGTCTTCTCTCTCGGGCCGTTCGCCTCGCTGGCGTTCGCGGTCTTCGTCGCGCTGGGCCTGTACGCCGGCGCGCGGCAGTGGGTGATCAGCCACATGCTGCACGGCAGCATGCTGACCACCGAGCGAACCTTCGACCGGATCTACCGTGCTGCACGCGAGGTTCAGACGCGACCGTCGCACTACCAGGAGTTGCTCGGGCAGTTGCTGCGCGACCTGTTCGAGCCGCTGGAGTTGCTGCGCGTGGACCGCGTGCCGCCGCGCGCCCGCGTGCTCGGCGGTGGCGCCGCCCTGGTGGTGCCCCTGCGCGCCCCCGACGACGATGCCGCGCCTGCGACCGCCGCCCTGGTGCTGCGCTTCGCGCAGCGCGGCCATCGCCTGTTCACGCTCGACGATGCGCGGCTGGCCGACCGCGTGGTCGAGCAGCTGCGCCGCGCCAAGGCCTACGACCAGGCGGTGGAGCGCGGCCGTTTCGAGGAACGGCAGCGGATCGCGCAAGACCTTCACGACGACATCGGCGCGCGGCTGCTGACGCTGATGTACCAGGCACCTTCGCCCGAGATGGAGCAGTACATCCGCCACACGCTGCAGGACCTGAAGACGCTCACCCGCGGTCTGGCCGCGGCCGAGCACCGGCTCTCGCACGCCGCCGCCGAGTGGAAGGCCGACCTCACCCAGCGCCTGATCGCGGCCAACGTCAACCTGGGCTGGTCGTTGAGCCACGACCGCGACCTGCGGCTGTCGGTGGTGGAATGGTCGGCGCTGACCCGCGTGCTGCGCGAGCTGGTCAGCAACGCGCTGTACCACGGCCACGCCGGGCGCATCGACATCGATCTGACCCTGGACGGCTCGCGGCTGAGACTGCTCGTGACCGACGACGGCTGCGGTCGCCGGCCCCAGGACTGGTCGCATGGCCTGGGCCTGGGGGGGGTGCGCAAGCGGGTCAAGCTGCTCGGCGGCGAGGTTTCCTGGCGCGAAAACGAGCCACGCGGCATCGCCTGCGAAGTGCTGTTGGCGGATTTCGGCAGCCCGGCCTGAAGGGGTGGCATGCGAGGCCCCCAGAGTCCCGGGTGCAAAGGATTCCACATTTCGGGGACAATACGCGCTTCGCGACGACCGGGGCCGCCACCCCGAAACACCTCCGCCATGAACAATCGCCGCACGCCACCTGCCGATGCCGCCAACGGCCCCAAGCTACGCCAGACCCAGGCCGAGTACACCGCTGCCCGACCGAACGCCGAACCCGGCGTGCGACCGATGATGTCCAGCTCCAAGATGTACGTGTGCATCCGTTGCCACGCCAACTTCAAGACCGGGGACGGCAAGCCCGACCCACGGCTGCGCGGCCTGGGCCGCTGCAACACCTGCCTGGGCGTCACGGTGCCGGCGGCCTGATCCACGGCCTTCCCTCAGTCCCCCCCATAAACCCACGGAGATTTCCGCTCATGAGTTCCAGCAACCGCCGCACTTTCCTCCTCCAGGTCGCCGCCGCCGGCACCGCAATCGCCGCCGTCCAGGCCAGGGCCCAGGGCGCCATGGTCAACGAGAAGGACCCCCAGGCTGTCGCCTTGGGTTACGTCTCGGACACGAACAAGGCCGACGGCAAGAAGTACCCCAAGCACAGCAAGGACCAGCATTGCGGCAATTGCGCGCTGTACCAGGGCAAGCCCGCCGACGCGGCCGGCCCCTGCCCGCTGTTCGCAGGCAAGCAGGTCCACGCCACCGGCTGGTGCAGCGCCTGGGCCAAGAAGGCCTGATCGCACGGCCGCCGAGCCGACGAAGCAACGGCCCCGCTGGGGCCGTTTTTCATGGGCGAAGGCGGCTGGCGGCTTCCCTGGGGCGCCGGCAGTCTCAGCCGCGCCCGGCCAGGGCGTCCCGGACCAGTTCCGGGCTGAAGCCGAGTTGCGGCTTGCCGCGCACCAGGATCACCGGCGTGCCCGCGTAGCCACCGGCATCGAAGCTGGCCCGGCAGGCCGGGTCGCGCTCGATCAGGCATTCGCTGTACGGGATCTTGTTGGCAATGAACCAGGCGCGCGCGACGGCACACACGGCGCAGGTCTCCGAGCCCAGCATGCGGATGTCGCCGGGCCGCGCCAGCGCCGCCACCTGCACGCCCGGCTCCTCGCGATGGCGACCGGCCCACCATGGGCCGGCCGCGCCGACCGCCAGCACCGCGGCCGCCAAGCCGAGCAGGGAACGGCGCGAAACGCTCACGCGACTCACAGCGCCGCGGTGACCACCATCTCGACGCGCCACTCGGGCTTGGCGAGATCGGCCTTCACCGTCGCCCGCGGTGGCGCCTGGCCGGCCGGCAGCCAGGCCTCCCAGACCGCGTTCAGGGCCGGGAAGTCGGCCAGGTCCTTGATGAAGATCTGGCACATCAGCAGCTTGCGCTTGTCGGTGCCGGCCCGCGCGAGCAGCGCGTCGATCGCCGCCAGCACCTGCTGCGCCTGGCCGGCGATGTCCTGCGAGCCATCGGCCGCCACCTGGCCCGCGAGGTAGCACACGCCGTTGTGAACGGCCATCTCCGAGAGCCGGGGACCGACATCGAATCGTTGAACCATCAGTGGTGCCCTCTCTTGTGGCGGTGTGCCCCATTCGGCTGCGCCGGCAACGCGGCCTTCTGCCCGAGCCGGCCCTCGGTGCCGGCGATCAGCTTGCGGATGTTGCCTTCGTGGCGCCAGACCAGCAGCAGGCTCATCGCGCCGATGGCCAGGATCGGCGGCTCGATGCCCCAGATCAGCGCCTGGTAGAACGGTGCGAACACCGCCGCGACCAGCGAGGCCAGCGAAGCGTAGCGGAAGAACGCGGCGATGATGACCCAGCTCGCCAGCGTGCACAGGCCCAGGCCGGGGTTGATCGCCATGATCGCGCCGGCCGCGGTCGCGACCCCCTTGCCGCCCTGGAAGCGAAAGAACACCGGCCACAGGTGGCCGACGAAGGCGGCCAGACCGGCGAAGGCCGCCGTCGTCTCGCCCAGGCCCCAGCGCGGGCCGTAGATGAGCACCAGCAGAACCGGCACGTAGCCCTTGAGCGCGTCGAAGGCCAGCGTGAGCGCCGCGGCGGCGCGGTTGCCCGAGCGCAGCACGTTGGTCGCGCCCGGGTTCTTCGAGCCGTAGCTGCGCGGATCGGCCAGGCCCATCGCGCGACTGATGATCACCGCGAACGACAGCGAGCCGACGAGGTACGAGGCGAGCAGCGCGACGGCGATGGGCAGGGCGTTCATGAAGCGGGGAGTTTACGCATCAGGCCGGCAGGGCACAGCGCACCGGCCGGGCTCCGAGCAGGTCCACCAGCACCGGCGGTGCGATGCCGACCAGGAAGCCGCGCCGCCCGCCGTTGATCAGGATGCGCGGCAGCTCGAGCACGCCGGCCTCGACATACACCGGCATCGCCTTGCGCGTGCCGAAGGGCGAGGTGCCGCCGACCAGGTAGCCGCTGTGGCGCTGCGCCACCTCGGGCCTGCAGGGCTCGACCGACTTGGCGCCGATCTCGCGCGCCAGGGCCTTGGTGCTGACCTGGCAGTCGCCGTGCATCAGCACGATCAGCGGCTCGCCGCGATCGTCCTGCATCACCAAGGTCTTGACGACCTCGTGCTCGGGCACGCCCAGCTGGCGCGCCGACTCGGCGGTGCCGCCGTGATCCACGTAGCCGTACGGATGCTCGGTGAATGCGACGCCCGCCCGCCTGAGCATCCGCGTGGCCGGCGTCTCGCTGACATGCGGGTTCTTCTTCGCCATCGTTCAGCAGGGCCCGCCCGGCGCCGGGCCGCCCCAAGCCGGGCGCGGCCCCCTCAGGGGGTGGCGACGAGCGCAGCGAGAAGCCCGGGGGCCCACGTTCAATCGCCCTCGATCCACTCGATCTGCGCCCCCAGGGCGCGGATGTTCTCGGCGAAGCGCGGGTGCGCCCGACGCACCGGCGTGGCGTTCCTGATCACCGAGCGGCCGGGGATGCTGGCCGCGAGCATCAGCAGCGCGATCGCGACCCGGATGATGTAGGGGCTCTCGACCTCGGCGGCGGCCAGCGGCTTGCCGCCGAAGGTGATGATGCGGTGCGGGTCGGCCATGAAGGCGTGGCCGCCGAACTTCGAGAGCTCCGAGGTCCAGCCCATCGCGCCTTCGTAGACCTTGTTCCAGAACATCACGCTGCCCTCGGCCTTCACGCCCAGGGCGACGAAGATCGGCAGCAGGTCGACCGGCAGGTAGGGCCAGGGCGCGGCCTCGACCTTCTGCAGGATGTTGCGCGTGAACGGCTCGCGCACGCGCAGCGGTCCATCGACCACGGTGTGCGACCAGCCGCCCTCGTGCACGACCTGGACCCCGAACTTGGCGAAGGTGCGGTCGATCAGCGGGAACTGCTCGGGCGCCGAGTTCTTGACCGTGATGCAGCCGCCGGTGATCGCGCCCAGGGCCATGAAGGTCACCGCCTCGTGGAAGTCCTCGGCGAAGGTGAATTCGCCACCGCCCAGACTGGCCACGCCGTGCACCGTGAGCTTGCTGGTGCCTATGCCTTCGATCTGCGCGCCCAGCAGCGTCATGAAGGCGCAGAACTCCTGCACGTGCGGCTCGCTGGCGGCATTCATCAGCGTGCTCGTGCCATGGGCCAGCGCGGCGCAGAGGACGAAGTTCTCGGTCGTCGTGACGCTGGCGTAGTCGAGCCAGTGGTGGTTGGCCTTCAGACCCTGGTCGGCGCGGATGATCAGCGCCTCGCGCCTGCGCTCGACCGTGCAGCCGAAGCGTTCCATCACCTCCACGTGGGGGTCGATCTCGCGCACGCCCAGGGTGCAGCCCTGGACGTCGTTCTCGATCCGCGCCACGCCGAAGCGGGCCAGCAGCGGCGGCACCAGCATGACCGAGGAGCGCATCTCCTCGGGCAGGTGGTGGCGCGTCTCGTCGAAGGTCGTGTCGCGGTGCTGCAATTCGAGCACGCCGCTGGCGTAGTCGACCTCGACCTGGCTGCCGAGCATGCGGAAGATCTCGAGCAGCTTGCGCACGTCGGTGATCTCGGGGATGCCGACCAGGCGCACCGGCTCGCGCGTGAGCAGCGTGGCGCACAGGACGGGCAGCACGGCGTTCTTGTTCGCCGAGGGCACGATGCGGCCGGAAAGCGGCGTGCCGCCGTGAACGATGAGGTTGGCCATGGCTTGCGGAAGTTGATCGCTTCGAAGAGCGGATTGTCGCGGCTGGCCGCGGCACTCACCGCGCCGGTCCGCCGAGGTCGCCGGGACGGCCGCCCGCGGCGCAGCGATCAAGTTCCGGAACCCGGTGCCGAAAAAGGGACATCTCCCTCGACCCAGGGCCACGACGAAGTGGCATGCAGCCATGCAATTTGCCGAGCTCTCGACCGTCAAGCACCGTGTGTGCCTGGGGGCGCCGCTGCCCTTCAACGTTCGCGATGCCGACAAGACGCTGCTGCTGGCCCGCGGCCAGACGCTGGCGTCGGCCGAGCAGCTCGAGACGCTGTTCGTGCGCGGCGCGCTGGTCGACCTGGCCGAATTGCAGACGGCCCGCGAAGAGATCCTCAAGGCGCCGCGCGAGTTGCTGCCGGGGCTGTGGTCGCGCTGCCTGACGCAGGTCTCGCAGACCCTGATGCTGCCCACGGAACAGGGCTTCGGCACCGCGCTGGAGCAGGCGAGCCTGCCGGTACAGACGCTGATCGAGCGCGACGCCGACCTGGCGATCTTCCAGGTCGTGCGCCAGGGCAACAACGACGACGTGGCCTACGGCGCGCAACGGTCGATGCAGACCGCGATCACCGGCTTCCTGGTCGCCCAGCGCCTGGGTTGGGAGTCTTCGCAGAGCGAACGCCTGTTCAAGGTCGCGCTGACGATGAACATCTCGATGCTGGAGCTGCAGGGCCAGCTCGCACGGCAGAACGCAGCACCCAGCGAAGAGCAGCGCGACGCGCTGCAGTCGCACCCGGTGCGCAGCGTGCACATGCTCGAGCAGGCCGGCGTGCAGGATGCCGACTGGCTGCATGCGGTGCTCAGGCACCACGAGCAGGAGGACGGCAGCGGCTACCCGATGGGCTGCAGCGATGTCGGCGATCTGGCGTCGCTGGCGCGGCGCGCCGATGTCTACACGTCCAAGCTGTCGGCGCGCAGCGGCCGCGATGCGCTGGCCGCCGACGTCGCCGGCCGCCAGATGTTCATGCAGGACCCCGGCCACCCGATGACCGCGGCGCTGGTCAAGGAATTCGGCATCTACCCGCCCGGCTGCTACGTGCGCCTGGAATCGGGCGAGCTGGCCATCGTGGTCCAGCGCGGCCCGACCATCACGACGCCCGTGGTGGCCTGCCTGACCACCGCCAGCGGCATGCCGCTGACCGAGCCGGTGCGGATGGAGACCACGGCGCACGCCAACGCCGTGGCGGCCGTGGTCGGCCAACCCAGCCCCGACATGCGCCTGCCGCTGGACCGCCTGGCGGCCCTCGTCACGGGCTGAAAGGGCCTACGGGGCCAGCGGAGCGGCTCAGGCGCCGCGTTCCGCCACGAACTGCGCCAGCGCATCGCCGGTGACGCGGCAGATGCGCCAATCGGGCAGCACCGCGGCACCCATCTTCTCGTAGAAGCGGATCGCGTTCTCGTTCCAGTCGAGCACGCTCCACTCGAAGCGGCCGCAGCCGCGGGCCACCGCCAGCGCACCGAGGTGCTGCAGCAAGGCCTTGCCCAACCCGGCGCCGCGGTGCGCCGGCTGCACGTACAGGTCTTCCAGGTACAGCCCGGGGCGACCGAGAAAGGTCGAGAAGTTGGTGAAGAACAGCGCGAACGCGACCACCGCGCCGGCGACCTCGGCCACCACCGCCTCGGCCACCGGCTTCGGGCCGAACAGGTGCGGATGCAGCGACTCGGGCGTGACCACGACGAGGTGGCCGAGCTGCTCGAAATCGGCCAGCTCGCGGATCAGGCCGACGATGGCGGGCAGGTCACCCGGAGTGGCGGCGCGCAGGGTGTGGGCGGGTGTCATGATGCGATTGTGGCCCGCGGCGCAACGTCGACCGGTGCGTCGCCGGGTCGACATCTGGCACACCGGCGCTGGCCTACAGTCGTGCCATGAACTCCGTCTACGCTCCGCGCCGCAGCGCGCAATCGCTGTCGTTGCCGATCCGCGGCCTGCGCTACCACCTGCACAGCTGGGGCGATACCTCGCTCGTCACGCCCGAACGCCCGCTGCTGGTGCTGGTCCATGGCTGGATGGACGTCGGCGCGTCGTTCCAGTTCGTGGTCGATGCGCTGGCCGCGGCCGAGGGCTTCGACCGCTGGGTCATCGCGCCCGACTGGCGCGGTTTCGGCGGCACCGCCACGCCGGGCGCCGACACCTACTGGTTTCCCGACTACCTGGCCGATCTCGATGCGCTGATCGACGCCCTGGTTCCCGCCGGGCGCGGTCGACCTCGTCGGCCACAGCATGGGCGGCAACGTCGCGATGAGCTATGCCGGCGTGCGGCCGCAGCGCGTCCGCCGGCTGGTCAACCTCGAGGGCTTCGGCCTGCCGGAGACCAAGCCGCACCAGGCGCCCAGGCGCCTGGTGCAATGGCTCGACGAGCTCAGCCAGCCGCAGGCCCTGCGCCCCTACGACAGCGTCGAGGCGGTGGCCGCGCGGCTGCTGAAGAACGACCCGCTGCTGACGCCCGACAAGGCGGCCTGGCTGGCGCCGCACTGGTCGGCACCGCGCGAAGACGGCCGGTGGCACATCCTGGGCGACCCGGCGCACAAGCGCGTCAACCCGGTGCTCTACCGCGTGGCCGAGGTGCTCGAGACCTGGAAGCTGATCAGCGCACCCCTGCTGTGGGTCGAGGGCGACCGCACCGACATCAGCAAGTGGTGGGGCCACCGCTATCCGCGCAGCGAGTTCGACGCCCGGCTGGCGGTGGTGCCACGGGTCGAGCGCGTGCGGCTCAGCCCCAGCGGCCACATGCTGCACCACGACCAGCCGCAGGCGCTGGCCGCGCAGCTGGCGCGGTTTCTGGGCTGAGGGCTGCATGCGAGAATTGCGGGTTTCCATCAGGGCCCGCCGCGCAATCCATGGACGTCGAACACATCAACTCGATCGGCACGCTGCTCGCCGACCTGAGCGCCCGCACCGAGCAGCTCCGGGGGTATCTTTGACTACGACCGCAAGGCATTGCGGCTGAACGAAGTCAACGCCGCGCTCGAGAACCCAGGCGTCTGGAACGAACCCAAGCGGGCCCAGGAACTGGGCCGCGAGAAGAAGCTGCTGGAGACCGTGGTCGGCACCATCGACCACCTGAAGAGCAACCTCGCCGACAACACCGAGCTCTACGAGATGAGCAAGGCCGAGGGCGACGAGGACGGCATCCGCGCCATCGAGGCCGAGGCGCAGGCGCTGCGCGAGACGGTGGAGCAGCTCGAGTTCCGCCGCATGTTCAGCAACCCGGCCGATCCCCTCAACTGCTTCATCGACATCCAGGCCGGCGCCGGCGGCACCGAGGCCTGCGACTGGGCCGCGATGCTGCTGCGCCAGTACCTCAAGTATTGCGAGCGCAAGGGCTTCAAGGCCGAGGTGATGGAAGAGACCGAAGGCGACGTCGCCGGCATCCGCAGCGCGACGATCAAGGTCGAGGGCGAATACGCCTTCGGCCAGCTGCGCACCGAGACCGGCGTCCACCGCCTGGTGCGCAAGAGCCCGTTCGACAGCTCGGGCGGACGCCACACCAGCTTCGCCAGCCTGTTCGTCTACCCCGAGGTCGACGACACGATCGAGATCGAGATCAACCCGGCCGACGTGCGCGTCGACACCTTCCGCGCCAGCGGCGCCGGCGGCCAGCACATCAACAAGACCGACTCGGCGGTGCGGCTGACGCACATCCCGACCAACATCGTCGTGCAGTGCCAGAACGACCGCAGCCAGCACCGCAACCGCGACGAGGCCTGGCAGATGCTCAGGAGCCGGCTGTACGAGCACGAGATGCGCAAGCAGCGCGAGCAGCAGCAGAAGCTGGAGGACACCAAGACCGACGTCGGCTGGGGCCACCAGATCCGCAGCTACGTGCTCGACCAGAGCCGGATCAAGGACCTGCGCACCAACGTCGAAATCAGCAATACACAGAAGGTGCTCGACGGCGACCTCGACGCCTTCATCGAAGCCAGCCTCAAGCAGGGCCTGTAGCCGCGGCGCCGCGCGGCCGGGCCTTCCTTCCACGACCAGACCTCCGGAGACCACGCCCATGCGTGAAGCCACCAACACCCTCGTGCGCCGGCAGGACTACGCCGCGCCGGCGTACTTCATCCGTGCCGTCGATCTGAGCTTCGACCTCGACCCGGCCAAGACCATCGTCGCCAGCAAGCTGCGCATCGAGCGCAACCCGGCAGCGGCCGCCGATGCGCCGCTGCGGCTGCACGGCGAAGGGCTGAACCTGCTGCGCGTGCAGGCCGACGGCCAGAGCGTGTCGTTCCGCGTCGAGGGCGACGAGCTGGTGATCGACAACCCGCCGGCGGCCGCGGCCTTCACGCTCGAGATCCGCAACACCTGCGCGCCCGAGAAGAACACCGCGCTGTCGGGCCTGTACACCAGCGGCGGCGGCTTCTTCACGCAGTGCGAGGCCGAGGGTTTCCGTCGCATCACGTATTTCCTCGACCGGCCCGACGTGATGGCGGTCTATACCGTCACCCTGCGCGCCGACAGGGCGAAGTACCCGGTGCTGCTGTCCAACGGCAACCTGGTCGAGCAGGGCGAGCTCGACGGCGGTCGTCACTGGGCGACCTGGCACGACCCCTTCCCCAAGCCCAGCTACCTGTTCGCGCTGGTGGCGGCCAGGCTCGTCGCACGCGAGCAGCGCATCACCAGCCGCAGCGGCCGCGAGCATCTGCTGCAGATCTACGTGCGGCCGGGCGACCTGGGCAAGACCGAGCATGCGATGAACTCGCTCGTCGCCGCGGTGGTGTGGGACGAGGCGCGCTTCGGCCTGGCCCTCGATCTCGACCGCTTCATGGTCGTGGCGGTGGCCGACTACAACAGCGGCGCGATGGAGAACAAGGGCTTGAACCTGTTCAACACGCGGCTGCTGCTGGCCGATGCCGGCAGCGCCACCGATGCCGACTTCGCGGCCATCGAGAGCGTGATCGCGCACGAGTACTTCCACAACTGGACCGGCAACCGCATCACCTGCCGCGACTGGTTCCAGCTCTCGCTCAAGGAAGGCCTGACGGTCTTCCGCGACCAGCAGTTCAGCATGGACATGGCGGGGTCGCCCTCGGCGCGCGCCGTCGAGCGCATCCAGGACGTGCGCCAGCTGCGCGCGCTGCAGTTCCCGGAGGACGCCGGCCCGATGGCGCACCCGGTGCGGCCCGACAGCTACCTCGAGATCAACAACTTCTACACCTCGACCGTCTACGAGAAGGGCGCCGAGGTCGTGCGCATGATGCACACGCTGGTCGGCGACGAGGGCTTCCGCCGCGGCATGGCGCTGTACTTCCAGCGCCACGACGGCCAGGCCGTGACCTGCGACGACTTCGCGCAGGCGATCGCCGACGCCAACCCGGGCAGCGAACTTGCCACGCGGCTCGAGCCCTTCAAGCGCTGGTACGCGCAGGCCGGCACGCCGCGGGTCAGCGCGCGTGGCCGATACGACGCCGAGGCCCGGCGCTACACGCTGACGCTGGCGCAGTCCAGCACGCCCTCGCCCGGCCAGCCGAGCAAGCTGCCGTTCGTGATCCCGATCGCGATGGGCCTGCTGGGCGCCGACGGCGAGGCGCTGGCTGCGCCGCGCCTGCTGGTGCTCGACAGCGCCGAGCAGAGTTGGACCTTCGACGAAGTCGCCGGCCCGCCGGTGCCCTCGCTGCTGCGCGGCTTCTCGGCGCCGGTGCTGCTCGACGACGGCTTGTCCGACGACCAGCGCCTGGTGCTGCTGGCCCACGACAGCGACCCCTTCAGCCGCTGGGAAGCCGGGCAACGCCTGATGCTCGGCCGCCTGCTGGCGGCGATCGAGGGCGGCACGGCGCCGGTGCTCGACGACGCCCTGGCGGCGGCGCTGCGCGGCCTGCTGCGCGACCCGGCGCTCGACCCGGCGTTCAAGGAGCTGGCGCTGATCGCCCCGGGCGAGAGCTTCGTCGCCGAGCAGCTGCAGAGCGTCGATCCGCAGCGCGTGCACGCCGTGCGCGAGCAGTGGCGCGCGCTGCTGGCCGACGCGCTGCGCGACGACTGGCATTGGGCCTGGGACGCGCACCAGGTGAGCGAGGGCTACAGCCCGCGCCCGGCGCAGGCCGGCCGCCGCGCGCTGGCCAACCTGGCGCTGCAGATGCTCTGCTCGCACGCGGTGCGCCACGGCGACGGCGTGTGGCCGGGCCGCGCCTACCAGCGCTTCAAGGACGCCGCCAACATGACCGACCGCCTGGGCGCGATCCGGGCCCTGATCGACGCCCAATCGCCGCTGGCCGAGGCCGCGCTCGAGCGCTTCCACGCGCTGGCGCAGGGCGACGACCTGCTGCTCGACAAGTGGTTCGCGCTGCAGGCGATGGCGCCGGAGCCGGTGTCCGAAGTGTCCGGCGAGCAGCCGGGTCGCGTCTTCGCGCGCGCCAAGGCCTTGCTCAAGCACCCCGACTTCTCGCTGCGCAGCCCGAACCGCATGCGCAGCCTGCTCGGTGCGCTGTGCAGCAGCAACCCGGGCGCGTTCCACCGCCGCGACGCCGCCGGCTACGTGCTGTGGGCCGAGCGGCTGGTCGAGCTCGACGCGATCAACCCGCACGTGGCCGGCCGGCTGGCGCGCGCGATGGACCGCTGGGCCGCGCTGGCCGAGCCCTACCGCAGCGCCGCGCGCGAGGCGATCGCGCGCGTGGCCGCGCGACCCGACCTGAGCAACGACGTTCGCGAGATCGTCGGCCGCTCGCTCGAGAACGCCTGAGCAACTGCGCGCCCCGATGAAGCGCCTCACCGGCTGGCACGCCGAAGCGGTTTGACGATCGCGCTCAACCCCCCGCGGCCCGGGCCGCGGGGGGCTGTCGGAATCATTGAGGTTGCGCAATCGCAGGCACGCAAGCGTGTTGCAGAGTTCCTGGTCATCGGAGTCTCAATCAGGGGAATCTCATGACCGACTACGCGACCGACGTCAGGAAGTACAGCGCGAGCGTCAACGAGGCAGCGGTGGCTGCCATCGTCAAGTACTGCGGCATCGCCTTGCAGCGCGCCGACTCGTCGCTGGTGGCCACATCGGACCCGAAGGAGCTGGCCACGGTTCGCGAGGGTTTCGCGGCCAAGAAGCTCGGCTTGTCCGCCGAGGCGGCGGATGCCGGCATCAAGGCCGCCGCCGAGAAGATGAAGGGCGCGGCGCACAAGAGCCGCGTGACCTTCTACTACCTGGTCGCAGAGGCCACCGGAACGCTGGCCAAGCTCGGTTGAGCCGGCGATGAACAAGTACGCAGCCGAGCTCGTCGGAACGTTCTGGCTGGTGCTCGGCGGCTGCGGCAGCGCCGTGCTCGCCGCCGCGGTCCCGGGCCTGGGCATCGGCCTGCTCGGCGTTTCGATGGCCTTCGGCCTGACGGTGTAAAGCGTCATCGGCGACCGCGGCCGCTGACCGAATGCAGTTCCGTCACCGGCCCGATCCGGCACCGCGCGCCTGAGCCGGTTCGACGTCGACCCGAACTGCACCACGACCTTCAATCAGGAGCTTCCATGATCTCGAACTCGTTCAGGCTGACCTGCCTGGCCTTGGGCTGCGTAGCCGTCAGCGGCGCAATGGCACAGGCCAAGACCGACGGACTCTGGCGCGGCAGCGGCGGCGCAGCGCTGTCGATGACCTCGGGCAACAGCACCACGAGCAGCCTGCTGCTCACCGTCGACGCCGCCAGGGCGACCGCGAGCGACAAGATCAGTCTCGGCGGCATGATCAATTACGCGAAGAACAAGACCGGCGGCGTCGACCAGACGACCTCCGACAAGTGGGCCGGCTTCGGTCAGTACGACTACAACCTCACGCCGCGGATCTTCGTGTTCGGCAGGCTCGGCCTGGAGGCCGACCGGCTGGTCGACCTGAGCCTGCGCACATCGCTGGCCGGCGGCCTGGGCTACAAGATCATCAACACCGAGCAGACGACCTTCGATGTCTTCGGCGGCATCGGCTACACGACCGACAGGTACAGCGTCGATCAGACCATCGCAGACAAGACGGGCAGGACGTTCTCGCGCGCCAGCGTCTATCTCGGCGAGGCTTCGTCGCACCAGTTGTCGCCCACCGTGTCGCTCAAGCAGCGCCTGGACCTGTACCCCGGCGTGAGCGGCGACAAGGCGGTGCTGGCGAAGTTCAACGCCGGCCTGTCGGTGGCCATGAGCAACACGCTCAGCCTGACCGTGGGTCTGACCGACGCCTACAACAGCAAACCCCCGGCGGGAACGAAGTCGAACGACGTCGGCCTCTTCACGGGGATCAACGTCAAGTTCGGGGCGGTCTGAACGCCGCAGGCGCAGGCAGGCCGGACTCGGCGGCCGACGGCGCGCCAGCCGAAGTCCGCGTCGAACGGTGACGTCGGGCCCTGATCCGGCCCGCAAGCCCGATGCTGGGGCAATCATCAATAGCTGCATCGGACGGTGACCGCTATAACGCTGACTTATAGCCAGATCCGAGTGAGGTCCTCGATGGACATGCGGCAGTTGCGTTACTTCGTGCAGATCGTGGAGAGCGGCAGCCTCGCCAAGGCGTCGCGCCAGCTGTTCATCGCCCAGCCGGCGCTGAGCCAGCAGATGGCGCGGCTGGAGGACGAGGTCGGCAAGTCTCTGCTGCTGCGCAGTTCGCGCGGCGTCACGACCACCGAGAACGGCGAGGCGCTCTACCACCATGCCAAGTTCATGCTGCGCCAGCTCGACCAGGCGGTGTCGGTGGCGCGCCAGGAAGCCGCAGCGTTCAGCGGCAGGGTCACGCTCGGGCTGGCGCCGACCACGGTGTGCAAGGTCGGCCTGCCGCTGCTGCAGCACCTGCGCTGCAAGTTTCCCGGCGTGCTGCTCAACGTCGTCGAGGGCCTGAGCGGCCATCTCGAGCACATGACGCGGGTCGGCCAGCTGGATCTGGCGGTGTTGTTCAACCAGAAGGCGGCGGCGGAGCTGAGCGTCGAACCGCTGTTCGACGAGGAGCTGTTCGTCATCCTGCCTGCCGACAGCACGCTGGTGCCGGCGGAGCGACTCTCGCTGACGCTCGTCGAGGTCGCTGCGCTGCCGCTGATCCTGCCCAGCCCGGGGCACGGCTTGCGCCGGCGAATCGCACTCGAGTTCGACCGCGTCAACCTGCCGATCGACGCGGTGGCCGAGATCGATTCCCTGCCCTTGCTGATGCACTGCGTGGGCGAAGGCATCGGTGCGACGATCAAGCCGATGGCCGCGATCCACGCGCTGGGCAACACGCCGGAGCGCTGGCGCTACCTGCGCATCGCCGACGCGGCGATGAAGCGGACGAACTACCTCTACGCGCTGCCGCCGCAGAAGCTGTCGCCCTGCGCGGCCGTCGTGCGCGACGAGCTCAAGCGCGTCGTGCGCCGCCTGGTCGAGGCCGGCGAGTGGCAGGGCGTGACCCTGGTGCCGGCACCGCCCGGCGAAGCGGCGACCGAGATGGCCGAGGAACTTGCATTGACCTGAGGGCGCTGCGCCCCGGCACCCGAGCGCGCGGATTCGCGGTCACAGGCCGTTCATCTGGCACAGCACGTTCGAGAACATGCCGCCGTCGGTGGGCAGGTTGGTGCCGCGGATCCAGGCCGATCCATCGGACAGCAGGAACGCGACGACCGGCGCGATGTCGGCCGGCGTGCCGGGACGGTCCATGGTCTTCATGTCTTCCTCGGCACGCGCGCCCAGGGTCTCGATGAAGTCCTTCAGGATCGGCGTGTCCACCGGGCCGGGGCTGACCGCATTCATGCGGATGCCGCGCGCGCGCCAGGTCCAGCGGTTCTGCATCGTCCAGACGATCAGCGCCTCCTTCGAGAAGAAGTAGCTGCGCGCACCTTCGATCGCGTGGCGGCGGCAGAACGCGGCCACGTCGTCGAAGCCCAGATCGCTGCTTGCCAGCACCGCTTCCCTGGCCTCGGCCCAGCCCAGGCCCGCCAGCGACGCCAGATTGACGATCGACGCGCCATCGGCGAGTTTGGGCACGAGTTGCGTCGTCAGGTACTTCAGGCCGACGAGGTTGACCTTCAGCACCTGTTCCGGTGGCCGGGTGGGCGGCAGGCCGGCGATATTGGCCAGGCCGTCGATGCCGGCCGGCAAGGCGGCGACGAGGCTGTCGATCGAGGCCCTGTCCGACAGATCGGCCTGGAAGTAGCGGCCCACCGGCGCGGCCGGCCGGTTGATGTCGACCGAGATCACGTCGGCGCCCTGGGACGCGACGAGCGCAGCGGTGGCGGCGCCGATGCCCGACGCGGCGCCGGTGACGACGATGGTCTTGCCTTGAAGCACGGGTCGGTCCTTTCGAGTTCAGCGAGAGTTGATCACGCCCTGGCAGGGCTGTCGCGAACCGGATCGTCCCGACAGGTCGAGAAGGTCCGCATTGGAGCAGTCACTGCCGATCGAGGCGGTCGGGCAACTCAGTGCGTCACCGAGAAGACCGCCCGCCCGGTCGACGCCAGAACCTTTTGCCGGTCCTCCGGGTTCAGCCGGCTGGTGGCGGCGAGCGCGTCTTCGACCATCTTCGAATAGTCCATCATCGTGTTCCCCGCGTCGGATCCCCACATCACGTGATCGGCTCCGAACACCTTGACCAGTTGACCGACGAAGCCCTGCGTCAGTTCGACGTCGGACTTGAGGCGCTCGAAGTTCTCGGTCGTGAACTTCAGGTAGACATTGCGGTGCCGTGCCAGGGCAACGTAGGAATCGTCGAGACCGTAGGACGGCTTCCCCTCGGGCGCCGGCCAGGCGCAATGGTCCAGCACGATCTTCGCCTTCGGGAACCGGTCGGCGAGACGGCCGATGTCCTCGAGAAACCTCGGGAAGGGGCTCCTGGGGTAGGCCATCAATTCGACGACCAGGCCCTTGTCGTCCGCCACCTGCCACAGCTTCAGCATGCCTTCGGTAGTCAACCAGGGGTAACTGCCGTCCGGCGACCGGTTGCCCAGCTTGCGGAAGCCGACGACCCCGTTGTCCTTGACGAGCTGGGCCAGCGTCTCGGCCGCATTCGGGCTCGATGGATCGGCGATCACGACGGGAACGACGGTGCCCTTGCTGCTCGCGGCGACCGCAAGCAGGTAGCGGTTGTCGGACTCGTAGGCGGCGCCGTACTGGATGCCGACGCCGGCCCCGACGCCGTTGTCCTGCCATTCGCGAAAGACCTTCGTCGTGTCGTTCGGCTGGTTCGCGGCGCGTGCCTCCATCGTCGCCTTGCCCATGTAGGCATGCTCGGCATGGAGGGGAAATTTCGCGAAGTCGCTGCCGTAGAAGTGGACATGCGTATCGAACAAGGGGAATCCCGGGCCCTCCGCTCTGGCCACGGGTGCGAGTGCGCAGGCCATGCCGCTCGCCAGGACAACATTCGCGACAACCATTGAGAGTTTCATGTCAGTTCATCTCCATTTCCAACTTGAGAACAACAACGACGCAGGCACTGAAGGGGCGACCCTCCATCACGACATTCGGTTTTCCTTGGCCGGCGTCAGCAAGGTCGCCGCGAGATACACGACAGCCAGCAACGCGGTCGACAACTGCAGCGAGAACGAGAGATCCGCGGCAACCTTGCTGAACAGGGACACCAGTACCGGCATCGACCCACCGAGCGCGAAGCCGATGTTCCATGACAGCGAGGTTCCGCTGGCGCGCAAGGCGGTCGGAAAGCGCTCGTTGAGGACGATCAGCAGCGGCGCATAGCAGAACGTGCCCACGCCGCTGAGCAGGACGGCATAAACGCCGATGGTCTGGATCTCCCTGGCGCCGGCGAGACCTTGGTACAGGAGCGGAATGGCGACCAGCGAGGCCAGACCGTAGATCAGCATGGCCCGCTTTCTCCCGATCAAGTCGGTGAGATATCCGGACGTGACGGAAGAAGCGATCACCGCGATGGCCGAACAGCTGAGGATGAGCCCGAGGTCGGTGGGCTTGACGTGATTGACCAGCTTCATGAACGTCGGCAGGTAGCCGGAGGTCAGATACGACAGTCCGCCGCCCGCAGTCGTCAGGAGAATGCCGAGCAGAACCGCCGGCAGAAAGGCCTTGAGACCCGGCGGCGAATGCGCCGGGTTCGCCGCGGCGGCTGCACTCGTCGGCTTCTCCTTCTGCAGCGCCACCCACATCGGCGATTCCTGCAAACGGCTGAAGACGAAGAGGCCCAGGAACGAGCTCATCAAGCCCATGAAGAACATGACGCGCCATCCCCAGACTTCGAACTCGGGGCCGGGGAAGAGAGCGCCGACGAGCAGGAAGGCCAGCGAGGCGAACAGCTTTCCGACCCCGGACCCGCCGCCCGAGATGATTCCCGAGGCCAGACCCCGCCGGCCGGGCGCCACCGATTCGGTGCCGAGGGTGTGGGTGGATGCCACCATCCCGCCCATGAACACGCCTTGAACGAGGCGAAGCGCCAGAAACAGGAACGTCGCCAGCGCGCCGATGGTCTGGACCGTGGGCAAGGCCCCCATCAGACCCGTCGAGAGTCCGACGCCGATCGCGGCCACGACCATGGCCCGCTTGCGCCCGTTCTTGTCGGCATAGGTTCCGAACAGATAGCCGCCCAGCGGTCTCATCAGGAGCGTGGCGGTGAAGGCGGCATAGACCCCTGCCAGCGAAAGCATCTGGTTGCCCGAGGGGAAGAAGACCTTCGCCAGAATCGGGGCGACGTAGAGAAGGATGAAGAGGTCGAAGAGGTCGAATGCCCAGCCGAGGCTGGAGAAGGCGACGGCTGCGACCACCTGGGCCTGGGTCAGCGTTGGCGGCGCGTTTGACGTTGTCGGTGAATTCAAGTTGCTGCCTTCTGCATCGATGTCGAAGTTCTTCTCTGGATGAATCGTTTGACCAGGGCGCATCACTCGCCCCTGGCTTCTGCCGCCGCCATTCGCCCCGCCCGCCGCCCCGACACGAAGGCCCAGGCGAGGTGGTGCCCATGCCCCTTGAGCAGCAACCCGCCCTGGCCGGTGGAGCCCGCCGCGCGCAGCCCGGCGATCGGCCGCCCCTCGCCGTCGAGCACGCGGTGCGCTTGGTCCACGCGCAGCCCACCCTCGGCGTGGACGAAGACCGAGCGCACCGGTCCCAGTGCCAGGTAAGGCCCGGGGCCCAGGCCATCGGCGCTGCGTGCCAAGGCGGCCGGGTCCATGCCGAGCTTGGCCGCGAGCGCCTCGAGGCTCGCGGCCTCGGCCCAGATATCGGCGCGGTTGCGGCGGTAGTCGTCCAGGTAGGCGTAGGCGATGCCGGGCGCGGTGCTGATGAAGTGCGGCCAGGCTCGGTAGCGCTCGGCGATGCGCGCGTCGATCAGGATCCAGCCCAGCTTGTCCGGCTGGTCGGGCAGGCGCCAGGCGGGGCGGTCGCGCTCGTCGCCGAAGCGCTCGCCGCGCCGGTTCACCAGCCGCGCGCCGTCGTCGAACAGCGCGGCGGACGGCGCCAGCATCGTGGTCAGGAACTTCATCATCACCGGCCGCAGCCAGGCCATCGGCACGTGTTCCATCGCCCATTGCATCGTGCGCGCCAGCGGCCGCCAGGGCGGCAGGCGGCGTACGAGGGTCTCGCGCTCGGGGGCGATGAAACGCAGCTCGGGCCCGAGCGCCAGGTCGCCGTTGACGATCTGCGCGCCAAGGCTTTCGGCCAGGCGCTGTCCGTCGCCGGTGGCGGTGGCGTTGACCGCGTCGACCTTGGCCTCCTGTGCGCCCATGAAGCGCGCCTTGAAGACCGGGTCGTTGGTGAAGTCGCCGGCGGCCAGCACCACACCACCGCGCGCGACCATGAGTTCGCCGCCGGCCAGTCGAACGCCGGTGACGCGGCCGGCGTCGTCGGCCCGCAGGGCATCGACGCGCGCGTTGCAGCGGACCTGCACGCCGGCGCGGCGCGCGCGCCGGCCCAGGTGGTAGATGAAGGCGCGCGAGTTGGGCAGCACGTTGTGCATGCGGGGCTGCCGGTGCGGCGGCTCGGGCATCGGGCCGAAGAAGCACACGCCGCTGTCCAGCAGCCACTGGAAGGTGGCGGGCATCTCGTCGCAGAGCACGCGGCGCAGTTCGTCGTTGTCGCGCGCCGCGAGGTCGCCGGCAAAGCCCGGCATGTCGGCCCAGTGGTCGGCCGGGTTGTCCTGGATGCCCTTCCTGCGCTGGTGCGGGGTCTGCGTCGCGGTCACAGAGCCGATCGACCAGGCGGTGGAGCCGCCGAGCTGCGCGTTCTTCTCCAGCAGCAGGACGCTCGCGCCGGCCTCGGCGGCCTCGATGGCCGCCGCCAGCCCGGCGCCGCCGCCGCCGACGACGACGACGTCCAAAGGCGGCGGCTGCTGCATCGCTTGCGGGAGGTCCGGCTCAGTTCAGCGCGGCGACTCCGGCCTTCGCGACCTGGCCGTCCTGCGGCGCGGTGCCGTTGGAGACGCCGATCGCGCCCACGATCTTGCCGCCGATCACGATCGGCAGGCCACCCTCGATCGGCACCGCGCCTTCGAGGCCCAGGATGCGCAGCCCGCCGCCACCCGAAGAGACGATGTCCTCCCACACCTTGGTCGGCCGCCGGTAGCGCGCGGCCGAGCGCGCCTTGCCCTCGGCGACCCTGATGCTGGCGGTCTGCGTGTTGTCCATCTTCTCGAGGTAGACCAGGTCGCCGGCGCCGTCGGTGATGGCGATGATCTCCGGCACGTTGATCTTGACCGCCTCGGCCACCGCCGCGGCGGCGACCTTCTTCGCCGTGGCGAGGTCGATCGGCGCCCCGTACGGAACGGTCTGGGCCGCGGCCAGGCCGGCCGTGCAGAACAGGGCCAGCGCAGCGCCGTGGCGCATCAAGGACTTCAGCAATTTCATCGCAGTCTCCTTCGTTGGAGATTGGCGGGTCCGGCTAGACCATCCCGCCGTTGGGTTGAACGATCTGGCCGTGGACCCAGGAGGCGCGCTGCGACACCAGGAAGCTCACCACTTCGGCCACCTCGCCCGGCTGGCCGACGCGGTTGAACGGGCTCATCGCGGCCGAGCGCGCCTTGGCCTCGTCGGTCTTGCCGGCGCGGAACAGCTCGGTGTCCACCGGCCCGGGCGCGACGCCGTTGACGCGCACCCGGCGGGCGCTGAGTTCCTTGGCCATCGAGCGCACCAGGCTCTCGACAGCGGCCTTGCTGGCCGTGTAGGGCCCGCCGCCCGGCACGGCGTGCCGCACCATCGAGGTGGTCAGCGCGACGATCGCGCCGCCGTCGGCGACCTGGCGCGCGGCCTCGCGCAGCACGTTGAAGGCGCCGACGATGTTGACCTCGACCAGCGCACGAAAGCTCTCGTCGCTGAACTGCGCCAGTGGGCCCGGCGGCACGTTGATGCCGGCGTTGGCCACCACCGCGTGCACCGGGCGGCCGAAGTCGCGCGCCGCGTCGGCGAAGACCTTGGCCACCGCGACGGCGTCGCGCACGTCGGCGGCGTAGCCGGCAGCCTGGCCGGTGCCGCGCGCGGCCAGCGCCTGCGCGTGCGCGGTCGACGTGTAGGCCACGTCGAAGCCGTCGCGCAGCAGGGCGTCGACGCAGGCCGCGCCGATGCCGCGCGAACCGCCGAACACCAGCGCCAGGGGGCGATCACTCATGTTGTTGTCCTCGTTCGAAGTTGTCAGGCGACATGGGGCTTGCCGTAGATCGGTTCCTTGTACGGAATCGGCGGCAGCTGCCAGGTACCGGTGGAGGGGGGCCGCACCTCGGCGTCGACATGGACGTCGATCACGCAGGGGCGGCGGTTCTTCAGCGCCAGTTCGACGGCGGCGCCCAGTTCCTGCGGTCGCGTCACGGTCATGCCGTCGGCACCGCAGGCGCGCGCCCAGGCGGCGAAGTCGGGGTTGTAGCGCTCGCCGGTCTGGCCCTTGTAGAACGCGGTGCCGATCTCGCGGCCATCGAACAGCCCGTATTGCAGGTCGCGGATCGCGCCCCAGGCGAAGTTGTTCCAGACGATCCAGACGACCGGCAGCCCGTATTCGACGGCGGTGCAGAGGACGTACGGCGCCATCGTGAAGCCGCCGTCGCCGACCACCGCGACGCAGGGGCGGTCCGGCGCGGCCAGCTGCGCACCCATCACGCCGCAGACGCCGAAGCCCATGCTCGAGTAGCCCCAGCTGTTGAGCATGCTCTGCGGCCGCCTGGCCTTCCAGAACTGCATGAACCAGTTGTGGTGCACGCCGGAATCGAGCGCCAGGATCACGTCGTCGGGCAGCAGCTTCTGCAGCGTGCCGACGACGAACTCCGGCCTCAGAGGACTCGTCGAGTCGCCGAAATGCGGCCGCACGAAGGCCTCCCACTCGGCCTGCCAGCCGCGCACCTGCTCGAGCCAGGGCGCGAAGCCGGCGGCAGTGATGCCGGGGCGCGTGGGCAGAGCGTTCAGCAGCTGGCGCACGAAGGTCTTGACGTCGGCGATGAGGCCCAGCGTGGGTGGGTAGTTGCGGCCCAGCTCCTGGGGGTCGATGTCGACGTGCACCAGCTTGCTCTTCGGGAAGTTCCACGAATAGCCGGGGTGCCAGCTCGAACTGCTGCGGTCGTCGAAGCGCGTGCCCAGCGTGATCACCAGGTCGGCGAAGCGCCCGGCCTGGTTCGCCGGGTAGGCGCCGTTGCGGCCGATGAAGCCCAGAGCCAGCGGGTCGTCGCCCGCGATGCAACCCATGCCGTTGGGCGAGGTGATGACCGGGATGCCGAGCCGGTGCGCCAGCTCGGTGATCTCGGGCCCCGCCTCGGACAGCGTCGCGCCGTGGCCGATGAAGAACGCCGGCTGGTGGGCCGCAGCCAGCAGGTCGAGCGCGGCGGCGACATCGGCATCGCTGGCGCCCGGGCGGTGCGGACGGTCGAGCTGCGAGCGCGGCGGCAGCTCGACCTCGGCCTCTTCCTGGAAGACGTTGTACGGGATGTCCAGGTTCACCGGGCCCGGCCGGCCGGTGACCATCGTGTCCAGCCCCTGGCGCAGCGCCAGCGGCAGCATGTCGACGCGCGTGGGCTGGAAGGCGCGCTTGACGACCGGCCGCAGCACCTGCGCGAAATCGGCCTGGTTGTGCTTGTACAGCTCCTGGAACGGCGCGCGGTTGTGCTGGCTCGTGGGCACGTTGGCGGTGATCGCCATGAAGGCCGACGAGTCCGACAGCGCGGTGGCCAGCGACATCACCATGTTGGCCGAGCCCGGGCCGGTGGAGGTCAGCGTTGCGACCGGCCGGTGCTTGACGCGGAAGTACGCATCGGCCATGTGGCCGGCGCATTGCTCGTGCCGCGGCGAGATCAGCTGCAGCTTGTCGCGCACGTCGTACAGCGCGTCGAGGATGCCGACGTTGCCGTGGCCGCAGATGCCGAACACGTAGGGCACCCCCTCCTGCACCAGGGTCTCGGCGATCAGTTCACCGCCCTTCATCGTCGGCATCGTGTCGTTCCTTCAAGTTCCTGCCAATGCCAGATCATCGCCCGCAAGTGCCTTCAGGCGAGCAGGGTCACCATGCGTTCCTCGCTCATCTCGCGCACCGCGCGATGCGGTCCCTCGCGGCCGAACCCGCTGTCCTTGCTGCCGCCGTAGGGCATCACGTCGACGCGCGAGCTCGAGGTCTCGTTGATGTGCACGCCGCCGACCTCCAGCCGCCGCGCCGCGCGCAGGGCCTCGTCGAGGCGGTTCGTGAACAGGCCCGTGGCCAACCCGAACGGCGTCGCGTTGACGCGCGCGATCGCCTCGTCCAGCGTGTCGTAGGGTACCAGCGCCATCACCGGGCCGAAGATCTCCTGGCAGCCGACGGCCATCGAGTCGTCGATGCCGGCCAGCAGCGTCGGCGGCACGACGGCGCCGACGCGCGCGCCGCCGGCCAGGCGCTCGGCGCCGCGCGCGACCGCATCGGCGATCCACTGCTCGATCCGGCAGGCCTCGGCCTCGCTGATCACCGGCCCGACGACCGTCTTCGCGTCCAGCGGGTCGCCGTAGGGCAGCGCACGCACCATCTCGGTCAGGCGCTGCTGCACGGCGGCGAAGATGCCGCGCTGCACCAGCAGCAGCTGGATCGAGGTACAGACCTGCCCGGCCTTGCGGTAGGCGGCGTTGACGATCTTCGGCAGCGCGCGGTCGAGGTCGGTGTCGTCGGCGACGATCGTGAAGGCGATGCTGCCCAGCTCCATCTGCGTCCGGCGCAGCCCCGCGCGGCGCTGGATGTCGGCGCCGACCTCGGTGCTGCCGGTGAAGGCATAGAAGCGCACCCGCGGCTCGTCGAGCAGCCACTGCGCGATCTCGGCGCCGCCGTGGACCACGCTCATCAGGGCCGGCGGCAGGCCGGCGGCGAGCAGCGCCTCGGCCATGATGCAGGCCGCGGTCGGGGTGTGGCTGGACGGCTTGAGCACCACCGCGTTGCCTGCCGCCAGCGCCGGCGCGATCTTGTGCGCCACCGTGTTCAGCGGCGCGTTGAACGGCGTGATCGCGCAGACGACACCCAGCGGCACGCGCAGCGTGAAGCCCAGGCGCCCGCGCTGGTTCGGCGCGCCTTCGATCGGCACCATCTCGCCGCAGAAGTTGCGCGCCTCCTCGGCCGAGAGGCGGAAGGTCTGGACGCAACGCCGCAGTTCGTTCAGACCGTCGCTGGCGGGAAAGCCGACCTCGATCTGCAGCGCGCGCACGAGCTCGTCGCTTCGCTGTTCGAGCAGGACCGCGGCGCGGTCGAGGATCGCGCCGCGCTCGTGCGGCGTCAGCGTGCTGGCGCGGAATGCGGCGTCGGCCGCGGCAACGGCCTCGCGCACCTGCTCGCGCGAGGGCAGGTGGATCGACGTGCAGGGCTGCAGGCCGTATTTGTCGAGCGCGCTGCGGCGGCTCGCGCCGTCGACCCAGCGGCCGGCGATCAGCAAGCGGGCATCGGGCAGCGTCAGCGGGGGACGGCTCATCGTGGGGCCTGCAGGGTGGCTCAGACCGGGACCTCGTCGTCCTCGACCGGGGAGGTGACGACGAAGAAGACCAGCGGCACGAGTCCGTTGTTGGTGAAACTGTGGCGAACGCCTGGCGGCACGAACACGTAGTCGTGCCGGCGCAGCAGCACCTTGCGATCGTCGAGCGTGAGCACGCCCTCGCCCTCGAGCACGTGGTAGACCTGCTCCTGCACCCGGTGCACATGCTCGGCCACATGCGCCATCGGCTGGTAGCTGGAGATCCGGAAGTCGATGCGGCGCGAGCCGCAGGTCTCCGGCCGCACCAGGGCCTTCGACAGCGCACCGCCGAAGTGGCCGGGGAATTCCTGCCAGGCAATCTCGGCGATGTGACGGACAAAGGGCTCTGGCGGCTTGCGATCGGCAGCGTTCATGGCATCACGGCGTGAGGTTTGTGCTGGAGTCTATGAACTGCGGCCACCTGGCGGAACTACCGATTTCCGAACGCGCCTATCGCGGCGGCTTATAGCGACCGGGGCCCCTGCCATCGGCGCGACTTATAGCGGCTGAAGGAAATCTGTAGTTTTCGCTGGCCGTGGGGGGCCTTAGCATCCACCGCGCACCAAGCTGCCCTCATCGAACATCCAGCTTGGCCGACGAGACCGCGAAGCCAGCGGTTACAACTGACAGGAGACGAGTCATGCACAGTGAACAAGCCCAGGCCAGCCGCCGCCGCCTGCTGAAGGCCGGGGTGGCGATCGCCGGTGTGTCCGCCCTCGGTGCGCCGGGTCTGCTGCACGCCCAGGGCGACAAGATCAAGATCGGCCATCTGACGCCGCTGACCGGCTTCCTCGGTGCGCTCGGCGAGTACGCCGTGATGGGCATCAAGATGGCCACCGAAGAGATCAACGCCGCCGGCGGCGTCATGGGCCGCCAGCTCGACGTCATCAGCGAGGACTCCGTCAACCCGCAGGTCGCGGCGACGAAGGCGCAGCGCATGATCGAGCGCGACGGCGTCGCGATGCTGATGGGCGAGATCAACTCGGCCTCGGCGCTGACGATCTCGCAGGTCGCGGCGCGCCACAGGATGCTGTTCATGAGCACCGGTGCACGCTCCGACGCGCTGCGCAACAAGGACTGCAACCGCTACACGTTCCACGTCGACATCCCGGTCACGGTGATGGTCAACGCGGTCGGCGAGGCGCTGGTGCGCGACAACATGGTCAGGGGCAAGAAGATCTACAGCCTGACCGCCGACTACCTGTTCGGCCACGACCTGTCGAAGGCGGCCAAGAAGTTCTTCGCCGCCAACGGCGGCAACCAGGTCGGCGACGAGCTGATTGCCACCGACGTCACCGATTTCAGCCCTTATCTGCTGAAGATCCGCCAGGCGCAGCCCGACCTGATCGCGACCAACCTGGCCGGCAACCAGGTGACGAACTTCGTCAAGCAGTACGCCGAATTCGGCCTGCCGTATCCGGTGGTCGGCTTCAACCTGAACACCGCCGACGCCTGGGCGGCGGGCGAAGGCAATCTGAGCGGCATCTGGCCGACGGTGTGGTACGCCGGCCTGCAGACGCCGACGGCCGAGGCCTTCACCGCCGCATTCACCAAGAAGTACGGCAAGCCGCCCGAGAACCACGCCTGGGTCGAATACGTGACGCTGAAGATGCTGGCGCAGGCGATGACGGCGACAAAATCGACCGACACCGACAAGCTGATCGCCTACTTCGAGTCCGGCGTGCAGTTCGACCTCCTGAAGGCGCGCAAGGGCTACTTCCGCTCGTGGGACCACCAGCTGATGCAGGAGGCCTATCCGTTCACCGTCAAGGCCAAGGGCCAGGCCAAGGACAAGTGGGACTTCCTGAAGTTCGGCGAAGCGGTACCGGGACCGAGCCAGTCGCTCGAACTGCTGGCGCCGACGAGGGCCGAGAGCACCTGCAAGATGTAGTCGGCACCGGACTGTCTCCGTCGCGCGCGGGCCGTCGGCATCGGCGGCCCCGCGCCACCCCCGCGTGCCACCCTCGCGTGCGATCGCCGTGCCCATCCAACTCATGTTCCTCCTCGAGCAGGTCGTCAACGGCCTCGTGCTCGGAGGGTATTACCTGCTGCTGGCCCTCGGGCTGTCGCTGATCTTCAGCGTCGGCGGCATCGTCAACCTCGCCCATGGCGCGTTCTACGCGCTGGGCGCCTACGTGGCGCTGGAAGTCGGAAACCGGCTCGGCTTCGGTGCCGGCGTCGTCATCTCGCCGCTGCTGGTCGGCCTGCTGGGCATCGCCTTCGAGCGCTTTCTGCTGCGCCGCTTCTACGCCGCCGATCCGATCCTCAGCCTGCTGGTGACCTTCGGCCTGGCGATGGTCGTCGAGCAACTCATCCGGATGATCTGGGGCGCCGCGCCGCTGCCGTCGACGATGCCGCCGGTCTTCAAGGGCAGCGTGATGGCCGGCGACTTCATGTTCTCGCGCTACCGGCTGCTGATGCTGGGCGTCGTCATCGCCGTGATGACGGGCTTGTGGTTGCTGCTGCACAAGACCTCGTTCGGCCGCGTCGTGCGCGCCGGCGTGCAGCGCCCCGACATGGTCGCCGTGCTCGGCATCCGGCTGCAGCCGTACATGACCGCGATCGTCGTGCTGGGCGTGGCCACCGCCGCGCTCGGCGGTGCACTGTTCGGCCCGATCACGACCGTGCAGCCGGCGATGGGCACCGAGATCATGACCGTCGCCTTCGTCGTCGTCGTGATCGGCGGCCTCGGCAGCTTCTGGGGTGTCGTGCTGGCGGCATTGCTGGTCGGCGTGGTGCGCGGCATCACGATCTACTTCGTTCCGGCCGCCGGCGAAGCGTCGATGTACGTGCTGATGTTCCTGGTGCTGATGTTCCGGCCGCGTGGCCTGCTCGGCGAACGCATCGAACGCTTCGAATGAGCATCGGCTCGACGATGGATCGCGACAAGGCCCGGATCCTGGCCGTCGGCGCTGCGGCGCTGGTCGCGCTGCCGTTCGCAATGCGGGCCATCGGCCTGACGCCCGACAACGCGACCGTCGTCGTCCTCCTGGCGATGGCCGCGATGGGCCTGAACCTGCTGGTCGGCACCACCGGGCTGGTCTCGTTCGGCCACAGTGCCTGGTTCGGCATCGGCGGCTACGCAGCGGCGCTGGCACAGAAGCAGTGGTTCCCGGGTCAGATCCTGCTGCCGCTGGCGTTCTCGGTCCTGTTCACGGCAGCGCTCGCGCTCGTCGTCGGCTTCCTGATCCTGCGCCGCCGCGGCGTCTATTTCTCGCTGCTGACGCTGGCCTTGTGCGCGCTGGGCTTCGCGATCGCCTTCCGCTGGACGGCGCTGACCGGCGGCGAAGGCGGCCTCGGCGGTCTCGAGCGCGGCCGGCTGGGCCCGCTCGTTCTCGACGACGACCGCCTCTACTACGCCTTGGTCGCGCTGATCGGGTTCGGGGTCCTCTACGCCTTGCTGCGCGTCGTGCGCTCGCCGTTCGGCCATGTGCTGGTCGCGATCCGCGAGAACGAGCAGCGCGCCACCTTCCAGGGTTACGACACCAACCGCTACAAGCTGCTCGCGTTCGTGCTCTCGACCGGCGTCACCGGCCTCGCCGGCGCCCTGCTCGTGTTCGACCACCGGCTGGCCGCGGCCGAATCGACGACGGTCGCGTTCTCGGGCGAGATGCTCGCGATGGTCGTGATCGGCGGCATGCGCAGCTTCCTCGGCCCGGCGCTGGGGGCACTGTTCTTCGTGCTGTTCCGCGAGCTGTTCTCGATCTACACCGAGAACTGGCTGCTCTGGTTCGGCCTCATCTTCGTCGGCTTCGTGCTCTTCTCGCCGACCGGCCTGACCGGCATCTGGGCCCTGCTGAGGCGGCGCTGGCGCCCGCCGGCCGAGACCGGCGCCGCGATGAGCCAGCGCAGGATCCACGAAGGCCTGCCGCTGCCGGGCTTCCTGCAGCCGACGTCGCCGCCCGGCGCGGTGCTCGAGGTCAGCGACATCGACAAGCACTTCGGCGGCATCCGCGCCGTCGACGGCGTGTCGCTGCGCGTCGAGAGCGGCCAGGTGCATGCGCTGATCGGACCCAACGGCGCCGGCAAGACGACGACCTTCAACCTGGTCTCCGGAATGTTCGTGCCCGACAAGGGGTCGGTGACGCTGCACGGGCAGCCCATCCACCACCTGCCGCCAAATCGCATCTGCCAGCAGGGGCTGGCGCGCTCGTTCCAGATCACCAACCTGTTCAAGGGCCTGACGATCTACGAGAACCTGCGGCTGTCCTTGCAGGCTCGGCACGCCGCGCGCTTCAATTTCTGGCGCGATGCCGACAGCTATCCCGAGATCCACGCCGAGACGGCCGAGCTGATGAAGTTCCTCGGCCTCGAAGGGATCGAGGAGACCGAAGGCGGCGAGCTGTCGTACGGCGGCCAGCGACTCGTCGACCTGGGCATCGCGCTCGGCTCGAAGCCGCAGGTGCTGCTGATGGACGAGCCGCTGGCCGGCCTGGCCGCGGCCGAGCGCGAACGGGTCTCGGGGCTGGTGATGACGATCGCCAGGCACATTCCGGTGCTGATCGTCGAGCACGACATCGACCGCGTGCTGGCGTTCTCGCAGCGCGTGACGGTGATGAACCAGGGCCAGGTACTGATGTGCGGCGCGCCGGACGAGGTGCGCAACGACCGCCGCGTGCAGGAGATCTACACCGGCAGCGGGACGCCACCGGTCACCGGGCGCGTCGCCGGCGATGCCCGCGAGCGCCCCCAGGTGCTGCGCTTCGAGCGCGTCAACGCGTTCTACGGCAAGAGCCACATCCTCAACGACGCGACGCTCGACGTTCGCGATGGCGAGATCGTCGCCTTGCTCGGCCGCAACGGCGCCGGCAAGTCGACGCTGCTGAAGACGCTGTGCGGCCTGCTGCCGCCGGCCTCGGGGACGATCGAATTCGAGGGCCGTGCCATCGCCGGCCTGTCGGCGCCCGAGATCGCGCGGCTGGGCATCGGCTACGTGCCGCAGGGGCGCGGTCTGTTCGCCGGCATGACGGTGGCCGAGAACCTGGCGCTCGGCCGGCTGGCGCGCGCCACCGACGGCAGCCACGGCATGGTCTGGAGCGAGGACAGGATCTACGAATACTTCCCGCGCCTGAAGGAGCGTCGCCATGTCGCCGCCGACTACCTGTCGGGCGGCGAGCAGCAGATGGCGGCCGTCGCGCGCGCCCTGTCCGGCAACGTCAAGCTGCTGTTGCTCGACGAGCCCTTCGAAGGCCTGGCGCCGACCGTCGTGCAGGAGTTGTTCACGGTGTTCGACCGCCTGCGCGGCCAGGTGTCGATCGTCATCGTCGAGCACAACCTGGACCTCGTGCTGGCCCTGGCCGACCGGGTGTTCGCGCTCGAACGGGGCGCCGTGTTCCACACCGGGCCGGCACAACCCCTGCTCGACGATCTGGACTACCGCAAGAGGATCCTGTGGCTGTGAGGGAACCGCGGCCGCCCCCGGCCATGCCAGAGGCATCCGGCGAGCCGATGGCCCGCGAGATCCCGCATCGGGCCGAACGAGTGGAGGCCGGCCATATCGACCACGACTGATCCGCCTCGAGGAGACATCACGATGAAGAAACCATTCACACCACCCGGAGACAAAGGCATGAACATCAAGCGATTCACTGCGTTCCTCGCACTCGGTCTGTCATTCGCGCTGACAGCGAGCGCGCAGACATTCCCGTCCAAACCGATCCACATCATCGTCGGCTACTCCGCAGGCGGTGCGGTCGATGTCCTGGCCCGCGCCGTCGGACAGCAACTCGCTGCCGACCTGAAGCAGCCGGTCATCGTCGAGAACAAGCCCGGAGCGGCCACCAACATCGCCGTGAGGCATCTGATCGACAGCGCCCCCGACGGCTACACGCTGATGCTCGCAGCCAACGCACTCGCCGCCAACGAGTCGCTGTTCACCCCGCGCCCCTTCGACAGCTCCCGCGAAATCGCGCCGGTGGCCATGGTCGGGCGGGTGCCGGTCGTCATCGCCACCAACGCCGAGTCGCCGCTGAACACGATCGCCAAGCTGGTCGCGGCGGCGCGGGCCAAGCCGAAGACGATCACCTACGCGACGCCGGGCAACGGCTCCACGCCGCATCTGGCGATGGCGCTGTTCGCGCACGAAGCCGGCATCTCCCTGACGCAGGTGCCGTACAAGGGGGGTGCACCCGCGATCACCGATGTGATCGGTGGTCACGTGAACCTGGTGGCTGTCAACGCGCTCGAGGTGCTGCCGCTGGCCAAGGCGGGCAAGCTGCACGTGCTCGGCGTGATGAGTGCGGCGCGCACACCCGTGCTGCCGGATACGCCGACGGTCGCCGAATCCGGCTATCCGCACTTCGAGGCCTCGGTCTGGTACGGCTTCATCGCGCCCGCAGGGACGCCGAAAGCGGTGGTCAGCCAGCTGAACGCCGCCGTGCAGCGCGCCCTCGCGTCGAACGACGTCAAGCAGCGGCTGAGCTCCGCCGGAGGCGAGGTCGACCCCGGCACGCCGGAACAGTTCGGCGCGCTGATCAAGCAGGAGCGGGAGCGCTACGCGCGCCTGATCCGCGAGGCCGGCATCAAGCCGGACTGATGCCGCGAGACGATCCCCGGGGCGTCCGGGGACGGTCGTAGCGGCCCGCCGGACGTTCACTCGAAAGGCGGCCATCGCGTGTCGCCTCGTGGACATCGTCGACGAGGAGCATACTTCGCAGATTGCCACCGTTGGAAGGTGGGGGATATGTGCGCAGGGTCGTAAAGCCATCGTCGACCGCGCTGCACCAGGCTTGACATTCCAACGGTTGGAATCCCGAAGATGGGCCCATCCGCATTGCACACGCCCGGGCACGCGATCATGAAATCCTCCGTCACCGCCCCCGACCCCGAGGCCGGCTTGAAGCTTCAAGTCACGGGCATGACCTGCGCCAGCTGCGTCATGCGGGTCGAGAAGTCGCTCAAGGCCGTTCCCGGCGTCGCGGACGCCAGCGTCAACCTGGCCACCGAGCAAGCCGCCGTCAGCGCCGACCCCTCGGTGAGCGCCGGCGTGCTGGCCGCCGCCGTTCGCAAGGCCGGCTACGACGTCGCCGTCGAGGAGGCGAGCCTGCAGATCGAAGGCATGACCTGTGCGTCCTGCGTCGCCCGCGTCGAGAAGGCGCTGACGAGGGTGCCGGGCGTGCTGGCTGCTTCGGTGAACCTGGCGACCGAGCGCGCCACCGTGCAGGCGCTCTCGACGGTGCCCGTCGCGGCGCTCAAGACCGCCGTCGAGAAGGCCGGCTACGGTGCCAGGGAAATCCAGGGCGCGGGTCCGGCCGACAGGAAGCGGCCGGCGGAATGGTGGCCGGTCGCGTCGAGCGCCGCGCTGACGCTTCCGCTGGTCGCTCCGATGCTGCTGCAGCCGTTCGGATTCGACTGGATGCTCGGGCCCTGGATGCAGTTCGCGCTCGCGACGCCGGTGCAGTTCGTCTTCGGGTGGCGCTTCTACAGCGCGGGCTGGAAGGCGGTCCGGGCAGGCGCCGGCAACATGGACCTGCTGGTCGCGCTCGGAACGTCGGCCGCCTATGGCTTGTCCGTCTACCTGCTCCTCGCGCATGGCGGCCACGGCATGCCGCATCTGTACTTCGAGGCCTCGGCAGCCGTCATCACGCTCGTGCGGCTGGGCAAGTGGCTCGAAGGTCGCGCCAAACGGCAGACGATGGATGCCATTCGGGCGCTGAACGCGCTGCGGCCGGCGACGGCGCGCGTGCAGCGGGGCGGTGCCGAGGTCGTGGTGCCGGCCGAGGACGTCGTCGTCGGGGACCGCGTCCTCGTTCGGCCCGGCGAGCGCGTGGCCGTCGATGGCGAAGTGACCGAGGGCCGCAGCCACGTCGACGAGTCGCTCATCACCGGCGAGAGCCTGCCCGTCGCCAAGGCGGTCGGCGACAAGGTCACCGGCGGCTCGATCAACGCCGACGGTGCGCTGACGATCCGCACCCTCGCGGTGGGCACCGAAACAACGCTGGCCCGGATCATCCGGATGGTCGAATCGGCCCAGGCCGGAAAGGCGCCGATCCAGCGCATCGTGGACCGCGTCAGCGCCGTGTTCGTGCCCGCCGTGCTGGGCGTCGCACTGCTGACCCTGGCGGCCTGGATGATGGCGACCGGCAACTGGGAGCAAGCCGTCATCAACGCGGTGGCCGTCCTCGTCATCGCCTGCCCCTGCGCACTGGGGCTGGCCACGCCGACGGCCATCATGGCCGGCACCGGCGTCGCGGCCCGGCACGGCATCCTCATCAAGGACGCGCAGGCACTGGAGCTGGCCCACTCGGTGACCACCGTGGCATTCGACAAGACCGGCACGCTGACCGAAGGGCGCCCGTCGCTCGTCGCCGTGCTGCCGGCTGCGGGGCGAACGCGGGACGACGTGCTGTCGCTGTCCGCCGCCCTCCAGCAGAGCAGCGAACATCCTCTGGCGCGCGCGGTGATGGACAAGGCGCGGGCCGAGGGCCTGTTCCTGCCCGAGGCCCTGGAAGCCCGCGCGCTGCCCGGGCGAGGACTGGAAGCGAGCGTGAACGGCCAGGTTCTGGTCCTCGGCAGCAGCCGGCTGTTGCGCGAACGGGGTGTCGATGCCGCCGCCCTGGCCGGCGAAGCCGATCGCCTCGAAGGCGACGGCCGTACCGTCTCGTGGCTGATGCGCAGCAACGGCGAGACGGCCGACCTCCTGGGGCTGCTCGCCTTCGGCGACGCGATCAAGCCGACGGCCCGCGACGCGGTGGCGCGCCTGCACGAACTGGGCATCGCGACGGTGATGCTGTCCGGAGACAACCGCGGCAGCGCCGCGGCGGTCGCCCGTGAGCTGGGCATCCAGGACTTCCGTGCCGAAGTGCTGCCGGGCGACAAGGCGGCAGCGGTGCAGGCGTTGCGTGCCGCCGGCCAGGTGGTGGCCATGGTCGGGGATGGCATCAACGATGCCCCGGCGCTGGCGGCCGCGGACGTGGGCATCGCGATGTCGACCGGCACCGACGTGGCGATGGCAGCGGCAGGCATCACGCTGATGCGCGGCGACCCGCGGCTCGTGGCCGATTCGCTGGACGTCTCTCGCCGCACCTACGCGACCATCAAGCGCGGCTTGTTCTGGGCCTTCGCCTACAACGTCGTGGGCATCCCGCTGGCGGCATTCGGACTGCTCAACCCCGTCATCGCAGGCGCTGCGATGGCCTTCAGCAGCGTCAGCGTGGTGGCCAACGCCCTGCTGCTGCGCCGCTGGCGCTCGTCCGTCGACGCGGCGCCGGTACGGGCAGCTGCCGAACAACCCCGCCCTGCCCCGGCTTGAGGAGGAACAGATGCCCACGATGAACATCGGCCAGGCCGCCGCCGCCTCGGGCGTGTCGGCCAAGATGATCCGGCACTACGAGCAGGTCGGCCTGTTCCCGGAGCCGGGCAGGACCGAAGCCGGGTACCGCCAGTACACCGAGACCGAGGTCCACACGCTGCGCTTCATCCGGCACGCGCGCGACCTGGGCTTCTCGATCCAGCAGATCGGCGAGCTGGTCGGCCTGTGGCAGAACCGCAGGCGCCCCAGCCGCCAGGTGAAAGCGCTGGCGGAAGCGCACATCAAGGAGCTGGAGCAGAAGGCACAGGAGCTGCTCGCGATGAAGACGACGCTCGAACACCTCGTCCACTGCTGTCACGGCGACGATCGCCCGGAATGCCCGATTCTGGAGACGCTCGCCGCCCTGAACCCGCCGGCACCGGCGCTCGCGCCCGGACATGTGCATGCCCATCCGAAAACGGCCGGGCTGCGCTCGGGGAGGTCGACCCATGGCAGGCACACCTGAACCCGATGACCCGGGGGGCGCGCAGAGCGAGCCCATCGTGCTGCGCGGCCAGCCATCGCACCCGGCGTGAAAGGTTCCGGGCTGCAGCGGGGGCTGTATGCCGGCCTGGGGCGGCAGCCATGACGACCCCACGATATGGAGCATGGTCGCGTTCCTGAACAAGCTGCCGGACATGACGCCACGTCGATACAAGGACCTGCTGGCCAAAGCACCGCCGGACGACGACATGGTGACCGGCGCCGGTATCCAGCGCTCGCCGACATCCACCACGCACATGGAAGAGGCCCGCCATCACGGCCTGTGCCTTCGTTGCCACCAGTGCAGGCGCCAGCGGCGAGCACCGACAGTGCTGGCACTGCAGCCACTTCGGTGGTTTCGATTCGAGCGGCTCGCACGGGCGGTGCGCTCTGCCTGGCGCGGCCAGCGTCCAGGCGTCGCCTGCTACCGGCTGCGCGTTCTGGCAACGTGAAATCGGCGCCGAGGATGAAGCCGGCCCACCCGAGGGGTATCGTGGGCTGGCACTGGGCTTTGGCTGACGCGGACGGCGCGCATACTGCCGGCGTCGCCGCAATCGCGACTCTCCGATCGGAGGTGATTCATGAGGCATGCATGGTTCTCCCCATGGGGCTGGATCTACCTGCCGACTTCATGGCAGGGCGCAGCGATGTGCACTGCGGCCCTGACCTTCTGTGCGCAGGTCTTCCTGGCAGTGGATCGTCACTCACACTCGGTCAGCGACACGCTCAATGGCGTGTTTCCCTACTTCGTCCCGGCGTTCTTGCTGCTCAACTGGGTGGCGTCGAAGTCGTGCGCCCGGGACGAGCCGCGATGATGCTCCGCGGAGCGCCGTGACCTCGTGGTCGGCCGGCCCTCGAAGTCTCGCGGGTCACGCGCGAAAATCTCGGCGACCAGATCCGCCACGCCCGGGCCAGACACGAAGCCTCGCAGCCGCGCCAGGATCGCCGGCAAGCCGCTTTCGACGGGCGGACGGCCCTCGAGTAGCGGCGGGCTTCGTCGCTAAAACGCAATCGGCGCTAGCTCGCGAGGATGATCTTCTCGTCTCGGCCACCTGTCAGGTGAACGTGTTGGAAGAGACCGCCACCCTGGATCATTTCGCCGACCTGCCAGCGAACAGCCGTCTGAACAAAGAAATCACCGTCTGCGACCTTCTCGAACGCGAAATCGCCGCGCGAATCGCATCTCGTGTGTCGAATTAGAAGCTCGTACTCCGGCACGTCCGGCTGAAACCGCCGCCCCATGATCTGAGCTCCGCCGCTGGTGTTGCCGTAGAGCGCCGCGATACGCTCGGTTGCGTAGGCTGCGGCTGGAATCAAGTTGACCGTCTCGCCGGCACACGTGACGACGCCGCCGCCCCGCTGACGCATGAAGGCATTGCCGTGGATTGCGTTGTCTCCAGGGGCAAGCATGGCCCGGGCAGCGCTCGCGTCAAACGGCACGCTGATCAACATCGGTGGCACCGCGGCGCAGCCCGTCAAGAGCGCGGATGCAAGAACGAGCGATGACGTGATTGATGCTCTCATCGGAGCAACCCCCCATCTTGGGCGCACAGATTTACCCATCCCGGCACGGCCCACGCGCGCGGGGATGGCGCGATGCTCAAGGCTTACCAGTTGGTTCTGGTGCTGCGGTTACGTATCGCCTGAACTCGGCGGCGAACGTCTCTGCTGACTCGTGACATACCAGCACGCTGCCGCATGCCGAATAGAACTTGATCCTGTCTGCGCCGTCGCCACCCGCCTTGCGCACCGCGACGGCGTATCGGTAGATCGAACTGCCAGATGCGCTCAGGATGATGTGCTCGTCTGACCTCACGATCTTCGCGGAACTGTGCTTGTCGATCCACGCATATGCCCGCTTCCAGTACAGATCACATTGAGCAGGCCCATTGCAGTTCAGCGCGCCGTCGCTAACCTTCACATCATCGGACGTCGTGGGCTGGACAGCACACCCGTCCAGAGCGATGACCACGGCGAACAGGATGGGCGGAAATCTCTTCACGAGCGCTCCCAGAGCGCGGCCTCGCAATGCCCGAGATGGCAAGTGCGCCAAAAGGATTTAGCACGACGTTCCCACTTTGCACCAGCGGTCCTTTCCTCTTCGACGCACCGAAAGAGATGACGCGATGTGACCGCCTGTTCTGAAGCGAAGCGAAACGGACGCTTCACACCGAGTGGGCCATGCCGAGCACGAGGCCGGCGCCGGCGGCGCTACGATCTCGCCCATGCCCAGCGCCGTCGGCCCCGAGATAGCCCGCGCAGCCGTCGCGCTGCGTCGCAGCCACCCGCACGCGCCAGCGTCCGAAGTGCTCGGTCTCGTCATGCGCCAGCGCGCCGGCCGGCTGACCGATCTTGGTGACACCGGCCCGTGCACGCCGTTCGGCCAACTACTGGCAGAAGCCTTCGACCGCGGCATGACGCCGAGGGACTGGCGGGTAGTCATGCACCCCAATACCGCCCCAGCGGTCGTGGCAGCTCTGATGGGGATCCCGAGCGGCGAGGTGCCGCCCCGTTAGCGATCAGCTAATTAGAGTGGTAACGCCAGGGCATATTTTCGGCGACAGCGGTACTCTCACAGGAGTGACAGATGACCATAGCGCTGCATTTCACCGCTCAATTTAACCAGACGTACGCGGACGCATTCCACGCCGCCATTCTCACGATCAGGAATCGGCCGGCAGGCGCCGAAATGCTCCGCCAGATTGAGCGGTCCACCAAAGTCGTCACCGTTAGGAAGGATCAGAGGAATTCCTGTACTCCCGATGCTGCGGACGACAGCTGCTACCGTGAGGTGTTGAACGACGACGCGTTCTATGACGCTTTGGCGCGCATCGCGACAAACCCGACCAACGAGCGGACCGAGTGGGTGCAGGCATTCAAGAAGGCAAAGATTGAATGGCGCGAGCACCACAAATCTGGCGCGCTGTTGATCGTTCGCAAAGAGACTTCGCGCTTGGAACGCGGCAAGGGCGCCTACTACCTGATGCATCTACTGAATGCCGGCCCGGGCTCCGATGCCCTCGTGAGGTGGGACGGCGAGAGGGATAAGGCAGGTCAAGACGATGCTCTGTGGAACGACCGTCCCGCGTGGGTGGCCCTGGCCCACGAACTGATCCATGCATGGCGGATAGTCACGGGACGCTGCGTTTTCCACCCGGAGGATGCCACCGGCACGGATTACGAGGAATACATGACCGTTGGAATACCGCCCTATGACTCACTGCCATATACCGAAAACAATTTCAGACTCATCGCCGGGGTGGCTCAACGCAACTGGTACCGGGAAGCAACTCGGGAGAAATCCGAGCGCGCGTGGCGGCGATATTCGCCCACGCCTTGAACTACCAACGCGCTGCCCCAACGCCAGGCACCCCAGCCCCGAAGGACGCGCGCAAGGCCGCTAGCACCGCAGCCACTTCGGTGGCTTCGATTCCAGCGGCTCGCCTTCGCGGTGGGCACTGCCCGGCGCGGATTGCGTCCAAGCGTCGCCATCCAGAGGATGTGTTGTCCCGCAATGCGAGGTTGGCGCGGACGATATGCCGGCGGCGAAGCCGGTCAGTGCCGGATCGGTTGCAGTGTGGCAACCGCAGCGCAAATTCGCCGGTGAGCGCCCTTGGGCGAGCCAAAGACGTCGACCTCCTGCACATGCCGCAACTCGGCGTTCCAGTCGTTGACCGCTTGGCCCATGAACTTGGTGTCTGCGGAAGATCGGCAGCGATTATCGTTTGATGTCGAACAAGAATCTGCGCCGGTGTCAATGGTGGAAACCACCTCTGTCTGTAGGGGTATTGTCGGCGATTATCGACGTCGAAAGGGGCGCTGTTTGGTCGGGATCGCTAGCGATCATCGGCGGCATGCCTCAGGAAGTGAACCGGCCGGTTGATGGGTCCCGCACCGTAGTTGCTCAGGCAACGCGGGTCGAAATCCGCTCCGTGGTCAGCGGCTGTTGGGGCAAGGCGTGCTCGGTTGCCGCCGAAGCGAGCGCTCGTGGTCAATACAGGTTGGCTAGGAGACGCGCGCGATCTGTCTTGCTGCCAACGATGCGAATGGGTGAAGTCGAGAAATGCTGGCTAGTGTGATTGTCTCGGGGGCCTTGCTGTGCTGGCGCGCACCCATGCCATTCGTCGACGCTCCGCGTCTGCTGCATGTGGTCGCTGTCGAGCCGGGCAGGCTGCCGAGCGGGCGAAATGCCTGGTGGGTCGAATCGGTCGACACTCAGGCCTCGGCTGGCGAGGAGTGGCTTGTCCCGTCGGTTGACCTTCAGGCATGCCCGCAATAGCCTTGGGCAAGACATACCGGCTGCACGTCTCGTGGTCTGGTGCCACTTACAGGCACCCCTGGTGAGCCCGCGCAGACTTCCGCACGCGCCGCCAGCATCCGACTCGCGCGCGGTGGACAGGCTGGGGAACGTACGCAGTCACCTGAGCTATCGCGCCCTAGTCTTGCCTGTTGGCAGACGCAAAGTCGGCCAAAGGCACCAGCACCGAGCCTTTCGCTAGCCATGAGATGCAACGCCGTATGCCGACCAGCACGTTGATGCGCGAGCCCGCAAGGCTTGTCGGCGACGCGCGTCGTCTCTGCAAGGCCTGCGGGATCATTCCCACGGCCGTTGCGCAGGGCTGGTGCGTTTCAGCACTGCGGCATTGGCCCGCAAGCCGGGTGCTTGGGCACAGCGGGCGCTATACATCTATCTTCGCCAGCGTAGACGCACAATCATTACTCGCGCACAGCGTCGGCGTGCTTCTTGAGCCAAGACGAGAAGCAAGAGACGCACAGAAGCGGCGCGTCCTCGGCCGGAAATAGTAGGTAACGCACGCAGCGCTGGATCGCGCCGTTTGATCGGCCCGCGCCCCTACCATTCGTGCATGGAGCACACCACCAGCCCAGACATAGCGGCAGAGGCAGTTGCGCTGCGCCGCGCCCGGCCCGACTTGTCCGCGATCCAGATACTGGACACCGTGATGCACGGCCGTCGCTACCGGCTCGCCGAGTTCGCGGGCGTCCTGCCCACGTCTGAGTTCGGGCAACTACTGGCAGAGGCATTCGCGCCAGCCGCGCGGACAGACTGGCACATGCTCGGTCACGCGGGCACCAGCTTGGCTGCGGCGATGGCGCTGCTGACGCATTGGAACGGACAAGTCATTGCTGAATTCGCCATCAGGTATGGCATGGGCGTGTAGTCACGATCGACCAGCCAGCGGCCCTCGCCCGCCCAAGCTGGCAGCCTTGGCGACATGAGCGCCAGTTGCCCACCTATGGCAATAGACGCCTATGGTTGGCATCATGAATCGGCGGTGAAGACACGTTAGGGAGGGTCTGCAAAACCCCCGGGCAAGTCTGCTTGCCGAGGCGTGATTGAGCGGCGACGATTCGAGCCATGAAGCAAGCCGATCTGGGCCTGAACCTGACGACCAAGCGCACGCGCAAGCGTGAGTTCCTGGCGCAGATGGAACGCGTGGTGCCGTGGCCGGCACTGGTGGAGTTGGTGGCGCCGCACGCGCCCGAAGGCAAGAAGGGCCGACCGCCGTTCGCGGTGGAGACCATGCTGCGCATCCACTTCATGCAGCAGTGGTTCACGCTCAGCGACCCGGCGATGGAAGAGGCGTTGCACGACACACCGCTGTTCCGCGAGTTCGCTGGCCTGGGCTGGGACACACGGCTGCCTGACGAGAGCACGATCCTGCGGTTCCGACACCTGCTGGAGAAGCACAAGCTCGCCGAACAGATCCTGGCGGTAGTCAACGACTTGTTGCAGGGCAAGGGGCTGCTGCTGAAGGCCGGCACGGTGGTCGATGCCACGCTGATCGCGGCGCCGAGCTCGACCAAGAACCAAGCCGGCGAGCGCGACCCGGAGATGCACCAGACCAAGAAGGGCCACCAGTGGCACTTCGGCATGAAGGCGCACATCGGCGTCGATGCCGACTCGGGACTGGTGCACACGGTGCGCGGCACGGCAGCCAACGTCAACGACGTGGTCGAGGGCAACAGCTTGCTGCACGGCGAGGAGACCGACGTGTTCGCCGATGCCGGCTACCAGGGTGCGCACAAGCGGCCCGACGCCCGGGCCGGTGTGACCTGGCACGTCGCCATGCGCCCGGGCAAGCGCAAGGCGCTGGACGAGACCAAGACCATCGACAGCCTCATCGATCAGATCGAGCGCATCAAGGCCAGCGTGCGCGCCAAGGTCGAGCACCCGTTCCGCGTCATCAAGCGCCAGTTCGGACACGTCAAGGTCCGCTACCGGGGCCTGAAGAAGAACACGGCGCAGCTCATGACGCTGTTCGCGCTGTCGAACCTGTGGATGACGCGTCGAGCGCTCGGGGTACTGGATGGACAAGTCCGCCCGCAAACGGCGGATGTGGTCTGAAAGAGCACCAATGCGGGCCCTGAAGACGGCGAATTGGGCAGAAGTCAGGTTCATTGCCTTCGAAGTCAGTCGATTCCGCCGGCCGGCGCCACAGCGCGTACTGGATGTGAATTCTTCAGAGCTTCCTTAACCCCTCGCTCAAGCGGAGCGCCAACGGCAGGCCACCAGGCCCGGTCTGGCGGTACGCGGTACATTTTCGCCAGCCTGGGTTAGGCAGCCTGCGGTCGTCGCACGATTAGCCTGCACGTAGAGCGACGGCTTCCGGGCGTCGAGTTCGGCGATGCGGGTGTCGCTGAAGGGTCGAGAGTACGCCGACAGCGCTCCCTTTCTGACCACTACTCGCAGCCACCTTCGATAGAAGCCCCCGGGTTACCCCTGGTCAGTTATCGTCGCTGCTGCCGAACAAGCCGCCCAGCAGCCCGCCAACGGCGAGCGCTCCGGCCGCCGACCCGAGGCTGCTCGACGAGCCTGTCCGGTTGCCTGAACCCGGTAGATAGCGGCCGATTTCTTCGGCCAGGTTCATGATCGGCATGCTCTGCAGCCAAACCCTGCCGGGGCCGGTCATGGTGGCCAGGAACAGGCCTTCGCCGCCAAAGAGGATGTTCCGAAACCCCGGCACCATCTGGATGTCGAACTGCACCGACGGCTCCTGGATGCCGACGTGCCCGGCGTGCACGAGCAGCCGCTCGCCAGGCGCCAGGTCACGCTCGACGACTTCGCCCGAGAGGTCGAGCCAGACCGTGCCGGGACCCGTGACCCTCTGCAGGATGAACCCTTCGCCGCCGAAGAATCCTGCGCCGATCCGTTGCTGCCAGGCGATTTCGAGTGCGACCGACTTCTCTGCGCACAGAAACGTCTCCTTGCGACAGATGAGCGACTCGCCGGCACCGAGGCGGCGGGCAACGACGGTGCCGGGGAATCTCGGAGCGAACGAGATGTGGCCCGCAGCCCGGGCGGTGAAGTCGGTGACGAACAGGCTGCCGCCGCTCAGGCTGCGCTTGATCCCGGCGAAGAGTCCGCCGCCGGTATGCGTGTCCATGGCGATGGTGTCCGACATCCAGGCCATGCAGTTGGTCTGGCTGTAGACGGTCTCGCCTGGCGCGAGATCGATGGCGACGGTCTGCATCACGGTGCCCGAGACCTTGAACTGCATGCCGTGCTCCTGATCCGTTGAGGTTGACGGCGCAAAGTCTATCGCCGCCGTCGCCTGCCACTGCCGCCGACATCGGCGGTCGATCTTTGACAGAAGTAGTTCGCCGTGGCTCGGGCCGGCAGGATGAAGCCGATGCCCGCGCGCCCAGCGACACGTCAACGCAGTTCGATCGTGCGCGCACGAGCACCGATCGTCAGCACCAAATGTCCGGCGCCAGACCGGAGAAGATCGCCGCGCTCGATGCGGCGAGCCGGCTCGACGAGGCCAAGGCCGTCGGCGGGGCCCAGCACCAAGCCCGCAGCGACACGGCATCGAAGGCCATGTCCTACCTGGACAACGCGGCTCGCTTCGGCCGCAACATGCCTTCCACCGGCCTCGCCACCGCTTCCCTTGCCGACAGCCAAGGGGCGCAGGCGCAGTCCGGCTATGGCGCCCTGACCAGTGCTGCGGCGGCGCCGGCGCAGGCCGCCAGCCCGCTGTTCAACAGCGCTGTCAGCTCCAACAGCTCGGCCGGCTCGCTGTTCGGCAATGCGGCCGGCCTCGACTACACCGGCAGCCTGATGAACAGCAACTACACCCTGGGCGCGCTGGGCGGCGCGGCCAAGCTGTACGGGATGCAGAACCCCTACGGCTTCATCGGCAGCTCGAAGAAGATCAAGCACCGCGATGGCAAGGCCGATGGCCGCGCCGCATCGAAGGCGATCGAGGCGACGCCGGCCGAGAACTGGCGATACCGCAAGGGCCAGGGCGACGGCAACCCCAAGGCCCGGATCGGCCCGATGGCCGAAGACCTGGCCAAGGTCGCGCCGCAGGTCAGCGACGGCAAGACCGTCGACGGGATCTCGCTGATGGGCCTGCACCATTCCGCGATCGGCAACCACGCGCAGCGGCTCAAGCGCATCGAGCACTCACTGAGCCTGGCCGAGGCGGCTACGGGCAGAAGCCGATACCGATGGAGGGATGAACATCGACCGGACGGCGCATTGCTCGGGACGCATGACGGTGGCCGGCGCCGGCATCACGCGGTTTTGAACGGCAGCACCTGCGCGCCATCGCGCAGGCGGTCGAGGTAGTCGGCCCACTTCGCCATCATGTCGCGCCGCTGCTCAAGGAACTGCGTGCGGTTATAGGCCCGGCCCAGCGCATCGCCCACTGCGTGGGCCAGTTGCGCCTCGATCACTTCGGGCGCAACGCCCAGCCGCTCGGCGATCATGGTGCGGGCCATCGCGCGGAACCCGTGAGCGGTCATGTCGTCATTGCCGTAACCCATGCGGCGCAGCGCACCACGTACCGTGTTCTCGCTCATGCAGCGCTCGGCCGTCAGCAGGGACGGAAACACGAAGCGCCGCCCTTCCCCGCCAGTCAGCGGGCGCAATTCCTTGAGGATCGCCACCGCCTGAGGCGCCAGCGGCACGACATGCGGCGGCCCATCCGCCTTCTCGGCCTTCTTCCGCTTCATCACTTCCGCCGGCACCGTAAGCGTGGCGCCGTCCAGATCCAGCCAAGACCATTCCATGTGCCGCAGTTCACCCGGCCGCAACAGCAGTAGCGCCGACAGCTTCAGCGCCGCGCGGGTCACGGGGTGCCCTTCGTAGGCCATCACGTCGCGCAGCAGCGTGCCCGCCTGCACCGGGTCAACGATGGCGGCATGGTGCCGGCTCTCCACGGGCCGCAAGGCGTCTTGCAGATCGACCGCCGGATTTCGCCGGCAGGCCCCGATTGCGACGCCGTAGCGAAACACCTGCCCACAGGCGTTCTTGACGCGGTGCGCCGTTTCGATGGCGCCCCGGGCCTCGACCCGACGCAGGCACTGCAGCAGCTCGGGCGCCTCGATCTCGCCAATCGGGCGCCGGCCGAGCCACGGGAAGGCGTCTTGCTCCAGGCGGATGCGCGTGCGCTCGGAGTGGCCAGCACTCACCTTGGCCTCGTGCACCGTCGCCAGCCACTCGCGGGCGACATGCTCAAAGGTACCCGGCCCGGGCAGGCCGGCATCGGCCAGGGCCTGCGCCTCGCGCTTTGCTTCATGGGCCTGCTTCTCGGCCTTCCGCGCCTCGCTTGGGTTCAAACCGCCCGCCACCGACCGGCGCGCCTTGTCGGCCTTCTCCCGGGCCAACGCCAGGCTGGTGTCGGGGTAGGTGCCGAGGCTGATGGTCAGGCGCCTGCCGCCATGCGAATAGTCGAAGCGCCAGCCGTGCGCGCCGCCCTTCACGAACAGCAACAGATACAGCCCCTCGCCGTCGCTGATCCGCTTGCGCGCGTCGCCCGGCTTGATGGCCTGCAGCGTCTTGTCGCCGGGGATCAGGTTCTTGGCCATGCAGTAACTCTCGGGGTGACGGTGCCCAGATTGTGAGGTTACTGCAGTAGTTACTGCAAGGAAGTGCAGTAACTTGTGGCCTCATCCGGTCCCATGCGGACATGAAAAAGGCGCTAAGTCTTTGATTTACTTAGCGCCTTGGTCATTTGCGGCCCCATGCGGGACCATAGATGGTGGATCCGGGGGGAATCGAACCCCCGTCCGCAAGCCATCACCGGACGGTTCTACATGCGTAGCTGTCTGATTTGGATTTAGGCGCCGAGGTCGCGCAGCAGCACGCTACCCAAGCACCGAGTCATTTGGTTTTAGGCCCGCAACGAATGACACGCTGCAGGACGAGCCAATGTGAATGACCTCGCAGCCTTCGGTCTTGCGACTTCAGGCCCAGCCCATCGGCCAACTGTTGCGAGGCTCGCCGGTTTTAAGCGGCGAGGGCGTACGAAGTATCGTTCGCAGTTACTTTGTTTCCAGTGGATTTACGAGCGAACTGGTGCTCGGCATGCCCCGCACCGACTCAGCACCCACGTCGAAGCCAGGTCGGACCCAAGTCGACAAGTTTAGGCCAGTTCGAGCCAGTTCAAGAGGTGATCGGGCTGCTCGAGGATGAAATCGGCGCCCCAGGCGTGGATCGGCTCATCGGGGCCCAGGTAGCCCCAGGCCGCGGCCAGTGCGCCCATGCCCGCGGCGCGGGCAGCGCGCATGTCGCGCGGGTCGTCACCGACATAGACACAGGCTTGCGGCATCAGGCTCAGCCGGCGGGCGGCTTCGAACAGCGGTGCCGGGTGCGGCTTGGTCCAGGCCGTGCTGTCGCCGCCGATCAAGGCCGCGGCGCGCGGCAACAGCCCCAGGGCAAGCGCCATCGGCTCGGCCAGGCGCAGGCTCTTGTTGGTGACGATGCCCCAGGGCACGGCATGACGGTCCAGCGCATCGAGCAGCGCCAGCGCGTTGGCAAACGGCCTCGTGAGCACCAGCATGCGCGCCTCGTAGCGCTGCAGGAACTCTTCGCGCAGGCCGTCGTAGCCATCCTGGCCCGGCGCCCTCTCCAGCGCCGCCCCGAGCATGCCGCGCGCACCCGACCCGGCGTGCGGTCGCAGGCGCTCGTACGGCAGCGGCGGCAGGCCGCGCGCACCGCGCATCTCGTTGGCCGCCGCGGCGAGGTCGGGCGCGCTGTCGATCAGGGTGCCGTCGAGGTCGAACAGGACGGCGGCGACGTCAGGCTTCACCCGGCTTGCGGCACGCCACCAGGTAATTGACGCCGGTGTCGGCCGACAGCCGGTAGCGGCGCGTCAAGGGGTTGTATTGCAGGCCGCGAGTGGCCTGCAGTTCCAGACCCGCATCGCGCACCCAGCGCGCCAGTTCGCTCGGGCGGATGAAGCGTGCGTATTCGTGGGTACCGCGCGGCAGGAGCCGCAGCAGGTATTCCGCGCCGACGATGGCGAACAGGAAGGCCTTCGGGTTGCGGTTGAGGGTGGAGAAGAACAACCAGCCACCCGGCCTGGCCAGCGCCGCGCAGGCCCGGACCACCGCGGCCGGGTCGGGCACATGCTCGAGCATCTCCATGCAGGTGACGACATCGAAGGATCCGGGCCGCTCGGCGGCCAGGGCTTCGGTGGCGATCTCGCGGTAGTCGAGGTTCTCGACCCCCGCGTCCAGCGCATGCAGACGCGCCACGCCCAGCGGCTTGGCGGCGAGGTCGATGCCGGTGACATGGACCGCGCGGCGCGCCATCGCCTCGGCCAGGATGCCGCCGCCGCACCCGACGTCCAGCGCCGTCTTGCCGCGCAGCCCGGCCAGCTCGTCGATCCATGCCAGGCGCAGCGGGTTGATCTGGTGCAGCGGGCCGAACTCGCTGTCGGGGTCCCACCAGCGGTGGGCGAGCTCGCTGAACTTGGCGAGCTCCTGTGCGTCGACGTTGGTCATGGCGCGATGTTAGCGGCGGATCGCCGGCACGCGCGCAGCGGCGCGCCGCATGCAGGATCTGCCTGCGTGCCGATGATCGGCCGGCGCAGAAATGAAAAACCCCGCCGTGGCGGGGTTCGGTGAACGGAAGCGGCCGCTGCGGGCCGCTGGCGTCACTACCTGGCGCGCGTACCGACCACTTCGACTTCCACGCGGCGGTTCTTGGCGCGGCCTTCGGCGGTCTTGTTGTCGGCGACCGGGTTTGCTTCGCCCTTGCCTTCGGTATAGACGCGGTTGTTCTCGACGCCCTTGCTGACCAGGAACTGCTTCACCGCTTCGGCGCGACGAACGGACAGCTTCTGGTTGTAGGTGGGCGTGCCCACCGCGTCGGTGTGGCCGACGGCGATGATCACCTCGAGATTGATACCCTTGGTCTTGTCCACCAGGTCGGCCAGCTTGGCCTGTGCCTCGGGCTTCAGGACCGACTTGTCGAAGTCGAAGTAGGCGTCAGCGGCGTAAGTGACCTTCTCCTTCACCGGGGCCGGCGGCGGCGGCGGCGGCGGCGGGGCCACGGGCGCCGGCGGCGGGGCGACGGCAGGCTCGGCGGGCGGCGGAGCCACGGGCGGTGCGGCCGGGGGCGGGGGCGGCGGCTTGATCGCGCCGTCGCACCTCTCGTCGGCAGTCGCCGGGGTCCACCCGGAATCGCGCCAGCACAGTTCGTTGGTGCCGTTCTTCCAGACGGTGCCGTCGGTGGCACGCCAGTTGTCGACCGACTTCGGCTGCGCGAATGCAGCGATCGGGGCGGCAAGTGCGACCGATGCGAAAAGCACGGCCACCCTGTTCAGTTTCTTCATGATTCTCCTCTCGAGGAAAGCCGCAGTAGGCCTGCGAAACGTCCAATACGACCAGCAAAACACGAGGCAAATTCCCACTTCCGGGAGCACCTTCCAGCCACTGGTCATTGTGCCATAGGGCTTCCCCTAGGCCGCATTTTGGCCCTCGGACTTGGGCGGGTCGCCGCCGATGTTGCGCATCCGCGACATGCCCCGCCCCCGTAGAATCGCTGGCTTCACTCCGCGGCAAACCTGGCTCGGAGGCGCATTCCAACTCCTGCCCGCATGACCTCGTTCGCCAAGGAAACCATCGCCGTCAGCCTCGAAGAGGAGATGCGGCGTTCGTACCTCGATTACGCGATGAGCGTGATCGTCGGGCGTGCACTGCCCGACGCCCGCGACGGCCTCAAGCCGGTGCATCGGCGGGTGCTGTTCGCGATGCATGAACTCGCCAACCACTGGAACCGGCCTTACAAGAAGAGCGCGCGCATCGTCGGCGACGTGATCGGCAAGTACCACCCGCATGGCGACACCGCGGTCTACGACACGATCGTGCGCATGGCGCAGGACTTCAGCCTGCGCCACATGCTGGTCGACGGCCAGGGCAACTTCGGTTCGGTCGATGGCGACAACGCCGCGGCGATGCGCTACACCGAGATCCGGCTCGCGAAGATCGCGCACGAGATGCTCGAGGACATCGACAAGGAAACGGTCGATTTCGCGCCCAACTACGACGGCTCCGAGAAGGAACCGACGGTGCTGCCCACAAGGCTGCCGAACCTGCTGGTCAACGGCAGCGCCGGCATCGCCGTGGGGATGGCCACCAACATCCCGCCGCACAACCTGAACGAAGTCGTCGATGCCTGCCTGCACCTGCTGAAGAACCCGGATGCCACGATCGACGAGCTGATGGAGATCGTGCCGGCGCCCGACTTCCCCACCGCCGGGATCATCTACGGACTGAGTGGCGTGCGCGAGGGCTACCGCACCGGTCGCGGCAAGGTCGTGATGCGCGCCAAGTGCCACTTCGAGGACATCGACAAGGGCCAGCGCCAGGCCATCATCGTCGACGAGATCCCCTACCAGGTGAACAAGAAGACGCTGCTCGAGCGCATCGCCGAGCTCGTCAACGAGAAGAAGATCGACGGCATCAGCCACATCCAGGACGAGAGCGACAAGTCCGGCATGCGGGTGGTGATCGACCTCAAGCGCGGCGAAGTGCCCGAGGTGGTGCTCAACAACCTGTACAAGCAGACGCAGCTGCAGGACACCTTCGGCATCAACATGGTCGCGCTGATCGACGGCCAGCCCAAGCTGTGCAACCTGCGCCAGCTGGTCGAGATCTTCCTCGAGCACCGGCGCGAAGTGGTCACCCGGCGCACCGTCTACGCGCTGAAGAAGGCACGCGAACGCGGCCATGTGCTCGAGGGCCTGGCGGTGGCGCTGGCCAACATCGACGAGTTCATCGAGACGATCAAGACCTCGCCGACGCCGCCGATGGCCAAGGCAGCGCTGATGGGCAAGGCCTGGGACAGCTCGATGGTGCGCGAGATGCTCGCCCGCGCCGAGGACTCCACCCCCGGCGGCCGCGCCGCCTACCGCCCCGAAGGCCTGCCCGGCAGCTATGGCCTGCAGGCCGACGGCCTGTACCGCCTGTCCGACGAGCAGGCGCAGGAAATCCTGCAGATGCGGCTGCAGCGCCTGACCGGGCTGGAGCAGGACAAGATCATCGGCGAGTACCGCGAGGTGATGGCGCAGATCGCCGACCTGCTCGACATCCTGGCCAAGCCCGAACGCGTCACCGCCATCATCGCCGGCGAACTGGCCGACCTGAAGCAGGAGTTCGGCCAGACCAAGCTCGGCGCCAGGCGCAGCGTGATCGAACGCAACGCGCTCGAACTCGGCACCGAAGACCTGATCACGCCCACCGACATGGTCGTCACGCTCAGCCACGGCGGCTACGTGAAGAGCCAGCCGCTGGCCGAGTACCGGGCGCAGAAGCGCGGCGGCCGCGGCAAGCAGGCGACGCAGACCAAGGAAGACGACTGGGTCGACCAGCTCTTCATCGCCAACACGCACGACTGGATGCTGTGCTTCAGCGACCGCGGCCGCGTCTATTGGCTCAAGGTCTGGGAAGTGCCCCAGGGCTCGCGCAATTCGCGCGGCCGGCCGATCGTCAACATGTTCCCGCTGCAGGCCGGCGAGAAGATCACCGTGGTGCTGCCGCTGACCGGCGAGTTCCGCAGCTTCCCCGGCGATCACTTCATCTTCATGGCCACCGCGCTGGGGACGGTGAAGAAGACCGCGCTCGACGAGTTCAGCAACCCGCGCAAGGCCGGCATCATCGCCGTCGACCTGGACGATGGCGACCACCTGATCGGCGCCGCGCTCACCGACGGCCAGCACGACGTGATGCTGTTCAGCGACGGCGGCAAGGCCGTGCGCTTTGCCGAAGACGAGGTACGGCCGCTGAGCCGCACCGCGCGCGGCGTGCGCGGCATGGCCCTCGAGCCCGCCCAGACCGTGATCGCGATGCTGGTGGCCGAGGACGAGACGCAGAGCGTGCTGACGGCCACCGAGAACGGCTACGGCAAGCGCACGAACATCCTCGAATACACGCGCCACGGCCGGGGTACCAAGGGCATGATCGCGATCCAGCAGACCGAGCGCAACGGGCGTGTCGTGGCCGCCACGCTGGTTCGGCCGGCCGACGAGATCATGCTCATCACCGACAAGGGCGTGCTCGTGCGCACCCGGGTCAGCGAGATCCGCGAACTCGGCCGCGCGACCCAGGGCGTGACGCTGATCGCGCTCGACGATGGCGCCAAGCTCTCGGGGCTGCAGCGCATCGTCGAGAACGACGCGCCGGCCGAGGCCGAAGAAGACAACGACAACGCCGGCGCCGCCGGCACGGAAGGATCCTGATGTTCAAGGCGTTCTTGATCGCCACTGCGCTGGCAACCGCCGTCGCCGCCACCCCGGCGATGGCGCAGACGAAGGCGGCAGCGTCGGCCAGCGCGCCGAGCGCGGCCAAGAAGAAGCTCGTGGCGCGCGTGCTCCAGCTGCAGCAGGGCGGCATCGAGGCGATGGCCCGCGGCATGACGCAGCAGCCGGCGATCCAGCTGATGCAGCAGGCCAACGTGGCGCTGCAGCGGCTGCCGGCCGAGCGGCGCGAGGCGGTCGCGCACGAGATCGAGGCCGATGTTCGAAAGTATGTCGAGGAGGCCACGCCGATCGTGCGCGATCACGCGATCAAGCTCGCGCCTTCGACCATCGGCCCCTTGCTCGAAGAGCGCTTCACCGAGGACGAGTTGCGCCAGATCATCGCGCTGCTCGAATCGCCGGTGAATCGCAAGTTCCAGAGCATGGCACCCGAGATGCAGCGCGCCATCACCGAGAAGCTGGTGGCCGAGACGCGCGACCAGGTAGGCCCCAAGGTGCGCGCGCTCGAGCAGTCGATGGCCGCGCGCCTGGCCCCGCCTGCGGCCGCCGCATCGGCGCCCAACGCCGCGGCTTCGGGTGCGAAGAAGTAAGAGCCGGGCGAGCCACGCTGCGATGGCCGATTCACCCGCCACCGACCCCGAGTTGACACCGCTGCGCCAGCGCATCGACAGCGTCGATCGCGAGTTGCTGGCCCTGCTCAACCAGCGCGCGGCGCTGGCGCTGGCGGTGGGCGAGATCAAGAAGAAGGCCGGCGCGGTGGTCTTCCGGCCCGAGCGCGAGGCGCAGGTCATCGACGGCCTGAAGGCGGTCAACGCGGGCCCGCTGCAAAGCGAGAGCGTGGCGCCGATCTGGCGCGAGATCATGTCGGCCTGCCGGGCGCTGGAGACGCCCACCCGCGTGGCCTACCTCGGACCCGCAGGCACCTTCAGCGAAGAGGCGGCGCTGGGCTACTTCGGGGCATCGATCGTGCGCGTGCCCTGCGCGAGCATCGACGAGGTGATGCACGCGGCAACGTCGGGCGCTGCCGATTTCGGCGTCGTCCCGGTCGAGAACTCCACCGAGGGCGTGGTCGCGCGTTCGCTCGACCTGTTCCTGACCACGCCGCTGTTCATCATCGGCGAGACCAGCCTCATCGTGCGCCAGAACCTGCTGCGCAAGGTCGACACGCTGGACGGCCTGCGCGCGGTCTGCGCCCATCCGCAGGCGCTGGCCCAATGCCACCGCTGGCTCAGCCACCACCTGCCCGAGGTCGAGCGCCGCCCGGTGGCAAGCAACGCCGAGGGCGCGCGGCTGGCACGCGAGGACGCCACGCTGGCGGCCATCGCCAGCGCGCGCGCGGCCAGCGAATACGGGCTGCACCTGGTCGCCCCGGCGATCCAGGACGACCCGCACAACCGCACCCGCTTCGCGATCGTCACCCATCCGCACCGGCATCCCACGCCCAAGGCCTCGGGCCACGATTGCACCAGCCTCGTGGTCTCGATCACCAACCGGCCCGGCGCGGTGCACGACATGCTGGTGCCGCTGAAGAACCATGGCGTCTCGATGAGCCGCTTCGAGTCGCGTCCGGCGCGTTCGGGGCAATGGGAGTACTACTTCTACATCGACGTCGAAGGCCACCCCGACGAGCCCCGGGTCGCGGCCGCCCTGCGCGAATTGCGCGACGTCTGCGCCTTCTTCAAGATCCTGGGCACCTACCCGATCGACACGCACTGAAGTCCATGTTCAATCAGCTCGGCGTCATCGGTTGCGGCCTGATGGGCGGCAGTTTCGCGCTCGCGCTCAAGCGCGCCGGCCTCGTCAAGCGCGTCGTCGGCTACAGCAAGTCGCCCTCGACGACCGAGCGGGCGCGCAAGCTCGGGGTCATCGACGTCGCCGCCGAGTCGGCGCTGCTGGCGGTCTCGGGCTCGGACATCGTGCTCATCGCCGTGCCGGTGGCCGCCACCGAGACGACCTTCAAGGCGATCCGCCACCTCGTCGAGCCCGGCGTGCTGGTGATGGACGTGGGCAGCACCAAGCGCGACGTGGTCGATGCGGCGCGGCGCGTGCTGCGCGAGCGTGTCCGATCGTTCGTGCCGGCGCACCCGATCGCCGGCAAGGAGGTCTCGGGTATCCAGAACGCCGACGCCACGCTGTACAACGGGCGCCAGGTGATCATCACGCCGCTGGCGCAGACCGCGCCCGAGCTGGTGCAGAAGGCCACCGACGTCTGGTCGGCGATCGGCGCCCAGGTGCTCAAGATGACGGCCGAGAACCACGACGCCGCCTTCGCTGCCGTCAGCCACCTGCCCCACCTGCTGGCTTTCGCCTACTTCAGCGCCGTCGTCAACCAGCCGGCCGGACGCGACTTCCTTTCGCTCGCCGGGCCGGGCTTCCGCGACTTCACCCGCATCGCCGCCAGCAGCCCCGAGACCTGGCGCGACATCCTGGTGGCCAACCGGGAAGAGGTGCTCAAGCAGTCGCAGCGCTTCCGCCACGCGCTCGATGCACTGGAGCATGTCATGCGCGAAGGCAACGTCGATGCGCTGGAGGACCTGATACGTGCGCCGGCCGAAGGCCGCGCCGGCTGGCAGATGGGCGCGCCACGCGTGCCTGGCACGGGCAAGAGCTGAATGGCGGCGGCCATGTCCCCGGCCGCGCGCCGGGCCGCGGCGCGACGCGCCCCGGCGCGGTCCTGATCGCCCGGCGAACAAGATGTACCGCATTCCGTTCCTCGACCTGCCGCCGCTCAGCGGTGCCTCCGGCAGCGTGCGCCTGCCCGGCTCCAAGAGCATCTCCAACCGCGTGCTGCTGCTCGCCGGTCTGGCCAGCGGGACGACCGCCGTCCATGACCTGCTCGACAGCGATGACACGCGCGTGATGCTCGATGCCCTGGCCGCGCTGGGCTGCGGCCTGCGTCGCGACGGCCGCGTGCTGCACGTCACCGGCCTGGGCGGGCGCCTGGTGGTCCACGATGCGCAGCTCTTCCTGGGCAACGCCGGCACCGCGATGCGGCCGCTGGCGGCGACGCTGGCCTTGCTCGCCGCGACCCAGGGCGGGCGCTTCGAGCTCTCGGGGGTGCCGCGCATGCACGAGCGGCCGATTCGGGACCTCGTCGATGCGCTGCGGCCGCTGGGCTGCCATGTCGAGGAACTGGGCACGCCGGGCTACCCGCCCTTGCGCCTGACGGGATCGGCTGGCGGGCGCCTGGCCACGGCCGCGCCGATCCGCGTGCGCGGCGACGTCTCGAGCCAGTTCCTGACCGCCCTGCTGCTGGCGCTGCCGCTGGTCAGCGGCGAACATGATCTGGCGATCGAGGTCGAGGGCGAACTGATCTCCAGGCCCTACGTCGAGATCACGCTGAACCTGCTGGCGCGCTTCGGCATCGCGGTGGCGCACGACGGCTGGCAGCGCTTCGAGATTCCACGGGGCAGCGCCTACCGCACGCCGGGGGCGATCCACGTCGAAGGCGACGCCTCGTCGGCGTCCTACTTCATCGCCGTCGGCGCCATCGCCGCGCATGGCGGAGCGCCGCTGCGCATCGAGGGCGTGGGCAGCGACTCGATCCAGGGCGACATCCGCTTCCTGGCCGCCGCCCAGTCGATGGGCGCTCAGGTCCGCAGCGGCCCCGGCTGGATCGAGGTCCACCGCGGTCGCTGGCCGCTGGCCGGCATCACGCTCGACTGCCAGGCGATCCCCGACGCCGCGATGACGCTGGCGATGATGGCGCTGTACGCCGATGCGCCGTCGCGGCTCACCGGCATCGCGAGCTGGCGCGTCAAGGAGACCGACCGCATCGCCGCGATGGCCACCGAACTGCGCAAGCTCGGCGCGACCATCGTCGAGGGCCCCGACTACCTCGAGGTCGGCCCGCCGGCACGCGACGGCTGGCGGCCGGCCGCGATCGCCACCTACGACGACCACCGGATGGCGATGTGCGCATCGCTGGCCGCATTCAACCCGCTGGCCGAGGGCCACGCAGGGCCCGGCTGCCCGGTGCGCATCCTCGACCCGCAATGCGTGGGCAAGACCTTTCCCGACTACTTCGAGGCCTTTTTCGACGTCGTCGGCGCCGCGCCGCAGGACGTGCCGGTGATCGCCATCGATGGCCCCACCGCCTCGGGCAAGGGCACCCTGGCCGCCGCAGCCGCCGCGGCACTGGGTTGGCAACTGCTCGACTCCGGGGCGCTTTACCGCGCAGCCGGCCTGGCGGCGCTCTGGGATGGCGTCTCGCCCGACGACGAGCTTGCAGTGGCAAGGCTGGCGGGCATGCTCGAGCTGCGCTTCGGGCATGGCGCCGAGGCCGGCCGCACCTGGCTGCGCGGGCGCGAGATCAGCGACGATCTGCGCCTGGAAAGCACCGGGCTGCTCGCCTCGCGCGTTTCGGCCCTGCCGGCGGTGCGCGCCGCACTCCACGGGTTGCAACTGGCGTTCCGGCGCGTGCCCGGCCTGGTCGCCGACGGCCGCGACATGGGTAGCGTGGTCTTCCCCGACGCGGCACTCAAGGTGTTCCTCACCGCCAGCGCCGCCCAGCGCGCCGAACGGCGGTATAAGCAGTTGATTTCAAAAGGGATTTCGACTAGCATCGAGAGTCTTCGCGCGGACTTGGAAGCGCGCGACGCGAGGGACAGAAACCGCAGCGTCGCGCCCTGCAAGCCGGCGCAGGATGCGCTGCTGCTGGACAACTCGGACCTGGACATCGAGCAATCGGTGCAGCAGGTGCTGGCTTGGTGGGAGCAGCGCAGGCCGTTCGGCGGGCAACCGCCCACCGGGCAGTCGAGACAGTAGTTCGAGAGTTTCGTTTCAAAAAGGGATCGACGCGCCACCTGCCAGTGGCCGCCAGGCCCCGAGCCCCGTGCATCGCACGACCAGGCTCAGGCGCGTCGGTATGTTCAACCTCACCCCGCGGCATCCGCCGCAAGCACGCCCGGCTCTGCAATCAACTCCTCCGGGCAAGCCAGGAAATCAATGTCTGTCACCACTACCGTCACCGCCCAAGGTGGCGCTGCCAATTTCGCCGCCCTCTTCGAGGAATCGCTCAAGAGCAACGACATGCGCGTCGGCGAGGTCATCTCCGCCGAGGTCGTGCGCATCGAGTTCAACCACGTCGTCGTCAACGCCGGGCTGAAGAGCGAGAGCTATGTCGCGATCGACGAGTTCAAGAACGACAAGGGCGAGCTCGAAGTCCAGGTCGGCGATTTCGTCTCGGTCGCCATCGACGCCGTCGAGAACGGCTACGGCGACACCATCCTGTCGCGCGACAAGGCCAAGCGCCTGGCGAGCTGGATGTCGCTCGAGAACTCGCTGGAGTCGGGCGAATTCGTCACCGGCACGGTCAGCGGCAAGGTCAAGGGCGGCCTGACGGTGCTCGTCAACGGCATCCGCGCCTTCCTGCCAGGCTCGCTGCTCGACACCCGCCCGGTCAAGGACATGACGCCCTACGAGGGCAAGACGATGGAGTTCAAGGTCATCAAGCTCGACCGCAAGCGCAACAACGTCGTGTTGTCGCGCCGCGCAGTGGTCGAGGCTTCGATGGGCGAGGAACGCGCCAAGCTGCTCGAGACGCTGTCCGAGGGCGCCATCGTCCACGGCGTGGTCAAGAACATCACCGAGTACGGCGCCTTCGTCGACCTCGGCGGCATCGACGGCCTGCTGCACATCACCGACATGGCCTGGCGCCGCGTGCGCCACCCGAGCGAGGTGGTCCAGGTCGGTCAGGAACTCACCGCCAAGGTGCTCAAGTTCGACGCCGAGAAGAACCGCGTCAGCCTGGGCCTCAAGCAACTCGGCGACGACCCCTGGCATGGCGTCGCGCGCCGCTACCCCAACGGCACGCGCCTGTTCGGCAAGATCACCAACATCGCCGACTACGGCGCCTTCGTCGAGATCGAGCCGGGCATCGAAGGCCTGGTCCACGTCTCCGAGATGGACTGGACGAACAAGAACGTCGCGCCGTCCAAGGTCGTCACGCTGGGCGAAGAGGTCGAGGTCATGGTCCTCGAGATCGACGAGGACAAGCGCCGCATCAGCCTGGGCATGAAGCAGTGCAAGGCCAACCCCTGGGAAGAGTTCAGCGCCACCGTCAAGCGCGGCGACAAGGTCAAGGGGCCGGTCAAGTCGATCACCGACTTCGGCGTCTTCGTCGGCCTGACCGCCGGCATCGACGGCCTGGTGCACCTGTCGGACCTGTCGTGGCACGAGCCGGGCGAGAGCGCGGTGCGCAACTACAAGAAGGGCCAGGAAGTCGAAGCCGTCGTGCTGGCCATCGACGTCGAACGCGAGCGCATCAGCCTGGGCATCAAGCAGCTCGACGTGGATCCGTTCACCAGCTTCACCACGCTCAACGACCGCGGCGCGGTCGTCACCGGCAAGGTCAAGTCGGTCGATCCGCGCGGCGCCGAGATCCAGCTCAACGACGATGTGACCGGCTACCTGCGCGCCAGCGAGATCAGCCGCGACCGTGTCGAGGACGCGCGCAACGTGCTCAAGGATGGCGACGAGGTCAGCGTGATGGTGATCAACGTCGATCGCAAGATGCGCTCGATCCAGCTGTCGATCAAGGCCAAGGACAACGCCGACGAGCAGCAGGCCATGCAGCGCCTGAGCCAGACCAGCGAACGCGAGAACGCCGGCACCACCAGCCTCGGTGCGCTGCTGCGCGCCAAGCTCGACAACCGCCCCGAGTAAGGCCAGCCGGCGCGCCGGTCCTGCGAAGAGCCGGCGCGCCTGCCCCGTACCAGCGATGACCCGCTCCGATCTCGTCACCTGCCTGGCCGAGCGCTTCGCGCAGCTCACGCAGCGCGACACCGAGTTCGCGGTGAAGACCATTCTCGACGCGATGTCCGACGCGCTGGCACGCGGGCACCGGATCGAGATCCGCGGTTTCGGCAGCTTTTCCATCAACCACCGGCCGCCGCGCCTGGGGCGCAACCCCCGCAGCGGCGAGCAGGTGATGATCCCGGAGAAGCTGGTGCCACATTTCAAGCCCGGCAAGGCGTTGCGAGAGGCGGTCGACGCCCAGGTACCGACGAGCGCCGACGGCGTCTGAGCGGCCCCGGGGCCGGCCGGGCCGAGGCCTGCTTTCGGGGGCGTCGGCGAACTCGGCAACAGCCCTTCGTTTCCTTGAGGGCCCCGGCGCACGGTGCCTAGAATCGGGCCCGCATGCGACTTCTCGTCTGGCTCTTCCGGGCCTTCCTCTTCTTCGTCCTGTTCGCGTTCGCGCTGAACAACCAGCAGACCGCCACCGTCCACTGGTTCTTCGGCATCGATGGCCATGCACCGATGGTCATCATCGTGCTCGTGGCCTTCGTCGCCGGTTGTGCGCTCGGGGTGCTGGCGATGGTGCCCAGCTGGTGGCACCACCGCCGGGTGGCCAAGCGGCACGCGCCGCCGCCCGCACCGGCGCCGGTGCCAGCGCCGACCTCGGCGCTGCCCTCGGAGTTCGGCCCCGAGCATCCGCCGCGGGAAGGCCCCTAGCGGGACAACACCGGCCCGCCATGGACTTCAACTTCCAGTGGGTGCTGATCGGCCTGCCCGTGGCCTTCGCGCTGGGCTGGATCGCCTCGCGCTTCGACCTGCGCCAGCTCCGGCGCGAGCGGCAGGACTCGCCCCGCGCCTACTTCAAGGGTCTGAACCTGCTGCTCAACGAACAGCAGGACAAGGCCATCGACGCCTTCATCGAGGCGGTCCAGAACGACCCCGACACGACCGAGCTGCATTTCGCGCTGGGCAACCTGTTCCGCCGCCGCGGCGAGTTCGAGCGCGCGGTGCGCGTGCACCAGCATCTGATCGGCCGTTCCGACCTCAAGGCCGCCGATCGCGACCGCGCGCAGCTCGCGCTGGCGCAGGACTTCATGAAGGCCGGCCTGTTCGACCGCGCCGAGGCGGCGTGGAAGGCGCTGGAGGGCACCCCGTTCGACGGTGAGGCCCGCCTGGCGCTGCTGTCGCTTTACGAACGCACGCGCGACTGGCCGCAGGCAGCGGCCGTGGCCCGCCGGCTGGAGGCGACCGGCGCATCGTTTTCGGCACGGATCGCGCACTACGAATGCGAGCTGGCCGAAGTGGCCGATACGAAGGGCCATGCCGAGGAGGCCGACGCGGCACTCGCCCGCGCCCGCCAGGCCGGCCCCCAGGCGCCGCGCCCGCTGCTGCTGGCCGGGCGGCGGCAGCTGCGCCGCGGCGATGCAGTTGCCGCGATGGCGGCCTGGGAGGCCCTGCTGGCGCAGCATCCGGACAGCTTTCTCCTCGTGGCGGCCGAGTACGCCGCCGCCGCCAAGGCCTGCGGCCAAGCGCCGGCAGCCCACGCCACGCTGACGGCGGCGCTGGCACAGCGGCCGGCGGTGGAACTGCTGCGGGCGATCGAAGACCTGGAGCCGGCCGATGCGCCGCAGCGTCTGCCGCGGCTGCTCTCGCACATCCAGCAGCACCCGACGCTGTCGGCGGCCCAGTGCCTGCTGGCGCTGCCGCCCGACGTCTGGACACCCGAGGCCTGGACCGCGCTGCGCGACGCCGTCGCGCGCAGCGCCGGCCCGCTGCAGCGCTACCGCTGCGCCACCTGCGGTTTCGAGGCCCAGCACTATTTCTGGCAATGCCCGGGCTGCCTGAGTTGGGACAGCTACCCGCCGCAGCGGATCGACGCCCTGTAGCCCACGCCGCCCCGGTGAGCGCTATCGCGCGAGCTGGGTCTCGAGCAGCGCCAGCACTTCGGCCCGCGACGGCACCTGCCCCTTGCCGCCGATGCTGGCCACCTCGGCCGGCCCGGTGACCCCGGCCAGGCCCGGCTCGTGGTCGCAGTAGATCCCCAGCGTCGGCCGCCCCAATGCCGCCGCCAGGTGCGTGAACCCGGTGTCCAGGCCCACCACGTGGCGTGCCCCGGCGAGCACGGCCGCCATTTCGCCGACACGCAGGAAGGGCGGCACATCGCCGTCGCAACCGGCGGCGATTCGCTCGGCCAGGGTCTGCTCGTCGTCGCGGCCCCAGAGCACCACCGGCAGCCAGCCGAGGGCCCGGAAGCGCTGCCCGACGGCCGCCCAGTTCCGTTCGGGCCAGAGCTTCTCGCGCCGGCTGGCGTTCGGGATCAGCACCGCGTAGGCCGAACGCGGCGCCCACGTCGGTGCCGGCGCGCGCACGCCGAAGTCGGGCGCGTCGGTGGGCGCGGCATACCCCAGGTGGGCCGCGGCCAGCAGCCGGCAGCGCTGCACGGCATGAAGATCGCAGGCCACTGCTGCGCGGCGCTGGTAGAGCCAGGCGGCCAGCGGCTCGCGCGCGCTCGCGCGGTCGTATCCGGCCACCGGCGCGCCGGTCTGGCGCGCCCACAGCGCGCTCTTGACGAGGCCCTGCAGGTCCAGCACCAGGTCGTAGCGGCCCTCGTGCAGCCCGTTGCGCAATTCGCGCATCGCGCGCCAGGTGGACAGGCTGAGCAATTGCCCCCGCCACCGGCGCCATGCCATCGGCAGCACGCGGCGCACCTGCGGATGCAGCTGCGGGATCGGTGCGAACGGCGCCTCCGCCAACCAGTCGATGATCGCGCCCGGATGGTGGCGCAGGATGTCGCGCACCACCGGCAGCGCGTGGACCACGTCACCCATCGACGAGGTCTTGACGACGAGCAGGCGTGGGCCGGTCATGCGGGCCGCGGCTTTGCGGTCCGCTCCGCGACGAGCACGGGGTTGAAGCGCGGGTCGTTGTACATCTTGAACTGGCGATAGACCTTGAAGTAGGCCCGCCCCGCGGCCGCGTCGGCGAGCAGTGCCTCGAGGCAACCGGCCAGATCGCTGCGCTGCTGCTGCAGGCGCTCGAGCCTGACGGCGCTCGCCGCACGGTGCGCGTCGTCGACATCCGCGCGCGCGGTCTGCGCACGCATCGCGTGGGCCTTGAGCGCCAGGATCGACAGGCGATCGATCATGCTGCCGGCAGTCTCGCTGTTCAGCCGCGCACCGGGCGGCGCCAGCGAGCGCGGCGCATCGCCGCGCGCCGAGCCGGCATCGACCAGCCCCAGGCGCAGCAGCAGCAGCTCGTCGATGCGCTCGATGGCATCGTTGCGGGCCTGGTTGTGACCATCGATGGCCCGCTTGTTGGCCGCGATCTCGCTGTCGGCCACGCGGGTGCGACGGGCCAGGTCTTCCTGCAGCCACAGCAGGCTGTTGCAGCGGTGGTTGGCCTGCACCCAATGCCACAGGTCGCCGTCCGGCGGCGGCGGCGCGAGCTCCGGCCAGCGGGGGGCCACCAGCCAGGCGTCGTGCTGCGGGATCAACTCGCCGGCAAGGTGCTGGAGGTCTGGGTGCATGAGGTGGGTGGCGCCACGGGGGCGCGGGGCCGCGGTGGCGGCCGGTGGCGATGGCAGAATCAGCGCGATTATTCGCCAGAACGAAAAGGCTCCGGGCCGATGGCACCAGGTCTGTCCCGCCCCCCGCGCCGAGCACCGTCCGACCGCCGCCCCCGGCCCGGCCCGCCGGCCGCATGACGCCCGCCCTGCCCTCGCTCGCCGAGCTGGCCCGCCGCCGCGTGCTGGTGGTGGGCGACGCGATGCTCGACCGCTACTGGTTCGGCGCGGTCGAGCGCATCTCGCCCGAGGCGCCGGTGCCGGTCGTTCGCGTGGCGCGCGAGGAAGAGCGACTGGGCGGCGCGGCCAACGTCGCGATGAACGTCAAGGTGCTGGGTGCCCAGTGCACCCTGCTGACCGTGGTCGGCGACGACGACGCCGGCCAGCGCCTGCGTGCACTGCTGGCCCGGCAGGGGGTCCAGACCGTCATCGGCACCGACCCGCAGCTGCGCACGGTGGTCAAGCTGCGGGTCATCGGCCGCTCGCAGCAGCTGCTGCGCATCGACTTCGAGAACACGCCCGACCACGAGGTGCTCGACCTCATGCTCGCCGACTACGCACGCGTGCTGGCCGCGCACGACCTGGTGCTGATGTCGGACTACGGCAAGGGCGGCCTGGCGCATGTCGCGCGCATGATCGAGCTCGCGCGCGCCGCCGGCAAGCCGGTGCTGGTGGACCCCAAGGGCAGCGACTTCAGCCGCTACGCCGGCGCCACCGCGATCACCCCCAACCGCTCGGAGCTGACGCAGGTCGTCGGCGCCTGGTCCGGCGAGGAAGACCTGCTGGCCCGCGCAGACGCGCTGCGCCGGCGGCTCGGGCTGCAGGGCCTGCTGCTGACGCGCTCGGAAGAAGGCATCAGCCTGTTCGACGACCTGGGGCACCTGCGCCTGCCGACGGCCGCGCGCGAGGTGTTCGACGTCACCGGCGCCGGCGACACCGTCATCGGCACCCTGGCCGCGCTGCTGGCCTGCGGCCTGCCGCTGCGCGACGCCGCGGCATGGGCCAACCGCGCCGCGGGCATCGTCGTCTCGCGCTTCGGCACGGCGGCGGTCAGCCACGCCGAGCTCGCCGCCGCGCAATGAGGTGCCGCGATGGTTGAGCCGACGATGCCGGTCCCGGGCGACGACCTGCTGCGCAAGCTGCTGCCCAGCGACGAGGTGGCCGCCGCGATCGCCCGCCTGCCGCGGCCGCTGGTCTTCACCAACGGCGTGTTCGACATCCTGCATCGCGGCCATGTGAGCTGCCTGACCGCCGCGCGCGCGCTGGGCGCCAGCCTGGTCGTGGCGCTCAACAGCGATGCCTCGGCGCGCCGGCTCGGCAAGGGCCCGGGCCGGCCGCTGAACAGCGCGCTCGATCGCGCCTGCGTGCTGGGCGCGCTGACGGTGGTCGACGCGGTCGTCCTGTTCGACGAGCCGACGCCGCTGGCGGTGCTCGCGCGCTGCCGGCCCGACATCTACGTCAAGGGCGGCGACTACGACATCGAGACCCTGGCCGAGACCGCGCTCGTGCGCGGCTGGGGCGGACGCGCGCTGGCGCTGCCCTTCGTCGCCGGCTACTCGACGACGCGGCTGGTGCAGGAGATCGTCCGCGGCGCCGGCAAGGCTCCGCCCTGATCGCCCCGCGCTCGTCCCGCCGATCCGGTTGCGCACCACTCCACTTCAGTCCATGGCCATCGACGCCGCCCCGCCCGCACCACCGCGCCCGCTGATCGTGCGCATCCGCAACTGGATCGGCGACGTCGTCGTCGGGCTGCCCGCGCTGCGCCTGCTCGAGTCGCATGGCTACGCGCTGCACATCGTCGCCCGCGGCAAATGGGCGCCAGCGCTGCTCGCCGGTGAGAGCTGGCCGGTGCATGTCCAGCCGGGCACGCTGGGCGCGAAGGTGCAGCAGCTGCGCGAGCTGCGAGCCGAGTGTCGCCGCGTGGATGACGGGTTCGATCGCCGCGAGAACGCCTTCCTGCTGGCCACGTCGCTGTCGAGCGCGCTGGAGATGCGCCTGGCCGGCCTGCGCGCGGTCGGCTTCGCCAAGGAAGGCCGCACGCCGCTGATGGCGCGCGGCGTGCCGATGATCCACCACGGGCACGAGCTGACCCGCTACTTCGGCCTGGCCTGCAGGTTCCTGGGCGTGACCGAGACGCCGGCGCCCGACATCGGTCTGCGGGTGCCGCCCGAGAAGGCGACCCAGGCGCAGGCGCTGCTGGCCGCGCAAGGCATCTCCGGCCCCTTCATCGCGATCTGCCCCTTCGCGGGCGGCCGCGTCGCGATCCCCGGCAAACCGACCAAGACCTGGCCCGACTTCCCGCGTTTCACGGCCCTGGCGGCAGCCGGACTCGGCCTGCCGATCGTCGTCTATCCCGGCCCCGGCGAACATGCCCAGGCGCGCGAGCTGTACCCCGCGGCGAAGCTCGTCGAAGGCACCGACCTGGGCGTCTACGCCGCCGTGCTGCAGCGGGCGGCGCTGGTGGTGGCCAACGACACCGGGCCCGGGCACCTGGCGGCTGCCGTCGGCAGCCGCGTCATCAGCGTGCTCGGCACGACGGTGGCCGAGCGGTGGGCGCCCTGGGGCACGAAGGTCAGCGTGCTGCAGCGACCGCCCGCCGAAGTCCCGACCTGGCCGAGCGCCGAAGAAGGCCTGGCCCGCGCGCGCGAGTGGCTCGCCGCAATGCCGGCGCCTTGACGTCCCGCTGAGCCTCAGGGCCAAGGCGCCGGCCGCCTTCTCCCCCTCGCACTTCCCCCGCCCCGGGGCCCTCCTCGAGCACCTCCGCCGGGGGAATGCCAAGCGCTGCCGCGCTCAACAGAATTCACGGCACCCGATCACCGGACGCTGCCGACAGCGGCCACGGCCACCGGGCATTCATCCACCCGCAACCAGGAGAGTCACCATGATCCGCAACCTCATCGCCACCCTGCTCGCCGCGCTCGCGCTCAACGCCTTCGCCGCCGTCGATGCCAACCAGGCCAGCCGCGCCGACCTCGAAGCCGTCAAGGGCATCGGCCCCGGCCTGTCGGCCAAGATCGTCAAGGCACGAGAGGCCGGCAGCTTCAGGAACTGGGGCGACCTCGTCGAGCGCGTCGGCGGCATCGGCGCCGGCAATGCGGCGCGGCTGTCGAAAGCCGGCCTGACCGTGCAGGGCGCCGCCTATGACGGCAGCACCCTGCCCGCGGCCAAGGCCGGCAAGGGCGCGGCCAAGGCCCGCACGTCCAAGAAGACCGACCTCACCGCCACGAGCGGCACCTGAGGCGCCGGCATGCAAGCACCGGGGGATCAGCCGCGGCGCTTGCCGGCGCGGCCTTCGCCCGGCACTCGAAAGTCCGCCGGGACTCTCTCGGTCCGGGCTCAGGGCAACGCGATGTCGGGCACCGCCGCCGCCCCGCCGCGCCGGCCCGGCCCGGCCCGGTCCCAGCCGAAGAAGCGCAGCACCTCGTCGCGCCGCGCGTCGGTGTCGGCTTCCCCCAGCGCCATCAGCTCGCGCGTGAAAGGCGCCTCGAACAGCAGGTAGCTGGCCAGCGCGGCACCACGCGCCTGCGTGCCCTGCCCACCCACCCCGACGCCGCGCAGCAGCGCGCGCACCGGTGCCGGCAGTGCCGGCAGGTGGCGCGCGGCGATGTCGTCGATGCGCTGGGTGGGCGAGATCACCAGGGCTTCCAGCGGCCGCAGCGGCGTGTCGGCGAGCGCCGAATCCGGCAGCAGCGCCAGCGTGCGGTTGATGCGTCGCATGCGCTCGATGTCCACCGCCAGCGCGTCGAGGAAGATGCTCGACATCGCGTGCCCGGCGATCTGCGCCAGGCTCGGGTAGCCGCCCGCGGCAACGACGCGCCCCGCCGGCTCGTTCATGCGGCCGGCGCCGATGATCAGCAGCCGCTGCGCGCCCAGATGCACGGCCGGCGACAGCGGCGCGGTCTGGCGCATCGACCCGTCGCCGAACCAGCCTGGCTCGGCGCTGGCAGCGCCGTCGACCTTGACCGCCAGCGAAGTGGCCGGGAACACGAACGGAATGGCCGCGGACGCCAGCAGGTGCGCCTGCGTGAGCGGGCCCGGGCAGGCCACGCGCTGCGAGCGCTGCCACGGCTCGATCGGCTGGGCCGCATCGTAGAAGGTGTAGTGCTCGCCGCGCGTGTAGCTCGACGCCGTGACCGCCACCGCATGCAGGTGGCCCTGCGAGAACATCGTCGGCAGCCGATCCAGCGGCACCATCCGCTGCAGCAGGCCGGCCAGCGGCTGGTTGTCGAGCATCGAGCGCGGCCGCGCGCGCCGCCAGCGCGCGATCACCCAACCCACCGAGAGCATCGTCAGCCACTGCGCGCCGCTGCGGATCACGCCCAGCGAATCGGCGCGATAGACCTGCTCGGCGCTGAAGTTCTCCCAGACCTTGGCGATGACCTCGACCGCGGCCTCGAAGCGGTCGGCGTGGCAGGCCAGCGCGCTGGCGTTGACGGCGCCCGCCGAGGTGCCCACGATGACGCCGAAGGGGTTGCGCAGCCGGGCCATCGGGCCCAGCGCCCCGCGCCGCAGGCGCGCCAGCGCGCGCAGCACGCCGACCTGGTAGGCGGCGCGTGCGCCGCCCCCGCTGAGAACGAGGGCGGTGAGCGGCGCTTCGTACATGCCCGGACTGTATCTCCCGGGCCGGGCGACGGATCAGCGGCGGTCGTTGTCGCGGCCGCGGTCGCGATGCCCGCGGCCATGGTCGTCGCGATCGCCGCGGTCGCCGCGGTCGCGGCCGCGATCATGATCGTGCGGCCGCACGTGGTCGCGGTACCAGTCGTCGCGCACGAAATACACCGGCACGCCGCAGGCGTGGTACTGGGCGCAGTAGCGGTTCCAGTGGCGCTGGTGGCCGGGCGGCACCCACATGTAGATCGGGGGCGGTGGCGCGACAGCTCGACGGCTGACGATCACCGGCTGCCGTGCGATGAGCGCGGGCTGCGGGAACCGACCGATGTCGATGCGGCCATAGACGCCGGGCTGGCTGATCTGCACCGAGACCCCGACATCGGCGGCGCGGGCCGGGATGCTGGCCAGGAGCGGGGCCGCAAGGGCGGCGGCGATGAGCAGTCTCTTCATGGAAGGCCTCGCTGAGTGGATGACAGCGATGTAACGCATGGCGGCCCGCGGCGGATGGCCGCGCTGGCCGGCCTTTTCATTCGTACACAATCGTTGCCGATCCGCCCTGCGCGATGCTGCGCCAGCGGCCCAGGGCCTCGTCGCAGGGCCAGAAGCGCGCGCCGTCGCCGAGGTCGATCTCCGCGGTCGCGGCGCTGCGCTGCAGGCGCAGCCGGATCGCCAGCCCCTGCTGCAGCTCGCCCTGCTCGGTCTCGACCCGCCGCGCCGGCCACAGCCGCAGCACGTCGGCCACCGGCGGTGCGACGCCGTTGACCTCCACGGCCAGCCAGCGGCCGAAGCGCGCCCGCGCCGCGGCGAGGTCCCAGACCTGCGTCACGTTCAGCCGCAGGCCGCCCGAGAAGCGGTCCAGCTGCAGCCTGCCCTGCACGATGACGAGCTGGTCTTCCTGCATCAGCTCGCGCTGCGCCTCGAAGACCTCGTCGTTGGCGAGGGCCTCGATCGCCTCGCTGCCGTCGTCGAGCTTGAAGAGGACCACCCGCCCGCGTTGGCCGTTGACGACGCGCGGATCGGTCACGATGCCAGCGAGCAATTGCGGCTCACGGCTGTCGACCAGATCGCCGATCGGGCGGCGCACGAAGCGGCGCACCTCGTCGCGCCAGGCGTCGAAGAGGTGGCCCGAGAGGTAGAAGCCGAGCGCCGACTTTTCCTGCACCAGGCGCTCGCGAACGTCCCAGGGCGTGACGTGCACCAGCGCCGGCTCCTGCGTGCTGCTGCCATGGCTGTCGCCGAAGTCGCCGCTGTCGAACAGGCCGCCCTGCAGCGCGTTGGCCTCCTGTGTCTCGGCCCAGTCGTAGGCCAGGCCCACGCTGGCGAGCAACGCGGCGCGGTCGGCATGCAGGGCGTCGAAGGCACCGGCCTTGACCAGCGCTTCGACCGCGCGCTTGTTGACCGCCTTGCGATCGACGCGGGCGCAGAAGTCGAACAGGCTGCGGAACGGCCCGCCGCCCTCGCCTTCGCGCGGCCCGCGCCCTTCGCGCGCGGCGACGATGGCCTCGATCGCGCCTTGCCCCGTCCCCTTCACCGCGGCCAGCCCGTAGCGCACGGTCTTGTCGTCGATCGGCTCGAAGCGGTGCGTGCCGCGATTGATGTCGGGCGGCTCGAAGGACACGCCGAAGAGCTTGGCATCGGCCAGCAGCACCTTCAGCTTGTCGGTGTTGTCGGCCTCGACCGTCATGTTCGCGGCGTAGAACTCGGCCGTGCAATGGACCTTGATCCAGGCCGTGTGGTACGCGAGCAGCGAGTAGGCAGCGGCGTGGCTCTTGTTGAAGCCGTAGCCGGCGAACTTCTCCATCAGGTCGAAGATCTCGTCGGCCTTCGCGGCCGCGATGCCCTTCTTGGCGGCACCGTCGCGGAAGCTCGCGCGGTGCTTGGCCATCTCGTCGGCCTTCTTCTTGCCCATCGCGCGGCGCAGCAGGTCGGCGCCGCCCAGGCTGTAGCCGCCCAGCAGCTGCGCGGCCTGCATCACCTGTTCCTGGTAGACGAAGATGCCGTAGGTCTCCTCGAGCACCGGGGCGAGCAGCGGGTGCGGATAGACGATCTCCTCCTTGCCGTTCTTGCGCGCGCAGAACGAGGGGATGTTCTCCATCGGCCCCGGGCGGAACATCGCGTTCAGCGCGATCAGGTCTTCCAGCCGCATGGGTCGGGCCTCGCGCAGCATCCCCTGCATGCCGCGGCTTTCGAACTGGAACACGGCTTCGGTGAGGCCGTCGGAGAAGAGCTTGTAGACCCGTGGGTCGTCCAGCGGCAGCTTGTCGTAATCGAAGTCGGCGCGGCCCGCTCGGCGCGCGCGGATGAAGTCCTTGGCCAGCTCCAGGATGGTCAGCGTGGCCAGGCCCAGGAAGTCGAACTTGACCAGGCCGATGGCCTCGACATCGTCCTTGTCGAACTGGCTCACCGCGCTGTCGCTGCCGGGCTGCTGGTACAGCGGGCAGAAGTCGGTGATCTTGCCCGGCGCGATGAGCACGCCGCCCGCATGCATGCCGACGTTGCGCACCAGGCCCTCGACGCGAGTCGCCAGGCTCAACAGCTCGGCCACCTCTTCCTCGGCGGCCTCGCGCTGCTCGAGCTCGGGCACCTCCTTGCGCACGTAGATCAGCCCGGGGTCGGGCTTCTCCGGTACCGGCGCCAGCGTGTAGGTCTTGCCCGGCAGGCCGGGCACCAGCTTGGCCACGCTGTCGACATGACCGTAACCCATGCCCAGCACGCGGCCGACATCGCGCAGCGCGGCCTTGCTGGCCAGGGTGCCGAAGGTGGCGATCTGGCTCACCGCATCGCGGCCGTACTTGGCCTTGACGTACTCGATCACGCGGTCGCGGTTGGCCTGGCAGAAGTCGATGTCGAAGTCGGGCATCGAGACCCGCTCCGGGTTCAGGAAGCGCTCGAAGAGCAGCTTGTACTGCAGCGGGTCGAGGTCGGTGATGAAGAGCGCGTAGGCGACCAGCGAGCCCGCGCCCGAACCGCGCCCCGGGCCCACCGGGCAGCCGTGGTCCTTGGCCCAGACGATGAAGTCGGAGACGATCAGGAAGTAGCCCGGAAAGCCCATCTGCACGATGGTGTCGAGCTCGAACGCCAGCCGCTGCAGGTACTCGGGCCGGCGCTGCTCGCGCACCGCGGGGTCGGGGTAGAGCGCGGCCAGGCGCTTCGGTCCAGGCCGGCGCGCGAAGCCTGGCGGAAATAGGCCTCGATCGGCATCCGCACGCCATCGACCTCGGGCGTCGGAAAGTCCGGCAGCTGCGGCTTGTCGAGCACCAGGCTGAGATTGCAGCGGCGTGCGATCTGCACCGCGTTCTCCAGCGCCGAAGGCAGGTCGGCGAACAGCGCCGCCATCTCGGCGCCGGTCTTGAAGCACTGCTCGCGCGTGAAGCGCTTGACGCGCCGGGGGTTGGCCAGCAGCTCGCCCTCGGCGATGCACACGCGCGCCTCGTGGGCGTCGAAGTCGTCGGCCTGCAGGAACTGCACCGGGTGCGTCGCGACCACCGGCAGGCCGAGACCGGCCGCCAGCGCCACCGCGGCGCGCACATGGGCCTCGTTGGTCGGCTGGCCGGCGCGCTGCAGCTCGATGTAGAAGCGGCCCGGGAACAGCGTCGCCAGCCGCTGCGCGCCCGCTTCGGCGCGCTCGCTGTCGCCGGCCACCAGCGCCAGGCCCACCGACCCGAGATCGGCGCCCGACAGCGCGATCAACCCGCTGCCGAGTTCGGCCAGCCATTCCCATTTCACCCAGGCCTGGGAACGCTGCGCGTTGGTCACCCAGGCGCGGGCCAGCAACTCGCACAGATTGAGGTAGCCCTGCCGGTTCTGCACCAGCAGCAGCAGCCGGCTGGCCTGGCGCTCGGGGCCGGTGGTTCCCGGCGCGGGCTCCATCAGCGCATCGATGCCGAGCAGCGGCTTGACCCCTTGGTCGCGGCAGGCGCGGTAGAACTTCACCGCGCCGAACAGGTTGTTGAGATCGGTGATCGCCAGCGCCGGCTGGGCGTCGGCGCGGGCGGCGGCCGCGGCATCTGCAATGCGCAGCGTGCCGTCGACCACCGAGTACTCGGTGTGGATGCGCAGGTGAACGAAGGTCATCGGGCATTCTATGCAGCGGCCCCGCAGCGTCGCGCGCGCCCGGCCCCGGCGGGGCCTGCCTAGAATCACCGCCGATGACGGACTGGCTGCTGCGCGGCTTCGGCGTGCTCTTGCTGCTGACGGCGCTCGCGCTGTCGCTGTCCTACGCGCCCGACCGGCCGGTGCAAACGCTGGTCGCACGCTGGGCGCTGCCGCCGTCCGACTTCATGGAGCTGCGCGGGCAGATCGTGCACTTCCGCGACCAGGGACCGCGCGACGACCCGCTGCCGGTGGTGCTGATCCACGGCACTTCGTCGAGCCTGCACACCTGGGAAGGCTGGGTCCATGCGCTCGCCGGCCGGCGCCGCGTGATCACCTTCGACCTCCCCGGCTTCGGCCTCACCGGCCCTTTCGCAGGCGAGTACCGGCGCGACGACTACAGCGGCGACGCCTACGCGCATTTCATGCTCGACCTGCTCGACGCGATGAAGCTGCAACGCGTCGTCGTCGGCGGCAATTCGCTGGGCGGCGAGGTCGCCTGGCGCACGGCATTCCTGGCGCCGCAGCGGGTCGCGGCGCTGATCCTGGTCGATGCATCGGGGCCGGCGTTCCGCCCGAAGTCGCTGCCGCTGGGCTTCGCGATCGCGCGCATCCCGGTCCTCAACCGCCTGAGCGAATGGCTGCTGCCGCGCGCGCTCGTCGAACAAGGGCTGGACGACGTCTACGGCGACCCGTCCAAGGTCACGCCCGAGCTGGTCGACCGCTACTTCGAGCTCGCCCTGCGCGAAGGCAACCGCCATGCGCTGGCGCAGCGCATGCAGCATCTGAACCAGGGCGAGAACGCCGATCGCATCGCCACCCTCAAGCTGCCGACGCTGATCCTGTGGGGCGGGCGCGACCGGCTGATCCCGCCCGCCACGGCCAAGGTCTTCGAGCAGCAGATCGCAGGCAGCCGGCTCGTGATCTTCGACGACCTCGGCCACGTGCCGCAGGAAGAGGACCCGGGGCGCAGCGTGCAGCCGGTGAAGACCTTCCTCGGCCTGGATTAGGGCGCTCCCGATCCGGCGACCGTCACGCGACGACCAGGCGCGGCGCGCCTTCCTCGCAAGCCGCGACGCTGCCTATGCACGCTGCGGCCGCGAAGCCATGGCGACGGAAGACGGCCAGCACATCGGCCACCGCCGCGGGGTCGCACGACAGGAGCAGGCCGCCGCTGGTCTGCGGGTCGGTCAGCAGCGCCTGGTCGGCCGCCGCGAAGCCGTCGGGCAGCGCGACCTCGGCGCCGTAGGCGGACCAGTTGCGGCCCGATGCGCCGGTGACCGACCCCTGCAGGGCCAGGTCGCGCACGCCGGCCAGCAGCGGCACTTGCGCCCAGTCCAGGCGCACCTGGCAGCCGGCGCCGCGCGCCACCTCCAGCGCATGGCCGGCGAGGCCGAAACCGGTGACGTCGGTCAGCGCATGCACGCCGTCCAGCGCCGCGAGTTCGGGGCCGGGGGTGTTGAGCTGGGTCGTCGTGGCCACCATCTGCGCATAGCCGGCGGCGCTCAGCTGGTCCTTCTTCAGCGCCGCCGACATCACGCCCACCCCCAGCGGCTTGCCGAGCACCAGCATGTCGCCCGGCCGCGCATCGGCGTTGCGCTTGACGCGGTCGGGATGCACGAGCCCGAGCGCGACCAGGCCGTAGATCGGCTCGACCGAGTCGATGGTGTGGCCGCCGGCGATCGGGATCCCGGCCTCGCGGCAGACCGCCGCCCCCCCTTCCAGGATGCGGCCGATGGTGGCGGTCGACAGCACGCTGATCGGCATGCCCACCAGCGCCAGCGCGAAGATCGGCCGGCCGCCCATCGCATAGACATCGCTGATCGCGTTGGTCGCGGCGATGCGGCCGAAGTCGAACGGGTCGTCGACGATGGGCATGAAGAAATCGGTGGTCGCCACCAGCGCCTGCTCGTCGTTGAGGCGGTACACCGCGGCGTCGTCGGCGGTCTCGATGCCCACCAGCAGTTCGGGGGGCACCGGCAGCGCGGTGGTGCCGCGCAGGATGTCGGCGAGCACGCCGGGCGCGATCTTGCAGCCGCAGCCGCCGCCATGCGACAGCGAGGTGAGGCGGGGCTCGGCGGCTCTTGGATCGGGCGGTGCGGCGTCGGACATGCGGTGGTCTCCTGGCAGGGCCGGCAGCATACCCGCTGCGCTAGGCGGCGGCGACGAAGACGCCAAACCAGTCGCGGGCGTCGCTGAAGCGCCGCACATGGCGCCAGCCGGCGTCGCGCAACAGCGCCTCGAAGCCTTCGGCCTCCCACTTGTACGAGCTCTCGGTGTGGATGCGCTCGCCGGCAGCGAAGACGCGCTCGCCGCCGGGCCAGCGCACCTGCAGATCGCGCCCGGCCTGCAGGTGCATCTCGATGCGCGACTCGGCCTCGTTGTAGAACGCCGCATGCGCCCAGTCGCGCAGATCGAAATCGCTGCCCAGCACCGCGTTGGCGTGGCACAGCAGGTTGCGGTTGAAGGCGGCGGTCACCCCCAGCGCGTCGTCGTAGGCGGCCTCGAGCACCGCAGGCGGCTTGCACAGATCGGCGCCGATCAGCAGCACCCCGCCACGCGAAAGCTCGCGCGCCTCGCGCAGCAGCCGCAGGGCCTGCGGCGGCGCGAAATTGCCGATGCTCGAACCCGGGTAGAACACCAGCGCCGGGCCTGCCGGCAGGCCTTCCGGCAGGGCCAGCCGGGCCGCGAAGTCCATCCCCACGCCGACCATCTGCAGCGCCGGGAAACGCAGCTGCAGCGCCTGCAGCGACTGGCGCAGGAAGGCCTCCGAGATGTCCACCGCGATGTAGCGGCCAGGCTGCAAGGCGGCGAAGAGCCGCGCCGCCTTGGCGCCGTCGCCGGCACCGAGATCGACGAGGTCGAAGCCGGCGGGCAAACCGGCGTGCAGCGCGGCTGCGATCTCGCTGCCCCGGGCGGCGAAGATCGCCGCCTCGGTGCGCGTGGGGTAGTACTCGGGCAGTTCGGTGATCGCCGTGAACAGCGCCGAGCCCAGGCGGTCGTAGAAGAACTTGGGCGAGACGGCGGCGGGCCTGCGGCACAGCCCGGCGGCGAGTTCGGCCGCCGGGTCGGCGCCGGCGGGCGGCTGGCAACTCAGGAAGCTGGGAACATGCGGCTGCATCGGGTCCTCGGTTGGACAGCGGCGCCGGCGGCGGGCGATGCGGCGCCGCCGTCGGCAAACGGTCCAGCGGGCATGCTAGCGCCGCCGGCGGGTCGCCGAGGCCGGCCGACCCTGACGCCGACGGGGCCACGCCGGCATCGACCGCCGCCCCCGAACACCGGCCGTCGCCAGCCGGCAGCACGGCCGTCATCGGGCCGATGCGCAGTGCGGCAACAATCAGCGCCTTTGGCCCCGCAGTCGTCCACCACCCGCGCCCTGTTGCCACCGCGATGATCAACAAGCCCTTCTTCCCGCGCCAGGTGGTCGAGGCCGGCGGCAACCGCTGGGACCTGGCGCTGCTGCCGCTGGTGCTGGCGCTGCTGTTCGCGCTCGCCTACGCCGGCTCGCAGATGGCGCGGCCCTACGCGGTGGGCGAGCAGCTGCCGCTGACGCTCGACCCCTGGCTGCTGCCCTACTACCTGCTGCGCACCACGCTGCGCATGTTCCTGGCGCTGGGCGCCTCGCTGGTCTTCGCCTGCGCCTTCGCCGCCATCGCCACCAAGTGGCGCGCCGCCGAGCGGGTGATGGTGCCGCTGCTCGACATCCTGCAGTCGATCCCGATCCTGGGCTTCCTGTCGATCACCGTCACCGGCTTCATCGCCCTGTTCCCGGGCAACCTGCTGGGTGTCGAATGCGCGGCGATCTTCGCGATCTTCACCTCGCAGGCCTGGAACATGGCCTTCAGCCTGTACCTGTCGCTGCGCACCGTGCCGGCCGAACTGCAGGAGGCGGCCAGCGTGTTCCAGCTCTCGGGCTGGCAGCGCTTCTGGCGCCTGGGGCTGCCGTTCGCGATGCCCGGGCTGCTGTGGAACATGATGATGTCGATGTCCGGCGGCTGGTTCTTCGTCGTCGCGTCGGAAGCGATCTCGGTCTCGCACCAGAACATCAAGCTGCCGGGCGTGGGCTCGTACATCGCGCTGGCGATCGAGGCCAAGGACCTGGGCGCGATCGGCTGGGCGATCGGCGGCATGCTGATCGGCATCGTGCTCTACGACCAGCTCTTCTTCCGCCCGCTGATCGCCTGGGCCGACAAGTTCCGCTTCGAGGAAGGCAGCAGCGAGGCCAGCCCCGACTCGTGGCTGCTGACCTGGATGCGCCGCACCGACCGCCTGCAGGGCCTGGGCCTGTCCCTGGTGCGGCAGTTCGAGCGCACGCTGCTGCTGTTCCGGCTCGACCACGACGGCACCTCGATCCGCGCCCGCGCCCAGCCTGCCAACCCGGCGATCGCCCGCGTCGGCGACGCCGTGCTGGCCGCCGCCGTGCTGCTGGCGCTGTTCTGGCTGGTGCGCTTCGTCGGCAGCGGCGTCGGCGTCGGCGAGGTGCTGCATGTCTTCGTCCTCGGCTGCTACACGATGATCCGCGTCGTCGTCCTGATCGCGCTGGCCGCGCTGGTCTGGGTGCCGGTGGGGATCTGGATCGGCATGAACCCGCGCTGGTCGGGGCGGCTGCAGGCGGTGGTCCAGTTCCTGGCTGCGTTCCCGGCCAACCTGATGTTCCCGGTGGCGGTGCTGCTGATCGTGCGCTGGCACCTCAACCCCAATGTCTGGCTGTCGCCGCTGATGGTGCTGGGCACCCAGTGGTACCTGCTGTTCAACGTCATCGCCGGCGCCTCCACCGTGCCCACCGAGCTGCGCTACGCGGCGCAGAACCTGGGCCTCACCGGCTGGCTGAAGTGGCGGCGCTACCTGCTGCCGGCGGTGTTCCCGAGCTTCGTCACCGGCGCCATCACCGCCAGCGGCGGCTCGTGGAACGCGAGCATCGTGGCCGAGTACGTGACCTGGGGCGACACCACGCTGCGGGCCCAGGGCCTGGGCAGCTACATCGCGCACATGACCGCGATCGGCGACTTCCCGCGCATCGCGCTGGGCATCGCGGTGATGTGCGTTTTCGTGATGGGCATGAACCACTTCGTCTGGCGCCGCCTGTACCAGATGGCCCAGGACCGGATGCATTTCTGAGCGTCGCCGCAAGGAGCCAACAGATGTCGGACGCGATCGTCGAACTCAAGGGGGTGGGCAAGTCGTTCCGCTCGGCCGACGGCCGTGCGCGCTCGGTGCTCGAAGGGGTGGACTTCCGCCTCGCCGAGGGCGAGATCGTGGCCCTGCTCGGCCAGTCGGGCTCGGGCAAGTCCACGCTGCTGCGCATCCTGGCCGGGCTGGTCGGCGTCGACGCCGGCGACGTGAGCTACCGCGGCCAGCCGCTGTACGGGCCGGCGCGCGGCGTGAGCATGGTGTTCCAGTCGTTCGCGCTCTTCCCCTGGCTGACGGTGCAGCAGAACGTCGAACTGGGGCTGGAGGCACGCGGCATGCCGCCGGCCGAGCGCGAGAAGCGCGCCGAGCGCGCGATCGAGCTGATCGGGCTGGCCGGCTTCGAGGGCGCGCTGCCGCGCGAGCTCTCGGGCGGCATGCGCCAGCGCGTGGGCATCGCGCGGGCGTTGGTCGTCGAGCCCGAGGTGCTGCTGATGGACGAGGCCTTCTCGGCCCTGGACGTGCTCACCGGCGAACGCCTGCGCGAGGACATCCTCGAGCTGTGGGGCAGCGGCGCGATGCCGACCAAGGCAATCCTGGTCGTCTCGCACAACATCGAGGAAGCGGTGCTGATGGCCGACCGCATCCTGGTCTTCGCCAGCGACCCGGGGCGGGTGCGCTTCCAGCTCGCGGTGCGCCTGCCGCGGCCGCGCAGCGCCGAGAGCCCGGAGGTGCGGATGCTGGTCGACGAGGTCTATGCGCTGATGACCGCCGGCCACACGCGCGCCGGGCGGCCGACGGCCGAGCCGGTCAAGATCAACCTCGCCGAGCGCCTGCCCGAGGCCGACGTCGCGCGCATGGAGGGCCTGCTCGAGATGCTGGTCAGCGACGAGTTCGCCGGCCGCGCCGACCTGCCCAAGCTGGCCGAGGTCACCGAACTCACCGACGACGAGCTGCTGCCGCTGGTGCAGGCGCTGTCGCTGCTGGAGCTGTCGCGCCTGGCCGACGGCGACCTGCACATCACGCCGCTGGGCCGCCAGTACGTCGATCGGCCCTACACCGAACGGCAGGAGATCTTCCGCCGCCAGCTGCTGGCCCGCGTGCCGCTGGTCGCCCATATCCGCCACAGCCTGGACCAGGAGCCCTCGGGCGAACTGCCCGAAGAGCCCTTCCTGCGCCTGCTGCGCCAGAGCCTGGACGAGGCCGAGGCCGAACGCGTGATGCGTACCGCGATCGAATGGGGCCGGCACGGCGAGGTCTTCGAATACAACTACACCAACGGCCTGATCCACCTGCGGCAGGACGACGAGGAAGACAAGGGCGAGGCGGGCGCGAAGGAGGGTTGAGGCGCCCGCGACGCGCGGTCAATCGAGATCGCGCGCCAGCCGCAGCCCGCTGAACTGCCAGCGCGCGTGGGCCGGAAAGAAGTTGCGGTAGCTGGCCCGGATGTGCGAGCGCGGGGTGGCGCAGGAACCGCCACGCAGCACCGTCTGGTCGACCATGAACTTGCCGTTGTATTCGCCGACCGCGCCGTCCCAGGCACGGAAGCCCGGATACGGCAGGTAGGCGCTGCCGGTCCATTCCCACAGGTCGCCGAAGAGCTGCAGCGGCGCGTCGTCCGCGGCGGCCGCGGAAACCGCCGGCAACGCCGTCAGCGCCCGCGACTCGACGAAGTTGCCGGCGGCGATGGCGGCCTGCGCCAGCGGCGCTGCCGCGTTCTCCCATTCGGCCTCGGTGGGCAGCCGCAGCGGCGCGTGCTGCTGCGCCGCGCTCCAGCGCGCGAAGGCGTCGGCCTCGTACAGGCCGATGTGGGCCACCGGGGCCTGCGGGTCCAGCGGCAGCAGGCCGCACAGCGTGAACCGCCGCCAGGCGCCGGCCTCGCGGCGCCAGTGCAGCGGTGCCTCGATGCCGCCGGCGCGCACCCAGTCCCAGCCGGCGGCCAGCCACCAGCGCGGGTCGCGGTAGCCGCCGTCGGCGACGAAGTCCATCCACTCGCCCTGCGTCGTGAGCCTTCGCGCCAGCGCATAAGGCTGCAGCCAATGGCGGTGGCGCGGGGTCTCGTTGTCGAACGCGAAGCCTTCGCCCCGATGGCCGATCTCGACCAGGCCGCCAGCGAACGCGACCCAGGCCTGCGGCACGCCCATGCCTTTGGACGGCGCCGGCGCATCCGCTCGGTACGCCGGCGCCAGCGGGTTGCACGAGAACAGGTGCAGCAGGTCGGTGAGCAGCAGCTCCTGGTGCTGCTGTTCGTGCTGCAGGCCGAGCTCGACGACGGCCGCCAGTTCGGCCGCCGGCGGCGCCTGCAGCAAGGCCCGCATGCGCTCGTCGATGGCCGCGCGGTAGGCGCGCACCGCCGCCAGGTCGGGCCGCGTGACCAGCCCGCGCTGCGGCCGCGGGTGCTGCCCGCCGACGCCGTTGTAGTAGCTGTTGAAGAGGACGCGGAACGCCGGGTGGTAGGGCGCAAAGCCAGGCTCGAAGCGCTCGAGCACGAAGGTCTCGAAGAACCAGCTCACGTGCGCCAGGTGCCACTTGACGGGGCTGGCGTCGGGCATCGACTGGGCCTGGCAATCGGCCTCGCTGAGGCCTTCGGCCAGGGCCAGGCTTTGTGCCCGCACGCGGGCATAGCGCTGGGCGAGCGGCTCGGTCGTCACGCGGCCGATGATATCGGCCCGACCCGCCGCCGCGCCCCGCGTCAGAACGGCTTGCTCACGCTCACCACCAGCGTGCGCCGTTGGCCGTACTGCGGCGCGCCGACACCGATGCCGGAGCCGTCGCGCAGCTCGTAGACGCGGTCGCCGACGTTGAGCATCGCGATGCGGCCCTCGAGCTTGCCCAGGCCGGCCCCGAGCTCGAAGCCGTGGGTCGCCGACAGGTTCAGCGTGGCGTACCCCGGCAGATGACCGGTGTTGGCAAAGTCCTTGCGCAGGCCGCTGCCGAACAGGCCGTCGGCGCTGACGCTGCCGGCATCGCCCAGGCGCCAGGTCACGCCGGCCGATCCGCTGACGCGCTGCTCGTGGTCCAGGTGCACCCAGTTCGACGCGATGTAGGCCAGCTCGGCGGGCTCGAAGTTGAACTGCCCGGTCTCGATGCCCCGGGCCATCGCGTGCGACAGCCCCAGGTTGGCATAGGCCGAGACCGCCTCGTGCCTGTAGGTGGCCGACAGGTCCAGACCGTAGATCCGCCCCTGCGCATAGTTGAAGGCGGAGAAGATCAGCGCCCGCCCGAACTGGCCCTCGTCCTGCAGGTGCTGCACGCGGCGGTAGTAGCCGTCGACGCCCAGCGTCAGACGCGGTGTCAGCTGCCACGACAGCCCGGCGTCGTAGTAGTTCGACTTCTCGGCGCGCACGGCGGTGTTGGCGTCGGACGGCAACGCGTTGGTCGTGGCCAGGAATTTCTGCACCGAGGTGGTGTCGATCTTCTCGGTCGGCGGCGGCGTGAAGTAGCGCGCATAGCCGGCGTGCGCGCGCACCGTCGGCGTGATGTCCAGCACCAGACCCAGGCGCGGGCTGAGCTGGCTCTCGTCGACGGCCGTCTGCACGCGGTCGTAGCGCAGGCCGTAGTTGAAAGTGAGCGCCCGCGCGAGCCGCCATTCGTCCTGCGCATAGACGCCCCAGAGGTGGCCCTTCAGGCTCGTGTCGTCCTCGATCTGCAGCGGCTGGTCGCTGGTCTGCAGGCCGCTGGCGTCGGCCGGGAAGACGCTGGCCCGGTTGTCGGCACCGTAGGTCTCGCGCTGCACGAACAGACCGCTGCGCAGCGTGTGGTCGCGGTGCACGCGCCAGCTCAGGTCGGCCTGGACGCCGCTGGCCCGGTTGCGGCGCACGATGTCGGCCGCGATGCCGTTGAACTGCAGGTCGCCCACCGGGTCGGGCCGGTAGTGGACGTCGCTGGTGCGCGTGAAGACCGCGGCCTGGTAGTCCGCGGTCGAGCCCAGCGAGCCCTGGTACGACAGCACGGCGTAGCGGTTGCGCTCGCGCTGGTTCGCGTCCAGCGTCGCCGAGTCGGCGGGCGGCGTGGCGGCGAGCGTGTAGCCGGGAGTCTGGCCCGGCACGTCGGGGATCTGGAAACGGCTGTCGGAGACGCCGAAGATCAGGCTCACCAGGCTGTCGTTGCCCAGCAGAGCCGAGAGATAGCCGAAGCCCTTGCCCTGCCGGGTGGTGTCGTGCAGCGCGTCGCGGCCGGCGGTCGGGTTCTCGATGCCCATGTCGTCGCGCAGCGCCGAGCCGGTGAGGTACCAGCTCAGGCCGCTGCGGCTGCCGTGGACCTCGGCGCTGCCTTCGGCATGCGCCTGCGAGCCGGCGGTGAGATCGACGCTGCCGCCGGCGGGCATCGCCTCGCCCTTGCTCTGGATGTCCACCACCGCCGCGGTGCGGTAGCCGTACTGCGCCGGCAGTGCACCGGTGAGCACGCTGAGGTGGTCGGCGAACCGCGTCTCCAGCGCCTGGCCGAAGCCGCTGATCGACTCCGGGATGATGACGCCGTTGATGCGGTACTGCACGTTGCCGTGGTCGCCGCGCACATGCAGCTGGCCGTACGAATCCTGGACCACGCCGGGCGTCTGCAGGATGACCTGGTTCAGCGGCGTGGCGTCGCCCAGCGGCAGGTTCTTGATGTCCTGCTGCTCCATGCGGAAGATGCTGCTGCCGGTGTCGGGCGACAGGGCGTTGCGCGCGGCGTCCAGCCGCTCGCGCGCCGACTGGATGACCACGGTCTGGCCCGCAGGCACTGCTGCGGCGCTGTCGGTGGCGGGCGCGGACGCAGCGCTCTCGGGCACCGGCGCGGCAGCAGCCGCATCGGCCTGGGCGCACTGCGACCAGAGCGGAAAGGCGCTGGCCAAAGCCAGGGCCAGGGCGCGCCGGCGCGGGCGCGAGGGCAGCGCGACGAGCGCTGCCGGAATCTGGAAATCGGACATCGTCAATCTCTCTGGCTGAACGGGGCGATCGCGCGCGCGTCGTCGCCCGGCAGCGGGGCGCGATACGGCGGCGGGAAGCGGTCGGGCTAGAGAGAGAGCGGCGGGCCGCGGCTGCGCGGTGCCGGCACGGCGGCCGCCAGCGTGGGCACGCTGTCGGCGGTCGGCACGGCATCCTGCACCGCTGCCAGCAGCAGCGGCAGCACCGCCGGATGGGCCACCGCGGCCATCGCCGCGTAGGCCAGGCAGGTCTCGCAGAGCTTGTCGCCCGGCGGGCGCTTGTGCCCTGCCGCCTCGCTCGAGGCCTGGCGCTGCAAGTGGCCGATCTCGTGCCGCAGCGCGCCCTGCTGCGCCAAGAGCAGCAGCAGCGGCAGGACGAAGGAAAGGCACCACTTGCGCATCGAGCCGGCGATTGTGCCGCGCTCGCGCGGCCGGGCCACGCGGCGGGGCCTCAAGCCAGTGTGGCCGGGTCGAAATTGGCGCCGCACAGCACCAGCGCGACCCGCTCGTGCGGCGCCGGCACCACCAGCCCCGCCATCAATGCGGCCAGCGGCAGCGCCGCGGCAGGCTCCACCGCCAGCCGCAACTCGCGCCAGAGCTGGCGCTGGGCAGCGCGGATCGCGTCTTCGGGAACCAGATGCGAGGCGGCCACGAAGCGCCGGCAGATCGGCCAGGCGATCGCGCCGATGCGCCGCGCGCCCAGCGCATCGGCGGCCAGCCCCGAGACCGCGACGTCGACCGGCGCGCCGGCGGCCAGTGCCGCATGCAGCGTCGGCGCGCCGGGCGGCTCGAGCGCCTCGACCCGCGCGCGGCCGGCAACCCAGGCCGCGACACCGGCGATCAACCCGCCGCCGCCGACGCTGACCAGGATGCGGTCGGGCAGGCCGGCTTCGGCCTCGATCTCCTGTGCCAGCGTGCCGGCGCCAGCGATCACGTCGACCTGGTCGTAGGCGTGCAGCAATAGCGCGCCGCTGGCCCGCTGGCGCTCGACGCAGGCCGCCAGTGCATCGGCATAGGCCGCGCCGCCGACGACCACGACGGCGCCGAGCGCGGCCAGCGCCTCGCGCTTGGCAACGCTGGCAAGCTCGGGCAGGAAGACCTCGCAGCGCAGCCCCAGCGACTGCGCCGCGGTGGCCGCCGCGATGCCGGCGTTGCCGCCCGAGGCGATGACCACGCCGGCGGCCGGAATCGGCTGCGCGAGCAGCGCGTTGAACATGCCGCGCGCCTTGAAGCTGCCGCCGCGCTGCAGCTGCTCGAGCTTGAGCCAGACTTCGGCGCAGCGCAGGCCGAGGTCGGCACCCGACAGACGCAGCAGCGGCGTGCGCCGCAGATGGCCGGCGATGCGTTGCGCGGCGGCTTCGATCGCGGCCCGATCGACCGGAAGGGCTTCGTTCATCGAGGCATCGTAGCGGCTACAGTGGCGCGATGACCGACACCACCGCCGCCGCATCCACGGCATCCGCTGCGCCAGCCGAAGCGCCTTCGACTGCCGGCCTGGCCTGGGCGCAGCGGCTGGTTCGCATCAACACCGTCAGCGACGAAAGCAACCTGGCGCTGATCGAATGCATCGCCGACCACCTTCGCGGGCTCGGCGTGCCGCTGCGCCTGAGCTGGGACGACGACAGGCGCAAGGCCAACCTGTTCGCGACGCTGGGCCTGGGCAAGCCGGCCGGCGTGCTGCTGTCGGGCCACACCGACACCGTGCCCTGGGACGGCCAGGCCTGGACCTGCGACCCGCTGGGCGCCGAGCTGCGCGACGGACGCCTGTACGGCCGCGGCAGCGCCGACATGAAGGGCTGGATCGGCCTCGTCGTGGCGCAGGCGCAGGCCTGGCTCGAGGCCGACCTGCCGCATGCGCTGCACTTCGCGTTCAGCTACGACGAAGAGGTCGGCGGCTTCGGTGCCCGGCGCCTGATCGCCGACCTCGAGGACGCCGGCCTGATCGGCCGTACCGGCAGCGCGCCGCGCCTGTGCATCGTCGGTGAGCCGACCTCGATGATCCCGGCCACCGCGCACAAGGGCGTTCACCGCTGGCGCTGCTGCGTGCGCGGCCGTGCCGCCCATTCGTCGCTGGCGCCGCAGGCCGTCAACGCGGTCGAGGCAGCGGCGCGCGTGATCGCGCGCATCGCCGGCATCGCCGACGAGTTGCGCGACAACGGCCCGCGCCAGGCCGGTTTCGACGTCCCCTACAGCACGGCCGCGGTCTGCGTCGTCGAAGGCGGTATCGCCGACAACGTGGTGCCCGAGGACTGCCGCTTCCACTACGAGTTCCGCGACCTGCCCGGCAGCGACGCGGCGGCGCTGCAGCGGCAGGTGGCGGCGTTTGCGGCGACGCTGGAGCCGGCGATGCGCGCGGTCGAGCCGACGGCCGGCTTCCGCTTCGAGCAGACCGCGCACATGCCGGCGTTCCAGACCGGCGACGGCGAGCCGGCCGTGCGCCTGGCGCAGCGCCTGGCCGGCACCGACCAGACCACGCTGGTGGCCTTCGGCACCGAGGCCGGGCTGTTCCAGCGCGCCGGCTGCGGGGCGGTGGTCTGCGGGCCGGGCTCGATCGCCCAGGCGCACCAGGCCGACGAGTACGTGAGCCTGGGGCAGCTGGCGCGGGCGGAGGTCTTCCTGCAGGGACTGGCGGCGCCGCTAACCTGAGCACGGGCCGCCAAGCGCGGAGAAGCCGGCGCTCCGTCCCGCTGATCGACGCGTCGGGGGCCACAGCGGCGGCCTAGACTGACCGCCCGAATCATTTCCGCGGACCCTCGCCATGCGCCATGCTGCCTCGCCGTCCCGCCACGCTCAGGAAGCGCGGCGCCACTGGGAGATCGGTCAGGCTCACGCCAGGGCGGCGCGCTGGGAGGCCGCCATCCGGGCCCACGCCCAAGCCACCCGGCTGGCACCCCGCGACACCGTCTACGCTCTCAACCACGCCCGCGCGCTGTTCGCGCAGGGCGAGCTCGAGCGCGCCACGGCCGAGGCGCTGCGCGCGTTCCAGCTCGATCCGCAGCAGCACGTCGCGCGCAACCTCGCCGTCGAAGGACTGATGCGCCTGCAGCGCTTTGACGAAGTGGTGGCGTTGCTCGGCGCGCCGGCGGCCGGCGCCCAATGCGATCACGAGAGACACGCGATGCTAGGCTCGGCGCTGCAACGGCTGCGCCGACCGCAGGAGGCCATCGCGGCCTACTTCGACGCGCTGGCGCTGCGGCCCGACGATGCCGCCATCCACCACAACCTGGGCCTGTGCTTCGAAGACCAGCAGCTGAACCAGGAGGCGGCGCACTGCTTCAACACCGCACTGATCCTGGGTGTCGGACAGCAGTCGCTCGCGACCCGCGGCCTGGCCCTGTTCGTCGCCCGCGGCGGCTGCCACTGGCAGGACTTCGACGCCAGCCTCGCGGCCTTGCGCGGCGAGCTGCAGATGCTGCCCGACGACGCCAGTCTGCGCACCGTGCCCTTTGTCCACGCCGCGTTCACGGCCAGCCGCGCCGAGCAGCGCCGAGCGGCGGCGAGCAACGCCCGTTTCATCGCCGCCGAGGTGCAGCCGCTGCCGCCTCCGCCGGCCGACAGCGCCTGGCAGCCGAGCGAGCGGCCGCTGCGCCTGGGCTATGTCTCGGCGGACTTCCATGACCACGCCACCGCCAACCTGATCGCCGAAGTGCTCGAGCAGCACGATCGCAGCCGCTTCGAGGTGCGGCTGTACTCGCACGGGCCGTCGGACAACAGCGCCATGCGCGCCAGGCTGGAGACACGCTGCGGCGCCTTCGTCGACGTGCAACAGGCCAGCGACCGACAGATCGCACAACGCATCCGCGACGACGGCATCGACCTGCTGATCGATCTCAAGGGGCATACCAAGGACAACCGTCTGTCCATCTTCGCCCATCGTCCGGCGCCGCTTCAGGTCACCTTCCTCGGTTTTCCAGGCACCAGTGGCGCCGACTGGATCGACTACGTGATCGGCGACCGGATCGTCACGCCGCTGACGCACGCGGCGGACTACACCGAAAAGGTCGCGCAGATGCCGCAGTGCTATCAGCCCAACGATCGACAACGGCCCCTGCCCGACGCCCCCACCCGGGCCTCGCAGGGCCTGCCCGAGGAGGCGCTGGTGCTGTGCGGCTTCAACCAGCCGTACAAGATCTCCGCCGAGGTGCTCGACAGTTGGTGCCGGCTGCTGCACGCGCTACCCGGCGCGGTGCTCTGGCTGTTCGAGTGGGGCACGCAGGCCTTGCCGAGCCTGAAGCGCGAGGCAGCCGCCCGCGGCATCTCGCCGGAGAGGCTCGTCGGCGCATCGCGCGTGCCGCTGGCCCAGCACATCGCCCGCCTGCGGCTGGCCGACCTCTTCATCGACACCTGGCCCTACAACGCCCACACCACCGCCAGCGACGCCCTCTGGGCCGGCGTGCCGGTGGTCACGATGCTGGGCCAGACCTTCGCCTCGCGCGTGGGGGCCAGCCTGCTCAACGCCGTGGGGCTGCCCGAGCTGGTCTGCGTCGACATCGCGGCCTACGAGGCGCAGGTGATCGCACTGGCCGGCGACGCACCGCGCCGCCAAGCGCTGCGGGAGCAGCTGGTGCGGGCCCGCAGCACCGCGCCGCTGTTCGACAGTCACCGGTTCACGCGCAATCTCGAAGCACTGTTCCTGCGCATGGCCACCCGCCAAGCGAAGGGGCTGACGCCCGAGCCGCTGCCGGCCGAAACCTGAGCATCCAGGCCGCGACCCCGGCGTCGCGGCAGGCTCCGGCCCGGCACGCCAAGGAGGTCTGACCGGCGAAGCACGGTCTTTTCCGGCGATGGCCGATCCGCGGGGTGCCAAGAATCGAACGGCCAGAACTTCCCTCCGCGTCATGAACAGCTATCGCATCCCGGTCTATCGCCCCGACCTCGGCGGCAACGAGAAGGCCTATGTGATGGAGTGCCTGGAGTCCTCATGGATCTCCTCCAAGGGGCGCTTCATCGGCGAGTTCGAGCACCGCTTCGCCAAGCGCGTCGGCGCCGCCCACGCGACCAGCGTCTGCAACGGCACCGTGGCGCTGCACCTGGCCTTGGTTGCGCTGGGCATCGGGCCGGGCGACGAAGTCATTGTCCCCACGCTGACCTACATTGCCTCGGCCAACGCCGTAGCCTACACCGGCGCCACGCCGGTGTTCGCCGACTCGCTGTCGGCCACCTGGCAGATCGACCCGGAGGACGTCGCACGCAAGATCACTCCCCGCACGAAGGCGATCATGGCGGTGCACCTCTACGGCCACCCCTGCGACATGGACGCGCTGATGGCCCTTTGCCGCAGCCACCGGCTGTTCCTGGTCGAGGACTGCGCCGAGGCCATCGGCACCGCGTACAAGGGCCGCAACGTCGGCACCTTCGGCGACGTCGCGACCTTCAGCTTCTTCGGCAACAAGACCATCACCACCGGCGAGGGCGGCATGGTGCTGACCAGCGACCGCACGATCATCGAGCGCGCCCGCCACTTCAAGGGCCAGGGGCTGGCCACGCATCGTGAGTACTGGCACGACGTGGTCGGCTTCAACTACCGGATGACGAACATATGCGCCGCGCTGGGCGTAGCGCAGCTCGAGCGGGCCGATACCTTCATCGAACGCAAGCGCCAGATCGCGACGCTCTACCGCGCCGGCCTGCGCGGGGCGCCAGTGACGATGCATGCCGAGGCCGCCGACGCCACCCACAGCTACTGGATGGTGACGGTGCTGGTCGATGACCCGGCCGAGCGCGACGCGCTGCGCCACCACCTGGCCGAGCGTGGCATCGAGACCCGACCGGCCTTCAACCCGATCCACACGATGCCGATGTACTCGCAACGCTACCAGCGCAACCCGGTGTCCGAGGACATCGCCTGGCGCGGCATCAACCTGCCCAGCTTCCCCGGCCTAGCCGATGCCGAGGTGGAGGAAGTCTGCGGCGCCATCCACGGCTACTACGGCGCGCAAAGGCCGGGGCTGGCGCTGGCCGCCTGAGGGATCGGTGATGCGGCGCCTCTCGGTGGCCTTCCTGGCCGACTACTACATCGCCTGGATGGGCGGCGCCAGCATCCTCGGCGCCATGCTGGACAGCGTGCTGCGGGCGGCGCCGGCGCAGAACGCCGGCGTGCACGTACTGCTCGACGCCCGCCACCTGCCGCCCGAGCTGCAGCGCGAGACGCGCGACTTCCTGCCGCTGCGCCGCGAGCAGATCAACGCCACCGGCTCGATGCAAGTGCTGATCGAGAGCGTGCCGATGCTGCAGACGCTGATCTTCTACAAGGACCTGCGCGCGACACTCGATGCGCTCGAGATCCAGGTCATCGGGCCCAGCGGCAACAGCCCGGGCACCGGGATCGGTTGCCCCTGGTTCGCCTACCTGCCCGACTTCCAGCACCAATACCTGGCGCAGTACTTCTCGCAGGCCGAGCGCATGCGCCGCGACGCGCACCTGCGCGTGATGGTCGAGAACGCAAGCGGCATCTTCGTCAATGCCGCGTCGGTAGCCGCCGATGTCCAGCGCTTCTACCCCGCCGCCGCGAAGAGCAAGCGCATCCACCGCATCCCGCAGCTCTATCCTGACCTCGCCAGCGCCTTCGACGACCGGCGCGCCGAAGTGCAGGCGCGGCACGGCATCACCGCGCCCTACTTGCTGAGCTGCAGCCAGCGCTGGCAGCACAAGCAGCACGACCTGATCATCGCCGCGTTCGCCGAGCACCGCGCGGGTCACCCCGATTCACCGCTGCAGCTGGTCTTCACAGGCGACCTGAGTGACTACCGCAACCCGGGGTACGCGACGGCGATCGAGCAGCTGATCGACTCGCTGGCGCTGCGCCCGCAGGTGCGCCAGCTCGGCCTGGTGCCGCGGGCCGACCAGCTGCAGCTGATTGCCGGCGCCCGCGCCGTCGTTCAGGCCAGCCAGTTCGAGGGCGGGCCGGGTGCCAGCGGCACGCTCGAGGCCGCCCTGCTCGGCACGCCGGTGATCGCCAGCGACATCGACGCCAACCGTGAACTGAAGTTCGGCGCGCTGCGCATCTTCGATGGCCTGCGCCAGGGTGCGCTGGCCCGCGAGATCGCGACGCTCGACGACGACAGCGGATGCCGCCCTGCCGACCGTCGGCCCTTCGACCTCGAACAGATCCACTATCTCAGCCTGGCCAGCGGTCTCGAGACTCTGGCCACGCTGCGCTCGGCGCTGGATTGAAGACCATGAAGATCGCCTATGTCGACCCCGGCCTCAGCGGGCGAAAGGGCCACAACGCCGCGATGCTGGCCGAGTTCGACGAGGCGCTGGTGGCCGAGCGCGGCCACGGGCTGACCGTGTTCGGATCGGCACGGCTGGACCGCACCCAGTTCGCCGGCCTGCGCGCCGAGCTGCGGCCGACCTTCCGCATCGACGGCTACGCCCGGCTGGTCGCGAACGACCTCTTCGACGAGGCCCGAATCGCGCAGGTGCTGCAGATCCTCGAGCAGGACCTGATCTCGGCGTCGCTGGCCGGCTTCGATGCCATCCTCATGCCGACCACCTACCCGCTGCACCTGCTGGCGCTGGCGCGCGGTGTCGGCCAAGTGCCAGGCTTGCGCGCCGTGCTGGGCATGCTGATCCCGGCAGCGTTCTGGGCCGACGACAGCCGCACCCAACAGCGCGTCGGCGAGATCTTCGCCGAGGGCGTCGACACCCTGTCGGCTGCGGCGGATGTCTTCGCCTACTCAGAGACCGGGCACTTCCAATTCGGTTCACAGCGCGTCGGCCTGGCCACGCTGCTGCCACCGCTGGCAACGCGCAACGCTGACCGGCTCCAGCAACTGGCCGCCGCCGCGACGCCCGCGGACCCGTCGCGACCGACGCTGGGCTTCTTCGGCTCGCCGTTCGGCAGCAAGGGCATCCGCATGCTGGAGGCTGCGGCACGGCAGCTCGCGCAACGCGACCAGACCCCGGCCTGCCGGCTGCGCGTCTGCCTGCCGGAGGGTTTTGATGGCGTCTGCCAGCATCTGAACGCGATCGCACCCTGGATCGATGCGCAGAGCCGGCCGACCAGCAACGCCGAGTACCTGGCCGAGATGGCAGCGGTCGATGCCGTCTGGGCCTGCTACGACCCGCTGCACTACCAGGACAAGATGAGCGGCATCGTCCCCGAGGCGGTCAGCCTGGGCAAGCCGGTGGTCGTGGCCGAGGGCTGCATCGCGATCCAGGACTTCCTCGAACGCCAAGCCCCCGGGGCCTTCATCGCCGCGGCGTACGACACGGCCAGCGTCGAGGCCGTTCTCCAGCTGCCGGCGGCCGCCTGGCAGCCGGCTGCGCGCTGCGCACGCTCGCACGCACCGCTGATGCAACAGCTCAAGAGCATGGACCGCTACCTCGCCGTCTGCGGCATCCACTGACGTCGATGTCGCCGACGACCGGAACCCGTTCGATGAAACGCACCTTGTACATCATCGGCACCGGTGGCTGCGCCAAGGAGGTAGCGCAGGTCGCGACCGCGATCAACGAAGCGGGCACGGCGCGCTGGGCCGCGATCGAGTACCTGGCCGAAGAGGTGGGCGATGTCGGCCGCCCCATGCCCTTCGGCCGAATCAGCGGTACCGATGCGTTGCTTGCGGCGCAACCACATCCCGCAGACGCTGCCGTCGGCGTCGGGGATCCGGTCACGCGGCGCGCAATCGCCCGGCGGCTGCTCGCGCTGCCGCACATCGCCACGCCCAACCTGGTTCATCCGCTGGCCGGGCTGGACCCGCACTGGGTGCAGCTCGGACGCGGCAACCTGGTCGCGCGCGGCGCACAGTTCCAGTGCGACATCGAGGTCGCCGACTTCAACTTCTTCAGCCTCAACTGCACCGTCGGCCACGACGCACGCATCGGTTCGTTCAACGTCGTCAACCCCGGGTGCAACATCTCGGGCGCTGTTCATCTCGGCGACGCGTGCCTGCTGGGTACGGGCAGCCAGCTGCTCGAAGGCCTGAGCCTGGTGTCCGAGGTCACGGTCGGCGCCGGGGCCGTCGTGACCCGCAGCATCGACGCGCCCGGCGTCCATGTCGGCGTGCCGGCGCGGGCGCGGCGATGACCTTGCAGTCCTCGCTACGTGTCGCTCTGGTCGTGATCGCGCGCGACGAGGCAACGAGCATCGGGCGACTGCTGCGCAGCGTGGCGCCCTGGGTCGACACGATGCTGGTCCTCGACACCGGCTCGCAGGACGACACGGTGACCATCGCGCAGGCCTGCGGCGCCACGGTGCGCCACTTCGCCTGGTGCGACGACTTCGCCGCCGCGCGAAACGCAGCCCTGGACCAGGCCGACGCCGACTGGCACCTGGTGCTGGACGCCGACGAGTGGCTGATCGACGGCGGGCCGGCGCTCGCCGCGCTCAGAGCTCAGCGTGCAGACTTCGTCGGCGTGCTGCGACACGACAACGAGGACGCGGCGGCCGGCGTCGTCCACAACTGGCTCAGTCGCGTGCTCCCGGGCACGGTGCGCTACCGCGGCCGCGTGCACGAACAGCCCCAGCATGCGCTGCCCTTGCGCCGCCTGCCTCTGGTGGTGGGCCACGACGGCTATGCCGCCAGCCGCATGACCGCCAAGCGCGGGCGCAACCGGCCGCTGCTGCTGGCCGAACTGGCGGCCGCCCCCGACGACGCGTACTACTGGTACGAACTGGCGCTAGACCACGCGGTGTACGACGAGCATGGCGCGGCCGCCGACGCCTTCGCGCGCGCCGACGCCCTGTGCCCGAGCCGCGCCGCCTGGCGAACCGACCTCTCCGCGCGCTACGTCTACACCCTGAAGAAGCTGCAGCGCCACGAAGCGGGCCTGGTTCACGCCGAACAGCACCTGGCCGATTGCGGCGACTCGCCGGACTTCTTCTTCGCGCTCGGCGACCTGCTGCTGGACTGGGCCGCGGAACAGCCCGCGAACGCCGGCGCGCTGCTGCCGATGGCCCAGGCGGCCTGGCAGCGCTGCCTGGAAGTGGGCGAGCGGCCCGACCAGCCAGGCAGCGTGGCCGGCCGCGGCAGTTATCTCGCCGCCCACAACCTGGCCGTCATCCTCGGCGGACTGGGGCAGGCCGAGGAAGCCGCCACGCTGCGCCAGCGCTACCCGCGGCCGGCCTGATCACGCCACGGCGGTTAGAACTCGATGCTGTGCGTGGTCCCGGTCTCGGTGCGGACCGTCGCGCGCGAAGCGATGCGGACTTCGCTGCCGCCGGCGCCCTCCGCCTCGGCGTCGAACGACCAGCGCTGGGTGCGCGCCCCGGCATCCTGGAAGATGTTCAGGACGTAGGTGCCTGGCGGTACCTGATGGAACAGCCGCTCGTAGGCGATCTCGATCGCCTCCCGGATGAAGACGTCGCTCAGGCGGGCGAGCGCCAGGTCGACAGCGAACTCGAGCTGCCGTCCATCGGCCAGCACGACCCGCATGTGCTCGACGACCCAGATCTGGCGCCGCCAGCTCGAGGTCGGATGCACGATGCTCGTCGCCGGGTCGGCCCAGACCCGATAGCCAAGCTCGCGCGCCGCGCTGCAGAGTCCGACGAATAGGCCGTCGTCGTAGCGCGGCGGGAAGCGCACGCCGCGCTCGACGACTTCCCGCCGGATCAGCGCACAGCTGCCGACCGAACCGAGCTCGATCGCACCGCCGCGGATGTTCACCTCGCCCAGGCGCGAAACGCGCTGACCCTGCAGCGTTCGGAAGCCCCAGGAATCGTAGAAGTTGGCCCCCAGGAACACGACGGGCGCGACGATGTCGACGCGGCGCGCGATGAGCTGCTCGACGAGGTCGAACGGAAAGCAGAGGTCGGCCTCGATGTAGAGGACGTGGGTGCAGGGCGTCGCTAGCGCCGCGTCGAGCGCCTGGTTGCCAATGCGAGCCCACTGGACGGCCTTCTGCGCCATCGACCCGGCGGGCACGTCGGATGCCTCCTCGAGGATCAAGTGCACGTTCGGGCAGCGGTGAGCGAATGCCACCAGCACCGGGTCGACGATCCCGTTGCGCCCGTCGCACACGAGATTAACGCTGCCGAGCTGCCACGCTTCCTGCGCCAACGCCTCGATCTGGGCGATGAACGAGCGAACGTAGCGCTCGTGCTGGCGAATCGTCGAGCAGATGCTGACGACGTTCACGACTGTCGCGCTCCGAATTCAGGTCCCGGGCAACAGGTCGCCGCGAGATGGTCGCAGGGCAGGCCGAGCCGCCAGCGGTCCACCATGCGCTGCAGCAGCGCCTGGAGTTCAGCAGTGTAGCGACTGCTGTCGAACAGCGGCAGCCGCAGGCGCTGAACGCTGAGGTGCCGACGGTAGCGCGCCAGCAGCTGCGCGTCCGACGCCAGGGCCACGATCGCCAGCCGGTACTCGTCCACCGAGGTGAACGCCAGCTCCCCGATGCCCGCCGCGCCCAGCACGCTGGCCGCCACACGCGAGGCAAAGCAGTTGCCATAGACCGTGACCACCGGCACGCCCGCCCACAGCGCATCGGCAGCGGTCGTGTGGGCGTTGTAAGGCCAGGTATCGACGAAGACGTCGGCCAGCGCCAGGCGTGAGAAGTGGTCGGCATAGGGCACCGCAGGGGCGAAGGCGAAGCGCGCGCCGTCCACACCGCGCGCCGCCGCCTCGCGGCGCACGTTCGCGTGCAACTGGGCGTTGGTCTGCTTCAGCCAGAGCACCGCACGCGGCACCTCGCGCATCACCGCACACCAGGCGTCGAAGGCCTCAGGCAGAATCTTGTAGGTGTGATTGAAAGCGCACATCACGAACGCGTGGTCCGGCAGCCCGGCTTCGGCGCGCGTCAACGGCTGCGGCAGCGGCCGCCAGCGCCCGTTCGGCTGGAAGGTCCTGGGCATCTGCGCCAGCTTCTCGCTGTACAGCGACGCCAGTTGCAGCGGCGTGACCAGGGGATCGCCAATCAGGTAGTCGATGAACGGCGCGCCCGTGCTGCCGGGAAAGCCCAGGAAGGCGACTTGAATGGGCGCCGGCCGCCGCGCCAGGATCCCTAATCGCTGGCCGCGGGTGTGTCCCTGCAGGTCCACCAGCAGGTCGATCTCGTCAGTACGGATGCGAGTAGCGGCCTGCCCGTCGTCGAGGCCGCGCAGATCGACGAAGACATCGGCCGCTGCGCGCACCCGCGCGCGCAGCGCCGAACCGTCATCGGGGCCGGTCGAGTACAGCCAGAGCTCGAATTGGCGGCGATCGAGCTTCTCGAGCACCTCGACGAGCAGCTGCGACACCGGGTGCTCGTGGAAGTCCCAGGACAGCAGCCCCAGACGCGGCTTGCGCCCCAGCCGGTCCGCGGGCATCACGGTCGGCAGCACGACGACACTGCGGGCCGCGACCAGCGCCTCGCCGCGCGCCGCAGCCAGGTGCAGCGCCGGATCGATCGGCAGCGACAGCAGGCTGAAGGCACCAGCCATGCGCGCCAAGTCGTCCGGCGCTGCGGCCAGCACGCGCTCGATGAGTGCGGTCTGCGCGGCAAGTCCAGCCCAGTCGAAGACATGCCGCCGCTCGTACGACAGGGTGGCCTGCGCCTGCAGGTTGTCGGCGTCGAGGGCGAGCACCGTCCGCAGGCACTCGACGGCCTCCTTCTGCAAGGCCATGTCACGGAAGGCGGTGGCCAGCATCGCGTGCGTCTGCGCTCGCGAGGGCTCGACGGCTGCGGCGCGCAGGAGAACGGTCAGCGCCGCACCCGGGCGGCGCAGCGCAAGCAGGTTGCCGGCGTGCTGCAGCATCGCATCGGTCTCCTGTACGCCGGCCGCCTCGAGTTGCTCGAACACCGCCACGGCTTCGGCGTAGCGGTGCATCTGACTCAGGCAATCGCCGGCCAGGCGCAGCGCCAGCGGCTCCCGCGGGTCGATGCGCAGGCACTCGGTGGCCGCGGCGAGCCCGGCCTCGTAGTCCTGCGCGTGGCGACAGGCGTTGGCGAGGTTGAGGCGGTACAGCGTGTCCTCGGGTGCGACCTCCACCGCCTGGCCGAAGGCGCTGGCCGCGGCCACCCAGTCGGCCTGCCCCGCCAGGCTCAGGCCCTGTTCCCACAGCCGGCTTGCCGCCGCGTCAGCCACGTCGCCGAGCGGCCCGGGCGCGGGGTTCATCTCGCACCTCCGGAGCGCCAGGTTCGTCGATCGGCCCGACGGCCGTGGTTGCCAGGTGTACCTGTCCGCGCGTGCCTGCCGAGAGCCATCTTCGTTCCTGTTGGTCGATGCACCGCCGGGGCGAAATCCCGGGCCCCGATGATCAGCGTGCAGCGGCCGCACTCAAACGCCGAAATGAGCGCACCGGACCGCCCTATTCCGGCAGACAGCCCGACGCCGGCTCGACAAGACCCTAAAGGTTTCGGAGCCGCTGACGAAAACGGCTTCAACGTGCCCACGGAGGTGGGTGCGGGGTCCGGACCACGGGGAGTGGCGTGACCGCAGCCGAATAGAAGGGGCAGCGGGGCGCCGATCAACAAAGGCCCGGGCGAGTTCCGTCAACCCGCAGGTCAAGTGGCCCGAGGGAGCGCGGAGTTGCAGGCAGGCACCGTGTTTCCAGACATCACGACTGCGGCGCCTGCCAGGCAGTTGCCTGTGGTCCACAACCGATTGGAGAGCTTTCCATGCCCATGACCATTAACACGAATCTGATCTCCCTGAACGCGCAGCGCAACCTGGCCACGAGCCAGTCGTCGCTGGCCACCTCGATGCAGCGCCTGTCGTCGGGCCTGCGCGTCAACAGCGCCAAGGACGACGCCGCCGGCCTGGCCATCGCCACCCGCATGGACGCCCAGGCCCGGGGCATGAACGTCGCGATGCGCAACGCCAACGACGGCGATCTCGCTGGCGCAGACGGCCGAAGGCGCGCTGGGCAACGTCACCAACATGCTGCAGCGCATGCGCGAGCTCGCGGTGCAGGCCGCCAACGGCACCAACTCCTCGGCCGACCGCGACAGCCTGAACCAGGAGTTCACGCAGCTCGCCGAGGAAGCCAAGCGCACGATGGCCGGCACGCAGTTCAACGGCACGAGCATCCTGGCCTCGTCGGCCACCGCGACCTTCCAGATCGGCGCCAACACCAGCACGACGCTCGACCAGATCGCGGTCGCCGGCTTCGACTGGTCGCAGAACGACGGCGATCACCACCGCGCTCGGCATGCGGACTTGGCGCGACCGCCATCACCGGGGATCTCGGGCACCGACGGCACCAATGCGACCAGCTCGATCAGCCAGCATCGACGCCGCGCTGACCGCCGTCAACAGCCAGCGCGCCACCTTCGGCGCGGTGCAGAACCGCTTCGACAACGTGGTCTCGAACCTGATGGTCTCGGCCGAGAACCAGACCGCCGCGCGCAGCCGGATCATGGACGCCGACTACGCCTCGGAGACGGCCAACCTGTCGCGCTCGCAGATCCTGCAGCAGGCCGGCAACGCGATGGTCGCCCAGGCCAACCAGCTGCCGAGCCAGGTGCTCTCGCTGCTGCGCTGAGCGACCACGTTGCTTCCTTGCAAGGGGCCTGCCGGCGACGGCAGGCCCCCTTTTCGTGGCCGGGTCCGGCGCTTCGAATTGGCGGCTTCCGGCCGGCGCTTTTCGATCGAGCGCGCGTGGCCGGCCGGTGCGTAAGTCTGCCGACCTAGCGCTTCGCTCCCAACGGCGGCACGAAACGCACCACACCGACTGCCGAAACCGCAAGGAGAACCGCATGCCACAGACCATCAACACGAACCTGATTTCGCTCAACGCCCAGCGCAACCTCGCAACCAGCCAGTCGTCACTGGCGACCTCGATGCAGCGCCTGTCGTCGGGCCTGCGCGTCAACAGCGCCAAGGACGACGCCGCCGGCCTGGCGATCGCCGACCCGCATGGATTCGCAGGCGCGCGGTATGAACGTCGCGATCCGCAATGCCAACGACGGCGATCTCGCTGGCCCAGACGGCCGAAGGCGGCCTGGGCAACGTCACCAACATGCTGCAGCGCATGCGCGAACTGGCGGTGCAGGCGGCCAACGGCACCAACACCTCAGCCGACCGCGATCAGCCTGAACCAGGAGTTCACGCAGCTCGCCACCGAAGCCAAGCGCACGATGGCGGGCACGCAGTTCAACGGCCAGAGCATCCTGGCGTCGTCGGCCAGCTCGACCTTCCAGATCGGCGCCAACACCAGCGGCACGCTCGACCAGATCACGGTCGCCGGCTTCGACTGGTCGCAGCAACACCGTCGGTGACCACCGCCCTCGGCTCGGACTTCACGACCGCCATCGACCGGCGTCTCGGGCACCGACGGCACCAATGCGACCAGCCGCGATCACCAACATCGACGCCGCGCTCACGGCGATCAACAGCCAGCGCGCCACCTACGGCGCGGTGCAGAACCGCTTCGACAACGTGATCTCGAACCTGATGGTCTCGGCCGAGAACCAGACCGCGGCGCGCAGCCGGATCATGGATGCCGACTACGCCGCCGAGACCGCGAACCTGTCGCGCACCCAGATCCTGCAGCAGGCCGGCAACGCGATGGTCGCGCAGGCCAACCAGCTGCCCAACCAGGTGCTGTCGCTGCTCAAGTAATCGAGCCCGGCCGCCGGCCGGGCTCAAGTTCGCGCCGGCGTCGCCGAAAGAGGGTACGTGCAGGGCCGCTTCCAGGCGGTCCGGCGCGCGCCCTCTTTGTCCTTCCAGTCTGGTCCGGCCAGGCCCGCGCGCCGCCCCGCCTTCACCCGCACCCTCTGGAGAACCGCATGGCCACCATCACATCCCTCGGCGTCGGCAGCGGCCTCGACCTCAACAGCATGCTCACGCAGCTGGTCGCGGTCGAGCGCCAGCCGCTGCAGCAGATGCAGGCCGACGCGAGTGCGCTGCAGAACAAGGTCTCGCTGGTCGGCCAGGTGCAGAGCCTGGTCAGCGGGCTGCAGGACGCGGCCAATGCGCTCGACAACCCGCTGCTGTGGTCGGGTTCGGTCGCCACCTCCAGCGACAGCAGCGCCGTCTCCACCGTCGGCAGCAGCAGTGCCGCCGCCGGCAACTACGCGGTCAACGTGACGGCGCTGGCGCAGTCGCAGACCCTGGCCTCGGGCACCACCTTCGCCTCTTCCAGCGCCACGGTCGGCAGCGGCACGCTGACGATCGAGATGGGCACCTGGGACGCGACGCAATCGGCCTTCACGCCGGCCAGCGGCGGCAGTCCGGTGACGGTGACCGTCGCCGCCACCGACACGCTGACCACCGTGCGCGACAAGATCAACGCGCTGGGCGTCGGCGTCACCGCGTCGCTGATCACCGACGCCAGCGGCGTCCGGCTGTCGCTGCAGTCGACCAGCACCGGCGCGGCCAACGGCTTTCGCGTCACCGCCGCCGACGACGACGGCAACAACGCCGACAACCTGGGCTTGTCGCAGCTCGCCTTCGACCCGCCCGGCGGCGCCACCGCGATGCAGTTCAAGCAGGCCGCCGCCAACGCGGCAGCCACCATCAACGGCATCGACGTGAATTCGGCATCCAACGATCTCAGCGGCGTGGTCGCGGGGCTGACGCTGCACCTGGGCAGGGTCACCAGCTCGCCAGTGACCGTTGGCGTCGCCGCCGACCAGGCCAGCGTGACGAAGGCGATCCAGGGCTTCGTGACCGCCTACAACGCGCTGCAGAGCTACATCACGACGCAGACCAAGTACGACCCGACGGCCAAGGTCGGCGGGCCGCTGCAGGGCGACAGCACCATCGTCGGGCTGCAGCAGCAGCTGCGCTCGGTGCTGAACACGCCGAGCGGCGCGTCGAGCATGTTCCAGCGCCTGTCGGACGTCGGCATCTCGATCCAGCGCGACGGCACGCTGGCGATCGACCAGACCAAGCTCGGCGTCGCCACCGCCAACCTGCCCGAGCTGAAGAAGGCCTTCTCGACCTTCGACAGCGCCAACCCGGCCAACCAGGGATTCGCCCAGCGCTATGCCGCGCTGGCGACCAACGTGCTCGGTGTCGACGGCAGCCTGACGACCCACACCGCCGGGTTGCAGAAGCTGATCAGCAAGAACGCCGACGACCAGGCGGCGCTGAACCAGCGCGTCGACGACTACCAGGCACGCCTGACCCAGCAGTTCACGGCGATGGACACCAACCTGTCGCAGCTCAACGCGCTGAGTGCCTACGTCACGCAGCAGCTGGCCGCGATGCAGAAGACCACGGCCTGACGCCCCGGCGCGGCGCGCGGCCGCCGCGCCCGGCCCCGGTGTCTCAAGTGGCACCCGCGGGGGCCGATAACCAAGGCATCACAGCCTTCGCCCGCGCCGCAGCATGTTCGCCAGCACCTTTGCCAGCCGCAGCCCCATGAACCGCCAGTTCGGCGATATGTACCAGAACGTGGGCATCGAGTCGCAACTCGGCGGGGCCTCGCCGCATCACCTGGTGGCGATGCTGTTCGACGGCTTCATGGAGGCCGTCGCCCAGGCCCGCGGCGCGCTGCGCGAGCGTCACTTCGAGCTCAAGGGCCGCGCCCTCGGCCGCGCCGTGCGCATCGTCGAGGAAGGCCTGCGCGGTGGGCTGGACATGCGCGCCGGCGGCAAGCTGGCGCACGACCTCGACGAGCTCTACACCTACCTGACGATGCGCCTGACGATGGCCAACCTGCGCAACGACGAGGCGTTGCTCGACGAATGCCAGCGCCTGGTGCGCCCGCTGCAGGAAGCCTGGCAGGCGATCGGCGCCAGCCAGCCGGCGCGCCCCTGAAGGCCACACCGCCCTGCGCCGCACCCACCCGCGCTCCCTCCTGCCAACCGCTCGCCGAACAGGACCCCGATGGACCCCCAACTGCTGACCTACTACGAGGCGATCGAGCGCGCCAGCGCCGACATGCTCGCCGCCGCCCGCAACGGCAACTGGGACGAGGTGCTCAAACTGGAAGGCGCCTGCGTGCTCCTGATCAGCCAGCTCAAGCATGCGGCACAGGACCACGAACCGGGCACCCCGGTCCGCGACGAAAGAGCGTTGGAGGCCGCGCGCGCCAAGTCGCGCATCATGCAGCGCATCCTGGTCAACGACGCCGAAATCCGCCACCTCGCCGAGCCCTGGCTGCAGGACCTCGACGACACGATGGCGGGCCGCGAGAAGACGCTTCACTGAAAGGCCAGGCGATGTTCCAGGACACCCAGCCCGCCGAGCTCGACCCCCGGGGTGGCCACGATCCCTGGGCCGAATTCCGCGTCGCCCAGCCGCAGGAGCGGCTGCGCCTGCTGCGCGAATTGCGCGACTGCAGCGTGCCGATCAACATCAACGCCTCCGACGGCACCGCGCTGACGACCCAGCTCTGGGCCGTCGACACGGCGCAGGAACGGCTGAACTTCAGCACCGACGGCCTGGAGGCGAAGCTGCCGCGGCTGATCGACGCCGACGAGGCGGTGGCGGTGGCCTACCTGCAAAGCGTCAAGCTGCAGTTCGACCTGCAGGGTTTCGTGGTCGTGCATGGCGCCCGCGCCAGCGCGCTGCAATGCGGCCTGCCGCGCGACATCTATCGTTTTCAGCGCCGCAGCGCCTACCGCGTGCGCCCGCCCGGGCACCATGCACCCACCGCGCACCTGCTGCACCCTTCGATGCCCGAGATGACGCTGGCGCTGCGCGTGATCGACGTCAGCATCGGCGGCTGCGCGCTGTGGCTGCCACACGACGTGCCGCCGCTGCAGGCGGGCACCCGTCTCGGCGAGGTGCGCGTGGAGCTCGACGCCGAGACCCGCTTCGCGTCGCCGGTGACGCTGCAGCATGTCAGCGCGATCGGCCACGGCGAACAGGCCGGCCGCGGCGCGCGCCTGGGCTGCGAATGGCAGAGCCTGCCGGGAAGCGCCGAGCGCGTGCTGCAGCGCTGGATCGACCGCACCCAGCAGCAGCGTCGGCGCCTGCTGCTCTGAGGCGGCGCCATGGCCAAGCACGCCGCCAGGGGCTTCACGCTCGTCGAATGCGCGCTGGTCTGCGCCGTGGCCGGCGTCCTCGCCACGGTCGCCCTGCCCTCGTACCGCCAGCATGTGCTGCGCATGGGGCGATTCGACGCCGTGCAGGCGCTGACCCGGCTGCAGATCGCGCAGGAGCAACGCCGCGCCGCGCTCGGCCTGTACGCGAGCGACCTCGACAGCCTCGCCGGTGTCTCGGCGACCAGCCCGCAGCGCCTGTACAGCCTGGCCGTCTCGTCGACCGGGCCCGACAGCTACCGCGCGACGGCGCAGGCCCTGGGCGCGCAGGCGCAGGACGCCCGCTGCGCGACGATCACGCTCGAGGTCTCGCTCGGCTTCGCCCAGGTCGGCCCGAGCGCGGCCTGCTGGAACCGATGAGCCCGACACCGGCCCGCCGCAGCCCGCCGCAGGCCGCACATGCGCACCGCGGCCTGACCCTGCTGGAGCTGGCGATCACGCTGGCCGTGCTGGCGGTGCTGAGCTCGCTGGCGCTGCCCAACCTGGGCGCCCGGCTGCAACGCCAACGCCTGCAATTCACCGCCGAGACACTGGCCGCCGACATCGCCGATGCGCGCCTGGAGGCGGCCCAGCGCGGCCTGACGCTGCATGTGCAGGCCAGCGCCGGCGACACCTGGTGCTGGGCGATCGCGACCACGCCGGGCTGCAGCTGCGGCCTGCCGCAGGCCTGCCAGCTGCGCCGCGTGACGGTGGCCGACCACCCCGGCACGCGAATGGTCCAGGGTCCCGATGTCAGTCTGAGCGCCGACGGCGCGGCGAGTGCGGTCGGCGCGGCGCTGTTCGAGTCCGCCGGCGGCCAGCGCGTGCAGGTCGCGGTGTCGCCGCTGGGTCGCGCGCACCTGTGTGCGACCACCGGTGCCTGGCCGACGATGCCGGCCTGTTGATCCTGCCTCGGCCCTCAGACCTGCATGTTCATGATGTCGGTGTAGGCCTGCGCGAAGCGGTTGCGGACCTGGACCACGGCCTGGAAGCCGAGCTGGGCCTTCTGCATCGCGAGCATGGTCTGCTCGACGCTGACGTTGGGGTTGCCCAGCGTGACCTGGCGCTGCAGCTGTTCGGCCTGGCGCTGGCTCTGGCTGACTTCCTGCAGCGCGCTGGCCATCGCGCTGCCGAAGCTGGCGCCGGCCGGGCCACCCGCACCCTGGGCGCTCGGCGTGCCGTCGGGCCGCAGCCCGGCGCGGGCCAGCGCGGCCTGGAAATCGAAGGGCTTGATGCTGAGGTCGGTCATCGCGGTCTCCATGAAGCCCGCCGCCTGGCGACGGACTCCGGCACGCCCTCACTGTAGGCGGCGCAGCGCCACGCGGAAGGCCGGATCAGGCGCCTGTTTGTCGGCCTTCTCGTGCCCATGTCCAGCACCGGCGCAACCAACAATGGCTGCGAATCCGGAAGTTCCGCCGACCTCATGGACAACGCCATCGCCAACATTGCCCCCACCCCGCTCGTTGCCGCCAACGCGGCCGGCACCGCACCGTCCGGCCCGGGCGGGCGCTGGCAGGCCCTGCCCGGACGCACCCAGCTGCTGGCCGTGCTCGGCCTCGTCGCGCTGCTGGCGGTGCTGGTGGCGATGTTCCTGGGCGCCCGCGACGCCGACTACCGGCCGCTGTTCCCGAACCTCTCGGAGAAGGACGGCGGCGCGGTCATCGACCGCCTGACGCAGATGAACGTGCCCTACCGCTTCGCCGAGGGCGGCAGCGTGATCCTGGTGCCCTCGGGCCGGGTCCACGAGCTGCGCATGAAGCTGGCCGCCGCCGGCCTGCCTTCGACCGGTGCCGGCGGCACGGTGGGCTACGAACTGCTCGACAAGAACAGCTTCGGCCAGACCCAGGGCCAGGAGCGGATGAAGATCCAGCGCGCGATCGAAGGCGAGCTGACGACCACGATACAGTCGCTCGAATCGGTCAAGGCCGCCCGCGTGCATCTGGCGCTGCCGCAGGCCAACGGCTTCTTCCGCGAGCAGCAGAAGCCCTCGGCCTCGGTGGTGCTCACGCTGCAGCCCGGCCGCACGCTGGACCGCAACCAGATCGCCGGCATCGTGCGCGTGGTTTCGGGCAGCGTGCCCGATCTCAGCGCCAAGGCCGTGAACGTGGTGGACAGCACCGGCACCCTGCTCACCGGCGCCGGCGACGACAGCAGTGCCGACGGGCTCGATTCGCAGCAGCTGCAGTACCGTCGCGAGGTCGAGGCAACCCGGCTCAGGCGCGTGCTCGACCTGCTCGAGCCGGTGCTCGGACGCGACAACGTGCGCGCCAGCGTCAGCGCCGACATCGACTTCTCGCAGGTCATGCAGACCGCCGAGGCCTACCGGCCCAACCAGGGCCCGGACGCCAAGGCCGCGGTGCGCGAGCAGCGCAGCGAGGAATCGAGCCAACCCGGCGGCAGCCCGGTCGGCGGGGTGCCGGGCGCGACCAGCAACCAGCCGCCGGTGCCGGCGACCGCCCCGGTCAACGGCCCGGCCCAGGCGCTGCAGGGCGCTCCCGGCAGCACCGGCGCCGCCGGCAGCGCCGGCCGGCGCGAGGCGGCGACGCGTTTCGAGCTCGACAAGACGGTCACCGTCACGCGCAACGCGGTCGGCACGGTGCGTCGCCTGTCGGCCGCGGTGGTCGTCAACAACCACGTGAGCGTCGATGCCAAGGGCAAGACCGTCTCGACACCGCTGACGCCCAAGGAGCTCGATCAGCTCACCGCGCTGGTGCAGGAAGGCATAGGCTACAACGCCCAGCGCGGCGACGTCGTCAAGGTCGTCAACGCGCCCTTCCGCGTCGAGGCCGCACCGGCGGCGGAAGTGCTGCCGCTGTGGCAGCAGCCCTGGCTGATCGACCTGGTCAAGAGCGCCGCCGCGCCGGTCGCGCTGGCCCTGGTGGCACTGGTCATCGTCCTCAAGCTGATCCGCCCCGCACTCACCGCGATGCTCGCCCCGCCACCGACGCCGCAGCCCGGCAGCCAGCTCGACGAGATGGTCGCCGGCGAGGCCGAAGCGGGCTTGCGGGCGCCGCTGTCGCTGCCGGCGGCGGCGCGAAACGAGCGCGCCGACGCCGCGCGCGCGCTGGCCAAGAGCAACCCGGCCGCGGTGGCGCACATCGTCCGCGGCTGGGTCAACGGCGAGGCGGCGTGACGCCGCCGACCGACCCAGCGCACTGAATCCGGGAGCCAGCGAACCGTGTCGTCATCGATGGACGAGCAAGGCCTGGAGAAGGCCGCGATCCTGCTCATGAGCCTGGGCGAGGAAGACGCCGCCGAGGTCTTCAAGCACCTTGCGCCCAAGGAAGTGCAGCGCCTGGGCGAGACCATCGCGCGCATGAAGGCGGTCACCCGCGAGCGCGTCGACGAGGTGATGGACAGCTTCGGGAAGGTCGCCGCCAGCGAGAGCATGCTGGTGGCCGACAGCAACGAGTACGTCAAGTCGGTGCTGCGCAAGGCGCTCGGGGAGGACAAGGCGTCGCTGCTCATCGACCGCATCCTGCAGGGCAGCGACGTCACCGGCATCGAGAGCCTGAAGTGGATGGACCCGAGTTCCGTGGCCGAGCTGCTGCGCAACGAGCACCCGCAGATCGTGGCCGCGATCATGGTCCACCTGGAGTTCGACCAGGCCGCCGAGGTGCTCAAGCTGTTCAACGAACGCCAGCGCAACGAGGTGCTGGTGCGCATCGCGACGCTGGACGGCATCCAGCCGCTGGCCTTGCGCGACCTCAACGAGGTGATGAGCAAGGTGCTGGCCGGCGGCGACCGCAGCCGCAAGAGCAGCCTGGGCGGGGCCAAGACGGCGGCCGAGATCATCAACATGATGGGCACCGCGGTGGAGACCTCGGTGCTCGACTTCGTGCGCGAGACCGACCACGAGCTGGCGCAGAAGATCATGGACAACATGTTCACCTTCGACGACGTCGAGAAGATCGACGACAAGGGCATCCAGGCGCTGATGAAGGAAGTGCAGAGCGAGTCGCTGGTCATCGCGCTGAAGGGCGCGACGCCGGCGCTGCGCGAGAAGATCTTCAAGAACATGTCGACCCGCGCCGCCGAAACGCTGCGCGAGGACCTCGAGTCGCGCGGGCCGGTGCGGCTGTCGGAAGTGGAAGCCGAGCAGAAGGAATTGCTGAAGATCGTGCGCCGGCTGGTCGACGAGGGCCAGATCGTTCTGGCCGGAGGTGGCGATGAGCAGTTCGTCTAAGGCCGCCGGCTACAAGAACGTGCCGCCGCCGGCGGGCTCCAAGGCGGGCTCGCCGTACCAGCGCTTCATCCCGCGCGAAGAGCTCGGCGATTTCGCGAGCTGGCAGCCCGGCACCTTCGGTGCGCCGCCGGCCGGCGGCGACGCCGGACCGGCCGCGGCGGCCGAGCCGACGGCGCAGGAATGGCGGGATCGCGTCGCCGCGGCGCGCCAGGCCGGCTACCAGGAGGGCTACCGCGACGGGCTGGTGGCGCTGGACAGCTTCAAGCAGAGCTTCGCGCAGCAGGCGATGTCCCAGGTCGGCGCCCTGCTCGACGGCTTCGACCGCCAGCTGCAGGCGCTGGACGCCGAGATCGCCGCCGCGCTGACCGCCACCGCGGTGAAGCTGGCGCGCCAGGTGCTTCGGAGCGAGCTCGCGACGCGGCCCGAACTGGTCGCCAAGGTGGCGGCCGAGGCGGTGGGCGCGGTGATGCTCAGCGCGCGGCATATCTCGGTGCAGGTGCATCCGCAGGACCTGCCGCTGGTCGCCGAAGGCGCCGAGGAGGCACTCGCGGCACGCGGCGCGCGCCTCGCCGCCAGCCCGGCGATCGCGCGCGGGGGCGTGTTCGTGCACAGCGACGTCGGCGACGTCGACGCCCGCATCGAGGTGCGCTGGGCCCAGGCCGCGGCCGCCCTCGGCTCGACGCTGCCGCTGGACGGCACCGGCGAAGTCCAGCCATGACCTTGCTCACCGAGCGCCTGCAGTCCCGGGGCGAGAACTGGCACCAGTTCCTGGGCGACCTGCAAGGCTACGCGGCGCTGCCGCAACCGCTGGAGTCGGTCGGCAGCCTGCTGCGCGTGACCGGCCTCGTGCTCGAGGCCGCCGGCGTGCGCGTGCCCGTGGGTTCGGTGTGCGAGGTGATCTGCGAGGGACAGGCGCCGGTTCTCGCCGAGGTGGTCGGCTTCAACGGCGACCGCGCCTACCTGATGCCCACCGGCGAGCTGCATGGCCTGGCCAGCGGCGCGCGCGTGGTGCCGCGCCCGGCACCGAGCTCGCCGCCGCGCTTCGGGCGCGAGAACCATCCGTGGCGGCGCAGCGAGGACCGCGGCCTGCACCTGCCGATGGGTGACGGCCTGCTCGGCCGCGTCGTCGATTCGCATGGTGCGCCGCTGGACCGCCTCGGGCCTCTGTCGGGCGTGCACACCGAGCCGATGGTGCGGCGCCCGATCAACGCGATGGACCGCGACCCGATCCGCACCCCGCTGGACACCGGCGTGCGTGCGATCAACAGCCTGCTGACCATCGGCCGCGGCCAGCGCATCGGCCTGTTCGCCGGCACCGGCGTGGGCAAGAGCGTGCTGCTGGGGATGATGGCGCGCTACACCGCGGCCGACGTGATCGTGGTCGGCCTGATCGGCGAGCGCGGGCGCGAGGTCAAGGAGTTCATCGAGGACATCCTGGGCGACGAGGGCCGCGCGCGCAGCGTCGTCGTCGCCGCCCCTGCCGACGCGCCGCCGCTGCTGCGCATGCAGGGCGCCGGCTACGCGACCGCGATCGCCGAGCATTTCCGCGACCGCGGCCAGCATGTGCTGCTGCTGATGGACAGCCTGACGCGCTACGCGATGGCGCAGCGCGAGATCGCGCTGGCGATCGGCGAGCCGCCGGCGACCAAGGGCTACCCGCCGAGCTGCTTCGCCAAGCTGCCGCAGCTGGTCGAGCGCAGCGGCAACGGCCTCAACGGTGCCGGCTCGATCACCGCCTTCTACACCGTGCTCTCGGAAGGCGACGACCCGCAGGACCCGATCGCCGACGCCGCGCGCGGCATCCTCGACGGCCACATCGTGCTCTCGCGCGAACTCGCCGAGGCCGGCCATTACCCGGCGATCGACGTCGAGCGCTCGGTCTCGCGCGTGATGACCTCGGTCGCCCCGCGCGAGCACCTGCAGGCCGCGCGCCGGATGCGCCAGCTGATGGCCAAGGTCAACAAGGCGCGCGACCTGATCCAGCTCGGCGCCTACCAGCCGGGACACGACGCCGAACTCGATCTCGCGGTGCGTCTGCAGCCGGAGATGAACGAGCTGCTGCAGCAGGACATGCACGAACGCGCCACGCTGGACCGATCGCAGGCCCAGCTGTGCCACCTGATGCAGGCCTGAGCTGCGATGTTTCCCGACCCCCGAGGCCCCCGATGACCCAAGCGCTGCACACCCTGCTCGACCATGCCGAACGCCAGCGCGACCAGGGCCTGGCCGCCCTGCTGCATGCCGAGGAGACGGCGCGGCGCCTGCGCCTGCAGTCGGCGCAGCTCCACGCCTACCGCGACGACTACCGCGGCCGCCACCCGGCGCAGGGCGGACGCATGGCATCGATCGAGCTGCTGCGCTGCCACCAGGGCTTCATGCTGCGCCTGGACCAGGCGCTGGCCCAGCAGCAGATCCAGTTGCAGGCCGCCGAGGCGCGGATCACCGCGCTGCGCGGCGAGTTGGTCGCGCTCGAGACCCGCGTGGCCTCGGTGCGCAAGCTGATGGAACGGCGCAGCGCCGAGCGCACCCGCGTCGCCCAGCGCCAGGAGCAGCGGCGCACCGACGACGCGGCACAAAGGCGCAGCGGCGACGAGGGCGGTGCCGCCCAGCTCTGGCGCCTGGCCGCACCGGTCTCACCCTGAAGACTCCAGCGATGTCCGTCACCCCCTTGCCCGCGATCACTGCAGCGCTGCCGGCGTCGCCGGCGGCGCCGGCCAGCCCCAAGGCTGCGAACGCCGACCACGCGCCGGCCCGACCCTTCGCACACCTGCTCGACCGGGCCCATGGCCAGCAGGGGGCGGCGAAGACCGACCCCGGAACCGACCGCGGCCCAGGCCGCAGCGCCGACGCCCTCGCTGCCACCGACGCCGACCATGGCGCCGAGGGGGGCCGCAACGCGGCCCTGCGCCTCGCGCGCGCCGCCCATGCCCAGGGCAGCGGCGGCGCGCCGCCCGAGATGCCGGCCGACGGCGGCAAGGACCCGCTGCCGGTCGCCAAGGACGCAGAGGCCTCCGCCGGCGGCACCGACGCCCCGCCATCCCAGGCCACGCACAAGGCGAGCGCCGGCGATGCCGACAATGCGCAGCCGACCTGGCTCGCCGGGATGGGCGTCGTCGCGCAAGCGGCAGCCGCCCCGGCGTCGCCCGAAGCGGGCGGCAATGCCGTTGCCAGCGCCACCGCGCCCGGTCGCCCGTTGCGCGCCACCGGCGACGCCAGCGAGGCCGCGACGATTGCCGCAGGGACGGCAACGCACCCGGCGCGCGATGCGGCCAGCACCACTGCGCCGGGTGCGACCGTGGAGGGCAATGCCAACGCCACCGCGCGCGGCACCGCGCCGCGCGCGGCCCGCGACGGCCGTGGCGCCGCGACCGCTGCCGCAGGGGCGGCGGCGGACCCGGCGAGCCGGAGCGGCGGTGCCGCAGCCGACGCCGCCGCGGTGGGCGCGGTCGCAGCCGGCAATGCCGGCATGAGCACGGCGATCGCCGATTCGCGCGCCTCCGCCGCCTCGGCGGGCGCGCCGCCCGACGCGGGGGCAGCCGGCAGTGCCGCGGCCGCCGCGGCGCTGGCGCTGCAGGGCGGCGCCGGCGCTGCACCACCCGCCCCGGCCACCGGGCGCCTGGCCGCCAGCCCCGGCAGCCCCGACTTCGCATCCCAGCTCGGCGCCCAGATCACGACCTTCGTGCGCGCCGGCGTGCAGCACGCGCGGCTCGAGCTCAATCCGGCCGAAATGGGGCCGCTGACGGTGCAGATCCAGCTCGACGGCCAGACCGCGCAGGTGCACCTGGCGGCCGCTCATGCGCAGACCCGCAGCGCGCTCGAGCAGGCGATGCCGCAACTGGCGGGCACCCTGCGCGAGGCCGGCCTGACGCTCGCCGGTGGCGGCGTGTTCGAGCAGCCGCGCCAACCGCAGCCCGAAGGCGGGGCGCAGGCGCGCGGCGCCGGCAATGCCACCGGCCGCGCGGCGGCCGACCACGGTGCCGATACCCGGTCCGTCGTCGGCGCCGCCGCGCCGGCGATCCGCCGCCGCGGTGTCGTCGATCTGGTCGCCTGAAGCGGCCTGCTGCGGCGCCTCGCCGCGGGCGCGTTGATGGCCGCCTTTCGCGGCCCTTATCCAGGCTTTCGGCGCTGCCAGCGGTCTCAATAATGACCGTCACACGCCGAGAGTGGCCACCGCGGCCGCCCGGGCGCTGACCTGCAGGAGCAGACCATGTCCACCGCCACGGCCGCCGTCGCCGCCACCCCCCCGCCGCCCGTCAAGGGCAAGAAGAAGCTGATCATCATCGTCGTCGCGGTGGCGCTGGTTCTCCTGCTCGGCGCCGTTGCCGCCGTCGTGCTCCTGAAGCGGAAGGCCGCCGCTGCCGAGGGCGACGGCGCCGACGGCACGCCGTCCGCGGCCGCCGAGGTCAGGCGCGAAGCCGGGGTCACGCCCACCTTCGTGCCGCTGGACCCGTTCACCGTCAACCTCGCCGACCGCGACGCCGAGCGCTATGCGCAGGTGGGCGTGACGCTGGAGGTCACCGACCCGAAGCTGGTCGAGGAGATCAAGACCTACATGCCGGCGATCCGCAACAACGTGCTGATGGCCATCGCCGACCGCAGTGCGGCCGAACTGTTGGGCCGCGAAGGCAAGGCCAGTCTGGCCACCAAGATCCGCCGCGAGACCTCGCGCGCGCTCGGCTACGACGTGCCGCCGGACGATGGGGACGCCACGGCCGGCAAGGGCCGGCGCAGCGGCAAGGGCGCCGAACTGCCGATCAAGGCCGTGCAGTTCTCCAATTTCATCATCCAGTAGCGCCGACGCAACGCGATCGCGATGAACCAGCAGATCCTTTCGCAAGACGAGGTCGATGCCCTGTTGCAGGGGATCACCGGCGAGAGCCAGAAGCTCGAGGAGATCGAGCCCCCGACCACCGGCGCCCGCAACTACGACCTGGCGAGCCAGGAGCGCATCGTCCGCGGCCGCATGCCGACGATGGAGGTCATCAACGAGCGCTTCGCTCGCAACATCCGCATCGGGCTGTTCAACTTCATCCGCAAGAGCCCCGAGGTCTCCATCGGCGGCATCAAGGTGCAGAAGTTCAGCGCCTTCCTGCGCGAGATCGTGGTGCCGACCAACTTCAACATCGTCAACGTCAGGCCGCTGCGCGGCTCGGGCCTGATCGTCTGCGACCCGAGCCTGGTGTTCGCGGTCATCGACGCGCTGTTCGGCGGCGTGGGCAAGTACCACACGCGGATCGAGGGACGCGACTTCTCGCCCACCGAGCTGCGCGTGATCATGCGCCTGGTCGAGGTCATCTGCGCCGAATACAAGAAGGCCTGGACCGGCATCTACCCGGTCGAGCTCGAGTACCAGCGCAGCGAGATGCAGCCGCAGTTCGCGAGCATCGCCACCCCGAGCGAGGTCGTCGTCGCCACCAACTTCACGCTCGAGATCGGCGAGACCACCGGCTCGGTGCATTTCTGCGTTCCGTACTCGACGCTGGAGCCGATCCGCGACGTCCTGTACTCGACGATCCAGGGCGATTCGGTCGAGCCCGACCGGCGCTGGGTCAACCTGCTCAAGCACCAGATCCAGGACGCGGAGGTCGAACTGGTGGCCGAACTCGCGCACGCCGGAGCCACCGTCGAGCAACTGCTGTCGTTCAAGCCCGGCGACTTCATCGAGCTCGACCTCGACCCGATGATCCAGGCCAAGGTCGCCGGCGTGCCGGTGTTCGACGCCCATTACGGCACCAGCAACAACCGCTACGCGGTCAAGATCGACCGCCTGCTCACCGGCTCCAACCTGGGCTGGCTCGAAGGATCCCACCATGGCAGCTGAACCCGTCGAACCGATGTCCGAAGAAGACAAGATGGCCGCCGAATGGGCCGCCGCGCTGGCCGAGAGCAAGCCCGGGGCCGGCAACGAGGTGGCCAGCGAGGTCAGCGCGCCGGCCGAGAGCGTGGCGCCGGCGGCGTTCACCAACTTCGCGCCCACCGGTGCCGCCAGCGCCGCCAGCGCCGGCAACGACATCAACATGATCCTGGACATCCCGGTCCAGCTCACGGTGGAGCTCGGGCGCACGCGGATCCCGATCAAGCACATCCTGCAGCTGGCCCAGGGCTCGGTGGTCGAACTCGAGACGCTGGCCGGCGAGCCGATGGACGTGCTCGTCAACGGCTACCTGATCGCGCAGGGCGAGGTGGTGGTGGTCAACGACAAGTTCGGCATCCGCCTGACCGACATCGTCACCCCCAGCGAGCGCATGCGCCGGCTGTCCAAGGTCTAGGGCCCGATCGCATGCAACCGGGTCTGGGCACGTCGCTGCTGTGGTTCGTCTTCGTCATCGCGCTGATCCCGCTGGCGCTGTGGCTGCTCAAGCGCACGCCGCTGGCCGGCGCCGGCAGCGGCCGGCCGGGCCTGCCGCGCACGGTGGCGGTGCTGCCGCTGTCGGCGCAGCACAAGCTCGTCACGGTCGAAGTCGGCCAGGGCGATGAACGCCTGTGGCTGGTACTGGGCGTCTCGCCGCAGGGCATGAGCACGCTGCACCAGATGGCGCCGCAGAGCGACGCCGGCGCCTTGCCGCCGGCGCCGCCGGGGGCCGCCTTCGCCCAGCTGCTCGGTCGCGTGCGCGGCGACCGCGGGGCCTGAGGACACGATGAGATCCGCCATCCGCGCCCGGACCGCAATCGCCCTCACGCTGCTGGCCCTCGGCGCCGGCACGGCCTGGGCGCAGCAGGCCGGCGGCCTGCCGACCGCGCCCGCCGGCAGCCTGCCGCTGGTGATCGGCCAGGGCGCCGGCGGCACCAGCTATTCGGTGCCGATCCAGACCCTGCTGTTCTTCACCGCGCTGTCGTTCCTGCCCGCGGTGCTGCTGCTGATGACGGCCTTCACGCGCATCGTGATCGTGCTGTCGCTGCTGCGCCAGGCGCTGGGCACGCAGGCCGCGCCGCCGAACCAGGTGATCGTGGGCCTGAGCCTGTTCCTGACCTTCTTCGTGATGTCGCCCACCCTCGACCAGATCTACCAGCAGGCCTATGCCCCCTACACCGCGGGCACGATGAGCGCCGACGAGGCGTTGAAGAAGGGCGTGCTGCCGCTGCGCGCGTTCATGCTCAAGCAGACGCGGCAGAGCGACGTCCAGCTCTTCTCCAAGCTGGCCAAGCTGCCGCCCGAGGTCAAGGGCGCCGACGTGCCGTTGATGGTGCTGGTGCCGGCCTTCGTCACCAGCGAGCTGAAGAGCGCGTTCCAGATCGGCTTCATGATCTTCATCCCGTTCCTCGTCATCGACATGATCGTGGCCAGCGTGCTGATGAGCCTGGGGATGATGATGCTCAGCCCGGTGCTGGTGTCGCTGCCTTTCAAGCTGATGCTGTTCGTGCTGGCCGACGGCTGGAACCTGCTGCTGGGCTCGCTGGCCGCCTCGTTCGCAACCTGACCATTCACGTTCACGCATGGACGCACAACAAGTCCTGGCCACCGGCCAGCAAGGCCTGACGATGCTGCTGATGGTGGCCGCACCGGTGCTGCTGTCGGTGCTGGTGGTGGGCCTGCTGGTGAGCATCTTCCAGGCCGCGACCCAGATCAACGAGGCGACGCTGAGCTTCGTGCCCAAGGTCCTGGCGGCGGTGGCCGTGCTCGGCATCGCCGGGCCGTGGATGGTGACGACGCTGGTCGAGTACATCCAGCGCATGCTGATGGCGATCCCCTCGGCCGTCGGTTGACATGATCAGCTTCAGCGAAGCCCAGATCCTGGCCTGGGTCACGCCGCTGCTGTGGCCCTTCCTGCGCGCGCTGGCGCTGTTCACGTCGCTGCCGGTGCTGGGCACGCGCAACGTGCCGGTGCGCCTGCGCATCGGCCTGGCGGCGCTGATCGCGCTGGCGGCGCAGCCGACCCTGCCGCCGGCGCCGCTGGTCGCGCTGGATTCGCCGGCGGCGCTGATGCTGGTGCTGCAACAGACCGTGATCGGCCTGTCGCTCGGCTTCTCGGTCCAGCTGGTGTTCGCCGCGGTCGAGTTCGGCGGCGAGCTCATCGGGCTGCAGATGGGGCTGAACTTCGCCGGCTTCTTCGACCCCATCTCGGCCGGCACCGCCACCGCCGCCAGCCGCTTCTTCGGCACCACGGTGGCCTGGCTGTTCATCGTCATCAACGGCCATCTGCTGGTGATCGCCGCGCTGGTCCAGAGCTTCACCGTGTTCCCGGTCGGACCCGAGCCCTTCGCGTTCCTGCACCAGGTGCAGCCGCAGCGCTGGGGCGCCGAGATCTTCGCCACCGGGCTGTGGATCGCGCTGCCCCTGGTGACGATGCTGCTGTTCGTCAACCTCGTGCTCGGCACGATCGCACGCGTGGCGTCGCAGATCAACGTGTTCGCGATCGGCTTTCCGGTCACGCTGGGCGTGGGCCTGCTCGGGCTGCTGCTGACCCTGCCGCTGATGCAGCAGCCTTTCGTCATGACGCTGGACCGGCTGCTCGACCAGTTCCGCTGAGCGCCGGCGCCGCGGCCGATCGGGTACGCTCGCGCCATGACCGACGCCCTGCTCGCCGGCGCCACCGGCCTCGTCGGCCGCGAGATCGCCGCGCAATGGACCGGCCCCGGCCTGCTGCACCTGCTGGTCCGCCGGCCGCTGGCGGCGGCCCATCCGACGCATCGCGTGCAGCTGGTGGACTACCGCGCCCTGCCCGCCCTGCCCGCGGCCGACAGCGCCTTCTGCTGCCTGGGCACGACGATCAAGGCTGCGGGCTCGCAAGCTGCGTTCCGCGCCGTCGACCTCGACGCCGTGCTCGCCTTCGCCCGCGCTGCACGCGCGGCCGGCGCGACGCGCTTCGCGGTCGTCTCCGCCCTCGGCGCCAATCCGACCTCGGGCAACTTCTACAGCCGCGTCAAGGGCGAGATGGAAGCTGCCGTCGCCGGCCTGGGCTTCGCCAGCGTGGTCATCGCACGCCCCTCGCTGCTGGCGGGCGACCGCGCCGCGCTCGGCCAGCCGCCGCGGACCGGCGAGCGCCTGGCGCTGGCCCTCACCGCGCCGCTGGCCGGCCTGATCCCGAAAGCCTGGCGCCCGATCGCGGCGGCCACGGTGGCGCGGGCGATGCGGCGCGCGCTCGAGGCCGCAGGGCCCGGGGTCCGCATCGTCGAGTCGGCGGAACTGCAGGTCATCGGACAAGCGAAGGGCGGCGCATGAAGATCGAGTTCCTCGGCGCCGTCGACGGCGTCACCGGATCGCGCCACCTGGTCGAGACCGAAGACCGCCGCATCCTGCTCGACTGCGGACTGTTCCAGGGCTGGAAGCTGCACCGCCTGCGCAACTGGGTGATGCCCGAGGCCTTGCGCAGGCTCGACGCGGTGGTCCTCAGCCACGCCCACGTCGACCACAGCGGCTGGCTGCCGGCGCTGGTGCGGCATGGCTACGAGGGCCCGATCCACGCCTCGCCGGCGACCTGCGAACTGGCGGCGGTGCTGCTGCTGGACAGCGCCCACCTGCAGGAAGAGGACGCCCGCCGCGCCAACCGCTACGGCTACTCGCGCCACGCCAAGGCGCTGCCGCTGTACACCAAGGCCGACGCGCAGCGGGCGATCGCGCAGTTCGTGCCGTTGCCGCCGGGGCAGCCGCTGGCGATCGGGCGCAGCAAGGTGACGCTGACGCCGGTCGGCCACCTGCTCGGCGCCTGCACCGTGACGCTGGCGCAGCGCGGCCTGAAGCTGCTGTTCTCGGGCGACGTCGGCCGCCCGCAGGACCTGCTGATGCCGGCGCCCGAGCCGCCGGGCGCAGCCGACGTGCTGCTGGTCGAATCCACCTACGGCAACCGCAGCCATCCGGTCGAAGACAGCGGCGAGCGCCTGGCCGAGATCGTCAACCGCACGATCCAGCGCGGCGGCTCGGTGCTGCTGCCGTCGTTCGCGGTCGGCCGCGCGCAGGCGCTGCTGCTGGTGCTGCAAAGGCTCAGGCGCGCCGGCAGGATCCCGCGCGAGCTGCCGATCTTTCTCGACAGCCCGATGGCGATCGAGGCCACCGCGCTGTACCGCCGCCACGGCGGTCTGCTGCGGGTGCCGGCAAGCGAACTGCGCGGCCTGGCCGACGGCGTGCGCATGGTGGTCACGGCGCAGCAGTCGATGCGGCTGGCGGCGGCGCGCTTTCCGGCCGTCATCATCTCGGCCAGCGGCATGGCCACCGGCGGGCGGGTGCTGTTCCACCTCGAGACGATGGCGCCCGACCCGCACGACTCGATCGTCTTCGCCGGCTTCCAGGTCGGCGGCAGCCGCGGCGCCCGGCTGATCGCCGGCGAGCGCGAGGTCAAGGTCCACGGCAAGATGGTGCCGGTGCGTGCCGAGGTGCAGCACCTCGAGGGCTTCTCGGCCCATGCCGACCGCGGCGAGTTGCTGGCCTGGCTGCGCCAGATGAAGGCGCCGCCGCGCCAGACCTTCGTCGTCCACGGCGAACCCGACGCCGCCGATGCACTGCGGGTGGCGATCCAGAACGAACTGGGCTGGAAGGTGCGGGTGCCGCAGATCGGCGAGATCGTCGATCTCTAGCCGGCGTCAGACGAACACGCCCTGGCGCAGCCACTTGGTGGCGACCCATTTCTCGCCCGCCGTCACCGGCGCGCCGCTGTGCAGGGTGCGCGTGCTGGCATGCGGCCGCTCGTAGCTGAAGAAGACCGCGTTGCCGCGCACCGGCGCGACCTCCAGGCCGACGTCGGGGAAGCCGGTGGCGCCGCCCGCCGCGGGCGTGTTGAGGTACATCACCACCGTGGCCACGCGCTGGCCGCCGCGTTGCAGGATGCGCGCCGTGCCCGGGTGCTCGGGATCGAAGTAGTCGTTGTGGGCCCGGTACTCGGCGCCCGGCCGGTAGCGCAGGATCTGCAGGCCTTCGCCATGGTCCAGCGGCCAGCGCAGCAACTCGGCGATGCGCGCCTCGATGGTCCGGATCAGCGGCGTCTCGCCGCGCTCGAAGAACATGCCGTCGCTGGTGCGCGCCGCGTTGACCTCGCTGCCGCCGGTGCCGTTGACGACCGTCTCGGAACGTGCCAGCCGCGGTGCGGCCAGCGCCATCAGGCCTTCGCATTCGGCGTCGGTGAGCAGGCCGCCGAGGACCAGCACCCGCGGCAGGCCCATGCTGGCGAGCACGCGCAGTTCGTGACCGTCGGACAAGCGCAGCAAGGGCCCGCCGGCGAGCGCCGGCTCGGGCACCGGCGCGGCCGGCGGCAGTTCCACCGCTGCCCGGCCCAGTTCGTCCAAGCGCTGGCGCAGGGTCTGCTCCATCGCCGCCATCGCCGTCTCTTCGGCCCAGCCGCTGGCCTTCATCGCCGCGATCACGTCGGCCGGTCGGCAGCCGGCCTCGGCCTGGGCGACGATCCAGCGCCGCAGGTCCACGGTGATCGTCTGTCGAGTCGCGTCGATGGCGGACATGGCGGCATTCTGGCCCAGCCCGCGGCGCCATCACCTTCTTCAGCACCGGCGCGGGCACCGAGGTCTCGTAGTCGAGGGTCTTGGCGGGGGACAGCAGGAACAGCATGGCAGGCAGGGGCGATCGCGGATCAGGGCGCGATGAAGGCCGATGGCCGCGCGGCCGCGGCCTCAGCGGTCCGGCGCCGGCGCAGCGCCGAGGGCCGCCTGCCAGGTCCGCAGCGGAACGTGGCTGCGCAGCCGCTGCAGCGCGCAGTCGATCAGCGCCGGGTGCAGCGTGTGGCCGATGCCTTCGGCGATGTCGAGCGTGGCGTCGCCCTGCAGCGCCGCGAGGTGCTCCAGCGCCTGGCGCGAACCGGCGGCCGGGATCACGGTGTCGGCGCTGCCGTGGAACAGGTGCACGGTGGTGTGGCGCGGTGCCGCCGCGGGCAGCGCCGCGTAGCGGCCGGCGAAGGCGAGCACGCGGCCGGCGATGCCGTCGTCATGCGCCGCCAGCGCCAGCGACAGGATCGCGCCCTGCGAGAACCCGGCCAGCGCGGTGGCTGCCGGCGCCACGCCCAGGCGCTGCTGCTGCGCACGCACCCATTGCTGGAGTTCGGGCAGTACGGCGGCCACGCGCTGCGGCCAGTTGGTCTGGTCGAGATCGCGGATCGAGTACCACTGGCGCCCGCGGCCGCCGTCGTCATGCGCATGCGGGGCATCGGGCGCGATCAGCGCGGCCTGCGGAAAGGCGTCGCGCAGCGCCTGCGCCAGCGGCAGCATCGCCGCCGCGCGACCGCCCCAGCCATGCAGCAGCAGGATCAGCTGCTCGGGCGCGCCCTGCGCGGGCAGCCATTCGATCGGGACTTGCATGGCGGCGATTGTGCCGAGCGGCCCGGCGGCGGTCAGCGGAAGTTGCGGCTGTGGCTGGCCAGCCCCTGCAGCAGGGCCGAGTGATCGACCAGCGTGCGCGCCACCAGGTGCCGCACCTCGTGTCCTTCCTTGCCTTCGCGCTGCCAGATGCCATAGACAGTGAGCAGGGTGCTGGCCAGCAGCGCCCGCCGCTGCGCCTGCGCCACCTGCGGCCAGACGATGACGTTGACGGCGCCGGTCTCGTCTTCCAGCGTCACGAAGACCACGCCCTTGGCGGTCTCGGGCCGCTGGCGGTGGGTGACGATGCCGCTGGCGCGCGCCAGCCGGCCCTGCGGGTAGCCGCGCAGCACCGCCGCGGGCTGGACCTTGAACGCGGCGAGCTGCTCGCGCAGCAGCGCCACCGGGTGCCGGGTCAGGCTCAGGCCGGTGGCGCGGTAGTCGGCGAGCACCCCCTCGGCCGCTGCCGGCGCCGGCAGCTCGGCCGCCGCCTCGTGAGTGCGGGTGGCGCGCAGCAAGGTCGTGGCGCGGGTGTCGATGCCGGCCACCGCCCAGGCCGCCTGGTGGCGGTGGCCGGCGAGCGGTGCCAGCGCGTCGGCCTGCGCCAGCAGCGCCAGATGACGGGCGTCGAGCTGCGCCCGCCGCGCCAGGTCTTCGGGGCTGGCGAAAGGGCCCTCGTCGCGCGCGGCGACGATGCGCAGGGCGGCGTCCTGGCCGAAGCCGCCGATGCGGTTCAAGCCCAGGCGCACCGGCCGCAGGTCCGGCCGTGGCCCGTCCGCAGTGGACGGGCTCATCATGTCCAGGCACGTGTCCCAGCCGCTGCGCAGCACGTCCACCGGCAGCACCACCACGCCATGCTCGCGCGCGTCGCGCACCAGCTGCGCCGGGGCGTAGAAGCCCATCGGCTGGCTGTTGAGCAGCGCGGCGAGGAAGGCATCGGGGTGGTGGCATTTGAGCCAGGCGCTGACATAGACCAGCAGCGCGAAGCTGGCGGCATGGCTTTCGGGGAAGCCGTATTCGCCGAAGCCCTCGATCTGCTTGAAGATGCGTTCGGCGTACTCCGGCGGGTAGCCTTTGTCGACCATGCGCCCGACCAGCCGCGCATGGAACGGCCCCAGGCCGCCCTTGCGCTTCCAGGCCGCCATCGCGCGGCGCAGCTGGTCGGCCTCGCCGGGCGTGAAGTCGGCGGCCAGGATCGCGAGCTGCATCACCTGCTCCTGGAAGATCGGCACCCCGAGCGTGCGTTCCAGCGCCTGGCGCACCTCGCTGCTCGGGTAGTCGACCGGCTCCTCGCCCGATCGGCGCTTCAGGTACGGGTGCACCATGCCGCCCTGGATCGGACCCGGCCGCACGATCGCGACCTCGATCACCAGGTCGTAGAAGCGGCGCGGCTGCAGGCGCGGCAGCATGCTCATCTGGGCCCGGCTCTCGACCTGGAAGGTGCCCACGCTGTCGCCGCGGCACAGCATCTCGTAGCTGGCCGCGTCCTCGGGCGGCACCTCGTGCAGCGCCAGCGGCCGGCCGCGCTTGGCGCCGACGAGATCGAGCGCGCGCCGGATCGCGCTGAGCATGCCCAGCGCGAGCAGGTCGACCTTGAGCAGGCGCAGCGCGTCGAGGTCGTCCTTGTCCCACTGGATCACGCTGCGGCCGGCCATCGCCGCGTTCTCCACCGGCACCAGCCGCGCGAGGTCGTCGCGCGCGATCACGAAGCCGCCCGGGTGCTGGCTCAAGTGGCGCGGAAAGCCGATCAGCGTGCCCGTCAGCTCGACCCACAGCCGGCACAGCGGCGAGTCGGGGTCGAAGCCGTTCTCGCGCAGGCGCTCGGCGTCGATAGTCCGGCCGTCGAACCAATGCTGACTCTTGGCCACCGCGTCGATCCGTTCGAGGTCGATGCCCAGCGCCCGCCCGACGTCGCGCAGCGCCGATCGCGGCCGGTACGAGATGACCACCGCGGTCAGCGCGGCGCGGTGACGGCCGTACTTGCGATAGACGTACTGGATGACCTCCTCGCGGCGCTGGTGCTCGAAGTCGATGTCGATGTCGGGCGGCTCGTTGCGCTCGGCGCTGATGAAGCGCTCGAACAGCAGCGTCGTGCGGTCGGGATCGACCGCGGTCACGCCCAGGCAGTAGCAGACCGCCGAGTTGGCCGCGCTGCCGCGGCCCTGGCACAGGATGCCCTGGCTGCGCGCCCAGTGGACGAGGTCGGTGACGGTGAGGAAGTAGGGCTCGTACTGCAGCTGTGCGATCAGCGCCAGTTCGTGCTCGAGCATCGCGCGCACCTTGGGCGGTATGCCGGCCGGGTAGCGATCCGCCGGATAGCGCTCGGCCGCGCCCTGCTCGGTGAGGGTGCGCAGCCACGAGGCCGGCGTCTGGCCGGCGGGCACGATCTCCTCGGGGTACTCGTAGCGCAGTTCGGCGAGCGAGAACGCGCAGCGGCCGGCCAGCGCCAGCGTGGCCTCCAGCCACTCGGGCCGGTACAGCGCGGCCAGCCGCGCGCGCGGCCGCAGGTGGGCCTCGGCGTTGGGCGCGAGCGCGTAGCCGCAGTCGGCCAGCGGGCGCTTCAGCCGCGTCGCGGTGAGCACGTCCAGCAGCGGCTTGCGCGAACGCGCGTGCATGCGCACGTCGCCGACCGCGGCGACGGGCAGGCCGGTGAGCGCGGCCACGCGCTGGGTGAGATCGACCAGCAGCGCGTCGTGCGCCTGGTGCAGCAGCGGCAGCGCCAGCGCGGCGCGGTCGCCGAACCAGGTGCGCAGCCAGACAGCGTGGGCGAACAGGGTCTCGAAAGGCTGCGCGGCCGCCAGCACCTCCGAGACGACGAGCAGCGCCAGGCAATCGGGCAGCCCGGCCAGCGTGGGCGCGGCCGGCACCCTGCCCTCGACATCGGACATCAGCGCCAGGTACTCGCCCTTGGGTGCGCGTCGCCGCGCCACCGTGATCCACTGCGCGAGGTTGCCGTAGCCGCGGCGCGACATCGCCAGCAGGACCAGGCGCGGGCCGGGCGGCGACGCGGATCGGGCCGGCTGCGACGGCATCGCCGGCGCCTGCGCCTGCAACCGCATCTGCGCGCCGATGATCAGCGGCATGCGCAGCCGCTCGGCTTCGACATGCGCGCGCACCACGCCGGCCAGCGAGCACTCGTCGGCGATCGCCAGCGCCGCGTAGCGCAAGGCCTGCGCGCGGGCGACCAGCTCCTCGGGTTGCGAGGCGCCGCTCAGGAAGCTGAAGTTGCTGCTGCAGAGCAGCTCGGCGTAGCCGGGAAGGGGCGGGATGCGGCGGGGTAGCACGGCAGGGGCTCGCGGGCGCGCGGCACGGTGAGCGTCGGGAACGGAGGGAACGACGGCAAGAGGGACTCACCGGCTTCGACACGATCCGGAGCCGGGGCATCGGCGCGAGCGATCGCGGCCGACCAAGCTTCGCCCTGCGCGGCGTCGAGCTGGTCGAGCGGGCTGGTGGTGCCGCCCGCGGCCACCTCGAGCACATGGGTGTAGATCATCGTCGTGCTGACGTCGGCGTGGCCGAGCAGCTTCTGCACCGTGCGGATGTCGGTGCCGGCCTGCAGCAGGTGGGTGGCGAAGGAATGGCGCAGCGTGTGCACGGTGGCCGCCTTGCTCAGGCCGCTGGCGAACACGGCCGCATGCAGGTCGCGCTGCAACCGCTTCTCGTGAAGATGGTGACGGCGCAGCACCGCTGCGCGCGGGTCGGTCGACAGGGTCGGCGACGGGAAGACCCAGAACCAGGTCCAGCTGTTCGCGGCACGAGGGTATTTGGCGGCCAGCGCATGGGGCAGGTACACGCCAGCGACCGGCAGTGGCACAGCGCGGTCGTCCGCCTGCGCGGCGGCAGTGACGGGAACGAACGCAGCGCCGGCGCGCAGCACGGCCGCCGCATCGTCGGACCGCTGCTCGCGCGCCCGGTCGGTGAGCCACAGACGGTGCGCCGCATCGAACTGTGCCCGCAGCGGCGCCTCGAGCGAGCGCGGCAGCATCACGACGCGATCCTTGCCGCCCTTGCCGTCACGCACGACGATGACGCGGCGCACGAAATCGACGTCCTTGACGCGCAGCCGCACGCCCTCCATGAGCCGCAGCCCGGTGCCGTAGAGCAGACGCGCGAGCAGGCCGGTGACACCGGACATGCGCGACAGCAGCGCCTGCACCTCGCCATGCGTCAACACCACCGGAATGCGCTTCGGCGGCACCGGGCCGCCCAGATCCTGCATCCAGGGCATCTCCAGACCCAGCACCTCGCGGTAGAGAAACAGCAAGGCACTGAGCGCCTGCCGATGGGTGGCCGCCGCCACGTGCCGCTCGGTGGCCAGCATGGTCAGGAACCCCTGCACCTCTGCCGGCCCCATGTCACGCGGATGCCGCATCCCCGACCAGCGAACGAAAGAGCGCACCCAATAGACGTAGGCCTGCTCGGTTCGTATGCTGTAGTGCATGTACCGGAGCCGCTCCACCAGCGTCTGCAGAAGACGAGGCCCCTGCCGCGATGAACTGTCCACTTTGACGACCCCGCACAGAACTGTACGTTCATACAGTACCATGCCCAACCCGTTGCCGTCAAACAGCCCCGGCACAGCCCCGCTGCGCGTTACACCCCACCAACCCCGTTTATCGGACAGTGTTACCGGACAGAATTAGGCGTCGAAAACACGTT
>CAVRZW010000009.1:0-40020 GCA_963725755.1 uncultured beta proteobacterium
GCACTGGCGCACGATCGCCTTGTCACCCCAGCCGAGCCGGTATTCTGGCGCCGGGCTGGGAGTGTTCCACATCCCCATCGCCCAAAACAAGGATCTTAGAAACCAGTTGGTACCGGGCGTGGCCGCCGTGACGTTCTCGATCAGGTCGACGAGGATGAGAGTCTTGCTGGCGTGGTGAAAGAACGCGACTTCACGCATCACGCGCGTTCCCTGCAGGCAGACCTGTGATATCTCCCCCGCCCACAATGCCGGCGCGTTGTCGCCGAGCACCTCGTCGAAGTTGAGCCCCTTGGCCCGCTTCTCGACGCCAGGGCAGATGTACGTCACCGCCTGGGGAAAGGCCTGCTGACACGAGCGCACGTGAAGCCAGTGGAAATTGCCTGGCGCGATAATCGCTACGACCGGCCCCAGCGCCGCGACCTCCGCGGCCACCGCCTCATCGAACACGCACGGGGAGTGAATCAGGATCTCGCCGCTCCGGAGTTGGAGCACCGTCATCCGCGCATTGATCCGCGCCCCTCCCAAGGAGACGACGTAGTCCCTAAGCCATAGCGCGTCGGGAACGAAGATTTCGAGCGAAGGTGTCACTGCACCGCCCCCTGTTGCGTAGCGGGTTGCAACCCCGAGTGCCTCGCGATGGAAGCAATGGCGATCGCCGAAGACTTCCTACCCAGCTACGAGCGGCGCGTGCAATCGAAAGCCGTGGCCACAGGTGACCCTCGTGCGCATCTCCGTGGGGCAAGCTGTCATTGTCGAAGATCGAGGGGTTTTGCGATCAGAAGGACAACTGATCGCGAGTACCTCGCCGCGCCGCGTTCCCACAGCCTCTGAGGGGAGTGCCCCAGGTTCTCACGTCCAGCAGCGCTGCTCGAGCAGTTCCTGCCCTACACCGTTTCAGGATCCGGCAGCTCTGCCCAGAAGTTCGTCAGAGCCTCAGCAACCGGCGCCGGCGTCTCCTCCGGCCACCAGTGGCCCACGCCCTCCAGATGCGCCATTCTTGCGCCCGATTGGCGCGCTGCCCACTCGTGCTGCACCAACGTCCCGCTGGCTCGTCCCGAAGTCGTCGACGGCGATGAGAGCGAGCCCGGGACGTTGTGCGGCGCTCGGTAGGAGCCGTCCCGCTTCGGCCATCGCCGGCTGTCGTGCCGACCGCAACAGCTTGAGGACGGCGCGACCCATCTCGGGATCCATGCCTGCCGCGACCCGCTCCGCCATGCGCCCGGTCATACCGAGGGCCGACGTCACCGCGAGACGCTGCTCCAGATCGCCTCCCCACAACTCCTGCACCGAGGCTTCCCCTGAGCCCTCCTGCTGCCACACCTGTGCCCGCGGATGCCAGACGTAGTCGGGCGCGAACACGCCGAGGGCATCGGAGGCCCAGCTGCGAATCAGATCCGGACGGCTCATGGCCAGCGCCGCGACGTGGATTCCGCCCCAGTCGTGTCCGACCAGGTCGACCGGAGCGCGGAACAGCTCCAGCTGAGACGCCAGCCAGTCTCGATAGGTCGTCGTCGACGAGTCGAAGCCGCGGGGCGCAGGGACGCCGAACCCGGGCGGGGACAGGGCGACCGCGTCGGCCCGGTCGAGCTCCCCGATGAGCGGTCCCCAGATGGCCGCTGACTCGGGGTTGCCGTGGACGAGGACGAGTGGAGTGCGCGACATGAAAACCTCCTAATAATACTTGTTGGTTGACACACAAGTATCGTAGCGATCGTTTCGCTCGGGCTGTTTAACCGCACCGTCGTTGCGCGTGCCGTCCGGCCGAGTGACTGAACGCGGCGGATCATATGCTTGGTCGATCCGATGTCTGAGCAGTCCTGATGCCCGATCACCTCCCGCTCGCCGCACGCAGCAAGAGCGTCGCGAGCAGACCGAACGCAAGGTGCTAGCTGCCGCGACGGCGCTGATCGCCGAGCACGGGTCACGCGCGCTCACCCTGGCTGAGGTCGGCGAGGCCGCCGGCTACAGCCGGGGGATCGTCTCTCATCACTTCGGCAGCCGCGAGAATCTGCTCCGCGCGGTGATGCGCGATGCTCAGACTTTCGCCCTCCCGGACGTTAGGAGTAACGCCGCGGACTGGCTGGCGGATACGGTTCGCGCCTACCTGAAGAACGTCACCAGCCGACGTCCGTCTGCTCGCGCGTTCCTGCAGATGTGGGGCGAGGCGATTGCCGCCGATCCCGTCCTGATGCCGCTCTACGCGGAACGAGACGCCAGCTTCCGGCGCCTGCTCGCCGACAAGGTCCGCGACGGGATCCGCGACGGCTCGGTGCGAGCCAACATCGACCCCGAGGCGATGGCCGTGTCCCTCGTTGGCCTCGTACGCGGGATCGCACTGCAGCTGATCTCGACTCCGCCCCCGGCGCGAATCAAAGCGATCATCGACGAAGCCGAACGTGCTACCCGGCGGGCGCTCCAACCTTGATCCGGCCGGCCTTCGGCGCTCGCGGGGGGAGCGGGGGCCCTTCGCTCGGGTGGAGTTCGATGGCCTTTGTCGCCTGATTCGACGCCGTTCCTGAACCCGGAGCGATCCCGGCCGAATGGCTCTCATCGGCATTCGTGGTCGTCCATGAACGACTGCTTGGACGCCTCGAACCGTCACCGTGCTTCTGTGATGCAACCCGGCAGGTTGGTTCGCACCAGAGTCGGCCGGAAAGCGCAGGTTCACCACGCATGCGCTGCGTCTGAGCTGAAGAAGCCGCCGGACGCGCCGTCGTTGTCGATCAGCGCGTATTGCAGCGCGGCAGCGGCACCTTCGGCCAGGGTCTGCGTTCCTCGGTGTTGATTCAGGTCCGTAGCGGTGAAGCCGGGGTTCACCGCGTTCACCTTGATGCCGGTTTCGTGCAGCTCCGCCGCAAGCTGAATGGTGAGCATGTTCAAAGCCGCCTTCGATGCGCTGTAGCCCAGGAGCCTGTACGCGGCGTACTCCCACTGCGGGTCCGAGTTCTTCGCCAGCGAGCCGAGTCCGCTGGACACGTTGACGATTCGGCCGCCAGGGGAGCGGCGCAGCAAAGGCAGCATCGCCTGCGTCACGGCCAGCGTGCCGAAGAAGTTGGTGTCGAAGATGCGACGGACGGCTTGGATGTTCGCCTCTGATGGTGCTGCGTCGCGTGCATCACTGATGCCCGCATTGTTGACCAGCACGTCGAGGCGGCCAAACTCGGCACCGATGCGCTCAGCTGCTGCAGTCAACGTGGATGCCCGGCACAGGTCGATTTCAATGAGACGGACGTCGAGACCCTGCGATTGCAACGCCGCTGCGGCAGCCTGGCCCAGCACCGCATCGCGAGCGCCCAGCAGAACGGTCAGCCCGCGTCTCGCCAGTTCTCGCACCACTTCGTTACCAATGCCCTTGTTGGCACCGGTGACGAGGGCGATTCGCCTTTCGGGATTTGACATGCGATTCTCTCTTGGTGAAGGTGGATGCGATACTGCAGTTTATGAACAATCCTTCACATATGGAATTCGCATATGCCGCCGCCCTCATCCGCCGCCCTCGAGCCCCGCAAACAGCCGCGCCAGGCGCGATCGCAGGTCACTGTGGACACCGTTTTCGAGGCGACCATTCAGGTTTTGCGCAGCGATGGGCCGCAGCGCCTGACGACCACGCGCGTGGCTGACCGCGCAGGTGTCTCGGTCGGCACGCTCTACCAGTACTACCCGAACAAGCAGGCGCTGCTTTACGCGGTGCTGCAGCGTCATCTGGCGAGGGTCGGAGACTCCGTAGAGGTGGCCGCTCGAGCGGCGCATCGAGCGCCGGTGAGTGTCATGGTCGCCGCGGTCGTCGAAGCCTTCGTGCGTGCCAAGACCGAGCATATCGATGAGGCACGCGCGCTCTATGGCGTAGCCGCCGAGCTTGAGTCAGCGGAACTCGTGAAGTCTGTGGGAAAGCGCAACCGCGCAGCGATCTCGGCCATGCTTGCGACCGCCTCAGACGCGCGCTTCGACGACCTGGCGCTGACATCGTTCATGTTCTCCGCCGCGATGGCCGGCCCAACCCGCGCGATGGTTGAAGGCGGCGCACCGCCGAAAATGCTACGTGCGTTGCGTGGGCAGCTTGAGTCGCTCTGTCTAAGCTACCTCCAGCGCGAGGCGTTGCCTCCGTGAACGCCAGTTGAATTCCCGCGCGGTTCTGCTATCGCAAGAGACAAGATCAGTTTGAGTGAGGGCGTCTACTTCTGGCCATCGGCATTCGGTGTCTGCGGGACCGCAGTGGGTCGGGTTCGACCGGTCGTCTCGGGCAGAAGGCGTCGCTGGTGGGCCGTCACGCCGCCCGCATTGCACGAGTTACCGGTCCGGAGGGTGCAGCGGTCATCCGCCTTTTTGAGCCTCGTGTGACTGGTTTCGGTCTCGGCCGCCGTTCAACTGCCGAGACTGAACGGCAGCACCCAGTCTTCGGACTAAACCGCTCGCGCGGTAGGCGCTCCGGCCAGGCCGGTGGTGGTGCGTTGAGGCTGCGGCTCTGCGATGTTGGTGATCGAGGCAATCCGCCTCGTTCATCGACTGGAGCCAACCATGGAGACCACCACCCGCCCAGGCACGCCGCTGCGCCATCGCATGCTCGACGACATGCGCATGCGCAAGTTTGCCGAGCACACGCAGGACGGCTACATCCGCGCCGTTCGCAAGCTGGCTGCATTCCTGGGTCGATCGCCCGACACCGCGACCACTGAAGATCTTCGACGATTCCAATTGCACTTGGTCGACGCCGGCACCGGCCCGGTGACGATCAACGCCACCATCACGGGGCTGAAGTTCTTCTTCGACATCACGCTCGGCCAGCCGGAGGTGATGGCCAAGATGCAGCACGTGCACGTGCCGCGCAAGCTGCCCGTGATCCTGAGTCCCGATGAGGTGGGCCGCTTGATCGCAGCGGCGCCGAACCTGAAGCACCAGGCGGCCATGTCGGTGGCCTACGGCGCCGGTCTGCGCGTCAGCGAGGTCGTGTCGCTGAAGGTGAGCGACATCGACGGCCAGCGCATGACCTTGCGCGTGGAACAGGGCAAGGGCCGCAAGGATCGCTACGCCATGCTCAGCCCGGTGCTGCTGGAACGGCTGCGTGCCTGGTGGAAGCTCGGCCACGCCCAGGGCAAGATTCTCCCCGGCGGCTGGCTGTTCCCGGGCATGGATCCGACCGATCACGTGACGGCACGGCAACTCAACCGGGCCGTCCACCTGGCCGCGGCCACGGCCGGCCTGGACAAGCGGGTGACGCCGCACGTTCTGCGCCACAGCTTCGCCACCCACCTTCTTGAGCAGAAGGTCGACATCCGCGTCATCCAGGTGCTGCTTGGCCACAAGAAGTTGGAGACCACCGCCCTGTATGCCGCGGTTGCCACCGACTTGCTGCGCAGCGTGATCAGTCCGCTGGACCAGACGTCGGACAAGCCCCAGCCCGAGTAGGCCGACGAGGTCTGCGGTGCAAGGGCGGCCTGCCCTGGAGGTCGCCGACATCTTCCGCGCCCACGCACCCGCTTGGCGTGATGCCCAGCGCGGTCACCTGAGCCTGGCTCAGCTCAAGGTGATGTCGGCCATCACCCAGTGCCGCACGGCGGCACTGGGTGGCCATGTCCTGCGCTGCGACGGGTGCGGTCTGGACCAGGTCTCGTACAACTCGTGCCGCAACCGACACTGCCCGAAGTGCCAGAGCAGTGCGGCCAAGCGCTGGCTGGATGCGCGCCAGGCCGATCTGCTGCCGGTGGAGTACTACCACGTGGTCTTCACGCTGCCAGCGCCGATCGCCGACATCGCTTACCAGAACAAGGCGGCGCTGTACGGGTTGCTGTTCGACGTCGCCGCCGAGACGCTGCTGCGTATCGCGGCCGATCCCAAGCACCTGGGCGCGAACATCGGCGTCACGCTGGTGCTGCACACGTGGGGCTCGGCACTGACCCACCACCCGCATGTGCACGGCATCGTCCCGGGTGGCGGGCTGGCGTCAGAAGGCACGCGCTGGATCGCCTGCCGGCCCGGGTTCTTCCTGCCGGTGCGCGTGCTCTCAAGGCTGTTCAGGCGACGCTTCCTGGAGGAACTGCAGCGGTTGCACGATGGCGGCAAGCTCAGGTTCTTCGGCGAGCACGCGGCGCTGGCCGATGTCGCGGCCTTCAAGGCATGGCTCGCGCCGCTGCGCCAGTGCGAGTGGGTGGTCTATGCCAAGCGGCCGTTCGCGGGACCGCAGGCGGTGCTGGCCTACCTGTCGCGCTACACGCACCGCGTGGCCATCTCCAACAGCCGGCTGCTCGCGATGGACGAGCGCGGTGTCACCTTCCGCTGGAAGGACTACCGCGCCAAGGGGAAGACGCGCCACAAGGCAATGACGCTGAGCCCGCAGGAGTTCATGCGCCGGTTCCTGCTGCATGTCCTGCCGGGCGGCTTCCACCGCATCCGGCACTACGGCCTGCTGGCCAACAGCAACCGCCGGGACAACCTCGCCCTGGCGCGCGAGCTGTTGCACGTGGCGCCGCCACCGCCCGACGAGTCGGCCGGCGAAGCGTCGGCCGTGCCGGCGCCAACCTTCGTGTGCGCGCACTGCGGCCACGCGATGGTGGTGCTGCAAGCCTTCTTGCGCGACTGCTCGATTCGGGCGCCGCCAGAATCATGACGGCGCCATATCACCGACCATCAACTCGACGCCGACCATGGCGTCCGGTGGATCGCTTCGTGCGAGGCTCGAACGCCGCACCCAGACGCCCTGTCGCTGGCCGCTGCCGCAGCAAAGTGACGCGCCGCAAGCCACCCGCGCTCGTCGGCGCGGTCTCGACGCGGCATCGCGTGCAGCCCGATCGCGACGCAAGCGCTGACCAATCGCCATAACCGCAGCGCTCGACGACCGCCGTGGCGTTCGCCGCGGTTTCCTCCCTCGAGGCTTATGCAACACCTGCCCGGACGCAGCGAGGGCGTGCGACCGCCTGCGCGCGAGGGCAGGTGTCACACAAGCCTTGACTGTTGCTGTCGGTGGCCGTCAGCGGACGTACTCACGCTGCCTAGCCGCAAGCAGCCGTTGGACTCGCGATAGGCCGCACTGGCCCGAACGGCTGCTATGCGAGGTACTGCGGCCGCAGGACTTCCAAGACGCGGATCACGTCGCGCCGGCGACCGCTTCTGTACCGCTCGAACTCGCAGTCCCGACCCGAAGCTGCCCGCGGCGATGTTCTGATCGAACGACCGGTCCACTTTAAAAACGGGCATTCGCTGAACTCCTCGAGGAATTCAGAGTTCGGCGACAGCAGTCGCTCGCGGGTGGGAACCGGCGACCGGGACAAGAGCGCAGGTGAACGGCTGCCGGGCACCCGGCCAGCCCGTCTGAGAAGGCCCGGCGCACGCCGGTCTGCAGGTAAAGACTGAGAAGCAGGGGATCGGCAGGCCCCGCTAAGCGAGCTAGCCTCATCGCGGCGGTCCCGCGGGGGGCGACGAGGAGAACGAGTTGCTCATGCGTGGCCTATCGACCAGCATCGGCGCGATGTGCCTGTCTGGCTTGGGTCTGGCCATGGTGGGTAGCCTTGGACGGAGCACCCAGCCCGAGGCCATGCCCGTGACCGCAGCCGCGACTACGACCGCATGCAGCTTCTGCACGCGCACCACGCCGCCGCCGAAGTGCAGCCTGTGCCTGCAGCGCAACCCGCTGCTGACTGCCGAGGCCGACGGCACCGCGTCAGGCGTGCTGCAGCTGTGCAACGACACCGCTGAGGCGCTCACGCCAGCGCTACGCGTGTCGGACGTCGCCGCCGCCCCGCCGGGCCGCGAGCCCTACGCGCTGGGCACGGTCGCGCTGAGCGCAGCCGACACGGCGCAGCAGGAGATCGTCGAGGGTTCAGCGACGCTCGCCCCCAGGGCCTGCATGACCGTGAAGGTCGAGGCCACCGGGCTGGTGCAGCCCGGCGTGATGACCGCCCGGCTGAGAGACGGCGACCACGAGCTGGCCCAGCTGAAGGCCGTGCGGAAGAGCTTCGACTTCCACCTCGTGGCCGAAGGGTCCACGCCGGAAAGGATCGCGCTGACCGTGCCGCAGGGAGCGCAACCTGCTGGAGCTGACCAGCCAGCGCTTCCCCGACGAGCGCCTGGTGGTGTGTCGCAACCCGCTGCTGGCCGAGGAGCGTGCGCGCAAGCGGCTCGAGCTACTCGCCGCCACCGAGGCTGATCTCGCCAAGATCGTGGCGGCCACCCAGCGCAAGCGCAGCCCCCTGCGCGGCGAGGCAGGCCATTGCGCTTGCGCGTGGGCCGCGTGATCGGCACTTTCACATGGCCAAGCACTTCGAGCTCACGATCACCGACGCCTCGCTGAGCTAGCAGCGCAAGCCCGAGGCCATCGATGTCGAGGCCGCACTCGACGGGCTGGCTGTACGTGATGCGCACCAGCCTGGGCGCCGCGCAGCTCGACGCCGGCGCCACCGTCGCCGCCTACAAGAGCCTGTCCAACGTGGAGCGCGCCTTCCGCTCGATCAAGACCGTCGATCTGCACGTGCGCCCGGTCTTCCACTTCACCGAGGCCGCGCGTGCGCGCCCACGTCTTCCTGTGCATGCTGGCCTACTACGTCGAGTGGCACATGCGCGCAGCGCTTGAAGCCCATGCTGTTCGACGACGAGCAGCTCGAAGCAGGCCAGCGCCAGCCGCGCCTCGCCGGTGGCCAAGGCGGTGCGCTCCGACCACGCCAAGGCCAAGGACGCGAGCAAGACAGCCGATGACGGCCTGCCGTGCACAGCTTCAGGACCCTGCTCAAGGACCTGGCCACCTTGGCCTACAACATCACCCACACCGCCATCAACCCAGAGACCAAGATCGTGCATCACCACACGGCCCACGCCGATGCAGGCCAAGGCCTTCGAACTGCTCGCGCTCAACCCCGCCAGTATCCGGTACCCGCACACCCCGCGAACAAATGGTTCAAGCGGGACGAGGGGCTACGTTCTGAGGGTGGTCAAAGCTCGGGTTAGGGGGTCACGCGCGACGGGCGCTGCCTAGAATGCCCCGCACCATGTCGGACTCGCTCGTGTCCCTCGAAGGGTCGCCTTCCGCCGACGGCTGGAGTGCAGCCACCAGCCAGCTTGTCGGCCAGTCGCATGCACACGCCCGGACGCTGTTGCAGCTGCAGCGCATCGCCGCCAGCATCGCGCCGGCATTGATCGAAGGCGAGACCGGCTGCGGCAAGGAAATGGCGGCGCGTGCCATCCACTACGGCGGGGTGCGGCGCGGCGGCCCCTTCGTTCCCGTCAACTGCGGCGCGCTGCCCGATGCGCTGGTCGAAAGCGAGCTGTTCGGCGTCGAACGCGGCGCCTACACCGACGCGCGGCAATCGCGCCGCGGCCTGGTCGCCGAGGCGTTCCACGGCACGCTGTTCCTCGACGAGGTCGACGCGCTCAGCGCCAAGGCGCAGGTCACCCTACTGCGCTTCCTGCAGGACCAGTGCTTCCGCACGGTCGGCAGCGCGCGGGAACAGCGCACCGATGCGCGCGTCATCGCCGCCGCGAACCGCCCGCTCGAAGCACTGGTCGCCGAAGGCGCCTTCCGTGCCGACCTGATGTACCGGCTCAAGATCCTGCACCTGGTGCTGCCGCCGCTGCGCGAGCGCGACGGCGACGTCGAACTGCTCGCGCAGCATTTCGTGCAGCGCCTGCACGAGCGCTACGGCGGCCCACCACGGGCGCTCCATCCCGACACGCTGGCCTGGCTGCACTGCCACAGCTGGCCCGGCAACGTGCGCGAGCTCGAGAACTGGGTGCACCGGCGCTTCCTGATGAGCAGCGGCGCGCTGATCACGCACGACGACGGCCTGCCCGTGCCCACGGCCTGCGATGCGCCCGATGCGGCGCTGCCGCTGGCCTGCTTCCAGAAGGCGAAGGCCGATGCCTTGCGCAGCTTCGAGCAGGACTACCTGCGGCGCGTGATGCACGACGCCGCCGGCAACGTCACCCGCGCCGCGCAGCTCGCCGGCAAGGAACGGCGCGCCTTCGGCAAGCTTTTGAAGAAGCACGGGCTGTCGCGCGCCGAGCTGCACTGAAGTCGCGGGGCGGCGAGCGCAGGGTCGGGTCCGCCCCGCCCGGGTCAGCGGCGACCCGGCTCCTCCGCCTCGGCCGAGCGACCGCGCGCAGGGGCGTGGCAGGCAAGGCACGGAACCCGGGGGCTGCTGCGCAGAGTGCAGCGGCTGGCACCGCACTTGCGATGGCTGCTGCACGATGCCCACCTCCGGCCAGCCCGACGACGCAGCGCGCCACGCCGCCCTGGTGGAGGCGCTGCAGGCCTATCTCGTCGCCCACCCGATGGCCGCCGATTCGGCCGACGGCATCGCGCGCTGGTGGCTGCCTGCCGGGTCCGTCAGGCCGACGCCGGCCGAGGTCGAACGCGCGGTGGCCACCCTGGTGGCGCGCGCCGTGCTGCGCAGTGTGGCCCTGGCCGAAGGCAGCGTGATCTACATGCGGGCCGACGACGGCGCGTCGCACTGAGTTGTCGCGGGTCGAGCGATCGGTCGGCCCCTTGCGGCTCGTTCGCGCGCGCCGCGGGGGCGCGCGCGCACGTTTATGTCGTCGACACCGCCTCGTCAGGCCGTGCGGATGTCGGGCGTGTCGGGCTGCGGGCCCGGCGGCAGCGGGCCGAAGTCGAGCGTCTGGATGCGGCGAACGTCACCGGCACGGATGAACATATCCTCGCAGCCCAGCCCGGCCAGTGCCACCACGCGGCCGCTGGCGTCGTAGGCACAGAGGTCGCTGAGGAACTGCACGTCCATCGTCTTGTCGCTGTTGATCGACAGGATGCGCAGCGATGTGAACGCGACCACCGGCACGTCGCCCTTCGCGCCCGGCGCGCGGCCGACGAAGAACGCCGGGTCGATGACGTCGCGCGGCTTGCGCGTGCGCAGCCACTCCTCGTAGTCGAGCGGCGGGACCAGGACACGCGGCGCCGGGCCGAGCGCACCGATAAGGCCGGCGTAGGCGCCGGCCTTCAGCGCCGAGACGGCGTTGTCGACGAGCGGCGCGGTGGCGCTGCGGTAGGCCTCGCATTCCTGCACATGGTTGGCGTCGGGGCGCGTGTCGTGCTCGGGCTCGGGTGCTTCGCCGCAGTCGACGCGGTCGGCAGGCAGCACCACGCCGTACGCGGCGTTGGTGCCGCTGCAGGTGCCGTCGTAGCTGCCCGGCAGCTTGAAGCGTAGCGGCACGTTCGTCGCCGCGACGATCGTCAGGGTGCCGCCGCCATCGAGCCAGGCGCCGCCGATGAGGTCGGACGGTGCCAGCAGGTCTTCGGGCGTCTCGGTCGCGAGTTGGCGCGGCAGCAGCACCTTGACGTCGACATCGGCACGGCCGACGGTGTAGCTGCAATCGCTGGCCCGCATCAGCAGCGCGAATTCGCGTTGGATCGGGCCGCCGTCGTCGCCGTCGGTGTCGACCTGCAGGTCGGCGGCGACGAGCGAACAGCCGTAGGGTCGCGCCGCATCGCGCAGCCCGGGTGGCAGGCTCCTCGTCGTCGCCCGGCCGACGCGCACGCGCAGGTGGCGATGCCCGGCAAGCAGCGCGCTGTCGGGGCACTTCTCGTCGTCCTTGCACTCGCGCTCGGGCAGGCCGACGTTCGGCAGCGGATCGTCGATGCAGAAGGCCGGGCCCACGGGCCGCAGGATGCCGTGGTAGGAGCGCTCGCCACCGTGGTTGCAGTGCGGCGCGAAGAAGTCGAAATCGCCTTCGCCGGTCTCGACGACGATGCGGTTGCTCTTGCCCGACAAGGTGAGGTGCGCATTGAAGCGGACGCGAAAGTCGGAATCGCCGAAGATGCGTGCGCCGATGCTGGTCGAGCCGGTCTCGAGCTGCGCGGGATGGCCGATGTCCTTCTCCGGCATCGTCGCTGCCTCGAGGCGGTCCAGCCCGCTGCCGCCGCCCGACAGCCCGACGCCGAGGTGCACGAACATCCGCATCAGCTGGCGGCCGGGCAGGTTCGTCGTCGCAATGCCCATCACGGCGCCGGACGCGCCCAGCGGCACGAAGGGCTGGGCCCACTTCGGCAGCACCTGGCTTACGTCGGCCGAACCGCCGAAGAGCACGGCGTTGTAGTTCTGCGCCGCGGTGTGGCGGTAGTCCTCCGGGCAGTCGTCCTTCTCCTCGCGCTTCGTCGGCGGCGTGCAGGTCGACAGCGGCAGCTCCATCTCGCCGCAGTGCACGGGCCCGATGGGGTGGAACTGGCCCTGCATGCCGTCGGCCTGGTCGCTGCAGTCCTGCGACGCCCAGACACCCGGCATCTGGATCGTGTAGCCCAGCGCCGGTTGGCCCTGGATCAGGAACGACGGGAACGGGCTGCCGACGGTGACCGGGTTGCGCAGCCGGTCCCAGCCGTCGAAATCGGACGGCGCGCCGGCATCGTCTGGGTCGCGCCGCGCGAGCCGCCGTGCGATGCCGGTGAAGACGTCCTGGCGCGTGGCAAAGATCGGCAGGGGCGCGCCCGACTGGAAGCTGCAGCCGGGCGGCCAGGGCACGTGCAGCCAGCGGAAGGCGCGCCATGTCGGCTTGGCCGGGTCGCTGGTGTCGGCGATGTGGACGCGCATCGAGACCGGCGACTCGCAGGCCACGCTGGAGACGAACTGCGTCGATGCCCGCGTGCGGTCGGCATCGTCGCAGGGCCCGGTCTGGCCCGAGAACAGCACGATGCTGACGCGCCGCGCGCTGCGGTCCTCGGCATTGTCGATCGGCGTCTGGCCCGCGATGAGGCGGCGCACCTGCGTGTAGACCTCGCCGAAGCCGAGCTCGACCTTGATCAGCGAAGGATCGAGTCCTGCATCGACGAGCCCCGCATGCGCGCAGGCTGCGCGGCGTTCCGACAGCGCTTGGTTGAAGGCGATGCTGGCCGTCGTGCTCGCCTCGCCGATGATGCGCACCTGGGCGCCCGCCTTCGGCACGGCGGCGATCGCGGGGACCACGGTGTCGCGCAGGAAGGCGCGATGTTCGGTCTTCAGAAAATGCTTCGCGACATCGAAGTTCGACAGGGTCCACACCGTGTCGTTGGGCTGGAAGGCGCCGAACACCGGCACCTTGGTCTTCGGCACCCGCTCGGCCTCGCCCGGCCCCTGCTCGGCGACGCCGTAGCAGTCGCCTGTCCCTTCGGGATCGGCTGCCGGGGCGATCGCCGGCAGGCCGAGCGACGCGTCCATCGCGCCCAGCGTCACCGGGCCGAGTTCGCCGTCGGCATCTAGATTGCGGCCCAGCAGGTCGAGGTGTGTTGCCTGATAGCGCTTCACCGCCTGCGCCGTGGCGTTGCCGTAGCGCTCGTCGAGCCACTCGGCGTGCAGGGCGTTGCGATCGATCCCGCTGCAGAGTTCGTTCAGCAGCAGTTCCTGCACCAGCGACACGCCTTCGCCGAGGGCGCCGTACCGCAGCGCCTCGTGCCGGCGCTCGAAGAGCGATTGCCGCACCGTGCCGAGGTCGGGAGCGCGCGCGAAGTGCTCGGGCAGCGGCAGCGGCGGCGTGTCGGGGTCGGCCGGACAGCCCGCCGGCACGCGCCGCAGCACGCGCCGCTGCGGCAGAGCGGAGCCGCTGCCGGTTTGCTGCAGCACGTGCGCCAGCTCGTGCGCGGTGAGCCAGTTCGGCTGCGGCGTGGCGCCACCGCCGAACCAGACGTGATGGCCGTAGGTGAAAGCCTGCGCGCCGACGCTGCGGTTATGCGCCTGCGCGAGCGGGCCGGTGTGGACGCGGACGTGCCCGAGGTCATGGCACAGCCGCGGTTCGAAGAAGTCGCGCAACGACGCCGCCAGCGGTTCGCCACCGTCCATCAGGCCAGCGCCATCGGGCAGCGCGGGCGTTGCCGCAGCGCCGGCCGCGGGGACCGCAGTGTCGGCGTGCGCAGCAGGCGCCGCCTGCCGCAGCGGCGTTGCCGGGGGCGCTGCGCGGCCGGACATCACGGCGCTGGCGATGCGGTCGGCTTCATGCTCGAGCGGATCGTTGGCGGCGCCGACCTCGAGCTTCGGCTGCAGCAGCGCCTCCGGCTCCGGCCCGGCGGAGCAGCTGGGGCAACTGCCGCCGCACGCGCAGCGCCGCTGGAGGCGCAGGGGTTGAGCCCTGCGCGCCGCCTGCGCGCGCAGCGCTGTCGTCGCGGGCTGCGGCGCGGCGGCCTTCGCGCGCGCCGGCGGCGCCTTCGCCGGCGTGGCGCGCCGAGCCGTTGCCAATGCCGCCGTGGCCATCGCCGCGCCCGCCCCTCAACCTTTCCTGGGGGTCTTCTTGCGCGTCGCCGACGTCTTCGTCGCCGCGACCTTCGTAGTCGCCGAAGTCGCAGTGTTCGTGGCCGGCTTCGGCACCGGCGCCGCGGCCAGCAGACGTTTCGCCATGTCGACGAGCTTGGTGGCGAGGTCGACGTTGCCGACGATCTTGGCCAGCATCTTCGGGTCGGCTTCGACGATGCCCTCGACATCGACGATGCCACTGGCGATCAGCTGCTTGCGCGTCGCGGCGTCGATGTCGAGGCGGTCGAGCGACATGCGCGGGGCCGGTGGTGGCGAGGGTGGCGGTGGCGTCGGCGCTGGCGGAGCCTGCGTCGGCGGCGTCGGGGCGGGCGCGGGCGAAGGCGCTGCGGGCGGAGGCGCCGTCGGCGATGACGGCGGAGGCGGCGAGGTCGGCGTCGACGGAGGCGGTGGCGGCCGCGATGGTGGCGGCGGCGAAGGCGGTGCTCCGGCCGGCCCGTAGATCACCGTGCCGCTCAGGATCACCGACTTCGGCACCACGCGCAGCGGAATGCTCAGCAGCAGCTGCAGGTCGACGCCGGCGGCGAACGCCAGTGCGGTGTCGTCGCGCAGCACCTCGCGGCCCTGGCCATCGAGCACGCGCGCGTGCAGCGTGCCTTCTTTCGCCAGCGCCTCGGTGCGCTGCGCGTCATAGAGCGCCGAGAACCCGCCCGCCGCATCGGTGATGCCGACGCGATCGACGGTGCCGCCGTTGGCACGCACGAGCTCGACGATGTGGTCGGGCAGGCCCTGGCCGCGGCTGTTGGTGAAGCGGCCGCTCAGGCTCGATCCGGTGCTGCTCGCCGGCGGCAAGGTGATGCTCAGCGATTCCGCGCTGGCCGCCAGCAGACGCGAGGTCACGGCGCCCGCGTTCGCCTGCGCCTGCAGCGCCACGGTCGTCGGATGGTCGGCGCCGTGCTTGTCGGCCAGCCGCGCCGCCTCGGCCTGGTAGACGCGCGTCGTCTCCACCTGGGTCGCGTTCGTCGTTGCCATCGCCTTTGCGGTGCTGGTGCGCCCGAGCGTCGCGAGCTCGTCACTGCTGAACGCGTTGTCCTGCAAGGTGCCGCCGAGCTGGTCGGCGTGCGCGGCCAGCACCGCGACCAGGAACTGCAGCACGCCGCTGGCCGATTCGAATTGGCGGAGGCAGAAGGCGCGGTCGAGCACCTGGTTCGGCGACGCCACCGTCGGCAGCACGTCGCCGCTCGCCGACGGCGCCGGCTGCACGACGATGCAGTGGTCGGCCTGGTTCAGCGCCGCCATGCCCATGCGCAGCGAGCTCGCGAAGAGCGAGATGGTGTGCGTCGCCGCCTCGCGCCAGCGCGACGCGGTGGCGCGCACGCTGTCGGCGAACACCAGCGTATTGCAGAAGAACGCATCGCCACGGTAGACCGAGCCGGTGTTGGCGGCGTAGCCGAGATCGTCGAAGCACAGGAGTGCCTGCGAGACGATCGAGCGGTTCGCCGCGCCCAGGCGCACGATGTTGTCGTCGAAGATCGTCTCGCCGCCGGGCAGGGCGCCTTCGGCGGTGGCAGCGTAGCTCTGGTCGCGGGCCAGGTACTTGCCCAGCACGCGCGCCAGCAGGCGGTGGATGCCGCCGAGGTTGAGCAGCAGCACGGCACCGAAGGCGGTGTCGAGAAAGCCGAACAGCCCGCTCAATTCGCTGTTGAAGTGGTTGTCGCACACCGCCACCGGGCCGAAAACGTAGGCGGTGAGCGCGCGCCCTGCGGGCTGGTCGACCTGGTTGCGGTTCACGCCCAGCGCCAGCTTGCGGCCGCTGGAGGTGGACAGCTGCGTCGTCAACGCGCCGGCGAAGCGCACGACGATGCCGCCGCGGATGCCGGCACGGCGCTGCTTCTCGTAGTCGGCCGGCGTCGCGGCGGCGGTGGACCCGTTGGCCGCGAGCACGTTGTCGTCGATCTGCAGGTCGTTGCTGTAGCCGACGAAGATGCCGCACGCCGGATCGGCCGCGTTCGGCCCGTTGTCGTCGATGTGGTTGCCGCTGAGCACGGCCTGCTCGACCACGGCGAGCGACACGCCGCCGCGGCCGATCACCTGCGCATCGGCGAGCAGCGCCTGGGTGAACGGGTTGCGCAGGTTCTGGTGCAGGTGGTTGTCGGCGATGAGGAGGCCGCGCACGGGGTCGGTGGCGCGCAGCAGCGGCGTCAGCGCGAACTGCGCCAGTGCCGCGTCCAGCTGCGCCAGCAGGGTCGCCTTGGGGTCGTTCGCCGTCGCGCCGGCCGCGTTCGTGAAGGCGTTCGTCGACAGCGTGTTCGTAGGCGTGCTCAGGGTGCCGGTGGTGAGCTTGGCGCTCGTGCGCAGCGCGAAGCCGATGCCCGACAGGCCCATCATCGCCACGTCGTTGCCGCGGATCGTGATCTCGTGCAGGAAGCCGCGCACCGCCAGCGTCGTGGCTCGGGACGCCAGCGTGACCGCATTGACGAGCACGCCGTCGTTGTCGCGTGCCTCCGCGACGCGGACGACGCGCCAGGCCGGCGACACCGCCAGCGTGTACATCCCCGGCGCGGCCTTCACGCTCGCCAGGCCCTGGGTGTCGCTGCGGTCGGTGGCCGAGCTGTCGGCCTGCAGGTAGACATCGACGTCGGACACCGGCTGGCCCTGCTCGTCCTGCAGCAGCACCTGGAACTGGCCGTTCGAGGTCACGTTGACAGCGGCGGGCGCCGGCGCAGGTGCCGCGCTTGCCGCCGTGGCGCGCAGCCCGGTCGTGCGCAGGAGGATCTCGGGCGGCGGTGGCGGGGGCGGCGGCGGGTCGATGTCGCCGCCGAGCGTGATGCCGTTGCCGGCACCGCCGGCGACGCGGTTGTCGGTGACGCGCACGCGTTCGCTGCCCGCGCGCAGGTGGATGCCACCGATGGCGCGGTACGGTTGCTTCGGCAGCAGTTGCGCGAGCACGAAGGCCCACACCGTGCGGGCATACAGCAGCACCAGTGCCGGGTTGGCGTAGAGCACGAGCGGGTCGGCGCAGGGATCGGCCGGGTCGTGGCTGGGGTCGCCGTCGGGCGTGTCGGGGCTGTCGGGCGTCGGGTCGACGAAGGGCAGCAGCAGCAGCGTGTTGCGCTCGATGCGCACGTCGTCGGCCGCCACCGAGACCGTGGTCAGGCCGTCCGCCGTGTCGAGCAGATGCAGCCGGTTGTCGGCGATCAGCAGCTCGCGCGCGTTGGTGGCACGAATGGCGTGGACGCGCGCGATCATCCGCGTGTCGTGCACTGCGACGTCGCTGCAGCTGCCTTCCTCGCTGCCCTCGATCGCCACCGAGATGCCGTCGAAGGTGACGATGTCGAGGTCGCACACCTCGATGCCCTGGCAGTCGACGAAGCGCAGCACCGGGTCGCTGCGCGTGTCCGAGCGCGGCAGCAGCAAGGTGCGCCGGCGGCAGCCGTGGATGCGCACGCCGCGGCGCTGCTGCAGCAGCAGGTTGCTGCGGTGCACGCCGGGCAGCAGGCACAGCTCGCCGCCCGCCGCAGGCAGGTGCGCCGCGGCCTCTTCCAGCGAGTTGAAGTCGCCGAAGCTTGCGATGCCGTCGCCGACGAGGAAGGTGCAGCAGATCTTCTGGTTCGTCAGCGGCCGGAAGCGCTTGCGGCAGTCCTCGATGCTGCCGCTGATGCTGGTGTCGCGGCGGCCGGTCCAGTCGATCTCGGCCAGCGGCACGCGGTGGTAGACGATGCCCACCGGCGGTGCGTGATCGATTAGCAGCTGCGGGTTCGCGATCTCGCCGGCGCGGACGGTGAAAGTCCAGTGGTCGCCGGGGCGGTACAGGCCGTCGGCCGGTGCATCGAAGGCGAGCCGGATGCCGTCTCGCAGCTCGACCGGGTTCGCGGTGTTCGTGTAGTCGGCGATGTCGGCGATGCCGTTCCACAGCCGGATGAAGACCGCGTCGGCCGTCGCTGGCAGGCTGCCAAAGGCCGGCGGCGAGACCAGCTCGAGATCGTGGTCTGTGTTCAAGGCGGCCTGCCCGCCGTAGACCACGGTCCACGCGCCGACCAGCTCGTCGTATTGCAGCGCCTCGAGGTAGAAGTCGGTAAGACCGGAGTTGACGATCGGCGCGCGCCCGGCTTCGAGCACGCACAGGTTCGGGTTCACGGTGGCGTCGAAACGGCCGCGCCCGGCGAGGCCGCCGTTCCACTGGCTCCACTTGAAGCGCGCCGGCGCGGCCGGGGGCGTGTCGGCGATCTCGATGCGGTAGAGGTTGTGCTCGAAGCCGGTGTAGCCGCCGCCGCCGACCACCGGGCAGTCGCCGACGAGTGCCACCACGGGCGCCAGGCTCACGCTCAGGTGGCATTTCGCCGCCGGGTCGTCGCGTAGCCGGCCGGCGATGGTGGCGCAGTCCTCTCCTGCCGCCAGCCGCAGCAGCCGGAAGCGGAAGTTGACGTAGCTGCGCTCGGCGGTGTCGGGGCCGCCGAGCGCCGGTTCGATCAGGCGCTCGGGATACTGGAAGCCGTTCAGCGCCTCCTCCGACAGTTCGAGCACGACGGCATCGCGCACGCCGTCGCCGATGCTGTCCGGCGTCGGCGCCGGGCTCGTCAGCGGCGGCCCGAAATAGGTCGCGATGCGCTCGACAGCGGCCAGCGGGTCGGCGGCGCCGCCGGCCAGATGCGTCAGCAGGCCGTCGTTCCACGCCCTGCCCGGCCGCACCGACAGCAGCACCTGGCTGCCGCTGACCTGCGCGGCGTCGACGTGGAAGGCGTCGGGCGCATCGGCCGGCACCGCGCAGACGCCGCGGCCGATGATGTCGCGCGCTGCCTGGCCCTGCCACTGCAGCTCGATGAGGTCGCTTTCGCTGAGGTCGGTGTCGGTGCTGACGCGCCCTTGCTGGTGCAGCACGCCGCTGACGTTGCGCAGCACGCCTGCGGCGGCGGGGTCGACGCCGCGTTCGTGCTCGTGCGGGTCGAAGTGCAGGTTGGAAAAGTCGCCTTGCATGGCTCCACCCTCTCAAGTGATCGGAACGACGAGCATCCGGCTGCCCACCGGCGTGAACTCGCGCAGGCGCACCTGCAGGTTGGCCCATGCGTGGGCCTCGAGCAGGAAGCCGTAGGCACCCATCGCGTCGTCGTCGAAGCCCTGCGTGCGCACGCGCGCGTCGGTCTCGCGTGCCAGCTGCGCATAGCCGGGGTCGTTGAAACGCTCCGACGTGAACACGATGCGCGCGTCGGTGGCCGCGACGCAGAAGTGGTTCGGCGGCAGGCGGTCGCCGGGGTCGCCGGCGAAGGCCGTCCACTTGATGCAGCCGTGCTGGTCGTCCAGCACCTCGAAGCGCTGCGTGCAGATGCCGCCCAGGCCGCCGACTTCGGCGACGCGCACGGGGCCGAAGCAGGTGAGGCCGCTGAACGACAGCGCCGCGCCCCAGCCGTTCGCCGGGTCGGTGGCGGCGCCGATCGCCAGCAGGCCACTGGCTGCGTCGCGCAGGCCGAGGCCGCCGTCGACGATGGTGGCCTCGAGTTCCAGCCGGTAGCGGTCGTCGACGGCGAGCGTGCCGCAGATCGAGCGCTGGACCACGATGTCCGGTGTCGGGACGAAGGCGGCCTCTTCCGCGGCGTCGGCAAAGCCGTAGCCGTTGACCAGACGCAGCGCCGGCTGCAACGCGGCGCGCGTGCCGTCGCGCAGGCCGTGGCCGCCGGGGGTCAGCGTGCAGCCGACGACCTCCAGCCGCGCCACCGCGGCGCGTTCCAGCAGCGCCTCGCCGGCCGGGAAGCCGCGGCCGGGCGCCAGGTAGAGCCCTTCGAGTCGCACCACGGGGTCGAACGGCGTCGCAGCGTCGGCCACCACCGGGCGGAAGCCGAGCGGCCGCGCCAACCGGACGATCGGCCGCTCGCCGCTCGCGGCCCGCACGGTGAGCGACTGCGCGAGACGCAGCGCGACCCCGCCGTCGACCGCGGTGCCGGCGAGTGCGGCGAGGTCCAGCTCGTGCACCAGGCTGTCGCCGATCTCGATCACCACCGGCATCGTCGCCGCGTCGAGCCCGTCGAGTGCGGCCTGCAAGGTCTGGCCCCCGGCCACCTCGCCGACGCGGCGCAAATCCACCGGCACCGCCGCCGGCGCGACGCTGCGCGACACCGGGTGCGCGCCCACGGAGCCGGGCGCGCCGTAGCTAAAGCTGGCGTACAGACGCGCGGCGTAGCCGGTGATCTCCGCCAGTGCCAGCTCGTTCGCCTGCGCGGTGCTCGCCAGCCCGATCGTGAGGCGGCCGAGCGCCGGGTCGATGGCGATTTCGCCTTCCTGCAGCGGGCGGCGTAGGCCGGTCTCCCACGCGCACAGGTTGTCGCCGCGGAAGCGCCACTGCCAGCCGGCCGGCAGGAGCGGCAGCAAGGTCTGCGGCAGGAAGAGCGTGAGGCCGACGTCGCCGAGGTCGAAGCCGGCAGGCGGCACGGCCGTGGCATCGAAGGTGTCGATGGCGACGTAGGCGTCGGGATGGACCGCCGGCGTGCCGGTGTCGAGCCGCGCCGGCAGCATCGGGCCGGGCACTGCGTCGGGCTGGGTGAGCGGTGCCACGATGCCGCCCGAAGTCGCCGCGGTGAGGAAGCCGGGGCGGCTGGTGTTGAACAGCTGCACCGGCAGGTCGAGCGGATGCAGGTCGACACGCACGACGACGCGCGCCAGCCCAGGCGGCTGCGCGCCGAGGTTGCTCACACCCTTCACCAGCGGCCGCACGCGGGGCAGCCGCATCGCCGCCAGGCGCCACAGGAACACCGCCACGTCGGGCAGGTTGACGTGGCGCTGGTCGTCGAGCGCGGGCTTGAAGTCGGCGCTGACGGCAAAGGCATCGAAAGGCGTGCCGAGCAGCGCCAATGCGGCCGGGTCGCGGATCGGCGCCGTGCCGCCACGCGCGATGTCGAAGCGGGTCAAGGCGGGGTCTCCGTAGGGCGGCGCGCCGCCGGCATCGGGGCGCTGGTGGTTCAGGTGCTGCGTCCATGCCAGGTTGACGCGCAGTTCGACGGCGCGGCAGGCCCAGCCGGTGAGGTTGACGGCCAGCCGTTCGATCGCCCCCAGCGTGCCCTTGCGCCGGCGCAGTGCGATCGTGTCTGCGACGTCGGCCCGCAAGGTGCGCACGTCGCCCTTCAGGTGCGTCGTGCCCAGCAGGTCGGCAAGGTAGGGGATGACCCAGTCGTCGCAGGTGTCGATGAACAGGTCTTCGTAGAGTTGCTCGATGTGCTGCTTGATCGCGCCGTAGGGGCCTTCGACGGCCCCGAGAAAGGCGCGCAACTGCCCGGCCGGCGACTGTTCGGCATCGCGCGTGCGGTAAATCTCGGGCAGGCGGTCGAAGAGCGGGACGGGAATCTCGTTCATGCGCACTCCCCTGCCGCAGCGTCAGCCACCGCGACCAAGGTCAGGTGGAGCGGCGCGAGCTGCAGCAGTTCGAGCGGGCTGCAGTGCAGCCGCGCGGCGGCGGGACGCGGGGGCGGCGGCAGCATCGAGGTGGCGGGGTCGACGGCACCCGGCGCGAACAGGCCCATCGCCGCGACCTGGCACCAGAGCACGCCGTCGACGTTCTGCGCCCGGCCTTCGATGCGGCTCGCGTATTCCGGCTCGCCCAGGCGCCGCGCGTGCAGGCCGAACACGCCGCTGCGCTCGCTCGCCGTGTCGCCGGCCAGGCCGAGCGCGGTGCGCAACGCGGCGTCGACGTCCTCGGCACGGAAGGTCGGGTCGCGTGCGTAACGCAGGTCGACCCACGCGTAGCGCAGCAGCGCCTGCTGCACCACCAGCGGATGGCGGTCGGGCCCGCGGCAGCGCTGCGCATGGGCGAGCGTGACGCGCACTGCCGCGAACTCGGCCTCGCGCCCGGCTTCGAGCAGCACGCGCAACACCACCGCCGGCACGCCGCCGATCAGATCCCAGGCTGCCGCGGCGGCGACGACGCCGGGCACGCCGAGCGTCTCGGTCTCGTAGTCGCCGATGCTGACGAGGCGGCCCAGGCTCTGCATCTTGCCCGGCGCCGCCTCGCGCGCCTTCCCGGCATCCTCCGGGTCGGCGCCGCCGGAGACGATGCCGGCCAGGGTCACCTTGTCGAAGCCCGGCGGACGGACCGGCGCCGTCGGCGTGCTGCCGGTCTTGCCCGGCCCGCGGGCGCCGACACCGGTGCGGAAGCGGGCGACGACGTTGCCGACGCCCGAAGGCAGGCGCGCGCCGGTGGCACCGTCGCCGAACTGCACGAAGCTGCGCCCGTCGGCGTCCTCGCGCACGACGTAGACGGTGTCCTTCGCGTCGCGGCCGAAGAAGCTGTCGACCCGGGTCCAGACGCGTCCGCCGACGAAGAGCTGCAGCTCCGGTGTCTGCGGCGGTACGCCGCCGGCGGACAGGAAGTAGGTCAGTGGCGCCTTCGGCAGCGGGAAGGTCTGCCAGCTCTGGCGCGCGTCGCCGTTGCCGAGCACGGCGTCGGGCTCGGCCTTGCCCTGCGTCGCGTCGACGAGGTTGCCGAACACGGTGACGGCGGGCTCAGCCTCGTTGAAGTCGGCGCGCCGGAACGGCGCCGGCGCACGGTCGAACGACAGCGGCCACAGGCGCGCGACATCGACCGCGCCGCTTGCGACAAAGGCGTCCGGCGTGTCGGTGCACACCAGGCCGACGCTGCGCCCGTCGTCGTGCAGCAGATGCAGGCGGCGGCCGGCGAGCACCTTCGCCTGCGCGGCCGTGCCGTAGAACTGGAGCGCCTGCGTGCCGCTGCCAAACGCGCTGGCTAGCGGGCGCGAGACCGGGCGCAAGGTTAGCGGTGGGCTCGTGAGCTCGTGAATGCGCACGTCGCGCACGTCGGCCGTCGAGCTGCCGCCGGCGACCGCGTGCGCCACCAGCGCCTGGTCGAGCGTGAGCTGGGTGCTGGGCCCGCTGACGTTGCCGAAGCCCAAGGTGCCGGCGTGCAGCGCGCGGATGCGCCGCACCACCGCCAGCGGCACCGGCGTGCTGCCGCCGGCTGCGACGAGCTGCGCCTGCAGCAGCACCTGCACGCCCACCGCGAGGTCGGCCACTTCCACGTCCAGCGGCCACAACGTCGGTGCCAGAGGCACCGTGGCGCTGGTGTTGTAGCAGTCGTGGCTGGTGTCGACGTGGCGCTCGAACGCCGTGTCCTGCTGGAAGGCGCCCGTGACCTTGCCGCTGCCGTCGACGTCGTTGGCCACCGTCTGCGCCGGCGCGTTCTGGCCCAGGTGGCGGAAGCTGCGCCCGAGCTTGAACGCCGCCACCGGCTGCAGCCAGGATTGCGCCAGCGGCGCCTTAGTTTCGACGATCACGCGGTCGAGCAGGCGCGTCACCGTCTTCACCTCGACCACCTGCGGCGCCTGCTGCGCCGTCAGGCTGGCACCGGCGTGCGTGTACGCCGGCTCGGGCGGGACGAGCATCAGCCGGTCGCCGGCCTTGAGCGCGAACGCGGCCAGGCTCGCGCCGTCACCGGCGCCGTCGACCGTAGCGAGCTCGAACTGCGTGCCCTGCGCCGCGAGGGTGCCAAGGTAGCGGCGCGGGCGGTAGAGGTGGAAGCGGCCGAGCGCGGGCCAGACGTCGAGGTCGGCCGACGTCTGCAGGTCCGCCGGCTGCGCCACGTCCTCGAGGTCGGCCTTCACCGCGAAGCCGGCGGCGATGTGCACCGGCCGCTCGCCGCGTGCCTCGAAGGCCAGGGTCGCGCGGCCGCCGATGCCCGGGGCCAGCCGGTAGCCCGTGAGCCGCACCAGTTCGGCCACGCTCTCGCGCCACGCCGCGGTGCGCAGGTAGGCCTCGTTGGCGTAGTGCTCCTGGTAGAAGGTGAGGATGTCGCCGAGGATTGCCGCGCCCTCCAGCAGCGCGATGCCCGGGTCGTCGGGCTCGCGGTGCGTCCACGCCGCCAGCTCGGGCGCGGCGTCGATGGCACGTGTCATCGCCTCGACGAAGTCGGCATAGCGGCCGATGCGGTAGGCGATGCGCGGCAGCGCCGGCCGGTTCGACGGCCGTGCCGGGAACACGAAGGGGTCGCTGATCAGCGGGTGGCAGGGCATGTCACCGTCCCCCCTGGAACTCGAAGCGGATCAGTCCGCGCTCGAGGTGATCCGGGTCGTTCGCCAGCAGCAGCACCTCGTCGAAGCCGATCTCCAGTACCTCGGCGCCGGGCACGCCGGGCTGCGGCGCCGAGAAGCGCATCATCGCGATGCGCACGACGTGGCGGATGCCGGCAATGCGCTGGATGCGGCCTTCGATGGCGCTGCGGTGCAGGCTCTGGCCGAAGGTCCAGGCGTCGGGATGGAAGAAGCCGCGCCGGCCGTCGGATGTCCAGCCGTCGGAGAATTCCTGCTCCAGCACGAAGCGGATGTCCTCGCGCCAGATGCCACCGTCCAGGCACACCGTGACGTGCACTTCGAGGGGCACGTAGCGTGGCGGGCGCAGTTCCAGGTCCTCGCCGATCAGACGCACGGCCTCGAGATGGTCGGCCACGCGGGGGCGCAGCGCCTGCCACAGCGCGTCGGACGCGGCGTCGCCCAGTGCGGTGAAGCCCAGCGGGTCGATTGCGATGCGCACCGCGCGCCAGCTACCGGTCCAGGCATAGCGCGCGACGGCGCGCGACACGCCACTCACTTCCTCGGCTCGCCGCACGTAGTCGGCCAGCGTGACGGCACGCAGCTGCCGCGCGCGGAAGGCCTCGGGGGCATTGCGGCGGATGCGCTCGGGGCTTTCCGGATCGCGGCCGTCGACGACGTCGAAGGGATTGAAGGCCGCGGTGATCGCACCGCCGAGCCCGCCGGTGAGCGGTTGCACATGAAACAGCTGGTCGGCGCCGACGTTGCCCGCGGTGCCGCCGCCGAGCTGGTAGCGCGCGTGCACCACCGCATCGGCCGGCAGCAGGCGGCCGTTGGTGCCGTTGCCGAAGCGCAGCACGCTGCGCCGGCGCTCGTCGGTCTCGACCATCACGTGGTCGCCGTTCTCGGCCGAGTCGTCGCTGTGCACGAGGCTTTCGACTTCGTCCCAGGTTTCGACCGTGCCGTCGGGCGATTCCACCTGCAGCCACAAGGTCGACCGCGCCGGCACTTCGCCATCGGGTGCGCTGCCGTCGGCCGGTGCGCGGTAGGCCAGCGGCCCGTCGTCGGGCAGGGCCGCCAGCACCCAGTCGCGGCCGTCGCCCCAGCGGTCCATGCGCTCGTAGGTGCCCTGCTTGACGGTGTCGGTCTCGGTCGGCAGCACCGCGCCGGCCTCGTGGAAGTGGACCGTGAACGGCTGTCCCTCGAAGACCGGAACCAGGTTGCCGTGGAACAGCGAGACATCGTGCACCGTCGTCGGCGGCGGGCCGGGGCAGAAGGTGGTGAAGCTGTAGTCGAAACGCAGCGCGTCGGCCGCCAGCCAGCGCACGCGGACGAGCCAGGTCGTCGTGACGGGGTCGAACAGCGCGTCGGCCGCGGCCTCGCCGCCTTGCATCCGCAGCAGCTGGCGATGCGCGCGGCGGCGGCCGTTGACGGTGCCGGTGAGCGGGTTCAACGTCTCGACGATCGCCAGTTCGCGCCACAGCCCGCCGCGCACGAGGTCGCGCAGCGCCTCGGCGTCGGCCTGCGTCGCCAGGCCGGCCAGCGGCACCAGGTCGGCCTCGGTGCTGCCCGCCGCCAGTGCCGGCTGCGCATCGCGCCAGGTGTGCAGCCGCAGTTGGTTCAGCAGCGGGTCGAGCCGCTGGCGCTGCACCGCCAGCAGCTGCTGCTGGCGGCTGACGAAGAACACGGCGTCGGTGCTCGCGTCCGCGCTGCCGGTCCAGACCACCAGCTCCTGGTCGTCGAGCGTGAACGGCGCCACGCCGCCGGCGACGTCCACCGCGAGCCAGGTGCCGGCCTGGTTGCCTTCGCTCAGGTGGTAGTCGACGAGCCGCGCATGGCGCGCCAGCGTGACGCGCTTGCGCGCGCTGCCCAAGGTGGCCTCGGCCATCGTGCGGTCCTGCTGGTCGCTGAGCTCGTCGGCGGCTGCGGCAAAGAGATCGACCAGCACCTGGTCGTGGTCGGCTTCGCTCGTCGACTGCCAGTCCGGCACGCGTTCGGCCATCGCCACCATCAGCGTGTGCCGGAACGAGTCGTAGTCCTTGGCCAGGTAGTCGATGCCGGGCGCAGGCTGCGCCGGCCGGCCGGGCAGCGGCGGCGCGCAGTCGTTCGTGAAGCAGCCGGGGCGGAACTTGAAGCCGATGGACGCGAAGAAGGGGTCGATGCGGCTGCCGTCCCACACCAGCTCGAGCGTGTACGTGGAATAGTCGCCCACCGGCTCGACACGCAGGCGCAGGGTCCGGGCGTCGAGCGCAGTGACCGCCGTGACGTGCACCTGCCCCGCCAGCGCGCCGGCGACGATGCGGCTGCCGCCGCGGATGCGGAACACCTGGCGCGCGTGCACCGGGTCGCCGCCGATGTCGGCAACGATGGCCGCCAGGTGCAGGCCGTTAAAGAAGCGCAGCTCGACGTCGGCATGGTCCGGCGCCGGCCCGCCGGGCAGCGACACCAGGGCCCGCTCGAGCCCGTCGAGCCCGAGCGCGGCGAGCTGGTCGGCGCGGTCGTCGACGAGGTCGGGGAAGGTGATGGCCGCCATCGCCGTCTCGCGTCAGTTGGACTTGCGCTGGAACTTGATGACGCGCGTGTCGTCGGTGCCGGCCGGTCGGTAGCTGACGCTGACCTCCATCACGGCGTCGCCTTCGTCCCAGACGACATCGATGTCCTGCACCGTCAGGCGCTGCCCCAGCCAGCGCGACAGCGCATTCGTGATGCGCGCCTTGACCACGCCGCGCAGCACTTCGGAGGCCGGCTCGAACACCAGCTTGCGCACGCCGGCGCCGAACTCGGGCAGCCACAGCCGTTCGCCCGGGCTCGTCAGCAGCAACTGCAGCAGTTCGTCGCGCACGTGCTCGGCGTCGCTGGTCGGCGCCGCAGTGCGGCCGTCGCCGGCGATGCGGAAAGGGAAGGCGAGATGGCGGCCGTTCGACAGGGTGCCCATGTCTCAGATCCCGCAGGCCCGCTGCTGCACCTGGACCACGATGGCGGGGCCTTGCGGCACCTGCGCCGCGTTCAGGCACAGGCCGATGCTGGACTGCAGCAGCACCGGCACGCCATGCACCGACGTCTGCGTCGCGCCGGTGAGCCAGCGGATCAGCACGCAGGGCGAATACACCACCGGCGTGAACGGGCAGCCGACGACCGGATGCACGTCGGTCTGCAGCAGCGCCGGCGCGCCGTCGATCAACGCCTCGGCCTGCGAGCTGAACAGCAGCGCCTGGCCTCCGTGGGGGCACATCACGGTGCTGGTGGCGGTGAGGATCGGCACCGTCACGGCGGCACCCCGAAGCTCATCGCCCCGTTGACGAGGCTGACGCCGGCGAGGCCGACCTTGATGAGCCCGTTGTTGAGCGAGATGGCGCTGCCATCGACTTTGATCTCGCAGGCGCCGACGGTGATCGTGATCTCGTCGCCAGTCATCTTGATCTCCGGCCCGTCGCCATGCGTCAGCCGCACCTCGCCGGCCTTGTCGTCGAGCACCAGCTTGTGCCCTTGCTTGGAGACGATCACGCGCACCTGACTGCCTTGCGGTTCGGGGCGCTGGCCGGTGGTCCACCAGGCGCCGGACCAGATCGGCACGTCAATGTGGCCGGCCTCGAACTCGATCCACACGCCCGACTCGCGCTCGGGCAGCATCACGAAGCCGAGCTCGTTGCCGGCGAACGGCACCGCAGGCAGCGCCCAGCCGCAGACGAGGTTGCCGAGCGCCGGCACGCGGGCGCGGATGCGGCACAGGTTTTCCGGGTCGTCGACGTCGGTGACGATGCCGCGGTACTTGCCGTACAGGATGCGCCCGGCGCGTTCGAGCAACTGGCCGACGCTGTCTTCGAGGATGCGGTCGGAAGCCATCAGAACAGCCCCCCGGCCGTCGAGACCGCCAGGCGCGTGCCGCCACCCAGCGCCTCGGCCACCTGCGCGGCCGAGACCTCGGTCACCGAATCGGTCTTTGCTTCCAGTTCCTGCGTGTAGACCGATGGCGTGATGCGGTGCACGACGCGGGTGATCAGGTAGTCGCCGCTGTACGGCGTGGCGCCGGCATCGACGCGCACCTTCTGGTACGGCAGCAGCACGCCGGCGTAGCAACCCGGGATCACGTGGCTGCTCAGTCGGTAGACATAGCCGTGGCGCCGCGCCCGCGCGCGGGTGGCTGCGGTGGGGTCGGCACGCGTGTTGTCGGCCGGATGCAGCAGGCGGCGTGGTGTGAGGTCGGCGGGGCGCGCCGGCAGGTCGCGCATAAGGCCGAGGTCGGCCGCGCTGGCCTCGACCGTCGTGGTGCCCTGGTCGTCGATGCGCAACAGAACCGCCCGCGTGCGTTCGCCGCCGTCGGGATCCTCGCCGATGGTGGCGTTGGCCAAGTTGCGGCCTTCGCCGATCAACACCAGCGGCGGCAGGCCCTCGGGCCCCTGCGGGTCGGGAAGGAAGCAGCCGATGCTGGCGCCCGGCGTGTCGCCGGGCAGCACGTAGGCATGGCGGTCGCTGGCCTGGCCCAGGTCGCGCAGGAACTGCAGCACGCTGCCGCGCCGCGTCGTGAACTCGGGCACCGCGTCGGTGTCGGCGATGCGAAGGCTCTGCAGCTGGCCGAAACGCGAGAAGAGCTCGAACGCGATGTCGCTGTCGCTGCGGTGCTCGAACGGCGCCTCGGTGTCCTCGTCGCGGTTCAGGAAGGCGCTGTCGTCGCGCACCACCATCGTCGCCGTGCTGCGACCGGGCTGCGCGTCGAGCGCGGCGTCGATGCTGACGAGCGGGCCGTCGATCAGCGGCGCGTAGCGGCCGCTGCCGTTGTCGACCTCGATGCGCACGCGCGAGAAGGGCTCGGCCGCATCGCCCGGCCAGTGCAGCCAGCGTCCGTTCGCGTCCAGGCACAGCGCGAGCCGCAGCTCGGCTTCCCAGAACGCGTCCATCTCCTGGGTGACCTCGATCTGCTCGACGCGACGCAGCTCGTCGGACGTCGCCGAACGGGTCGCCGAACCAGATGCGGAACTGCGGCGTGGCCATCGCTTTCAGCTTCCAGGCACGAGCAGCGTGTCGCCCGGCGTCGCGGTCAGTGTGCGGCTGTCGAGCGCGGTGTTGGCATCGGCGACATGCCAGAACTGCGTCGCGTCGCCATTCACCGCCTGCGCGACGAGGTCGAGTCGGTCGCCGCCATGCACCGTCTGCGGCGCGCCCGCGACCGGGGTCAGGCGGCGCAGCTTCAGCGCCACGACGGTCTCGCCGGTGGACGTCGTCGTCTCGACCGTGGCGACCTTGGCATAACGCGAATTGGCGAGGAACATGGCGTGCCCTGGTGGTGTTCAGATGGGGATCAGGTCGACGATCTGGCTCGGCGGTGTTCGCCAGGTTGGCCATCGCCTGCGCTTCCTTGGCGATGCGCCGAGTACTCGAGCGCACCCTTGGCCAGCACGTCGTCGGAGCAGTCTTCGACGGCGATCACGCTGAGCGTGATGTCGACCTCAGCACGCGTCGGGTTCAGCACCGCGTCGTACTCGAGCTCGCTGATGCTCATCGAGTCGATCGTCACCGGCAGCACGCGCGTTAGGCCCCAGATGAAGAGGATGCGCGGGTAGGTCTCGCGCGGGATCGGCTGCGCCGCCGCGCCGGCGCCGGCGCCGGACAGCGCACTGCCGATGGCGTCGATCGCCGCGCCGACCAGGCCGGCCAGCTTGCTGCTCGGTTGCACCATCTTCTCCAGCGCCGCCAGCTGCGGCCCGATGCCGAACAGCTGCGCCAGTGCCTGGCCCTCGTCGAGCGGATTGGCGGCGCTGAAGTGGGCCTTGAAGCGTGATGCGCTCGACGGTCTTCTCGCCCGCCTGCGTCATCTCGCGCAAGGTCGGGCCGGTGGGCCGCGACGGGATCTGCAGCGTGCGCGAGAGCGACTCGGGGTTGAACTGGAAGATGACGACGTTCGGGATCGGGCCGATCGAGCCCGGTCGCCGTATTCGATCAGCGCGCCGCGCAGCAGGGTCATGGGGCATCCCCGTGCGGCGCCGCCAGGGCGCCGGCCGCCAGTCTGGCGGGCGATGTGGTCGGCCAGCGCCTGGGCGCCGGTCGGCAACGGCAAGGGGCTGGCGGGTGCCGACGGCAGCCGGCCTTGCGCCAGCGCGCGTTCCAGGGCCGGTCCGAGCAGACCGTGCCGCCGCCTGCGCCAGGTCGGGGCCGACGCCTCGCAGGTCGAGATCGAGACGATCGATCGTGCATGCGGCGACATGTCACCGGGCACCTCCGGGAGCGGCGACGAGTGCCGCATAGGGGCCGAACTGGTCGAGGCTGACGGCGCGCTCGAGCTTGTCGTATTCGCGCTTCAGGGCTCGCAGCACGGCCGGCATCTCCAGCCGCTTCGGCGCGCCGGGCATCGCGCTCTGCAGGCAGGCCTGGAACACGATGCCGCGGATGTGGCCGCCGGCGAGCGCGAAGCGCTGCGCCAGGAAGTCGAAGTCGACGCCCTGGGCGTCGACGCCGGCCGGCACAGCGCCGCGCCAGATGCGCAGCCGCTCGGCCGCACCGGGCAGCGGGAACTCGACTGCGAAGCGCAGCCGGCGCAGGAAGGCCTCGTCGAGGTCCTGCTTGCGGTTGGTGGCCAGGATCGCCAGGCCCTTGAAGCGCTCCATGCGCTCGAGCAGGTAGCTGATCTCGAGGTTGGCGTAGCGGTCGTGCGCGTCGCTGCACCTCGGTGCGCTTGCCGAAGAGCGCGTCGGCCTCGTCGAAGAACAGGATCACGTCGGCAGCGTCGGCGGCGTCGAACAGGCGGCGCAGGTTCTTCTCGGTCTCGCCGATGTACTTGTTGACCACCTGCGAGAGGTCGATGCGGTACATCGGCAGGCCCAGCGCCTGCGCGATGGCCTCGGCGGCCATCGTCTTGCCGGTGCCGGGCGGTCCGGCGAACAGCACCGCCAGGCCGCCCTCGTTCCAGGCGCGCGCCGTGCCCCACTCGTGGTGGACACGCGTGAGGTTGTCCATCGCGCGCACGATGTCGTCGATCTGCTCGGCCTGTGCCGGCGGCAGCACCAGTTCGGCCAGCGTGAAGCGCGGCACCACCGGCTGTGCCAGCGCTGCCGAGATCGAGATCGGTTCGCGCGGCCGCCAGCACCTCGTCGAGCCGCGGCGCGTGCGGCAGCGCATCCAGTTCGCGGCCGACGCGGGCAATCGCCGCCGGCTCGCAGCGGAAGCGCCGCGCCAGCTCGGGCACCCAGGGCGTGTCAGCCGCAATCTGCGGCAGTGCCGCCTGCCAGTGGCCGACACGCTCGGCATGCGTCAGCGGCGGCACCTGCAGGGGCGGCAGGTCGGCCCCCGCGCCACCCAGCCCGCGCAGGAGCGCGCGCTCGTGGGCACCGACGAAGGCCAGCAGCGGCAGGCCCGGCAACGGCGGCGGCTGTAGGGTCGGCTCGTGGCCGCCGGGTTCGAGCAGTGCCGCCGCCGGCAGGTACAGCGCGTGGCCACGCAGCCAGGCCGCGGTGCAGGCCTGCGGCCAATGCTCGCGCGCCAGCGACGGCGCCAGGCGCACCGTCTGCAGGCCCGGCCCGGCGAGCGCACAGCTGGCCGCCCACTCCGCGAGCCAGGCGCCCGGCGGGCCGAGCACGGCCACGAGACGCTGGCCCTGTGCCGGATCCTCACGGGCCGCCTGCGTGACACGCGCCAGCGCCGTTGCATTGGGATGGTGCGACGGTGCCGCGGGCACGGCGCGCAGCGCCTCGGGCAGCGCGCCACCGGGGTGGAGCAGCTCGCGCGCGACCAGTGTCGGCACGAGCAGCGGCGCATGCCAGTCGTTCCCCGGCGCCTGCAGCAGCAGGCCGAGACGCAACAGCGCGTGGGCCGGGTCGAAGCAGGCCAGCAGGTCGTCCGGCGCATCCCAAAGCCGTTGCGCGAGCGCGAGCGTCGGTGCGGTCTTCGTGGCGTCGTTCTGGCACCCGGCGATCACTGCCGCGGCGCTGCCGTCGATGCTCGGCAGCAGCGCGAGTGCGAGCACGAAGCGGTCCACCGCAGCCAGCGGCAACTGCGCCGCTAGCCAGCCGAAGGACCCGCGCGGCGCCGCCGCGTCGGCCGCCGGGGCGGCGCGCGCGATGCGTTCGGAAAGATGCCGTGCCGTGGGATCGCCGTCGAAGAAGGCGGCGCGCGCCCCGGCATGGCGCTGCAGATCCAGGCTGGCCCAGGCGGGGTCGATCTGCGGCGGCTGGTCGTGCGCCGCGCCGTCCTGTGCCGTCACACCCTGCAGACCGCGCTCGTGCCACAGCCAGCACAGTTCACGACGCAGCCGCCAGCCGGCTTGCGCCAGCCAGTGGTGGGCCAGCAGGTCTGGCGTGGCGACGCCGGGCAGGAACGCCGCCGGGTCGCCGATCTCGTGGTGCAGCGGCCTGTTCATGGCGAGACGGCAGGTGCCGCCTTGGCCTGCTGGTTGTTGACGCGCAGCAGCACGCGGTAGCTGCCTGCCGGCAGGCCCGCCGCGGCGGCGGGCACGGTGAGCGTGTGCTGGTCGGCGGTGGAGGTGACGACATCGAACTGGCGCATGACGGCGCCGTCGTCGGCGCGCAGCAGCAGCACGATCACGTCGTCGCTTGCAGCGCCGAGCAAGGTGCCCTGCAGCACGAGGTCGCCGGCCGCGAAGGTGGCGTCGGAGAGCGCCGGCAGCAGGCGCACCGCGAGCAGGCTGCTGCTGCGCGTGCGGCCGCCGAGCAGGCGGCGCCGCGCGAACAGCGGCGCCTCGCCGGCGCTAAGCGTGGTGCCCGACGCGATCGGCGTGCCCGCGGGGCCTTCGGCGCGCACGAGCAGCCGGTCGACGCGACGTTCGAGCGTGGTGAGCGGTTGGTCGCCGAGCACCACCTCGACGTCGTTCGACGCCAGATCGTCGCCCAAGACGGTGAAGGTGGCACCGGCCTCGAAACGCTCGGGCTCGGTGCGATCGACACGCGGGCCGAGCGACGGGATGACCTCGATCTGCACGCCATCGCGGCCGATGATCGTCTCCGGTGCGGTGGTGTAGTCGACGCCGACGAGCAGCGCCGCGCGCGGCAACGTCGGCGGCGCGATCAGCACCGGCCGCACCTGGAACGCGATCGAGACGCGGTAGTGCTCCTCGCTGCCCTGCATCACCTTCGACAGCAGGTCGACGCCGCTGTCGTCGAAGCTGACCTTCAGCGGCTCCGGGTTCTTCTCCAGCGCGAGGCGCACGTCGGCGGGCACCGCGGCGTCGAGCGGCAGCACGGCGAGCTGCTGCAACGCCGACATGCCGCGGCCGAGCAGTTCGTGCGCGGCCGCGTTGTCGCTGCTCGTGCCGGCATCGAAGGCGGTGAGCAGGTAGCGCTGCACCAGCCACAGCGGCGGCCGCGCGCCGTCCTGCAGCGGCTGGTTGCGCAGGTGCGGGTCGAGGCCGATCTCGTACAGGAACAGGTTCAGCTTCGCGTTCGCATCGCCGCCGGCCGCCTCCTCGGGGCGGCCGATGCTGATGTCGAAGCCGCGCCGGATCAGATGGTCCTGCAGCAGCCGCGTCACGGCACCGATCGCCCTGCCCGAATCCTGCAGCGACATCGTCGGCTCCCGCGGCCTAGAGCCGGCGCAGCGCGCGGCGCGCCAGCGCCGGGCGCGCGGGCGGCGTCGCAGCGGCCGGGCGCTGCGGCACCGGTGCGACGGCGCGCGCGACGTTCGGCGGCGGCGCATCGACGCGCAGGTGGATGGCGCCGATGCGGACCTCGACCGTGTCGGCCGCCGCGCAGGCAGCGTCGAGCGGAGGACGGCTCGGCGCGACGGCGACCGGCTGTGCGGGCGTCGCGCGATGCGCTTGTACGGCCGGCGCAGTCCTTCGATCTTCGATGTCGGCAGGCTCCTGCCGCTCCGCGGCCGGCGCCGAGGACGGCGTCGCAGCAGCCGCGCGCGGGGTTGGTGTGTCCTGCGGCATCTGCGCCGCCGCGCCTTTGTGCAGCGGCGTGGCCGAAGGGCGCTCGAGGGCGCCTTCGGCGACCCAGCGCATCGCCGCGTGGACGATGGAGTCACGGCTCGGCAGCGTCGGTTCGGGCGCTTCCGGTAGTGCGCGCCGGGAGGACGCGGCAGCGTCGGGCTCGATCGAGGCCGGCCGTGTGACAGCCACCCCCACCGGCGGCTCTGCGGCCACCACGGCCTCCGGCGGCACTCGTCCCCCGGGGGTCGGTCGTGTGGCAGTTGCCGCGGCGACCATCGTTGCCGCCGCGGGCGCGAAGTCGGTGTCGGTGGCCTCGATCGGCAGCTCCGACGGCGGCATCGGTCCGCCCGCCATGCTCGTGCGCCACAACGCGCCGAAGTAGTCGCTCATGCGCCGGCCTCGATCAGTGCCAGGTAGCGGCGACGGCGCGGCGCCGGCACCGCCAGCACCTCGGCCTCGCTCCAGCCGTAGTGCGTCGCCAGCCGATGCACGTCGAGCAGCACCGCGCGCTGGCATGCGGCCAGCCGCTGCAGGGCCATGGCTTCGAGGTCGACGGGCACAGACTGCGGCAGCGCGCAGGCCGGGCAGGCACAGCCCACCTCGCAGGCCACCAGCGGGTCGAGCGCCGACAGGGCAGCCGCGAGCGCCGGCTCGTCCTCGACGTCGGGGGACGGGCCTTCCACCGTCAGGGCGTCGAGCATCGCGGCCACGGCATCGCGGCGCGACGCCCAGGCGGCCGCGCGCCAGTGCTGCAGGTCGCGGCCGGTGGGGCGGCGTGCACGCCATGCGGGGCGATCCGCCAACGGCAGTTCCAGCACGCGGGCGGGCGCAGGCGCGCTGTCGACCAGCGCCTGCAGCGGCAGCTCGAATTCGAAGGTCTCGCCGCAGCCGCTGCAGCGCGACGACAGCGGCCATGCCCGCGCGCCGTCGCTGGCCGCTGCCACGCGCATCAGCGCCGCCGTGCGCGCGCCGACGGGCTGCGCCCACCAGTGGCCGGCGTCGTGCGGCGCGGCGCAGCGCGCGAGCAGTTCAGTGACGATTGCAGGCCGGTCCGGGCGCCCGAACTCGAGCGCCAGGTCCGCGGCCTCGCCGAAGCCGCGCACGCCGGCGGCCACGGTGGCGCCGTGGGGCACCGGGGCGGCGAGCGCGAAGGCGTCGGCCATCGCGGGCTCAGCCGGCGAACGACGGCTCGGCCGGCTCGACGACGTCGAGGTCGCGCTCCCAGCCCTCGTTCTCGAGCTTCAAGGTCTGGATCGCGATCGCATTCGCATTCGCGTCCAGGTCGGGCAGCGCCTGGTACTCCGAGACCCAGCAGCGGTAGATCTTGTAGGCCAGCACGAGCTGGCCGGCTTCGTTGTAGACCTCAAGGAGCACGTCCTTGCGGAAATCCTTCAGGCTCACTTCGGCGCCCAGGCCGGTGCCGACGTGCCAGACCTTGTTCGCCCAGGCCTCGAACTCGAGGTCGTGCGTGACGCCGCGCTCGAGCATGATCGCCTCGTACTTCGTGCGCCCCGGCGACTTGCGCGCCGTCGAGGGATCGCCGCCTTCGCGGTGCTCGACCACTTCGGTGCTGCGCTTGAGCGCGCCGCACTTGCTGATGCCGGCGACGTAGCGGCCGTCCCACTTGACGCGGAATTTGAAGTTCTTGTAGGGGTCGAAGCGCTGGGCATTGACGGAGAACTGGGCCATGGCTCGCCTTTCGCGTTTGCGTTAGTTCAGATCGCCGGCGATCTGCTGGATGGTGATCACCACGAACTCGGCCGGCTTCAGCGGCGCGAAGCCGACCTGGATGTTCACGATGCCGAGGTTGCGGTCGGCCTGCGTCGTGGTCTCCTTGTCGCACTTAACGAAATAGGCTTGGGCCGGCGTCGTGCCCTGGAACGCGCCCTGGCGGAACAGCCCGTTCATGAAGGCGCCGAGGTTGAGCCGGATCTGCGCCCACAGCGGCTCGTCGTTGGGCTCGAAGACCACCCACTGCGTGCCGCGGTACAGGCTCTCCTCGAGGAACAGTGCCAGGCGGCGGATCGGGATGTACTTGTATTCGTCGGCCTGCGCGTCGGCGCCCTTCATCGTCCGCGCGCCCCAGGCGACACGGCCGTAGGCCGGGAAGCTGCGCAGCACGTTCACGCCCAGCGGGTTCAGCTGGCCGTTCTCGATGTCGTTCACCGGCAGCGCCAGATCGAGCACGCCGTTGAGGGTGGCGTCGGTGCCGGCGGGCGCCTTCCAGACGCCGCGCGTGGCGTCGGTGCGGGCATAGACGCCGGCCAGGGTGCCCGAGGGCGCCATCGCCTTCGGCCGCAGCCCGTCGAGCGGGTCGATGAGGCGCACCGGCGGAAAGTAGGTCGCGACGTTGTGCGAGGCGCTGACGTTCATCCAGGCGCCGATATTCGCCAGCGTCCGGTTCGACGGCGCATCGACGATGTAGAACGCGCGCCGCGCCTCGCACAGCGCGACGGCAAAGGGGATCAGCGCGGTCTCCTGCCCGGCCGTCATGTCGAAGGTCTCGGGGATCAGCAGCAGGTTGAAGAGATCGACATCGAGCAGCGCGAAGATGCCGGTCTTCGCCGCCTCGTTGCCGAGCAGGTCGACCGCGGTGCCGCGCGCGCCGTCGACCCCTGCGTTGGGCGGCACCAGGTTGGCCACGGCGGCCGGCCGGTGCTGCGCCGCGCCAGTGATCTCGCGGCCGCCGTTGGCCAGTCCAAGTTGCAGCACCGCGGCCAGGCTGCCGGGGGCGCCGGAAGCCACGACGACGCTGGAGGAGACGCCAGGAGACGTCGACGCGAGGTTGAACGACCCGGTGCCCGCCGTGCCGTCTGCAGCCGTCTCGCTCGCCGCCAGCCGGGCTCCGAGGCCAGCGGCAGTGATGGCGTTGCCCGCCGCGGTGACGAGCGCGGCCATGTCGTTCCAGGGCCCGCCCACAAGTGCGAGCGTGAACACCGTGTCGCCGTCGACGGTGCCGGCGAGCGTGCCCGTCGGGCCCGCCACGGGCAGCGTCACCGCAGTGCTCACCGCGAAGCCGGCCTGGTTGTAGACGACGCCCGGATGCGCGGTCGCGGTCACCACCGCTGACGCGTTGTTGACCACCGATGTGACGAACTGCGCCGAGGCCGGGTCCATGCTCAGGTTGCGGTGCGTCTCGAGCACCACAGCCGGCCCGCCGCCCGCAGGGATCTGCGAGACGACGAGGTTGAAGTCGCTGTCGACGTTGCGCACCCCGATGGTCTGCACCGTCAGCCGCAGGTCGTTGCCCCAGGCGCCCGGGTTCGCCGCTGCGACGTCGAGCACCGTCGTTGGCACCGTGTCGTCGAGCGTCCACGACGCCGGCTGCGCGCCGGGCGCCACGCGCACGATCAGCGCCTGCGTGCCGCCGTTGGCGAAGAACTGGCGCACGCCGTACGAGACCGGGCTGTCGCGGTCGAGCCCGCCGTAGCCGCGTTCGAAGTCAGCAAAGCTCGTGATCGCGACCGCCTTGTCGGGCACGCCCTTGCGCGTGAAGCCGACGAAGGCCGCGATCGACGTCGCGACACCAGTGATGGTGCGCACGCCGCTGGCCTTCTCGACGATGTAGACACCCGGATAGCTCACTTGAACCATGGCGGCGATCTCCTACGCAACGCGTGCCGGACGCGGGCCGACGGGCCCGCACCATGGGTGTGTTCGCAAAGGCGATGCCAGGCTGCGCACCCGGGCGCGGCGGCCATGCGGCATGCGCTTGACCCATCCCCCGAAAGGCAGAGCCGGCAAGGCCGCACAGGCCCGCGCGCGCCGCCGCGGGGTGGGTCAGCCACGACCCACCGGTGTCATCGGTGACCCACGCCCTGGCGGGCAGGTCACTGCAGCTTGCTGCGCACGGCCCAGGTCGCGCAGCCCATGGTCACCCCCTCGATGACCGCCATCGGCCAGGCGTTGGCCAGCACCTCGGATGGCGGCAGTGCCTTCAGGAAGCTGCCCTGCAGGATGACGAGGAAGTGCTTGAGCGGGATCGCCCGCGCCGGTGAACACATAAGGACGTCCGAGGATAGGCAGATCTCTATGACCGATCCCAATGCGCGCTCGATGGCCACCAGCGGCCGGGGTACCGGCATCGTGGGCTACAACGTGCAGACGGCCGTGAATGCCAAGCACCACCTCATCGTCGCGCACGAGGTCACCAACGTGGGCCATCACAGGGACCAACTGGCGAACATGGCCAAGCGTGCCAAGGCGGCGACCGGAGAAGCCGAACTGATTGCGCTGGCAGATCGCGGCTACTACGGAGGCTACGAGATCCTGGAGTGCGAGCGCTCAGGTGTCGCGGCAGTCGTGCCCAAGCGGATGACGTCGGCTGCACTTTGGAACCGGTCGTTGGCGAGGTGAACTTCTGGCCGATTGGATGACCGCAGATGGCCGGCACCGGGTCTTCCTTGTCATCACCTTAAGCTGACCTCAGCCGCTTGAGCCCGGGCGTCGGCAGTCAGCTTCCTGGCGCCTGCGCGTACTCGCACTGACGGCCATCACTTGACATTCGATGCCGCCGAGTGAACGTGAGGATCAGACTTGGTGCTGCCGTTCGACTCTGGCCTGCTGACTGTCGGGATCGCGTCCCGCCAGATGGTGTAAGTCCACAGCCCGGACAGGCTGAGATACACGGTCCTCAGCGAGCCACAGCGGGCAGCCGAGTGGGGGCAGTATCGCTGAGGGTTTGCAGCCCCTCAAGCTGCATGTAACGCCGGTTCAGGCTCCACTCATCGTTTTGCTCGAGCATCATGGCGCCGACCAGTCTGGTGATCGAGGCGTCGTTGGGGAAGATGCCTACGACGTTCGTGCGCCGCTTGATCTCGGCGTTCAGCCGCTCCAGCGGGTTTGTGCTGTAGATCTGGGTCCAGTGCGCCCGAGGGAAGCCCATGAACGCGAGCACGTCGTTCTCGGCCTCGTCCATCAGCGCGCCGAGCTTGGGGAATTTCTCGCGCAACTGGTCAGCCACCGACCGCCACTGCTTGCGTGCCGCGTCAGCCGTGTCTTGCACGAAGACCGTGCCGATGGCCGCGGAGACCATGCGCCGCTGCGTCTTGCCGGCGTGCGCAAGGGCGTTGCGCATGAAGTGCACCCTGCAACGCTGCCAAGTGGCCTTCAGCACCTTCGATGCCGCGGCCTTGATGCCCTCGTGGCTGTCGCTGATGACGAGCTTGACGCCGCGCAGGCCGCGCCGGTTCAGGCTGCGAAGGAACTCGGTCCAGAACGGCTCGGCCTCGCTGGCGCCGACCTTCAAGCCGAGCACCTCGCGCTGGCCTTCGGTGTTCACTCCCACCGCCACTATCACGGCCACGCTGACGATGCGCCCGGCCTCCCGGGTCTTGACGTAGGTGGCGTCGATCCACAGGTACGGCCAGTCACCCTCGATCTGGCGGTTCAGGAAGGCTCCAACCCGCTCGTCGAGCTCGCCGCACAGCCGCGAGACCTGACTCTTGGATACGCCGCTCATCCCGAGCGCCTTGACCAGGTCGTCCACCGAGCGGGTGGAGATGCCCTGGATGTAGGCCTCCTGGATGACCGCCGTGAGTGCCTTCTCGGCCGTGCGCCGGGGCTCCAGGAACTGCGGGAAGTAGCTGCCCTGGCGCAGTCTGGGAATCTTCAGCTCGACGCTGCCGGCGCGCGTGTCCCAGGCGCGCTCGCGGTAGCCGTTGCGGCTGTTCAGCCGCTCGGGGTTCTTCTCGTCGTAGCCGGCGCCGCAGCGCGCTTGGACATCCATGTCCATCAGGCGCTGGGCCATGAACTGCACCATCTGGCGCAGGACGTCGACATCGGCTCCCTTCTCGGCGAGCTCGGCAAGTGCCATAGTGGCGGTGGTCATCGTGGTTTCCTTTGGATCAAGGTCAATGGGTCGCACCTCAACCTTATCCGGACTCACGATGGCCACCCCTTGCGGGATGGCCGCCACAGCTTCGCGGCAAGCCGCTACGCAGTGGTTGGACTTACACCACTTCCAGGGACATCAACG
>CAVRZW010000010.1:0-167798 GCA_963725755.1 uncultured beta proteobacterium
TGACCCCGATTGCGGATAGCGCGCGGCGCTCCGCCAGCGACCGCTCAGATCCCCAGCTTCGCCCCGGCGCCCAGCAAGGTCGCCACGCCCAGCAGCGCAAAGATCGCCGCGGCGATCGAGTGCACCAGCTTCATCGGGATCTTCGACGCCAACCTGTCGCCGACCAGCACGGCGGGGACATCCGCGATCAGCATCCCCAGGGTCGTGCCGATCACCACCGGCAAGGGGGTCGCGTAATGCGCGGCCAGGGCCACGGTGGCCAGCTGCGTCTTGTCGCCCATCTCGGCGAGGAAGAAGGTGACGAGCGTCGCTCCGAAGACGCCAAACCGCTTGGCAGCCCGCGCTTCTTCCTCCTCGATCTCGTCGGGGATCATCGTCCAGACCGCCATGCCGACGAAGGACAGACCGAGCACCCAACGCAGGACTGCCGGACTGACCGTGGTCGTGATCCACGCGCCGACAACGCCGGCGAGACCGTGGTTCACGAGGGTCGCGGCAAGGATGCCGGCGACGATGGGCAGCGGCTTCTTGAAGCGCGCGGCGAGGATGAACGCGAGCAGCTGGGTCTTGTCGCCGATCTCGGCGAGGGCAACGACGCCGGTCGAAACCAGAAGGGATTCCATCAACACAAGGTCAAGAACCTGTTGCAGGATGTGCGGCGCGCGGCCCCGGTCCCTCCGTTCGGCGCTCGCTCGGCCGCCGCTTGGCAGCTCGGCCCCGCTCAGCGACGCAAAGCCTTGGATAGCCCTGGCACCCCTACACGTCGATATTCGCCGCCCTCAGCGCATTGCTCTCGATGAAGTCCCGCCGCGGCTCGACCTCGTCGCCCATCAGCATCGTGAACACGCGGTCGGCCTCGATGGCGTCGTCGATCTGCACGCGCAGCAGCCGGCGCACGGCGGGGTCCATCGTCGTTTCCCACAGCTGCTCGGGGTTCATCTCGCCCAGGCCCTTGTAGCGCTGGCGGCCGACCGCGCTCTCGGCCTGGCCCATCAGCCAGGCCATCGCGGCGCGGAAGTCGGCCACCTTCTGCTCCTTCATCTTCTCGCCTTCGCCGCGGCGCACGACGGCCTCGGACCCGAGCAGGCCGAGGAACGAGGTGCCGGCGCCGGCCAGCGCGGCGTAGTCGGCGCCGCGCAGGAAGTCCTGCGTGATGACGCTGCTCTTGACGTTGCCGTGGTGGCGGCGGCTGATGCGCAGCAGGTGCTTGTCGGTGCGGGCGTCGAACTCGGCGCTGACCTGCGCGTCCTTGAGCGCGGCCTGCAACGCGGCGGCGCTGGCCTCGGCCTCTGCGGTGCCGTCGAGGTTCAGCGTCAGCCCGCCGCCGATCGCGCGCACGGCATCGACGTCCATCCAGTTCGACAGCCGCTCGATCACCGCGCTGGCCACCAGGTAGCTGCGCGCGAGCGTCTCGAGCGCGCTGCCTTCGATCGCCGGGCGGCCGCCGGGCGCGGGCCCGTCGGGCCAGACCGACGCACCGTCGAGCGCCACCCCGAGCAGGAAGGCGTCGAGCGCGAGGCCGTCCTTGAGGTATTCCTCGTGCTTGCCGAGCTTGACCTTGTACAGCGGCGGCTGCGCGATGTAGATGTGCCCGCGCTCGACCAGCACCGGCATCTGGCGGTAGAAGAAGGTCAGCAGCAGGGTGCGGATGTGGGCGCCGTCGACGTCGGCGTCGGTCATGATGATGATGCGGTGGTAGCGCAGCTTGTCGACGTTGAAGTCCTCGACGCCGATGCCGGTGCCCAGCGCGGTGATCAGGGTGACGATCGACTCGCTGGACAGCAGCCTTTCGTAGCGCGCCTTCTCGACGTTGAGGATCTTGCCGCGCAGCGGCAGGATCGCCTGGAACTTGCGGTCGCGGCCCTGCTTGGCGCTGCCGCCGGCCGAGTCGCCCTCGACGATGTAGATCTCGCATTGCGCGGGATCCTTCTCCTGGCAGTCGGCGAGCTTGCCGGGCAGCCCCAGGCCGTCGAGAACGCCCTTGCGGCGCGTCATCTCGCGTGCCTTGCGGGCCGCTTCGCGGGCCCGCGCGGCGTCGATGATCTTGCCGCAGATGATCTTGGCGTCGATCGGGTTCTCGAGCAGCCAGTCGGTGAGCAGCTTGGAGACGATGTCCTCGACCGGCCCGCGCACTTCGCTGCTGACCAGCTTGTCCTTGGTCTGGCTGCTGAACTTGGGCTCGGGCACCTTGACGCTGACGACGCAGGCCAGGCCTTCGCGCATGTCGTCGCCGGCGATCTCGACCTTGGCCTTCTTGGCCAGTTCGTTGTCGTCGATGTACTTGTTGATCACCCGCGTCATCGCCGCGCGCAGGCCGGTGAGGTGGGTGCCGCCGTCGCGCTGCGGGATGTTGTTGGTGAAGCAGAGGACGTTCTCGTTGTAGCCGTCGTTCCACTGCATCGCCACTTCGACGCCGATGTTGGTGTTCTGCTCGCTCATCTTCTCGCCCATGGCGTGGAAGATGTTCGGGTGCAGCACCTTCTTGCCCTGGTTGATGAAGCCGACGAAGCCGCGCACGCCGCCGGCGAAGGCGAAGTTGTCTTCCTTCGCGTTGCGTTCATCGACGAGCCGGATCTTGACGCCGTTGTTGAGGAAGCTCAGCTCGCGCAGCCGCTTGGCGAGCACGTCGTAGTGGAAGTCGATGTCGCTGAAGATCTCGTCGTCGGGCAGGAAATGGACCTCGGTGCCGCGCTTCTCGGTGTCGCCGACGATCTTCATCGGGCTGGTCTCGAAGCCGTCGCGCGTCTCGATCACGCGGTCCTGCGTGAAGCCGCGCTTGAACTCGAGCTGGTGCACCTTGCCTTCGCGGCGCACCGTCAGGCGCAGCCACTTGCTCAGCGCGTTGACGCAGCTCACGCCGACGCCGTGCAGCCCGCCCGAGACCTTGTAGCTGTTCTGGTTGAACTTGCCGCCGGCGTGCAGCTCGGTCAGCGCGATCTCGGCCGCGCTGCGCTTGGGCTCGTGCTTGTCGTCCATCTTCACGCCGGTGGGAATGCCGCGGCCGTTGTCGATGACGCTGATGCTGTTGTCGCTGTGGATCGTGACCGTGATGTCGTCGCAATGCCCGGCCAGCGCCTCGTCGATCGAGTTGTCGACGACCTCGAAGACGAGGTGATGCAGGCCGGTGCCGTCGGAGGTGTCGCCGATGTACATGCCCGGCCGCTTGCGCACCGCCTCCAGCCCTTCCAGGATCTGGATGCTGCCTTCGCCGTAGGCGGCCGAGGCCTCGCTGCCGGTGGACGCGGCGGCGCCTTCGGCGGACGGCACGGCACGCTGGATCACGCCGTTGTTCGGGTTCTGGGATTCACTCATCAAGCACTCATTTCCCTCACGGCCCGGTGTGTTCCGGGCCACCTTAGAAAGACGCAAGCGGGCTTTTGGCCCGCTGCGTCGCAGTCTCGGCTGGCGGCCTGGCCTCAGATGCGCATCGGCATCACCACGTAGCGAAAGCCGGGTTGCTCGGGCACGCTGAACAAGGCGCTGGCGCTGCTGTCCTGCAGCTCGAGCTTGACCATCTCGTGCGGCGTGTTGGCCAGCACGTCGATCAGGTAGGTCACGTTGAAGCCGATCTCGATCGGGTCGCCGTTGTAGTCGATCTCGAGCTCTTCCTTGGCCTCTTCCTGCTCGGCGTTGCTCGACGCGATGCGCAGCACGCCGGGTTCGATGTTGATGCGCACGCCCTTGAACTTCTCGCTCGTCAGGATCGCCGCGCGCTGCAGGCTGGCCAGCAGCGGGGCGCGGCCGAGGATGACGGAATTCTTGTGGTTGCGCGGGATCACGCGGTTGTAGTCGGGGAACTTGCCTTCGACGAGCTTGGTGACGAATTCCATGCCCGAGAAGGCGAACTTGGCCTGGTTGCTGGCGAAGCGCATCTCGATCGCGGTGTCCTCGTCCTTGAGCAGGCGCTGCAGTTCGAGCACGGTCTTGCGCGGCAGGATCACCTCCTGCTTGCTCGGCACCTCGGACTCGAGCTGCGACTGCGCCAGCGCCAGGCGGTGGCCGTCGGTGGCCACCAGCGTCAGCGTCTTGCCTTCGGCGATGAACAGGATGCCGTTGAGGTAGTAGCGGATGTCGTGCACCGCCATCGCGAAGTGCACCTGGTTGATCAGCTCGCGCAGCGTCTTCTGCGGCACCGAGAAGGTGGGCCCGAACTCGACGCTTTCGTTGACCAGCGGAAAGTCGTCGGCCGGCAGCGTCTGCAGCGTGAAGCGGCTCTTGCCGCCCTGCAGCGTGAGCTTGTTCTGCGCCGCGGTGAGCGTGACCACCTGGTCGGCCGGCAGGCTGCGCAGGATGTCGATCAGCTTGCGCGCGCCGACGGTGGTGGCGAGCTGCCCCGCGTCACCGCCCAGCGTGGCCTGGGTGCGGACCTGGATCTCGAGGTCGCTGGTCGTGAACTCGATCGTGTCGCCGTCCTTGCGCAGCAGCACGTTGGCCAGGATGGGCAGCGTGTGTCGGCGCTCGACGATGCCGGCCACCGACTGCAGCGCTTCGAGCAGATTGGCCTGCGCGGCTTTGAGAACAATCATGCTTTCCTCATTTTTAGTCTGGTGGTAGCTGGTAGAGCCGCACCGAATTTGGGGACAACGCTATTTTCGCCTTTTCCATCAAGGGTTTATGAGGCGGCGAACCCTGTGCGCCGAACCCCGCCGCCGCTGCACCCGAAATGGGGACAAAAGCCGCCGTCCCCCGCCGCCTGTGGACAAGCCGGGGCTTGTGCCGGTTTGCTCCACAGACTTGTGCGCCTCAGCCCTTGAGCGTCTGTTCCAGCACGTGCAGCTGCTGGTTGAGCTCCGGGTTGCGGGTGCGTTCGTCGCCGATCTTGCGCACCGCGTGCAGCACCGTCGTGTGGTCGCGGCCGCCGAAGTTGTCGCCGATCTCGGGCAGGCTCTTCTTGGTCATGTCCTTGGCCAGGTACATCGCGATCTGGCGCGGCCGCGCGATGCTCGCCGGCCGCTTCTTGCTGTACATGTCGGCGACCTTGATCTTGTAGAAGTCGGCCACCGTCTTCTGGATGTTCTCGACCGAGATCTGGCGGTTCTGGATCGACAGCAGGTCCTTCAGCGCGTCGCGCGCCAGGGCGATGCTGATTTCCTTGTGGCTGAAGCGGCTGTAGGCCAGCACCTTGCGCAGCGCGCCTTCGAGCTCGCGCACGTTGGCGCGCACGTTCTTGGCGATGAAGAAGGCCACGTCCTCGGGCATCTCGGTGGCCTCGGCCTGGGCCTTGCGCATCAGGATCGCGACCCGCATCTCGAGCTCGGGCGGATCGATGGCGACCGTCAGGCCGGCGTCGAAGCGGCTCGTCAGGCGCTCGTCGATGTCCACCAGCCCCTTGGGGTAGGTGTCGCTGGTCATGATGATGTGCGCGCGCTTGGTCAGCAGGGCCTCGAAGGCGTTGAAGAACTCCTCCTGGGTGCGGTCCTTGCCGGCGAAGAACTGCACATCGTCGATCAGCAGCAGGTCCAGCGAGTGGTACTTGGCCTTCAGCTCGTCGAAGGTCTTGCGCTGGTAGTTCTTGACCACGTCGCTGATGAACTGCTCGGCGTGCAGGTAGAGCACGCGGGCCTGCGGCTTGTCCTTGAGCAGCGCATTGCCCACCGCGTGCACGAGGTGGGTCTTGCCCAGGCCGACGCCGCCGTAGATGAACAGCGGGTTGTAGGTGACGCCGGGGGCGCCGGCCACGTGCAGCGCGGCGGTGCGGGCCATCTGGTTGGCACGCCCGGCGACCAGGGTGTCGAAGGTCAGGGCGGTGTTCAGGCGATGCGACGCGGTGGCCGCGGCAAAGGCCGCCGAGCCGGCGGGGGCGTGGCCGCTGACGCCGGCATGGGATGGCGGCGAAGACCACATGCCCTGCCCGTTCGTCGGCGCGGCCCGGTCCAGCGCCTGCAACGCCAGCGCGCCGACCTGTGTGCTGCCACCGCGCACGGGCGCGCCGCTGGTGGCCGGTCCCTCGGCGCGCGGGGCCAGGGTCAGTGCCAGCCGCATCGGCCGGCCGGCGACCGCGGCCAGCGCGGATTCGATGCGGTCGGCGTACTGCGACCGGATCCAGTCCAGCTTGAACCGGTTGGGTACCTGCACCGCGACGATGTCGGCGTCGCCGGGATCGGCCTGGCCGTCGGCTTCGCCGCCATCGACCATGCCACCGACCCGCTGCGCGGGGGCCAGCGGACGGATCCAGGTATTGAATTGTTGTTCAGGCAATTCGGCTGCGAGACGTTCGCAACTGCGCTGCCACAAGTCGAGACTCATTGTGGAAATCTTCTTTCGAGAGGAGCCGAACCAGGTCGCCCTTGGCATCGGCGGAACGAGGTTATCCACAAGTTCGAGACCGGCGTCAACCCCGCCGGGCGTGGCGTGCCGTGGTGCAAGTGATTGACCGGATTGGCGTTTTTTGCTGTAATCGCGGGTTTCCCTAATCCAACTTCCCCTGGCCTGCAGGCAACTGCATGAGTGCCAGGCTTTCGCTTGGCAATGCCGAGCGCCATCCTCGATGCCCCCATCCAAGGCGGGGCGGAGTCCGCCATGAAGCGCACCTACCAACCCTCCAAGATCCGTCGTGCCCGCACCCACGGCTTCCTCGTTCGCATGAAGTCCCGAGGCGGCCGCGCGGTCATCAACGCCCGGCGCGCCAAGGGGCGCAAGCGCCTGGCGGTCTGATCCGCTCGCGCCACGCCGAGTGCAGCGAGTCGCCGGAACCCGCGATGCCGGGGCCCAGCTGTCGAATGCGCCGGCTTGTCAACAAGGCAGACTTCGAGCGTCTGTTGGCCACGCGGTCGCTGTCGCGGAGTGCTCACTTCGCCTTGCATCACGTGACCGGGGGGCCTCAGGCTGCTCCGAATCACTCCAGACCGGTCCGCGGACCGGAGTTATCCACAGCTCCCGATCACGAAGATGCAGTTCCTGTGGATGACTTGCCGCCCGCGTTCTGGGTCGGCGCCGTCGTGCCCAAGCGCCACGCGCGCCGGGCAGTCACCCGCAGCCTGCTCAAGCGCCAGGTTCACGGCGCGTTCGAGCGCCATGCGGGGAGGCTGCCCGCGGGGCTGTGGCTTGTACGCTTGCGGGCTCCTTTCGCGCCGGCGCAGTTCGTCTCGGCGCGCTCGCAGGCCCTCGCGCAGGCGGCCCGGGCCGAACTCGACGCCTTGCTCGGGCGCATGAAACCTTGAACAAGTCACTGTCCTTCGCCGCCCGCCTGCCGCAACGGGGCCTGATCATGCTGGTGCGCGCATACCGCCTCCTGCTCAAGCCGTGGATCGGCAACGCCTGCCGCTTCGAGCCGACCTGTTCGGCCTACGCGCTCGAGGCCTTGCAGCGACATGGCGCGCTGCGAGGCAGCACCCTGACCACCGCGCGACTGCTGCGCTGCCACCCCTGGTGTGCCGGCGGCTGCGACCCGGTGCCCGATGACTTCGTGATGCCCGGCGCCGGCCTGTTCGGCCGCCTGGGCCTGACGACCCCGGCGGCCGAGCGCGGCCGCCCGACCCGGAAGACACCATGACCGATATGCGCCGCACCCTGCTGTGGGTGGTTTTCATCATGTCCCTGGTGCTGCTCTACGACGCGTGGAACAAGCAGAGCGGTCATCCGTCGATGTTCGGCGGCCCGGCCCCTGCGACCACCGGCACCGCCGCGGCGCCGCCGCGCCCCGGCGCCGGCGACGTGCCGGCTGCCGTGCCGGCCGCCGTGCCCGGTGCGATCGGCGCCACGGCCAGCGCAGTGGCTCCGGTGTCGCCGGCGGCCCCCGCGCCGACGGGGCAGCAGGTCACGATCACCACCGACGTCGTCAAGGCCACCTTCGACAGCCAGGGCGGCACGCTGGTGCGGCTGCAGTTGCTCGGCTACCGCGAGGCGGCCGATTCCAAGGAAGACGTGCTGCTGTTCGACGGCAGCGGGCAGCGCGGGTATCTGGCGCAAACCGGTCTCGTGACGACGCAGCCGGGCGTGGCGCTGCCCAATCACCTGACGCAGATGACGATTGATCCCGGCCCGCGCACGCTGGCGGCGGGCGCCGACACCTTGACGCTGCGCTTCGAGTCGCCGCTGGTCGACGGCCACAAGCTGATCAAGACCTACACCTTCACGCGCGGCGAATACACGATCGACGTGCGCCACGAATTCATCAACGAAGGCAGCACGCCGCTGGCGCCGCAGCTCTACCTGCAGCTGGCGCGCGACGACAAGCCGGCCGAGGGCGGCTCGCGCTTCTACTCCACCTTCACCGGCCCGGCGATGTACACCGACGCCGGCCATTACCAGAAGATCGCCTTCAAGGACATCGCCAAGGGCGACGCCGGCCACGAGAAGAGCGCCGACAACGGCTGGATCGCGATGGTCCAGCATTACTTCGCATCGGCCTGGCTGGTGCCGAAGAACGGGCCACGCGAGTTCCGCACCGCCAAGCTCGGCGACGCCGACGAGTACACGATTGCGATGGTGCTGCCGCTGGGCGAAGTCGCCCCCGGCGCGAGCAAGACCGTCGACGCGACGCTGTTCGCCGGTCCGCAGGTCGAGGACAAGCTCGCGGCGCTGGCCCCGGGCCTGGAGCGGGTCAAGGACTACGGCATGCTGTACGTGCTGTCCAAGCCCCTGTTCTGGCTGCTGACCCGGCTGCACGGCGTGCTGGGCAACTGGGGTTGGGCCATCGTCGCCCTGGTCGTGTTGCTCAAGGCCGCGTTCTACTGGCTCAACGCCAGCGCCTACCGCAGCATGGCCAAGATGAAGGCGGTGGCGCCGCGCGTGACCGAACTGCGCGAGCGCTACAAGGACAAGCCGCAGGAGATGCAGCAGCAGATGATGCGCATCTACCGCGAGGAGAAGGTCAATCCGCTGGGCGGCTGCCTGCCGATCTTCGTGCAGATGCCGTTCTTCATCGCCCTGTACTGGGTGCTGCTGTCGAGCGTCGAGATGCGCAACGCGCCCTGGATCGGCTGGATCACCGACCTGTCGGTGCGCGACCCGTACTTCATCCTGCCGGTGCTGATGACCGCCTCGTCGCTGTTCCAGGTCTGGCTCAACCCGGCGCCGCCCGACCCGGTGCAGGCCAAGATGATGTGGATCATGCCGCTGGCCTTCGGCGTCATGTTCTTCTTCTTCCCTGCCGGCCTGGTGCTGTACTGGCTGACCAACAACATCCTGTCGATCACCCAGCAATGGGTCATCAACAAGCGGTTGGGCGTGGCCGGCAAGAAGTAGCGCGCACCGGTGCGGGGCGGCGCCGCGAGGCTTCGCCCGGCATCGGCAATAGCGCACGCTGCCGCGGCGGGATTCCCCTGATCGGGGCTTGAGGGCCACCGGCGATGCGCCGACGATCAGGGCATGCGGGCGACCCGGCCCTTCGAGGGCTGGCTCAGGAGGTCCAGGCGCGTCGCTCTCACCGGCGCACGCCGCTCCACCCGCGCCAAACCGATCGCCGGCGCGCCAGAATCAGCAGCAAATGCGCGCCGCCTCCAGCGCGCCGGGCCCCGGGCTCGGCCGCCACCACGATCCCATCGCCGCCATCGCGACCGCCCCCGGCCGCGGGGCGGTGGGCATCGTGCGGGCCTCGGGGCGCGACCTCTCGGCGCTGATCGCCGCCGTCTGCGGCCGCGCCCTGGTGCCGCGCCAGGCCACGCTGCTGCCCTTCATCGGCAGCGACGGCCAGGCGCTGGACCGCGGGCTGGCGATCCACTTTCCGGCGCCGCACTCGTACACCGGCGAGGACGTGCTCGAGTTGCAGGCCCATGGCGGCCCGGTGCTGCTGCAGCTGCTGCTGGCACGCTGCCTGCAGGCGCAGCCCGGGCTGCGGCTGGCGGCGCCCGGCGAGTTCACCGAGCGCGCGTTTCTCAACGACAAGATCGACCTCGCGCAGGCCGAAGCGGTGGCCGACCTCATCGACGCCAGCACCGAGGCCGCAGCGCGCTCGGCCGCGCGCTCGCTGGCGGGCGCCTTCTCGGCCGAGGTGACCCAGCTCTCGGAGCGCGTCGTGCGCCTGCGCATGCTGGTCGAGGCGACGCTGGACTTCCCCGAAGAAGAGATCGACTTCCTCGAACAGGCCGGCGCGCGCGCCCAGCTCGCCGCGCTGCTGGCCACGGTGGAGGCGGCGCTGGCGCGCGCGCGCCAGGGCGCGCTGCTGCGCGAAGGCCTGCGCGTGGTGCTGGCCGGCCAGCCCAACGTCGGCAAGAGCTCGCTGCTCAACGCGCTGGCCGGCGCCGAGCGGGCCATCGTCACGCCCTTGCCCGGCACCACGCGCGACCAGATCGCCGAGACGATCCAGATCGAAGGCGTGCCGCTGGCGGTGATCGACACCGCCGGCCTGCGCGGCGTCCACGAGGCCGGCGACGAGGTCGAGCGCATCGGCATCGGCCGCAGCTGGCAGGCGATCGCGGACGCCGACGCGGTGATCTTCCTGCACGACCTCGGCCGCCGCGGCGAGCCGGCCTACGAAGCCGCCGATGCCGAGATCGCCGCCCGCCTGCCGGCCGGCGTGCCGGTGCTGCAGGTCTTCAACAAGGCCGACCTGCCGGGCGCAGTCGCACCGGCAGAGGGGCTGGCGCTGTCGGCGCGCACGGGCGAAGGTCTCGAAGCCCTGCGCCAGGCCTTGCTGCACCAGGCGGGCTGGCAGGCCGCGCCCGAAGGCCTGTTCATCGCCCGCGCCCGCCATGTCCAGGCGCTGGTGCGCACGCGCGAGCACCTGCAGCGCGCGCAGGCGTTCGCCGCCGCCCGCGACACCGCGCTCGACCTGCTGGCCGAGGAACTGCGCCTGGCGCATCTGGCACTGGGCGAGATCGTCGGCCAGTTCGGCAGCGAAGACCTGCTGGGCGAGATCTTCGGGCGCTTCTGCATAGGCAAATGACAGCGGGCCCGAAGACCTGGGTCCGCCTGTCGGCGCTGCTGCCCGTGTGCGGCGTTCGACGCTAGCGCAACGGCTTCGTGGCGACGACGTAGACGATGCGATCGACCGAAGCCGACTGCCGGCTCTCGACGGTCGGACGGAGGCTCCGTTCGAAGAATTCCCGCTCCGGGGCCGTGAACTGCTCGGCCAGGATGTCACCCAGGGTCGGTGCCCAGGGGTGGGGCGAGATGCCGAGAAAGACGTCCCAGGAAACGACCTCCGAAGGGCGGACGTCGATGTGGAGCTCCAGGTGGATGTCGGCGAAGCCTGCGGCCTGAACCAGCGCGAGAAGATCGCGTTCGGAGTAGTTCGCGATCGGGCTCTTGGCGATCGCTTCCGCGGTGTCGGGAAACTGCGCCGCCTTCCAGCGATGCAGCAGCGGCAGCAGCCGGTCTTCGATGTCCGCGGATCGGGCCTGCATGCGGTCTCGCAATGCCCGGGCCATGAACGCCTCGTCCTGGAAGACCGGCTCGGCGATCGAGATCCGCCCGCCGGGCTTCAGGACGCGACGGAATTCGCGCAAGGCGGCCGCCTTGTCGGCAACGTAGGCCAGTACGGCGCGGGTGGTGACGACGTCGATGGAGGCGTCCTCGATCGGCGCGAGCTCGTCGGCAGCGCAGCGCACGAAGCTGCATTGATCGCGCACGGCGCGCTCGGCGGCCAGCGCCTCGGCGTGGCGCAGCAGGGGCTCCGAGATATCGGTGAGGACGACCGCCAGCGACGGGCCGATGCGATCGATCGCACGGAAGGCGACGACGCCTTCGCCGCAGCCGATATCGGCGATCCGCATGCCGGGCGCGAGCCGGGCGCCGTCGAGGACGCGATCGACGTAGCGATCGACATTCGCCCGAACGACGGCCTCGTACGCGGGATCGGAAGCGTGGCGACGGTTCAGCAGCCACTCGGACCACGGATCCGACGGGGCAGCGGATCCGTCGCTCATGCCCCTGGCGCCGGGGCGGCTCTTGTGTGCACCGTCGAAGTGTAGGGGCCCCGAGCCGGCACGGATCGATGGGCGGCGCCAGGAATGCCTTAAGCTGACGAGCCGCCCCCGACGCACGAGGCGGCCAGGAAATGTTGCCGAACGACGAGTCGCCTCGGGGGTCATCGACGATGGACGCCGGCTTCGAACGCGCGAGCTGCGACCCGTGCCGTCATCCCTCGAGGCCGCCGACCGAAAGGCCCCGATTCACGTGCGCCGCCGCGCGCCGCTGGCTTGTTCGATAGGAAGCTGCCCGGCGCCGCCGCCGCACCGACGCTGCTGCCCGGCGCGAGCTGGCGCGATCTCGGCGCCGGCCTGTGCGTCGCCGGCCTGCTGCTGCCGGAGGCCGTGGCCTACGCGGGGCTGGCGCACCTGCCGGTGGTCCATGCGCTGAGCGCGGCGATCGTCGGCCTCGCCCTCTATGCGCTGTTCGGCGGCAGCCGCTTCGCGATCGTCTCGCCGACATCGTCGGCCGCCGTGCTGTCCGCGGCTGCGGTCGGCTCGCTGGGCCTGGCTCCCGGCGATGGCGCCTACACCCAGGCGCTGCTCGCGTTGACGGCGACGGCCGGCGCGATGCTGTTGCTGCTGGGCTTTGCCGGCCAGGGGCAGTTGTCGGCCTTCGTCTCGCGGCCGGTGCTGCGCGGCTACGCCTTCGCGCTGGCGCTGACCATCGTCGTCAAGCAGCTGCCCGACGTCCTCGGCCTGCACGTGCCGGGGCCGGGCGATCCTCTGGACGTGCTGCTCTTCGCCGGGTCGCACCTGCGGCAGTGGCAGCTGCCGAGCGTGGCGGTGGCGCTGGCGGCGGGGCTGGGCGTGCTGCTGCTGCGGCGCTGGGCCCGGCTGCCGGCGTCGATGATCGTGATGGTGCTGGCGATCGCCGCGGCATGGGCGTTCGATCTGGCGGGGCTGGGCGTGGCCGAGGTCGGCCTGGTGCCGCCGCCCACCTGGCGGCTGTCGATCCCGGGCCTGCCCTGGGCCGACTGGCTGCGGGTGGGCGAGCTCGCGGCCGGGCTGGTCGTGCTCGTCTTCGCCGAGTCCTGGGGCAGCGCGCGCAGCCTGGCGCTGGCCCATGGCGAGACGGTCGACGCGAACCGCGAACTGCTGGTGCTGGGTGCCTGCAACCTCGGCGCGGCGCTGTGCCAGGGGATGCCGGTCGGCGCCGGGTTCTCGGGCACCTCGGCCAATGCCGCGGCCGGCGCCGGCAGCCGCTGGGCCGGCGCGGCGGCCCTGGGCGTGGTGGCGCTGGTGGTCGCCTGGGCGCTGCCGGCCTTGCGCTTCCTGCCGCGGCCGGTGCTGGCGGTGGCGGTGATCAATGCGCTGTGGCATGCGCTGTCGCTGCAGCCGCTGCGCGCCGTCTGGCGCGTCGACCGCGACCGCCTGTCGATGGCCGGCGCGGTCGTCGCGGTGCTGCTGTTCGGCGTGCTGGGCGGCATGCTGGCGGCGATCGCGCTGTCGCTGGCCACTGCGCTGCGCCGCTTCAGCCAGCCGGTGGTGCACGAGCTCGGCAGGCTCGGTGACAGCCATGACTTCGTCGAGCTCGGCGAGCACGACGACGTGGCCACCGCGCCCGGCCTGATGGTCCTGCGCCCGGAGGCGCCGCTGTTCTTCGCCAGCGCCGAACGCGTGGTGACCGCGGTGATGGCCAGCGTCGGGCGCCGCGGGCACGTGGGGCAGGTCGTGCTGAGCCTGGAGGAAAGCGCCGACCTCGACGGCACTGCGGCCGAGTGCCTGCTCGAACTCGACCGCCTGCTCCACGCCGGCGGCCGGCGGCTGCTGCTGGCCCGCGTCAAGGGTGGCGTGCGCGAACTGCTGAGCCGGATCGACCCGCAGGGCCTGGGCCATGCCGACCGCCTCTTCTGGAGCGTCGCCGATGCGGTGCGCGCGGCGCAGCAGGCCGTCGCCGCGGCCGCGCCGTCCGCTTCGCCCGCTGCCGACTCGCGCTGAGCGCGACCGCCTCAGGGGTCGACCGAGAAGACGCAGACCGACTGCGCCGCCACGTCGACATGCGCCGCACTCGCCGCACAGGGTGTCGCACTCCCGGCGGCCACGTCGACCGCCAGCAGCGGGGCCGGGTTCAACGCGGTGCCCGCGGGCAGCCCGGCGACATCGATGGCGGCCGACTGGGCGCCGTAGTTGACGAGCACCAGGGTGCGCTCGTCGCCTTGCGCACCCTGCTTCTTCGTCTCGGGGTCTTGCGGATTCGAGGGTCGGACCTGCCGCGAATGCTGCGCATGGCACGGCTCGAACCCGTGCGCAGCCTAAGCCGCGCGGGCATCCGCGGCATCGACCTCTGCCCATCGCCGACGGGTCCATGGCGCGCGGCATTTGCGCATCTTTACCTGCACGCCGGAAGCTCGCCACGGCTGCTGCGGCGGCGACAGCCGCCCCCCGCCCGGCGGGCGAACGGACATGCGCCGTGGCACAGTTCGCGCTCGCGCCATCCATGAACCCGACCCCTTCCCATGGCCACCCATCCTGACCATCGGGGCCGTCCGGGTTGCGACGCTTGAACAGGCGGTTCGAGACCGCGCCCGACGCCCCGCCGGCGCCGGGCGCGCGAACCGCCGCGGTCCAGAAGGGCGTTCGCCGATCCCGGGCCCGCATCGCCTGAAGACCGCTCCAACCGCCAACAGAACAACAGCCATGGAACATCCTTCGCCTTCTTCTCCGACACCGCCGCTGCCGGGCCCGCCTGCTGCCGGGCCGCGGCGCCGCCGGTCCTGGGGCAACGCGCTGGCGGTCCTGGTCATGGTGGCGATCGCGGCGCTGGCCTGGGTTCTGACCCACCGGGCGCGCGTGCCCGCGGCAGGCGCACCGGCTTTCCGCGGTGGCGCGGTCGGCGGTCGCGCCGGCCCGCCGCCGAGCACCGTGGGCATCGCGACGGCGCGCCGCGCCGACATCCCGGTGATCATCGACGCGCTGGGCACGGTGACCTCGGCGGCCAGCGTCACGGTCACGCCGCAGGTCTCGGGCGTGATCACGCAGGTGCTCTACAAGGAAGGCCAGCGGGTGGAGAAGGGCCAGGTGCTGGCGACCATCGACCCGCAGCCGTTCCAGACCGCGCTGGCGCAGGCCGCCGGCGCGCGCATGCGCGACATGGCGCAGCTCGACGCTGCACGCCAGCAGCTGGCGCGCTACCAGTTGCTGCTGAAGCAGGATTCGATCGCCGGCCAGACCGTCGATACGCAGGCGGCGCTGGTGCAGCAGCTGATCGGCACCGTGGCCGTGGACCAGGCCAACGAAGCCAGCGCCCGCCTGAACCTGCAGTGGTCGCGCATCGTCGCGCCGGTGAGCGGACGCGTCGGCCTGCGCCCGATCGACGCCGGCAACTTCATCGCCGCCGGCAACCCCGGCGGCGTGGCGACGATCACCCAGGTCGCGCCGATCGACGTCGCGTTCTCGATCCCGCAGGACCGCGTGGCCGAGGTCCAGCAGCGCCTGGCCGCGGGGGCCGCGCTGCAGGTCACGGCCTGGGACAGCGGCCGCACGCGGCAACTCGACAGCGGCAGCTTCTCGACCCTGGACAACCAGGTCGACACCACGACCGGCACCGTCAAGGCCAAGGCACGCTTCAGAAACGACGGCGGCGCGCTGTTCCCGAACCAGTTCGTCAACGTGCGGCTGCTGCTGCGCACCATCGGCGCCGCCGTCGTCGTGCCGGTGACGGCATTGCGCCATGGCGCGAACGGCGACTTCGTCTACGTCGTCAACGCCGACCAGACGGTCTCGCTGCGCCCCGTGACGGCAGGCCTCTCGGGCGCGGAAGACGTCGCGATCAGCCGCGGGCTGGCGCCCGGCGAGCAGGTCGTCACCGAAGGCGGCGACCGGCTCAAGGACGGCGCCCGGGTGCAGACCGGCGCCGGGCGGCCGGCGGCCGCAGCCTCGGGGGCGCGCAGCGGACAGCCCCATCGAGCCGGCGCCCCCGGTGCCAGCGCAGCCAGGCCCGGGGGCGGCCGCCGGGCCCCCGACGCCGCGAGCAGCGCGTCTTGAAGCCCGAGGCCAGGGGGTCGCGGCGATGAGCCCATCGCGTCCGTTCATCGAACGCCCGGTCGCGACCTCGCTGCTGATGCTGGCGATCGTGCTCGCCGGGGTCGTCGGCTTCAGGTTCCTGCCGCTGTCGGCGCTGCCGCAGGTCGACTACCCGACGATCCAGGTCCAGACCCTGTACCCGGGGGCCAGCCCCGAGGTGATGGGCAACACCGTGACCTCGCCGCTGGAGGGCCAGTTCGGCCAGATGTCGGGGCTGGACCGGATGAGCTCGACCAGCGCCGCCGGCGTCTCGGTGATCACGCTGCAGTTCGCGCTCAAGCTGCCGCTGGACGTCGCCGAGCAGGAGGTGCAGGCGGCGATCAACGCCGCCGGCTCGCTGCTGCCGGCCGACCTGCCCGCGCCGCCCGTCTATGCCAAGGTCAACCCGGCCGACGCGCCGGTGCTGACCCTGGCGATCAGCTCCGACAGCATGCCGCTGACCGAGGTGCAGAACCTGGTCAACACGCGGCTGGCGCAGAAGATCAGCCAGGTCTCGGGGGTCGGCCTGGTGTCGCTGTCGGGCGGGCAGCGACCGGCGGTGCGGATCCAGGCCGACACGCAGGCGCTGGCCTCGTTCGGCATCGGCCTCGATACCTTGCGCACGGCGATCGCCAGCGCCAATTCGAACGCCGCCAAGGGCAGCTTCGACGGGCCCAAGCGCGCCTTCACGATCAACTCGAACGACCAGCTTCTGACCGCCGACGACTACGAGAAGCTGATCGTCGCCTACAGGAACAACGCCCCGGTGCGCATGCGCGATGTCGCGCGCGTCGTCGAGAGCGCCGAGAACAACCAGCTCGGAGCCTGGGCCGGCCTGCCATGCCCGGCCCGGCCCGCCGGTGCCGCTGCCGCGCCCGACCCCGCGTGCCGCGACGGGTCCGGCGCGGCCCTGATTCCGGCGATCATCATGAACGTGCAGCGCCAGCCCGGTGCGAACGTGATCGCCACCGTCGATGCGATCAAGCGCCAGCTGCCGGCGCTGCAGGCCGGGCTGCCGGCGTCGGTGCGCATCGACGTGCTCGCCGACCGCACCGCGGGCATCCGCGCCTCGGTCGAGCATGTCGAGACCGAGCTGCTGCTGGCCGTGGTGCTGGTCGTGCTCGTGATCTTCGCCTTCCTGGGCAACTTGCGCGCCACGGTCATTGCCAGCATCGCGGTGCCGATCTCGCTCGTCGGCACCTTCGGGCTCATGTACCTGCTCGGGTACAGCCTGAACAACCTCAGCCTGATGGCGCTGACCATCGCCACCGGCTTCGTCGTCGACGACGCGATCGTGATGATCGAGAACATCGCGCGCTACCGTGAAGAGGGCGAGCCGCCGATGCGCGCCGCGCTCAAGGGCGCGACCCAGATCGGCTTCACGATCATCTCGCTGACGGTGTCGCTGATCGCGGTGCTGATCCCGCTGCTGTTCATGAGCGACGTCGTCGGGCGCCTGTTCCGCGAGTTCGCGGTCACGCTGGCGATCACGATCCTGATCTCGGCCGTCGTCTCGCTGACCCTGGTGCCGATGATGTCGGGCCGCTGGCTCAAGGACAGGCGCGACGAGCGCCCCGCCGGTGCCGTGGCCGCGCGCGCGCAGCGCTTCTTCGCCAGCGTGATGCAGCGCTACGACCGCTCGCTGGTCTGGGTGATCGACCACCAGGCGGTCACGCTGCTGGTCGCGCTGGCGACCTTCGCGGTCACGGTGCTGCTCTACATCACGATCCCCAAGGGCCTGTTCCCGACCCAGGACACCGGCCAGCTGCAGGCGCGCATCCAGGCCGCGCAGGACGTCTCGTACGAGCGCATGGTGCAGCTGCAGGCGCAGGCCGCGCGGGCGATCCTCGCCGACCCGGCGGTGGCCAACCTGAGTTCCTTCGTCGGCGTCGATGCGGCCAACAACACGATGCTGCAGACCGGCAGCATGCTGATCAACCTGAAGCCCGCGCACGGCGACCAGCAGGCGGTGATGGACCGGCTGCGCGAGCGCGTGCGCGCGGTGCCCGGCGCGAGCCTGTCGCTGCAGCCGACGCAGGACCTGACGATCGACGCCGAGACCGGGCCGACCGAATACCGCGTCTCGCTGGAGGGCGTCAACGGCGCCGAGATCACGCAGTGGATGGGCAAGCTGATCGAGCGGCTGCACGAGGCGCCGCAGGTGCGCAACGTCGGCAGCGACGCCGGCGCGCAGGGCCTGGCGACCTTCGTCGACGTCGACCGCGACACCGCCGCGCGCCTGGGCATCAGCGCCAGCGCGGTCGACGACGCCCTCTACAGCGCCTTCGGCCAGCGCATCGTCTCGACCATCTTCACCGACACCAACCAGTACCGCGTGATCCTCGAGGCCCGGCCCGGGCTGGCGCAGGACGCCGCCGGCGTCGGCCAGCTGCACCTGATCTCGGGCAGCGGCAAGGCGACGCCGCTGGCGGCGTTCGCGACCATCACCGAAAAGCTCGCGCCGCTGCAGATCACCCATGTCGGCCAGTACCCGGCGAGCACGCTGAACTTCGACACCGCGCCCGGCGTCGCGCTGGGCGCGGCGGTCGATGCGATCCGCCAGGCGGCCAAGGACATCGCGCTGCCGCCGTCGATCACGATGACCTTCCTCGGCGCCTCGGGGGCCTACGAGAAGTCGCTGGCCAACGAGCTCTGGCTGATCCTGGCTGCCGTGGTCTGCGTCTACATCGTGCTCGGCGTGCTCTACGAGAGCTACGTCCACCCGCTGACGATCCTCTCGACGCTGCCGTCGGCCGGCGTGGGCGCCCTGCTGGCGCTGCTGATCACCGGCAACGACCTCGGCGTGATCGGCATCATCGGCATCATCCTGCTGATCGGCATCGTCAAGAAGAACGCGATCATGATGATCGACTTCGCGATCGACGCCGAGCGCCAGCAGGGCCTGAGCGCGCGCGACGCGATCCACCGGGCCGCCCTGCTGCGCCTGCGGCCGATCCTGATGACCACGCTGGCGGCCCTCTTCGCCGCCGTGCCGCTGATGCTGAGCTGGGGCGACGGCGCCGAGCTTCGCCGCCCGCTGGGGCTGGCGATCTTCGGCGGCCTGATCGTCAGCCAGCTGCTGACGCTGTTCACGACGCCGGTGATCTACCTCGCCTTCGATCGACTGGGCAACGTCGGCCGGCGGCGCCGGAGTCCGGCCGACGAGGCCGGCGCGGCGGCGGAGCGCGCGGCGTGAACCTGTCGCGGCCGTTCGTGCGGCGGCCGATCGGCACCGTGCTGCTGACGGCGGGCATCGCGCTGGCGGGCATCGGCGGGTTCTTCGGGCTGCCGGTATCGCCGCTGCCGCAGATCGAGCTGCCGGTGATCCAGGTCAACGCCAACATCCCCGGCGCCAGCCCCGAGACGATGGCCAGCAGCGTGGCGACGCCGCTGGAGCGGCGCCTGGGAACGATCGCCGGCGTCAACGAGATCACCTCGTCGAGCTCGGTCGGCTCGACCCGGATCGCGCTCCAGTTCGACCTCAGCCGCGACATCGACGGCGCGGCGCGCGACGTGCAGGCGGCGATCAACGCCGCGCGCATCGACCTGCCGTCGACGATGCGCAGCAACCCGACCTACCGCAAGGCCAACCCGGCGGCGGCGCCGGTGATGATCCTCGCCGTCACCTCCAAGACCAAGACGCCGGGGCAGATCTACGACGAGGTCTCGAGCACCATCAACCAGCGCCTGCTGCAGGTCAGCGGCGTCGGCGACGTGCAGCTCGGCGGCGGCTCGCTGCCGGCGGTGCGCATCGAGCTCGAGCCCTTCGCGCTCAACCAGTACGGCATCAGCACCGAGGACGTGCGGGCGGCGATCCAGGCCAGCAACGCCCACCGGCCCAAGGGCATCGTGCAGGGCGGCGGGCGCCGGCTGCAGATCTACACCCAGACGCCGGGGCTGCGCGCCAGCGACTACGCCGGCATGGTCATCGCCTGGCGCCACGGCGCCGCGGTGCGGCTGCAGGACGTGGCCGACGTGATCGACGGCGTCGAGAACACGCGCACGCTGGGCCTGTTCAACGGCGAGCGCGCGGTCATCGTGCTCATCATCTGCCAGCCCTCGGCCAACGTGGTGGAGACGGTGGACGCGATCCGCGCCCAGCTGCCGGCGCTGCAGGCCGAGCTGCCGGCCGACGTCAAGCTCAACGTCGCGGTCGACCGCACGACCTCGATCCGGGCCTCGCTGCACGAGGTCGAGGGCACGCTCGTGGTGTCGGTGTTCCTCGTCGTGCTCGTCGTCAGCCTGTTCCTGCGCAGCGCGCGTGCGACCCTGGTGCCGGCGGTGGCCACCGTGGTCGCCCTGCTCGGCACCTTCGGCGTCATCGACCTGCTCGGCTTCAGCCTCAACAACCTGAGCCTGATGGCGCTGACGGTGGCCACCGGCTTCGTCGTCGACGACGCCATCGTCGTGCTCGAGAACACCAGCCGCCACATCGAGGCCGGCATGACGCGCATGCAGGCCGCGCTGCTCGGCGCGCGCGAGGTCGGCTTCACGGTGCTGTCGATCAGCCTGTCGCTGGTCGCGGTGTTCATCCCGCTCTTGTTCATGGGCGGCCAGCCGGGGCGGCTGTTTCGCGAGTTCGCGATCACGCTGTCGGTGGCGGTGCTCATCTCGCTCGTGCTGTCGCTGACGACGACGCCGATGATGTGCGCCTGGCTGCTGCGGCCGGGCGGCGCGGCCGACGCGCAGCGCAAGCAGGGCTGGCTCGCGCGCCAGGCCGAGCGCAGCTACGACTGGGCGCTGGCGCGCTACGCCGCCAGCCTGGACTGGGCGCTGGCCAGCAAGGGCCTGGTGATGGCGATCCTGCTGGCGGTGATCGGGCTCAACGCCTACCTCTTCGCCGCCGTGCCCAAGAGCCTGTTCCCGCAGCAGGACACCGGCCAGCTCGCCGGCGGCCTGAGCGCCGACCAGAGCATCTCGACCCAGGCGATGGGGCACAAGCTGCGCCAGGTCATGGACATCGTGCGTGCCGACCCGGCGGTGGCCGCCGTGGTCGGCTTCACCGGCGGCCCGCGCGCCGGCGGCGGCTTCATGTTCGTCACCCTCAAGCCGGTGGGCGAGCGCAAGGACAAGGGCCTGGCGGTGATCGCGCGGCTGCGCCCGCAGCTCGCGCGGGTGGCCGGGCTGCGCCTGTTCCTCAATCCGGTGCAGGACTTCCGCTCGGGCGGCCGCCAGAGCAGCTCGACCTACCAGTACACGCTCAAGGGCGACAACAGCGCGACGCTGCGCGAATGGTCGGCCAGGCTGCTGGCGGAGCTGAAGAAGCACCCCGAGCTGACCGACCTCGACAGCGACGAGCAGGAGAACGGCGTCCAGACCAACGTCCTGGTGGACCCGAACGCCGCCGGCCGCATGGGCATCCGCGCCAACGCGGTCGATGCGGCGCTCTACGACGCCTTCGGCCAGCGCCAGGTCGCGGTCATCTACACCGAGCTGAACCAGTACCACGTGGTGATGGAATGGGCGCCGCCGTACATACTGAGCCCGAGCGCGCTGGCCGACGTCCATGTGCCCGGCACGCGCCTGGTCAGGAACGGCGGCACGCTGGTCGCGGTCGAGAGCGCGGTGGCGGCGGGCGCCGCGGCGGCCGTGCCGGTGTCGCCGAACCCGGCACTGCGCAATGCCTCCAGCGGCAACGTGCTCAGCAACAGCCCGGCCAGCCTGGTGCCGCTGGCCTCGATCGCGCGCTTCGTCGACGGGCCGACCGCGACCTCGGTGAATCACCAGGACACCGAGCTCGCGACGACGATCTCGTTCAACCTCGCCGACGGCGCGACGCTGGACGACGCGCGCGCCGCAATCATCCAGGCCGAGGCCGACATCGCATTGCCGACGACGGTGCGCGGCGAATTCGCCGGCACCGCGCTGCTGACCCAGCGCTCGAACAGCCAGCAGCTGCTGCTCATCGCCGCCGCCCTGGTCGTGATCTACATCGTGCTCGGCGTCCTCTACGAGAGCCTGGTCCACCCGATCACGGTGCTGTCGACCCTGCCCTCGGCCGGCGTCGGCGCGGTCCTCGCGCTGCTCATGTTCCGGATGGACTTCTCGCTCATCGCGCTGATCGGCGTGTTCCTGCTGATCGGCATCGTGAAGAAGAACGCGATCCTGATCATCGACTTCGCGCTCGAGGCCGAGCGCTCGCGCGGGCTGAGCGCGGTGCAGGCCGTTCGCGAGGCCTGCCTGCTGCGCTTCAGGCCGATCCTGATGACGACGATGGCGGCCGCGCTGGGCGCGTTGCCGCTGGCGATCGGCTTCGGCGAAGGCGCCGAGCTGCGCCAGCCGCTGGGCGTGGCCATCGTCGGCGGCCTCGTCGCCAGCCAGGTGCTGACCCTGCTGACGACGCCGGTCGTCTATCTGCTGCTCGACAAGCTGCGCCGGCGCCGCGGCGACGAGCGCCATCTCAGCCGCGCCGGTGGCGACGCCTTGCAGTCCCTGGAATCGACATGAACCCCAGCCCAGCCTTGCTCCATCGCCCGACCGCCTGGTTGCTGGTCGCCGCGCTCTGCGCCTTGTCGGCCTGCGCCACCGGCCCGGCCTACGAACGCCCGAGCGCGGCCGCGCCGGCGGCCTTCAAGGAGGCGCCGGCGGCCGGCTCGACCTGGTTCCCGGCGGCACCGGCCGACGCGCTGGACCGCGGCCCCTGGTGGCAGCTCTTCGGCGACCCGGCCTTGAATGCGCTGGCCGAGCAGGTCGAGGTGTCGAACCAGAACGTCGCCGCGGCGGTGGCCGCCTATGCGCAGGCGCAGGCGCTGGTGCGCCAGGAGCGCGCGGCGCTGTTTCCTTCGCTGTCGCTCGACGCCAGCGCCACGCGCAGCGGCGGTGCCGGCGCGCCGGACCGGCCCGGCAGCCAGCAGCTGGGACTGGCCGCGAGCTGGGAGCCCGACCTCTGGGGCAAGCTGCGCCTGGGGGCTTCGAGCGCCGAGGCCGGCGCCCAGGCCAGTGCCGCCAACCTCGCCGCGGCGCGCCTGTCGGCGCAGGCCGCGCTGGCGACCGACTACTTCGCGCTGCGCGAGGCCGACCACCAGATCGCCTTGCTGACCGCGGCGGCGGCCGCCTACGAGCGCGCGCTGCGCATCACGCAGAACCAGTACGCCGCCGCGATCGCGCAGCGCAGCGACGTGCTGCAGGCGCAGACCCAGCTCGAGACGACGCGCGCCAACCTCACCGCGACGGTCGGCCAGCGCGCGCTGCTCGAACACGCGATCGCGCTGCTGGTCGGCAAGGCGCCGGCCGAGTTCGGCATCCCGGTGGCGGCCTGGGACGCGAAGGTGCCTGCGGTGCCGCTGGTCGTGCCCTCGTCGCTGCTGCAGCGCCGCCCCGACATCGCCGCCGCCGAGCGCGCCGTCGCCGCCGCCAACGCGCAGATCGGCATCCAGCGCGCGGCGTACTTCCCCAGCCTGTCGCTGTCGGCGTCGTATGGCGGCGCGGGCTCCAGCCTGGCGAGCCTGTTCCGGGCCTCGAACAACGTCTGGTCGCTCGGCCTCTCGGCGGCGCAGACGCTGTTCGACGCCGGTGCGACCGCGGCCCGCGTCGAGGGTGCGAAGGCGGCCCGCGATGTCGCGGTGGCGGGCTACCGGCAGGCGGTGCTCGGTGCCTTCGTCGCGGTCGAGGACCAGCTTGCGACGATCCGCTCGCTGGCCGAGCAGGAAGGCCAGCGCCGCGCGGCGTCGACGGACGCCGACCGCGTCGAGCAGTTGACGCTGAACCAGTACCTGCAGGGCCAGGTGGCCTACACCGCCGTCGTCGCTGCCCAGGTGACGGCCTTGAACGCGCGGCAGACGCTGTCGCAGCTGATGGCCAGCCGGCAGGCTGCAGCGATCGCGCTGATCCAGGCGATGGGCGGCGGCTGGCATGCGGGCGAAGCGGAGGGCATGGCCGCGTCGCGCTGACACGCAGTCGCCGTCGATCGCCGCGAGGGGCATGACGCGGCGGCCGATGCTGGTGACCAAGGCCTTGTCGGCGGTGCGCAACTCCACCATCGGCAGCGTCCGCTCCGAAGCGCCGCCCGTCATCCACAACTTGCCGGTAGATGCGCTTGCGCGACGGTCGATAATCAACTGCGGACAAGGCTCACGCGTCACATCGCCAGCGACGGCATCTCAGCCCGCCCAGTTCGCCGGACACCGCCAGCGCGGCGGCGTAACCGTCGGGCACGCTGACGCTGCGGCAACTCAGCCGCTCGGTAAACGCAAGGTCCGGGCAGCGGATGCCGGCGCAGCCGGTCCGCAGCACGCTGAATTCACGCAGGGGAATGCCCAGACCGCATCCCCAGGCCTTCAGGCAGGCTTCCTTTCGCGTCCATAGCGTGTGGAACAGCATCACCCGTTCCTCCTGCGCAGCGCAGCGTTCGAGCGCGGCGTATTCGTCGACCGTCAACACCTGGCGCGCCAGGGCGGCCAGATCGTCGTGCACCACCGCCGCTTCGATGTCCACGCCGATGTCGCGTCCACGCGCCAAGCCGATCAACACCGCCTCGCCCGAGTGCGACAGATTGAAGTGCAGGTCGTCGCTCGCCAGCCGCGGCTTGCCGCGCGCGTCGATGTCGATCGCCAGATCGGCCGCCGCTTGTCGCAGATAGCGCGACAGCACGTCGCGCAGCACGGCGTGTGCGAACATGAAGCGCACGCGGTCCTCGCGGCGATGCAAACGCTCGGCGCGAGCGCGCTCCAGGGCGCTGAGCGTGGCGGCCAGCGTGGCCTCGTCCGGCGCGTCGCTGCGCAGCGCCAGCCACAAGTGCTGCTCGGTGCCCAGCAGTCCGCAGCCGCGCTCAGGCTGCATCGTCAGCCACCTCGTCGAGCCGCCGCCGGATCAGGTCGGCCAGCGTCTGCACATGCGGCGTCTTCATCATCAGACCGTGACTGCCGTTGACCGAATGCAGCACGAGGGCGCCGGACACCAGCGCCGGCCAGCCCAGGGAGGGATCGCTGGCTTCCCGCCGCGACATCTCGGCGAGGTAGAGGTCGACCCGGCCCGGATACGCACGCCACTTGTAGCCCCAATGCGCCCACCAGTGTGCCGACGCGCCGTCGGGAAAGCCGCCGGGCGGTCGCAGCCCGAGCCGGTGGAGCACGGCATGAACGAGACGGTCGCGCGCCAGGTAGGGACGCAGCCGGGCGGCCAGGCGCCGGGCCAGTCCGCTGTCCGGCGCGCGCTGGTAGATGCCTGGCCCCCAGGCATCGAGCAGGCCCAGGAAACTCACCGTTTCGCCGGCCGCGAGCAGTTGATGAGCCATCTCGAAGGCCACGGTGCCGCCGCTGGAATAGCCGGCGATGCGGTAGGGCCCGGCGGCTTGCGCGCTGCGCATCGCGGCGATGCAGTCGGCAGCGATGTCCTCGACACGCCAGCGCGCGGCGTCCAGCCCTTCGACGCCGATCGCGTTCAGCCCCATCACCGGCAAGCCGTCCGGCAGCGCCCGTGCCAGCTCGTAGTAATGGAACAGGTTGCCGCCGATCGTGTGCACGCAGAACAGTGGCGTCTGCGTGCCACCGGCCTTCATCGGCACCAGCATTGGCCAACGCCGGCCGCCCGAGGCATCGCGCAGCAGGCCGGCAATGTCGCGCACCGTGCTGCCGCGGAACCAGAAGGTGTCCAGCGGCAAGCGCACGCCGAAGGCACGCTCGATCGCGTCGACCAGGCGCACGGCGAGCAGCGAGTGACCGCCGATGGCAAAGAAGTCGTCGTCGACCGACAGGCCGTCGCGATCGAAAAGCAATTCCCAGATCGCCAGCAGGTGACGCTCGGCGACATCGCGGGGTGTCCGCGAGCCCGTCGTCGCCCAGGTCACGGCCGGCGCCGGCAGCGCAGCGCGGTCCAGCTTGCCGTTGGCGGTCAACGGCATCGCCGGCACGACGACGACGGCCGAGGGCAGCATGTATTCGGGCAGCGAACGGCCGAGCCGCGACTGCAGCTCGTTGCCGTCCAGGCCGTTGCCGCTGACCCAGGCGAGCAGTCGTCGCTCGCCGCCCGAATCGGCGTGCAGGTCAACGACTGCCCGGTGCACGCCGGGCAACGCCGACAGCGCGGCTTCGATTTCCCCTGGTTCGATGCGGAAGCCGCGCAGCTTGATCTGCGCATCGGCGCGGCCGATGAATGCGATGCTGCCATCCTCGCGCCAGCGGACGCGGTCGCCGCTGCGGTACAGACGCTCCCCGGCGACGAAGGGGTGGGGCACGAAACGCTCGGCGCTGAGGTCGGGCCGGCCGACGTAGCCGCGGGCCAGTCCGTCGCCGCCGATGTAGAGCTCGCCCTCCAGGCCGACCGGTACCGGCTGCATTGCCTCGTCGAGGATGTAGACGCTGGTGTTGGCAATCGGCCGACCGATCGGAATCGAGGTCCAGTCGGCCGGAAGTGTCGGTGGGATCGTCTGGCAACAGGTGAAGGTGGTGCCCTCGGTCGGGCCGTAGCAGTTGATCAGCACCGTGCCGGGCAGCGCAGCGAGCGCGCGCCGCACGTGCGGCACGGACAGCGCTTCGCCGCCTGTCAGCAATTGGCGCAACCCGCGCAGCGCATGGGGGCGCTCGTCGATCAGCGCGTTGAAGAGCGCGGAGGTCACCCAGGCGGTGGTGACGCCGTGCGCGCGTATGGTCGACTCCAGCCCGGCGGCGGTGGGCATCGCCTCCGGGTGGACGATGCAGCGACCGCCGTGCAGCAGCGCACCCCACAACTCGAAAGTGGCGGCGTCGAAGGTGGGCGGGGCCAGCAGCAGGAAGGTTTCGTCGGCGCCGAAGCGGACATAGCCGGTGGCGCACACCAGGCGCGTGATGCTGCGCTGCTCCACCATCACGCCCTTGGGCTGGCCGGTCGAGCCGGACGTGTAGAAGACGCAGGCCAGATCGTGCGCGCCGCCGAGCGGCCTGGGGTCGGAGTCGGGCCAGTCCGCATGGGCGGACTCGTCCGGTGACAGAACCGGCAGCGCGCACTCGCTGACCACGCCGGTCCCGGCGATCACCGCCGCTGCGCCGGTGTCGGCGAGCATGTACTCGATGCGCGCAGGGGGATAGCCGGGATCGATGGGCACGTAGGCGCCCCCGGCCTTTACTACACCGAGCAGGGCCACGACCTGCTCGGTGGAGCGGGGTAGACAGACGCCGACGCAGACCTCCGGACCCACGCCGAGCGCACGCAGCGCGTGGGCGAGGCGGTTCGCCTGCGCATTCAAGTCCGCGTAGCTCAGTGCGGCACCGTCGCCGGACAGGGCGATGCTGTTCGGCGTGCGCGCCACCTGGGCCTCGAACAGTGCCGCCAGCGTCGTTGCGGACGGATAGGCGGTGGCCGTGTCGTTCCAGGTCTCCAGCAGGCGGCGACGCTCGGCGGTGGTTTGCAGCGCGAGCCGCCCGACCTGCGTGTCGGCCTGTCGGCCGAAGCCTTCGAGCAGGATGCGGTAGTGGCCGGCCATGCGCGCGACGGTGTCGGCGTCGAACAACGCGCAGGCGTATTCGAAGCTCGCCTGCAGGGTGTCGGCGGTCTCGGTGACGGAGAGCGTGAGATCGAACTTCGCCAGCGTCCGGCCCACCGGCTGGGGCTGCGCTGCGGGGTCATCGAACGCTGCATGGTCGCTGGCGGCGTGCTGCAGCATGAACATGACCTGGAACAGCGGAGTGCGGCCAGCCTCGCGCGCTGGCCTCAATGCCTCGACCAGCGCCTCGAAGGGCTGGTCGGCGTGATCGAAGGCGGCCAGCACGCCGGCGCGTACCCCCCTCAGCAGGTCTGGCACCGATCCCCGCAGGTCGATCTGCGTGCGCAGCACCAGCGTGTTGACGAACAGCCCGACCACCTCGTCCAGCTCCGGCTGGCCGCGCCCGGCCACTGGCGTGCCTAGGGCGATGTCGGTCTGCCGGCTCCAGCGGGCGAGCAGCAGCGCGAACGCGGCGACCAGCACCATGTAGAGGGTGCAGCCGCAGGCCTGTGCCAGGGCGCGCAGCCCGCGCGTGAGCTCGGCGTCCAATGCGACGACCAAGGTGGCGCCGCGATGGTCGGGGTGAGCAGGTGGCGGTCGGTCGGTCGGCAGCGCCAGCGCCGGCAGGCCGGCGAGCCGCTGGCGCCAGTAGGCCAGCAGTTGCCGTCCGCGTTCTCCGTCCAGTTGCGCGCGCTGCCAGAACGCGTAATCCGCATAGCCGAGCGGCTGCGGGCGCAGGGACAGCGGTTCGCCGGCCGCCGCCGCGCGGTACAGCCTGGCCAGGTCTCGATGGATGAGGTTCTGTGACCAGCCGTCCGACACGATGTGGTGCGCCACCAGCTGCAGCATTTGCCTGCCGTCTCCCGTTCGCCACAGCGCGGCGCGCAGCAGCGGTGGTGCCGACAGGTCGAAGGGGCGGCGCGCGTGATCGTCGGCCTGGTCGGCGCCGATGCATTCGAGTCGGGCATCTGCCTGCGGGGCGACGCGCTGGCGCGGCCGCCCATCGCGCTCGACGAAGGCGGTGCGCAAGGCCGCGTGTTGCGCCAGCAATCCATCCAGGGCCCGCTGCAGCGCCGGGGCATCGACGTCGCGGTCAAGACGCCAGCGCTCGACGATGTGATACAGGCCCTGGGCGGGGCTCCAGCGCTCGATGAACCAGAGCGCGGCCTGCGCAGGCGTGCAGGGCGGGTCCGTGCCCGGCGCCGGCGCGCCGGCGACGAGCGGGGTTGGTGGCGCATCGCCGCGCAGCGCCTGGACGAGGAGGCCCTGTTTCGCGATCGTGGGTGCCTCGAACACGGCGCGAAGCGGCAGCCCCACGCCGAGCACCGCGCGCACGCGGCTGATCAGTCGGACCGCCAGCAGCGAGTGGCCGCCCAGCTCGAAGAAGTTGTCGTGTATGCCCGGAGCGGCCACGCCCAGCACCTCGCTCCAGACGTCGACGAGCAGCGCTTCCACCGGCGTCCGGGCGGAGGCGAGCGGATCGGCGTCGGCGGCGAAGGACGGCGCCGGCAACGACGCACGGTCGAGCTTGCCGTGCCGCGTGGTCGGCAGGCTGTCCAGCACCACCACCGCAGCCGGCGTGAGGTGCGCGGGCAGGACGCGCTTGAGCGACTCGCGCAGCGCGCTGCCGTCCGGCCGTCTGCTGCGGCCGGTCACGTAGGCGATCAGGCGCGCGTCGCCCGGCCGGTCCTCGCGCAGCACCACGACGGCCTGGTCGACGCCGGGCTCGGCGGTCAGTGCGGCTTCGATCTCCCCTGGTTCGATGCGGAAGCCGCGCAGCTTGATCTGGTGATCGACCCGGCCGATGAAGTCCAGCGCACCGTCAGCGCGCCAGCGGACGCGGTCGCCGGTGCGGTAGAGGCGGGCGCCCGGCTCGTCGCTGAAGGGATCGGGGAGGAAGCGCTCGGCGGTGAGATCGGGGCGTCCAAGGTAGCCGCGCGCGAGGCCGATGCCTCCCAGGTACAACTCGCCGGCGACCCCGACCGGTACCGGCTGCGCGCGCTCGTCCAGCACGCGGGCGTACATGTTTGCGATCGGTCGGCCGATCGGCACCGAGTCCTCATCCGGGGTACAGGTCCACCAGGTGGCGTCGATCGTCGCTTCGGTCGGGCCGTAGAGGTTGTGCAGACGCGCACCGCTGCGCGTGAAGAAGGCCTTTGCCAGCGACGGTTCCAGCGCCTCGCCGCCGCAGAACACTTGGCACAGTGTCGATGCTTCGCCAAGTCCCGGTTCCGACAGCAGCGCCCGCAGCATCGATGGCACGACTTGCATCACCGTGATGCGCGCAGTCGCGATTTCGCGCGCTAGAAGTGTCGGATCGCGCTCGCACCCCTCCATGGCGAGCACCAGGCAACCGCCGCCCAGTAGGGGCGCGAGGAACTCCCAGACCGAGGCGTCGGCCGAAATCCCAGTCTTCTGCAGCATTCGGTCGGAGATGTCGAAACCGAAGGTCGCGCGCATCCAGTGCATGTGGTTGCAGATGGCGGCGTGGCTGATCATCACGCCTTTAGGGCGCCCGGTTGAACCCGAGGTGTAGATGACATAGGCGAGGTCGTCCGGGCCGGCGATATGGGGCGGATCGTCTTCCGCCAGCCCGGTGTCGTCCACTTTGTCCACAAACAGAAGCGTGGCGGCGCGACCGGCCAGACGTTCGCGCATCGCTGTTTGGGTCAGTAGAACGGGGGCGGCAGTGTCTTCCAGCATGTAGCGGATGCGCGGCTCCGGATAGTCCGGATCGATTGGAACGTAGGCTCCGCCCGCCTTGAGTACACCCATCAGCGCGATAACCAGTTCCGCTGTGCGTGGCATGCACACACCGACGCGCGCGTCACGCCCGACGCCGAGTGCTCGCAGGCGGTGAGCGAGGCGGTTAGCGCGCCGGTTCAGTTCGGCGTAGGACAGCGCCTGTCCGGCGCTTTCGAGCGCGATGGCCTCGGGCGATGCTTCGACCTGCGTCTCGAACAGCGACACAAGGGTGTCACCGGCGGGCAGATCGAGTGCGGTGCCGTTCCAACGGCCGAATATCAGTCCGTGCTCGGCCGGGGTGAGCAGGGGCAGCCGTCCGACCGGTTGCCCCGGCGAGTGCACGAAGCCCTCGAGCAGCATGCAATAGTGGCCGGCCATGCGCGCGATGGTGTCGGCGTCGAACAGCGCGCAGGCGTAGTTGAACTGGGCGGCCAGGCCGCCGTCGTCCTCGCTCAGTTCCAGCGTCAGGTCGATCTTGGCGACGTCATCGCCCAGCGATATCGCGCGCGTGCGGGCGCCCGGCAACGCGAGGTCGGTGGACGGCAAGTTGCGCAGTGCGAACATGACCTGAAAGAGCGGATGGCGCGCGGGGTCGCGCTCCGGGCGCAGGACCTCGACGAGCTTCTCGAAAGGCATGTCGGCATGGTCGTAGGCGGCCAGCGAGGTGGCGCGCACGCGCTCGAGCAGGACGGGCAGCGGGCTGTCGAGGTCGATCCCGGACCGCAGTACCAGGGTGTTGACGAAAAGTCCGATCAGGGGGTCGAGGTCGGGCTGCGCGCGGCCGGCTACCGGCGTGCCGACGGCGATGTCGCTCTGGGCGCTGTAGCGGGCGAGGAGCAGCATGAACGCAGCGAGCAGCACCATGTAGAGAGTGCAGCCGTTGTTGCGTGCAAGCGCGTGGATGGCCGCGGCGAGCGAGGCTTCGATGCGGAAGGACAGGCCGGCGCCGCGGTAATCGGCCTGGGCCGGCCTCGGCCGGTCGGTAGGCAGGGCGAGGGCGGGCAGCGCGTCGAGCTGCTGGCACCAGAAGTCGAGCAGTCCTTGGTAGGTTGGGCCGGCCAGGGCGTCACGCTGCCACAGCGCATAGTCCGCGTAGTGCAGCGGCAGCGCCGGCAGTTCGGGGGTGTGGTCGAGCAGGGCGGCGGCGTAGAGGGCGGAGAGCTCGCGATTGAGCACGCCGTGCGACCAGCCGTCGGAGACGATGTGGTGCAGGACGATCTGCAGTACCCATGCGTCGTCGGCGGTGCGCCAAAGGGCGACGCGCAGCAGGGGCGGGCACGACAGATCGAACGGCAGGTTCGCGTGCGCGTCCATGCAGGCCTGAGGGTCGGTGGCGCCCGGCCCGCTCGCTGCGAACCGCATGTCCGCCAGGGTCAACCTGCAGGAGGCGCGGTCGACCACCCGCTGCCGCGGTTCTCCGTCCTCGGCCACGAGCCCGGTGCGCAGCGACTCATGGCGATCGACCAATGCGTCGAGCGCCCGCTGCAGTGCATCCGGATCGAGCTCGCCGTCGATGCCGATTCTGCGCACGACGTGGTACAGGTGCCCGGTCTGTTGCCACTGCTCTAGGATCCACATCCGTGCCTGGGCGTACGAGCAGGGCAGCGTGACTTCGCTGCGGCCATCCGCCAGCTTGCGGGCTGGTGGTCGCGAACGTGGCTGCAGCCGGACGCCGCCGCGCGGAGCCCGCGCGCGCGCGCGCAGGGCCGCCAGCTGGCGCGCGTTCAGTTTGTCCAGAGAGCCGCTCATCCGCTGGGGCGTCGCAGCCGGGGCGACGGCCCCCGCGACCGGCGGCACGCAGCGCGCGCGGACTCAGGCCGCATCCGCACGGCCCGCATCCTGCCCGGCGTCATCGACCAGCGCGCCCAGTTCCGCGACCAGTTCCGGTCCCAACTCCTCGCGCAACGCGCGCGCGAGTTCGGCGATGGTCGGATGGCGGAATAGCAGGGTCGTCGGCAGTTCCAGCGGCAGCAGCGCGCCGATGCGGGCGGACACGCGCATGGCCTTCAGCGAATCGCCGCCGAGCGCGAAGAAGTTGTCGTGAATGCCGACCGACCCGGCTGCCAACACCTCGTCCCAGGCCTGGGCCAGCACGTGCTCGATCACGTCGCGCGGCGCCACGGCAGCCACGCGCCGCGCCTGCGCCAGTCGCGCGGCCATGCCGATGCGCTGGATCTTTCCGGTCGCGCCCCTGGGGATTTCATCGACGACCAGCACTTCGCTCGGTACCTTGAAGGCCGCCAGGCGCTCGAACAGGTGGTCGCGCAGCTGAGCCGCGTCCGCGCGGCTATCGGGCTGCAGAACGACGGCGGCCACGACATCCTCGCCCAGGGTCGCGTGCGGCACCGCGAAGGCCACCGCCTGAGCCACGCCGGGATGGGTCAGAAGCGCTTCGTCGATGTCGCGTGGCGCGATCTTCTCGCCGCCGCGGCTGATCATTTCCTTCAGGCGGCCGGTGAGGTGCAGGTAGCCGTCGCCGTCGAAGAACCCTTCATCGCCGGTGCGGAACCAGCCCGCAGCGAAGGCCGATCGGTTGGCCTCCGGGTTCTGGTGATAGGAGCTCATCACGTTCGCACCGCGTATGGCGACTTCGCCGCGGACGCCCGCAGCCGCCGGCTTGCCGGCACTGCCCAGCACCGTCACTTCGGGGCCGGCGGGAAGGCCGACCGAGCCCAGCTTGCGCTTCGCAGGAGGCAGCGGATTGCTGGTCATCTGGTGGCTGGCCTCGGTCATGCCATAGGCCTCGATCACGGGGCAGCCGAACAGCGCCTCCAGCGCATGCAGCGTCGATGGCGCCAGCGCTGCCGAGGACGAGCGCACCAGACGCAGCGTGCATCGGGGCCGTTGCCCTGCGGCCTGCGCGGCCGCGACGATGGACTGATGGATGGTCGGCACCGCTGAATACCAGGTGGGCCCCAGCCGGTCGAGCCACTCCAGCGCGCTCGGCAGCTGCAGGCCCGGTGCGCAGATGGCACTGCCGCCGGCAGCCAGCGGTGCCAGCAGTCCGGCCAGCAAGCCATGGATGTGGAACAGCGGCATCATGTTGAGCGCGCGGTCCGACGCCGACAAGGCCAGCGCATCCGCGATGTGGGCCGTCGAGGCCACCAGGTTGGCATGGCTCAGCGGCACCTGTTTCGGGCGCGAGGTCGTGCCCGAGGTGTGCAGCACCAGCGCGACATCGTCGGGGCTGGGCATCGACGCTTCGGCGGATGATTCCGCCCACAGCGCCGCGCCGGCTTCTATCAAGGGCAGGCCTCGCGCCACGGCGGCGTCGCGCGCCGCCGCGGGGCTGTCCCGGGTAACCACCACCGCACGCGCCTCGAGATCGTCGAGGAAGAAGTCCAGCTCGCTACGCGGATACTGGGGATTCAGCGGTGCGCAGGCGGCGGCGCGCATCACGCCGAGTACTGCTACCGCCATATCGAGACCGTTGGGCGCGCATACGGCAACACGATCGCCCTGCCCGATGCCGAGCGCGCGCATGCGCCCCGTCAGTGCGCGGGTCCCAGCCGCCAGTCCGGTGAACCCCAGCGCGCGGCCGTCGACAGACATCAGCGCCGTGCCGCCGTATCGGCCGGTTGCGAAGGAGTCGAGTAGTCCGCCAAGGCTCGGCGTAGCGGAGGCGTCAGTCGTTGACCGCAAAGAGCTCCCTCGTTGTCAGTCGGCTGCGCTCAGTCACCCGCGCCTCCGTTCTTGTTCGGCAGAGGATGCTAAACGGCCCGCCGCCGCGCGCCAGTGAACGATTGCGCGCCGCGCCGTTGTCGAGCGCGCCATCGCCGCTGCCAACGCACAGATCGGCATCCAGCGCGCGGCGCATTTCCCCTGCCCGTCGCCGGAGTCGCCGGGCCTTCGTGCCGTCCAGGTCCGCGCAGGCGGGGCCGGAGTTGCGGCACTCAGCCCGTCGCCGGAGTCGCCGGGCCTTCGTGCCGTCCAGGTCCGCGCAGGCGGACCTGGAGCCGCGGCACTCAGTACAGTGTCTCGACTTCGCAGGTCAGGCGGTAGCCGGCGCCGCGCTCGGTGACGATCAGCTTCGGCGTGGCGGCGTCTTCCTCGATCTTCAGCCGCAGGCGGCGGATCTGGACGTCGATCGCGCGGTCGTAGACCTCGCCCTCGTGCAGGCGCGACATCGACAGCAGCTGGTCGCGGCTGAGCACGCGCTGCGGCGCGCGGCACAGCGCGGCCAGCAGGCTGAACTCGCCGTTCGACAGCTCCACCGTCACGCGCGCCGGCGAGCTCAGCCGCCGCGTGCGCAGGTTGAGCTCCCAGCCGGCGAAGCGGAACGCGCGCCGCGCGCTGTCGCGCTCGGGCAACGTGGCCTGGACCTGGTAGCGGCGCAGCACGGCGCGCACGCGGGCCAGCAGCTCGCGCGGGCTGAACGGCTTGGTCACGTAGTCGTCGGCGCCCAGCTCCAGCCCCATCACGCGGTCGGCCTCCTCGTTGCGCCCGGTCAGCAGCACGATCGGCACCGTGGCCCGCTCGCGCAACTGGCGGGCGAGCTGCATGCCGTCTTCGCCCGGCAGCTTGAGGTCGAGCAGCACGAGGTCGATCGCCTCGCGCTCGATCAACGCGAACAGGTCGGCACCGGTGCTGCCGGCGCTGACCCGCAGGTCGTGGCCACCCAGGTACTCGCTGACGAGTTCGCGGATACTGGGGTCGTCGTCGATGACCAGGATGTGCGGGGCGGCGGCGCTGTTCACGGGCTGGGACGCGGGAGCGATGTTCGGCCCGCCAGTATCGCCCCGGGTCCGCGTCGCGTCGTGCAAAGAAAAGTAGCCCATGGCCCCTGAACCGCTGCCGCGTGCGCCGACATCCTGGCGGGCCTGGTGGATCGCGCTCGCGCTGTGGCTGACCCTGGTCGTCGCCGCGGCGGTGACGCTGTGGCACCAGCGGCTCGATGCGCTGCAGGGCCAGGCCAGCGAGTTGGGCTTGCTGGCGCTGGCCCTGACCGACGAAATGGGCCGCGGCCTGCAAGGCGCCGAGGAGGGGCTGCACGCGATGCGCGCCGAGCTCGACGACGGCGACCTGCCGATCGCCGGCGCCGCGGCCAGGCGCGCACTGCGAACGCGGGCCGATCTGATGCCGCTGGTCGACCACTTGTGGCTGCTCGACCGCAGCGGGCGCCTGCTGTCCGCCAGCAGCGATTCGCCGCTGCCGGCGCTGCTCGGCTTCGCGCCCGCGCTGGCCGAGCTGTCCAACGTCGGAATTGCGGTCAGCCGCCCGTTCGAGGATCCGCAGTCCAAGACCATGCTGGTGGCCTTGGCGATCCGCTTCGGCAGCGCGCAGGGCCATGCCGCCGCCGGCGGCTGGATCGTCGCCGGGATGCCGGCCCAGGCGCTGCTCGGGGCCTTCTCGGCCGCCGCACCGGCCGCCGCCGACGCACGCATGGCCGTCTTCCGCAGCGACGGCGTGCGACTGGCGGGCAGCATCGCCGACAGCCCGGCGCCGGAGGAGCCGGCGCTGGCCGCGCGCCTGGCGATCCAGCCCGGCATGCAATTGCGCCGCTTCGGCGACGGCAGCGACCATCTCGTCAGCTTCAACCGCCTGCCGCGTTACGGCCTGGGCGTGATGCTCACGCGCAGCCTGCAGGCGGCGCTGCTGGGCTGGCGCCAGACGGTGCAGCTGACGGCGGCAGCGGCGCTGCTGCTGCTGGCGATCATGGTCGTCGCCGTGCTGGTCGTGCAGCGCGCCAACCGCCGCCGCGGCGAGGCCCAGCTGGCGCTGCAGCTGCAGCGCACGCGGGCGAGCAGGCTCGAGTCACTGGGCACCCTGGCCGGCGGTGTCGCGCACGACTTCAACAACGTGCTGGCCTCGATCGTCGGCTTCGGCGAGATGGCGCAGGACGCCGCAGCCCCCGGCAGCGCGCAGGCGCGCCACCTCGACCGCGTGCTGCAGGCTGCGCAGCGCGGCCAGGCGCTGGTCGAGCGCATCCTGGCCTTCGGGCGCGGCGGCGCGCGCAGTGCGATGGTGTTCGAGCTGCAGCCGGTGGTCGAGGAGGTGCTGGCGCTGCTCGCGGCCTCGCTGCGGCCCGGGGTGGTGCTCGAGCGCGCGCTCGACGCCGCCGGTGCGCGCGTGCGCGGCGACCCCACGCAGGCCTTCGAGGCGGTGATGAACCTGTGCGCCAACGGCATGCAGGCGATGCCCCAGGGCGGCCTGCTCACGGTGCGCCTGGAGCGCGCGCAGGTGACGGCCGAGCGGGTGCTCTCGCACAGCGTGCTGGCCCGCGGCCCATGGCTCGTGCTCAGCGTGGGCGACCAGGGCGGCGGCATCACGCCGGGGGTGATGGAGCACCTGTTCGAGCCCTTCTTCACGACCCGCAGCAAGGACCAGGGCACGGGCCTGGGCCTGGCCGTGGTGCACGGCGTGGTGGCCGAGTTCGGCGGCGCGATCGACGTCCAGAGCCGGCCCGGGCAGGGCGCGCGCTTCACGCTGTACCTGCCCGAATCGACGGCCGCGCTGGACCTCGCGGCGCCGGCGCCGGGTCCGGTGCCGGCCGGCCGCGGACAGACGCTGCTGGTCGTCGACGACGACCCCGGCCTGGTCGCGATGGCCGAGGAGACCCTGCGCGGCCTGGGCTACGCGCCGGTGGGCACGAGCGACCCGCGACGGGCGCTGCAGATGCTGCGCGAGGCACCGCAGCGCTTCGCCGCACTCATCACCGACGAGGCGATGCCCGAACTCGGCGGCACCGCGCTGGCCAGCGCGGTGCACGCCTTCGCGCCGACGCTGCCGGTGCTGCTGGTCAGCGGATTCGGCGGCGCGCAGCTGGCCCGGCGCGCGGCTGCCGCCGGGGTGACGCGGGTGCTGGCCAAGCCGCTGGCACGGGCCGCCCTGGCGCAGGCGCTGTCCGAAGTGCTGGCCGGCGGCGCATCGCCTCGCTGAACGCGCGGCCGCCGGGCCCGGCCAACCGGCCCGCCGGCCGCGGCAACCGCGGATTGCAGATGACATGAAGCCGGCCCGGCGCCGACATGCGGCGGTGCGCAACGGCGCCCAGGATCACGCCATCGCATCGACCTCGCTGCGACATACGAGAAGAGGAACTGCTGGCATGAACAAGCAACATCTTTCATCGCTTGCCGCCGTGCTGGCCGCAGGCTGTCTCTGCCTGCCGGCCCAGGCCGCCGGGCCGTACGCCGGAGCGAGCCTGGGCGTGCCGCATTTCGGCGACGGTGGCGTCAACGGCATCACCGACAACGGCAGCGGCGTCAGCGGCAAGCTCTTCGGCGGCTACCAGTTCACGCCGAATTTCGCGCTCGAAGCAGGCCTGGCGGACCTGGGCCGCATCGAAAGCGGCAGCGCCAGGAGTCATGGCGAGTACCTCGACGCGGTGGGCATCTTGCCGCTGGGTGACGCCTGGTCCTTGCTGGGACGCCTCGGCGTGGCCCATGCCGCGCTGAAGACCTCGGCCGGCGACGACAGCGGCAACGGCCTCAAGCTGGGCCTGGGCGCGCAGTACGCGCTGTCCGGCAACCTGGCGCTGCGCGCGGAGTGGGAGCGCTACCGCCCGAAGGTCTTCGGCACCAGGACCAACGTCGATCAATACCTCGTCGGCGTTCGCTTCGGCTTCTGAATCCTTCCCGCGTGGCGCCCCGACCCGACGCCAGCCTTGCCAACGGTCGCGCCCGAAGGCGCGCCACCAGACCAGGAGTGAAGACCATGGATGACAGCACAAGCCCGGCCGCGGCAGCCAACGCAGGCGGCTGCGAAACCTCGGACCTTTCGGTGGCCGAACTGGTCGGCCAGGTCTTCGACGCCGCACCCGCGGCCGAACGCGGCCACATGCTCGAACAGCTCTTGCGCCCGCTGGGCGTGCTGTCGCTGGTGGCGGTGGCCGACGGCGTCTTCGCCAAGGTCCGCTTCCGTGCCGGCTGGCAGGACATGCACGTGCGGCTGGAGGACACCCAGCACATCGGGGCGCGCGAGGTGGCGGCGCTGGTCGAGCACGTGCAGCAGGTGAGCATCGAGGCCGTCAACGGGCTGGCGCAGTGGATCACGGCCTCGCCGCTGCTGGCCGGGACAGGAGCCGCGGCGCTGCTGTTCGCCCTGCTCGTGCGGCATGCGCGCGGCGCCGCGGTGCAGACCGTCGACACTGCCGCCTACGCAATGCCGCCCGCCGCCGGCCGCGCGGTCGTGCCGTCGCGGCCCACCGCGGGCTGACGTGGGTACAGCCGCCAAACCGGACCCGGCCCGGCTCCTGATCCGCGCCCGGGCCCCGAGCGCGCCTCCTCCGACCGCGCTGCAGCGGCTGCGCGCGCTGGTCTCGGGCCCGACGCTGCGCAATCACCGTGACGCACTGCGGCTGCACATCGACGACCTGCAGGGCCGCTGCCTGCTGGTCCTGGACGACGTCGGGCCCCTGGTGGACGTGCCGCTGCCGGCCGGCACCTACCATGTCTTCGCCGGCGTGGCCTCGCAGCAGCGCTGCTACACGATGACGCTGGAGGCGGGCCTGCCGTTCACGCTGGTCCTGCCGTTTGCCACCCGGCAAGCGTGACGAGCGGCGGCGCCAGGGCTCAACGCGTGGGCCTGGATGGCGGCTTGGTCGGGCCGCTGCGCTGGTCGCGCTCCTGGCGCGCCAGCGCGAGGGCGGCTTCGAGATCGACCTCGCTGATGCGCTTGAGGACGCAGAAGTTGGCGCGCGTCAGCGTGCTCGACTCGAAGGTGCGCAGCAGCAGGGCGCGGTCGCGCCGCGCCGCATCCTCGGCGGTGACGGGGAGCGGCGGGGCGGCCTCGCGCTCCTGGCGCGGCTCCACGTCGAGGGGGCCGCGAAATGCCGAGACTTCGCGCGCCCGTTCCCGTTCGGGCCGGGGCCCTGGCGGCGGGCGGTGCGCGGCCGCGCCCGGGCCGCCGGGCGCGGCCTTGCGTGCTGGACCGCGCGCGTCACCTCGATCGCCGCGACGACCGTCCCTGCGTTCGCCGGGGCGCTGACTGCGTCGATCGTTGTCGGCCGCGCCGCCCGGTCCGCCGGGTCCGGCGGCGCCCGGCGCCGGCGGCACTGCGCCTTCGCGCCGCGCTGCGGCGTGGGCCTGGCGCTGCGCCTCGCGCTCGGCGGCGCGACGGGCCTCGAACAGTGCGCGCCGGCGTTCGAGCTCGGCCACCGCGGCCTGCCGGTGCTCGTCGGCGATCTCCCCGGCGGGCGCGCCGTCCAGATCGATGCGCTGCTGCGCGCCGGCGAGCGCCTTCAGGTAAGCGGTGCTCGTCGTGTGGCGGTGGAGAAAGATCGACAACGACTTCTTGTTCAGGAGCCCCGGCGCGCGCTGCTGGATGTCGGCCTGGATGCGCAGCTTGATCGGCAAGGCGCGGCCGGCACCGAACAGCGCCGGAAAGCGCTCGGCCAGCAGCGCGGCGACCTGGGCCGGACCCAGATCGGCGATGCCCGGTGCGGGTGCTGTCTCGGGTGGCGCGGGAATCTCGCTCGCGCCGGCCGCTGTGTCGGGCGCGGCGGCGGGTTCGTCGGCGGAGGGTGGTTTCGGCGTCGTCTCTGGCATGTGCGCTCGGGCTCTGGCGGCGGCAGTGAAGTCCGCGATTGTCATCGCTCCGGCCGCGGCGAACAGCCCGGGTCGGCCCGTCGCACAATGCGCCGCCAGATGACGAACCCCGCCCCCGAACATTGGTCGCTGCAGGCCGGCGATGCCGCCAGCGCGATGCTGACGATCCCGGCCGACGCGCGGCGCGAGCGGCGCTTCGAGATCGCCTGTGCGATCACGGTGGCGGCGCCGGCCGAGTTGCACGGCGCCTGGCACCAGATGACGGTGCAGGCCAACGGCTCGCAGCAATGGCGGCGCCGCGAGCCCACCCACAACCCCGGCGCCTGGGATGGGATGGACTACCGCTTCAGCCGCAGCGTGCCGGTGGGTCAGGCGCTGCGCGTGACGGTGGCGGTGGCCTGCCAGGGCGCGCGCCGGCGCACGCTGGTGATCGAGGCCGACGAGATCCAGTGAGCGCCAGCGCCGGCATCTGGCCGGGGCCGGCGCCGCGAGCTACTGCGAAGCCGCCGCCGAGGCGGCGTCGTCGGTGGCCTTCATCGCTTCACCGAGCTTCTTCTGGAACTGCTGCTGCTGGGCCTTGGCCTGCTCGACCTGCGCAGCCTCGAGCCTCGCCGTGGTGGCGGCGGTGCTGGCGACGTCGGCGCCGCATCCGCCCAGCACGGCGGCGGCCAGGAGCAGGCAGTGGCGGCTCTCGAGCATGGTTCTCTCCGGAAGGGGACAGGCCGAAGATCTTAGGTCGCCCGGGCCTGCGTCGGGTCCGTGACGGGCGTGACTTTCTGGGCCTGATCGGGGTCCATCAGATCTCCCGATCGGCCGCCGGGCATTGCCGACGGCGGCGCGGGGCACGCTGCAGCCGGACCGGGCCACGGCGGGCTGGACGGGGCCGCCGGGCAGCGACACACTGGGGCCTTGCGAGCCGTGCCGGCCCGGCTCTGCCCCGCCGGAACCGCCGACGCTGCAGGATGCGTCGCTCTCAGTCCAGGAGAACCCGATGGAGACCAAACCCGTCCAGGCCGCGGTCCGCAAACAGGCCGCGATTCCAGCCACCCAGCGCGCCGCGCGCTCCAAGCCGTCGCCGCGGCTCGTCGTGCTCGTCGCGACGCGCAAGGGCGCCTGGCTCTTCCACGGCGATGCCAGGCGCAGGACCTGGCAGGTCGACGGGCCGCACTTCCTCGGCCACATCGTCAGCCACCTGCGGCTCGACCCGCGCGACGGACGCACCCTGCTGGCGGCGGCAAAGACGGGCCATCTCGGCCCGACCGTGTTTCGTTCGACCAACCTCGGGCGAACCTGGAAGGAGGCGGCCCGGCCGCCCGCCTTCGCGAAGGCGGCCGAGGGCGTCGCACCCCGCGCGGTGGACCACACGTTCTGGCTCGCGCCGGGCCATGCGAGCGAGCGCGACACCTGGTACGCGGGCACCTCGCCGCAGGGTCTGTTCCGCTCCGAGGACGGGGGTGTCAGCTGGGTACCCTTTTCGAGCATCAACGACGATCCGCAGTACCGCGCGTGGATGGGCAGCGTGCAGGACGGCACGCCCGACGGCCCCAAGCTGCATTCGATCATCGTCGACCCCCGCGACCCGGCGCACCTGTACTTTGCGATGTCCAGCGGCGGCGTTCACGAATCGACCGACGGCGGGCACAACTGGACGCCCCTGGTCGAGGGCCTCGAAGTGGTCGAGGGCTTCGACCCCTCGATCCTGACCTTCCACGACCCGCACGTCGTACGGCTGTGCCCGAGCAACCCCGATCGTCTGTACCAGCAGAACCACTGCGGCATCTACCGGCTCGACCGTCCCGGCGACCGCTGGGTGCGCATCGGCAGCAAGATGCCCAAGCGGGTCGGCGATGTCGGTTTTCCGATGGTCGTGCATCCGCGTGACGACGACACCGCCTGGGTCTTCCCGATGGACGGCACGTCGGTCTGGCCGCGCACCAGCCCGCAGGGCCGCCCGGCAGCCTACGTCACGCGCAACGCCGGCAAGAGTTGGCTGCGGCTCGACGGCGGCTTGCCCGAACAGCAGGCCTGGTGGACCGTGAAGCGACAGGCGATGACGGCCGACACGCAGGACCCTGTCGGTCTGTACTTCGGCACCACCAGCGGCGAGTTGTGGCTGAGCCGCGACGAGGGCGAGCGCTGGTCCCGCATCGCGCAGCACCTGCCCGAGATCTATGCGGTGGAGGTGGCCGAGTTGCCGTAGCGCGCAGGCGAGAGGCCCTTGGCGACATCCACTCGGTTCCGACGGCGATGCGAGTCCTGATTCCCAGCTCCCTGCGCTCCTACACCCGCGCATCCAGGGTCGAGGCTACGGGGGCCACCCTGGCCGACGTGCTCGCGGACCTGGACCGCCAATTCCCCGGGGTCCGGTTTCGCATGGTCGACGAGCAGGACCGCATGCGCCCCAACATGCGCGTCTTCGTCAACGGCGTCGGCACCAGCGACATGGGCCGGCCGCTGCGGCCGACCGACGACGTCGCCATCGTCCAGGCCTTGAGCGGAGGCTGAGCCTGGTTCGATCCCGCAAGCGAGCTGAACCAGACCCGCCTGACGGCAGACTGCATGGCGGTGAACGATGATGTCCAGGCAGCGGTTCGCGGCTTCCACGTGCGCCCCGACCTTCGGGTGGCGCGCCGCCCCGCGTCGACGGCCGAACCGGCATTCCGTTTCGCGGCAAGGTCATTTGCGGCCGCGGCCTTGTTCGGACTGTCCGTGGCTTCTACATTGCAGCCACCGCGCTTGCGCTCGAGCCGACGAGCGAAGGAGACAGCTCGTGCGAAACCTGAACCAGGACAACATCACCGAGGCGGTGATCGCGCGGTTGGCCGGCACACCCGACCCGCGTCTCAAGGAAGTCATGACCAGCCTGGTGCAGCACCTGCACGCGTTCGCGCGCGAGGTCCGGTTGACCGAGGCCGAATGGTTCGAGGGCATCTCGTTCCTGACCGCCACCGGCCATATGTGCGACGACAAGCGCCAGGAGTTCATCCTGCTCAGCGACGTGCTCGGCCTGTCGATGCTCACCGTCGCGATGAACAACGACAAGCCTGCCGGATGCACCGAAGCGACGGTGTTCGGCCCCTTCTACGTCGACGGTGCGCCGCACTACGAGCATGGCGGCGACGTGGCCAACGGCGCCAGCGGCGAGCCCTGCCTCGTCGAGGGCCGGGTGATGTCCATCGACGGCAGGCCAGTGGCCGACGCCGTGATCGACGTCTGGCAGGCGGATGCCACAGGCCACTACGACGTGCAGAAGCCCGGACTCGAACACGCCCAGGCGCGCGGCGTCCTGCGGTCGGGCGCCGACGGCGGTTTTCACTTCAGGACCATCGTGGCCGAGGCCTATCCGATTCCGACCGACGGCCCGGTGGGTGAACTGCTCACGGCGACGCGCCGCCATCCATGGCGGCCCGCGCACCTGCACTTCATGATCAAGGCCGAGGGCTACGAGCCTCTGATCACCCATGTCTTCCGCGACGGCGATCGATACCTCGACTCCGACGCCGTGTTCGGCGTGCGCCAGTCGCTGGTGGCCGACTGGGTGAAGCAGCCCGACGGCAGCTATCGCCTCGATTACGACTTCGTGCTCAATCCGACACGCCCGTGATCGTCGGCTGCCCGTATTCGGCCAATCGCTGCCGTTCAACTGTCAGTGCGACGGCTAACAGCCCGTGCCGATCGGCCGTTCCGGACGCTTTACGGAGCGGGGTTCACGGCATCAACTCGCTTCCGTACACTGTTCCACCTCTTCGCCCGAACAGCAGCTGTTCCGAATCATGAGAAAGAGACATTGCACCTGTGGCGCCGAAGCCGATGTGCGTCGCGGCACCCGCCGCACCGCGGATGGGCGTGAAGAAATCGTCCACCGAATGACCTGTCCCGTCTGCGGGCAGCTCGGTCCTGCAATCCCGGAGGCGGGCAAGGACGAAGCCACCGCCATCGTCGAAGCGGTCGAGGCGTGGAATGAAATGATCGCCCGGCTCCGTCCGCTGGAGGCCTGAGCGACGGTCCGCAATGCGGAGCTCGCGAACCGTCAGGCCGCCTGCGCGCGCGTCAGCAGGTAGTCCTGGTGCACCACGTTGTCGAAGTGATACGGTGCGACAAGGGCCTCGAACTCGGCGCGGAAGCGCTCGAGCTTCTGCGGATCGGCGGCCAGGTTGCCAGCGCGACACGGCCGCCGGGCTTCAGCACGCGCCGCATCTCGGTGACGGTGATCTCGGGACGCGGGGCGAACATGTGGCCGAACTGACCACGACGTCGAAGGACGCGTCGGGGTAAGGCAGTTCCTCGGCATCACCCTGCTTCCAGACGATGTCGGGCAGGCGGGCAATGGCGGCGTTCTCACGCGCCTGCTCGATCAACTCCGGCGTGAGGTCGAGCCCGAAGACCTTCGCGCCGAGGCGTGCCGCGGTGATTGCCAGCACGCCGGTGCCGATGTCGAGCACGGTTTCGCCCGCGACGATGCCCGCGAAGCGGACGACATGGCCCGCGACCGGCGTGGTGAACAGCGCGGTCGGTCCGAAATCACGGGTGCCGCGGTCGCCTTGGCCGCGCCTTCGACCTCGAGCGGCGCGGTCGTGCGCGGCCCATGGCCGGGCCATCTCCGCATCGCCGGGACGTTGCGACAGCTTCATGCTGTCGCCGAGATCGGTCAAGAGCAGTGCGCGCAGGTCGCTCGTCGGAACGTCATCCGGTGTGCCGGGGATTGGGCAGGCGGGGATTGCGGCGCCTTGGATAGTCTCAGCGAACGTGCACGACAACGCAAACGACGCGGCACGGCGAGCGCCATCCACGTGGCGCTGCCTTCGTTCACGCCGCTGGGCGTGCTCCATGCGATCGCGCGCGAATCCCGACGCTCAATCGAGCGGCCAGGCCAGCGCCTTGGGCCAGGTCAGCGGCGCGGCCGGCGCGCTGCCGCTGCTGTCGATCGCGCGCCACCAGGGCGTGACGCTGTCCACCCGCACCGGCTCGACCGCCTCGCCCAGGCGCGGCATCAGCAGGTGCACGCCCTGCCGTGGCGCTTCGGCCAGCAGCGTCTCGGCCGGCTGGTCCCAGGCGTGCATCGCGAGGCTGAAGGTACCCCAGTGCACCGGCAGCAGGGCCCCGCCGCCGAGCAGTTGCAGCGCCTGCAGCGCGTTGTCGGGGCCGAGGTGGATGTCGCCCCAGGCCGGGTGGAAGGCGCCGACCTCGAGCATCACGAGGTCGAACGGCCCCAGCCGCGTGCGGATCTCGGCGTACTGGTCGGTGAGGCCGGTGTCGCCGCTGAAGAACACGCGGTGGCGCGGGCCGCGCATCACCAGCGACGACCACAGCGTGGCGTTGCGGTCCTTCAGTCCGCGGCCCGAGAAATGCTGCGACGGCGCGGCCGTGATCTCGACCTCGGTGCCGGGCACGCGGTGGCTCTCCCACCAGTCGAGCTCGGTGATGCGCTCGGCCGGCACGCCCCAGGCGTGCAGGTGGGCGCCGACGCCGAGCGAGGTCACGAAGGGCACGCTCGTCTTGGCCAGGGCGCGGATCGTGGGGTGGCAGAGATGGTCGTAATGGTCGTGCGAGACCAGCACGGCGTCGATCGGCGGCAGCGACGCGAGCGGAACCGCCGCTGGCTGGAAGCGCCTGGGCCCGGCGAGCTGCGAGGGCGACGCGCGCAGGCCCCACACCGGGTCGGTCAGCAGGCGTGCGCCGTCGATCTCGACGAGCACCGTGCTGTGGCCGATCCAGGTCGCGCGCAGGCCGCTGGCGGGTCGGCGCAGCCAGGTCTCGCGCGGGTCGGCGGCCGGCAGCGGCGCGGTCGGCACGCGGCGCGTGCCGCCGCAGAGGAACTCGGACAGGGTGGGCATCTTCGCCGCCGGGTCGCGCAGCCCGGCGCGGATCGGCGCGAGGTTGCGAAAGCCGCCTTCGGCCCATTGCGTCGAGTCCTGCATGCGCTCCAGCCGCAGGCCCTGGGCGCGGGCGCCGAGCGAGATCATCGGCTCAGCCGGTGGTCGAGGCAGCGGCCGGCGCGGCCGGTGCCGCGAGCTGCGCCGCGGCCTCGTGGATCGCTGCGCGGATGCGCGGGTAGGTGCCGCAGCGGCACAGGTTGCCGCTCATCGCGGCGTCGATATCGGCATCGCTGGGGTCGCGGTTGCGCGCCAGCAGCGCGGCGGCGGCCATGATCTGCCCGCTCTGGCAGTAGCCGCACTGCACGACGTCGATCTTCAGCCAGGCGGCCTGGACTGCCGCCGCGACCCCGGCGTCGGCCGCCTCCAGCCCTTCGATCGTGGTCACCGGCTGGTCGCCGACGGCGGACACCGGCGTGATGCAGCTGCGCACCGGCGTGCCGCCGATGTGCACCGTGCAGGCGCCGCACAGCGCGATGCCGCAGCCGAACTTGGTGCCGGTCATCTTGAGTTCGCCGCGCAGCAGCCACAGCAGGGGCGTGTCGGGCTCGGCGCTGTAGGTGACGGACTGGCCGTTGATCCTGATCGTGGGCATGTCGTGGTCCCGGGGTCTCGTGGCTCTCAGGCCAGCTGCAGCGGCAGCGAGCGCAGGCGTTGTCCGGTCAGCGCAAACAGCGCGTTGGCCACCGCGGGCGCGATCGGCGGCGTGCCGGGTTCGCCGATGCCCTCGGGCGGCTCGGTGCTGGGGATGATCGCGGTTTCGATCGCCGGGCAGGCGTCGATGCGCAGCACCGGCTGGTCGTGGAAGTTGCTCTGCTGCACCTGACCCTGCTTGATCGTGATCTGGCCGTAGAGCGCTGCCGAGAGGCCGAAGACGATGGCGCTTTCCATCTGCTGGCGGATCAGGTTGGGGTTGACCGGCGTGCCGCAGTCGACGGCACAGCACACGCGGTGGACGCGGATCTTCTTGTCGGGGGTCACCGAGACCTCGGCGACCTGGGCGACGATGGTGCCGAAGCTCTCGTGCAGCGCCACGCCGCGCGCCTTCTTCGCGCCATCCGGCGCCGGCTCCAGCGGCTGGCCCCAGCCGGCCATCGCCGCGGCGCGTTGCAGCACCGCGAGGTGACGCGGGTGTTCCTTGAGCAGCGCGGCGCGGAAGGCCACCGGGTCCTGGGCCGCGGCATGCGCGGCCTCGTCGACGAAGCTCTCGACGAAGAAGGCCTGGTGCGAGTGTCCGACCGAGCGCCAGAAGCCCACCGGCACCGGCAGGTCCACCGCCACATGCGCGATGCGCGCGCTGGGCCATTCGTAGGGCTGGTCGAACGCGCCTTCGTCGGTGGTCTTGTCGGGCCCCATGCCGGGCAGGCCGAAGATGCGGCGCAGCACCTGCGGCACGATCGCCTGGCCGGCCGAGACGTTGCGCCAAGCCACGAGTCGGCCGCCGGCGTCGAGGCCGGCAGTGAAGCGCGAGACCGTGGCCGGGCGGTAGAAGTCGTGCTGCACGTCCTCGGACCGCGACCACAGCGTCTGCACCGGTGCGCCGGCGGCCGCCTTGGCGATCTCGGCGGCCTGGCCGACGAAATCGACGTCGAGCCGACGGCCGAAGCCGCTGCCCAGGAAGGTCACGTTGACTTGGACGTCGTCCTTGGCGATGCCCAGCGCCTGGGCGGCGACCTTGCGCGCCAGCCCCGGCACCTGGGTCGGCGCCCAGACCGTGGCGCGGCCGTCCTTGAACTGCACCGTGCAGTTCATCGGCTCCATCGTCAGGTGGGCCAGGTAGGGCGCGCGGTACTCGGCGCTGATCGTTCGCGTCGCCGAGCCCAGCGCCGCGTCGACGTCGCCGACCTCGTGGAAGGCGAAGCCGCGGTCGTGGTCCAGCGTCTGCGCCAGCCGGGTCATCGCGTCATCGCTCGAAAAGCCCGCGGCGGGCACCGCCTGGTCCCATCGCACGCTGACCTGTTCGAGCGCGTTCATCGCGTGCCAGGGCGTGTCGGCGATCACCGCCACGCCCGCGGTGCCGCCGGCGTGGCCGGCCACCGCCAGCGCCTGCTTCACGCCGGGCAGCTTCAGCGCCGCGGCGGCGTCGAACGAGGCCACCTTGCCGCCCAGCGTCGGGCACATCGTCACGCTGGCGTAGAGCAGCCCGGGCGGCAGGGCGTCGATGCCGAAACCGGCGCGGCCGCTGCCCTTGGCGGCGGCTTCGGCCGCCAGCCGTGGCAGCGGCTGGCCGATGAGCCTGAACTGCGCCGGCGTCTTCAGCGTCGGCGACGTGGGCAGCGGCTGCCCGGCGGCGGCGGCCGCGAACTCGCCCAGCCGCGCGCGCTTGCCCGAGCGATGGGCGAGCACGCCGGCGGCCACCGTGACCTCGCCCGCCGGCACGCCCCAGGCCTGCGCCGCCGCGGCCACCAGCATCGCGCGCGCGCTGGCGCCGGCCTGGCGCATCGGCAACCACAGGTCCTTGATGCTGGAGGAGCCGCCGGTCATCATGATGCCGATCTCGCGCATCGTCTTGGCCGTCATCCAGCCGGCCAGGCGCTTGAGCGCGCCGTGGTCGTCGGGATGGAAGGGCAGGCCGTCGACCACGCTGGCCAGGTTGTTGTAGATGTCGTCGATCGGCGAGGCCTCGATGCCCACGCGCGACCAGTCGGCGTCGAGCTCGTCGGCCAGCACCATCGCCAGCCCGGTGTGCGTGCCCTGGCCCATCTCGCTCTTGGGCATCACGACGGTGACGCGGTCGTCGGCGGCAATCTTCACCCAGCCGTTGAGCGCCACCTGCCCCGGCGCGGTGGTCAGCGGCCGGCTGGTGGTCAGGCGCTGGCGCGGCGGCAGCAGCGACCAGCCCACCACCAGCGCGCCGGCGGTGCCCAGGGTGCCGAGGACGAAGTGGCGGCGTTTCATGCGCCGATTGTGCGACGCGCGCGTGACCGGTCTGCCGGGATCGGTGAAAACCCGAGCCAGGCTTGTCCAGGTTTTGCCCGGCTGCGAGCATGGAAGCCGCCGAACGCTTACCCTTGCGACCCCCGCCGGAGACGAGAGAGAGACAACGCATGAGCCTGGTCGACCGATTGCGCCGAATCAGCGCCGCGCGCCTGCTCGGCATGCGCCGTGGCATCGAGAAGGAGAGTCTGCGTGCCCAGCCCTCGGGCGCGCTGGCGCTGACCCCGCACCCGAGCGGGCTGGGCGCACCGCTGACCCACCCGCGCATCACCACCGACTTCAGCGAAAGCCAGCTCGAGCTGATCACCGGCGTGCATGGAGAGGTGGAAGGCTGCCTCGACGAGCTGACCCGCACCCACCAGTTCGTCTATCGCACGCTGGCGCTGGACGCGCACCGCGACGAACGCCTGTGGGTGGGCAGCATGCCCTGTTGCCTGCCGACCGACGAGACGATCCCGCTCGCCCTGTACGGCAACAGCAACATCGGCCGCGCGAAGAGCGTGTATCGCATGGGCCTGGGCCACCGCTACGGACGGCGCATGCAGACGATCTCGGGCATCCACTACAACTGGTCGCTGCCGGGCCTGTCCAACGACGAGCATTTCGCGCTGATCCGCAATTTCCGTCGCCACGCCTTCGTGCCGCTGTGGCTGTTCGGCGCCAGCCCTGCGGTCTGCGCGGGCTTCGTCGCCGGCCGCGACCATGGCCTGCAGCCGCTGGGCGACGGCAGCCTGCACCTGCCGCATGCGACCTCGCTGCGCATGGGACGGCTGGGCTACCAGAGCGAGGCCCAGGCCAGCCTGGCCGTCAGCTGCAACAGCCTGGAGAGCTACGCCGCGTCGCTGCACGAAGCGCTGACGACGCCCTACCCGCCCTACGAGAAGATCGGCATCCGCAACCTCGGCGGCGAATACAACCAGCTCAGCACCACCCTGCTGCAGATCGAGAACGAGTTCTACGGCCTGATCCGCCCCAAGCGCGTGATCGAGAGCGGCGAGCGCCCGCTGCACGCGCTGCGCCAGCGAGGCGTCGAGTACGTCGAGGTGCGCTGCATGGACCTCGATCCCTTCGTGCCGGTGGGCATCGCAGCGCCGACGATGCGCTTCCTCGACATCTTCCTGCTCCACTGCCTGCTGGCCGACAGCCCGCCCGACACGCCGGCCGAGATCGCCGTGCTCGGCCGCAACCAGGACTGCACCGCCACCCACGGCCGCGAGCCCGGCGTGATGCTCGAGCGCGACGGCAGCAAGGTGCGGCTGACCGACTGGGCCGGCGAGATCATCGACGACTGCACGGCCATCGCCACCGCGCTCGACGCCGCGCATGGCGGCACGGCCTACGGCCAGGCGTTGGCGGCGGCGCGCGCGGCGCTGGGCGCGCCGCAGGCGCTGCCTTCGGCGCGCGTGCTGGCCGCGATGCAGCGTGACTTCGGCGGCTCGCACATCGACTTCATCCGCGCCCAGTCCGAGCAGACGCGCAGCCACCTGCTGGCGCTGCCCTGGACGGCCTCACAGCAGGCCGAGTTCGAGGCCGAGGCGCGCGCATCGGTGGCCCGGCGCAGGGCCATCGAGGCCGCCGACGACGTGGACTTCGAGACCTTCCGCCAGGCCTACCTGGCGGCCGAGGGGCTGGCGGTGGCGGCCTGAAGTCGGGCCGCCTGCTGCCGGGCGACCGGCGCCGGTGACCCGGTCGGGCCGGCAAGCGCCGCCGGCCCGGCGCGTGCCAGGCTGTCCACCAGCGCGTCGAGCACCGGCCGCGCGCCCTTGATGTCGTCGTGGTTGACCATCATCGCCACCGCCCAGGGCCGGCCCTGGGCGTCGCGCAGGTAGCCGGCCAGCGCCACCACGTTGCGCAGGGTGCCGGTCTTCAGCCGTGCCCAGCCGGCCGCGGGGCTGTCCTTCAGCCGCCTGCGCAGCGTGCCGTCGACGCCGGCCACCGGCAGGCTCATCATCAGGTCGGGTGCATGCGGGCCGGCGTACGCGGCGGCGAGCAGCGAGGCCATCTGCCACGGCGTGATGCGCTCGCTGCGCGACAGGCCCGAGCCGTTGTCGAGCACCATGCCGGCGTCGTCGATGCCATGTTCGGCCAGCCAGCGCCGGACTTCGCGCGCCGCCAGCGCGGCCGTGGTGGCGCCCGGGTCCTCGGCCATGCCGGCCACGCCGAGCTCCAGGAACAGCAGCCGCGCCAGCGCGTTGTCCGAGCGCTTGTTCATGCTGCGCAGCACCTCGCCCCAGGGCCGGGCCTCGTGGACCGCGAGCACTCTCGCGCCTGCGGGCGCAGCGGCTTCCCTTGCACGGCCGGTCCAGCGTCCGCCCAGACCCTGCCACAGGGTGCGGAACAGGCGCTCGGCCAGTTCGTCGCGGTCGATCAGCTGCAGGCGCGTGCGCTCGGTGCAGCCGCGCGGAAAGGCGCCGTGCAGTTCGATGCGCGTGCGGCCGGCGCGCTTGCGCACGCTGGCCGGCTGCCAGTCCTCGTCCCAGTCTTCGCAGGGCAGGTCGCTCAAGCCCATGCGGCTGGTGATGCTCAGGCCCGGCAGCGGCGGCACGGTGCTGGCGTGGACACCGCGCCGGTCGGCGCGCAGCTCCAGCGGCAGCAGGTCGCCGGCGAGCAGCAGCGCGTCGGGGATCACGTTGTAGGCGAACTCGGGCGATTCGTCGAACGCCGGCAGGCCCAGATCCGTGCGCGCGGGCCGGAAGCGCGTGCGGTCGAGCCGCAGGTCGCCACGGATCTCGCGCACGCCCTGCTGGCGCAGATCGACGAGCAGGGCCCAGAACTGCGGCACGCCCAGATCGGGGTCGGCGCCGCCCTTGAGCACGAGGTCGCCGCGCAGCACGCCGCGCCGCAGCGGTGCCGCGCTCAGCAGCTCGGTGTGGCCGCGGTGGTCCGGACCCAGGCGGTCGAGCGCGACGACGCTGGTCACCAGCTTCATCGTCGAGGCGGGCTGCATCGGTTCGTCGGCGCGCCAGCGCCAGGCCGGTGCGTCGTGGCCCAGCGGCAGCGCGGCGGCGGCCAGCGCGGCGGCGGGCAGGCCCGCGGCCTGCAAGGCCTGCACGACCGCCGGCGGCAGGGTCTCCTGCGCCAGCGCCGGGGGCGCGATCAGGACCGGGATCAGCGCGGCCGTCCAGGCCGCCAGCAGACATCGCAACATGGCCGCATTGTGGCGTCGGCCCTCGGGGCGGCCACAATCGCGGGCAACGTGATCGCGCCTTCCCCGTCCCCTTCCCCGTCCGCTGCGCATCTCGGCCTCGGGCTCGACGCCGGTGGCACGCACACCCGCTGGGCGTTGGCCGATGCGGGCGGGCTGGTGCTCGGCGAGGGCCGCGCGGCGGGGCTCTCGGGCCTGCAGCTGGCCGACGCCGAAGGCCGCGCCCACATCGCCGCGGTGCTCGCCGATGTCGCGCACGCGGCCGGCGCTCGGGCGACGGTCGGCGCGGTGACGGCGGGCATCACCGGCCTCGACGCCGCGCAGCTGCCGCTGCTGACCGGCCTGATGGCATCGGCCTTCGGCATCGCGCCGGCCGCGGTGCAGGCGATCAGCGACATCGAGCTGAGCTGTCGCGCCGCCTTCGCGCCCGGCGCCGGTGGCGTCGTCTACGCCGGCACCGGGTCGGTGGCCGCCTTCATCGACGCCGCCGGCACGCTGCACCGCGCCGGCGGCCGCGGCGTCGTCATCGACGACGCCGGTGGCGGCCACTGGATCGCCTGCCAGGCCTTGCGCCACATCTGGCGCGCCGAAGACGAAGCGCCCGGTGCCTGGCAGGCCTCGCCGCTGGCGCAGGCGGTGTTCGAGCGCATCGGCGGCAGCGAGTGGGCGCAGACCCGGCAATGGGTCTACGGCGCCAGCCGCGGCGAGCTCGGACAGCTCGCGCTGGCGGTCGCCGCCGCGGCGGCGCAGGACCCGGCGGCGCTGGCGATCCTGCAGGCTGCCGGGGCCGAGCTCGCGCGTCTGGCGCTGGCCCTGCACAGGCGCTTCGGCGCGCTGCCGCTGGCCCTGGCCGGGCGGGTGTTCGATCTGCACCCGGCCATCGAAGCGGCGCTGCGGTCCGCGCTGCCCGCGGGTGCGGCCTTGCAGCGCCTGAACCAACCGGCCCATCACGCCGCCGCGCGGCTGGCCGCACAACGGAGAGATGCATGATCCCTGCCCGAACCCTGCGCCTGGCGGCGCTGCTCAATGCCCTGGTGCTGGCCTTCGTGCTCGGCGGCTGCGCGACCAGCCGCCCGCCCGCGGTCACCACCACCGAAGGCGGCGTGCCGATCGACACCAGCCATGTCGCCAAGGGCCAGGACAGCCGGGTGCTGTTCCTCGTCATCCACTACACGGCGACCGACTTTCCGCTGGCGATGAAGATCCTGACCCAGCAGGAGGTCTCGGCGCATTACCTGCTCAGCGACGAATCGCCGCCGCGCATCTACCGCCTCGTCGACGAGAACCGGCGCGCCTGGCATTCGGGCGCCAGCGCCTGGATGAAGAACCGGCTGCTCAACTCGAGCTCGATCGGCATCGAGATCGTCAACCCGGGCTACACCCTGGGGCCCGACGGCGAGCACATCTTCCACCCGTTTCCCAAAGCCGAGATCGACGCCCTGATCCCGCTCGTCAAGGACATCGTCAAGCGCCACGAGATCCACCCCGACCGCATCCTCGGCCATGGCGAGGTCACGCCCTCGTACAAGGAGGATCCGGGCCCGATGTTTCCCTGGAAGCTGTTTGCCGACCTCGGCATCACCCCGCCCTGGCCCGACGCCGCGCAGGTGGCCGCGCAGCGCAAGATCTTCGAGGCCGCGCCGCCCGACGCGCTGTGGTTCCAGAAGGCGCTGGCCGAACATGGCTACAACGTCGAGCCCACCGGCGTGCTCGACCAGCAGACGCGGCGCGTGCTGATGAACTTCCAGATGCGCTACCGGCCGGCCAACTACGACGGCCTGCCCGACGCCGAATCGGCAGCGCTGCTCGAAGTGATCAACCATCCGGCCCCGCCGGTGGCGACGGCCGCGGCCCGATGAAGCCCGATATCGGCGCCGCGATCGGCCGGCGGCTTGCGCTGCCGGCCGTCGCGGCGCTGCTCGGCGCCTGTACGACCGAGACGCTCTACCTCAGCGCCCAGCAGTGGCAGAAGCAGGAATGCCAGAAGCTGCAGGACCGCGACGAGCGCAGCCGCTGCGAGAAGAGCACCGCCCGCTCGTACGAGCAGTACAAGGCCGAGGCGGAGGCTGCCCGCAAGCCGCGCCAGCCGTGATCGCGCGTGCGCTGGCCGCGCTGGCCCTGCTCGCGGCGGTGCTGGCGCTGGCCGGCTGCGAGTCGACCGTCACCGTCCCGGCGGCCACGGCTCCCGCGGCGGCGCCGCCCGGCGCCGACGAGCCGCCGCCGGCGCCGCGCGAATTCCGCGGTGCCTGGGTGGCCACGGTGTCGAACATCGACTGGCCGAGCCGGCCCGGGCTTTCCGCCGACGCGCAGCGCGCCGAGGCGCTGGCGATCCTCGACCGCGCGCGCGCCATCGGCCTGAACGCGCTGATCCTGCAGGTGCGCCCGGCCGGCGATGCGATCTACCCCTCGGCGCTCGAGCCGTGGAGCGAATACCTCGGCGGCGCCCAGGGGCGCCCGCCCGCGCCGGCTTACGACCCGCTGGCGTTCTGGGTTGCGCAGGCGCACCTGCGCGGGCTCGAGCTGCACGCCTGGTTCAACCCCTACCGCGCGCGCCATTCGTCGGCCAGGACGCCGCTGGTGGCGCCGCACCTGGCGCTGCGCCGGCCCGATCTCGTCGTGCGCTACGGCGACCAGTTGTGGATGGACCCGGGGGCACCCGAGGCCGCCGCCAACACGCTGGCCGTGGTCGCCGATGTCGTTCGCCGCTACGACATCGACGGCGTGCAGATCGACGACTACTTCTACCCCTACCCGGTGAGCGTCGACGGCGTCGAGCAGCCCTTTCCCGACGACGGCAGCTACGCCCGCTACCGCGCCGGCGGCGGCGCGCTCGCGCGCGACGACTGGCGGCGCAGCAACGTCGACGGCCTGGTGCAGGCGCTGAACCGCACGGTGCACGAGATCAAGCCCTGGGTGCGCTTCGGTGTCAGCCCCTTCGGCATCGGGCGGCCCGACCGGCGGCCGCCGGGCGTGACCGGCTTCAGCCAGTACGACAAGCTCTACGCCGATGTCGAGCGCTGGCTGGCCAACGGCTGGCTCGACTACCTGGCGCCGCAGCTGTACTGGCCCATCGCCAGCGAGGGCCAGCCCTTCGCCGCGCTGCTGGCCTACTGGGTGCAGGCCGATACCGCCGGGCGCGCGATCTGGCCGGGCCTGTTCACGAGCCAGGACGGCCGCAACTGGAAGGCGCAGGAGCTGCTGGATCAGGTGGCGCTGGTGCAGGCACCGGGCTCGGGTGCCAGCGGTCACATCCACTTCAGCATCTCCGCGTTGATGGACGACCGCGAGGGCCTGGCGACGCGGCTGCGGCAAGGGCCTTACGCGCAGCCGGCGCTGGTGCCGGCGATGCCGTGGCTGGGCGCCGCGCCGCCGGCCGCGCCGCGGCTGCTGCGCAGCGGCGCGCGGGTGCGCATCGAGCCCGTGGCCGGCAGCGTCGTCGCGCGCTGGGCCGTCTGGCGCCGCGCCGCGGGCGCCGATGCGCCGTGGCGCTTCGGCGTGCTGCCGGCGCAGGAGCGCATCATCGACCTCGCCACCGACCGCGCGCTGGTGGTCAGCGCCGTCGGCCGCACCGGGCAACTCAGCGCGCGCGCCATCCTCCGCCTGCCATGACCAGCCTTCGCACCGAACAGCCGCACCCGGGCCATGCCGCGCTCGACCGCTACGACACCGCGGCGTTGATCGCCGCCTTCGTCGCCGACCAGGCCTTGGCCGCGCAGGCGGTGCAGGCCGCCGCGCCGCAGCTCGCGCAAGCCGTCGAAGCGGCGCTGCCGCGGCTGCGCGCCGGCGGCCGGCTGGTCTATGTCGGCGCCGGCACCAGCGGGCGGCTGGGCGTGCTCGACAGCGTCGAGCTGCACCCGACGTTCTCGTGGCCGCGCGAGCGCGCGCTGGCCTTGCTGGCCGGCGGCGCAGGCGCGATGTTCGTCGCCGTCGAAGGCGCCGAGGACGATGCCGCGCAGGGCGAGGCCGACCTGAGCGCGCTGCAGCCGACCGCCAACGACGTCGTGCTGCTGCTCGCCGCCTCGGGTGCCACGCCCTACGCCCTGGGCGCGGCGCAGGCCGCGCGGGCCGCTGGCGCGCTGACCATCGCCGTCGTCAACAACCCCGGCGCGCCGCTGGCCGCGGCCTGCGAGATCGCCGTCGTGCTCGACACCGGGCCCGAGGTGATCTCCGGCAGCACGCGGCTGAAGGCCGGCACGGCGCAGAAGATCGCCCTCAACACCTTCAGCAGCAGCGTGATGGTGCGGCTGCACAAGGTCCACGGCAACCTGATGGTGGACCTGCGCGCGACCAACGCCAAGCTCGTGCGCCGCGCGCTGCGCCTGACGATGACCGCCACCGGTGCCGACGAGGCGCGCGCACGGGCCGCGCTGGAGGCCAGCGGCGCCAGGGTGAAGGTGGCGATCGTGATGTTGCTCGCCGGCGTCGATGCCACCGATGCCGAGCGCAGGCTCGACGCAGCCCAAGGCGACGTGCGCGCGGCGCTGGCATGACCGAGCGGCTGCGCTCGCTCGACGTCTTCCGCGGCGCGACGGTGGCGCTGGCGCCGCTGATCCACATTCGCGTGTGATCGCGCCGGCGGAGGGCCTGCGTACACTCCGCCGCGACGGAGCGTGACCCGATGAAGACAGGCATGAAGCGCGCGCTGTGGGCCGCGCTGGTGCTGGCCCTGGCGGCCGGCGGCGGTTGGTGGATCAGGCAGCGGCAGCAGGCCGAAGCCGAGAAGCCCAAGTTCCGCACCGCGGCCATCGACCGCGGCCCCATCACCCAGGTCGTGCTCGCCACCGGCACGCTGCAGGCGGTGACCACCGTCAACATCGGCAGCCAGGTCAGCGGCACGGTGATGAGCTGGTACGCCGACTTCAACGACCACGTGAAGAAGGGCGAGGTGCTGCTGCGGCTGGACCCGGCGCTGCTGCAGGCGCGGCTGCGCCAGGCCCGCGCCCAGCTCGCCGCCAGCCAGGCCGCGCTGACGCTGGCCCGCGACACCTATGCGCGCAACCAGCGGCTGGTGGCTGCGGGCTTCATCTCGGCGCTCGCGCTGGACCAGTCCAGGCGCGACGTCGAGGCCGGCCAGGCCAACGTCGACCTGGCCCGCGCTCAGGTCGACTCGGCGCAGACCGACATCGACAACAGCGTCATCCGCAGCCCGATCGACGGCGTCGTGATCAAGCGCAACGTCGATGTCGGCCAGACCGTGGCCGCCAGCTTCCAGACGCCCGACCTCTACCTGCTGGCCGGCGACCTGCACCGGATGCAGGTGGCCACCAGCGTCAGCGAGGCCGACGTCGGCCTGATCCGCGACGGCCAGGAGGTGCGCTTCACCGTCGATGCCTACCCGGATCGCGAATTCGACGGCCAGGTGCAGCAGTTCCGCCTCAACTCGACCAGCACCCAGGGCGTGGTGACCTACCCGATCCTGGTCTCGGTGAGCAATCCCGACGAGGCCCTCAAGCCCGGGATGACGGCGCAGACGCGCATCGTCGTCGCCCACAAGGACGGCGTGGTCCGCCTGCCCACCGCGGCGCTGCGCTTCCACGCCAACGAGGACGAGATCAAGGCCGCAGCCAAGGCCGCGAGCGCGGCGGGCGCCGCCTCGGCGGCCGCCAGCGCCAGCGTCGGCGGGCCGGCGCGCGCCGACGACGACGGCGTGCTGATCGCCACCCGCGGCGGGGCCAAGATCTACCGCGTCTACACCGTAGGCGACAAGCAGGTACCACGGCTGCACGAGGTGACGATCGGCATCGCCAACACCCGCTTCACCGAGCTCGCCAGCGTGCTCGGCGGCAGCCTGAAGCCGGGCGACGAGGTCATCACGCGGCGCATCGACGTACCGACGGCGGGCAACCCCTAGCCCGGTGACGCGCGTGGCGATGCTCATCGAGCTGCAGGACATCACCAAGAGCTACCGCAGCGGCGACGTGGTCACGCCGGTGCTGCACGGCATCACGCTGGCGGTGGCACGCGGCGAGTACGTGGCGCTGATGGGCCCCAGCGGCTCGGGCAAGAGCACGCTGATGAACCTGCTCGGCCTGCTCGACCGCGCCGACGGCGGCCGCTACCGGCTCGACGGCCGCGACGTCACCGGCCTGTCGGCCGCCGAGCACGCGCAGGTGCGCAACCGCACGATCGGCTTCGTGTTCCAGAGCTTCAACCTGCTCAAGCGCATGAACGTGCTCGAGAACGTCGCGCTGCCGCTGGTCTACGCCGGCCGCTCGCGCGGCCAGGCGCGCCAGCGCGCACAGGCGCTGCTCGAGCGCGTGGGCCTGGCCGAGCTCGGCCAGCGCATGCCCAACCAGCTCTCGGGTGGCCAGCAGCAGCGGGTGGCGATCGCACGCGCGCTGGTCAACGAGCCGCCGCTGCTGCTTGCCGACGAACCCACCGGCAACCTCGACACCCGCACGACCGAAGAACTGCTGCAGGTGCTCGATCAGCTCAACCGCGACGCAGGCCTGACGATCGTCATCGTGACCCACGAGAACGACGTCGCGCTGCACGCGCGGCGGCTGGTGCGGCTCAAGGACGGGCTGATCGTCTACGACGGCGCGCCCGTCGACGAGCGGCAGAGGATCCCCGCGTGAGCTTCGCCCAGGTCCTGGTCGAGGCCTTCCGCTCGCTGGCCGCCAACCGGCTGCGCACGGCGCTGACGATGCTGGGCATCGTGATTGGCATCGCCTCGGTGGTGCTGATGCTGGGCCTGGGCGATGCGGTGCGCGTGTTCATCGCCAAGCAGCTCGCGGTGCTGGGCAGCAACCAGCTCATCGTCGTGCCCGGCACGCCCACCGAGGGCGGCGCGCGCCGGCGCGTCAACGACTCGCCGACGCTGACCATCGACGACGCCGAGGCCATCGGCCGGCTGCCCAGCGTCAACGCCGCGGCGCCGACGCTGCAGGGCTTCTTCCAGATCCTCTACGGCGGCGACAACAGCAACTCGGTCGTGCTCGGGGTCACGCCCGAGATCTTCACGGTGCGCAGCTGGGTTGTCGACCGCGGCGTCGCGCTGGCCGATGCCGACGTGCGATCGGCCGCGCGCGTGGTCGTCATCGGCTCGAAGATCGCCAGCGACTACTACTACCGCCAGGACCCGGTCGGCCAGGTGCTGCGCATCGCCGGGCGGCCGTTCACGATCATCGGCGTGCTCGCCGGCAGCGGCCGCACGATCGACGGCACCGACCTCGGCGAGCTGCTGCTGGTGCCGATCACGGCGGCGCCGATCCAGATGCCGCGGCCGCGCACGGTGCACTACATCAACGTCCAGGCCAGGAACGAAGCGGCGATGAAGGAAGCCCAGGAGGACATCGCCGAGCTGCTGCGCGACCGCCACCACATCACCGGCGACAAGCCCGACGACTTCCAGATCACCAACCTGGCCAGCATCGCTGCCACCGGCGAGACGATCGCCCAGGGCCTGTCGATCGGCCTCGGGGTGGTCGGCGCCATCAGCCTGGTCGTCGGCGGCATCGGCATCATGAACATCATGCTCGTCAGCGTCAGCGAGCGGGTGCGCGAGATCGGCATCCGGATGGCCATCGGCGCCCAGCCGCGCCATGTGCTGGCGCAGTTCCTGGCCGAGGCGGTCGTGATGTGCATCCTCGGCGGGCTGGTCGGCGTCGCGCTGGCCGGGCTCGGCGTGCTCGCCGTCAACAGCAGCGGCAAGTTCACGATGGCGCTGTCGGCCACCCATGTGCTGACCGCGGTCGCATTTTCCACCGGTGTCGGCCTGTTCTTCGGCTGGTACCCTGCGCGCCGCGCATCGAGGCTGCTGCCCATCGAATGCCTGCGCCAGGAGTGAACGAGTCCAGATGAGCACCACCGAAGTCTTCCTGCTGGCGATGCTGATCGTCTTCTGCGTGCCCTACCTGGTCTGGCGCCTGGGCGCCACCGAGTACTGGGCGCCGCTGGTCGTGGTCCAGATCGTCACCGGCATCCTGCTCGGGCCCGGCGTGCTGGGCGCGGCCTTGCCGGCCTACTACGACTTCGTCTTCCGGCCCTCGGTGATCCAGCTCCTGAACGGGCTGGCCTGGTGGGCGGTGATGCTGTTTGTCTGGATCGCCGGTATCGAGCTCGATCTGCGCCAGGCCTGGCGCTACCGGCGCGAGAGCGGCCTGACCGCGGGCCTCGCGCTGGGCATGCCGCTGGCCTTCGGCTGCGTCGCGGCCGTGGCCATGCTCGCGACACCGGGCTGGCTCGGCGCGCGCGCGACGACCTGGCAGTTCGTCCTCGGCGTGGGCATGTCGTGTGCCGTGACGGCGCTGCCGATCCTGATCCTGTTCATGGAGAAGCTCGAGATCCTGCGCCAGCCGATCGGCCAGCGCATCCTGCGCTACGCGAGCCTGGACGACGTCGCGATCTGGGGCGTGCTGGCGCTGATCCTGGCCGACTGGGAGCGCGTCGGCAAGCAGCTCGGCTTCCTGTTCGCCTTCGCGCTGGCGAGCGTGCTGCTGCGCCGGCTGATCATGCGCATCCCCGAGAGCGACCGCTGGTATGTCGCCATCATCTGGCTGGCGGCCTGCGGCCTGGGCGCCGACTGGTCGGGGCTGCATTTCATGGTCGGCGCCTTCCTCGCCGGCGCGGTGATGGACGCGCATTGGTTCGACCGCGCGCAGATGGACCAGCTGCGCCGGCATGTGCTGCTCGTCCTGATGCCGGTGTTCTTCCTCAGCACCGGGCTGCGCACCAACTGGGCGCTGGGCGGTGCCGCCGTGTTCGTCGCCGCCGCCTGGCTGCTGCTGGCCGCGGTGGCCGGCAAGCTGATCGGCGTGCATGTCGCCGGCCGCGCGCTCGGCTGGCAGCGCGGCGAAGCCTCGCTGATCGGCTGGCTGCTGCAGACCAAGGCCCTGATCATGATCATCTTCGCCAACGTGCTGCTCGACCGCCAGATCATCAGCAGCGAGACCTTCACCGCGCTGCTGCTGATGGCGGTGGCCAGCACGATGCTCACGGTGCCGGTGGTCTCGCCGATGCTCAGGCGCATGCAGGCCCTGGTCGGTCGATCGGCCTGACCAGGCCCGCCGCGCGCCGCTTGCAGCGGTGCACCACAATCGCCGGCGTGAAGTCAGCGCAGCGAGTTCGATTCCCCTGGCAGGGCGAAGGCGCGCACCTCGCCGCTGCGCTGGCGCGGGTGCGCGCGGACGCAGTGCAGGCGGTGCACCGCGGCGAGGCCCGGGTCGTCAGCAGGCTTCCGATCGACGCCGCGTTGCGCTCGCTGGACCCTCGGCCGCCGGCCACCGAGCCACCGGCATGAAGACCCGCGCAGCCGTCACCGGGCAGGCCGGCGTCCCGCCGACGCATCGAGCCTCGCCAGCGTCGCCGGGCGGCAGTCCGGAGGCGCCGGCGGCTCCGATGCAGGTCAGCGAGATCCGCCAGCGCCTGCGCGGCCTCGGCGCCGGCCCGGCGCACGAGGCGCGCGTGCTGCGCCTGTGGGCGCGGGCGTTGCCGCAGACGAGCGGCCGCCGGCCGCTCGCGAGCTTTCTGCCGCAGGCGCTGCGCAAGGCGCTGCCGGCAATCGCCGACGGGCTCGCCGACCTGGCGCGGCTGCGGTCACAGCATGCCGCCGCCGACGGCTCGGCGCGCTTGCTGGTGCAGCTGCTCGACGGCCAGACCGTCGAGGCCGTGCTGCTGCCGCGCGACGGCCTGTGCGTCAGCAGCCAGGTCGGCTGCGCGGTGGGCTGCCTGTTCTGCATGACCGGCCAGGGCGGCCTCGTGCGCCAGCTCGGCAGCGCCGAGATCGTGGCCCAGGTGGCGCTGGCGCGGACGCTGCGGCCGGTGAAGAAGGTCGTCTTCATGGGCATGGGCGAGCCGGCGCACAACCTCGACGCGGTGATGGAGGCGATCGAGCTGCTGGGCACCGGCGGCGCGATCGCGCACAAGAACCTGGTGCTCTCGACGGTGGGCGACCCGCGCCTGTTCGAGCGCCTGCAAGGCCTGGCCCCGGGCCAAGTCAAGCCGGCGCTGGCGCTGTCATTGCACAGCACCCGGCCGGCGCTGCGCGCCGATCTGCTGCCGCGCGCGCCGCGCATGGACCCGGCCGTGCTCGTCGCGCTGGGCGAGCGCTATGCGCGCGCCAGCGGCTACCCGATCCAGTTCCAGTGGACGCTGATCGAAGGCGTCAACGACGGTGACGACGAGGTCGAAGGCATCGCCGCCCTGCTCGCGGGCAAGTACGCGCTGATGAACCTGATCCCCTACAACGAGGTCCCCGGCCTGGCCTTCCGGCGCCCGGCGTGGGAACGCGCGGCCGAGATCGCGCGCCAGCTGCACCGCCGCGGCATCCTCGCCAAGCTGCGCCATTCGGCCGGGCAGGACGTCGATGCGGGCTGCGGCCAGTTGCGCGCGCGCGCCGCGGGCGAGCAGCCGGTGAGCGTCGTGCGCGCGCCGGCTGCCGCCGCGGCGCCTGGCGTCACGGCATCAGTGGTAGCGGCCGCGCCCGCCGCTGTCGCGCGGCCCTGATCCGCGGCCGGCAGGCGCCGCCGCGCCGGCGTTGGCGAGCAGCGCCTTGCCGCTGACGCCGGCGAACAGCGCCGCGGCGCGGACCTTGATCTCGAGCAGCTCGCTGGCATTGACCGAGTACTCGCCGGTCACCCGGTTGACGTCGATCTTGAACTCGACATCCTTGCCGGCGTTCGACAGCGTGCCGCTGGTGAACTCGTAGTCCTCGTGCTCGAACGGCAGGCCCCGGGCCACCGGGTCGTAGTCGATGTAGGCCACGTCGTGGATCGCGCCACTGGCCAGGTTCAGCGAGCCGGTCGACTCGATGATCTCGTCGGTCAGCTCGTCGGTGATCGCAATCGGCACCTTCAGGTCCACGGCATTTCTCGGTCGGGGCAGGATCCCGATTTTGCCTGCGATCGGCGGCCCACCCTGCGCGGTACCCGCAGGCACGTCAGGCGGCCGCGCGTGCTCCGGGCCGGGGGCCCGGATCCTCCGCCAGGCATGAACAGTCCTCAGGACGGTTCAGGTCCCGGCTAGGTGGTATCCGCGCGGTATCGCCGCCAGCAACCGCTTCGTGTAGTCCTCGCGCGGCGCGGCCAGGATCTGCGCTGCGCTGGCCTGCTCGACGACGATGCCGTCCTTCATCACCAGCACCTCGTCGCTGATGAAGCGCACCACGGCCAGGTCGTGGCTGATGAAGACATAGCTCAGGCCGAATTCGTCCTGCAGGTCCTTGAGCAGGTTGAGCACCTGCGCCTGCACGCTGACGTCGAGCGCGCTGACCGCCTCGTCGAGCACCAGCACCTCGGGGTTGAGCGTCAGGCAGCGCGCGATCGCCACCCGCTGGCGCTGGCCGCCGGAGAACTCGTGCGGGTACTTGCCGAAGGCGCGGCCGTCCAGGCCGACCTTCTCGAGCAGCGCGCGCGCGCGCTGTTCGCGCTCGGCGGTGTCGGCGCCGATGCCGTGGATGACCATCGGCTCGAGCAGCGTCTGGCCGATCGTGAAGCGCGGGTTGAGGCTCGCGTAGGGGTTCTGGAACACGATCTGGATGCGGCGGCGCATCGCCTGGCGCTCGCGCTCGCCCAGCGCGAGCAGGTTGCGGCCGTCGAAGATCACCTCGCCCGACTCGGGCCCGCGCCGCGGCTCGTGCAGGCGCAGCAGGCTCAGGCCCATCGTCGTCTTGCCCGAGCCCGATTCGCCGACGACGCCCAGCGTATGGCCCTTGCGCAGGCTGAAGCTGACGTTCTGCACCGCCTTGAACTCGCGCCGGCCGAACAGGCCCTGGCGCAGCCAGAAGCTCTTGGCCAGCGAGCGCACCTCGAGCACCACCGGCGCGTTCGGGTCCTTGGGCGCGGCCGGGGTCATTGCGGCGGCCGAACCGCCCCGCTGGCCGCGCGCCGCGGCCATGTGGTCGTCGATGACCATCAGCCGCGCCGGGTTGCCTTCCAGGCTCGGCCGGCAGGCGAGCAGCGCGCGCGTGTAGTCGTCCTCGGGCGCGGCGAAGATGCGCGCCACGTCGCCCTGCTCGCGGATCGCGCCGTGGCGCATCACGACCACCGAGTCGGCGATCTCGCCGACCAGACCCAGGTCGTGGCTGATGAACAGCAGGCTCATCCGGTGCTTGGCCTTGAGCCTGGCCAGCAGTTCGATGATCTGGCGCTGGATCGTCACGTCCAGCGCCGTGGTCGGCTCGTCGGCGATCAGCAGTCTGGGCTCGCAGGCCAGCGCCATCGCGATCATCACGCGCTGCTGCTGGCCGCCGCTGAGTTCGTGCGGGTAGCTCGCCAGCCGCCGCGCCGGCTCCGGGATGCCGACCTCGCCCAGCAGCTCCAGCGCCCTCGTCCTGGCCTGGCGGCGGCTCAAGGCGAGGTGCTTCATCAAGGGCTCGGCGAGCTGGCGGCCGACGTCGAAGACCGGGTTGAGCGAGCTCATCGGGTCCTGGAACACGCAGGCGATTTCCTTGCCGCGCAGGGCCTGCAACTCGGCCAGGCCGGTCCGCAGCAGGTCGCGCCCCTGCCACAGGATGCGGCCGCTGCGCTCGGCGTTGTCGGGCAGGAGGTTGAGCACCGACATCGCGGTCACGCTCTTGCCCGAACCCGATTCGCCGACCAGCGCGACGGTGCGGTTCTCGGGCACGTCGAAGCTCACGCCCCGGGCCCCGCGCCCGACCGCTTCGGCGCGCTGGCCCCGGCCCATGCGGAAGGCCACCCTCAGGTCCTGGATCGACAGCAGCGCGGTCATTCGAGCCCCCGCAGCTTGGGGTCCAGCGCATCGCGCAGCGCATCGGCCATGAGCGAGAACGCGGTGACGAACACGGCCATGAACAGCGTCGCCGAGGCCAGCTGCCACCAGTGGCCCAGGATCAGCTCGCTCTGCGCCTCGGCCAGCATCGTGCCCCAGCTGACCTGGTCCACCCGCACGCCCAGGCCGAGGTAGCTCAGGATCACCTCGGCCTTGATGAAGCCCACCGTCAGCAGGCTCATGCGCACCAGCACGACGTGGCTGACGTTGGGCAGGATGTGGCGGAACATGCGGCTGGCGGTGCTGGCGCCGATGGCCTCGGCGGCGCGCACGTACTCGCGGCCGGCGTGCTTGATGAACTCGGCGCGCACCTGGCGGTACATGCCGGTCCAGCCGGTCAGCGCCAGGATGACGACCACGCTCTGCACGCCGCGCCCGGCCACGGCGGCGAAGGCGAAGATGAGGAGGATGTCGGGGATGCTGGTGAAGACGTTGTAGACCCACTCCAGCAGGTCGCCGACCTTGCCGCCGAAGAAGCCGCCGAAGGCGCCGAGCAGGGTGCCGATGACGGTGGCGGTGACCGCGGCGGCGAGGCCGACGAAGACCGAGATCTCGGTGCCCTTGACGGTCTTGGCGAGCACGTCGCGGCCCAGGCGGTCGGCGCCGAAGGGCCGCGTCGTGGTCTTCACCGTCTCGACGGTCTGGAACTTCTTCGCCCGCTCGTCCCATTCCTTGTAGCGCGGCGCCAGCGGATCGACGGCCGAGAGATCGACGTTCGGGCCCCTGGGCTCGGCGATTGCCCCGGCGGCCTGCGGCGGCGCCGGCCCCATGAAGGTCGGCGGCGCGTCGGGCACCGCGACTTCGTCCTGCCAGTGGCTGGCCACCAGCCCGAGCGCGGCGAGCAGCACCAGCACCATGAAGCCGAGCACGACGACCGCCGAGACCAGACCCACGCGGTCGGCCTTGAAGCGCCGCCAGGCGGCGTGCCAGACGCCTTCGCTGCCCTGCTGTGCGTCGCCGGTCTCGCCGGCCAGGGGAAGCACTGCGCTCATTTCAGGACCACCCGCGGGTCGGCGATCTTGTAGGCCAGGTCGGTGACCAGATTGATGAGCATCGTGATCACCGCGAGGTAGATGGTGAAGGCCTGGATGACCGGGAAGTCGCTGCGGTTGACCGCCAGCAGCACTTCGCGGCCGACGCCGGGGATCGAGAAGAAGACCTCGATCAGGAACGAGCCGACGAAGATCCCCGGCAGCTGCAGCCCGACGTTGGTGAGGATCGGGATCATCGCGTTGCGCAGCACGTGGCGGAACAGCACCACGCCCTCGGTCATGCCCTTGGCGCGCGCGGTGCGCACGTAGTCCTGGCCCAGCTCGTCGAGCAGGAAGCTGCGGTACAGCCGCGTCTGCGGCGCCAGCCCGACCATCACCGCCAGCAGCACCGGCAGCGGCACGTAGGTGACGAGGTTGGTCAGCACGCTGTCGCTCCAGCCCTGGACCGGGAACCAGCCGAGCTGGAAGCCGAACAGGTACTGGCCGACGATGACGTAGACGAGGAAGCTGATCGACAGCGCCACCGTGGCGGCGACCATGATCGCGCGGTCGGTCAGCGAGCCGCGGCGGTAGGCGACCCACATCGCCACCGGCATGGCGAGGAAGACGTCGAGGATCAGGATCGGCGTCATCACCGTCAGCGTGGCCGGCAGCCGGGTGGCGAAGAGGTGGCTGACGGCCTCGTTGGTGGCCCAGCTCTTGCCCCAGTCGAAGGTGACGACCTGCTTGAGGAAGATCCACAGCTGCACGTAGGTCGGCTGGTCCAGCCCGAGCTGCTGGCGGATCGCCTCGACCTGTTCCTTGCTCGCGTTGAGTCCGCCCAGCACCGTGGCCGGGTCGCCGCCGAAGTACTTGAACAGGAAGAACACCAGCAGCATCACCCCGAGCAGGGTGGGCACCATCTGCCACAGGCGCCGGACGAGGTATGCCGCCATCGGGTTCTTGCTCCGGGGTCGCCCGCCCCGCAGCACGCATGCTGCGGCAGGCACGGTTCTTGGATCGGCGAGTGTAGGGGCCGCTCCTGCCGCCGGTGGCCGGTGATTTCCCCGCCGGATCGCGGGAGATCACCGCTGCGCGCGGCGCGGACAGACCTCTAGACTCAGCAGCTTTCATGCCACGGCGGCCTCGATGACGTCTTCCTTCCAGCGCGCCCGGCGCGCCCTGCTCGCGGGCCCCGTTCTGGCCTGGACCGCGGCCCGGTCGGCGCCCGCCGACACGAGCGTGCAGCCCAGGGTGCTGCGCTACGCGTTCCTGATCGCGACGACCAACTTCGACCCGGCGCAGATCAGCGATGTCTATTCGCGCACCGTCTGCAACGGCTTCTTCGAAGCGCCGCTGGAGTTCGAGTTCCTCGCCCACCCGGCGCGCATGCGGCCGAACACGGCCGCCGCGATGCCCGAGGTCTCGGCCGACTTCAGGGCCTTCACCTTCCAGATCAAGCCCGGCACCCACTTCGCCGACGACCCGGCCTTCAAGGGCGTGCGGCGGGAACTGACGGCCGAGGACTATGTCTATTCGATCAAGCGTCATTACGACCCGCGCTGGAAGAGCGCCAACCTGTACCTGCTCGAGAACGCCGGCATCCTGGGCCTGTCGGAGCTGCGCTCCCGGCTGATCAAGGAGAGAAGGCCCTTCGACTACGACACGCCCGTGGAAGGCCTGCGCACGCTCGACCGCTACACCTTCCAGGTGAAGCTGCGCGAGTCGTCGCCGCGCTTCCTCTACAACTTCGCCGACGGCTCGTTCACCGGCGCGCTGGCGCGCGAGGTCGTGGAGACCTACGGCGACCGCATCGGCGACCATCCGGTGGGCACCGGCCCCTTCGTGCTGCAGAGCCAGGTGCGCAGCTCGCAGATCGTGCTCGCGCGCAACCCGGGCTACCGCGAGGTCTTCTACGACGAGCACCCGCCCGCCGGCGACGCCCGGCTGCAGGCGATCGCGGCGCAGCTCCGGGGCCGCCGCCTGCCGCTGCTCGACCGGGTCGTGATCTCGATCATCGAAGAGCCGCAGCCGCGCTGGCTGAGCTTCCTGAGCCAGGAGCACGACGTGATCGAGATCGTGCCCAACGATTTCGCCGATGTCGCCTTCCCCAACAACCGGCTCGCCCCGAACCTGGTCAAGAAGGGCATCCGGATGGTGCGCTACCCGCGGGGCGATGTCTCGGTGTCGTACTTCCAGATGGAGGACCCGGTGGTGGGCGGCTACACGCCGGCCAAGGTGGCGCTGCGCCGCGCGATCGGCCTGGGCGTGGACATCGAGCGCGAGATCCGCCTCGTGCGCCGCAACCAGGCGATCCCGGCGCAGGGGCCGATCGCGCCCGAGGTCTGGGGCTACGACCCGGACTTCAAGAGCGAGATGAGCGAGTTCAGCCGCGCCCGCGCGAAGGCGCTGCTCGACATGGTCGGTTATGTCGATCGCGACGGCGACGGCTGGCGCGAGCAGCCCGATGGCAGTCCGCTGGTCATCGAATACGCGACCAGCCCCGACCAGCAGAGCCGCCAGCTGACCGAGCAGTGGCAGAAGAACATGACCGCCATCGGCATCCGGATGGTGTTCAAGATCGCGAAGTGGCCCGAGCAGCTCAAGGCCTCGCGCGCCGGCAAGCTGATGATGTGGGGCGTGGGCTGGGTCGCGGCACAGCCCGACGGCGACACCTTCCTCGCGCTGGGCTACGGACCGAACAGGGGGCAGGCCAACCATTCGCGCTTCGACCTGCCGGCCTTCAACAGGCTGTACGAGCAGCAGCGCCGGATGCCCGACGGCCCCGAGCGCCTGGCCGTGATGCAGGAGGCTGCCAAGCTGATGATCGCCTACATGCCGTACAAGATCCACGTCCACCGCATCTTCACCGACCTCGCGCAGCCCTGGGTGAAGGGCTACCACCGCAACATCTTCGTGCGCGAGTTCTTCAAGTACGTCGACGTCGATCCGGCCGAGGAACGGCGCCACGGGGTGCGGCCGTGAGGCGGCGCGACGCGCTGGCGCTGGGGGCATCGCTCGCGCTGCCGGCGCTGGCCGGGCCGACCACCGCAGCGGCCGCCGGGAGCGGCGCGCAACCGCATGTCCTGCGCTACGCGTTCCCGATCGCCAACGCCGGCTTCGACCCGGCGAAGATCCTCGACCTCTACTCGCGCATCCTCACCGCCCATATCTTCGAGGCGCTGTACTGCTACGACCACCTGGCGCGCCCGCCGCGCGTCGTGCCGCTCACCGCGGCGGCGCTGCCCGAGGTCAGCGCCGACTTCAGGGTCTGGACCATCCGCCTGCGGCCCGGCATCTTCTTCGCCGACGACCCCGCCTTCGAGGGCCGGCCGCGCGAGCTGGTGGCCGCCGATTACCTCTACGTGCTGCGCCGCATCGCCGACCCGGCGAACAAGGCGCCGCTGTGGTCGGGGGTCGCGCAGTGGAAGATCCTGGGTCTGGCCGAGGTGCGCAAGCAGGCCCTGGACGACCGGCGGCCGTTCGACTACGACGCACCGGTCGACGGCCTGCGCCTGCTCGACCGCTACACGCTGCAGATCCGCCTGGGCAAGACGCTGCCGCGCTTCATCGACAACCTCGCCGCGAGCGACCTGCTCGGCGGCGTGGCGCGCGAGGTCGTCGAGCATTACGGCGACGCGATCCCCGAGCACCCGGTGGGCACCGGGCCGTTCCGCCTGGCGGAGTGGCGGCGTTCGTCGCTGGTGGTGATGGAGCGCAACCCGGGCTACCGCGAACGCCTGTGGCAGGCCGAGCCGGCCGCCGACGACGCCGAGGGGCAGGCGATCGCGGCGCGGCTGCGCGGCCGCCGCCTGCCGCTGCTCGACCGGGTCGAGGTCTCGATCATCACCGAGGAGCAGCCGCGCTGGCTGTCGTTCGTCGGCGGCCAGGCCGACTTCATCCAGGGCGTGCCGACGCAGTTCATCGATTTCGCGATGCCCGCCGGCCGGGTCGCACCGAACCTCGCGCGGCGCGGCATCCGTGGCAAGCGCACGTTGAACGCCGACATCACGCTGACCTACTTCAACATGGAGGATCCGGTCGTCGGCGGCCTCGAGCCGGCCCGCGTGGCCTTGCGCCGCGCGATCTGCCTGGCGGTGGACACCGCGCGCGAGATCCACCTCGTGCGCCACGGCATGGCGATCCTGGCCCAGAGCCCGATCCTGCCGCACACCAGCGGCTACGACCCCGCGTTCAAGAGCGAGATGAGCGAGTACAGCCCGGCGCGCGCCAAGGCGCTGCTCGACATGGTCGGCTACGTCGACCGCGACGGCGACGGCTGGCGCGAGCAGCCCGACGGCAAGCCGCTGGTGCTGGAGTACGCGACCAGCCCCGACCAGCTGAGTCGTCAGCTCAACGAACTGTGGCAGCGCGACATGGACGCCATCGGCGTGAGGATCGTCTTCAAGACCGCGCAGTGGCAGGAGAACCTGAAGGCCGCCTTCGCCGGCAAGCTGATGATGTGGGGACTCGGTTACAACGCCGCCAGCGGCGACGGCCTGGACGCGCTGACGCCCTACTACAGCCCGCAGGCCGGCCAGGGCAACCTGTCGCGATTCAAGCTGCCGGCTTTCGACGCCCTCTACGAGCGCCTGCAGGTGCTGCCCGACGGCCCCGAGCGGCTGGCGCTGTTCGACGAGGCCAAGCGCATCGCCGTGGCCTATGCGCCGTACAAGCTCCAATGCCACCGCTTCGTCGCCGACATGATGCAGCCGGGTCTCATCGGCTACCGCCGGCCGCTGTTCTGGGGCGAGTGGTGGCACATGGTCGATTTCGACCCCGGGCAGGCCAGCCCTGCCTGAGCCGCATGCGCCGGCGCCCGCTGATCGCCGCCGTGCCGGGCCTGGCCACCGCGGCGTGGGCGCGTGGCGCGGCGCCAGCGGCGGCCGCGGCGGGCAAGACCCTGCACCTGGCCTTCGCGAGCCCCGAGACGAGCTTCGACCCGCCGCAGACCAACAGCGACCAGAACAGCTCGACCGTGATCGCGCAGATCCTGGAGGCACCGCTGGCCTTCGACTACCTGGCGCGCCCGGTGGCCCTGGTGCCGGCCACCGCGGCCGCGATGCCCGAGGTCTCGGCCGACGGCCGCGTCTTTACGGTGCGCCTGCAGCCGGGCATCTTCTTCGCCGACGACCCGGCCTTCGGTGGTCGCCCGCGCGAGCTGGTGGCGCAGGACCACGTCTATGCGCTCAAGCGCTTCTACGACCCGAAGTACAACTCCAGCGACCTCTACCTCTTTCAGTCGCTCGCGTTGCCGGGCCTGTCGGAGCTGCGTCGCCGGGCGATTCGGAGCCGAAGGCCCTTCGACTACGACACCGAGGTCGAGGGCGTGCGCGCGCTCGGCCGCTATACCTTTCGCGTCACGCTGGGCGTCGCCGACCCGCGCTTCGTCTGGCGCCTGGCCGACCCGGTGATCATGGGCGCGGTCGCGCGCGAGGTCGTCGCGCGCTACGGCGACGACATCGGCGCGCATCCCGTGGGCACCGGCGCCTTCCGCCTCGCACGCTGGCGGCGCGGCTCGCGCATCGAGCTCGAGCGCAGCCCGCAACATCGCGGCACCCGCTACGAAGGCCGGCCGGCCGCCGAGCCGCTGGCGCAGGGCATCGCGGCGCGGCTGCAGGGCCGCACGCTGCCTCTGGTGGACCGCGTCGTGATCGACATCGTCGAGGAATCGCAGCCGCGCTGGCTGTCGTTCCTGGACGGCAGCTACGACTGGCTCGCCGTGCCCGGCACCTACCGCAAGCTGGCGGCGCCCGGCGGCCGGCTGGCGCCCTACCTGGCGCGCAAGGGCATGCGGGCGCAGCTGCAGCTGCAGCCCGACATGCGCATGAATTTCTTCTTCATGCAGCACCCGCTGGTCGGCGGCTACACGCCCGAGAAGGTGGCGCTGCGCCGGGCCATCGGCCTGGCCTTCGACGGCGACGCCTACCTGCGCGACGTGCAAGGCGGCTTCGGCCTGCGCGCGCAGTCGACGATCCCGCCCTTCACCTCCGGCTACGAGCCCGACTACCGCAGCGAGATGAGCGAGTACAGCCCGGCGCGGGCCAAGGCGCTGCTCGACCTGTACGGCTACGTCGATCGCGATGGCGATGGTTGGCGCGAGCAGCCCGATGGCTCGGCACTGGTGCTGCGCATGGCCTCGACCGCGACGCAGCTCGACCGCCGGGCCAACGAACTTTGGAAGCGCGCGATGGACGCGGTGGGCCTGAAGATCGAGTTCGAGATCGCGAGCTGGCCGCAGCTGCTCGACAAGAGCCGCGCCGGCATGCTGATGATGTGGGGCTACACCTGGTCGGCGGGGTCGCCCGACGGCGGCTTCTTCCTCGGCATCGCCTACGGTCCCAACGCCGGCGAGTCCAACGACCCGCGCTTCCAGCTGCCGGCCTTCGACCGCCTGTTCGAGCGCCAGCGCGCGCTGCCCGACGGCCCCGAGCGCGAGGCCGTGATGCGCGAGGCCAAGAACCTGCTCGTCGCCTACATGCCGTTCAAGGTGCACGTGCACGACGTCCTGATCGATCTCGTGCAGCCGTGGACGCGCGGCTACTGGCGTCACCCCTTCATGCGCGACATCTGGCGCTTCATCGACATCGACCCCGGAGACGACGATCATGGCGCAGCCTGAACCGCGCATGGCCCTGTACCGACGCTGGCTGCAGGCCCGGCGCGGCCTGCAGTTCGCGAGCTACGAGGAGCTGTGGCACTGGTCCACCACCGACCTCACCGGCTTCTGGTCCTCGATCTGGGAGTTCTTCGGCGTCGAGTCGCCTACGCCCTGGCGCTCGGTGATCGAGGCCGAGGTCATGCCCGGCGCGAAGTGGTTCCCCGGCGCCCAGGTCAACTACGCGCGGCAGGTGCTGCGCCATGCCGACGCGGCGCACGCCGCGGGGCAGCCGGCGATCGTGTTCCAGAACGAGCGCATGGCCGCGCCGGTGGAGATGTCGTGGCCGGAGCTGCGGCGCCAGGTCGGCTGTTTCGCGGCGCGCTTGCGTGCGGCCGGCGTGCGGCCCGGCGACCGCGTCTGCGCCTACCTGCCGAACACGCCGCACACCGTGGTCGCCTTCCTGGCCGCGGCCAGCCTGGGCGCGATCTGGTCGGTGTGCTCGCCCGACATGGGCCCGGTGGCGGTGCTCGACCGCTTCCGCCAGATCGAGCCCAAGGTCCTGGTCGCCGTCGATGGCCAGGTCTGGGGCGGCGTGGCGCACGACCGCCGGCCGGTGCTGCGCGAGGTGCTGGCGGGCCTGCCCTCGGTGCAGCACCTGGTGTGGCTGGCCGATGTCGATGCCGGTGCCGACGGCGCCGAGTGGGCCACGCCGGCGCGCCGGGTGCACGCCTTCGCCGACTGGGTGGCCGGCGATCCTGATCTCGATGGGCAAGAGTGGGCGCCCACTTGGGTGCCCTTCGATCATCCGCTGTGGATCGTCTATTCGAGCGGCACCACCGGCCTGCCCAAGCCCATCGTGCATGGCCACGGCGGCATCTTGCTCGAGATGCTCAAGGGCACGCTGCACAACGACGTCGCGCCGAGCGCCGAGACGGGCGAGCGCTTCCACTGGTTCAGCAGCACCGGCTGGATCATGTGGAACGCGCAGGTCGGCGCGCTGCTGGGCGGGACCACGATCTGCCTGTTCGACGGCAACCCAGGCGGCCCGGCGGGGGCGCCGGACTGGGGCACCTTGTGGCGCTTTGCCGGGGCCAGCCGCGCCACCTGGTTCGGCGCCGGCGCTGCGTTCTACGCGAGTTGCCTGAAGGCGCATGTGGAGCCGATGCAGGTGGCCGAGCTGTCGCGGCTGCGCGCCATCGGCAGCACCGGCTCGCCGCTGTCAGACGAGTGCTACCAGTGGATCTGGGACCACTGCCCGCAGGTCGACGGCCAGCCCATCTGGCTCGACACGATCAGCGGCGGCACCGATTTCGCCGGCGCCTTCGTCGCCGGCAACCGGATGCTGCCGGTGCTCAAGGGCGAGATGCAGTGCCGCTGCCTGGGCGCCGCGGTCGAGGCCTGGAGCGAGGACGGCAGGCCGCTGGTCGGCGAGGTCGGCGAGCTCGTCTGCACCAGGCCGATGCCGTCGATGCCGCTCTACTTCTGGGGCGACACCGGCGATCGCCGATACCTCGACAGCTACTTCGACATGTACCCCGGCATCTGGCGCCACGGCGACTGGATCCGCCTCGTGCCACACCCGGAGATCGGCGCTGCCGGCGCCGTCATCTACGGCCGCAGCGACGCCACCATCAATCGCCACGGCATCCGCATGGGCACTGCCGAGCTGTACCGCGCGGTGGAGGCGCTGCCCGAGGTGCTGGACAGTCTGGTCGTCGACCTCGAATACCTGGGCCGCGAGAGCTACATGCCGCTGTTCGTGGTCCTGCGCGAAGGGCTGGTGCTCGACGACGCCCTCGCGCAGCGGCTCAAGCTGGCGATCCGCCACGCGCTGTCGGCGCGCCATGTGCCCAACGAGATCTTCCAGGTGGCGGCCATTCCGCGCACGCTGTCGGGCAAGAAGATGGAGCTGCCGGTCAAGAAGCTGCTGCTGGGCGCCGCGCCGGACAAGGTCTTCCACCGCGATGCGATGGCCAACGCCGCCAGCATCGACTGGTTCATCGCCTTCGCCGAAGCCCGGCGCGATGCCGGCTGACGCAGGGCGCAGCCGACTTCAGATCTGCACCCGCGTGCCCAGCTCGACGACCGCGTTGTCGGGCAGCCTGAAGAACTCGACGATGCCGCTGGAGTTGCGCGTCATCGCCGCGAACAGGCGCTCGCGCCAATGGAGCATGCCGCTGCCGCGCGTCGGCACCACCGTCTCGCGGCTGAGGAAGTAGGTCGTCTCGAAGGCCGGCACCTTGAGGCCGTGCGACGTGGCCAGGGCCAGCGCCTTGGGCACGTCGGGCGTGTTCATGAAACCGAAGCGCATCGTCACCCGCCAGAAGCTGTGGCCGAGGGATTCGACCTCGACGCGCTGGTCCATCGGCACCCAGGGCACGTCGGCGAACTGCACGGTGAGGATCACGTTGCGCTCGTGCAGCACCTGGTTGTGCTTGAGGTTGTGCAGCAGCGCCTGCGGCACCGTCTCGGGGTTGGCCACCGCATACACCGCGGTGCGCTCGACGCGATGGATGGTGCGCGGGTCGAGGGCGTCGATGAAGGGCTGCAGCTCCACGCCCTCGCTGCGGATGCTCTGCAGCAGCAACTCGCGGCCGCGGGCCCAGGTGCTCATGACGGCGAACAGCATCAAGCCCAGGAGCAGCGGGAACCAGCCGCCGTCGAGGAACTTGACGGCGCAGCCGGCCACCAGCAGCGAATCCAGGGCAAAGAAGAAGGCCGTGGCGAGGATGGCCACCGGCGCCGGCAGGTGCCAGCCCTCGCGGATCACGAACCAGGTCAGCACGGTGGTGATCATCATCGTCAGCGTCACCGCGATGCCGTAGGCCGCGGCCAGCGCCGACGAACTCTCGAACCCGAGCACCGCCGCGACGACGCCGAAGAGCAGCGCCCAGTTGACGGCCGGCATGTAGATCTGGCCGGCCTCCTTGGCCGAGGTGAAGCGCACCTGCATGCGCGGCAGGAAACCGAGCTGGATCGCCTGCTTGGTCATCGAGTAGGCGCCCGAGATCACCGCCTGCGAGGCGATGATCGCCGCCAGCGTGGCCAGCAGGAGCGCCGGCAGCAGCATCGCCGACGGGAACAGGCGGTAGAAGGGGTTCGCGATCGCCTCCGGGCTGTGCATCAGCAGCGCACCCTGGCCCATGTAGTTGAGTGCCAGCGAAGGCAGCACGAGGCCGGTCCAGGCGATCTGGATCGGCTTGCGGCCGAAATGACCCATGTCCGCGTACAGCGCCTCGGCGCCGGTCAGCGCCAGCACGATCGCGCCGACGGCGGCGAACAGGTGCCAGCCGCGGTGGGTCAGGAAGTCCCACGCGTGCAGCGGATTGAGCGCGGCGAGGATGGCCGGCTCGCGCACGATGTGCAGCACGCCCGAGATGGCGAGGGTGGCGAACCAGAGCACGATGATCGGCCCGAAGAAGCGTCCGACGACACTGGTGCCCAGCCGCTGGACCATGAACAGGCCGAGCAGGACCGCCACCGAGATCGGCACCACGAAATGGGCCAGCGAGGGCGTGATGACCTCCAGGCCCTCCATCGCCCCGAGCACCGAGATCGCCGGCGTGATCACGCTGTCGCCGTAGAACAGCGTGGCCGCGAACACGCCCAGCAGCAGCAGTGCGTGGCGCAGCGCCGGGCGCGAACGCACGGCGCTGGCGGCCAGCGCGGTCAGCGCCAAAGCGCCGCCTTCGCCATGGTTGTCGGCGCGCAGGATCAGCACGACGTACTTCAGCGTGACGACCAGCATCAGGGCCCAGAAGATCACCGAGACGGCACCGATCAGGTTGGCCGAATTCAGCTCCACGCCGGTGGCCGGCAGGAAGATCTCCTTGACCGTGTACAGCGGGCTGGTGCCGATGTCGCCGTAGACCACACCGATGGCCGCCAGCGTGAGCGCGCCCAGGCCGTGCTGCTGCGGAAGCTTGCGCGAACTGCCGCCGGCGGATGCGGGCACGGCAGCTGGGTCGCGGCTGGGCGCCGCGTCAGCGGCGTTACGCTCGGTCGATGCGGGCATCCGCGAACGTTAACCTAGTTGCGCAGCGCCGCCGCGTCGGCCTTGTGCGAGCACGGGCGGCGCGCTTGCATCGCGTCCGGGCCTTGGGGCCGTCCCGGGTCCGAACGGGCGGACCCGGGGGCGGCGAGCTTCAGGGCTGGGCGACGATGGTGACGCGGCGGTTTTCAGGGGCCGCGGGATCGTTCGGGTTCATCAGCGCGGTCGAGCCCTTGCCGACGGCCGTGAGACGCTCGGCGCTCAGGCCATGCTGGCTGACGAGGTACTCGCGCACGCTGTCGGCGCGCTCCTGGCTGAGCTTGAGGTTGTGTTCTTCGGTGCCGCGTGGATCGGCGTTGCCCTCGATCACGAAGTGCTGCGCCGCCAGGCGGTCCGACTTCATCGCCGAGGCGAGCACGTCGAGCGCGGCCTTGGCGCGCGGCGTGAGGGTGGCCGAGTCGGTGACGAACGTGACCAGGATCGATGCCCGGCCCGGCTTCGCGGCGACCGCGGCGGTGCCGGCGACGGCGGCCGCCGGGCGGATGGCCGGCACGAAGCCGCGCGTGTGCGGCGCCTCCTGGCCGTCGGCGGCCGAGGCGGCGTTGGCCGGCGCGAGGGCATCGATCAGCGACCGCTCGGTGACCTGACCTTCGCCCAGCACCTTCTCCTGGGCCTGGGAAGGGACGGCGCCGGCGGCCAGCATTGCGGCCAGGGCGAGCGAAGCGAGCGTGGAAGGGACAGTCATGGCGATCTCCCGATGTTGGCAGGGCAGGGGCTGTACCAGCCGCAGGCAATGGTACCCCGTGAGCGCCGCTTGTCCTTCGCCGGGCGCAGAGTCGCCTGCGCGACCTTCCGTCCGCGCTCAGGCCCCGCGCTGCGGCTTGGCCAGCGTCTTGAGCGCGAAGCGGCCGTCGTTCTGGAACAGCCAGGCTTCGATCAGGCCGTCGCCGTGCAGCAGCGCCTCGGCCTTCGGCGACAGGCCCACCGGCGCCGGAAGCTTGGCCACCGACTCCAGGGCGCGGTGGGTCATCGCCGGCTGCTCCGGGTTGTCGCGAAACACCTCGGCCTGCCAGTGGTTCTGGTCGTCGAGCTTGACGCGCAACACCACCACCGCGCGCAGCAGCGGTTGCGGTCTATCGTTGTTGATCATCGGCGCGGAATTGCGATAGATGGCGCGGGCGAATTCGAGCTTGACCTGGTCGGCCGACTGCGCCAGCGCGGATGTCGCGAACAAGGCCATCGCGATGCCGGCGGCAGCGGCGAGGCGGGTCGTGAAACGTCTCATGGCGGTGGTTCTCCGGAGGTCGGACGTCTTGGGGGCTGCGCTCAATATCGCCATTCGCGGCGACAACTGAACTTGAGGCGGAGGTATACGCGGCCGCGCCTTTCGTGCGGTTTCCGCTTGATACCTCGGCGCCGGCCCGCCGGGCTCAGGGGCCGCCTACAACATCCGTCGTCGTCGCGGCCGGCGCAGGCTATCGCGAAGCGCTGCGGATCGATATTTCTTGCCGGTGATCGGGGCCGGGTGCAACCGGGTCGGCGGCCGCAGGGCGCCGAAATACGCCGGCGGCTGCGCGCGCAGCTCGCCGGTCCGGCGGCCGCGACCGCGTCGGCGTTGCATTCCGAAGGCCGCTCTGATGTCGTGTTGCCGAATCTCACGTCTGCTGACGCTCACGCGCCGCTACGCGCCCAGCAGCACCACGCTGGCGGCGGCTGGCAGGCGCAGGTGCAGCGAGCCTTTCTCGTCAGGGGCAGCGGTGACCGCTTCGCCGCCCAGCGTGCGCCATGAACCCTGCGCCGCGCCCGCCAGCGGCAGTCGGTGCAGCGGCAGTGCAATCTCCGTTGCCGCACCGCGGTTGACCGCCACGATCGTCGCCGTCGCGTCGGTGTAGCGGGCGTAGGCCAGCCAGTCCTCGCCCTGGGCCAGGATCAGCAAGGCGCCGTGCTGCCAGTCGGCGCGCGCGCGGCGGCGGTGCGCGAGGCGCCGCACATCGGCCCACAGATCGGCCGGCCAATGGCTGCGATCCCAGTCGAAGCAGCGTCGGCAGTCGGGGTCGGCGCCGCCCTGCAGGCCGGTCTCGTCGCCGTAATAGACGCAGGGCACACCGGGCCAGGTGAAGAGCAGGGTCATCGCCAGCTGCAGCCGCGCGAGGTCGCCGCCGAGCCTGGTCAGCAGTCGCGGCGTGTCGTGGCTGTCGAGCAGGTTGAGCTGGGCGAGCTGGTTGGCGTAGGGGATGGTCGCGACGGCGCGCACCAGCGCGGCCGCGAACTGCGCGGTCGTCAGGCGGGCCCTCATTCCTGCCAGCTCCTGGCCCGCGAGCCAGCCGGCCACCGGCGAGGCAAAGCCGTAGTAGTTCATCGCGCCGTCTTCCTGCTCGCCCTGCAGCCAGCGCGTCGCCTCAGAGAAATGCTCGCCCAGCACATAGGCCTCGGGGTTGACCTCGCGCATCGCGCGGCGGATCGCGCGCACATGGTGGGCGTTGTTGTGCGCGCCCGGCCCTTCGCCGAGCATGTGGATCACGTCCAGCCGCCAGCCGTCGATCGCGTAGGGCGGGCGCAGCCAGCGGCGCAGCACCGCGTCCTCGGCGCCGTAGATCGCCTGCTGCAGCGCCGGCGAGGCGAAGTCCAGCACCGGCAGCGAGGCATGCCCCTTCCAGCCCTGCACCTGCCCGTCGGCGTCGAAGGCGTAATGGCTGCGCCATGGCGAGGCCAGCGACTGGGCCGCGCCCGGCGCAACGCCGCCATGCCGGCTCCAGCGGTCGAACCAGGGGTGATCGACGCCGGTGTGGTTGACCACCGCGTCCAGCACCAGCCGCATGCCGCGCTCGCGCGTGGCGTTGCGCAGTCCGGCCAGCGCCTCGTTGCCGCCCAGATGCGGGTCCACCTGGGTGTAGTCGGTCGTGTCGTAGCGGTGATTGCTGCCGGCGCAGAAGATCGGGTTGAGGTAGATCGCGCTCGCCCCGAGGTCTTCGTGCAGGTAGGGCAGGCTTTGCGCGAGCCCGGGCAGGTCGCCGCCGTAGAAGGTGTTGGCGGCATGGCGTGGGTCGATGGGTGCGCCCCAGGCCGCCTGCACCACCGGCAGCAGGCGGGCACCGTGCAGTTGCTCGCCGCGGCGGTCGGTGGCGGCGCCGCCGCGCGCGAAGCGGTCGGGGAAGACCTGGTAGAAGACCTGTTCGCGCACCCAGGCCGGTGGCTGCTCCTGCGGGTGGACGCGGAAATGCAGCGCCTCGGGCGGCACCTGCGCGTGCACGCCGTCGGCGGCCAGCCAGCGGTGGCCGCCGTCGTTGTCGTCGCCGGCGACGGCGAAGGCATACAAGGTCAACGCATTGCCGCGGTCCCAGGCGATGTGCCCGCGCCAGCGATGCAGCGCGCCGTCGCTGCCGTCGGCGTGCATCGGCGTGAGCAGCTCCTCGTTGTCGGGCAGGCTGCGCACGAAGACGCGGCCGGCGGGCGGCGCTTCGCTGGTCAGCAGCACGACGTCGAGGCCGGCGTCGCCGGCCACCACCCAGGGCGCGACGGGGGGATGCAGCAGGAACAAGGACGAGCTCCGTTGCGGGGCCCGGCATTGTGCCGGCCGTCGCGGGCCCGTCGCTATCATCCGGCGCGTGCTCTTCCGCTTCGTCGCCACCTGCCTGCTCGCGCTGATGCTGGCTCCCGCGCATGCGGACGGCGCCAAGCCGCTGGTCTATTGCGCCGATGCCAGCCCGGAGGGTTTCGACCCCGCGCTGTGGGACAGCATGAGCACCAGCAACGTCACGACGCAGATCTTCGAGGGCCTGCTGCGGTTCAGGCGCGGCACTTCGGTGATCGAGCCCGACCTCGCCACCGCGTGGACCGTCTCGCCCGACGCCCGCGTGTTCACCTTCACGCTGCGCCGCGGCGTCAGGTTCCAGACCCTGCCCTATTTCACGCCCACGCGCGAATTCGATGCCGACGACGTGATCTTCACGTTCACCCGGTTGATCGACCCCAAGCTGCCCTTCAACCTGGCCTTTCCGGCGACGTTCGTCTATCCACAGAGCCTGGGTCTGGCGGCGATGATCGAGGGCATCGACCGCCTCGACGACCACCGCGTCCGCTTCCGGCTGCACGAGGGCAACGTCAACTTCCTGTCGTACTTCGCGAGTTCATGGGCCGCGATCCATTCGGCCGAGTACGCCGCCAGGCTGATGGCCGAAGGCCGTGCCAGCGAGATCAACAACCAGCCGGTGGGCACCGGCCCGTACCGCTTCAAGAGCTACCGCAAGGACGATGTGCTGCGCCTGCAGGCCAACCCCGACTACTGGCGCGGCATGCAGCGCACGCGCAGGCTGATCTACGCGATCAGCCGCGAGCCCAACGTGCGGGTGCAGAAGCTGGTGCGCGGCGAATGCGACATCACGGCCGCGATCCGCGATGTCGATGTGACGGCCCTTACCGGCAACCCGAAGATCACGGTGCTGAAGACCCAGGCGCTGAACATCTCGTACCTGTCGTTCAACATGAAGAAGGCGCCGACCAACCGGCGCCAGGTGCGGGTGGCGCTGGACATCGCGATCGACCGCAATGCGCTGTTCAAGGTGCTGTTCCCGCGCGGCGACGCGATGCAGGCGGTGAGCGCCTTCCCGCCCGCGGTGCCCGGCTACGACCGGGCGCTGACGAACGAGTACGACCCCGAGCGCGCGAAGCGGCTGCTCGCCGAGGCCGGCTACCCGCATGGGTTCTCGATCGATCTGTGGGCGCTGCCGATCGCGCGCCCGACCAACCCCAACGGCCAGCTGATGGCGCAGATGATCCAGGCCGACTGGGCGCGCATCGGCGTGAAGGCGCGCATCCTCACCTACGAATGGGGCGAGTACCTCAAGCGCGCCAACAACGGCGAGCACGACGTCTACATGAGCGGCTGGAGCACCGACATCGCCGATGCCGACGAATTCCTGTCGCCCAACCTCACCTGCGCCGCCAGCCGCGGCGGCATCAAGTTCTGCAACCCCGAATTCGATGCCCTGGTCGACGGCGCGCGGCGCGAGGTCGATCCGGCCAAGCGGCTGGCGATGTTCGTCCGCGCGCAGGAGATCTTCAAGCACGAGCGGCCGTGGATCACGATGGCGCATTCGTCGGTCTACATCCCGCTGCGCAACGACGTCCACGGCTTCGTGATGGCGCCCAACGGCAGTGTCGATTTCCAGGGCGTGTGGCGTGAGTGAGTTGCCGCTGCGCCGCGTCGAGGACATCGCCGCCGACCCGGCGTTCCGGCGCTTGGCCAGCCTGCGCGGCGTGTTGCATGACCTGCGTTACGTCGGCTGCAACAACTTCGCCGGCACCAGCCTGTACGGCAGCATGGACTGCGCCTGGCTGCGCCATGAGGCGGCGGCGGGGCTGGAGGCGGCGGCCGACTGGCTGGCCGCGCGGCGGCCGGGCTGGCGCATCCTGGTGCTCGATGCGCTGCGCCCGCAGCGCGTGCAGGAATCGATCTGGCGCGACGTGGCCGGCACGCCGGCCGAGCACTACTTCGCCAACCCCTTGCGCGGCTCGATCCACAGCTTCGGCATGGCCGTCGACGTGACCCTGATCGACCCCGCCGGCCGCGAGGCCGACATGGGCAGCGGCTTCGACGAGATGACGCTCGTCTCGCACCCGGCGCTGCACGCCGAGCATCTGGCCAGCGGGCGCCTCACCGCGGCGCAGGTGGGGCAGCGGCAATGCCTGCACGACGCGATGGTGCAGGGCGGCTTCCAAGGCATCCCCACCGAGTGGTGGCACTTCGACCACGGCGACCGCGACCGCGTGCGCCACGGGCTGCCGCGCGTCTACTGAAGAAGGAACCCGCGATGCAGACCTCCCGCCGCAGCTTCATGGGCACCGCGGCCGCGCTGGCCGCGGCGGCCGGCGCTGCCGGCGCCAGGATCTCCGCCGCCGCGGCGACGGTATCCGCTGCGCCGCCGCTGTTGCGCGCGCCGCGCCTGCGGCCCGGCGACACGATCGCGTTGATCAGCCCCTCGGGCGCGATCTACGAGCGGGCGCCCTACGCCATCGCGATCGAATCGCTGCAGGCCCTGGGCTTCAAGGTGCGCGAGGCGCCGCACCTGCGGTCGCGCTACGGCAGCCTGGCCGGCACCGATGCCGAGCGCGCCGGCGACGTCAACGCGATGTTCGCCGACCCCACGGTCCAGGGCATCCTCGCGCTCACCGGCGGCAACGGCGGCAACCGCATCCTGCCGCTGATCGACTACGCGGCGATCGGCCGCAACCCGAAGTTCCTCGGCGGCTACTCCGACCTCACGGCGCTGATCAACGCGGTCCACCAGCAGACCGGGCTGGTCACCTTCCATTGCCCGATGGGCGCCTCGGAATGGAACGAGTTCAGCGTCCACTGGTTGCGCGCGGCGGTGATCGACGCCCAGATGCCGACGCTGCGCAACGAGATCGAGGCCGAGGATGCGCTGGTGCCGAGCAAGCAGCGCATCACCACCCTGCGCGGCGGCCGCGCCCGCGGGCCGCTGGTCGGCGGCAACCTCGCCGTGCTCAGCGCGATGGCCGGCTCGGCCTACTGGCCGCGCTTCGACGGCGCGGTGCTCATGCTCGAGGAGGTCAACGAGTACCTCTACCGCGTCGATCGCACGCTCTCCACGCTCAAGCTGGCCGGTGCCTTCGACCGCCTGGCCGGCGTCGTGCTGGGCGCCTTCACCAACTGCACGCCGGGCGACGGCTACGGCGCGCTGACGCTGGACGAGATCTTCGACGACTGGTTCAAGCCGCTGAACGTGCCGGTCTATGCCGGGGCCGAGTTCGGCCACATCAAGCGCAAGTTCACGCTGCCGGTCGGGCTGCCGGTGGAGATGGACGCCGATTCCGGGACCATCCGCTACCTGGAACCGGCCGTGGTGTGACCCCGGGGTCGGCGCCATGCCGGCCCGACTACTTGCGGCCGAACAGGCTCTTCAGCCAGCCCTTGAACACGGCCCACATCAGCGCCAGCGCGTTGAGTTCGCGGACGGCTGCCGGTGCGGCTGCGGGAGCAGGACCGGCGGCACCCGCCGCGGCCTCCGCGGTGGCGACCGCCGCGGCCGAGGTGCGGAAGTTGTCGGCGAACTGGGCCAGCATCGCGTCCGACACCGGCACCAGCAGCCGGCTGCCGAACTGCGCCAGCTTGCCGCTGACGATGATGGTGGCCTGACCGACGAGCACCGATTGCCCGGCCACCTCGCCGGCCTCGAGATGCGCGCTGAGCTGCATCGACGCCGACGACCCGGCCTTGTCGGCGCCCTTGGCCAGCAGCTGCAGCGAGCGGGCGTCGACGTCCAGCCCCTGCAGCTCGACGTCGCCGCCGAAGCTCATCACGGCCGGGCCGACCTTGCTCTTCACCGTGCCCTTGTAATGCTTCTCGTCGATCTGTTCGGTGATCTGGGCGCCGGGCATGCAGGCGGCGACGGCGCGGATGTCGCGCAGCACCGCCCAGGTCTGCTCGAGGCTGGCGGCGACGGGGTAGCGCTTGTCGAGTCTGACTTCCATGGGTCCTTGGGCGGGAGAGAGGGTGCCGGGGTGCAGCGAACCGGCCGCCGCGCCGAAGATGCCGCATTGTGCTCCGGGGCCGCGGGCCGGGAACCGGTCCGGCCGCGCTCAGGCCCTGACCGCACACCAGCGCACGAGTGCGGCGTGGAGCTTGTCGGCGTCTATCGGCTTCGTGAGGAAGTCGTTCATGCCGGCGCGCAGCGCCTCTTCGCGCTCGGTGACCAGGGCGGCGGCGGTGAGCGCGATGATCGGCAGCTGCTCGCCGGCCGGCATCGCGCGCAGTGCGCGGGTGGCTTCATGGCCGCTCATCACCGGCATTTGCACGTCCATCAGCACGGCGTCGAAAGGCAGGCCGGCGGCGGCAGCGCGCGGCACCAGGGCGACCGCCTCGCGGCCGTCCTGTGCCTGCGACACCACGATGCCCCAGCGTTCGAGCATCGCCGCGGCGATCATCATGTTGACCGGGTTGTCCTCGACCAGCAGCACGCGTGCACCTTGCAGGCCATGGTCACCCGGCCTCGGTAGCACCGGCGCCGGCGCGTCCGAGGCCGGCAGCGGCAGTTCGGCCCAGAAGGTGCTGCCCTCGCCAGGGCGGCTTTCGACGCCCACCGTACCGCCCATCAAGGTCGCCAGCTCGCGGCAGATCGACAGTCCCAGGCCGGTACCCCCGTAACGGCGGGTGGTCGAATCGTCGGCTTGGGTGAAGGGCTGGAACAAGCGCGCGTGGGCCGTCGCGGCGATTCCCGGCCCGGTGTCTTGCACTTCCAGGCGCACCCGCGGCCCGTCGTCCAGGCGCCGGGCACGCAGATCGACCCGGCCTTGCTCGGTGAACTTCAGCGCGTTGGTGAGGAAGTTGGTGACGACCTGGCGCACCCGCAACGGGTCGCCGACGACCGCGCCTTCGACCTCGGGGGCGATCGCCAGCCCGAGTTCGAGCCCGCGTGCGGCGGCCTGCGCCGCGAAGCTGCGCTGCAGTTGGCGCAACTCCGCGCCGAGGTCGAACGCGGTCGCCTCGACCAGCAGCTTGCCGGCCTCGATCTTGGACAGGTCCAGGATGTCGGAGATGATGCCCGCCAGCGACTGCGCGCTGTCGGCGATCTGATCCAGGTACTGGCGCCGCCGCTCTTCGTCCAGGTCGTCGGCACGGGCCAGCCGCGCCAGGCCGATCATGCCGTTGAGCGGGGTGCGCAGTTCGTGGCTGGTGTTGGCCAGGAAGGCGCTCTTGGCGCGGCTGGCGGCCTCGGCCGCGTCGCGCGCGCGGGCCAGCGCCTGCTCGAATTCGCGGCGCTCGGTCACGTCCTCGACGATCCACACCGTGCCGGCCCGGGTCGGGTGATCGGGGTCGATCGCGCGGCCCCGGATGCGGGCCAGGAAGGTGCTGCCGTCCCGGCGCCGGCCGGCGCGCTCGAGCTCGATCGGCTCGCCGCGCGCCAGCACCGGGCCGACCAGCGCGCCGACCTCGGCATAGTCCTCGGGGCTGGTCCAGACGACCATCCCCGGCTGGCCGACCAGCTCGCCGGCGTTCCAGCCGTAGATCTGCTCGAAATGGGGGTTGGCGAGCACGAAGCGGCGGTCGCGCGTGACCGCGATGCCGACCGAGGCGTTGCGCAGGATCGCGTCGCGCTCCAGCCGCTCGCGTTCCTTCTCGGTCACGTCGCGGGCGTTGATCACCATGTAGTCGCGGCGGTCCATCACGAAGCGTGCGGCCGAGACGACGAGCGAGAAGGTCGCCCCGCTCTTGCTGATGAAGGGCACCGGCAGGTCGCTGACGACGCCGTTCTCGCGCAGCCGGCGCACGAAGTCTTCGCGCGCGGCATCGCTGCCCCAGATGCCGAGCTCGATCGAGGTGCGGCCCACGGCCTCGGCCGCGGTCCATCCGCTGATGCGCTCGAAAGCGTTGTTGACCATCGCATAGCGGCCGGTGCCGAGGTCGGTCAGCGTGATCAGGTCGGGGCTGGTGGCCACCAGGTGCGAGAGCATCGCCTCCGAGCGGCGCACCGCTTCCTCGGCCGCCAGCCGTTCGCTGTCGTCGACGAAGATCGCCAGCATTGCCGGGCCGCCTTCGGCCTCCACGCGTACCGTGATGGCGCGCACCGAGACGACGCGCTGATCGACGACCAGCCGGAAATCGGTCACCGGCAACGCGGTGCCCAGCGGCTGGGCCTGCAGCGCTTCGATGCGGCGGCGGGCGCGCTCGCGCGAGTCGCCGCCCTCGAAGCTGGCCAGCATGTCGGTGCCGATCATGCTGCGCAAATCGCCGTGGCCGAACATCGCCACCGCGGCCGGGTTGGCGTCGATGATGCGACCTCCGCGGTGCAGCACGAGCGGCGTGGGAATGCGCGAGAACAGGTCCTGGTAGCGTGTCTCGGTGGCGGCCAGCGCCTCGTGCGCTTCATGCATCGCGCTGACGTCGCGCGCCACGCCCCAGTAACCGGTGAAGATGCCGCGCTCGTCGAAACGCGGCTCGCCGCTGACCAGGTAGGCGCGCTCGTGATCGTCGTCCACGGTCCAGCGCACCGGCTGATCGCGGAACGGCAGCCGTGTCTCGAGGTCGGCCTGGATCGCGTCCAGCGTGTCGGGGTCGCAGCCGAACTGCGGCAGCTCCCAGGGCACGCTGCCCAGGCCGTCCGCGCGCGACAGCGGGCCCGGCGTGCCGCCATGGTCGGCGGCGGCCACCAGACGGTAGTCGCGGTCGATCTCCCAGTAGGCGTCGGCGGCCAGCGCGAGCAGGCGCCGGAAGCGTTGCTCGCGCTCCTGTGCCGCGCGCAGCGTGCTCCGGAGCGCGCGCGAGATCATCACGCCGGCGGCCAGGCCGGCGGCGACGGCGATCAGATGCGTTCCCAGCTGCGCGCTGGCTTCGGGCAGATGGCCCAAGGCCGCCGGTGCCGCGGTCTGCCAGGCGAGACCGATCAGGGCGGTCGTTGCCACGCCGGCCAGCAGCAGCCCGGCGCGCCAGCCCACCGCGGCGCAGAGGACGCAGATCATCAGCCCGGAGACCGGCAGGCCCGGCGTGGCCAGCCCCCAGCCCATTGCCATCGCCGCCGCCGCGATGGCCAGCGTTGCGCCGGCGAAGATCGCCGTCAGCGCCACCGACGCCGCCTTCGGTCCCAGCCGCGTGCAGGCTGCTGCCACCAGCCCGAAGGCGCCGAACATCGCCGCCAGCCTCAGGCTGGCCGGGCGTTCCAGCGGCAGCGCGAGCAGCAACGCCGCGGAGGCAGCGCACGCCAGCGCGCTGACCCACAGAAAGGCGCGCGTCATCTGCGGATAGAGCGGCAGCGGCGCGCCGGCGATCGGCTTGCCCGCGGGCTGCGGATCGACGTCGTCCATCGTCTCCTCGCTCATCGCCTCCTCGCTCATCGCCTCCGCCTGCGGTGGGCGGGCACGCCTTCGGGGCGGCGGTGCGGCAAGGGCCCTGGGCCCATGCTGCTCAGGCCGCCACGGGCTGGGCCCGCTGCAACTCTTGCCGCGCCGACTCGGCAACCCGGCGCGCGGCGGTCGCGAAGTCGGAGTCGCCGCCGATGGCACCGCCGGCATAGAGCACGGCGCGCGACGAACTGACGATGATCGGCGCGCCCGGCCGCCAGGCAGCGCGCACCGTGGCCTGGGCGTCGCCACCCTGGGTGCCGATGCCGGGGATCAGCAGCGGCAGCGTGGGCGCGATCTCGCGCACCCGCGCCAGCTCCCGCGGATAGGTCGCGCCGACGACCAGGCCGAGCTGGCCGCCGCGGTTCCATTCGCCTGCGGCCAGGCGCGCAATGCGCTCGTAAAGCAACTCGCCGTTGGCCAGGGCCTGGGCCTGCAGGTCGCTGCCACCGGGGTTGGAGGTGCGGCACAGCAGGATCAGGCCCTTGCCCTCGTGTCGCATGTAGGGCTCGATCGAATCCAGGCCCATGAACGGCGACAGCGTCAGCGCGTCGGCGCGGTAGCGTTCGAAGGCCTCGCGCGCGTACTGCTCGGCGGTGGCGCCGATGTCGCCGCGCTTGGCGTCGAGGATCACGGGCACGCCGGGTGCTTCGGCGTGGATGTGGGCGATCAGGCGCTCGAGCTGGTCCTCGGCGCGGTGGGCGGCGAAGTAGGCGATCTGCGGCTTGAACGCGCAGACCAGGTCGCGCGTGGCATCGACGATGGCAGCGCAGAAGTCGAAGATGCGCGCCGGGTCGTCGCGCCAGGGGGCGGGGAAGCGCGCCGGCTCGGGGTCCAGCCCCACGCACAGCATCGACTGCTGCGCGGCCTGTGCCGCCACGAGTTGCTCGCGGAAGGCGAGCCGGCCGTTCATGACCAGCGGCGCGCCAGCGCCTCGGCCAGGCCGGTGTAGGTGGCCGGCGTGAGGGCCAGCAGCCGCTGCCGCTCGGCTTCGGGCAGCGGCAGCGCGGCGATGAAGCCCTGCATCAGCTCGCGCGTGATCGGCTGGCCGCGGGTGAAGTCCTTGAGCTGGTCGTAGGGGTTGGGCAGGCCGTGGCGGCGCATCACGGTCTGCACCGGCTCGGCCAGCACCTCCCAGGCATGATCGAGGTCGGCCGCGAGCTGCGCCGGGTTGACCTCCAGCTTGTCGAGCCCGCGCGTCAGGCTGTCGCAGGCCAGCAGCGTGTAGCCCAGCGCCACGCCCATGTTGCGCAGCACGGTGCTGTCGGTGAGGTCGCGCTGCCAGCGGCTGATCGGCAGCTTGCCGCTCATGTGGCCGAGCAGCGCGTTGGCCAGCCCGAAGTTGCCCTCGGCGTTCTCGAAGTCGATCGGGTTGACCTTGTGCGGCATCGTGCTCGAACCGACTTCGCCGGCCTTCAGCCGCTGCTTGAAGTAGCCCAGCGAGATGTAGCCCCAGACGTCGCGCGACCAGTCGATGAGCAGCGTGTTGGCGCGCGCGATGGCGTCGAACAGCTCGGCCATGTAGTCGTGCGGCTCGATCTGCACCGTGTAGGCGTTGAAAGCCAGGCCCAGGCGCTGCTCGACCACGCTGCGGCTGAAGGCCTCCCAGTCGAAATCCGGGAAGGCCGCCAGGTGGGCGTTGTAGTTGCCCACCGCGCCGTTCATCTTCGCCAGCAGCGGCACCGCGGCGATGCGCGCGCGCGCCGTGGCCAGCCGCGCCGCGACATTGGCGACTTCCTTGCCCAGCGTCGTCGGGCTGGCGGTCTGGCCATGGGTGCGGCTGAGCATCGGCACCGCCGCCAGTTCATGCGCCATCGCACCCAGCTTGGCCAGCAGGCGGTCGAGCGCCGGCAGCAGCACCTGCTCGCGCGCGGCCTTGAGCATCAGCGCGTGGCTGGTGTTGTTGATGTCCTCGCTGGTGCAGGCGAAGTGCACGAACTCGCCGGCGCGCTCGAGCTCGGCCTGGCCCTTGAAGCGAGCCTTGATCCACAGCTCCACCGCCTTGACGTCGTGGTTGGTCGTCTTCTCGATGTCCTTGACGGCCTGGGCGTCGGCCTCGGAGAAGCGCACGACCAGCGAGCGCAGCAGGCCGCGCGCGGCCTCGGACAGCGGCGGGAACTCGGCAAAGCCGGCGTCCGACAGTGCGATGAACCACTCGACCTCGACCCGCACCCGGTGGTGCATCAGTCCGTACTCGGACAACAGCGGGCGCAGCGCGGCGACCTTGCCGGCGTAGCGACCGTCGAGCGGCGAGAGGGCGGAAAGCGAGGAGAGGATCATGCAGAGCGGCCAGGCATCGGGCGGTGGCGGTGGCGCGGCGACCCGGGCGCGGCGCCCGTCGACCCGCAGGCCGATCGCCTCCGAGCGCTCCGATTCTAGGCGGCGCGGTCCTGGCCGGGCCCGGAACAAGGGCCGGATGACCGCGCAATCCCGAACCGGCATTCGGCTTCGCCGGGTTGCCCGCTGCCGCCGCCGCAGGCCATCGTCGCGTCGAGCGCGCCGGCGGCGTCAGCCGCCGCTCAGCTCGACGACCGGCGAGGCGGCGGCGTCGGCGTCGCACTCGCCGAACACGAAGGCAGCGCTGACCGCCCGCACGGCGTCCTCGGCCGCCGAAGCGCTGGCGGCGTGCACCCGGGCCAGCGCCTGGCCGGCCTGCACCGCGGCACCGAGCGGCAGCAGCCGGTCCAGTCCGACGCGCGGGTCGATGGCGGCGCCCGGACGCTGGCGTCCGCCACCCAAGCCGACCACCGCGAGGCCGAGCGCGCGCACGTCGACTTGCGCCAGCACGCCGCCGCGCGGCGCAGGCACCTCGATGCACACCGGCGCTTGCGGCAGCGCCGCTGCGTGCAGCACATCGCGCGGCCCGCCGAGCGCAGCCACCATGCGCGCGAATCGATCGGCTGCCGCGCCGCTGCCCAATGCGTGCTCGGCCAGGCCTTGCGCCGCGGCGACACAGGTCGCCAGCCCGCCCAGGTGCAGCAGCTCGGCCGCCAGCGCCAGCGTCACCGCGTGCAGCCTCGGCTCGCGGCGCGCACCGGTGAGGAAGGCGATCGCCTCGCGCACCTCGAGCGCGTTGCCGGCGCTGTCGCCCAGCACCTGGTTCATGTCGGTGATCAGCGCGCGCGCGGGCAGCCCGGCGCCGCGCGCGACCTGCACCAGGCTTGCGGCCAGCGCGCGCGCATCGGCCAGCGCGGGCGTGAAGGCGCCGTTGCCGACCTTGACGTCGAGCACCAGGCCCTGCAGCCCGGCGGCCAGCTTCTTGGACAGGATGCTGGCAGTGATCAGGGGCAGGCTCTCGACCGTGGCCGTGACGTCGCGGATCGCGTACAAACGCCGGTCGGCAGGCGCCAGTTCGGCCGACGCGCCGACGATGGCGCAGCCGGCGTCGCGCAGCGCGGCCAGCAAGCGGTCGCGCGAGGGGTCGACGTCGTAGCCGGGCAAGGCCTCGAGCTTGTCCAGCGTGCCGCCGGTGTGACCCAGGCCGCGGCCGCTGATCATCGGCACCAGACCGCCGCAGGCAGCGACGATGGGGGCCAGGATCAGGCTGACCTTGTCGCCGACGCCGCCGGTGGAATGCTTGTCGAGCACCGGCCCGTGCAGGCCGGCGCCGGCCCAGGACAGGCGCGCGCCCGAATCGGCCATCGCCAGCGTCAGCGCCACCGTCTCTTCGGCGTCCATGCCGCGCAGCAGGATTGCCATCGCCATCGCTGCGGCCTGGCCTTCGCTCCAGCCACCGCAGTCGCCGGCGGCCAGGCCGTGCACGAAGGCCCGGATCTGCGCGCCGGTCAGCCGGCCGCCGTCGCGCTTGATGCGGATGATCTCCGGCGCGAGCACGGCGGCACCTTCAGTCCAGCCGCGTGATGCGGCCCAGCGGCCCCGGCACCAGGCCCGGATGGCGCTCGATGTAGAGCTCCAGCGCGTCGACGTCGAGCATGCCGGTGCGGCGGTCGGTGCCGCTGCGCAGGATGCCGAAGCTGTCGCCGCCGCTGGCCATGAAGCTGTTGACGGTGACGCGGTAGTTCGCCGCCCGGTCCAGCGCGCGGCCGTCCAGGTGCACGCTGCCCGCGATCACGCGCCGGCCCAAGGGCCGCGTCTCGTCGTAGGCGTAGCTGAAGCCACGGCTGACGAGCATCACATGGCGCCTGGCGGGCCCCATCCATTGCTGCTCGAGCAGCCCGAGGATCTGCTCGCCGCTCAGCGTCATCGTCACCAGGTTGTTGTAGAAGGGCTGGACGGTGAAGATGTCCTCGTAGCGCACCAGGGCGTCGGCGGGCATCGGCAGGTCGGCGCGGATGCCGCCCGGGTTCATGAAGGCGATCTGAGCCCCGGCATCGCGCGTGGCCTCGAGCTGGGCGTCGGCGATGACCTGGCCGATCGCGTTCTCGCCCGCGGCGTTGGCGTCGCGCGGCAGCGCGGCCCCGATGCGGCCCACGACGCGCCTGGCCAGCGGTCCTTCGCGCGCCCGGTACTGCCCGATGAGTGCCGTCTCGCGCGGGTCGGCGGCGAAGGCGCCGGTGCCGACGATCACGTTGTTGGCGCTCTCGCTCGTCACGTCGTGGGTCACGGGGTCGAGCGTGACGTCGATGTCGGTCACCAGGGTGCCGTACTTGTCGGCGCTGGTCACCAGGCGGCCGGCGATGCGGCAGACGTAGGCGCGGTGGGTGTGGCCGCTGATCACCAGGTCCACCGCCTTGTCGAGCTTGCCGACGATGTCGACGATCGGGCCGCTGATGCCCGGGCATTCGTTGTAGTCGCCGGTCGGGTAGCCGCCTTCGTGGATCAGCACCGCGATCGCCTGGATGCCCTTGGCCTGCAGTTCGGGCACCAGGCGATTGACGGTCTCGGCCTCGTCCTCGAAGCGCAGCCCGGCGACACCCGAGGGCACGACCATCTCGGGCGTGCCCTTGAGCGTGAGGCCGATGAAGGCCATAGGAATGCCCTGGAAGGTCTTGACGAGGTAGGGCGGGAACAGCGTCTTGCCGGTCTTCACGTCGACCGTGCTCGCCGCAAGGTACTTGTAGCCGGCGCCGGCGAAGGGGTGCGGGCCCCGGCAGCCGCCGGTCGGGTTGCAGCCGCCGTTCTGCATCCGCAGCAACTCGGCTGCCCCCTTGTCGAACTCGTGGTTCCCGACCGAGGACACTTCCAGCCCGGCGATGCTCAGGGCCTCGACCGTCGGCTCGTCGTGGAACAGCGCCGACAGCAGCGGCGAGGCGCCGATGAGGTCGCCCGCGGCGACGAAGATGTGGTTCGGGTTCTCGGCCTCGAGCCGGGCCACCGCGGTGGCCAGGTGCTCGGCGCCGCCGGCATCGACCTCGACGAACCGGCCCGGATGCGCAGGATCGTCGATGCGGATGCCGCCCTTGGGCGGCAGCAGGTGGCCGTGAAAGTCGTTGATGGCGACGATCTTGACCCTCACCGGGCCCGCCGGCGCCGCCGGCGGCGGCAGGCTGCAGCCTGCCAGCAGGGTGGCGGCGAAGCCGAGGACGAGGGAAGCGCGGTGCAGGTGGAACGGGACCGTCATGGCTGCGGGCGGGTGAGCTCAGTAAAGGCTTGCGGCGGTGGGCCGGCTGCGGCCTGCGAGCACCGCCTCGATGTCGGCCAGCAGGCCGCTGGCGCCGATCCGAAAGCGCGCCGGCGTCAGCGCCGCGGGACCGAGGATCTCGGCGACCAGCGCGATGTAGACGCCCGCATCGGCCACCGTGCGGATGCCGCCCGCGGGCTTGAAGCCGACATGGCCGCGTGCCTTCGCGTCGGTCGCGATCGCGTCCAGCATCAGGCGCGCGGCCTCTGGGCTGGCGCTGCGCGGTGTCTTGCCGGTGCTGGTCTTGAGGAAGTCGGCGCCGGCGTCCAGCGCGATGCGGCAGGCGCGGCCGATCAGCGCCGCATCCTGCAGTTCGCCGGTCTCGAGGATCACCTTCAGCCGCAGGCCCTCGCAGGCGCGGCGCACCGCGGCCAGCAGTGCAGGCGCGGCGGCAAGCTCGCGGTAGGGCATCACGACATCGACCTCCTGCGCGCCGGCGTCGACGATCTCGCCGGTGTCGCGCAGCGCGCGCTGGATCTCGCTGCCGCCGTCGGGGAAGTTCGCCACCGCGGCCACCGCGATGCCCGTCGGCAGCCGCGACCTCGCCAGCGCCGCGAAGCGCGGCCACACGCACACCGCGGCGGTATGGCCGAAGCGTCCTTGCGCGCGCCCGCACAAGGCTTCGATGTCGGCCGGCGTGTCGGCGTCGCCCAGGCTGGTCAGGTCCAGGCAGGCCAGCGCCGTGCGGGCCATGGCCAGCGCGTCGTCAGGTGGGTTCATCGTTCAGGTCTCCAGCGCCTGCACGATCGCGGCCAGCAGCGCCACCGCGCGGCCGCCGGTGGCTTGGGCGGCGGCCAGCGTGCGCGCATGGCTGAGCGTTTCGGCCTGCATGCCGGCGGCCAGGTTGGTGATCATCGACAGCGCCAGCACGCGCAGCCCGGCATGGCGCGCAAGAATCGTCTCGGGCACCGTGCTCATCCCCACCGCCTGCGCGCCGAGCAGGCGGAACATGCGGATCTCGGCCGGCGTCTCGAACTGCGGGCCCATGAACCAGGCATAGACGCCTTCGTGCAGCGGCGTGCCGAGGGCCTGCGCCGCACCGCGCGCCTGCGCGCGCAGGGCCGGGTCGTAGGCGTTGCTCATGTCGATGAAACGCCCGTCGTCCGGCTCGCCGAACAAGGGCGAGCGCTGCGAGAAATTGAGGTGGTCGCCGATCAGCATCAGCTCGCCGGGGCGCATGGCCGGGTCCATGCTGCCGGCGGCGTTGGTCTGCAGCAGCACCTTCACGCCCCAGCCGGCGAGGCTGCGGATCGCGCCTTTCATGCCGTCGGCCTCGCCGGTTTCGTAGGCATGCTGGCGACCGCCGAGCACGAGGACGGGCGTGCTGCCGATGCGCCCACGGCGCAGGAGCGCCTCGTGGCCGCCGGCCGCGAGCGCCGGAAATGCCGGCAGGTCGGCATAGGGCAGATCGACGGCGTCCTGGACCTGGTCGGCGAACGGCCGCCAGCCGCTGCCGAGCAGCACCGCGATGCGCGGCGGCTGCGCGCCCAGGCGTTGCCGCAGGGTGGCGACGGAAGCGGCAACGGGATCGCTCATGCGGGAGGCAGGTGTTGGGGACCGAAACTGGCCGGCAGCAGGCCGCCCACAGTGTGCACGGCCTGGATGGCGTCGAGGGTGCCGACCCACACCGGGCAGTCGTCGGCGGCGAATTCGCGCAGCTTCTGGCGGCAGCCGCCGCACGGCGTGACCGGCTGCTCCGCCACCGCGCACACCGCCACCGCGAGCACGCGCCGGCCGCCGGCCAGCACCATCGCCGCCAGCGCCGAAGTCTCGGCGCACCAGCCCTGCGGGTAGGCCGCGTTCTCGACGTTGCAGCCGGCGTGGATGCGGCCCTGTTCGTCGAGCACCGCGGCGCCGACGGCCAGGCGCGAGTAGGGCGCATAGGCGCTGGCGCGCGCCGCCCGTGCGGCGGCGACGAGCGCGTCGCGCGCGGTGTCAGTGACCTTTGACATAGGGTCTCCCGAGGGCCGCCGGTGCCACCGCACGGCCGATGAAGCCGGCCAGCAGCACCACCGTCAGCAGATAGGGCAGGGCCTGGATCGCCTGCACCGGCACCGCGCCGATGAAAGGCAGCGCGGCGCCCTGCAGGCGGATCGAGACCGCATCGAGGAACCCGAACAGCAGGCAGGCCGCCAAGGCGCCCCCCGGCCGCCACTTGCCGAAGATCAATGCGGCCAGCGCCATGTAGCCGCGGCCGGCGGTCATGTTGGGGATGAAGCTCGGGTTCTGCGCCAGCACCAGGTAGGCGCCGGCCAGCCCGCTGAGCATGCCGTTGAGCGCCAGCGCCTGGTAGCGCAGCGCCTTGACCGAGAGCCCCGCGGCATCGACCATCGCCGGATTCTCGCCCGCCGCGCGCAGGCGCAGGCCGAAGCGGGTGCGGTACAGCAGCCACCCGACCGCGGCCACCAGCAGCAGCGAGAGATAGACCATCGCGTTGTGGCCGAAGAAGGCCAGCGCCAGCGCCCGGCCCACCCAGGGCAAGCGGCCCACCGCCTCGCCGGCGCCGACGAACCAGCGGCCCAGGCGCACGGTCTCGGGCACCGCCGGCGTCTGCCCGCCCTGGGCGAACCAGGCGATGCCCAGCACCACCGTCAGGCCGGCGGCGGTCATCGTGATCGCCATCCCGAGCACGACCTGGTCGCCGCCGTGGCTGACACAGGCCCAGCCGTGCAGCATCGACAGCGCCACGCCCACCGCCAGCGCGGCCAGCAGCGCCAGTGCCAGCGAGCCGGTGGCGACGCCGGCGCTGGCGGTGGCGAAGGCGGTGAGCAGCATCTTGCCCTCGAGCCCGAGGTCGATCACGCCCGAGCGCTCGCTGAGCACGCCGGCCAGCGCGCACAGGATCAAGGGCACCGACACGCGCAGCGTGCTCGCCACCAGGGTGCCGACGAGCACTTCATCCATGGGCGCCCCCGTCGGTACGCCCGCCGCCGGCGGCGCGCCAGAGCCGATACAGCGCCGGTGCCGCCACCTGGGCCATCGCGCCGGCGAAGAGGACGATCAGCCCCTGCAGCATGAACACCATGTCGCGGCTGAAGCCGCCGATGTCGAACGCCAGCTCCGAGCCGCCCTGGTACAGGGCGCCGAACAGCAGCGACGCCAACACGATGCCCAGCGGGTGGCTGCGCCCGATCAGGCACACCGCGATGCCGGCGAAGCCGGCGCCGCTGACGAAGTCGGGCAGCAACCGGCCCTGCACGCCGGCGATCTCGTTGACGCCGACCAGCCCGGCCAGGGCACCCGAGGCGGCCATCGACAACACCAGCAGCCGCGCCGGCCGGATGCCGGCGTACAGCGCTGCCGCGGGCGCGAAGCCGACCGCGCGCAGCGCGTAGCCGCCCTGCGATTTCCACAGCACCAGCCAGACCGCCAGCGCCGCGGCCAGCGCGATCGGCAGCGTCAGGTTCAGCGGGGTGCGTGGCCAGGCGATGCCCAGCCAGCCCAGCAGCTCGTGCGCGCCCGGCATGTGCGCCGAAGCGGCGAAGGCCCGGCTCTCCGGCGACATGTCGCCGGGCGCCTTCAGCGGGCCCGCCAGCAGGTAGCCCAGCAGCGCCGAGGCGATGAAGTTGAACATGATGGTGGTGATCACGACATGGCTGCCGCGCCAGGCGTTCAGGGCCCCGGGGATCGCGCCCCAGACCATGCCGAAGAGGGCCGCCGCGAGGACCATGATCGGCAGCATCGCCCAGGCCGGAAGCTGGCTGCTCCAGGCCAGCGCAGCCAGCCCCGTGCCCAAGCCGCCGATGAGCGCCTGGCCCTCGCCGCCGATGTTGAACTGCCCGCCGTGAAGGGCCACCGCCACCGCCAGGCCGGTGCAGATGAAGGTCGTCGCGTAGTACAGCGTGTAGCTGATTCCCGAGCGCGATCCGAACGCACCCTGGATCAGCAGCGACAGCACCTCGCCCGGCCTGAAGCCGACCAGCGTGACGACGGCGCCGGCGACGAGCAGCGCCAGCGCCAGATTCAGCGCCGGCAACAGGGCGACGTCCATCCAGCGCGGCAGTTCCAGCGGCTCGGTCAATGGGCCTCCCGGCTTGCGGGCCCGGAGGCCCTCGTCAGGCTCTCGCGAGCCCGCAGGGGCTCGCTCGGTCCGGACTCGGCACCCCCCATCAAGCGGCCCAGCGCGGCCTCGGTGCACTGCGCGATCGGCAGCTCGCCGGCGATGCGGCCGGCGCTCATCACCAGCACGCGGTCGGCCAGGGCCAGGATCTCGTCGAGCTCGGACGACACCACCAGCACTGCGCCGCCGGCGTCGCGCATCTCGCGCAGGCGGCCATGGATGAACTCGACGGCGCCGATGTCGACCCCGCGCGTCGGCTGGCCGGCCAGCAGCACCTTCGGCTCGTGCGACGCCTCGCGCGCCAGCACCAGCTTCTGCTGGTTGCCGCCGCTGAACCTGGACGAGCTCAGCAGCGGCTCGCGCGGGCGCACGTCGTAGCGTTCCATCATCGCCGCGCAGTCCTCGCGCATGCGGCGCTGGCGCATCCAGCCGCCGCGGTCGTAGCGCGCGCTGTGCTGGTAGCCGAGCACCGCCGACTCCCAGGCGGCGAAGGGCAGCACCAGGCCGCGGCGCTGCCGGTCCTCGGGCACATGGGCCAGGCCGAGCTCGCGCGCGCGACGGGGGTCGAGCCAGTGTCCGGGGGCGAAGTCCTGCCCGCGCAGCGACAGGCGACCCTTCGATGGCGCGAGCAGGCCGGACAGCACGTCGAGCAGCTCGCTCTGCCCGTTGCCGGAGACGCCGGCCACGCCGACGATCTCGCCGGCACGCAGCGTCAGCGAGACCTCGGCCAGCCGCGCCACACCCAGCGCATCGGACCACGACAGGCCCTGCGCCTGCAGCAGCGGCGCGCCGGGCCGGGCAGCGCCGCCCTCGGCCTCATGCGCGCGGCCGAGATCGACCCGCCGGCCGACCATCGCCTCGGCGAGCGCATCGACGCTGGTCTGCGCGATCGGGCAGTCGAGCACGACCCGGCCGCCGCGCATCACGGTGACGGCGTCGCACAGGGCCATGATCTCCTTGAGCTTGTGCGTGATCAGCAGCACCGTGGTGCCGCGCTCGCGCAGCCTGCGCAGGGTGGCGAACAGGGCCTCGGTCTCATGCGGCGTGAGCACCGCGGTGGGCTCGTCGAGGATCAGGATGCGCGCGCCGCGGTAGAGCGCCTTGAGGATCTCCAGCCGCTGCCGCTCGCCCACCGGCAGGTCGGCGACGAGCGCGTCGAGATCGACCGCGAGGCCGGTCTCGCGCATCAGCGCTTCGAGCCGGCGTCGCACCTCGGCGCGCGCCGGGCGCAGCCGCCAATGCGGTTCGGCGCCGAGCATCGCGTTGTCCAGCGCCGAGAGCGACTCGACGAGCATGAAGTGCTGGTGGACCATGCCTATGCCCAGGCGGATCGCCTCGCGCGAGCCGGTGATGCGCACCGGGCGGCCGTCGATCTCGATCTCGCCCGCGTCGGCCTGGTGGAGGCCGTAGAGGATGGCCATCAGCGTGCTCTTGCCGGCGCCGTTCTCGCCGACGATGCCATGCACGGTGCCGGCGGCCACGCCGAGCTGGACGTCGCGGTTGGCGTGCACGGCGCCGAAGCGCTTGGCGATGTGGCGCATCGCCACCGCCGCCGGCCGGCCGGCGCTGGCCGCGACAGCCGGCGCGGGCATCACTGGCAGCTGCCGTGGGTCATGTAGTCGATGACCTTGATCTTGCCGCTGACGATGTCGGCCCGGGCCGCCTCGACGCGCTCGAGCATCGCCGGCGTCACCAACCTGGCGTTGTATTGGTCGAGCGCGACACCGACGCCGCCCTCCTTCAGCCCGAGCGTCGTGACGCCCGGGGTGACGCCCTTGAAGGCGTTGTAGACCGCGACATCGACCCGCTTGACCATGCTCGTGAGCATCGTGCCGGGCTGCAGGTGGTTCTGGTTGCTGTCGACCCCGATCGCCAGCCGGCCGGCGTCCCTGGCCGCCTGATAGACGCCGACACCGGTGGCGCCGGCGGCGGCGAAGACGACGTCGACACCCGAGGCGAACTGCGCCTTGGCCAGCTCGGCGCCGCGCGCCGGGTCGTTCCAGGCCTGCGCGGTGGTGCCGGTCATGTTGACGCTGACCGCGATCCTCGGGTCGGCGTACTTCGCACCCTGCTCGTAGCCGCAGGAGAACTTGCGGATCAGCGGGATGTCCATGCCGCCGACGAAGCCGATCTTGCCGGTCCTGCTCGCCATCGCGGCCATGATGCCGACCAGGAAGCTGCCTTCCTGCTCCTTGAACAGGATGCTCTGCACGTTGGGCGCATCGACGACGGCGTCGATGATCGCGAACCGCTGCCGGGGAAAGTCGCGCGCCACCTTCTGCATGCTGCTGCCCTGCGAGAAGCCGATGGCCACGATGGGGTCGGCGCCGCGCTCGGCCATGCGCCGCTGCGCCTGCTCGCGCTGCGCCGGGTTGGCGATCTCGAACTCCAGGTAGGGCCTGCCGGTTTCCTTCTTCCAGCGCTCGGCGCCGTTGTAGCCGGCCTCGTTGAACGACTTGTCGAACTTGCCGCCCATGTCGTAGATGACGGCGGGCTCGGCACGCGCGGCTCCGATCGCGGCGACGGCGGCCAGGGCGAGCAGGGTGGGCTTGCACATGGCGGGCAAGGCCGGGCGTCTTCGAGGCGGGCCGCGCCGCGACCGGCCGTCGTCAGCCGGCGCTCTTGCGCCGCCGTTGCCAGGCCAGCAGCTCGCCGACGAAGCCGCGGCGGAAGCCGATCACGCAGACGACGAAGATCGCGCCGATGATGACGTTGACCCACGAGCCGACGCGGTCGGCGAGCAGGTTCTGCAGGCCGACCACGGTGAAGGCACCGATCACCGGGCCGAAGAAGGTGCCGGTGCCGCCGAGCAGGGTCATCAGGATGACCTCGCCCGAGGTGCCCTGCAGCACGTCGGTCAGGCTGGCCAGGCCGAGGGTCAGGGCCTTGAGCGAGCCCGCCAGGCCCGCGATGGCGGCCGACAGCACGAAGGCCAGCAGCTTGTAGCGGTCGACCTCGTAGCCCAGCGAGATGGCGCGCGGTTCGTTCTCGCGGATCGCCTTGAGCACCTGGCCATAGGGCGAATGCACGATGCGGCGGATGAACAGGAACACCGCGATGAACACCGCGAGCACGAAGTAGTACATGTTGATGTCCGGCCGCAACGACACCAGCCCGAACAGGGTGCCGCGCTTGACGCCCTGGATGCCGTTCTCGCCGCCCGTGAACGGCGCCTGCAGGCACAGGAAATAGACCAGCTGGCCTAGCGCCAGGGTGATCATCGCGAAGTAGATGCCCTGGCGGCGGATCGCGATGGCGCCGATCACCAGGCCCATCAGCGCCGCCACCACGACCCCGGCGACGATGCTGGCCACGGTGCCCCAGCCGTTGGCGTTGATGAGCCAGCTCGTGACGTAGGCCGCGAAACCGAAGAACGCCGCGTGGCCGAAAGAGAGCATGCCCGCGAAGCCCAGCAGCAGGTTGAAGGCGCAGGCGAACATCGCGAAGCACAGCAGCTGCATCGCCAGCACCGGGTAGATGCCCAGCAGCGGCACCGCCAGCGCGAGCAGCAGGAACAGGGCGTAGCCGATCGTTGTCGCGCGCATCGTCAGGTCTTGCCGAACAGGCCTGCCGGGCGCCAGATCAGCACCACGGCCATGATGAGAAAGACGACCACGCTCGACGCCTCGGGATAGATGACCTTGGTCAGGCCCTCGACCATGCCCAGCCCGAGGCCGCTGACGATGGCGCCGAAGATCGAGCCCATGCCGCCGATCACGACCACCGCGAAGACGACGATGACCAGCGACGAGCCCATCAGCGGCGTGACCTGGATCACCGGCGCTGCCAGCACCCCGGCCAGCGCCGCCAGCGCGACGCCGGCGCCGTAGGTGGCCATCACGATCAGCGGCACGTTGGTGCCGAAGGCCTGTACCAGGCGCGGGTTCTCGGTCGCCGCGCGCAGGGTCGAGCCCAGCCGCGTGCGTTCGATGACGAACCAGGTCGTGAAGCAGATCAGCAGCGAAGCCACGATGACCCAGGCGCGGTAGATCGGCAGGATCATGAAGCCGAGGTTGAACACGCCCTGCAGCGCGTCGGGCACCGGGTACGACTGCCCGGAGGAGCCGTACTGGTCGCGCATCACGCCCTCGGCGATCAGCGCCAGGCCGAAGGTCAGCAGCAGGCCGTACAGCGGATCGAGCTGGTACAGGTGGCGCAGCAGCAGCCGCTCGAGCACGATGCCCAGGGCGCCCACCGCCAGCGGCGCCAGCACGAGCGCCAGCCAGTAGTTGATGCCCAGCGTATCGAGGCCGACGTAGGCCGCATAGGCGCCGAGCATGTAGAACGCGCCGTGCGCGAAGTTGACCACGCCCAGCAGACCGAAGATCACCGCCAGCCCGAGGCTGAGCATGGCGTAGAACGAACCGTTGACCAGGCCCAGCATGAGCTGGCCGAGGATCACAGGCAGCGGATAGCCGAAGATTTCGGTCATGGGGTTGGCGGTCGGCGGCACCGGCGGGCGCGGCATGCGCCCGCCGGTGCAGGTCACGCTACTTGGTGTTCTTGCACAGTCCGGTCATCGGGCCGTAGGCTTCTTCGCCCGTCAGGTCCTTCACCACCTTGTAGTAGTCCCAGGGGTACTTCGACTCGGCCGGCGTCTTCACCTGCATCACGTACTGGTGGTGCACCATCAGGCCGTCGGCGCGGATGTAGCCGCCCTTGGCGAAGAAGTCGTTGATCTTGGTCTTCTTCATCTCGGCCATCACCTTGTCGGCGTCGGTCGAGCCGACGGCCTTGACCGCCTTCAGGTAGTGCATCACCGCCGAGTAATAGGCGGCCTGGTTCATCGTCGGCTCCTTCTTCATGATGTCGAAGTAGCGCTTGGACCAGGCCCGCGTCTCGGGGTTCAGGTCCCAGTACCAGCCGGTCGTCAGGATCAGGCCCTGCGAGGCCTTCAACCCGAGACCGTGGATGTCGGAGATGAAGGCCAGCAGCGCGGCCGGCCGCATGGTCTTGGTGATGCCGAACTCCTGCGCCGCCTTCAGCGAATTCGTGAAGTCGCCACCGGCGTTGGCCAGACCCAGCACCTGCGCGCCCGAGCCCTGCGCCTGGAGCAGGAAGGACGAGAAGTCCGAGGTCGACAGCGGCACCCGCACCTCGCCCAGCGACTTGCCGCCGTGGGCCTCGACGACCTTGGTCGCGGCATCGCGCAGCTGGGTGCCGAAGGCGTAGTCGGCCGTCAGGAAGAACCACTTCTTGCCGCCCTGCGCGACGATCGTGCTCGCGGTGCCGTTGGCCAGGGCCGTCGTGTCGTAGGCGTAGTGCACGGTGTAAGGCGTGCAGTCCTGGTTGGTCAGCGACGCGCCGGCTGCACCGATCGAGATGAACGGCACCTTCTTGGCCAGCGCCACCTTGGCCATCGCGATGTTGACGCCGGTGTTCGAGCCGCCGAGGATCATGTTGACCCCGTCCTGGTCGGCCCACTCGCGGAACTTGGACGCGCCGATGTCGGGCTTGTTCTGGTGGTCGGTGGTCATCAGCACGATCTTCTTGCCGAGCACGCTGCCGCCGAAGTCGGCGATCGCCATCTTGGCGGCCTGTACGCCGCCCTCGCCGATGACGTCGGAATACAGCCCCGACATGTCGTCGATGTCGCCGATGACGACTTCGTTGCCGGCCGCGTGCGCGGCCGAAGCCACCAGCGTGGCGGTGAGCGCGATGGCGCAGGCGGTGGCGATCTTGTTCAGTTTCATGCAGGTCTCCTGGTTCGAGGGGGGTGGGTGGTGGTGGATTGCGGCAGGTGCTGTTGGTTCCGGGCGCGTTCAGACGCCCAGGTATTCGTGCAGGCGGTCCATCCGTGCCGGCAGCTCGGCCTGCGTGAACTGCTGGATCACCTGACCATGCTCGACGACCAGGAAGCGGTCGGCCAGCGGGGCGGCGAAGCGGAAATTCTGCTCGACCATCAGGATCGTGTAACCCTGGGCGCGCAGCGCGGTGACCATCTCGGCGAGCTTCTGCACGATGACCGGGGCCAGGCCCTCGGAGATTTCGTCGAGCAGCAGCAGACGCGCGCCGGTGCGCAGGATGCGCGCCACCGCCAGCATCTGCTGCTCGCCGCCGGACAGCCGCGTGCCCTGGCTCTGCGAGCGCTCGCGCAGGTTGGGGAACATCGCGTAGATCGCGTCCACGCCCATGCCGCCCGGCGCCAGCACCGGTGGCAGCATCAGGTTCTCTTCGGCAGACAGGGTGGAGAAGATGCCGCGTTCCTCGGGGCAGTAACCCATGCCCAGGCGCGCGATGCGGTGCGTGGCCAGGCCGATGGTCTCGCGGCCGTGGACCTTGATGCTGCCCTTGCGGCTGCCGATCAGACCCATGATCGCGCGCAGCGTGCTCGTCCGCCCGGCGCCGTTGCGGCCCAGCAGCGTGACCACCTCGCCGTCATCGACATGGAACGTCATGCCGTGCAGCACGTGTGACTCGCCGTACCAGCCGTGCAGGTCGGTCACCTCGAGGAAGGAGGTCATCAATGAGCCCCCTGCAACTCGGTCTGCGCCGTGCCCATGTAGGCCTCGATCACGGCCGGGTTGCGGCTGACCACCTCGTACGGCCCCTCGGCCAGCGTGGCGCCGCGCTGCAGCACCGTGATCGTGTCGGCGATGCTCGAGACCACGCCCATGTTGTGCTCGACCATCAGCACCGTGCGATCGGCGGCCACCTTCTTGATCAGCGAGCGCGTGCGGTCCACGTCTTCCAGGCCCATGCCCTGGGTCGGCTCGTCGAGCAGCATCAGCTTGGGATTCATCGCCAGGGTGGTCGCGATCTCCAGCGCCCGCTTGCGGCCATAGCTGAGCTCGACCGCAGTCAGCGCGGCGTAGGGCTCGAGATCGACCTCGCGCAGCAGGGCCAGTGCGCGGCCGTCGAGGTCGTCGAGGCTGCGCTCCGAACGCCAGAAGTGGAACGAGGTGCGCAGCTGCCGCTGCAGCGCGACGCGGACGTTCTCCAGCACCGTCAGGTGGGGAAAGACCGAGGAGATCTGGAACGAGCGGATCACGCCGCGGCGGGCGACGTGCGCCGGCGTCTCGGCGGTGATGTCATGGCCTTCGAACAGGATCTGCCCGCTGCTCGGCGTGAGGAACTTGGTCAGCAGGTTGAAGCAGGTGGTCTTGCCGGCGCCGTTGGGGCCGATCAAGGCGTGGATGGTGCCCCGACGCACCTTCAGGTCGACCTGGCTGACGGCGACGAAGCCCTTGAACTCCTTCGTCAGCGCCCGGGTCTCGAGAATGATGTCGTCGGTCATGCGCGGCAGTGCTCTCTCTGCTCTCTGGGTCGGGTTCGGCAGCCTGCGAGTTTAGAGGCGGCGTGCCGCGCGGTCGCCGGCAAACGGGGCCATGGCAGGGTTTTCGCCTCAGTGCATACCCGCGGATCGGACCGCCACCGGCGGCACTTCGCTGCGTGCGATCACGCCGCCGCCCAGGCAGACCTCGCCGTCGTAGAGCACGGCGCTCTGCCCCGGTGTGACGGCCCATTGCGGGGCGTCGAAATCGAGCCGGAAACCGCCCTCGATGGTGCGGAAGCGGCAGGCGGCATCGGCCTGCCGGTAGCGCGCCTTGGCCGCCAGCGCGCCGGCAACGGGCGCGTGGCCGGCGATCCAGCTCGCGTCTTCGGCCTCCAGCCAGGACGACTGCAGCCACGGGTGGTCGTGCCCCTGGACCACGTGCAGCGCATTGCGCGCCAGGTCCTTGTGCGCCACGTACCAGGGCGCGTGCTCGCCGCCGCCCTCGCGCACGCCGCCGATGCCCAGCCCCTGCCGCTGGCCCAGGGTGTAGAACGACAGCCCGACGTGGCGGCCCACCTCGCGGCCCCGCTCGTCGAGCATCGGTCCGGGCTGGTGGCTGAGGTAGCGGTTGAGGAAGGCGCGGAACGGCCGCTCGCCGATGAAGCAGATGCCGGTGGAGTCCTTCTTCGCCGCGTTCGGCAGGCCGATCTCGGCGGCGATGCGCCGCACCTCGGTCTTCTTCAGCTCGCCCACCGGAAACAGCGTGCGCGCGAGCTGGGCCTGGTTCAGGCGGTGCAGGAAATAGCTCTGGTCCTTGGCCGGGTCCAGGCCCTTGAGGAGCTCGAAATTGCCGGCGCGCTCGCGCACCCGCGCGTAATGCCCGGTGGCGATGCGCTCGGCCCCCAGCCGCACGGCGTGGTCGAGAAAGGCCTTGAACTTGATCTCGGCGTTGCACAGCACGTCGGGGTTGGGCGTGCGCCCGGCCGCGTACTCGCGCAGGAACTCGGCGAAGACGCGGTCCTTGTATTCGGCGGCGAAGTTGACGTGCTCGATCTCGATGCCGATCACGTCGGCCACCGCGGCGGCATCGACGAAGTCGACGTTGGCCGAGCAGTGGCCGCCGTCGTCGCCGTCCGACCCCGCGGGCAGGTCGTCGTCTTCCCAGTTCTTCATGAACAGGCCGACGACCTCGTGGCCCTGCTGCTTGAGCAGCCAGGCGCTGACGGCGGAGTCCACCCCGCCGCTCAGGCCCACGACCACGCGCTGCTTCGTCATCCGGCGAATTATCCCGCCGGGCGTCGGGCGGCCGGACTTCGGACCGCGGCCGCGGCTGGGCCACGCGGGGCTTGAGTTGCATCAAGCCGGCGCTGCGGGTCCGGGCGTTCAATCGATTCGAGGCGCAGGGTGCACCGGCCGGTTGCGCGCCGCGCCGATGCAGCGCACCCCCCGACCTCGACCCGCGCAATGGAGCACGCCATGAAGACCCTCCTCGTCCACCTCGACGCCTCTCCGCGCTCGGCGCTGCGTCTGGCCCTGGCACACCGCCTGGCCCGCGAGCATTCGGCCCATCTCACCGCGATGTATGCCGTGATGCCGCCGCTGCTGGCCAACGCCTGGGTTTCCGGCGAGGGCCTGGCGGCGGCCGTCGAACTGTTCGCGGATCTGGAGCGCGAGCAGCGCGAGCGCGCGCGGGCGATCTTCGAGCAGGAGGTCGCCGCCGACCCCGCCCTGCAATGGGCCGATGCCGAGGCCGGTCCGCTGGAGACCGCATTGCTGCGCCAGGCGCTGTTCGCCGATCTGCTGGTGCTCGGTCAGGCCGATGCCAGCGACGCGCGAACCGGCGCGGTTCCGCCCGACCTGGTGCCGACGCTGGTCATGCAGAGCGGCAAGCCGGCTCTGGTGCTGCCCTACGCCGGGCAGTTCGACCGCCTCGGGCGCGAGGTGCTGGTCGCCTGGAAGCCGACGCGCGAATCGGCGCGCGCGCTCGCCGCCGCCCTGCCCTGGCTGCGCAAGGCCGAGCGCGTGCACATCGCGACCTCGATGCCTCCCCACGGGCCCGAGGGCCGGGCCGACGCCGCCGCACTGGGGCAGTGGCTGCGCTGGCAGGGCGTCGAAGCGGCGCCGAGCTACCGGCAGGTGCAGGAGGCCGAAGTCGGCGACGCCTTGTTGTCGCTGGCCGCCGACACCCGTGCCGACCTGCTGGTGATGGGCTGCTACGGGCACAGCCGCACCCGCGAGTGGGTGCTGGGCGGCGCCACGCAGACCGTGCTGCGGTCGATGACCTTGCCGGTGCTGATGGCGCACTGACGAGGCGCCGCAGCCGCTACATCGGCCGCCGGCTTTCCTGCGCCAGGTAGAACCATTCGTGACCCGGCAGCGCACTGCTGTCGGGGAACACGATGTAGCCGGCCTGCGGCGCGCGCAGTTCGCTGCCGTCGGCGCGCAGCGCGATCAGCTCGCCTTCGGCCAACGGGTCGAAGCTGGTCCAGGGTTTGACGAAGCTGTCGGCGGCGTCGAGTCGGTCGACGACCTCGGCCAGGGTCAGGCATTCGAACGGCGCCGCGGGCGCTGCCAGCGGCAGGTCGGCAATGCCCAGCAGCGCCAGCGTCTGGCGGATCGCGCGGTACGCGACCTCGGGTGCCGCCGGATCCTCGTGCTGGCCGCATTCGAGCGTGATGCCGTACCCGCCCACCGAGCGCATGTACTCGGTGGTGCCGACGCCGTAGCTCGGGTCCTCGTGCACCGCACCCGGTGTCAGTCCGCGTGCGCGGCGGCGCGCGACGCCGGCGGCATAGGCATCCATCCAGCCATCGACGACGCGGTTCGGGCCCACGTGGGCGGCGAGCTGCGCCTCGGCCTCGGCATGGGCGAAAGGCTCGAGCGCGTCGCGGTTGTCGGCCGGGCCGCGCATCACGAACGGCCGGCCGGGGCTGCGGAAGCTGTGCAGGTCGAGCAGCACCTCGTGCTCGGCCAGCCAGCGGCAGAGCAGATTGGCGATCCGGTCCTCGTTGTCCTGCGGCGTTGCCGTGGGCTGCAGCCGGCGATTGAGGTTGCGCTCGCCCATCCGGCGGGCGTGGACGTAGGCCAGCGGGTTGCACACCGGCACGAAGGTGACGGTGCCGCGAACGATCTCGATCTCGCCGCGCTCGATCTCGGCCAGCACGCGCGCGATGCCGCGCGTGCCCGCCGTCTCGTTGCCGTGGACGGCGCCGGTGACGATCAGCCGCGGCCCGCGCGCGCCGCCGTCCAGCCCGGCGAAACGGTGGGCGCGCAGGCTGCGGGTGGAAGGCCGCGGCTCGTCCTTGCTGCCCGCGGCTCGCGGGGCCGTCATGGCGCACCGCCACAAAGCAACCGGTACGCGGTGGCGTAGCGCTCGTGCACGCCCAGGATCACCTCGTCGGGCAGGTCCAGCGCGGCCTGCTCGGCGCCGCCGGTCACGCCGGTGGAGGCCAGCCAGTCGCGCAGCGGCTGCTTGTCCAGCGCCACGATGCGGCCCTGCGCCAGCTCGTTCGCGAGCCAGAAGCGCGACGAGTCGGGCGTCAGCACTTCGTCCATCAGCGTCAGCCGCCCGGCCTCGTCGAGGCCGAACTCGAACTTGGTGTCGGCGATCACGATGCCGCGCGTCAGCGCGTAGGCGCTGGCGGCCTGGAAGATGCGGATCGCGGTGGCGCGCACCGCGGCCGCTCGATCCGCGCCGAGCAGCGCTTCGAGCCGTGCGAACGAGATGTTCTCGTCGTGGTCGCCCACGGCAGCCTTGGTCGCGGGCGTGAAGATCGGTTCGGCCAGTGCTTGCGACATCGCCAGGCCCGCCGGCAGCGCGATGCCGCAGACGGTGCCGCTCCTCTGGTATTCCTTCCAGCCCGAGCCGGCGACATAGCCCCGCACCACGGCTTCGCAGGGCAGCGGCGTCAGGCGCTTGACGAGCATCGCGCGGCCCTGGACCTGGCTCACCTCGTCGGCGGCGACCACGCTCTCGGGCGCCTGACCGGTGAGGTGATTCGGGCAGACATCGCGCAGCAGGTCGAACCAGAACAGCGCCATCTGCGTCAGCAGCCGGCCCTTGCCCGGCACCGGCGCCTTCATCACGACGTCGAAGGCGCTCAAGCGGTCGCTGGCGACCATCAGCATGCGGTCGCTGCCCACCGCGTAGAGATCGCGCACCTTGCCGCGTGCGATCAGCGGCAGCGAGTGCAGCTGTGTGTTCTGCACCGCGGGGCCGAGGGCGGCGACGGTGGTGGCGGGTTTCGATTCGCTCATGGCGCTGTTCCGTCGCGCCGCTGGCGCAGGGTGGTCGGAGGCCTCTATTTTGCGTCGCCCGGCAGCAGGTCCTGCCGCAATTCGATCCAGGCTGCGTCGGCGTCGAGCCGCACGCGCAGGCCCAGCGGCAGCGGCCGGTTCGGCGTGCCGTGGCCGCTGGGCCAGCCTGCCAGCAGCGGCTTGCCATGCTTCTCGCAGATCGGCAGCAGCATCTCGCGCAGCAGGGGCCAGGGCTCGGCGATCTCGGTGAAGCTGCCGAGCAGGAACCCGGCCGCGGCGTCGAACACGCCGGCCAGGCGCAGCTGGGTCAGCAGGCGGTCGACGCGGTAGCGCTCCTCGTTGACGTCTTCCAGGAACAGGATCGCGCCGGCGGCCTCCCAGGCCCAGGGCGTGGCGAGCAGCGCGGCCACCAGGCTGAGGTTGCCGCCGACGAGCCGGCCCTCGGCGACACCGCCTGCGTGCAGGCCTGGTGCTGCCAGCAGTCCGGGCTCCGGCAGCAGCCGGTCGCCGGCGCGCAGGCCGCGCCGCAGCAGCGCGAAGAACGCCTCGCGGTCGGCCTTCCTTTCCTCGTCATGCCCGGGCTTGACCAGGTCCGACGCGGCCATCGGCGCGTGCAGGCTCGGCAGGCCCTCGCGCGCCCACAGCGCGTGCAGCGCGGTGACGTCGCTGTAGCCGATCAGCAGCTTGGGATGGGCGCGCAGCAGCGCCGGATCGATGCGGTCGAGCAGCCGCATGCAGCCGTAGCCGCCGCGGATGCAGTGGATCGCGGCCACCTCGTCGTCGGCCAGCGCGGCGTGCAGGTCGGCCAGCCTCGCGGCGTCGTCGCCGGCGAGGTAGCCGGTGTTCGCGCTGCAGCCCGGGAACAGGCGCGCCCGGTAGCCGGCCGCCTCGTACATCGGCAGCACCTGCTGCAGCCGTTCGGTCTCGACCGGGCCGGCCGGTGCGACGACGCCGATCAGGCTGCCCGGCGGGAGCGCGGCATAGCTCATCACGAGGACTCCATCAGGTGGTGGATCGCCGCGCCCAGCGCCGGCAGGCGCCAGGTGCTGACGCAGCGCGGGTCGCTGGCGTAGCGGCGGCCGAGGCTGGTCAGCAGGGCGACGATGCAGTGGACGCTGCCCGTGCGGACGATGCCGGCGTCGGACGCGTAGTTGTCGGTGCTGCCGGTCTTGTGAGCGAAGGCCGGCGCGTCGGGCAGCCCCGGCACCCAGCCGGGCAGGTCGCGCAGGGTGCCCGAGGACAGAACCCCGTCGAGCCGCTGCCGCCGCAGCACCGCGTGCAGGTGGTCGCGCGTGGGCGGGCGCAGCAGGGCCGTGCCGGCCGGCAGCCAGGGCGGTGCGGGCGCTTCGGCGTCGAGCAGCCAGAGCAGCCGCGCGGTGTCCCAGGCCGTCATGTGGATGTGGCCGACGCCCGAGCCGTCGGCGTTGCGCCAGCCGCCGTCGGGCCGGGTGCCGCCGAGGCGCAAGGTCGGCAGGCCGAGCGCCGCAAAGCGCTCGTTGAGCGGGCCGATCATCGACAGGCGATGCAGCAGCGCGATCAGCTCGGTCGCCGCGTCGTTGTCGCTGACCACGATCATCGGCTCCAGCGGCGCCGGCCAGTCGGCGAGAAGGCCGCGGTCCAGCGCCATGCCGACACCGACGGCCACCATCAGCTTGAGCAGCGAGGCCGGGTAGGGCGCGACGAAGCGCAGCGGGCCGCTGCCGGCCAGCGCCGTCCAGCGCATGCGCGACCAGTCGGCGCCCGCCGCCCAGGCGATCGATTCGCCCTGCGCATCCTGCTGGTCGGCGTCGAAGCGGATGTTGGCCGGCGCATGGGCCCGCGCGTCGATGTCGGCGATCACGCCTTGCGGATGCTCGCGCGAGAACAGCACGTTGCCCCAGTTCGGCGGTCGGCCCGGCGCGAAGGCGACGACCGCGAGGTCCAGGCTCGGCCCATGCGCCACCGGCGCGCCGCCGTACCAGCCGTCGGGCGTGGCGCCGAAGTCCTGCGCGCGAACGGCGGCGAGCAGCCCCTGCGCGAGCCCGGTCCGGGCTGCGGTCATCGGGTCTCCGTCAGGCCGTCGCATCGTCGCTCACGAGATGGCAGGCCACCCGCCGCCCGGCCACTTCGCGCAGCACCGGCGCCTCCTGCCGGCAGCGATCTTGCGCCTGCGGGCAGCGGGTGTGGAAGGCGCAGCCCGCGGGCGGTGCCAGCGGGCTCGGGGTCTCGCCGACCAGCGGGAAGCGCGGCTTGCGCTCGGCTGCGCGCAGCACCGGCACCGCGGCCAGCAAGGCCCGCGTGTAGGGGTGCAGCGGCGCGCCCAGCACCTGCGCCTTCGGGCCCTGCTCGACCGCGGCGCCGAAGTACATGACCATCACGTCGTGCGCCACATGCTCGACCACCGCCAGGTTGTGGCTGATGAAGACATAGGCGGTGCCGGTGGCCTCCTGCAGGTCCATGAACAGGTTGAGGATCTGGGCCTGTATCGACACGTCGAGCGCCGAGGTCGGCTCGTCGGCGACCACGATCGCCGGCGCGAGCATCATCGCCCGCGCCACCGCCACGCGCTGGCGCTGGCCGCCGCTGAACATGTGCGGGTAGCGCTCGGCCATGCTCGGGTCGCAGGCCGACGCGCTCGAGCATCCGGGCCACGCGCTCGCGGCGCTCGGTGCGGGTCAGCGCGGTGTTGATGACCAGCGGCTCGGCCAGCGCGGCGGCAACGGTCTTGCGCGGGTTGAGCGAGGCATAGGGGTTCTGGAACACCATCTGCACGCGCTGGCGCAGCGCGCGGCGGGCCTCGGTGGCGGCTTGCGCCGCGTCGCGGCCATCGATGAACAACGCGCCCGAGGTCGGCGGCTCGATCAGCGTGAGCTGGCGCGCGAGCGTGCTCTTGCCGCAGCCCGATTCGCCCACCACCGCCAGCGTGCGCCCGGCCTGCAACTCGAACGAGACGCCGTCCAGCGCCTTGACGACCGCAGGGCTGCGCAGCCAGCCGCGGCGAACGGCATAGTGGCGCGCCAGGCCTGCGGCGCGGAGCACGGGCTGGTCAGGCATCTCGCAACGGGAAGAAGCAGCGCACGCCATCGACCGGCCCCGCCAGCGGCGGGCGTTCGCTGCGGCAGCGCGGTTGCGCGCGCTCGCAGCGCGGCGCGAGCAGGCAGCCCGCGGGCCGGTCGTTGCGGCCGGGCACGATGCCCGGCAAGGCGGCCAGGCGGCGTGCGCCGGGGTTGTGCTCGGGCAGCGCGGCCAGCAGCGCCGCGGTGTAGGGGTGGCGCGGGCGCTCGAAGAGTTCGTCCACGGCGCCTGTCTCCACCACCTGGCCGGCGTACATCACCGCCACCCGCTTGGCCATCTCGGCCACCACCGCCAGGTCGTGCGTGATCAGCACCAGGCTCATGCCCTGCTCGCGCTGCAGCCTTGCCAGCAGGTCCATCACCTGGGCCTGGATCGTCACGTCCAGCGCCGTCGTCGGCTCGTCGGCGATCAAGAGGCGCGGCTGGCAGGCGATCGCCATCGCGATCATCACGCGCTGGTTCATGCCGCCGCTGAGCTCGTGCGGGTAGGCCTCCAGACGCGAGCGCGCGGCCGGGATCTCGACCTGCTCGAACAGCGCGAGCACGCGCGCTTCGAGCGCCGCGCCGCGCAGGCCCAGGTGTACGCGCAGCACCTCGCGCACCTGGTCGCCGACGCGGTGGCTGGGGTTGAGGCTGTTCAGCGCGTCCTGGAAGACCATCGCGATGTCCTTGCCGATCACGCGCCGGCGCTGCGCAGCGCTCATCGCCAGCAGGTCGTGGCCGTCGAAGCTCAGGCGCTCGGCGCTGACCATGCCGGGGGCGTCGATCAGCCCCATCGCGGCCAGCATCGCCACCGACTTGCCCGAACCCGATTCGCCGACGATGCCCAGCAGTTCGCCCGCGGCGACCTCGAGATCGACGCCGTCGACGGCGGCGAAGCCGCCGAAGCGAACCTGCAGGTCGCGGATCTCGAGCAGGCTCATCGCGCTTCACGCAAGCGCGGGTCGAGCGCGTCGCGCAGGCCGTCGCCGAGCAGGTTGATCGAAAGCACGGCCACCAGCAGCGTCACGCCGGGCATCGTCACGACCCAGGGCGCGCGTTCGATGTAGTCGCGCGCCGCCGACAGCATGCTGCCCCATTCGGGCTGCGGCGCCTGCACGCCGAGGCCGAGGAACCCGAGCGCCGCGGTCTCCAGCAACGCCGACGAGAAGCCCAGCGTGGCGTTGACGATCAGCGGCGCCCCGCAGTTGGGCAGCACGGTCGAGAACATCAGCCGCAGCGTGCCGGCGCCGGCCAAGCGGCTGGCGGTGACGTACTCGCGGCCGAGCTCGGCCAGCGCCGAGGCGCGCGCCAGCCGCACGTAGCCGGGCAAGGCGCCGATGGCGATCGCGATCACGGTGTTGACGAGGCCGGGACCGAGGATGGTGATGACGCCGATCGCCAGCAGCAGCCCGGGCAGGGCGAGCAGGATGTCCATCAGCCGCATGATCAGCGGCGAGACCCAGCGCTCGTTGAAGGCCGCCGTCAGCCCCAGCAGCACCCCCGGCACCAGCGCCAGCAGCACCGCGGCTGCGCCGATGCCCAGCGAGACCCGGGCACCGTGGAGCAGGCGCGAGAGCAGGTCGCGGCCGAGCTCGTCGGTGCCCAGCGGAAAGCGCAGCAGGCCTTCGGCGTGCCAGGCCGGCGGGCTGAGCATGTGGTCGCGGAACTGCTGCACCGGGTCGTGCGGCGCCAGCCAGGGTGCGAACAGGGCGCCCAGCGCGATGGCGGCGAAGACGAAGAAGGCCAGCAGCGCGCCGCGGTTGGCGGCGAAGGCGCGGGCGAACTCGGCCGGCGGCGACGGCGCCGTCATGTCGGTCGCGGACGCGAGGGCAGCGGGCGATTGCATCGTCAGCCGCCGCGGCGCAGCCGGGGGTTGAGGACGCCATACAGCAGATCGACGAGCAGGTTGACGCTGATGAAGACCAGCGCCGAGATCAGGATCCCGGCCTGCACGACCGGATAGTCACGCCGCGCGATGGCGTCGATCAGCCACTTGCCGATGCCCGGCCACGAGAAGATCGTCTCGGTGAGCACGGCGCCACCGAGCAGGCTGCCCACCTGCAGCCCGAGCACGGTGAGCACCGGGATCAGCGCGTTGCGCAGCCCGTGCCACAGCACCACGCGCGCCGGCGACAGGCCCTTGGCGCGGGCGGTGCGCATGTAGTCCTCGCGCAGCACCTCGAGCATCGCCGAGCGCGTCATGCGCGCGATCACCGCCATCGGGATCGTGCCCAGCACCAGCGCCGGCAGCACCAGGTGCTGCAGCGCCGAGACGAAGGCGCCGGTCTCCTCGCCCTTCCAGTCGGCGATGGCGCTGTCGACGAGCATGAAGCCGGTGCGCGCGGCGACGTCGAACTCGATCCCGATGCGCCCCGACACCGGTGTCCATTCGAGCCCGACCGAGAAGAACATGATCAGGATCAGCCCCCACCAGAACACCGGCATCGAGTTGCCGACCGTGGCCAGCGCCATCACGAACTGGTCGAACCACGAGCCGCGCTTCAGCGCCGCGAGCAGGCCCAGCGTGAGGCCGACCGTCAGCGCCAGCAGCATCGCCGCACCGGCCAGCTCCAGCGTGGCCGGAAAAAGCTGCGCGAACTCGGAAGACACCGGCTCGCGCGTGACCAGCGAGCGCCCGAGGTCGCCGTGCGCGAGCTGCACCAGGTAATGCAGGTACTGCCGCGGCAGCGACTGGTCCAGACCCAGGCGCTGCATCAGCGCGGCGTGCGCGGCGGGGTCGAGCCGGCGCTCGCCCATCATGATCTCGACCGGGTCGCCGGGGATCAGGTGGATCAGCGCGAACGCCGCCAGCGTCACGCCCAGCAGCGTGGGCACGAGGGTGGCGAGCTTCCTGAGCAGCGAGGCGAACACGGTCTTGGAAAAGGGCGCGGGGCCCGAACCGGCCCCGCGCGATGCTCGCACAGTGCCGCGGCTCGCGCGGCGCTGCGTGAGATCAGAAGAACTTGTAGTCGATCAGGAAGGTGAACGAGCGCAGCCGCGGGTCGGCGACGCGCGGCTCCCAGGAGCTGCCGGCACCGGTGTTGGTGTCGTAGGCCACGGTGAACGGTGGCTTGGTGTCGAACAGATTCTTGATGCCGAAGGTCAGCGACATGTTCTTGATGCCGGCGTAGGTGGCGCTGGCGTTGTAGATCACGTAAGGCTTGACGGTCGGGTTCCAGTCGGGCGGGGTCACGCTGCCGTTGGCCACGCCGGGCAGCACGTAGTCGGCATAGCCGCTGCGCCAGATCTGCGACAGGCTGCCGCTCCAGTCGCCCTGCGCGTAGGTGAAGCCCAACGTGTGCTTCCAGCGCAGGCCGAGGTCGTCGGCGCGCGTGAAGACGCCGACCTCGCTGGGGCCGAACGGTGCGCTGGCGATCAGGCGCGACTTCTTCTCGAGCAGGTAGTTGCCGTCGAAGTTGACCGACCAGCGGCCCGCCAGCATGCGGCCGTTGGCCTGCAAGCCGATTTCCAGGCCCTTGGTCCGGGTCTCGCCGGCGTTGACCCAGCGGTCGTCGATCGTGACCAGGCTGCCGCTATCGTCGCGGATGAAGTTGGTCGGGAACAGTCCGTAGTTGGCGACCAGCGTCGACAGGCTGACGCTCTGGATCGTACCCGTGCGCTGGATGCTCCACCAGTCGAGGCTGGCGCTGATGTTGCGGTTCGGTGCCCAGACCAGGCCCAGGTTGGCCTGCTTGGACTTCTCGGGCCCGAGGCCGATCTTGCCGCCGGTGAGGACGGTTGGTGTGATCGACTCGCAACCGGGTGTCGTCGACACCACCAGCGAGGGGCAGGTCGACGGGTCGACGAGGTCCTTGCCCGAATAGGGCGACTCGGTGGTGCCGTTGAACAACTGGTTGAACGTCGGCACGCGGAAGCCGGTGCTGTACGAGCCGCGGAACAGCAGCTGCTCGGTCGGCGTGAAGCGCAAGGCCACCTTGGGGTTGGTCGTGCGGCCGAAGCCGGTGTAGTCGTCGATCCGGCCCGACAGCGTCAGCTCGACCGACCTGACGACCGGGATCAGCACCTCGGTGAAGACGGCCTTGATGTCGCGCTTGACGGTGTCGAGCGTGTTCACGTTGTCGAACGGCGCGTTGAAGATCTGGGCCTGCGTGGCGGCGTCGGTCGCGCTGCCGTTGAAACGGTATTTCTCGGTCCGCAGGTCGGTGCCGAGAGCCACCTGCAGGTCGCCCGCGGGAAGCTTGGCCACCGATCCGGAAACGGTGGCGTCGGCCTCGGTCATCCAGAACTTGCCGCCGTACAGCGTCACGCCCTGGGCCGAAGTCGCTTCCAGGGCCGCCAGCGCCTCCGGGGTCTGCGACTGGCCCGGCAGCAGGAACGGATCGAGCACGCCGGTGTTGATCAGGTTGGCGAAGGGCAGGCCGAAGAAATAGCCGCTGCCCAGCTTGGACTTGGTGTCGCTCGACGCGGTGGCCAGGCCGACCTTGTAGTCCCAGTCGCCCAGCCCCAGCGGCCCGTCGGCACCGACCAGGAAGCGCTGGGTGTTGGCCGTGGTCTCGATCTCGCGGTTGCCGCAGGGCATGCAGCGCCAGCGCAGCGCCATCGGCAGGCCGTCGTTGGCGGCCAGGGTCGGGAAGGTGGCGACCAGCGCGTTGAACACGCTGTCGTAGGACGCGCCGGTGCTGGGGTAGGCCAGGTTGTGGAAGACGCTGCTGGCAAGGGTGCTGCTCGTGATCTGGTTGGGCGAGAAGCTCTTCTTGGACTTGACCTGGGCCCCGGTGAACTCGGCGAACAGTTCGTGGTCGCCCAGGCGCAGGGTGCCGCGGGCGACGATGTTCGTGTTCTTCACCGGCTGCTGCAGCACGGCAGCGCGGCCGGTGTCCCAGGCGCAACCGTACTTGGACGCCGCCGAGGCCCACAGGTCGTAGGCGTAGGGTCCCATGCCGTCGACGCTGTTGCAGCCGGCCTGACCAGGCAGGTTCAGCGTGTTGATGCCGTTGTAGGTCTGCGCGCCGCCCCCGGGCAGCACGGGACCGGTGGCACGCCCGGTGTTGTTGATGTTGTCGCGGCTGAGCACGCTGTAAAGGCTGCTGATCGCGAACAAGGTGGCGTAGGGGTCGCCGCGCGTGTCCGGCGACAGGCCGCGGTTGGGCTGGAAGGTGTTGACGAAGTCGCGCTGATCGCCGCGCAGCGCCTTGTTCTCGCTGTACGACGCCGCCACCAGGACGTTGTAATGGTCGCGGTCGAGATCGCCCGCGCCGCCGGTCAGCGACAGCTTGCCGATGTCGCCGCCGCCATGCTGCGTCACGTCGGCGAAGGCCGACATCTGCAGGCCCTTGTAGTCCTTGCGCGTGATGAAGTTGATGACGCCGCCGACGGCGTCGGTGCCGTAGAGCGACGACGCACCGTCCTTGAGCACTTCGATGCGTTCGATGGCCGAGAACGGGATCGATTGCAGATCGACCACGCCGCCGTTGAGGCCCGAGGCGGCGACGCGTCGCCCGTTGAGCAGGATCAGGGTCGCGTTGGCGCCCTGCATGCGCAGGTTGGCCGAGGTCGCGCCGTTGTTGCCGCGCGCCGCGCCGGCCACCACGTCGGCATTGCTGGCCAGGTTGTCCAGGCCGTTGCCGTTGATGTTCAGCTGCATGACCAGCTGCTCGGCGGTCGAGATGCCTTCGCGCTCCAGGTCCTTGCGTGTGATCACCTGCACCGGCAAGGCGCCCTCGGAGGCGATGCGCTTGATGCTCGAGCCGGTGATCTCGACCTTCTGCTCGCTGACGCTGCTCTGCGCAATGGCATGGCTGGCCAGGCCGGCCAGGGCCAGGCTGCCGACGACGGTTCTCAGTCTCATCAGGACTCCTCGGGGAACGTTGTTCGTGTTCGGACCGTTGCCCACGTCACTGCCTCTTCGTGGTTTGCAACGAAGCCTTGAAGTGTTGCAGCGCGTCGCCCGCCGGCCCATCGGGAATACCCAACGTCTCCCCGATTCGGGGCCCCTTTCGGTGCATCCTGCGGCATCGGCGCAACAGGGCCGGGAACCCGGGGGCGGACCTTCCATGTGAACATCGGGCCGCCGCCCTTGCCGAGAATGCCGCTTGACCTCCACCCACGCAACCGCCGCTGCAGCCCCGGTCAGCCCCTGGCGCTGGATCCCCAGCCTCTACTTCGGCGAGGGCCTGCCCTACGTGGTGGTGATGACGCTGGCGGTGGTGATGTACAAGAACCTGGGCGTCTCCAACACCGAGATCGCGCTCGTCACCAGCGGCTTGTACCTGCCCTGGGTGATCAAGCCGCTGTGGGGGCCGCTGGTCGACCTGCTGGGCAGCAAGCGGCGCTGGATCGTGGTGCTGCAGTTCGGGCTCGGGCTGGCGCTGGCAGGGGTGGCGCTGGCCCTGCCGGGGCCGCATTTCCTCGGCTGGACGCTGGCCGTGCTGTGGCTGCTGGCTCTCGCCTCGGCCACCCACGACATCGCCGCCGACGGCTTCTACATGCTCGCCCTGCCGGCGCGCACGCAGGCCGCGTTCGTCGGCGTGCGCAGCACCTTCTACCGGCTGGCGATGATCGCCGGCCAGGGCGGGCTGGTGGTGCTCGCTGGCGAGCTCGCGGCCCGCGACGGCGACTTCCATGCCGCCTGGGCCTGGGTCTTCGTGCTGCTGGCGGCCTTCTTCGTGGCCGTGTCGCTGTACCACCTGTGGGCGCTGCCGAGACCGGCGGCCGACCGCGCGGCGCCGCGCAGCCGGCAGTTCTGGGCCGATTTCTTCCGCGTCTTCGCGGCCTTCTTCCGCCAGCCCGACATCGGCCGCATCCTGGCCTTCCTGCTGCTCTACCGCTTCGCCGAGGCGCAGCTGCTCAAGCTGGTCGCGCCGTTCATGCTCGACCCGCGCAGCGCCGGCGGGCTGGGGCTGCAGACGCAGGACGTGGGCATCGCCTACGGCACCGTGGGCGTGGCCGCGCTCACGCTCGGCGGCCTGCTCGGCGGCTGGGTCGTCGCCCAGGGCGGGCTGAAGAAGCTGCTGTGGCCGCTGCTGGTGTGCATGCACCTGCCCAACCTGGTGTTCGTCGCGCTGGCCTGGTGGCAGCCCCAATCCCTCGCGCTGGTGAGCGCTGCCATCGGCGTCGAGCAGTTCGGCTATGGCTTCGGCTTCACCGCCTACATGGTGTTCATGCTGATGGTGGCCGGCGGCCAGGCCGGCGACAACCCGCACAAGACCGCGCATTACGCGCTGTGCACCGGCTTCATGGCGCTGGGGATGATGCTGCCGGGGCTGTGGGCCGGCTGGCTGCAGTCGCAACTGGGCTACACCGGCTTCTTCGTCTGGGGCTGCGTCGCCACGCTGCCTTCGTTCGTCGCCGCGGCGCTGGTGCGCATCGACCCCGCCTTCGGCCGCCGCGACGCGCAGCCGGCGGGCGCGCCGTCAGACCGTCCGGTCCGCCTTCGGTCGACGTGACCGAGTGGGACGCCTCAGCGCAGTACCTTGCCGCTCGCCGTCAGCATCGTCAGGTCGACGAAGCGTGAACCGGTGTGCTTGCTGGCCGAGAAATCGATGAAGAAGCCGCCGAGGTCCAGGTTGTGCAGCGATTCCAGGCTCGTGATCAGGCTGTCTGCGGTGGGATTGCCGCCTACGCGTTGCAGGCCGTCGACCAGGACCTTGGCGGCGGCGAAGCCTTCGATGCTGCCGTAGTTGGGCTCGAACTTGGCGCCCAGCGCGGCCTTGCCGGCCGCCAGGTAGTCCCCCGCGAGCGCCGTCGCGGCCGCGAACGGATAGGGCATCACCTGGCTGATGACGACCCCGCTGGCCTGGGCGCCGAGCTCGTCGGCGAGGGCGCGTGTGCCGACGAACGAGACGTTGTAGAACGTGCCGCCGAAGCCGGCGCTGCGCGCCGCGCGGATGAACGCGGCGCAGGACTTGTAGGCGCTGATCTGGACGATCGCGTCGGGCCGGCCGGCGAGGATGGTCTTGACCGCCGCGCCGACATCGACCGCATTGCGCTCGACCGTGCCCAGGCCGGTGGGCGCCAGACCGAGCGGCTTGAGCGCGCGCGTCACGCCCTCGAGGCCGGTCTTGCCGTAGGCGTCGTTCTGGTAGAACACGCCGACGCGCTTGATGCCGACCGCGGTCAGCTGCTTGACGATCTCGGCCGTCTCGTCGAAGTACGACGCACGGACGTGGAAGATGTTGCGGTTGAACGGCGAGCGCAAGGCCTCGGCGCCCGAGAAGGGGGCGATGAACGGCAGCTTGGCCGCCGTCACCAGCGGCAGCGCGGCCAGGCTGGTGGGGGTGCCGATGTAGCCGAAGAGCGCGAACGCGCCGTCGTCGATCAGCTTGCGCGTGTTGGCGGCGCAGCGGTCGGGCTCGTAGCCGTCGTCGAGGCTGCGCAGCTCGATCCGCCGCCCGGCGACGCCGCCGCCGGCGTTGACGCGATCGAAGTGCACCATCGCGCCGCTGCGGAACTGCTCCCCCAGCTCCCGGGCCGGCCCCGACAGGGCCGCCGACTGACCGAGCACCAGCGGCTTGGCCTCGGCCAGGGCGGGCAGGCTGATGGCCGCGCAGGCGGCACCGAACTGCTGGATCACGTGACGGCGGTTCATGGCTGGTTCCTTGGCAGGCTGCAGACGGCAGCTCATGGCGAGGCGACGAAGATCTCGCCGCAGGCGACGCGGCACCCGCCGGGCCGGCCGAATCATGGCATCGCGACGGCAGCGCCGCGCGTCGCCGCGGGGCCCGTCTGCGGTAACTGTTGGCGCCGTCGCCGTCGATCTCGAGGATCCCGGGGCCGCGCCCGGGCTGCAGTTCGGCGATGACGTCGAAGCGAGCTCGCCGCCGGCTCAGCTCTTGTTGAACAGGCCGCCGAGCATGCCGGCGAGATCGGCCATGCCGCCCTGCGGCAACTGCCCGTTCGGGGTCAGGTGGTCGACCAGGTGCGGCAGGGCCTGCGCGAGCTGGCCGGCCACGTCGCCATGGCCCAGGCCGAGCTGCTGCGCCAGGCGGCCGACGGTGTCCGGGCCCAGCACCTGGCTGATCTGGTCGGCCGAGACCGGCAGGTTGTGGCCGGTCGAGATCCACGAGTTGACGACGTTGCCCAGGCCGCCCTGCTGGAACTTCTCGACCAGACCCTCGAGGCCGCCCAGGCCGCCGGCTGCCTGGCCCTGGCCGAGCATGCCGACGACGGCGTTGAGCAGATTGCCCTGACCGCCGCCCGGGCCCTGCCCTTGCGCCTGACCGATGGCCCCGAGAATCGAATCCAGCAAACCCATGGCCTTGCTCCTTCTTGCCCAGTTCGCCACTGTGCCCGAGCCGCAGGCGCTGTCAACGGTCGGCCTGCAACGCGAGCCAGGCGAGCACCGCCAGCGGTGCCGTGTCGGCGCGCAGCACGCGCGGCCCGAGCCCGGCGGCGGCGAAGCCGCGGCGCCTCGCGGCCGCCTCCTCGTCGGGCGTCAGGCCGCCTTCGGGGCCGCTGAGGGTGGTGATCGCGGTGCCGGGGGCCATCGCGGCCGGTGCGGCACAGGCCTGCAGCGCGGCCGCGTCGGGCCCCGGGCTCAGCACCCAGCGCAAGCCCGCGGCCGGCGCCTCGGCGAGCCAGTCTTCCAGCGTGCGCACCGCCGCCACCTGCGGCACGCGCGCGCGCCCGCATTGCTCGCAGGCCGCCGCGGCCACCGCTTGCCAATGGGCGCGCTTGCGCTCGGCGCGCTCGCCGGTCAGACGCAGCACGCTGCGTTCGGTCAGCAGCGGCTGGATGCGCGCCACGCCGAGCTCGGTCGCCTTCTCCACCACGATGTCCATGCGCTCGTTGGCCGGCATGCCCAGCGCGATCGTCACCGGCCAGGGCAGCTCGTTGGTCACGGCCGTCGGCGCGCCGACCGCGACCCGCACCTCGCTGCGGCCCACCGCGAGCACCTGCGCGGCCCAGTCGCAGCCGCTGCCGTCGAAGAGCAGCATGGCATCGCCCGGCTGCACCCGCCGTACCTGGGCGTGGCGGGCGGCGCCCGGTGGCAGCGCGAAGTCCGCGCCCTCGCGCAGCGGCGCATCGACGAACAGGCGGATCGTCATGCGGCCAGCAGCGCCTCGACCGCAAGCGCCACGCCGGCCAGCGCCGCGTCGTGGCCGCCGGGCGCCGCGAGCATCAGGCCCACCGGCAGCGCGCCGGGCGCCTGGCAAGGCAAGGTGATGGCGCAGCCGTCGAGGAAGTTGACGACGAAGGTGTTGCGCAGCGCGCGGCCGTTGGCCCTGAAGAAGGCCTCGTCGCTGGCCGCGACCTCGGCGATCGCCGGCGCCACCATCGGCAGCGTCGGGCAGACGAACGCGTCGAAGCCGGCCAGGCGCTGCGTGACGCGGGCGATCCATTCGCGCCGCCGTTGCAGGATCGCGATGTAGTCGGCCGCACTCACACCCGCGCCCTGCTCGATGCGCTGGGCCACGCGCGGATCGAAGGCGTCGCGGCGGCCCTGCAAGGCTTCGCGATGCACCGCGTAGGCCTCGATCGGCGACAGGCCGCCGGGCGCGTTGATCTGCGCGATCTCGGCCAGCTCGGCCAGCGGCAGCGGAGCGATCTGCGCGCCGGCCTGCGCGAGTCTGGCCAATGCCCGCTCGAAGGCGGTGGCCACCGCGGGCTCGAGGTCGTCGAGGACCAGGGTCTGCGGCAGCGCGAACCGCAGGCCGCGCAGGCTGCGTCCGGGCACCGCCAGCGGCGCGCCCGCGAGCACGCCGTCGACGAGCAGGCAGTCGGCGACCGAACGCGCCATCGCGCAGGCGGTGTCGAGCGTGAAGGACAGCGGAAAGGCCCCCGCCAGCGGTGTGCGCGACTGCGTGTTCTTGAAGCCGACCAGGCCGCACAGCGCGGCCGGGATGCGGATCGAGCCGCCGGTGTCCGAGCCCAGCGCGGCCACCGCCAGGCCGAGCGCCACCGACACCGCGGCGCCCGACGACGAGCCGCCGGGAATGCGCGCGACCGCGGCGTCGCAGGGGTTGCGCGGGGTGCCGAAATGCGGGTTCAGCCCCAGGCCCGAGAACGCGAACTCGCTCATGTTGGTCAGGCCGACGATCGCCGCGCCGGCTGCGCGCAGCCGCGCGACCGCGGCGGCATCCTGCGCGGCCACCGGCGCGCCCCGGCGCAGCGTCGAGCCGGCGAGCGTCGTGCGCCCGCCGATGTCGTAGAGGTCCTTGACCGTGACCGGCAGCCCGGCCAGCGGCGAGGGCTGCGGCTCGCCGCGCGCCAGGCGTTCGTCGGCCGCGTGCGCGGCAGCGCGGGCCCCGTCGGCGAACAGCGCGGTGAACACATGCGCGGCCTCGGGCTGCGCGGCCTGCGCCAGCACGCGGTCGATCAGCGCGAGATGGCTGCCGGGCTCGGTGAGCGAGGCACGAAGTTCGGCGATGGAGGGCAGCATGGGCGCGGATTGTCGGCCCGATCCGGCCATCGGGAGTTTCGACTGCGCAGGCCGGCGGCGATCCGCGCTCCGGCTGCGCGCAGCCCGGCCTCAGGCCGGCGCCTCGAGCCCGCGGCCGGACTTCATTCGATGGCCTTGACCATCTCCTCGACCACCTTCTTCGCGTCGCCGAAGACCATCATCGTCTTGTCCATGTAGAACAGCTCGTTGTCGAGGCCGGCGTAGCCGCTGGCCATGCTGCGCTTGTTGACGATCACCGTCTTGGCCTTGTAGGCCTCGAGGATCGGCATGCCGTAGATCGGGCTGCCCTTGGTGTGCGCGGCCGGGTTCACGACGTCGTTGGCGCCGAGGATGATGGCGACGTCGGCCTGGCCGAATTCGCCGTTGATGTCTTCCATCTCGAAGACCTGGTCGTAGGGCACCTCGGCCTCGGCCAGCAGCACGTTCATGTGGCCGGGCATGCGGCCGGCCACCGGGTGGATCGCGTACTTGACGCTGACGCCCTTGGCGGTGAGCTTGGCCGCGAGCTCCTTGACCGCGTGCTGCGCGCGCGCCACCGCCAGGCCGTAGCCGGGGACGATGATCACCGTCTCGGCGTTGGACAGCACGAAGGCCGCGTCGTCGGCGCTGCCGCTCTTGACCGGGCGCTGCTGCGTCGCGCCGGCGGCCGCGGCCACCTCGCCGCCGAAGCCGCCGAGGATGACGTTGAAGAACGAGCGGTTCATCGCCTTGCACATGATGTAGCTCAGGATCGCGCCCGAGCTGCCGACCAGGCTGCCGGCGATGATCAGCATGCTGTTGTTGAGCGAGAAGCCGATGCCCGCCGCCGCCCAGCCCGAGTAGCTGTTGAGCATCGAGACCACGACCGGCATGTCGGCGCCGCCGATCGGGATGATGATCGTCACGCCCAAGACGAAGCTCAGGGCGAGCATCGTGAAGAAGGCCGGCCAGCTCTCGCTGAACGCGAACGCGACGCCCATCGCGATGGTCGCGAGGCCGAGCACCGCGTTCAGCAGGTGCTGGCCCGAGAAGGTGACCGGCGCGCCCCGGAACAGGCGGAACTTGTAGGTGCCCGAGAGCTTGCCCCAGGCGATGACCGAGCCCGAGAAGGTGATCGCGCCGATGGCCGCGCCCAGGAACAGTTCGACCCGGTTGCCGGTGGGAATGGCCTCGCCCTTGGCGACGATGCCGAAGGCCCAGGGCTCGGCCACCGCGGCGACGGCGATGAACACCGCCGCCAGGCCGATCATGCTGTGGAAGAAGGCCACCAGTTCGGGCATCTTGGTCATCTCGACCGTCTTGGCGCGCCAGGCCCCGTAGGCCGCTCCGGCGACCAGGCCGACCACGACCCAGACCATGCCCTGGGCGCGGGTCTGGCCCATCTGGCCCGACAGCTTGACGATCAGCGCCGCCGTGGTCAGCACCGCGATGGTCATGCCGACCATGCCGAAGAGGTTGCCGCGGATCGAGGTCGTGGGGTGCGACAGGCCCTTGAGCGCCTGGATGAAGCAGACGCTGGCGACGAGGTACAGCAGCGTGACGAGGTTCAGGCTCATGTTCTTGTCCTTGGCTCCGGCCTGGCGCGCTCAGCTTGCCTTGGGCGCGCCGGCCTTGTCGGCTGCCGCTTTCGGTGCCTTCTTCTTGAACATCTCGAGCATCCGTCGCGTGACGAGGAAGCCGCCGAAGACGTTGACCGCCGCCAGCGCCACCGCCGCCACACCCATGGTCTTGCCCAGCGGGGTCTCGGTCAGCGACGCAGCGAGCATGGCGCCGACGATGACGATCGCGCTGATCGCGTTGGTCACCGCCATCAGCGGCGTGTGCAGCGCCGGCGTCACCGTCCACACGACGTGGAAGCCGACGTAGATCGCGAGCACGAAGATGATGAGGTTGGTCAGGGTGTGGGAAACGACGTCCATGGGGGGTGGTCCTTGGTTGACTTGCGTTCGACTTCGCCGCGGCCGGGCGGTGGGCTGCGCCGTGGGCTCAGGACTTGCGGCGGACTTCGCCGCCCTGTGTCATCAGGCAGGCGACGACGATGTCGTCGTCCATCGGCACGTTGAACGCGCCTTCCTTGGTGATGACGAGCTTGAGGAAGTCGAGCACGTTGCGCGCGTACAGGCTCGAGCTGTCGGCAGCGACGAGGGCCGGGATGTTGGTCTCGCCGACGATCGTCACGCCATGCTTGACCACCGTCCTGCCGGCCTCGGTCAGCGGGCAGTTGCCGCCGGCGGGCGCGGCCATGTCGACGATCACCGAGCCGGGCTTCATCGCCCTGACCATCTCCTCGGTGATCAGCACCGGCGCCGCGCGGCCGGGGATCAGCGCGGTGGAGACGACGATGTCGGCCGCCGCCACGCGCTTGGCGACCTCGATCTTCTGGCGGTCGAGCCAGCTCTGCGGCATCGGCCGCGCATAGCCGCCCACACCCTCGGCGGCTTCCTTCTCCTCGGGCGTCTGGTAGGGCACGTCGATGAACTTCGCGCCCAGGCTCTCGACCTGCTCCTTCACGCTCGGCCGCACGTCGGAGGCCTCGATCACCGCACCCAGCCGCTTGGCGGTGGCGATGGCCTGCAGCCCCGCCACGCCGACCCCCAGCACCACCACGCGCGCGGCCTTGATCGTGCCGGCGGCGGTCATCAGCATCGGGAACAGCCGCTGGTACTTGTCGGCGGCCATCATCACGGCCTTGTAGCCGGCGATGTTGGCCTGGCTCGACAGCACGTCCATGCTCTGCGCGCGCGTCGTGCGCGGCGCGGCCTCGAGCGCGAAGCTGGTCAGCCCGGCAGCGGCCAGGCGCGCGAGGTTGTCCTTGTCGAAGGGGTTGAGCAGGCCCACCAGGTTGGTGCCCGGCTTCATCAGGCTCAGCTCGTCGGCGTCGGGGCTGCGCACCTTGAGCACCAGCTCGCAGCCGAAGGCGCCGGCGCGGTCGGTGATCTCGGCCCCGGCCGCGGCAAAGGCCTCGTCGGTGGCGCTGGCGGCCACGCCGGCGCCCGATTGCACCTTGACGCCGTGACCCTGGGCCTTGAGTTTCTTGGCCGTCTCCGGGGTGACCGCGACGCGGGTCTCTCCGGCCGCGGATTCGAGCGGAACGCCGATAAGCATCTATCCCTCCTGGCCCGTGTCTCGTCGCGGGCGAGCGAAGCTAACACAATCACGCGCCGCAAACGGCTGCGGGATTGCCCGTGAACGGGCGGCCAGAGACTCAGCCGCCGCGCTGTGCCGCCGTCTCCTTTGTCGCCTCGCATTCGACGCAGCGCAGCGTCTGCGGCTCGGCTTTCAGGCGGTCGAAGGGGATGTCGGCGCCGCAATCGACGCAGCGGCCGTAATGCCCGCTGCGCAGGCGGGCCAGGGCCTGGGTGACCTCGCCGAGTTCGAGCAATTCGCGGTCGGTGATCGCCATGTCGAGCTCGCGCTCGCCTTCGCGCTGCGCTGCCTCGCGCGCGTCCTGCATCGCCAGGTCGCGGGCGTGGTCGGCGCGAGACAGGCCCTCCTGGTGCTCGACCAGACGGCGGTCCAGCTGGCGCTGGCGCTGCAGCAGGTCGGCTTCCAGCTGCGCGCGCTGGCCGGCAGTCAGGTGCGGGCTCATCGATGATCTCCTCGGGTTCTGGGCGCCATCATGCGGCGGCGACCGTGCCGCCGCCTTGCGCGGCGTCAAGGCCGCTGCGCTACCTAGAATCGACCGCGCCATGACTGATCTCGCACCACCCGCTTCCTGCGATGTGCTCGTCGTCGGCGCCGGCCCGGCGGGCAGCGCCTGCGCGCAGCGGCTGGCCGCCGGCGGCCTCGACGTCCTGCTCGCCGACCAGCATGCGTTCCCGCGCGACAAGGTCTGCGGCGACGGGCTGATCCCCGACGCCCATGCCGCGTTGCGGCGCCTGGGGGTCCACGACGAGGTGGCGGCGCTGGCCACCCATGTGCCGCAGGTGCGCTTCGTGGGGCCGCGCGGAGGCCATGTCGATATCGACGGCACGCTGTCGGTGCTGCCGCGCAGGACGCTCGACCATGTGCTGGTGCGCGCCGCCGAGCGCGCCGGTGCGCGGCTGCTGCCGCCGCTGCGCTTCGAGGCGCCGTTGCTCGACGGCGATCGCGTCGTCGGGGCGCGCCTGAAGTCCGGCGGCCAGGCGCACGAGATCGCTGCCCGCTGGGTCGTGCTGGCCACCGGTGCGGTGCCGCAGGCGCTGATCGCCGCCGGGCTGTGCGAACGCCGCACGCCCAGCGGCGTCGCGCTGCGCGGCTACGTGCGACACGAGGGCCTGGCGCGCGCCGGTGCGCCGATGCAGATGGTCTGGCACCCGCGGCTGCGCGGCGGCTACGGCTGGATCTTCCCGGCGCCCGGGGGTCTGTTCAACATCGGCGCCGGTCTGACCGGCAGCCACGAGACGCTGGGGGACGGTCGGGGCCGCATGCAGGACGTCAACCTGCGCCGCTTCTTCGAGGCCTTCTGCGAGGTCTACGCGCCGGCGGCCGAGCTGATGGCCGGCGGCGAGCTGCAGGGCGAACTGAAGGGCGCGCCGCTGCGCTGCACGCTGCGCGGCGCGCGCTGGTCGCGCCCGGGGCTGCTGGCCACCGGCGAGGCCGTGGGCAGCACCTATTCGTTCAGCGGCGAAGGCATCGGCAAGGCGATGGAAACCGGCCTGCTCGCCGCCGAGGCGCTGCTGCCGGCGCGCGCGCAGGCCGATGCCGTCGTCCAGCAGGGCTACGCGGCGGCGCTGCGCACGCTGCAACCCAAGTTCGACCTCTACGAGACAGCCAGCCGCGTCAACCAGCACCCCTGGATCGCCGACCTCGTGGTCTGGCGCGCCCAGCGCAGCGCCCGCATCCGTCGGCGCCTGTCCGGCGTGCTGGAGGAAACGCAGAACCCGGGCCGGCTCTTCAGCTGGCGCGGCATCGCCAAGCTGATGTTCGAGTGAGTCGCAGCGCCGGCCCGCATGCCCGCCGACGTGCCCGAGCGGCTGTCGGCACCGCGCCACGGCCAGGGCCCATCCGAGGGTCAGTGACGAGGCGGCGACGCAGCCGGGGCGGGTAGGATCGACGCCATCCCCGCAGCCCGACCCGAACCGCCATGCCCGCGATTCCCGTGCCTCGCTTCGACCAGTTCTACCGCCACGCCGAGCTCACCCGCCTGCTGCAGGACTACGCCGAGGCCGCACCCGGGCTCGTCAAGCTGTCGTCGCTGGGCAAGAGTTTCGAGGGCCGCGACATCTGGCTGCTGACCCTGACCAACACCGACACCGGCAGCGACACCGACAAGCCGGCGTTCTGGGTCGACGGCAACATCCACGCCGCCGAGCTCACCGCCAGCACCGCCTGCCTGTACTGGCTGCATCAGCTGGTCTCGGGCTACGCCGGCGACCCCGCCGTGCGCCAGCTGCTCGACACCCGCGTCGTCTACATGGTGCCGCGCCTGAACCCCGACGGCGCCGAACTCGCACTCGCCGACCGGCCGCGCCACATCCGGTCATCGACCCGCGCCTACCCTTACGACGAAGAGCCGGTCGACGGACTGACGATCGAGGACGTCGATGGCGACGGCCGCATGCTGCAGATGCGTCTGCCCGACCCGCACGGTCCCTACAAGAAGCACGCGAGCGAGCCGCGCTTGATGGTGGCGCGCGGGCCCGGCGAGTTCGGCGGCGAGTACTACCGGCTGATCCCCGAGGGCACGCTGAAGAACTTCGACGGCATCAAGATCACCGCCAACCCCGACCGCGAAGGCCTGGACCTGAACCGCAACTTCCCCGCCTACTGGCGCCAGGAATACGAGCAGAAGGGGGCCGGCCCCTACCCGACCAGCGAGCCCGAGGTGCGGGCGATGGTGGACTTCATCACCCGCCACCCCAACATCGGCGCGGCGGTGAGCTTCCACACCCACAGCGGCGTCATCCTGCGGCCGATGGGCACGCAGAGCGACGACGACATGACGCCCGAGGATCTGTGGATGTACAAGCGGCTGTCGGACCTGGGTGCCAAGCTCACCGGCTACCCGGCCATCAGCATCTGGCACGACTTCAAGTACCACCCCAAGGAGATCATCACCGGCACCCAGGACTGGATCTACGAGCACCTGGGCGCGTTGTTCTGGACGGTGGAGATCTGGGCTCCGAACAAGGCCGCCGGCATCAACGACTACAAGTGGATCGACTGGTACCGCGACCATCCGCCCGAAGACGACCTCAAGCTGCTGAAGTGGAGCGACGAGCAATGCGGCGGCCAGGCGCATGTCGACTGGTACCCGTTCCGCCACCCGCAGCTGGGCATGGTCGAACTCGGCGGCTGGGACAAGATGAACTTCTGGCGCAATCCGCCGCCGCACCTGCGCGAGCGCGAGGCGGCGCGCTTTCCGGGCTGGCTGATGCAGCTCGCGCTGTCGCTGCCCAAGCTCGAGCTGCTGCGCGCCGAGGTGCGCGCGCTCGGCCCCGACACCTGGCGCGTGCGCTTCGCGGTGGCCAACAGCGGCTACCTGCCGGCCTACGTGAGCAAGCGCGCACAGGACCGCAAGACGGTGCGCGGCACCGTGTTCCAGATCCACCTCCCGCCGGGCGTGAGCCTGGCCAGCGGGCGCGAGCGCGTCGAGGCCGGGCACCTCGAAGGCCATGCGCCCAAGGCCTCGCTGCAGGCTTTCCTGCCGAGCCGCGAGATCACCGCCGATCGCGCGGTGGTCGAATGGGTGGTCCGCGGCCCGCGCGGCGCCGGGGTGGCCCTGACCGCCACCGCCGACCGCGCCGGCACCGTGCGCACCGAAGTCACGCTGGACTGAGGGCCGCGGCTCCAGGTCCGCCTGCGCGGACCTGGACGGCCCGAAGGCCCGGCGGCTCCGGCGCCGGGCTGAGGCCGGTCCCGGCGGCTCCGGAAGGACTCGCGCGCCTCGCGAAGGCCCCCGCCGGCCGCGACGGCGCCGTTGGTCAGCCAGCGTCGCTGGACCACCGCCCGCGGCCCGCGGCCTTGGCCTGCAGCAGCCGCGCATCGGCGCGCGCCAGCAGGTCCTGCCAGCCGGGCTGCGGCCGGGCGTTGTGGGCCAGGCCGAGGCTGGCATCGATCCGCAGCAGCAGCGCCCCGACATGGAACGGCGCCTTCGCGGCGGCCAGCACCTTGTCGGCCACGATCTCGGCGTTGGCGATCTCGCGCACACCGTCCAGCGCGATCGCGAATTCGTCGCCGCCGATCCGGGCCACCGCGTCGCTGGGCCGCACCAGGTTGAGAAGTCGACGGCCGAAGATCTGCAGCACCTGGTCGCCCACCGGGTGGCCGTGGTTGTCGTTGACCGGCTTGAAGTGATCCAGATCGATGTACAGCGTGGCCATCCCGGCGCCGCCGCTGTCGCGCTGCATCCGATCCAGCGTCTGCTCGAAGCCGGCACGGTTGAGCAAGCCGGTGAGCGGGTCGTGCTGCGCGAGTCGCAGCAATCGCGATGCCTCGCGCCTGTGGCTGCTGATGTCCTCGGTGACGACGACGAAGCCGTCGGCCTCGCCCTCGTCCAGGCGCAGCGGGATGTAGCTGATCGCCAGATGGCTTTCACCGTCGCGGCCAGGATAGGTCAGCTCGAAGCTCACCTTCTCGCCGGCCAGCGCGCGCTCGATCCAGGGCCGGCGGCGCTCGAACTCGTGCGCGCCCAGCACCTCGCGCGCGTCGCGGCCCAGGATGTGCTCGCGCGGCATCCCCAGCTGCTGCTCGAAGGCGCGGTTGACCAGGCGATAGCGGCCGTCCTTGTCGCTCACCGCCACGGTGGTCGGAATCGCGTCGGCCACCGAGCGCAGCGTGGCCGTCTGGCGCAGGATCTCCTGCTGCGACGCCACCGCTGCCGAAATGTCACGCATCAGCGCCGAGTAGCGCTCGATGCGGCCGCCGGCGTCGCGGTGGCCGATGACCATGTGGCTGACCGGCACCTCCCGTCGGCCTGCCAGGTAGACCGAGCTCTGGCCGACCCAGACCTCGCCGCGCCTGACCGTGGGCACGATGACCTCGGCGTACAGGCGGTTGGTGGCGGCGGTGTTGAACTCGGCGAAGCTTCGCTGCCCGAGCGGCTCGTCCGCGCCCAGGCCGAGGGCCCGCCGCACCGAGGGGTTCATGTAGGTGATGCTGCCCCGCGAGTCGGCCTGGACCACGTAGTCGGTCGTGTTGTCGAAGATCGCGGCGAGCTCGCGCAGGGCCTTGTCGGCCGCGCGGCGGTCGGTGATGTCGATGCCGGCGACGAAGAACCCGCGCACCTCGCCCGACGCGGCGCGGTCGGGGACGAGCCGGTTCTCGAAGCACCGCAGCCGGCCGTCGACGCGCTCTTCGAACTCGAACTGCTGCGGCAGCCCGGCCAGCACGGAGCGCGCACGCTCGGCCACCGCGACATCGTCGGCGGTCGACAGCAGTTCGGCGCGCGTGCGGCCGATGATCTCGGCGCGCTCGCGGCCGAAATGCCGCAGCAGTTCCTGGTTGACGAAGCGGTAGCGCCGCTGCCGATCGAGATAGGCGATGCGCAGGGGCAGGCTGTCGGCCAGCTGGCGCAGGAAGCGCTCGTTGTCGGCTACCTGCTGCTCGGCCAGCCAGCGCTCGGTGATGTCGCGCCCCACCGAATGCAGCTGCGGCTGCCCGGTCGTGCCGGGTGGCGGCAGGCCGAGCCCGCCCTCCGGGGGGATCGATGAAGACGCCGTGCGGCCCGGCGCTTCCTCGAGGCCCTTGTCCTGCTGCGCGCCGTGCGTCCAGGCGACCTGGCGCTGGCTGCCATCGGCGGCGGTCAGGCGGCTCTCGCCGGTGTGGGGGATGCCGCTGCGCACGGCCAGGGTGCCGGCGATCAGGTCGCGCCGCATCGCGAGCGCGTCGCTGGCGATGGCGGCCAGGTCGCGCAGGGCCTGCGCCTGCGTGACGCTGAGCCGGCGCGGCTCGCGGTCGATCACGCACAGCGCGCCGACGCGGGCGCCATCTTCCAGCTGCACGGGTGCTCCGGCGTAGAAGCGGATGTTCGGCGCGCCGGTGACCAGCGGGTTGGCGGCGAAGCGCGCGTCGAGGGTCGCGTCGGGCACTTCGAAGACCGCGTCGCCGTCGATCGTCCAGGCGCAAAAGGCCTGCTCGCGCGGCGTTTGCGGCACCCCGGCGAGGCCGACGTTGGCCTTGAACCACTGGCGCTGTTCATCGACGAGGGTCAGCAGGGCGATCGGCGCGCCGCACAGGGCCGCGGCCTGCCGAGCCAGGTTGTCGAACAAGGCCTCGGGCGGGCTGTCCAGCACGGACAGCTCGCGCAGGCGCGCGAGGCGATCGCGTTCGTCGGCGGGCGTCGGTGGGTTCATCGGTTCGCTCCCGGCGGCGATCCTGCGCTCGTCCGGGCGCGGCCTCAGGCCTGCTCGAACCGGAACACTGCCACGCTGGCCAGCAGGTTGGGCCAGCGGCGCACGATGCGCCCGCCCTGCAGGCCGAAGCTGTCGGTCACGGCCAGGCCGCTCTTGCGCGCCAGCACCTCGAAGTCGGCGAAAGTGCCGACGCGGATGTTCGGCGTGTCGTACCACTGGAAAGGCAGCGCGCGCGTGACCGGCATGCGCCCGGCCAGCACCTGCAGCCGGTTCGGCCAGTGGGCGAAGTTCGGAAAGCTGACGACGCCGATGCGGCCCACCCGTGCGGTCTCGCTCAGCATCCGCTCGGTGTGGCGCAGGTGCTGCAGCGTGTCGAGCTGCAGCACGACGTCGAAGCTGCGGTTGTCGAAAAGGGCCAGGCCTTCCTCGAGGTTGATCTGGATGACGTCGATGCCGCGCTCGACGCAGGCCAGCACGTTGGCGTCGGCGATCTCGATGCCGTAGCCGCTGCAGCCCTTGCGGTCGCGCAGATGGGCCAGCAGCTCGCCGTTGCCGCAGCCGAGGTCGAGCACGCGGCTGCCCGCGGGCACGAGGTCGGCGATGAGCTCGAGGTCCTTGCGCTCGCTCATGACTCGGCCCCGATGCGCTCGAAGGTGGCGCGCAGCAGCGCGTGGTAGCGCGGGTCCTCGAGCAGGAACGCGTCGTGCCCATGGGGGGCGTCGATCTCGGCGTAGCTGACCGCGATGCGGTTGTCCACCAGGGCCTTGACGATCTCGCGCGAGCGCGCCGGCGAGAAGCGCCAGTCGGTGCTGAAGCTCACGAGCAGGAAGCGGTTGTCGCGCGCCACCGCCAGGGCGCGCGCGAGGTCGCCGCCATGCGCTGCGGCAGGGTCGAAGTAGTCCAGCACGCGGGTGATCAGCAGGTAGGTGTTGGCGTCGAAGTAGGTGCTGAACTTGTCGCCCTGGTGGCGCAGGTAGCTCTCGATCTGGAACTCGACTTCCTGCGTGCTGTAGGCGAGCGCGCCGTTCCTGAGCTCGCGGCCGAACTTGCTGTCCATCGCGTCTTCGGCCAGGTAGGTGATGTGGCCGATCATCCGCGCCACGCGCAGGCCCCGGCCGGGCACCACGCCGTGCTCGTAGAAATGGCCGCCGTGGAAGTCGGGGTCGGTGACGATGGCGCGCCGCGCGACCTCGTTGAAGGCGATGTTCTGCGCCGACAGGTTCGGCGCCGTCGCGATCGCGATGCAATGGCGCACGCGGGCCGGGTGGCGCAGCGTCCAGGCCAGCGCCTGCATCCCGCCCAGGCTGCCGCCGATCACCGCGGCGAGCCGCTCGATCCCCAGGCGCGTCAGCAGCCTGGCCTGCGCATCGACCCAGTCCTCCACCGTCTGCACCGGGAAATCGGCGCCCCAGGCGCGGCCGGTCGCCGGGTTGAGGTCCATCGGCCCGGTGGAGCCGAAGCACGAGCCCGGGTTGTTGACGCCGATGACGAAGAAGCGGTCGGTGTCCAGCGGCTTGCCCGGGCCGACGAGGTTGTCCCACCAGCCCTTCGCGCCCGCCGCATCGACGCCGGCGACATGGTGGCTGGCGTTGAGCGCGTGGCACACCAGCACCGCGTTGCTGCGCGCAGCGTCGAGCTCGCCGTAGGTCTCGTAGGTGAGCGAATAGTCGGCCAGCGAGGCGCCGCTCTGCAGCGGCAGCGGCTCGCTGAAATGCATCTGCTGTGCGCTGACCAGACCGATGGATGCCATCAAACGACGAACCCGGCGCCGCCTCCAGGCGGGCACCGGGCGGGCGGTGTCCCCCTTAGCGGCATTTGTTGACAGCGCCCGCAAGTCGGACAAATCGGCGCTGAGGGCGCGCAGTATAGCCAGCGCCGGCCGGGCGGCTATGCTGCGGCGGATGAATGCCCCGGCGTCCTGGTTCAGCGGCTTCGAGGCGCGCGACTTCGAGCTCGGCGGCATCCGCATCCGCGCCCGCGTCGGCGGCGCGGCCGGCGCGCCGCCGCTGCTGCTCGTGCACGGCTTCCCGCAGACGCACGCGATGTGGCACCGCGTGGCGCAGCAGCTCGCACCACACTTCGCGCTCGTGCTGCCCGACCTGCGCGGCTACGGCGACAGCGCCAAGCCCGCCGACGCGCCCGACCACGCCAACCACAGCAAGCGAGCGATGGCGCTGGACCTCGTGCGGCTGATGCGCGTGCTGGGTCACGAGCGCTTCGGCCTCTGCGGCCACGACCGCGGCGGCCGGGTCGCGCACCGCTTGGCGCTGGACCACCCGCAGGCGGTCGGCCGGCTGGCGGTGATCGACATCGCGCCGACGCTGGACATGTACGCCGCCACCGACTTCGCGTTCGCCCGCGCCTACTACCACTGGTTCCACCTGATCCAGCCGCAGCCGCTGCCCGAACTGATGATCGGCGGCTGCGCCCGCGAGTACCTGCACGCCAAGCTCGGCGGCTGGGGCAGCGCGGGCCTGGGTCACGTCGAGCCCGAAGCGCTGGCCGAGTACGAGCGCTGCTTCTGCGATCCCGCGGCCATCCACGGCGCCTGCGAGGACTACCGCGCCAGCGCCGGCATCGACCTCGATCACGACCGCGCCTCGCGCGCCGCCGGCGAAAGGATCGCCTGCGACCTGCTCGTGCTGTGGGGCGAGTGCGGCGTGGTGCAGCGCCTGTTCGACCCGCTGGCGCTGTGGCGCGCGCAATGCGCGGGCAGCGTGACCGGCGGGATGCTGCCCGCGGGGCATTTCATCCCCGAGGAGCTGCCCGCCGAGACGGCGGCGGCGCTGCGCGCGTTCTTCGGCTAGCGCCGGGTGGGCAAACACCGGGTTGTTTGCAGCGCCGCGGCGGGGGCGGTGTCGCTACCATCCGCCCGGGCAACGCGAAGGGACCGGACATGCACGAATGGCTGCGCAGGATCGACCGCCACTTCCCGGTCCGCTACTCCGCCTGGCTGGCCAGCGGCATCGGCCTGCTGCTGTTCTGCTTCACCTACATCGGTTTCGGCCGCGGCGGGCCGGGCGCCTTGCTGTGCCTGGCCCTGGTCGGGCTGGGCTGGCGCGACACCCGGCAGCGGCGCCATTCGGTGCTGCGCAACTACCCGGTGATCGGGCACATCCGCTTCCTGTTCGAGTACGTCCGCACCGAGATCCGGCAGTACCTGATCGAGAGCGACGCCGAGGCCACGCCGTTCTCGCGCTCGCAGCGCTCGCTGGTCTACCAGCGGGCCAAGGGCGATGCCGACAACCGCCCTTTCGGCACCCAGCTCGACGTGCAGGCCAGCGGCTACGAGTGGATCAACCACTCGATGGCACCGAGCCAGATCGCCAGCCACGACTTCCGCATCACGATCGGCGCCGGCGGCAGCACCTGCAGCCAGCCCTACAGCGCCAGCGTGTTCAACATCTCGGCGATGAGCTTCGGCGCCTTGAGCGCCAACGCGATCATGGCGCTCAACGGCGGCGCGCGCCGCGGCAGCTTCGCCCACGACACCGGCGAGGGCTCGATCAGCGTCCACCACCGTGTCCACGGCGGCGACCTGATCTGGGAGATCGGCAGCGGCTACTTCGGCTGCCGCAACGACGACGGCAGCTTCAGCGAAGAGCGTTTCATCGCCAACGCGCGCGAGCCGCAGGTCAAGATGATCGAGATCAAGCTCAGCCAGGGCGCCAAGCCCGGCCACGGCGGGGTCCTGCCGGGGCCCAAGGTGACGGCCGAGATCGCCGCCGCGCGCGGCGTGCCGATGGGCAAGGACTGCATCAGCCCGGCGCGCCATGGCGCCTTCGCCACGCCGGTGGAACTGCTGCAGTTCGTCGAGCGGCTGCGAAACCTCTCCGGCGGCAAGCCGACCGGCTTCAAGCTGTGCATCGGCCACCCGTGGGAATGGCTCGCGATCGCCAAGGCGATGCTGGAAACCGGCCTGCTGCCTGATTTCATCGTCGTCGACGGTGCCGAGGGCGGCACCGGCGCGGCGCCGCTGGAGTTCACCGACCATGTAGGCGCGCCGCTGCAGGAAGGGCTGATGCTGGTCCACAACACGCTGGTCGGGCTCGACCTGCGCGAGCGCATCAAGATCGGCTGCGCCGGCAAGGTGGTCACGGCCTTCGACATCGCGCGCAACATGGCGCTCGGTGCCGACTGGTGCAACGCCGCGCGGGGCTTCATGTTCGCGCTCGGCTGCATCCAGTCCCAGACCTGCCACACCGGCAAATGCCCGGTCGGCGTGACGACGCAGGACAAGCAGCGCCAGCAGGCGCTGGTGGTGCCCGACAAGGCCGAGCGCGTCTGGCGCTTCCACCAGAACACGCTGCACGCGCTCAAGGAGCTGGTGCAGGCCGCCGGGCTGGAACACCCGGCCCAGATCACCGCCTTGCACATCGTGCGCCGGCTCGACGCCCACGACGTGCGCCTGCTGGCCAACGTGCTGCCCTTCGTCAAGCCGGGCGAACTGCTCGCGGCCATCGAAGGCCGCGCCGACTGGCCGCACAAGGTGTTCGAGCTTTACTGGCCCCTGGCGCGCAGCGACAGCTTTCAGCCCTCGCGCAGCGACAGCTTTCAGCCCTCGCGCAGCGACAGCGGTCAGGCCGCGCCGAGCGACGGCTCTCGGGCCGCGCCGAGCGACCGCCTTCAGCCGGCGACGAGCTGAGCGCTCAGGCCGCGCGCGGCGCCGTGTCGATGAAGCTCTGCCGCGCCGCGAGCTTGTCGTACAGGCGCTTCAGGTTGGGGTATTCGCTGCGCCAATCGATGTCGGCGAACCGGAAGTCGAGATAACCGAGCGCGCAGCCGGTGGCCACGTCGGCCAGCGTGAAGTGGTTGCCGGCGCAGAACGGCTTGTCGCCCAGGCCCTGGGAAAAGGACTTGAGCGCGGCGCTGACGCGGCTCATCTGGCGGTCGATCCAGGCCTGCGAGCGTTGGGCGTCGGTGCGGCCCTTCCACTTCGCTTCCAGGCGCGCGAGGACGCCGGCGTCGAGCAGCCCGTCGGCCAGGGCTTCCCAGGTGCGCACCTCGGTGCGCTCGCGACCCGAGGGCGGGATCAGTTTGCCCACCGGCGAAAGGGTGTCGAGGTATTCGACGATCACCCGCGAGTCGAACACCGCCTCGCCGCCTTCCATCACCAGGCAGGGTACCTTGCCCAGCGGGTTGCTCTTCAGGATGGCGTCGTCTTCCCAGACGTCCTCGAGCGCCAGCTCGAAGTCGAGCTTCTTCTCGGCCATCACGACGCGAACCTTGCGCACGTAAGGGCTGGTGAGTGAACCGATGAGTTTCATTGTCTTGTCTGCCTGCTTGTCTCTTCCCTGGGCGAATCGATTCTAGCCAGCAGCCTGGGCCGGCATGGGCAGGGGCTGTCGCGTGAAATCCACTTGGAACGACTGGCGGTCGGTGCGCCCGGGAAGGCTCAACTCGGCCGTGGCCGGAGCCATGCGCGAGACCACGCTGCCGCCGCGCACCACCAGCAGGCGCTGCGCCCGCAGACGGATCGCTTCCTGCGGCGAGCGCGCCTGCAGCAGCACGAAGTCGGCGCGGCAGCCGGGCGCGAGGCCGTAGCCCTGCAGCCCGAGGATGCGCGCGCTGTTGACGGTGACGGCGTCGAAGCATTGCCGCTGCCCCTGCACCGAGGTCATCTGCGCCACATGCAGGCCCATCGCCGCGACCTCCAGCATGTCGGCCGAACCCAGTGCGTACCAGGGATCCATCGCGCAGTCGTGGCCGAAGCCGACGCCGACGCCGGCGGCCAGCAGTTCGGGCACGCGGGTCATGCCGCGACGCTTCGGGTAGCTGTCGTGGCGGCCCTGCAGCGTGATGTTGATCAGCGGGTTGGCCACCACGTGGACGCCGCTTTCGGCGATCAGCGGGATCAGCTTGCTGGCGTAGCAGTTGTCCATCGAGTGCATCGACGTGAGATGCGAGCCGGTGACCCGGCCCTGCAGGCCCAGGCGCCGGGTGTGGAAGGCCAGGGTCTCGATGTGGCGCGACTGCGGGTCGTCGCTCTCGTCGCAATGCATGTCTACGCGCAGGCCGCGCTCGGCGGCCAGTTCGCACAGCAGCCCGACACTCTCGCTGCCCTGTTCATAGGTGGGCTCGAAATGCGGAATGCCGCCGACGACCTCGACACCCAGGTCGAGCGCGCGCTGCAGGTTGGCGAGCGCGCCGGGCGAGCGCAACAGGCCGTCCTGCGGGAAGGCCACGAGCTGGAGGTCGAGGTAGGGCGCGACGCGGCGCTTGACCTCGAGCAGGGCGCGAACCGCCAGCAGGCGGTCGTCGCAGACATCGACATGCGAGCGGATCGCCAGCAGCCCGCGCGCCACGGCCCAGTCGCAGTACTGCAGCGCGCGCTCGGCGATCGCCTCCTCGGTCAGCAGCGGCTTGAGTTCGCCCCACAGCGCGATGCCTTCGAGCAGGGTGCCACTGGCGTTGACGCGTGGCAGGCCGTGGCTGAGCGTGGCGTCGAGGTGGAAGTGGGCGTCGACGAAAGGCGGGCTGAGCAGCCAGCCCTGGGCGTCGATCTCCAACGCGCCGGCTGGCGCCGGCAGGGCCGTGCCGGTCGCGGCGATGCGGCCGTCGAGCGCCAGCAGGTCGATGTCGGCGCGGCCGTCCGGCAGCGTGGCGTGGCGGATGAGCAGCGGCGGTTTGGCGGGCATGGTGCAGGGCAGAAAGGCGGGTGGGGTGGCAGGATAAGACGATGATCGACGAAGGGCGAGCGGGGCGCGGCCGGTGGATCCGAAAGCGCCAGGGAGGGGCGCGCAAGTCGGGCCCACAGAGCCGCCCCGGCGGCTCACCGCGCCGACCCGGCCGGCCTGCGGCAGGCCGCTTGTCAGGGCCCGGCAACGGGTGCACACTGGCCTGGACGGCACCCAGCCGCACACCGTTACCGCCCCGCCTCCACGCATCCGCGTCCCCATTCCCACCCTTCCTTCCCCAGCCGGCGACTTGGTGCGCCGGCCACTCGCCCCACCCCTCGCAAAGGAGGTTCTGATGAACTTGACGATCAGCGGACATCACCTGGAAGTCACCCCTGCACTTCGTGAGTATGTGCTTACTAAGCTGGATCGCGTGACCCGGCACTTCGACCAGGTGGTGGATGTCACCGTGCTGCTGACGATTGAAAAACTGAAGGAGAAGGAGCGAAGGCAGAAAGCCGAAGTCACCCTGCATGTGAAAGGCCGCGACATCTTCGTCGAGCAGGCGCACGAGGATCTCTACGCCGCGATCGACCAGTTGATGGACAAGCTCGACCGCCAAGTCGTCCGCCACAAGGACCGGCTGCAGAACCACCACCACGAGTCCCCCAAGCGCATCGACGCCGGCGTGCCCTAGGCGCTTGCCGACGACCGCGGTGCGACGGCCCTTCGGGGCCGTTTTGCATGGCGGCCCACGGTGTTGCTGCGGCGCCGCAATGCGGTCCTATGCCACGCGTTTCGGGGTTCTGCGCTATGCCAAGCGCTGGGTTGCGAGGGCTATCATCATTCGCTTTTGTAACGCCCTCGATCGCCGTGCGGCCAGCAGTCTGCGGCAGGAAGGAATGGCCCGATGAACCGACTCGCCGCAATCTTGCCCGCCGCCAACGTGCTGGTGAATGTCGATGCGACCAGCAAGAAGCGTGTTTTCGAGCAGGCCGGGCTGTTGTTCGAGAACCAGCATTCGATCGCCCGCGGCATCGTCACCGACAACCTCTTTGCGCGCGAACGCCTGGGCTCGACCGGCCTGGGCCACGCGGTGGCGATCCCGCATGGCCGCATCAAGGGCCTGAAGAACCCGCTGGCGGCGGTGGTGCGGGTGCTGCAGCCGATCCCGTTCGACGCGCCCGACGACGAACCGGTCTCGCTGCTGATCTTCCTGCTCGTGCCCGAGGCGGCGACGCAGCGCCATCTGGAGATTCTGTCCGAGATCGCCGAGATGCTGTCCGACCGCACCCTGCGCGAGCGCCTGAAGACCGAACCCGATGCGGTCGGCGTGCACAAGCTGATCTCCGACTGGGAACCGCTGAAGTCGGTGGCCTGAGCCGAATGTGGGCGCCCGATGAAACCGACCTCGATCAGCGCTGAAGGGCTCTTCGAGGCGCACCGGGAGGCCTTGCACTGGGAGTGGATCGCCGGCCACGCCCATCCCGAACGCCGCTTCGACGACGCCGCCGTACGCGAAGCCCGCTCGGCGGCCGACCTGGTCGGCTACCTCAACTACATCCACCCCTACCGGGTGCAGATCGTCGGCCGGCGCGAGGTCGCCTATCTCTCCACGCCGGTGCCCGAGGACCAGGAGCGCCGCATCTCGCGCATCGTCACCCTGGAGCCGCCGGTGCTGATCGTGGCCGACGGCGAGACCCCGCCCGACCGCCTGGTCGCGATGTGCGACCGCGCCGAGATCCCGCTGTTCGTCACCAGCGAATCGGCCGGGCACGTGATCGACGTCGTGCGGGGCTACCTGGGCCAGCATTTCGCCGAGCGGCTGACGCGCCACGGCGTGTTCATGGACATCCTGGGCCTGGGGGTGCTGCTGACCGGCGAATCGGGCCTGGGCAAGAGCGAACTGGGGCTGGAGCTGATCTCGCGCGGCCATGGCCTGGTGGCCGACGATGCGGTGGACATCTACCGCACCTCGCAGACCGCGCTCGAGGGCCGTTGCCCCGATCTGCTGCAGAACCTGCTCGAGGTGCGCGGGATCGGCCTGCTCGACATCAAGGCCATATTCGGCGAGACGGCGGTGCGGCGCAAGATGCGCGTCCACTTGCTCGTGCACCTGGTGCGCAAGGAGACGATGGAACGCGAGTTCGAGCGCCTGCCCTACGAGCCCTTGTACGAGGACATCCTCGGCCTGCCCGTGCGCAAGGTGGTGATCGCGGTCGACGCCGGCCGCAACCTCGCGGTGCTGGTCGAGGCCGCGGTGCGCAATACCGTGCTGCAACTGCGGGGCATCGACACCTACCAGGAATTCATCCGCCGCCACCAGGCGGCGATGGAGCGCAACGAGGCGGTCTGATCAGGTCACCTCGGGCTTGTGCCGATGGGTGCAATTTGCCTTCGTGCAGCGCGCATACAGCGCCAGCGAATGCTCCTGCAACTCGAAGCCGCGTGCGACGGCGATGCTGCGCTGCCGCTGCTCGATCTCGGGGTCGAAGAACTCCTCCACCCGCCCACAGTCCAGGCAGACGAGGTGGTCGTGGTGGTGCCCCTCGTTGAGCTCGAACACCGACTTGCCCGACTCGAAGTTGCTGCGCGTCAGCAGCCCGGCCTGCTCGAACTGCATCAGCACCCGATAGACGGTGGCCAGGCCGATGTCCGCGCCTTCGGCCAGCAAGGCCTTGAAGACATCCTCGGCCGTCATGTGGCGGCGCTCGGTGCGCTGGAAGACGTCGAGGATCTTGATCCGCGGCAGGGTGGCCTTCAGGCCGCTGCTCTTGAGTTCATCCGACTGCGTCATGGCGCGCCCTTGTTTCCCCGGTCCTGCCGCGGTCTTGCCCCGGGCGTCGGCCGGCGTCGTCGCCCTCGGTAGAATCGAGCGATCATAGCCAGCTGGGCACGACCCTTGTGCCACCAGCCCCTGCGCCCAAGCCGATGCGACGATCCCTTCAGACTTTTCTGGCCCTGGCCGCTGCCACTGCGCTCCCCGGGTGCGCGTCGCTGCAGCGCACCGACAGCTTCGTCGGCCTGATCACGCCGTACCGCATCGACATCGTGCAGGGCAATGCCGTCACCAAGGAGCAGGCGGCCCTGGTCAAGCCGGGCTTGTCGAGGGCGCAGGTGCGCGACATCCTGGGCACCCCGATGCTCACCGATCCGTTCCACGCCGACCGCTGGGACTACATCTTCACGCTGCGCCGGCCCGGCGCGGCGCTGCAGCGGCGCAGCGTCGTCGTCTACTTCGACGGCAACGTGGTGAAGAAGATCGAGGCGCCCGAACTGCCCTCCGAGCGCGAGTTCGTGGCCTCGATCAGCCGCTTCAAGGACCCGCGGGCGCCCAAGCTCGAACTCAGCGATGAAGAGCGTGCCGCACTGCCGCCACCGCGCAAGCAACCGGCGCCGCCGCCGGAGCCGGTGGGCCCGGTGCGCGACTATCCGCCGCTCGAGCAGGGATGAACACCGGCCGACCTGCCGTCGGGTCGAACGTCGCCGTCGCCGGCGGGAGATCATGCTGAACGTCGCCGTGGCCGGCGCCGGGGGGCGCATGGGCCGGATGCTGATCGAGGCCGTCCTCGCCAGCGCCGACTGCTCGCTATCGGGTGCCCTGGACCTACCCGCGAGCCCCGCGCTGGGCCACGACGCCGGCGCCTTCGCGGGTCGCGCGACCGGGGTGGCGGTCACGGCCGACCTGCGCCAGGGCCTGGCCGGCGCCGATGTGCTGATCGATTTCACCCGCCCCGAGGGCACGCTGGCGCACCTCGCGCTGTGCCGTCAACTCGGCGTGCGCGCGGTGATCGGCACCACCGGCTTCACGCCGGAGCAGAAGGCCGGGGTCGCCGCCGCCGCCGAGCAGATCGCGATCGTCTTCGCGCCCAACATGAGCGTGGGCGTCAACGTCATGTTGCGCCTGATCGAGATGGCGGCGCGCTCGCTCGGCGAGGGCTACGACATCGAGGTGCTCGAAGCCCACCACCGGCACAAGGTCGATGCGCCCAGCGGCACCGCGCTGGCGATGGGCGAGGTGCTGGCCCGCGCACGCGGCGTCGACCTGGCCACCCATGGCGTGTTCGCGCGCCATGGCCATACCGGCGAACGCCCGGACGGCAGCATCGGTTTTGCAACCCTGCGCGGCGGCGACATCGTCGGCGAGCACATGGTGATGTTCGCCGGCACCGGCGAGCGCATCGAGATCAGCCACAAGAGCGGCAGCCGCGCCAACTATGCCGACGGCAGCCTGCGCGCGGCGCGCTTCGTCGCCGGGCGCAAGAGCGGCCTGTACGGCATGGACGACGTGCTGGGCCTGAAGGCATGAGTCCGCAGCGTTCGCACCCGGCCGCGCACGGGCCCGTCGCTGCGCCGGTTCGCGGCGCGCGGCCGCGAGGCTTGCGTGCAGGGCCTGTCTGAGTTCTGGAGCGGCAACGACGGCGTCGGCCGCGCCGTCGTGCTGCTGTTGCTGGCGATGTCGGTGGCGGCCTGGGTGCTGATCCTGTGGAAGGGCTGGTTGTTGCGGCGTGCCAGCGGCGACATCGCGCGTGCGGTGCCGGCGTTCTGGGACGCCGCCAGCCTGGAGGATGGTCGCGCGCGGCTGGCCGCCCTCGACCGCGAGCGCGTGCTGCTGCCGCTGCTCGAGGCCGCCGCCGCGCAACCGCTGGCCGGCACACTGGAGACCGCGGGTCGGATGCCTTCGCAGCTCACGCGCCGCCTGCGCGACGCCCTGCATCGCGGCCTGGCGCACCTGCAATTCGGCCAGGTGCTGCTGGCCTCGATCGGCAGCACGGCGCCCTTCGTCGGCCTGTTCGGCACCGTCTGGGGCATCTACCACGCGCTGGCCGGCATCGCCGCGGCGGGCAGCGTCGGCATCGACAAGGTCGCCGGCCCGATCGGCGAGGCGCTGATCATGACCGCCACCGGCATCGCCGTCGCGGTGCCTGCCGTGCTGGCCTACAACGTCTTCGGCAAGTGGGTCGCGGCCTGCGAGGCCGAGCTCGAAGGCTTCGCCCACGACCTGCGCGAGATGGTGCTCGACACCGCGGCGAAGGATTGACCGTGGCTTTCGGCCGCCTGGAACGCAACCCCGGCGCGCAGCCGATGAGCGAGATCAACATGACGCCGCTGATCGACGTGATGCTGGTGTTGCTGGTCATCTTCATCGTCACCGCGCCGCTCCTGGGCAGCAGCCTCAAGCTCGACCTGCCCAAGGCCGAAGGCGCGGCCGCCACCGACGCACCCGCCTTCGTCGCGCTGGCCATCGACGGCGAAGGCAGGCTGTATCTCGGTGACCGGCCGCTCGAAGCCAAGGGGGCGCGCGAGCAGGTGATGCAGCGCGTGCGCGAAGCCGCGCAGCGCGACCCCGGGACCGAAGTCCAGTTGCGCGCCGACAGCCGCGTGCCCTACGGCCGCGTGGCCGAGCTGATCGGCTGGGTGCAGGAGGCCGGACTCACCCGCATCGGCCTGGTCACCGAAGCGCCGGCCGCGAAGTAGGCGCTCCGTAGAATCCGCGGGATGAACGAAAAGTACGTCCCCGCAGAAGTCGAAGCCGCCGCCCAGGCGCATTGGGCCGCGACCGACGCCTACCGCGTCACCGAGGACAGCCCGGCGCCCAAGTTCTACGCCTGCTCGATGCTGCCTTACCCCAGCGGCAGGCTGCACATGGGCCATGCGCGCAACTACACCATCAACGACATGCTGGCGCGCTACCTGCGCATGAAGGGCATGAACGTGCTGATGCCGATGGGCTGGGACGCCTTCGGCCTGCCGGCCGAGAACGCAGCGATCGACAACGGCGTGCCGCCGGCCCAGTGGACGCGGGCGAACATCGCCGAGATGAAGGCGCAGATGCAGCCGCTGGGCCTGTCGTTCGACTGGAGTCGCGAACTCGCCACCTGCGACCCCGACTACTACCGCTGGAACCAGTGGTTCTTCCTGAAGATGCTGGAAAAGGGCATCGCCTACAAAAAGACGCAGGTCGTCAACTGGGACCCGGTCGACCAGACCGTGCTCGCCAACGAGCAGGTCGTCGATGGCCGCGGCTGGCGCAGCGGCGCCGTCGTCGAGAAGCGCGAGATCCCGGGCTACTACCTCGCGATCACGCAGTACGCCGACGAGCTGCTGGCCGGCGTCAACGACAGCACGCACCCGCATTACCTCGAAGGCTGGCCCGAGCGCGTGCGCCTGATGCAGGAGCACTGGATCGGCAAGAGCGAGGGCGTGCGCTTCGCCTTCACCCACGACATCCGCGGCGACGACGGCGCGCCGATCCAGGATGGCCGGATGTACGTGTTCACCACGCGCGCCGACACGATCATGGGCGTCACCTTCTGCGCCGTCGCGCCGGAGCACCCGCTGGCCGCGCATGCCGCGCGCCGCGACCCCGACATCGCCGCCTTCATCGAGGAATGCAGGAAGGGCGGTACCACCGAGGCCGAGCTGGCGCTGAAGGAAAAGGTAGGTCGGCCGCTGGGCCTGTCGGTGATCCACCCACTGACCGAACAGCCGGTGCCGGTGTGGGTCGGCAACTACGTGCTGATGGGCTACGGCGACGGCGCCGTGATGGGCGTGCCGGCGCACGACGAGCGCGACTTCGCCTTCGCCAGGAAATACGGCCTCGACATCCTGCAGGTCGTGCATGTCGACGGCGAACATTACAGCTACGACCATTGGCAGGACTGGTACGCCGACAAGGCGCGCGGGATCACCGTCAACTCGGGCAACTACAGCGGCCTGCACTACAAGCCGGCGGTCGATGCGATCGCCGCCGCACTCGGCGCCCTGGGGCTGGGCGAGAAGAAGACCACCTGGCGCCTGCGCGACTGGGGCATCAGCCGCCAGCGCTACTGGGGCACGCCGATCCCGATCATCCATTGCGCAGACTGCGGAGCGGTGCCGGTGCCCGAGCGCGACCTGCCGGTGCTGCTTCCCGAAGACCTGGTGCCCGTGGGCAGCGGCAACCCGCTGAACAAGTGCGCGGCCTTCGTCAACGTCGCCTGCCCGCAATGCGGCAAGCCGGCGCGGCGCGAGACCGACACCATGGATACCTTCGTCGACAGCGCCTGGTACGTGATGCGCTACTGCTGCCCGGGCAGCCCGACGATGGTCGACGAGCGCGTCGAGGCCTGGATGCCGATGGACCAGTACATCGGCGGCATCGAGCACGCGGTGCTGCACCTGCTGTACGCGCGCTTCTGGACCAAGGCGATGCGCGACCTCGGCCTGGTCACGTTCGGCGAGCCGTTCCGCAAGCTGTTCACGCAAGGCATGCTGCTCAACGAGAGCTACTACCGCGAGGACGAGGGCGGCAAGAAGCGCTGGTTCTACCCGAGCGAGGTCGAGGTCGCCTGCGACGACCGCGGCCATCCGGTGGGCGCCACCGCCAAGGCCGACGGCGCGCCGGTGCAGCTCGGCGGCATCGAGAAGATGTCCAAGAGCAAGAACAACGTCGTCGAGCCGCGCGACATCATCGCCAGGTTCGGCGCCGATACGGCGCGCGTGTTCACGATGTTCGCCGCCCCGCCCGACCAGAGCGCGGCCTGGTCGGACAGCGGCGCCGAGGGATCTTTCCGTTTCCTGCGCCGGCTCTGGGCCACCGGCGTGAAGCTGGCGCCACGGCTGGCGGCCGCCACCACGGTCGAGGGTGCGAGCTCCGCCGCGGTGGGGCTGCGGCGCGAGATCCATCTGTTGCTGCGCCAGGTCAGCAACGACTACGAGCGCCTGCAATACAACACCGTCGTCTCGGGCGCGATGAAGATGCTCAACGCGGTCGAGGACGCGCGGCTGGCCGACACCGCCACCGACGCCGCCGCGAACCAGGATGCGGCCGCCGACGCGGCCGTCCTGGCCGAGGCCTTCGGCATCCTGCTGCGCAGCCTGTACCCGGCGGCGCCGCACATCACCCATGTGCTGTGGCGCGAACTGGGCTTCGAGGCCCGGCACGGCGAGATCTTCGCGGCGCCCTGGCCGGCGGTCGACGAAGCGGCGCTGGCGCGCGACGAGATCGAGCTCGTGCTGCAGGTCGGCGGCAAGCTGCGCGGCGTGATCCGCGTGCCCGCGGACGCCACCCACGCGGTCATCGAGGCCGCGGCGCTGGCCGCGCCGGAGTTCGCCCGCTTCGCCGAAGGCAAGCCGGCGCGCAAGGTCATCGTGGTGCCGGGCCGGCTGGTCAATGTCGTCATCTGAGCGGCGATCGGCACTGGCCTTCATCGCCGGCTTCGCCGGCCTGGGCGCTATGGCCGGCTGTGGCTTCGCGCTGCGCCAGCCGCCGCGCCTGCATTTCTCCAGCATCGCGCTGCAGGGCTTCGCGCCACGCTCGCCGCTGGCCGAGGCGCTGCGGCGCCAGCTCGCGCTGCAGGTGCACGTGCTCGATGCGCCCGACCGCGCCGACGTGATCCTGCAGGCCCTGGTCGACACGCGCGACAAGAGCGTGGTTGCTTCCACCGCGGCGGCGCAGGTGCGCGAATTCACGCTGCGGCTGAAGTTCGACTTCCGCGCCCACACGCCTGGCGGCCGCGAGCTGATCCCGCGCGCCGAGCTGCTGCTCTCGCGCGACCTGAGCTACAGCGAGAACTTCGCCCTGGCCAAGGAGCAGGAAGAGGCCGAGCTCTACGAAGACATGCAGTCCGACGTCGTCACCCAGGTGCTGCGGCGGCTGGCGGCGATCAAGTTCTGAGGGGGCGGCATGCAATTGCGCGCCGATCAGCTCGACGCCCACCTGGCCCGCGGCCTGAAGCCGCTGTACACCATCCACGGCGACGAGCCGCTGCTGGCGCAGGAGGCTGCCGACGCGATCCGCGCCGCGGCGCGCGCGGCCGGCTGCAGCGAGCGCAAGGTGTTCACCGTCAGCGGTGCCCATTTCGACTGGAGCGGCGTGCTCGGTGCGGCGCAGGCGATGAGCCTGTTCGCGCAATCGCAGCTGATCGAGGTCCGCATCCCCTCGGGCAAGCCCGGCAAGGACGGCTCCGAGGCCCTGCAGCGCTACTGCGAGCAGATCGTCCGGCATGGGTCCGAGGGCGTGTACACGCTCGTGCAGCTGCCGCGGCTGGACTGGCAGCAGAGCAAGGCGGGCTGGTTCAACGCGCTCGACGCGGCCGGGGTCACGCTGCGCGTCGAGACCCTGGAGCGCAAGGCGCTGCCGGCCTGGCTGGCGCAGCGGCTCGCGCGCCAGGGCCAGCGCGTGCAGGCCGGCGCCGATGGCCAGCGCGCATTGGCTTTCTTCGCCGACCGCGTCGAAGGCAACCTGCTCGCGGCGCACCAGGAGCTGCAAAAGCTCGCGTTGCTGCACCCGGCTGGCGAACTCGGCTTCGAGCAGATCGAGGCCGCCGTGCTCGATGTCGCGCGCTACGACATCGCCAAGCTCGCCGAGGCGGTCTGGGGCGGTCAGGTCGCGCGCGCGCTGCGCATGCTCGACGGGCTGCAGGCCGAGGGTGAGTCGGCCGTGTTCGTCCACTGGTCGCTGGCCGAGGATCTGCGCGCGCTGGCCCGCGCACGTGCCGCGCTCGACGACGGCAAGCCGCTGCCGCTGGCGCTGAAGGAGGCTCGCGCCTGGGGCCTGAAGGAGCGCCTCTTCGAGCGCGTGCTGCCGGCACTGGCCGACCACCAGCTCGCGCATCTGCTGGCGGCGGCGAGCATCTGCGACGGCATTGTCAAGGGCCTGAAGCATCCCGAATGGCCGCACGAGCCCTGGGATGCATTGCAGCGTCTGGTGCTGATGGCCTTGCAGGCGCCCTTGCCGACGACAGCGCGCCGCCTGCTCGCCTAGCAGCAGGCGGCTGATCGCCGCGCCGATCAGGTGCCGGCGGCTTGCAACAGGCGCTGCAGCGCGATGCGAACGGTCGCCCCGCGCACGGTGCCGCGGTCGCCGTCGATCTGCAGCCGCTCGGCCTGCACGCCGCCGGCCGTGCCCCAGGCCAGCCACACCGTGCCCACCGGCTTGCCGGGCACCGCGCCGCCGGGCCCGGCGATGCCGGTGGTGGCCACTGCGAGCTGCACCGGCGCGTGCTGCAGCGCGCCGGCGGCCATCGCCCGCGCCACTTCCTCGCTCACTGCGCCATGCGCCGCGACGAGCGAAGCCGGCACGTCCAGCAATTCGGTCTTGGCGGCGTTGCTGTAGGTGACGAAGCCTCGTTCGAACCAGTCGCTGGAGCCGGCCACCGCGGTGCAGGCGGCGGCGATCAGGCCGCCGGTGCAGCTCTCCGCGCTGGCCAGGCGCCAGCCGCGCGAGCGCAAGGCATCGCCAAGTCGCAGCACGAGCGGTTCGATGTTCACGAAGTCCACAGGCGGCTCCACAAGGCCATCACCAGCAGCGTGCAGCCGGCGGCCACGAGGTCGTCGAAGAGAATGCCCCAGCCCTGGCGCCAGCCGACGGCCTCGCCCGGCCGCAGCTTGAACAGGCGGTCGGCCCAGCCCACCGGCCCGGGCTTGGCAGCGTCGAAGAAGCGGAACAGCGCGAAGGCCGCCAGCTGCGTCGGCCAGGGCGCCGGCATCACCAGCCAGAGCACGATCCAGAACGCGATCACCTCGTCCCAGACCACCGCGCTCGGGTCGGCGACGCCCATCTCGCGCGCGGTGCGCGTGCAGGCCCACAGACCCAGCGGCAGCGAGGCGGCGATGACCACCGCCCAGCCCGCCGCGCCCAGCCAATGCCCGAGCACCAGAAACGCCGCCCAGGCCCACAGCGTGCCCACGGTGCCCGGCGCGAGGGGCGCCAGGCCGCTGCCGAAGCCGAGCGCGATCCAGCGCGCCGGGTGGCGCAGCATGAAGGCGGCGCTGGGCCTTGCGGTCCTCATTTCGCCACCCTATGGTCCGTGGCCGGTTCGCCCGAGCGGGCATCCGGATTCGGCCGAGCCCCGTCGTCTCATGGTGCGAAATGATCGTAGCCGCGGTAGGCACCGGGCAAGGCGCCGCCCTGGGTGTCGCGCAGGCGCAGTCCGCGTTCGGCTTCGATCCAGCCGCAGCGCGTGACCGCCACGCCGCCGCTCGCGCCGGCGGCAACGACCGCCTCGCGGCGATCGCGCGGCGCGGTGAACAGCAGCTCGTAGTCGTCGCCGCCGGCAAGCAGGCATTCGTGGCGCAGCGCGCGCGTCTGGGCGGCGAGCACCGCGCTGCAGGGCAGGGCCTCGACCTCGACGACGGCGCCCACGCCCGATCGTTGCAGCACATGGCCGAGGTCACCGACCAGGCCATCGCTGAGGTCGATCGCGCTCGTCGCCAGCCCTCGCAGCGCCTGGCCCAGGGCGACGCGCGGCTGCGGTCGTTCCATCGCCAGGCGCACGGCCTCGAACTGCGCCCCGTCCAGCGCAGCGCGGCCGCGGAACACCTCCAGCGCCAGTCGCGCGTCGCCCAGGCGGCCGCTGACCCACAGGTCGTCGCCGGGCCGCGCGCCGCTGCGCAGCAAGGCCCGGCCGGGCGCGACCTGGCCGAGCACGGTGATGCAGATGTTCAGCGGCCCGGCCGTCGTGTCGCCGCCGACGAGTTCGATGCCATGCGCATCGGCCAATGCGAACATCCCTTGCGCGAAGGCTGCGAGGAACGCGTCGTCGGCGCGCGGCAGCGCCAGCGCGAGGGTGAAGGCCAGCGGGTCGGCGCCGCAGGCCGCGAGATCGCTGAGGTTCACGGCCAGCGCCTTGTGGCCCAGCCGCTCGGGCTCGACCGTGGACAGGAAATGCCGGCCCTCGACCAGCATGTCGCTGGAAACCGCAATCTGCATGCCCGCGTCAGCCCGGATCAGGGCGCAGTCGTCGCCCACGCCCAGCACGGCGCGGCGCACCGGGCGCGTGAAGTGGCGCGCGATGAGGTCGAATTCGCCGTTCATTGCCTGCCGGCCTCATGCCGCGGCGAGGTGCCGCGATGCTCGCCAGCGGCCGCTTGCACGTGCTGCGATGGGCCGGGGCGGAGTGGGGTCGACAAGGCGGAAGCGGTGCAAGGCGAGACGAGGCTGGAGTTTCGCCGCATTCTGCCGCGCCGCGGCTGCGCCGCCATAGAATCCGCGCCCGCCCGCAACGGCGGTGATAGGGTGCAAGCCTGGGCGCCCGATGCCGGGCCCACGAACCGCAGGAGACGCGAGCGATGTCCACCGCCGAAGAGAAGGCCACCGAGCTCAGGAAGGCCGCGCTCGAATACCACGAGTTCCCGGCTCCCGGCAAGATCGCCATCGCCGCGACCAAGCAGATGGTCAACCAACACGACCTGGCGCTGGCCTACAGCCCGGGCGTGGCCGCCGCCTGCGAAGAGATCGTCGCCGACCCGGCGAACGCCTTCCGCTACACCGCGCGCGGCAATCTCGTCGGCGTGGTCACCAACGGCACCGCGGTCCTGGGCCTGGGCGACATCGGTCCGCTGGCGGCCAAGCCGGTGATGGAAGGCAAGGCGGTGCTGTTCAAGAAGTTCGCCGGCATCGACGTCTTCGACATCGAGGTGGACGAGAAGAATCTCGACAAGCTGGTCGACGTGATCGCTGCGCTCGAGCCCACCTTCGGCGGTATCAACCTGGAGGACATCAAGGCGCCCGACTGCTTCTACATTGAGCGCAAGCTGCGCGAGCGGATGAAGATTCCGGTCTTCCACGACGACCAGCACGGCACCGCGATCGTCGTCGGCGCGGCGGTGCTCAACGCGCTGAAGGTGGTCGGCAAGTCGTTCGCCGAGGTCAAGCTGGTGGCCAGCGGCGCCGGCGCCGCGGCGCTGGCCTGCCTGGGCCTGCTGATGAAGCTGGGGCTCAGGCGCGAGAACATCTGGGTCACCGACCTCGCCGGCGTGGTCTACGAAGGCCGCACCGAACTGATGGACGCCGACAAGTCGCTGTTCGCGCAGAAGACGCCCTTGCGCACGCTGGCGGAGGTGATGCCGGAGGCCGACATCTTCCTCGGCCTGTCGGCCGGTGGCGTGCTCAAGCCCGAGATGGTGGCGGCGATGGCTCGGCAGCCGTTGATCTTCGCGCTCGCCAACCCGACGCCCGAGATCGCCCCCGACCAGGCCAAGGCGGTGCGACCCGACGCGATCATCGCCACCGGCCGCACCGACTACCCGAACCAGGTCAACAACGTCCTGTGCTTCCCGTACATCTTCCGCGGCGCGCTCGATTGCGGCGCCACGACCGTGACCGACGCGATGGAGATCGCCGCCGTGCACGCGATCGCCGACCTCGCCCAGGCCGAGCAGAGCGAGGTGGTGGCCGCGGCCTACGCCGGCCATACGCTGTCGTTCGGTCCCGCGTACCTGATCCCCAAGCCTTTCGATCCGCGCCTGATGGTGATGATCGCGCCGGCGGTGGCGCTGGCGGCGGCCGAGTCGGGCGTCGCGCAAAGACCGATCCAGGACCTGGATGCCTATCGCGAGAGGCTGAAGAACTTCGTCTATGCCTCGGGCACGACGATGAAGCCGATCTTCACCCAGGCCAAGCAGGCGCTCAACAAGCGCGTGGCCTACGCCGAGGGCGAGGAAGAGCGCATCCTGCGCGCGGTGCAAGTCGTGGTCGACGAAGGGCTGGCGCGTCCGACGCTGATCGGTCGCCCGGCGGTGATCGCCGCGCGGGTCGAGAAGTTCGGCCTGCGGCTGAAGGAAGGCCTGGACTACGACGTCGTCAACGTCGAGAACGACCACCGTTACCGCGACTTCTGGATGACTTATCACCGGATGACCGAGCGCAAGGGCGTCACGGTGCAGGTGGCCAAGATCGAGATGCGCCGCCGCCTGACGCTGATCGGCTCGATGCTGCTGAAGAAGGGCGAGGTCGACGGCATGCTCTGCGGCACCTGGGGCACGACCGCGCAGCACCTGCAGTACATCGACCAGGTCATCGGCAAGCGCCAGGGCGGCAGCCCGCGCACGCGGCAGAACGTGCAGGTCTACGCCTGCATGAACGGCCTCATGCTGCCGGGGCGACAGGTGTTCCTCGTCGACACCCATGTCAACGCCGACCCCAGCGCCGAAGAGCTGTGCGAGATCACCGTGATGGCCGCCGAGGAGATGATGCGCTTCGGCATCGGACCGAAGGCGGCACTGCTGTCGCACTCCAACTTCGGCACCAGCGACCTCCCCAGCGCGACCAAGATGCGGCGCACGCTGGCCTTGCTGCGCGAGCAGGCGCCCTGGCTGGAGGTGGACGGTGAGATGCACGGCGACGTGGCCCTCGACGCGGACGCGCGGCGCAAGGTGATGCCGGCCAGCACGCTGCACGGCGAGGCCAACCTGCTCGTGCTGCCGAACATCGACGCCGCCAACATCGCCTACAACTTGCTGAAGACTGCGGCCGGCGGCGGCATCGCGATCGGACCCGTGCTGCTGGGAGCGGACAAGCCGGTGCATGTGCTCACATCGTCGGCGACCGTGCGGCGCATAGTCAACATGACCGCCCTGACCGTCGCGGATGCCGAGGCCGGGCGTGCCTCAGGCCCTGCGGCCTGAGGTTCGCCGGCCGAGGGGGCGGGCATGTCCCGCATGCCCGGCGCGCCCTGCAAGGGGAGGACGGACGTACCTCAGACCCTGCGGATGACGGCGTCAACCCCCGCCCACAAAGATACGTGAGCACACACTATTTGATCGCGACACTGCCTCATTCTTGTGCAGTCGCTTGAGTTTTTAGGGGGTCTCGGGTAACATTCGCCTTTGATTTTTCAGGGTTAACCCGTGTTCTGGACCGGTATGGCCTCGTCGGGCTCCGTGCTGCGGCAGGCGATGCGCAAGTGGCGGGTCGCTGCAGTGGTGGCATCCGGCCTGGTGGTAGGCGCAGCGTCCATCCCCGCCGTCGAGGCCCGTCCGGTACAGTCGCCGGCGGCGCAGCCGACGGTAACCCTGGCGATCCTGCCAGCCCAGGCGCAGACGACCTACCGACTGATCCTGAGCGGCGGACCCTTCCCTTACAGCAAGGACGGTTCGGCATTCGGCAACCGCGAACGCCAGCTGCCACCCAGAGCACGGGGGTATTACCGCGAATACACCGTCAAGACACCGCATGCCCGGGACCGGGGCGGACGCCGCATCATCTGCGGCGGTGTGCCCCCCACGCGACCCGTTGCCTGCTTCTACACCGACGATCACTACGCGAGCTTCCGCCGCATCGAGCCATGAACGCCGGCCCCCAGAGTTCTGAATCTTGTCGTTCCCCAAGGAGGATCGCGACCATGGAGTTGCAGACCATCCGCCCCAACCTCGTCCAGGCCATTCGCGCCTACCGTGTTGAGGACCTGATGCGGGCCGCCGCGAGCGCCGGCCAGCATTTCCTTTATGCCAACCTCGCTCCCGCGCAGTCCAAGCAGGAAGTGCTGGACGGCATCGCCCAGGCATTCCTGTTCCCGCCGCATTTCGGCAAGAACCTGGACGCGCTATACGACTGCATGACCGACCTCGTGCACAAGGCCGGGCAGCAGCCGGGCTTCGTGGTCGTGCTCGAGCAGTTGCCCGACAACCCGCGCTTCGACCGTGAGGCACGCGAGCAATTGCTGGAGGTCTTTCGCGATGCCGCCGAGTACTGGGGCGAGCGACGAATACCGTTCAGGTGTTTCTATTCTTTTCAGTAGCCCGCTCCCAGGAAATCGGGTCATGGGAGCGGGCGACGGAAGTGGCCCAGACGACCGCGGTCAAGCCGGCGGTCAAGGTCGTGCCCAAGAACGGCACCAACCCCAACTTCGGTATGAACATGCCGCTGATGAGCAGCGCGTTCGACACCGCAGCCTGGCTGAACGCCGCCTGACGGCGCGCTGAGCGGCTGCCGCCAGGCGCAGCGCCGAACCGAGGCCCTCGTTTGCGAGGGCCTCGGTCTTTCTACGGCGCCAGACGCGCGAGCTCGAGGTACTCGGCCACCGGCACTTCCTCGGCGCGGCGCTGGAGGTCGAAATCGCCGCCCAGGCCCTGCTCCTCGATCCAGCGGCCGAGCGTGTGCCGCAGCAGCTTGCGGCGCTGCGAGAAGGCCACCGTCACCAATGCGCCCAGACGCTGGGCATCGATCGTCGGGTCCAGCGGCAGCGGCTCCATGCGCACGACGGCCGAGTCCACGCGCGGCGGCGGATCGAAGGCCGCGGGTGGCACGTCGAGCACGGACTCGATGCGGTAGCGCCACTGCAGCATCACGCTCAGGCGGCCATAGTCCTTGCCGCCCGGCGCGGCGGCCATGCGGGCGACGACTTCCTTCTGCAGCATGAAGTGCTGGTCCAGAACCTGCGGCGCGTAGCCGAGCAGGTGGAAGAGGATCGGCGTGGAGATGTTGTACGGCAGGTTGCCGACCACGCGCAGCTTCGCGCCGGCGCGGTCGGCCAGGTCGCCGAAGTCCACCGTCAGCACGTCGGCCTCGATCACGGTCAGCCCGGCCTGACGGCGCAGCCGGGCGGCGAGGTCGCGGTCGAGTTCAATGACCGTCAGCGCGCCGCAGCGCTCCAGCAACGGGCCGGTCAGCGCACCCAGGCCCGGCCCGATCTCGATCAGCGCCTGGCCGGGTTGCGGCGCGATGGCGCCGACGATGCGGTCGATCACGCCATCGTCGGTGAGGAAATGCTGGCCGAAGCGCTTGCGGGCGTGGTGGCCCGAAGCCGAGCTGCCGGCGTGGCGCTCGCGCCGGCCCGCCGGGCGGCTCGTCACTGGGGTGGCTCGCGGTACTCGACGTACGCCCGCGAGCGCAACTCCTTGGTCCAGTCGAGATAGGCCTGCTCGAATTTCTGCTCGCGCAGCACGTTGCGCGCCTGCTCGCGCAGCTGGCGTGGCTCCAGTGTGACGTCGCGCCGCGCCAGCACCTGGATCAGGTGGACGCCGAAACGCGAGACCACCGGCTGCGACAGCCCACCGACCGGCAGCGCGTTCATCGCGCTCTCGAACTCCGGCACCATCACCCCGGGCGACGACCAGCCCAGGTCGCCTCCCGCGGCGGCCGAGCCGTCTTCGCTGTACTGGCGGGCGATCTCCTCGAAACTGCGCTTGCCGCTCTCGATCTCCTGGCGATACTCAGCCAGTCGCCGTTCCGCGACCTCGGCGCTGAGTTCGGGCGACGTGCGCAACAGCACATGGCGCACATGCGTCTGCGTGATATGGCCGAGCCGGGCCTCCTTGCGCTCGATCAGCTTGAGGACGTGAAAGCCGGCGTCGGTGCGCAGCAGCTGCGGCGCGATCTCGCCGTTCTTCAGGTCCCTGGTCGCATCGATGAAGGCATCGGGCAGGCGCGAGGCCGGCCGCAGGCCGATCTCGCCACCGGCCTTGCGGTTGCCGTCTTCCGACACCTCGCGCGCCACGTCGGCGAAAGGCTCACCCTTGCGCACCCGGGCGAGAGCCGCCTCGGCCCGCGCGCGACGTGCCGCCACGGTCGCGGCGTCCGCGCCCTCGGGCACGGTGATCAGGATCTGCGCGATGTCGGTCGGCGCATCGGCCATCGCGGCGGCGCGCTGCTGCGCCAGGTACTTGTCGATGTCTTCGTCCGAGATCTTGATGCGCTGGTAGACCTCGCGCTCGCGCAGCCGCTCGATCATGATCTGGTCGCGGATGTTCTCGCGAAAGCGCTGGTAGTCGGTGCCTTCGGCGGCCAGCCGCTGGCGCAGCGTGTCCAGCGAGATCTGGTTCTGCGCCGCGATGTTCTGCACCGCGCGATCCACCTCGGCGTCGTCGACCTTCATGCCGCTCTCGCGCGCGTTGCTGATCATCACCCGCTCGTCGATCAGCGCATCGGTAGCCTGGCGCCTGAGCTCGGACATCGGCGGCAACTTGACGCCGGGCCCGGCGGCGGCGATCGCGCGCTGCACGCGCCGGTCGATCTCGCCTGCGGTGACCACCTCCTGGTTGACGACGACCGCGATGTAGTCGCCGTTGCGCACGTCGCTGCGCTCCTGGGTGGCCGCCAGCGCGCCGCCGCCGAGCAGGCCCGCGAGCAGGGTGACCAAGGCGAGGCGCGACCAGCGGAGGCGGGAGTCAGTCATGGAAGGGGGCGGTCTGCGAATCATCGGTGGTCGAGCCGGTGCCACGATCGTCGCGCAGCAGGCGGTAGCCGGGGATATTGTCCTTCAAGACCTGCAGCGGGTTGGACCCCAGGCGCGACAGGCCCACCAGCTCGAGCTGGAACATCAGCCGCGTGGTCGCTTCGCTGGTGCCGGTGGACAGGCGCTCGGCGACGACACGGGCGATCCAGCAGCCGGCGTCGTACTCGGCGCCCAGCACCGAATCGGTGACGCGGTTGTCGCGCATGCTGTAGTTGACACGTCCGACCGAATACCAGGTGCCGCCGCAATGGCCGCCGTTGCCGCCTGCGGCACGCGGCGCCGGCGCCGGCTGGCGCGACCAGATCGGCCATTGCCAGCCGACCTCGACCTGCTCGGTGAGCCCGCGCGAGAAGCGGTAGGTCGTGCTCACGGTGCGGAACGGGCCCGGCGAGTAGCGAACGCCGACGATCGAACGCACCGAGCGCCCGATGTCCGGGCTGTACTGCAGCGTCGAATCGAGCGTCCAGTCAGGCACCAGGCTGGTGGACCCGAGCAGCAGCACATCCGACAGGCGCTGGGCGGTCGGCGTGCCGTCGGGCGTGCCGTCGGCCTGGGCAGTCTCGCGCTGGGTGCTGAAGAGATAGCGCTGGACCAGGCCCAGGCGCAGGGCCTCGGCGCCGCTGGCGGTGTCGACGAAGCGGGTCGTGAAGCCGGCCGTCAGCGCATTGCCGTCGGAGACCCGGTCCACGCCGGAGAACTGGTTGACGCTGTAGATCGAGCTGAAGTTGAAGTCCTTGGCCGTGGCGTCGTAGTTGGGCAGCTGGCTTTGCGCGACATAGGGCGTCGATGCATAGAGTACCCGCGGCTCCAGGGTCTGGCGAAAGGCGCGGCCGAAGGCCTCGGTCTGGCGCTCGAGCTCGAACCCGGCGTCGACGCTGAACGACGGGATCACCCGGCTGTGGCGCTCGCTGCCCGGCAACAGGCCGGAGTCGGCGTAGGTGGCGGCGTTGACGCTGACCTTGGGCACGATGAACCCGCCGGGCCCGCGCCACGGCCAGCTCAGGTCGCCCAGCAGATGCCAGCGCGCGCCGCCCAGGCGTCCGGCGCGTGCGGCGTCACCCGCGGGCAGGGTGAAGCGGTTGAATTCGCTCTCGACGTTGTAGTGCCAGCCCCGCAGGTCGCCGCCCAGCCGCACGCCGATCTGCGGGCTGCGCTGGTAGGGTGCGATCACCGCGATGTCCGAGCCTTGCAGGACCTGCCAGCCTTCGGCGCGTGCATAGACCAGCCCTTCGCCGCCGCCGACCGTGAACGGCCGCTCCAGAGCCGCGCGCAGCGGCAACAGGCGCGGCGTGAGGCTGCGGGTGGCGTTCGGGAAGTCCTTCCACCACGCATCGTCGGACACGTGCACCGCGCCCAGACTGACGCGCAGCCCGGGGCCGAACTGCCCTTCGTGGGTCCACTGGATCGCCTCGCGTGAATGGCCGGTGAGGCGGTCGTAGGGCAACCAGTCGATCGCCGCCACCCCCTGCATCTTCGGCTCGAGGTAGCGGAACTCGGTGTTCAGCCCGAGGCCGCGGCGCGTGATGACTCGCGGCGTGAAGGTGGCGTCGCGATTGGGCGCGATGTCCCAGTAGTACGGCACCGCGACCTCGACGCCGCTGCGGTTGTCGGTGTCGATCGAAGGCGGCAACCAGCCCGATCGCCGGGTGTCGGACAGCGGAAAGCTCAGCGTCGGCAGGGCCAGGATAGGCACCCCCAGGAAGTGCAGCACCGCGCCCTGCGCCACGCCTTCGTTGGCTGCCAGGTCCAGCTCCACGCTGTCGGCGCGCAGCAGCCAGTCCGGCTCGGCGCTGCCCTCGCGCGGGCAACTCGTGTATTCGGCCTGGATGGCCCGCGAACGGGTGCTGTCGATGAAGTCGATGCGCTCGGCACGGCCGCCGGCGCCAAGCTGCGGGAATTCGAACTCCGGGTGCAGGAAGAAGCCCTGGAAACGCTGGACCTGCAGCTGCATCTCGGGGCCGCTGTAGATCGCGCCTTGGTGGCTGATGCGGACCTGGCCGCGCGCCGTCGCCAGGTCGCGTGCACCGTCGTAAGCCAGGTGGTCGGCACCGATCACCAGGCCGCCGCGGCGGAACTCGGCGTCGCCGTCGGCGGTGGTCAGGAAGTCGGGCTGGCTGAGGATGCTCCGGGCCTGCAGCACGCTGGGCAGCAACCGGGCCGCGTCGCCGGTCGGCAGCGGCCGCAGCGAGGGGCTGGCCTGCAGCGCTGCCGATCCGGGCGGCGCCGCCCGGGCCGCGCTGGCCGCCGGCTGCGGCGGGGCCGCGGCTGACTCGCCCCGGGCCACGCCGCCGCCGGCGAGCAGGCCCGCCGCGAGGGCCAGCGGAGTGAATCGCATCGGGGACGACAAGCGCGCGAGCGCGGTGGAAAGCACGGCCGGGTTCGTAGAATCGATTATCCATGACCGTCCACCACGCACCGATCGCCTGGATCGACGCCCGCCGCCAGGCCGCTTTCGAGCGCTGGATCGATGGCATCGCGCCGCGCCATGGTCTCGACCTGGCGAGCCTGGCGCCGGCCTCGGCCGATGCCAGCTTCCGCCGCTACCTGCGGGTGCAGGGCGATGGCGGCAGCTTCATCGTGATGGACGCCCCACCGCCGCAGGAGGACGTGAGGCCCTTCGTCCACGTGGCCGGTCTGATCACGGCCGCCGGCTTGCGCGCGCCGCAGGTTCTGCAGGCCGACCTGGCGCAGGGTTTCCTGCTGCTGTCCGACCTCGGCGAGCGCGTCTATCTCGACGCCTTGCAGGCCGCCGCCCCGTCCGAAGCCGACCGCCTCATGCGCGAGGCGCTGGCCGCGCTGGTCGCGTTCCAGCGCGGCGTGCCGGCAACGGCGCTGCCGCCGTTCGACGAGGGGCTGCTGGCCAGCGAACTGGCGCTGTTTCCCACCTGGTGCGTCGGGCGCGAATTCGGCTTGCGCTGGAGCGCGGCCGAGCAGGCGATCTGGCAGCGCGTCTGCGAGCAGCTGATCGCCAGCGCGCTGGCCCAGCCGATGGTGGCCGTGCACGCCGACTGGATGCCGCGCAACCTGATGATCCCCGCGGGCGGCGGCGGGCCGGGCATCCTCGACTTCCAGGACGCGGTGCGCGGCCCGGTCAGCTACGACCTGGCCAGCCTGCTGCGCGATGCCTTCATCTCATGGGACGAGGAGCAGGAGCTCGACTGGGCCGTGCGCTGGTGGCAGGGGGCACGCGGCGCCGGCCTGCCGGTGGACGCCGACTTCGGTGAGTTCTGGCGCGCGCTCGAATGGATGGGGCTGCAGCGCCACCTCAAGGTGATGGGCATCTTCTGCCGCCTCAAGCACCGCGACGGCAAGGCCCGCTATGCCGAGGACCTGCCGCGTTTCTTCGGCTACGCGAGCAAGGTTGCGCTGCGCTATGCGCCGCTCAAGCCGCTGTTGCGCCTGCTGGAGCCGATGTCGGGCGCGCGGGTGGCGGCCGGCTTCACTTTCTGATCGTCGCGCGCAGCCCGCACCGCAAGGGGGGCGATCCGGCTGCTGCGACAATCGGGGCATCCAACCTGATGCTGTCCGCCCGACGCCTGCCCCCGAGGCGCCGGGCGGCTTGCGTTTCCGATGTTCGCCTTCTTCGAAAACCGCATTCGCCCGACCGCCCTGCCCGGCACCACGCCGCCGCCGCTGCTGCTGGCGTTCTACTGGCATTACGTGCGCCAGGCCAAGGGGCTGTTCGGCGCCATGTTCGTCACCGGTGTCGTCGTCGCGCTCGTCGATACGCTGATCCCGCAGTTCATCGGCCGCCTGGTGACGCTGATGCAGGCCGCCGACCGCGCCACCGCCTTCGCCCACGCGCTGCCCACGCTGCTCGGCATGGCCGCGGTGGTGATGGTGCTGCGGCCGCTGGCGCTCGTCTGCGACAGCCTCGTGCGCAACAACGCGGTGGTGCCGGGCGTCACCAACCTGATCCGCTGGCAGAGCCACTGGCACGTGGTGCGCCAGAGCTGGCCCTTCTTCCAGAACGACTTCGCCGGCCGCATCGCCAACCGTGTGATGCAGACCAGCAACGCGGTGCGCGAGTCGGTGGTCAGCAGCATCCGCGCGATCTGGTACATCGTCGTCTTCGGCCTCACCACGCTGGGCCTGCTGGCGCGGGCCGACTGGCGGCTGGCGGTGCCCACCGTGCTGTGGTTCGTCGGTTACATCGTCTTCCTGCGGCGCTTCGTGCCGCGCATGCGCGCGCTGGCCAAGGCGAGTTCGGAGCTGCGCTCGATGGTCATGGGCCGGGTGGTGGACAGCTACTCCAACATCCTCACCGTGAAGCTGTTCGCCCGCGCTCGCGACGAGGACGCCTACGTGCGCGAGGTGGTCGACGAGCACACCGCCGCGATCGCCGCCCACATGCGGCTGACGACCCGCTTCATGGCCACGCTGTCGGTGATGAACGCGGCGCTGCTGACCGGCACCGCGGCGATCGGCATCACGCTGTGGGGCCAGGGGCGGATCTCGGCCGGGCTGGTGGCCACCGCGCTGCCGCTGGCCTGGCAGATCGTCAACGTCGCCGGCTGGGTGAGCTGGGAGGTGACGGGGATCTTCGAGAACGTCGGCGTCGTGCAGGAAGGCATGCAGACGATTGCGGTACCGCACGGCATGACCGACCGCCCGGGCGCGCGCGAGCTGACCGTGCAGCGGCCGCCGCTGGGCGGCGAGATCCGCTTCGAGCACCTCAGCTTCACCTACGGCCGCGACGACGGCAAAAAGGTGCTCGACGATCTCAACCTGGTGATCCGCCCCGGCGAGCGGGTCGGTGTGGTCGGGCGCTCGGGCGCCGGCAAGAGCACCCTGGTCAACCTGCTGCTGCGCTTCCACGACCTGGAGCAGGGCAGCCTGCGCATCGACGGCCACGACATCCGCGAGCTGTCGCAGGAGAGCCTGCGCGCGGCGATCGGCATGGTCACCCAGGACACCTCGCTGCTGCACCGCTCGATCGCCGCCAACATCGGCTATGGCCGGCCCGAGGCGACGATGGACGAGATCGTCGCTGCGGCGAAGAAGGCGCAGGCGCACGAGTTCGTCCTGGGCCTGCAGGACTGGCAGGGCCGCACCGGCTATGACGCCCATGTCGGCGAGCGCGGTGTCAAGCTGAGCGGTGGCCAGCGCCAGCGCATCGCGATCGCCCGCGTGGTGCTGAAGGACGCGCCGATCCTGGTCCTCGACGAGGCCACCTCGGCGCTGGACAGCGAGGTCGAGCTCGCGATCCAGAGCCAGCTGCTCGGGCTGATGGAAGGCAAGACGGTGATCGCGATCGCGCACCGCCTGTCGACGATCGCGCGCATGGACCGGCTGATCGTCCTCGAGCAGGGCCGCATCGTCGAGCAGGGCACGCATGCCGAGCTGCTGGCCAGGGGGCCCGATGGCGGCCATTACGCGAAGCTCTGGGCCCACCAGAGCGGTGGCTTCCTGGCCGAAGACGTCGACGACGAGGTTGCCGATCCGCTCCTGGCCTGATCGCGGCGGCGCCGCGCGCAGCGCCGACAATGGCCGCAGGTACCCTCGCACCCGCCATGGAACACATCGCCTTCCTGATCGACTTCGTGCTCCACGTGGACGCGCACCTGCGCTTGTTCGTGCAGGACTACGGCGCCTGGGTCTATGCGCTGCTGTTCGCGATCATCTTCATCGAAACCGGTGTCGTCGTGATGCCCTTCCTGCCCGGCGACTCGATGCTCTTCGTGGTCGGCGCACTGTGCGGCCTGGGCTTGATGAGTCTGCCCCTGACGCTGGCTCTGCTGACCGCGGCGGCGGTGCTCGGCAACCAGACGAACTACACGATCGGCCGCCATCTCGGCCCGCGCGTGTTCGCCTGGCCCGACTCGCGCTGGTTCAACCGCGCCGCCTTCGATCGCATGCACGCGTTCTACGAGCTCTACGGCGGCGTGACCATCGTGCTTGCGCGTTTCATGCCGTTCCTGCGCACCTTCGCACCCTTCGTCGCCGGCGTCGCGCAGATGACGCGGCGTCGCTTCACCCTGTACGACGTCAGCGGTGGTGCGCTCTGGGTGTGCAGTCTGACGCTGGCGGGCTACTGGTTTGGCAACCTGCCCTGGGTCCAGGCGCACCTGGGCTACATCATCTGGGCGACCATCGGCATCCCGGGCGTGGTGGTGCTCGCCGGTGCCTGGCGGGCGCGGAGGGTGCAGCCCGCCGCGTGATCCATCAAGGGCAGGCGGCGATGACCTGGGCCACGGCGGCGGTGAGCTTCTTGCCGTAGGGCAGGTGCAGGAACTCGTTCGGGCCATGGGCGTTGCTCTTGGGCCCCAGGACGCCGCAGACCATCATCTGCGCGGCCGGGAATCCGGCCGCGAGCATGCTCATCAGCGGGATCGTGCCGCCCTGCCCGATGTAGCCCAGCGGCGCGCCGAAATGCGCCTGCGACGCGGCGTTGAGCGCATCCTCGAGCCAGGGCGCCAGATCGGGTGCGTTCCAGCCCGTGGCGCCGAGAGCGCCTGCGCGGCCGTCGGGGTGGAAGCTGACCCTGGCGTTGTACGGCGCGTTGTCTTCCAGCAGCGTCTTGAGGCGCAGGCTCGCCGCGTGGCCGTCGACCAGCGGCGGCAGACGCAGGGACAGCTTGAACGCCGTGTAGGGCCGCAGCACGTTGCCGGCGCTGCCCAGGTCGGGCAGGCCATCGACGCCGGTCACGCTCAGCGCCGGGCGCCAGGTACGGTTGATCAGGCCTTCCACCGGATCGGTGGTCGTCGGCAGCGTCGGGCCGCCGTCGGCGCCGCAGGCCCATGGCATGCGCTTCCAGACCTCGTCCTTCAGGATCGCGGCGGTGGCCTGCGCCTGCGCCAGGCGCGAAGCCGGCAGCGCGCAATGGAAGCTCTCGGGCAGCAGGCGGCCGGTGCGACTGTCTTCCAGTCGGTCGAGCACCTGGCGCAGGATGCGGAAGCTGCTGGGCACCAGCCCGCTGGCGTCGCCCGAATGCACGCCCTCGCTGAGGATCTCGACCTTGAGCACGCCGCTGACGACGCCGCGCAGGCTGGTCGTCAGCCATAGTTGGTCGTAGTTGCCTGCGCCGCTGTCCAGGCACACCACCAGGCCGACGCTGCCGAGCCGCGGCCGCAGCAGGTCGAGGTACGCCGGCAGGTCGGGCGAGCCGCTCTCCTCGCAGGTCTCGATCACGCCCACGCAGCGCGGGCGCGGGATGCCCTGGCGGTCGAGCGCCTCGATCGCGGTCAGCGCGGCATAGACGGCGTAGCCATCGTCGGCGCCGCCGCGACCGTAGAGCAGGCCGTTCTCGATCTTGGGTGTCCAGGGGCCCAGGTCCCTGCGCCAGCCGCTGAACTCGGGCTGCTTGTCGAGGTGACCGTAGAGCAGCACGGTGTCGGTGGCTTCGGGCCGGGTGGCGGGGATGTCGAAAAAGATCACCGGCGTGTGGCCCTCGATGCGCACCACTTCGAGCGTCAGGCCGGGCAGCCTGCGGCCCTCGACCCAGGCCGCGGCGTCGCGCACCACGCGCTCGATCAGGCCGTGACGCGCCCATTCGGGGTCGAACATCGGGCTCTTGGCCGGCACCGCGATGTACTCGGTCAGGGCCGGGACGATGCGCTGGTCCCAGGCCTCGTCGCAGAACGAGCTCAGGGCGGCCAGTGCGCTGGCTTCAGCGGGGCGCAGGGGTGCGTTCACGGGGCGTGCTCCTGGAGACGGTCGGGCGCAGAGTGTAAAACCGCGTCAGCCAGGCCGTCAGCGCCGCGACGACCTGCTCGCGTTCGGGCTCGTTGAAGATCTCGTGGTGCAGGTCCGGGAAGACCTGCGCCGTGACCACCGCCGCCGGCGCCGCGGCGGCGAAGGCGGCGCTGCCGGCCGGCGCGACGCAGCGGTCGGCGCCGGCCCACAGCAGCAACGTCGGCGTCTGCCAGCGACCGGCGCACGAGCGCACCAAGCGTCCGGCCTCGACCATGAAGCGCACCAGCCGCGGCGTGATGCGGTCGTGCACCAGCGGGTCCGCGCTGTAGTCGCGAACGACCTCCGGATCGCGGCTGATCCATTCGGGCCTCAGGCCGTTGCCCAGGCGCAGGCCGGGTGCCAGGCGCGAGAGCACCGGCAGCAACGCCCGCTGGGCGGGGCCCAGGCCGATGTCCAGCGCCGGCGACGAGAGCACCAGGCCATCGACATCGCGCACCCAGCGCGAGGCGTCGCGGCGCAGCGACTCGGCGACGAAGCGCGCCGCGATCAGCCCCCCCATGCTGTGGCCGAGCAGGATATGGCGGCCCTGGCCGCGCAGGTGGTCGGTGACGGCGGCCAGATCCAGCAGCAGCGCCTGGCTGCAGGGCAGACCGCCGCGCGGCCCATCGCTGCGGCCATGGCCGCGGTGGTCGTGCCCGACGACATTCCAGCCCTGGGCGTTGAGCGCGCCGGCCAGCGCCGCGTAGCGGCCGATGTGCTCGCCCAGCCCGTGGACGATCTGCACGGTGCCATGGACCGGGCCGGGCGCGGGCCAACGTTGCAGGCGAAGCTTCAGGCCATCGCCTGTTCTGAGGATCTCCATCGTCGATTGGAGCATTTGCCGCCGCCAGAGTTCTGCACCTGCCGACCCGAAGGGCCGCGTGGCGCCCGCGGGTTCAGCTTGAAGTCATGTTCGATGGTTGCGGGCGCATGGTCGGCGAGGATCTGCACGAGGTAGATCGCCTCGTGGCGCGCCTCGGCTGCCAGTGGCGGCGTGGCCAGGTGGTAGTCGATCCGAGCAAAGAAATTGCGTCTGCCATCCCCCGCCCGTACAAGCGGCGCGAGCCCCTGCGCCGCACGAACTCGCGGAGTCTCGGCAAGGCGAGCGCGAGCCCGAGCGATCATGAAGAGAATCGGGCGGCGAAGTGCCTTGCGCTGTCCACGTCGATCCGTCCGGCATCAGCTGACTGCGACTACGGTGCGCTCATCGGTATCACGCAGTTGCGGCCGGCCCGCTTCGCCGCGTACAGCGCATCGTCGGCGCGCTTGAGCACGTTCTCGACGGCTTCGTCCCCGTCCGCCAACGACGCCACGCCAACGCTGACCGTGATGCGCAGCAGGTCGCGGTCGTTCGGGATCGACCGTCCGGCCAAAGCCTGCTGTACCCGAGCGGCGAGGGTTAGGGCGCTGTGCAAGTCTGCCTCGGGCGCGAGCACTGCGAACTCCTCCCCACCATACCGGGCAATCGTGTCCTCGGGCCGCAAGGAGCCTGCGATAGTCTTGGCAACGTGCTGCAACACCCGGTCTCCAGCCGGGTGCCCATAGCTGTCGTTGATTGCCTTGAAGTGATCGATGTCCACCATCATCACCGCGAGGCTCAGGTGATGGCGTCGGCAGCGCTCGAACTCCCGATGGGCGCGCTCGAAGAATGCCCGGCGATTGAACAGACCCGTCAGCGGATCGGTCATTGCCATCCGCTGAAGATCGGCGTTCAGCGCGTCCAGGCTTGCGGTTCGCTCGAGGACACGTGCTTCGAGGTGCCGGTTCAGGTCATTCAGTCGCTCGTTGGCGGTCCGAGCCTCCGCATGATGCGCACGCAATTGCGACAGCAAGGCCGCCAAACCCAACGCCATGACACAGAGGACCAGCAGGAACTCCTGTGTCCGCATCACGGCCTCGCGAGGCGCGACAGATCCGAAGGGAGCATGTCCACGGGCAGTGGCGACGACAACTGCAAGCGCCATCAGCGCGGTGGCGGTGGTCACGACGCGCAAATCGAACCGTGCTGCCACGAGAATGGCGGACGGCAGCATCAGGATGGGCGTGAACGGCAAGCCCCAAAGGACGCCATTGCGCGATGCAAGGAACAGCCCGAGGGAGACCACGGCCAGCCCCACGACCGCCCAGTCGAACAGGCGAGCCCGCTCGAGCGCTTGCGCGAGGCCGGGGGCGCCGAGCGCGAAGCTCAGGATCAGCGGCGTGAAGACGAGCAGCCCGATCGCGTCGCCGAACCACCAGATGCGCGCGAACTGCAGATAGCCGACTTCGCTCCCACGAAAGTGGGCATAGATCGCAGCGCCCAGCGCGGATGCCACCAGCGCACCGGCAATCGGGCCGGCGACCACGAACCTGGGCACGTCCGCCAGCGTCGCGAACCGAGGATCGAACTTCGAACGCTTCAGCAATGCGAATGCGAGACCCACTTCGGTCACGTTGGTAGTCCCGAACAAGAGGGCCTCGCCCAAAGTGAAAGTCGGTATATCCGCCAGAACCTCGGCACCGAGGGTCAGCAGGGCCAGCGGCAGCAGTCCTTGCCCGCGGCCCAGGATCAGGGCTGCGAGCAGCACGCTGTTGGGTGGCCACAGGATCGCGGTGCCTTCTGGCATGACGGTGAACAGCACGCCGAATTTCGCGCTGACGAAATAGCAGACCGGTACTGCGACGAAGACCGCAAGGCGCCGCCGAGCGCTTGGCACCGCGGGCATCGTGCCTTCCTTCATCGAGCCTTCAATGGCGCAGGACGGCGACGGACGATTTTCCGTGTGGCCAACGCCCTGACTCGCACCACCTTCGCCATTTCGGTCTTCCAACGAACTCTCATCGGCGCGCACTGAGATTCCCGATGATTGTCCCCGGACCGCCGTCACGGCCCACTCTGGACGCTCCCACACACGTTCAAGGCCTGAAGTCGTGATCGATGGTCAGCGGCGCCGGCCGATCGCCACGTCGGGCGTTGACGGCGCAGCAACGGATCGCTCTGTATCGGGTCTTTCGGAACACGCCGAGCTTGCCCGGGATGAAGATCAGCAGCGCCGCACCGGCGAACGCGACGACGAAGCGCAGGCCGCCCAACTCGGCCAGGATGTCCATGATCTGGATGGGCTTGCTCCATGTGGGTTCGGGTCGGCTGGCTGGCTCAGTCGAGCAGCTCTTTGGGGACATTGCCGCCGTTGGCGGCGATCTGCGCGAGCACGTTCTTGTGCAGCCACAGGTTCATCTTCGCCGAGTCGCCCATCAAGTCGCCCGGGCAGTGCAACTCGGTGGCCAGTTCCTTGCGCGCCGCCAGGCTGCTGTCGATGTCGAGGAGCTTGAGCAGGTCGACGATGGAGGTGCGCCAGTTCAGCTTCTGCGGGTTCGCTGCGGCGCGCTGCTCGAGTTGCGCGACGACATCGACGATCGCGATCGGCTTGACCGCCGGTGCCGGCGGGGCGGCGGCGCTTGCGCTCGCAGGTGCGGCTGCGGGTGGCTGTGCGGCGGGGGCGGCGGCCGCGCCACCGAACCCGAGTTTCTCCAGGATCTTGCCGAAAAAGCTCATCGTGCTCTCCTTGGCTGGCGGGGAGGCGCAATGCGGCCGACCGGCACGGGCGTCTCGCCACCAATGACAAAGGGTCATTCTCCGCACGCGTGTCGCGCCGCCGATTGCGAACGATCAACGCCTGGCGAGGAGGCCGCTCGTCGGCGTCAAGCGGGTTGCGAGTCTCAGCCCGTGAGGATCGGCCGCAGCGCTTCGATCTCGTCGACCACGAAGTCGAAGAAGGCCGAGACACGCGGCGCATGCCGCTTGTCCGGCGCGGCGAGCACACGCCAGATCCGCGTGAGATCGTCGATCGGGCCGAGCACGCGAACGAGATCCGCCTCGGCATCGCCGATGGCCGTGGGCAAGGCGGTCAGACCGATGCCGGCCTTGGCGGAGTAAAGCAGGCCCAGGATGCTGTTGTTGCGCGCAACGATGCGCCCGGCGGGTGCCACGCGGCGCAGCCACGCCGCGGCGCGGTGTCCGGACATCGAATCGTCCAGGCCGACCAGGGCGTGCCGTTCGAGGTCTTCGACACGCGCCGGCTGCCCATGCTGCTCGATATATCGCCGGCTGGCGTAGACGCCCCAGTACGAATCGGCGATCTTGCGGCCGATGAGTTCGCCGTCGTCGGTGTCCCCCGATCGCAGCGCGATATCGGCCTCGCCCTGCATCAGGTCCACGTAGCGGTCGCTGATCACGAACTCCA
>CAVRZW010000011.1:0-26809 GCA_963725755.1 uncultured beta proteobacterium
CCTATCGCGGCAAGGTGCTGACCGAGTTCGACCTCGACGGCGCACTGGCGCGCAAGCCAGGCCTGATCCTGGTCGACGAGCTGGCGCATTCGAACGTCGCGGGTTCGCGCCACCCCAAGCGATGGCAGGACGTCGACGAATTGCTGGCGGCGGGCATCGACGTCTACAGCACGCTCAACGTGCAGCATCTGGAGAGCCTGAACGACGTCGTCGGCGGCATCACCGGCATCGTCGTGCACGAGACCCTGCCCGACACCTTCTTCGACCGCGCCGACGAGGTCGTGCTCGTCGACACGACGGCCGACGAGCTGATCGAGCGGCTGGCCGCCGGCAAGGTCTACCTGCCGGCGCAGGCCAAGCGCGCGGCGGAGAACTTCTTCCGCAAGGGCAACCTGATGGCCTTGCGCGAGCTGGCCCTGCGCCGCACGGCAGACCGGGTCGAAGACGACGTGCAGGCCTATCGAATCGAGCGCCGGGTCGGGCCGGTGTGGAAAACCGAGGGCGCGCTGCTGTGTTGCATCGGCCCGCACACCGGTGCCGAGCACGTGGTCCGCAGCGCGGCCCAGTTGGCCCGGCAGCTGGCGGTGGGCTGGCATGCGGTGTACGTCGAAACACCGGCCCTGCAACGGCTGGACGCTGGCCGGCGCGAGGGAATTCTCCAGACTGTCAAGCTGGCGCGGGAACTGGGCGCCAGCACGGCGGTGCTGTCGGCCCAGAGTGTCGCCCAGGCGTTGGTCGAGCACGCTCGCCAGAACAACCTCGCCAGGCTCGTGCTGGGTCACAGTGATCGCACCCCTTGGTGGCCGCGGCGGACGCTCGGGCAGGCGGTGGCCAGCCTGGCGCCAGACATCGACCGCATCGAAGTGGGGCAGCCTCGGCGCGCCCGGCCTTCGCCGGTGGCGCGCCAGGCCGACTTGGAGGCAACTTCGAACACTGGCACCCAGGTTCGCCGCTACAGCCTGGCCGCGGCCGCCTGCGCTGCCACCACAGTGCTGGCGCTCCTGCTGGTGCCGTACTTCGCCCTGGCCAACATCGTCATGGTGTTCCTGCTGTCGGTGGTCGGCGTGGCGGTGTGGCTGGGCCGTGGGCCGTCGGTCCTGGCAGCGTTCGTGAACGTGGCGGCCTTCGACTTCTTCTTTGTGCCGCCGCAGGGCACCTTCGCGGTGTCCGATGTGCAGTACCTGCTGACCTTTGCCGTGATGCTCATCGTGGGCCTGGTCACCGGTCAATTGACGGCTGGCCTGCGCTTCCAGGTCAGCGTCGCCACGCACCGCGAGGCGCGTTCACGGGCGCTGTTCGAGGCGGCTCGCGACCTGTCCAACATGCTGACCAACGAGCAGGCCATCGACGTGGCCCGGACCGTCATTGCGCGCGAGTTCCGGGCTCAGGTGGCGATCTACGTACTCGACATGAAGGACCGCCTGCTGCCACCCAGCGACAAAGCCGGCGGGCTGGACCGAGGGACCGCGCAGTGGGCGCTGGACCACAACCAGGCCGCCGGTCTCGGCACAGACACGCTCGCCGGCAGTGCCTGGCTCTACCTGCCACTGAAGGCGACGATGCGCTCGCGTGGCGTGCTCGCCGTGCAGCCACGCGAACCGCGTCTCCTGCTGATCCCGGAGCAACGGCAGCAACTGGAGACCTTCGCGGCGCTGACGGCCATGGCGCTGGAGCGTGTGCACTACATCGATGTGGCGCAGAGCGCCACGGTACAGATGGAGTCCGAGCGCCTGCGCAACTCCTTGCTCGCCGCCCTGTCGCACGACCTGCGCACGCCGCTGGCGGCATTGGTCGGCACGGCCGAGATGCTTGCCGCGAGCCAACCGCCGCTGAGTGCGCGGCAGCAAGAGATGGCCGCCAGCCTCAGCGAGAAGTCGCTGCGCATGGCCGACATGGTCACGAACCTGCTCGACATGGCGCGCATCCAGAGCGGCGAGATCCGGCTGAGGGTGGAATGGCAGTCGCTGGAAGAGATCATCGGCAGCGCGGTGAAGTCGGCCCAGGGCTCGCTGGGCGAGCGTACGTTGAGCGTGCGCATCGAGCCCGACGTGCCGCTGGTGGAGTGCGATGCCGTGTTGATCGAGCGCGTGCTGGCCAACCTGCTCGAGAATGTCGGCAAGTACACCCCGCCGCTCACTCCCGTGGAGATCCTCGTGCGCGCTGTCGACGAAGAGGTCCAGGTCAGCGTTCGCGACCATGGCCCGGGCGTGCCCAAGGGGCAGGAGGAGTCGATCTTCGAGAAGTTCACGCGCGGCAGCGCCGAGTCGCCCATGCCGGGCGTCGGCCTGGGCCTGGCGATCTGCCGCGCCATCGTCGAAGCGCATCGCGGGCGCATCTGGGTCGAACCGACACAACCCCAGGGCGCCACCTTCACCTTCAGCCTGCCGATGGGCACACCACCGGTCATCGATCCGGCGGTCGATGCCACGGCGATCGTCGGCCCTCCGGGCGCCTGATGCCTACATCCACCCCGGTGGCCCTGGTGCTCGAGGACGAGCGCGAGATCCGTCAGTTCGTGCGCATGTCGCTCGAAGCCGAAGGCTGGCAGGTGCACGAGGCCGGCACGGTCAAGCAGGGACTCGTCGAGGCGGGAACGCGGCGACCCGACCTGATCATCGCGGACCTTGGCCTGCCGGACGGTGATGGCGTCGACTTCATCCGCGAAGTGCGCACCTGGTCGGCGGTGCCCATCATCGTGCTGTCGGCGCGCACCCACGAGAACGAGAAGGTGGCCGCACTGGACGCTGGTGCCGACGATTACATCACCAAGCCCTTCGGCGTGAGCGAGCTGCTGGCGCGCACGCGCGCCAGCCTGCGGCGAACGCGGGTCGGGCACGTCACGGCGGGCGCTGTGTTCAGTTTCGGCGACATCGAGGTGGACCTGGCCGCGCGCATCGTGAAGAAGCGTGGCGTCGAAGTCCATCTGACGCCGATCGAGTACCGGCTGCTGGGTGTGCTGGTCGCCAACGCCGGCCGGGTGATGACGCACCCTCAACTCCTGCGCGAGGTGTGGGGTCCGACTCACGCCGGGAGCACCCATTACCTGCGGGTCTACATGGGTAACCTGCGGCAGAAGCTGGAAGACGACTCGGCCCAGCCCAAGTACATCGTCACCGAGACGGGTGTGGGGTATCGGCTGCTGACCGAGTGATCCGCCGCCCGTCATTCAGCCACGACCTCGGCCACATCCCAAAGCGAAAAGGCCCGGACCCTCGGGCCTTGACTTCCGCTTCAGCGGCAGCACACGGGCAGACCCGCCCCTGCCCTCAGCCCGCCGGCCTGCTCAGCAGCGGGCAGGCCACCGCCATGTCGGCGGCCTTGGTCGCGCGGTCCGGGCCACCGGCCACCGCGGTGCCCATCATCGCCTTGCCCGGCTCGCTCATCACGGTCTTAACGTCCTCGAAGTCGACTTCTGACCTGCGCCCGGGGATGTGGATGATGTCGCTGATGCCGCCGACCGCGTTCTTCAGCACGTCGTTGGCATGCGCGAAGGCCTGCATCACGTCGTCGCCCATCACCTCGAGCAGCTTCTCGTTGAGCACGACGATCAGGCGAAGCGAGGAGCTGAACGGCGGCCGAAGGCCGTCCCGTCGAGTGCTGGCGGCACGCTGCGGGTGCCTGTGGGCGACCGCATTCGACCGAGGTTGTGTGAAAACTCGGGCTTCGCGATGTCGCGCGCAGAGTCGACCTTTCAGATCGGCCCAGGATCGACGATCGGCATCGCGGGAGGGGTTCGATGACCCCGGAAATTGCGCATCGACCGAGTTTTCACACAGCCTCGACCCGATGCGGTCACACGAGTGCGGCGATTCGTTGCCCCCAAGCCGACACTTAGCCGCGATGCGCAAGTCAGCCCGCGTTGAGTTCAGGCAACGACGCGCGCACCGTCAGCAAGTAGGCTTTGTGAATTGGTGCTGATGCTTATGGTGGAGTGATGGCGACCCGCTGATCCTCCATGAATGGTGCGATGGGCGGGTGCTGGAACGGGTGCTGACGCAGCCGCCGGCGAGGCCACGAACGCCGCCAGAAAGGTGGGGCGGATTGCCGTCCTGACGTCCTGCCGCCATGGCTGCAGGACAGATAGTTCATTCAGACGAGGAGGGTGCGATGGCTGAAGCGCATGCACATCTTGGTTTCACGCCCCGTGATGTAGGACTGCTCTATGCCATGCTCTGGCTTGAGCACGAGAAGGACATAGTGGGCTGGTTCATTGGAGACCGGGACGGAGAGCCGGTCGCGGCCTACTTCGTGCTTCAGGGCTACTACGAAGCTGGCAGCCCACATTTCCTGCATACGCTGCAGGACAACGTCTACGGACCCTGGGTGGAGGCCACCTCGAGTGGCGATGCCCCGCGGCCGCAACCGGCCGCCATCTCCGAAGCAATATGCCACGAACTGCAGCAGTTGCAGCAACAGTTCTGCCGGCACTGGCTGTTCTTTGGTGACGATCCGGGGGTAACCGCAGAGGCTGCCGCCTTGGCGGCCCGCGAGTTGGCCGTGCGCAGGGTCAATATCCGCCCTAACCGACTGGACAAGCTTCATCACGGCGCGGCAGTCTGGCGCTTCGACGCACCGGGCGCCGATCTTCACGTGCTGGAACGGCTGTCTCGGCTTTGGCCGCTGGACTATCGCGTCGAAGCCTGAGCACGGATCTATCCTGAGCGGTGGTTCGTGAATGCCAGCTCATGGCCGATCACCGACAGTCACGCGCGATCCCGGCCACCCGCAGGAACGGCAAGGCCCGGACGAACCTGGCCCTGCCTTGCTCGACACGGCGCCGCCGGCCGCCCTCAGTCCGCCTGCTTGCGCCCGCGAGCCGACATCAGTCGGCTTGCTTGCGCAGAAACGCCGGGATCTCGATTTCGTCCATCCCGTTGCTCGCCAGCGCATCCACCTTCGCCGCTGCTTGCGAACGCGCGCTGCGCCACACGCTGGGGGTGTTCAGACCCTCGTAGCTGTGCTGCTGCGGCGTGGCCTGTGCGCCCGCCGCGCCATTCGGCTGCGTCACCTGGCTGAGGATCGGCAGGTTGTCGGTGCCGGTGCGCAGCTGCTGCACCGGCTGCTGCACCACGCTCAGCGGCGGCGCGGTGTTGCGACCATCCTGCCCATGCTGGGCCTTGCGCGCCGAGCTCAGGCCGGTGGCGATCACGGTCACGCGCAGCTGGTCGCCCAGCGCTTCGTCGTAGGCGGTGCCGTAGATCACGTGGGCGTCGTCGGCGGCATAGCGGCGGATCGTGTTCATCGCGTTGCGGCTTTCGGCGAGCTTGAAGGTCTGCTTGCTCGCCGCGATCAGCACCAGCACGCCGCGCGCGCCGCTCAGGTCGATGCCCTCCAGCAGCGGGCAGGCCACCGCCATGTCGGCGGCCTTGGTCGCGCGGTCCGGGCCGCCGGCCACCGCGGTGCCCATCATCGCCTTGCCCGGCTCGCTCATCACCGTCTTGACGTCCTCGAAGTCGACGTTGACCAGCCCCGGGATGTGGATGATGTCGCTGATCCCGCCCACCGCGTTCTTCAGCACGTCGTTGGCATGCGCGAAGGCCTGCTCCTGCGTCACGTCGTCGCCCATCACCTCGAGCAGCTTCTCGTTGAGGACGACGATCAGGCTGTCGACGTTGGCCTCGAGCTCGGCCACGCCGTCGGCGGCCTGGCGGCCGCGCTTCTTGCCTTCGAACTCGAACGGCTTGGTCACCACGCCCACCGTCAGGATGCCCATCTCCTTGGCGACGCGCGCGATCACCGGCGCGGCGCCGGTGCCGGTGCCGCCGCCCATGCCGGCGGTGATGAAGAGCATGTGCGCGCCGGCGATCGCGTCCCTGATCTGCGCCTCCGCGTCCTCGGCCGCGGCGCGGCCCATCTCGGGCTTGCTGCCGGCGCCCAGCCCGCTCTTGCCCAGTTGCACCAGCTGGCCGGCGCTGCTGCGGGTCAGGGCCTGCGCGTCGGTGTTGGCGCAGATGAACTCCACCCCCTGCACGCCCTGGCCGATCATGTGTTCGACGGCGTTGCCGCCGCCACCGCCGACGCCGATCACCTTGATCTGCGTGCCTTCGTCGAATTCGTCGATCATTTCGATGGGCATGTGAGCCTCCTGGAAAAGTAAGTTGCAGTTGCCGTGGGTGGATGAAAACGGAGCTTCTTGATCGCCAACATCGAGCTCCTCTCTAGAAATTGCCTAGGAACCAGTCCTTGGCGCGGGTGACCAGGTTCTTCACCGAGCCGGCCTGCGCCGCTGCCTTGTGCCCGCGGGCACGCGCCATGCGGGCCTCCTCGAGCAGGCCCATCACGGTGGCCGAGCGCGGGCTGGCCACCATGTCCGACAGGGGCCCGCTGTACAGCGGCAGGCCCTTGCGTACCGGTTTGAGAAAGATGTCCTCGCCCAGCTCGACCATGCCCGGCATCACCGCCGAGCCGCCGGTGAGCACGATGCCGCTGGACAGCAGCTCCTCGTAGCCGCTTTCCTTGATGACCTGGTGCACGAGCGAGAAGATCTCCTCGACCCGCGGCTCGATCACCCCGGCCAGGGCCTGGCGCGAGAGCATCCGCGGCGCGCGGTCGCCCAGGCCCGGCACCTCGATCTGGTCGCTGGGGTCGGCCAGCAGCTGCTTGGCCACGCCATGCTCGACCTTGATCTCCTCGGCGTCCTTGGTCGGGGTGCGCAGCGCCATCGCGATGTCGCTGGTGATCAGGTCGCCGGCGATCGGGATCACCGCGGTGTGGCGCACGCTGCCGTCGGTGTAGATCTGGACGTCGGTCGTGCCGGCGCCGATGTCGACCACCGCCACGCCCAGGCTCATCTCGTCCTCGGTCAGCACCGCGGCAGCGCTGGCGCTGGGGTTGAGCACCAGGCGTTCGACTTCCAGCCCGCAACGGCGCACGCACTTGAGGATGTTCTCGGCCGCGCTCTGGGCGCCGGTGACGATGTGCACCTTCACCTCGAGCCGGCTGCCGCTCATCCCGATCGGCTCCTTGACCTCGTGGCCGTCGATCACGAACTCCTGCGGCTCGACCAGCAGCAGCCGCTGGTCGTTGGGGATGTTGATCGCCTTGGCGGTCTCGACCACGCGCGCCACGTCGACCGGCGTGACCTCGCGGTTGTCGCGCACGATGACCATGCCGGTGCTGTTCTGGCCGCGGATGTGGCTGCCGGTGATGCCGGTGTAGACGCGGTCGATCTTGCAGGCGGCCATCATCTCGGCCTCCTTCAGCGCCTGCTGGATGCTCTGCACGGTGGCGTCGATGTTGACGACCACGCCGCGCTTGAGGCCGTGCGTCGGTGCGACGCCCAGGCCGGCGACCCGCAGGGTGCCGTCGTCCATCACTTCGGCGGCCACCACCATCACCTTGGCAGTGCCGATGTCCAGACCGAAGACCATGTCCTTCAATTCCTTGGCCATGCGTGGCTTCCCCGGTGGCGATCAGTTGGACTTCGCCGCGGCGCTGGCCGCGGCTGAGGTGGTGGACACGCCGCGCAGGCGCACGGCGTAGCCGCCTTGATGGCGCAGGTCGGCGTATTCCAGCGGCCCGTGGTAGCGCGCCGTGACCTGGTCGAAGGTGCGCGCGAAGCGCTCGGTGCGGGCCGCGAGTTCGTCTTCGCTGCCGCGGCCGATCTCGATCGCGGCGTCGTTGTCGAGCTCGACGCGCCACGAGCCGCGGCCCGACAGTTCCACCCGCTCGATGTTCATGCCCAGCGGCGCCAGCACCGGCTGCACGCGGCGGTACAGCGACAGCATCTGGAGCGCGCTGCCCTCGGGGCCGGCGAAGGTGGGCAGGCCGTCGTCCTCGACATCGCCGACGTTGGCCTCGAAGACCTCGCCGTGGTCGTTGACCAGGCGGTCGGCGCCGGGGTCGTCGCCCCGGGCTTCCCACAGCGCCGCCGCGTGGTGCTCTTCCAGCCGCACCGCGAGGTGGTCGGGCCAGACGCGGCGCACGACCGCGCGCCGCACCCAGGGCACGCTCTCGAAGGCCGCGCGGCTCTTCTGCAGGTCGATGCTGAAGAAGTTGCCGGCCAGCAGCGGCGCCGCGTTGGCGCGGATCGTCGGCACGCTGTTGCGCGCCAGTTCGCCGTCGAGCTGGATCGCGCGGATCGGGAACAGCGGCGAGCGCATCAGCCACAGCACGCCGGCCACCGCGGCACCGACCGCGGCGAGCAGATAGACGGCGCTGGCAACCGCGTTCATCAGCCGGATGTCGGCCGGCAGCTGCGCGCGGGTGGCGTAGGCGAGGGCCATCGTCAGATCCGCCTCGCGTCCAGGCTCGCGCCCTGCAGGATCTGCAGGCACAGCTGCTCGTAGCTCAGGCCGGCCGCGCGCGCCGACATCGGCACCAGCGAATGCCCGGTCATGCCCGGGCTGGTGTTCATCTCGAGCAGGAAGAGCTTGCGGTCGCTGGCCCGCAGCATCAGGTCGGCGCGGCCCCAGCCGCGGCAGCCGAGCGTGCGGTAGGCGGCCAGCGTCAGGCGCTGGACCTCGGCCTCTTCTTCGGCGGCCAGGCCGCTCGGGCAGCGGTAGCCGGTGTCGGCGGAGAAGTACTTGTGCTCGAAGTCGTAGTTGCCGCCGGGCGCGTCGATGCGCACCACCGGCAGCGCGTGCGCCGAAGCCCCCTGGCCGAGCACCGGGCAGGTCAGCTCGATGCCCTCGATGAACTCCTCGCACAGCACGTCGGCGTCGTACTTCGCGGCCAGCGCCACCGCGTCCTGCATCTCCGAATAGCCGACGACCTTGGTGATGCCGATCGACGAGCCTTCGCGCGGCGGCTTGACGATCAGCGGCAGCCCCAATCGGTCGGGGACCCTGACGATGTCGTCGCGCTGCTGGTGCTCGGGCGACAGCCATTGCCAGCGCGGCGTCGGCAGGCCTTCGGCCAGCCACAAGCGCTTGGTCATCACCTTGTCCATCGCGATCGCCGAGGCCATCACGCCCGAGCCGGTGTAGGGGATGCCCAGCAGTTCCAGCGCGCCCTGCACCGTGCCGTCCTCGCCATGGCGGCCGTGCAACGCGATGAAGACGCGGTCGAAGCCCTCGACGCGCAGGGTGCCGAGGTCGTCCGCCGCCGGGTCGAAGGCCTGGGCATCGACGCCCAGCGACTGCAGCGCGGCGAGCACGCCGTGGCCGGACATCAGCGAGACCTCGCGCTCGGCGCTGGTGCCGCCCATCAGCACGGCGACCTTTCCGAGCTCGTGCAGCGCCGCCTTGCCCAGGGCCTGGATCGAAGCGTTCATCGCGCGCCCTCCGTCTGGCCGGCCGCCAGGGCCAGCAACTGCGCCGGTACGGCGCCGATCGAACCGGCGCCCATCGTGATCACGACGTCGCCGTCGCGCGCCGCCCGCGCGATCGCCGCCGGCAGCGCCGCGATGTCGGCGACGAACTGCGGCATCGACGCGGCCGGCGTCCTGCACCGCCTGCGCCAGCGCGCGGCCGTCGGCACCGGCGATGGCTGCCTCGCCGGCGGCGTAGACCTCGGTCAGCAGCGCGGCGTCGAAGCCGCCGATCACGCGCACGAAGTCGGCCAGGCAGTCGCGGGTGCGCGTGTAGCGGTGCGGCTGGAACGCGAGCACCAGGCGCCGGCCCGGGAACGCGCCGCGTGCGGCGGCGAGCACCGCGGCCATCTCCACCGGGTGGTGGCCGTAGTCGTCGATCAGCGTGTAGCGCCCGCCGCCGGCGCAGGGCAGCTCGCCGTGGCGCTGGAAGCGGCGGCCGACGCCGGCGAACTGCGCCAGCGCGCGCGCCACCGGCGCATCCGGCAGTTCGAGCTCGCGCGCCACCGCGATCGCCGCCAGCGCGTTGCGCACGTTGTGCTCGCCGGCCAGCGCGAGCTGCACCGGCAGGTCGGCCGCGCCGGCCTGGCGCGCGACGAAGCGCATGCCGCCGCCGGCTTGCGCCTGGACATCGACCGCGCGCAGGTCGGCGCCTGCGCCCAGGCCGTAGCTCGTGACCGGCCGCTCGATGCGCGGCAGCACGGCGCGCACACCGGCGTCGTCGCTGCAGACCACGGCGCGGCCGTAGAAGGGCAGCCGGTGGACGAAATCGACGAAGGCGCCGTGCAGCCGCGCGAGGTCGTGGCCGTAGGTCTCCATGTGGTCGGCGTCGATGTTGGTGACGACCGCGATCACCGGGCTCAGGTGCAGGAACGAGGCATCGCTTTCGTCGGCCTCGACGACGATGTAGTCGCCGGCGCCCAGGCGTGCGTTGGCGCCGGCGCTTTGCAGCTTGCCGCCGATCACGAAGGTGGGGTCGAGCCCCGCCTCGGCGAGCACACTGGCGACCAGCGAGGTGGTGGTCGTCTTGCCATGGGTGCCGGCAACGGCGATGCCCTGCTTCAGGCGCATCAGCTCGGCCAGCAGCACGGCGCGCGCGACCACCGGGATGCGCCGCGCGCGCGCCGCCAGCACCTCGGGGTTGTCTGCCGGCACCGCGGTGCTGGTGACGACCGCCTGCGCGCCTTCGATGTGCGCGGCGTCGTGGCCGATGAACACGGTCACGCCGAGTCCGGCCAGCCGACGGGTGACGGGGCTGTCGCTCTGGTCGGAGCCCGAGACGCGGTAGCCCAGCGCATGCAGGATCTCGGCGATCGCGCTCATGCCGGCGCCGCCCACGCCGACGAAGTGGATGTGCTTGATGGCGTGCTTCATGCGCGGCTCCCGCCGGGCCGCCCCAAGGGAGCCGACGGCCCCCTCGGGGGGTGGCGATGGGCGGCAGCCCTGAGCCCGGGGGTCAGCATTTGGCCACCAGCTTCTCTATCTCGTCGGCCACGCGCGCCGCCGCATGCGGGCGGGCGAGGCTGCGCGCCCGCTCGGCCATCGCCTGCAGCTGCGGGCGGTCGAGGCCGCGCAGCACCTCGGCCAGCGTCTGCGGCGTGAACTCGGCCTGCGGCAGATGCAGCGCCGCGCCCTGCCCGGCCATCCACGCGGCGTTGTCGCGCTGGTGCGAAGTCGTGCTGATGACCAGCGGCACCAGGATCGCCGGCACCCCGGCGGCGCACAGCTCGCTGACGGTGATCGCGCCGGCGCGGCAGACCATCAGGTCGCAGGCCGCCAGCCGCGCGGCCATGTCGGCGATGAAGGGCAGCACCTCGGCCGCGATGCCGGCCTCGGCATAGGCGGCGCGCACCGCCTCGGCCTGCAGGCCGCCCGTCTGGTGCACCACCAGCGGCCGCTGCGACGCATCGAGCAAGGTCAGCGCCGGCGGCAGCGCCTGGTTGAGCGCCTGCGCACCGAGGCTGCCGCCCACCACCAGCAGCCGCAGCGGGCCCTGGCGGCCGGCGTAGCGCTGCTGCGGCGGCGGCAGGACCTCGATCTCGGCGCGCACCGGGTTGCCGGTGACGACCGCGTTCTTCGTCTTCGCCGCCGCGTCGCCCTCGAAGCCGAAGGCCACGCGGTCGGCCACCGGCAGCAGCCAGCGGTTGCTCAGCAGCAGCGCGGCGTCGGCGTTGACCAGCAGCAGCGGCTTGTTCAGCAGCGAGGCCATCATCCCGCCGGGGAAGCAGACGTAGCCGCCCATGCCGAGCACCGCGCTGGCGCCGCGGCGGCGCAGCACGCGCAGGCAGTCCCAGAACGCCTTCAGCAGCCGCAGGCCGCCGGTGAGCTTGTGCAGCAGGCCCTTGCCGCGCAGGCCCGAGAACGCGATGGTGTCCAGCGCGATGCCGCTGGCCGGCACGAGGTGGTTCTCCATGCCGTGCGAGGTGCCCAGCCAGCTCACGCTCCAGCCGCGGGCCTGCATCTCGCGCGCCACCGCCAGGCCGGGGATGATGTGGCCGCCGGTGCCCGCGGCCATGATCACGAGGTGGCTCACGTGCGACCCCCTCTCATCAACGCGCGATTCTCGACATCCGCCCTGACCACCATCGCCAGCGCGATGAAGTTCATCAGGATCGCCGAGCCGCCGTAGCTCATCAGCGGCAGCGTCAGGCCCTTGGTCGGCAGCACGCCGAGGTTGACGCCCATGTTGATGAAGGTCTGGAATCCGAACCACACGCCGATGCCCTGGCACAGCAGGCCGGCGAAGACGCGGTCGAGCGCGATCGCCTGGCGGCCGATGTGGAAGATGCGCCGCGTGAGCCAGAAGAACAGCCCGATCACGGTGGCCACGCCGACGAAGCCGAGCTCCTCGCCGATCACCGCGAGCAGGAAGTCGGTGTGCGCCTCGGGCAGGTAGTTGAGCTTCTCGACCGAGTTGCCCAGCCCCTGGCCGAAGATCTGGCCGCGGCCGATCGCGATCAGCGAGTGCGTGAGCTGGTAGCCCTTGCCCTGCGCGTACTTCGGGTTCCAGGGGTCGAGGTAGGCCAGGATGCGCCCGCGGCGCAGGTCGTCGAAGGCGATGATGACCGCGAAGGTGACGACGATCACCGCCGCGATGAGGAAGAACATGCGCGCGTTGACGCCGCCCAGGAACAGGATGCCCATCGCGATGGTGGCGATGACGATGAAGGCGCCCATGTCGGGCTCGCGCAGCAGCAGCACGCCGACGAAGGCCACCGCCACCACCATCGGCGTGACGGCGCGGAAGAAGTTCTCGCGCGTATCCATGTGCCGCACCATGTAGTTGGCGGCGTAGAGCGCGATCGCCAGCTTGCCGAGCTCGCTGGGCTGGAAGTTCATGATCCCCAGCGGGATCCAGCGCCGCGAGTAGTTGACGACCTTGCCGACATGCGGCACGAGCACCAGCATGAGCAGGATCAGCGCGACGACGAAGACCGTCGGCGCCTGCTTTTCCCAGAACGAGATCGGCACCTGCACGACGGCCAGCGCGACGGCGAAGGCGATCGCCAGCGACAGCAGGTGGCGCTGCAGGAAGAAGCCCTGCGTGTAGGCCGCGAACTTGGGGTTGTCGGGCAGCGCGACCGAGGCCGAGTAGACCATCACCACGCCCAGCAGCACCAGCGTGCCGACGACCGCGAGCAGGGTCTGGTCGAAGGCCAGCAGGCGCACCGGACGGGCGCCGGCGATGTCGACCTGGTCGCGCACCGGCAGCGCGCCGCTGTCCGGGCGGCGCGCGGCGAACCAGCCGACGAGCTTGCCGAGCGCCGCGTTCATGCCGGCCCCCCGCGGTCTTGCGCCAGCGCCTGCACCGCCTGCACGAAGACCTCGGCGCGGTGGGCGTAGTTGCGGAACATGTCCAGGCTGGCACAGGCCGGGCTGAGCAGCACGGCGTCGCCCGGCTGCGCCTGCGCGAAGCACCAGGCGACGGCGGCCTGCAGGCTGTCGTGGCGCTGCACCGGCAGGCCCGGCGTGCCGGCGGCGATCGCGGCCTCGATCGCCGCCGCGTCGCGGCCGATCGTGGCCACCGCGCGCGCGTGCTGCACCAGCGGCGCGGCCAGCGGCGCGAAGTCCTGCCCCTTGCCGTCGCCGCCGAGGATCACGACCAGCTTGCCCGGCGCGGTGTCGGCGCCCAGGCCGACGAGCGCGGCCACGGTGGCGCCGACGTTGGTGCCCTTGCTGTCGTCGAAGGCCTCGACCTCGCCGACGCGGCCCACCGGCTGCACGCGGTGCGGCTCGCCTGCGTATTCGCGCAGGCCGTGCAGCATCGGCGCCAGCGGGCAGCCGATCGCGGTCGCCAGCGCCAGCGCGGCCAGCGCGTTGGCGGCGTTGTGGCGGCCGCGCACGCGCAGCGCGTCGGCCGGCATCAGGCGTTGCAGGTGGATCTCCTCCGCCTCGCCCTTCTTGCGCTTCACGGTCTCGTCGGCCGGCAGCGCGCGCACCAGCCAGGCCATGCCGTTCTCGACGACGAGACCGAAATCGCCCGGGTGCCGCGGCGCATCCAGGCCGAAGCGCAGCACCACGCGGTCGCTGGGCCGCGGCTTGCCCTTGACCAGCGTCGGGCCCGGCACCATCGCCTCGACCGCCGGGTCGTCGCGGTTGATGACCATCGCCGCGCGGCTGCCGAACACGCGCTGCTTGGCCGCGGCGTAGGCGGCCATCGTGCCGTGCCAGTCCAGGTGGTCCTGCGTCAGGTTGAGGACGGCCGCCGCCGCAGGCTCGAAGCCGCGCACGCCGCTGCCGCCGCCGGCGAGCTGGAAGCTCGACAGCTCGAGCACCCAGACCTCGGGCAGGTCGGCCAGCCGCGCGGCGAGCGTGTCGAGCAGCGTCGGCCCGATGTTGCCGGCCATGGCGACGCTGCGGCCGGCGCGCTCGACCAGCAGCGCGGTCATCGCGGTGGTCGTGGTCTTGCCGTTGGTGCCGGTGACCGCCAGGACCTGCGGTGCGTAGCCGCGGCTGTCCTTCAGGTCGGCCAGCGCGCGGGCGAAGAGGTCGAGCTCGCCCATCACCGCGATGCCGATCTCGCGCGCTTCGTGCAGCAGCGGCGCGATGCGCGCGTCGCCCGGCGCCAGGCCCGGGCTCTTGAGCAGGAGCTGGATGCCGGCCAGGTGCCCGGCGTGGAGTTCGCCGCCGATCAAGGTGGCCGCGGGCAGCTCTGCCGCCAGCGTTGCGGCATGGGGCGCCGGCAGGCGCGAGTCCCAGACCAGCACCCGCGCGCCGTGGCCCGCGCACCAGCGCGCCATCGCCAGCCCGCTCTCGCCGAGGCCGAGGATGAGGACGGGAAGATCCTGCAGCCAGCTCATCTCAGCTTCAGGCTCGCCAGCCCGACCAGGCACAGCAGCATCGTGATGATCCAGAAGCGCACCACGACCTGGGTCTCGGCCCAGCCCTTCTTCTCGAAGTGGTGGTGCAGCGGCGCCATCAGGAAGATGCGCCGGCCGACACCGGTGCGGCGCTTGGTCCACTTGAACCAGCTGACCTGGATCATCACCGACAGCGCCTCGGCGACGAAGATGCCGCCCATGATCCCGAGCACGATCTCCTGGCGCGTGATCACCGCGATCGTGCCCAGCGCGCCGCCCAGCGACAGCGCGCCGACGTCGCCCATGAACACCTGCGCCGGATTGGCGTTGAACCACAGGAAGGCCAGCCCGGCGCCGGCCATCGCCGAGCAGAACACCAGCAGCTCGCCCGCACCCGGGATGTGCGGCAGCAGCAGGTAGCGCGAGAACACCGCGTTGCCGGTGACGTAGGCGAACACGCCGAGCGCCGAGCCGACCATCACGACCGGCATGATCGCCAGGCCGTCGAGGCCGTCGGTGAAGTTGACCGCGTTGCTGGCGCCGACGATGACGAACCAGGTCAGCCCGATGAAACCGAACAGGCCCAGCGGGTAGCTGATGGTCTTGAAGAAGGGCACGATGAGGTCGGCGCGCGGCGGCAGCGCGGTCGAGAAGCCGCTCTCGACCCAGCGCAGGAACAGCTCGAACACGCGCAGGTTGCTGGTCTCGGAGACGCTGAACGCCAGGTACAGCGCGGCGACGACGCCGATCAGCGTCTGCCAGAAGAACTTCTCGAGCGAGCGCATGCCCTCGGGGTCCTTGCGCACGACCTTGCGCCAGTCGTCGATCCAGCCGATGGTGCCGAAGCCGAAGGTCACCAGCATCACGACCCAGACGAAGCGGTTGCTCCAGTCGAACCACAGCAGGGTGCTGCACGCCGATGCCGATCAGCACCAGCACGCCGCCCATCGTCGGCGTGCCGCGCTTGCCCAGGTGGGCCTGCACGCCGTACTCGCGGATCGGCTGGCCGATCTTCATCTCGGTCAGGCGGCGGATGACCCAGGGCCCGAAGGCCAGGCCGATCAGCAGCGAGGTCATCGCGGCGAGCACGGCACGGAAGGTGAGGTACTGGAAGACGCGCAGGAAGCCCAGGTTCTCGGGCCAGTGCTGCAGCAACCATTGCGACAGGCTAAGCAGCATGTCGCCTCCTGATGCTCGACAGGCTAAGCAGCATCGGCGGCCCCCGCTTCGCTGCGCTCGTGCCTGGCCAGCAGCGCCTGCACCACCTGCTCCATCTTCATGAACCGCGATCCCTTCACCAGCACCGACGCCGCCGCGGGCATCTCTTGCGGCAGCGCCTGCAACAGCGCGGCCACGGTCTCGAAATGGCGCTGCGCGCCGGCATGGGCGGCCAGCGCGCCGGCGGTCCAGAACTGCTCGATGCCGCGCTCGCGCGCATGGGCGCCGACCTCGGCGTGGAACTGCGGGCCCTGCGCGCCGACCTCGCCCATGTCGCCCAGCACCAGCCAGCGCGGGCCGGGCAGCGAGGCGAGCACGTCGATCGCGGCGCGGACCGAATCGGGGTTGGCGTTGTAGCTGTCGTCGATCAGCGTGACGGCGCGGCCGCCCAGGCGCAGCGACAGCATCTGCGAGCGGCCGGCCACCGGCCGGAAGCCCGCCAGCCCCTGCGCGACGGCCGCCAGCGGTGCGCCCGCAGCCAGGGCGCAGGTGGTCGCCGCCAGCGCGTTGCGCAGGTTGTGCTGCCCGGCCTGGTGCAGCGTCGTGTCGACGGTGCCGGCCGGGGTGCGCAGGCGCAGCGCCCAGGCCTGCGACCCGGCCTGCCAGACCGCCTGCGCGCTGACGTCGGCAGGGCCTTCGGGCGCGAAGCTGTGCACCGCGCGCGCGCCGGCCAGCGCGCGCCACAGCGGCGTGTATTCGTCGTCGGCCGGAATCACGGCCACGCCGTCCGCGGGCAGGGCCTCGATCACGGCGCCGTTCTCGCGCGCCACCGCCTCGACGCCGGCCATGAACTCCTGGTGCTCGCGCTGCGCGTTGTTGACGAGCGCGATCGTCGGCGCGGCCAGGCGCGCGAGCTCGGCGATCTCGCCGACATGGTTCATGCCGAGCTCGAGCACCGCGGCGCGGTGCTCCGGGCGCAGCCGCAGCAGGGTCAGCGGCACGCCGATGTGGTTGTTGAGGTTGCCGACGGTGGCCAGCGCCGCGTCGCCGAGCCAGGCGCGCAGGATGCTCGCGGTCATCTGCGTCACCGTGGTCTTGCCGTTGCTGCCGGTGACGGCGATCAGCGGCAGGTGCGTCTGCGCCCGGATCCGCGCGCGCCAGGCGGCGGCGAGCTGCTGCAGCGCGCGCAGCGCATCGGCCACCAGCAGGCCGGGCATCGCGTCGCCCAGGCCGCGCTCGGCGATGGCGGCCACCGCGCCGGCCTGGCGCGCGGCGTCGAGGTAGTCGTTGCCGTCGAAGCGCTCGCCGCGCAGCGCGACGAAGAGGTCGCCCGGCTGCAGCGTGCGCGTGTCGCTGTGCACGCGCGCGATGCGCAGGCTGCCGTCGCCGACCAGGCGGCTGCCGGGCAGCAGCGCGTGGGCCTGGGCCAGCGTCATCATGCGGCCGCCCCCGCGCGCAGGCGCAGCGCGCGCTCCGCCTCTTCGAGGTCGGAGAACGCCCGCTTGACGCCGGCCGCCTCCTGCGTCGTCTCGTGACCCTTGCCGGCGAGCAGCACGACGTCGCCGCCAGCGGCGGCACCGACGGCATAGCCGATCGCCTCGCGCCGGTCGGCGATCACGTCGACCTCGTCGTGGCCGACGATGCCGGCCAGGATCTGGGCCAGGATCTCGTCCGGCGGCTCGTCGCGCGGGTTGTCGCTGGTCAGCACGACATGGTCGGCGCGGTCGGCGGCGATGGCGCCCATCAGCGGGCGCTTGGTGGCGTCGCGGTTGCCGCCGCAGCCGAACACGCACCACAGCCGGCCGCCGCGCGCCGCCGCCAGCGGGCGCAGCGCCTGCAGCACCTTGTCGAGCGCGTCGGGGGTGTGGGCGTAATCGACGACGACCTCGAGATCGCGCCCCGCGACGCGCTGCAGCCGCCCGGGCACCGGCGTCACCGTCGCCACCGCGGCTGCCGCGTCCGCGAGCGCGATGCCCAGCGCGCGCAGGCCACCGATCACCACCAGCAGGTTGCTGGCGTTGAAGTCGCCGACCAGGCCGCTGTGCACGCTCGCCTGCGCGCTGCCTTCGTGCACTTCGAAGGCCAGGCCGCCGCCGGCGTAGCGCAGCGGGCCGGCCTGCAGCCGCGCCGGACGCTGCAGCGAGACGGTCCAGACGTCGACCGCGCCGCCGGCCAGTTCGCCGGCCAGCGCCGCGCCCCGTTCGTCGTCGACGTTGACCACCGCCGCGCGCAGCCCCGGCCAGTCGAAGAGGCGGCGCTTGGCGGCCCAGTAGGCCGCCATGCTGCCGTGGTAGTCGAGATGGTCGCGCGTGAAGTTGGTGAACAGCGCGACGTCGATCTTCGTCGCGTCGAGCCGGTGCTCGACCAGCCCGATCGACGAGGCCTCGAGCGCGCAGGCCTCGATGCCGTCGTCGACGAAGCGCCGCAGCGCCGCCTGCAGCGTGACCGCGTCGGGCGTCGTCAGGCCGGTCGCTTCGAGGTCGCCCGGCACGCCGGCGCCGAGGGTGCCGATGACCGCCGCGCGGCGGCCCCGCGCGGCGAGCGCCTGCGCGGTCCACCAGGCGGTGCTGGTCTTGCCGTTGGTGCCGGTGCTCGCGACCACCGTGAGCTGGCGGCTCGGGTGGCCGAAGTGGATGTCGGCGATGGTCCCGCTGGCGGCCTTCAGCGACGGCAGCGTGGCGATGCGTTCGTCGCCGAACGCGAAGCCGGCCGCGCCTTCGTCCTCGACCAGGCAGGCCGCCGCACCCGCCGCCAGCGCCGCGCCGACGAAGCGCCGGCCGTCGCTGGCGCGGCCGGGCCAGGCCAGGAAGCCGTCGCCCGGCCGCACGGCGCGGCTGTCGGTGCGCAGGCCGGCGCAGCCGCGCCCGGCCAGCCAGCGGGCCGCGGCCTGGGGGGAGCTCAGGTGCAGCGGCATCTCAGAAGCTCTCGGGCTCGGCCACGATCGGCTTGGCGCTGATCTGCGCCCGCACGTCGAGGTCGGGCTCGACGTTCATCATCCGCAGCGTCTGCTGCACGACGTCGCTGAACACCGGGGCGGCGATGTCGCCGCCGTAGTAGACGCCGTGGGTCGGCGCGTCGACCATCACCGCGACGACGATGCGCGGGTGCGTCATCGGCGCCATGCCGACGAACACGGCGCGGTACAGGTTGCCGTAGCCGCGGCCTTCCTGGCGCCGCGAGGTGCCGGTCTTGCCGCCCACCGAATAGCCGATCACCTGCGCCTTGGGCGCCGTGCCGCCGGGGCCGACGACCATCTCCAGCATCTTGCGGATCTCGGCCGCGGTCTTGGCCGTGATCACCCGCGTGCCCTGCACCGGCGCCGCCGCGGCGTCGGCGTCGTGGCGGATCGTCAGCGGGATCAGGTCGCCGTCGCGCGCGAACACGGTGTAGGCGCGGGCGAGCTGGAACAGGCTCACCGACAGGCCGTAGCCGTAGCTCATCGTCGCCTGCTCGATCGGGCGCCAGGTCTTGTACGGGCGCAGGCGGCCGGTGACCGCACCCGGAAACTCGATCCGCGGCTTCTGCCCGATGCCGACCGCGGTGTACATCTCCCACATCGAACGCGGCGTCAGCTGCATCGCGATCTTGGTCGCGCCGATGTTGCTCGACTTCTGGATCACCTGGGCGACGCTGATCACGCCATGCGGATGGGTGTCGGTGATCGTCGCGCCGGTCAGCGTGTAGCGGCCGTTGCCGGTGTCGATCAGGGTGTCGGGCGTGATGCGGCCGCTGTCCATCGCCAGCGAGATCACGAAGGGCTTCATCGTCGAGCCCGGCTCGAAGGTGTCGGTCAGCGCCCGGTTGCGCAGCTGGCCGCCGCTGAGGTGGCTGCGGTTGGCGGGGTCGTAGCTGGGGTAGTTGGCCAGCGCCAGCACCTCGCCGGTCTGGGTGTCGAGCACGACCACGCTGCCGGCGCGCGCCCCCTGCGCCACGACCATGTCGCGCAGGCGCTGGTAGGCGAAGAACTGCACCTTGGCGTCGATCGACAGCATGACGTCGCTGCCGTTGACCGGCTCGGCCTGGTCGCCCACGTCCTCGACCACCCGGCCCATGCGGTCGCGCACCACCGTGCGCTGGCCGGGCTGGCCCTGGAGCTGGTGCTGGAACGCCAGCTCGATCCCTTCCTGCCCCTTGCCGTCGATGTTGGTGAAGCCGACGACATGGGCCGCCGCCTCGCCCTCGGGGTAGCGGCGCTGGAACTCGTGCACGTCCTGCACGCCGCGGATGTCGAGCGCCTCGATCTGCTTCCACACCGGCTCGTCGACCTGCCGGCGCAGCGTGACGACGCCGCTGCCTTCGGCGATGCGCTGCTGCAGCTCGCGCGCGGGCATCGCCAGCAGCCGTGCCAGCGCGCGGCGCTGGGCGCTGTCGGCCTCGAAGGTCTTGGCGTCGACCTGCACCGACGGCAGCGACACGCTGGTGGCCAGCACCAGCCCGTTGCGGTCGAGGATGCGGCCGCGGCTGGCCGGCAGCGCCTCCTTGTGGACGAAGCGCTTCGCACCCTGCGCCTGGTAGAAGCCGCTGTCGAGGATCTGCAGGAACACCGCGCGCCCGAGCAGCACCATGAAGGCCAGCCCGACGAGCACGACGACGAAGCGCGAGCGCCAGGGCGGCGTCTTGCTGGCCAGCAGCGGGCTGGTGGCGTAGTTGACGCTGCGCACGCTGGCGTGGCCGGCGGGCCTCATCGCGCGGCCTCCGCCGCCGATGCGGCCGCAGCCGCCGAGGCCGCCGGGTCGAACACATAGGTCGTGATGCCCGGCGTCGCGTTGCGCATCTGCAGCCGCTCGCGCGCGGTGCGCTCCACGCGCAGGCTGGTGCCCTGGGCCTGGCGCTCGGCGTCCAGCCGCTTGTACTCGGCGTCGAGCTGGCTGTGTTCGGCGCGCGCCTGGTCGATGGCGGCAAAGAGCTGGCGCGACTCGTAGGCGGTCTTCACCAGCAAGAGGCTGCTGAGCAGCAGCGCCGCCAGCAGCAGCAGGTTGAGCTTGCCCATCATCGCGGCGACCTCGGTCCGCTCGGCCACGCGCAGGATGGCCGAGCGCGCGCGCGGGTTGGCCGCGATCTCGGCCGCCGAGGGCTTGATGCGCGCGATCGACTTCAGCCGCATCGCGCGCGCCGGCGCGAAAGGCGCGCGGCGGTCGACCTCGTCGCGGCTTTCGCGGGCGATGAAGGTCTTGACGATCCGGTCCTCGAGCGAATGGAAGCTGATCACGACCAGGCGTCCGTGCGGGGCCAGCAATGCCAGGGCGGCGGTCAGGCCCTGTTGGAGCGCCTCGAGCTCGGCGTTGACATGAATCCGAAGAGCCTGAAATGTGCGCGTTGCAGGGTCCTGGCCCGGTTCGCGGGTCTTGACGGCACGAGCCACGAGTGCGGATAGCTCGCCTGTGCTTGCCACGGGATGCCCGCCTTCGCGGCGAGCGACAAGCGCCTTTGCAATCTGAACAGCAAACCGTTCTTCGCCATGCTCACGAATCACCTCCGCGATCTCGCGCAGCTCGGCGCGGGCCAGAAACTCGGCCGCCGTCTCGCCGCGCGTGGTGTCCATGCGCATGTCCAGCGGGGCATCGAAACGAAAGCTGAAACCGCGCGCCGGGTTGTCGATCTGCGGCGAGCTCACGCCCAGGTCGAGCAGCACGCCCTGCACCTGCGTCGATGCCCCGCTCGGCCAGCTCGGCGGCCATCTCGGCGAAGCTGGCGTGGCAGATCGCGAAGCGCGGGTCGGTGATCTGCGCCGCCGCGGCCACCGCCTCGGGGTCCTTGTCGAAGGCGATCAGGCGGCCTTCGGGCGCCAGCTGCGCCAGCACCGCACGCGCATGCCCGCCGCGGCCGAAAGTGCCGTCGACGTAGGTGCCCTCCGGCTGCGTCACGAGGGCCTGCACGGCCTCGGGGAGCAACACGGTGGTGTGTGACCATGCGCCGTCGGCGTTCACTTGAAGACCAGGTTGCGCAGCACATCGGGCCGGCCGAGGTCGATCGCGGTGTTCTCGCTGGCCGCGTAACGGGCCTGGTCCCACAATTCGAAATGCGAGCCGACGCCCATGAACTTGACGTCCTTCTCCAGCCCGGCCCACACGCGCAGCTCGGGCGGAATCAGCACCCGCGAGCCGCTGTCGATCTCGACGTCGGTGGCGCTGCCCATGAAGACGCGGCGCCAGGCGTCGTGCTCGGACGCCAGCGCCAGCAGGCTGGCCTCGAACTGCACCCACACCGGCAGCGGGTACAGCGACAGGCAGCGGTCGGGGTTCTTGGCCACCACCATCTGGCCGCCGACGGTGGCAATGAGCTCGTCACGCCAGCGGGCGGGCACGGTGATGCGCCCTTTCCCGTCCAGCGTGACCACCGGACCCCCCCGGAAGACCATGGATGACACAAAACCCCACTAATAGACACCGGGCTGCACTGTAACCGCGGCCGGAGCCCGGGTCAATGGCCGGACGGGCTCGAAAATTCAATCAAATCAAGCACTTACACTGTGTTTTTCACCAAGATCGTCGGAACGAAAATCCTTTCCAGATGAAGTACTTGGGTCGAGTTATGAAAGTGCTTTGTGAAGTCGGTGGCCGCGCCCGCCCCCGCCCGATGATCGAGAACGACCCGCTCTGGAAACTGCGCCACGCGCTGACCGGCGTGGCGCTGGCCCTGCTGCTGTCGGTGCCCGCGGCGGCGCTGGCCGGCCGCCTGCTGGGCGACCTGTTCGGCGGCGGCTACGGCACGCGGGTGGCGATCTACGCCGCGCTGCTGGCCTACCTGCTGGTCGGCGCCGGCGTCCTCATCGCCCGCGTGGCGCCGCAGGAGAAGCAGCCGCTGACGGCCCTGCGCGTGCTGCGCTGGCTGGCGACGATGTGGCTGTGGCCGCTGCTGATGGCGATGGGGCGCGGGCGGGCGCGGGGCGGCTGAGGGGCGCGGAGCGTGCGCCCCGCCGAGGCGGGGCCAGGGACTTGCATCGCACACCGTCGGCGCGCGTCGATTCGGCCGTCAGACCCAATGGAAGATTCGAATTCGAATTCAGAGCGCAGCGACTCGACCGCGGCGGCGCAACGGGTCATTCGTCGTCCATTTGGCGAAAGCAGCACCGCGCGATTCCGGAATCGGGGGTTTTCCCGAGGACCGAGTTGATGACCAATTATGTCAATGGCACCCGGCTTGTGGCTGCATATGGCAAAGTCAGGTCGATTGCGCGGTCTCACATTAGGCGTCATGAACACCTCAACTGGCACGCGCTACGAGCTGCTTGCGCTTGAGCTGGTTCGGCAGTTGCAGCGGTCACCGATCCTTACCGCGTACACGATGCATCACGGAGCATCGAACAGAATTCCAGGCGCGTCCGGCTTCCGCCATCAGATCGACCTGTCCATGGAAGACTCCTCTCGCCTGTTCCTCATTGAACTGAAATGTTATGAAAAGCCGGTCGGTGTTGAGCAACTCTTGGTCTTGGCCGCGCGCAAACACGACATCCAAGCGGCAGATCCGATGAAGAAGGTGTACGCCTCATTGGTGTCAACCAAACAACCCTCAAGGAACGTGCCGCGAATGGCGGCGCACTTCGAACTCGAAGTTCGGGTTGTCGAGAGTTTGGTGAGCTATGGTCTCTCCTTCGCTGGCGATCACTTCCTTGGCGTTCATGAGAGCGCTCACGCAACAGACACGATGAGCGTCGTCAAGTCGTAGCGTGACGCCTAGCCCATCGGTCGAGGCGAGGCACAACCGTTCGTACGCTTCAATTCCTCGCGTAGGCTTTGGCCACATGAAAACGAAACCGCTCTCGGTTGGCAGCTTCGTCGTTGCGACACGAAATGTTGGTCCCGTACAAGACGGACAGCCGGGCGTTGTGACTGCCGTCGTGGAACAGGGCTTCGCGTTTTGGAAGCGTCCCTTCTATCTCTGTACGTTCATCGGGAACGTGAAGGTGGCGATGAAACCAAACGAGGTGAGCGATTTCGAGCACGGCTTCTCGAAGGAACAGCTGGAGCAATCGGAAGATCCCACTCTTTCGGTAGCGGAGCAACTTGAAAGAATTCGGCCAGGCAATCGCTAAATGCTCATTGCTTCACTCATGAGGCGGTTTCAAACTTGAAGTGCAACACGTCATTTCCTCTAACGTGTTGGCGTGCTCAGGCAGAGAAGCACTCCGGCCACGGCCGCGAGAGCTTGTTGCGTCAAAGCGGTCACATCGCCACCGCAGGCGGCCAGCATGCATAGGGGAACCTTAGTCCGTCCGAATTGTGGCGGCACATTACGCGATAGCACACGATTCAGTTCCACTTTGAAGGAGGAGAAGGCTATGACCGCTACATTTTCGAGCACCACGCGCCTCACGCTCGCATCGCTTCCATTCCTAATTGCAGCCTGCGCTAGTCGACCGCCAGTGAACGTGCTGAATCCGAGTGCCAATTACTCGACAGACGACTGGGCATGCCAGCAAGAGGTCGCCCAACTGACACAGAGATTGCAGGCGGCTCAGCCGCCAGCGGCAGCGAGCGGGTATTCGATGAACTGCCAGGCTAGTGGGTCGAATGTTGCCTGCAATTCGCATCCAAACGTAGATCCTGGACCGAATGCCTACTGGAATGCCTACAACGCCTCTCACAATGCCCGTATGCTCTCCGAAGCCAAGCCAGCCTGCATGCGCGCAAAGGGCTGGCGCTAATCGCGGCCCGTCGTTTGCGCGAGCCCAAAGTCCGCCGCCCGTAGGAACAGACTGCACATCGACGGACGGCCCCGTTGCACGCGTTGTCGGTGCGGGCCAGGATACCAAGCGCTCGGCAGGACTCCATTCGCTCGCCGTCGTCATCCCCAGGGATGCAACTCAGGGCTTATCGAGTTCGCCTGCCGCCGGTCTGACCTGCGTGATGCATCTTCGCGGGCACGTCTTCGGGGAGTTCTTCGCCTGCGTCTTCGGCTGTTTCAAGCCGTGTGGCCCTGTGCCATGAGAACAGCCGCGCCCAGTGGTGCGCGCCCGTGCAGGCTTCCATCCCCACCACGCACGGGCGCAACGCGGCGATCAGCTCCGACAGCTTGGCCCGCGCCACCATCGGCCGCGCCAGCTCCGCCTTGCCCGCCTCGTTGACTCCATGGACGGCAAAGACGCTCTTGGCCAGATCGATCCCGACATACAGAATGGCCATGACCTCCCCTTCCGAGCGAGTCGATGAGGTTTCGCAATTCCCATCGTGGCACCCTGTTGCCGTTGGCCGCAATGCGGCCAGCTCGGGACGGGGAAGTCGCTTTCATTCGTCAGACCCCACAAGACAGACTCTCCGTTGTTCACGTTGACAACGGCGATCATTGTTGGCACAGTCACCAACATGAGAGCGACTGAGCTGTTCCGCCGACGCATTCCGTACAGCGAGACAGCGTTTGCCGAGCTTGTGCTCTGGCAGCTGCCCGCACCTCTGCCTGGATCTGCTCACTCGTACAAGTACAGGCTTGCCTATGTCGTCAACGGAGTCTGCGTGCTCAGGTACGACAACGAGTCCGGCAAGGGCGATCACAAGCACTTTCGGGGCAGGGAGACACGGTACGCCTTCGATACTGTCGACAAGCTCCTTGCATCCTTCCAACGTGACATCCAAAGGATCAATCGTGAAGACAGTGACTCTTGATGTACGTGCGCCTGAAGGCTCCATGGCCGAGTTTGCTCGGGCATGGAAGACCGGCAAGGCGCAGAAGACCGATCGAATTTCCTTCGCCAGCCCCGAGTTGCTCTGGAAGGTCCTCACTGCAAAGAGGTGGGAACTACTCAAGGCAATGTGCGGCGCCGGGCCGATCACCGTTCGCGAAGCCGCGCGCAGGGTCGGCAGGGACGTCAAGGCCGTGCACACCGACTTGACAGCGCTTCTTTCCGCGGGTGTTCTGAGCCGCACGGAGGCAGGGCAAGTGGAGTTCCCGTACGAAGCCGTGAAGGTCGAATTTCTGTTGCAGGCAGCCTGATGCGCGCAGTGGGGCCTGACGCCTCCACAGCGACTTCCCCGCGAGTCAACGGTTTGAATTGATCTTCGACTGCCTTTCGATCTCCACCGGCTCGGTGCTGGTCGCGAACTTGCAGCACCACAGAGAACCGGCTGCACATCGACGGGCGGCCCTGTGCCAAGAACAGCCGCACCCAGTGGTGCGCGCCCCTGCAGGCTTTCATCCCCACCACGCACGGGCGCAACGAGGCGATCGGCTCCGACGCCCTGGCCCGCGGCACCATCGGCCGCGCCACCACCCTCCGTAGCGTGCTGCCCTTGACGGTAATAACGCGTCGCGTTACTATGCGTTCGTGACGATTCGAAGCTTCAAGTGCAAAGACACCAAAGCCCTGTTCGACGGGAAGCGCATCAAACGCTGGGTGAACATCGAACGTCCAGCACTGCGCAAGCTCGCGCAGCTCGACTGGTCTGAAGTTCTCGACGATCTGAAGATTCCCCCGGGCAACGGTCTTGAGGCGCTGAAGGATGACCGGAAGGGTCAGCACAGCATTCGAATCAACCAGCAATGGCGAGTCTGCTTCGTTTGGACGAAGGAAGGCCCATCTGACGTCGAGATCGTCGACTACCACTGAGGAAGGAAGATCATGCGCACGGTCGCCCCTGTATCCCCCGGCGAGATGCTCGAGGAGGAGTTCCTCAAGCCTCTCGGCCTGTCAAAGTACCGCCTGGCAAAGGACATTGGCGTTCCCGCCCAGCGCATCGGTGACATCGTTGCCGGCAAGCGTTCCATCACTGCAGACACCGACCTCCGGCTCTGCCGCTATTTCGGCCTCAGCGATGGTTGGTGGCTTCGCGGCCAAGCGAGCTACGACACAGCCATCGCCAAGGATGCGATGCGGGAAGAACTTTCTCGCATTCAGCGCTGCACATTGCTTGCCGCATGAAAGCCAGTGCGGTCTAGCCAGTCGCGAAGTTGCGGCGCCTCAGAGAACCGGCTGCACATCGACGGCCTTGTTGCACGCGCTGTCGGTGCGGGCCTGGATGCCAAGCGCTCGGCAGGGCTCCATTCGCTCGCCGTCGTCATCCCCGCGGATGCAACTCACGGCTTATCGAGTTCACCTGCCGCCGGTCTGACCTGCGTGATGCATCTTCGCGACCCCCGCCTTCGAGTGAGCCGGCGAGGTTTCGCGGCT
>CAVRZW010000012.1:0-126261 GCA_963725755.1 uncultured beta proteobacterium
TACGTCGACTTTCGTCTTTGCAGAGTGCTGTGTTTTTAGTAAACAGTCGCAGCCACCGATTCTCTGCGGCCTCATTGGGCTCCATCTGTACGATTTCACCTACTAGAGGCACACCTTCTTCCGAAGTTACGGTGTCAATTTGCCGAGTTCCTTCTCCAGAGTTCTCTCAAGCGCCTTAGAATACTCATCTCGCGCACCAGTGTCGGTTTGCGGTACGGTCGTGTGCAGCTGAAGCTTAGTGGCTTTTCCTGGAAGCAGGGTATCACTCACTTCGGAGGCAAGCCTCCTCGTTATCACTCCTCATCTAAGATCCCCGGATTTACCTAAGGACCACGACTACAAGCTTGAACCGGGATATCCAACACCCGGCTGAGTTAACCTTCTCCGTCCCCACATCGCACTACACATCGGTACAGGAATATTGACCTGTTTCCCATCAGCTACGCATCTCTGCCTCGCCTTAGGGGCCGACTCACCCTACGCCGATGAACGTTGCGTAGGAAACCTTGCGCTTTCGGCGAGGGGGCTTTTCACCCCCTTTAACGCTACTCATGTCAGCATTCGCACTTCTGATACCTCCAGCAGACCTCGCGATCCACCTTCACAGGCGTACAGAACGCTCTCCTACCACTTGCACTTGCGTGCAAATCCGCAGCTTCGGTAACTGGCTTAGCCCCGTTACATCTTCCGCGCAGGACGACTCGATCAGTGAGCTATTACGCTTTCTTTAAATGATGGCTGCTTCTAAGCCAACATCCTGACTGTTTTAGCCTTCCCACTTCGTTTCCCACTTAGCCAATTTTGGGGACCTTAGCTGGCGGTCTGGGTTGTTTCCCTCTTGTGTCCGGACGTTAGCACCCGGTGCACTGTCTCCCAAGCTGTACTCATCGGTATTCGGAGTTTGCAATGGTTTGGTAAGTCGCCATGACCCCCTAGCCATAACAGTGCTCTACCCCCGATGGTAATACTTGAGGCACTACCTAAATAGTTTTCGGAGAGAACCAGCTATCTCCAAGTTTGTTTAGCCTTTCACCCCTATCCACAGCTCATCCGCTAGTTTTGCAACACTAGTCGGTTCGGACCTCCAGTACCTGTTACGGCACCTTCATCCTGGCCATGGATAGATCACTTGGTTTCGGGTCTACACCCAGCGACTGATCGCCCTATTCGGACTCGGTTTCCCTGCGCCTTCCCTATTCGGTTAAGCTTGCCACTGAATGTAAGTCGCTGACCCATTATACAAAAGGTACGCCGTCACCCCTTTCGAGGCTCCGACTTTTTGTATGCATGCGGTTTCAGGATCTATTTCACTCCCCTCCCGGGGTTCTTTTCGCCTTTCCCTCACGGTACTAGTTCACTATCGGTCGATTACGAGTATTTAGCCTTGGAGGATGGTCCCCCCATCTTCAGACAGGATTACACGTGTCCCGCCCTACTTGTCGCACGCCCAGTTCCACAATCAGCTTTTTTCATACGGGGCTATCACCCGCTATGGCCAACCTTTCCAGGCTGTTCTGATAAGCCAACTGCTAAAACGTGCAGGCTCTTCCGATTTCGCTCGCCACTACTTTCGGAATCTCGGTTGATGTCTTTTCCTCGAGCTACTGAGATGTTTCAGTTCACCCGGTTCGCCTCGCATAGCTATGTATTCACTATGCGATACCCCTAGGGGTGGGTTTCCCCATTCGGAAATCTCCGGATCAAAGCTTATTTGCCAGCTCCCCGAAGCTTATCGCAGGCTACCACGTCCTTCATCGCCTGTAATCGCCAAGGCATCCACCACATGCACTTAGTCACTTGACCCTATAACTTTGACGCCTGCTGACGGCAGGGTCGGTCAATGACTGGTTTGAGTATTCGCGTTATGCCGTTTTCAGACTCTTTCGAGCTGAATTCTGGTGACGCAATCTTAGGTTGCCGACGGCACGGCGCTTTCGCGGAACCCTGGCTTCCGCCAAGGCACTTTGTAAGCTTTCCGCCGACAACGCTGATTCGACTCTTTGAATTGTTAAAGAACGACAGCCGATCCTGGGATCGAACCGGCAAGGACAGTTGACTGCGCTTGCCGCTTCGGACCAAGAATTGGTGGAGGTGAACGGGATCGAACCGATGACCCCCTGCTTGCAAAGCAGGTGCTCTCCCAGCTGAGCTACACCCCCGCTTGGATGGTGGGTCTGGTTGGATTCGAACCAACGACCCCCGCCTTATCAAGACGGTGCTCTAACCGACTGAGCTACAGACCCCGATGGCGGGCTCTCTGTCGTCAACAACAGCCGATAAGTGTGAGCGCTTGAGATTGAGTGCTTATTTCCAGAAAGGAGGTGATCCAGCCGCACCTTCCGATACGGCTACCTTGTTACGACTTCACCCCAGTCACGAACCCTGCCGTGGTAATCGCCCCCCTTGCGGTTAGGCTAACTACTTCTGGCAGAACCCGCTCCCATGGTGTGACGGGCGGTGTGTACAAGACCCGGGAACGTATTCACCGCGGCAAGCTGATCCGCGATTACTAGCGATTCCGACTTCACGCAGTCGAGTTGCAGACTGCGATCCGGACTACGACCGGTTTTCTGGGATTGGCTCCCCCTCGCGGGTTGGCAACCCTCTGTACCGGCCATTGTATGACGTGTGTAGCCCTACCCATAAGGGCCATGATGACCTGACGTCATCCCCACCTTCCTCCGGTTTGTCACCGGCAGTCTCATTAGAGTGCCCTTACGTAGCAACTAATGACAAGGGTTGCGCTCGTTGCGGGACTTAACCCAACATCTCACGACACGAGCTGACGACGGCCATGCAGCACCTGTGTTCTGGTTCTCTTTCGAGCACTTTCGCATCTCTGCAAAATTCCAGACATGTCAAGGGTAGGTAAGGTTTTTCGCGTTGCGTCGAATTAAACCACATCATCCACCGCTTGTGCGGGTCCCCGTCAATTCCTTTGAGTTTCAACCTTGCGGCCGTACTCCCCAGGCGGTCAACTTCACGCGTTAGCTTCGTTACTGAGAAGGAACCTTCCCAACAACCAGTTGACATCGTTTAGGGCGTGGACTACCAGGGTATCTAATCCTGTTTGCTCCCCACGCTTTCGTGCATGAGCGTCAGTGCAGGCCCAGGGGATTGCCTTCGCCATCGGTGTTCCTCCGCATATCTACGCATTTCACTGCTACACGCGGAATTCCATCCCCCTCTGCCGCACTCCAGCCTTGCAGTCACAAATGCAGTTCCCAGGTTGAGCCCGGGGATTTCACATCTGTCTTGCAAGACCGCCTGCGCACGCTTTACGCCCAGTAATTCCGATTAACGCTTGCACCCTACGTATTACCGCGGCTGCTGGCACGTAGTTAGCCGGTGCTTATTCTTCAGGTACCGTCATTACCCCGGAGTATTAATCCAGGGCGTTTCTTCCCTGACAAAAGCGGTTTACAACCCGAAGGCCTTCTTCCCGCACGCGGCATGGCTGGATCAGGCTTGCGCCCATTGTCCAAAATTCCCCACTGCTGCCTCCCGTAGGAGTCTGGGCCGTGTCTCAGTCCCAGTGTGGCTGGTCGTCCTCTCAGACCAGCTACAGATCGTCGGCTTGGTAGGCTTTTACCCCACCAACTACCTAATCTGACATCGGCCGCTCCAATAGCGCGAGGCCTTGCGGTCCCCCGCTTTCACCCGTAGGTCGTATGCGGTATTAATCCGGCTTTCGCCGGGCTATCCCCCACTACTGGGCACGTTCCGATGTATTACTCACCCGTTCGCCACTCGTCGCCAGGTTGCCCCGCGTTACCGTTCGACTTGCATGTGTAAGGCATGCCGCCAGCGTTCAATCTGAGCCAGGATCAAACTCTTCAGTTCGATCTTGATTTTGCTCTAAGGAATCGAAGTGAACTTCACTTCAAATTTCCATGAGCGTTTAAGGTCATGAGACCTGAGTCATGCAATTACTTGCAAGCCTCTGGCACTCGCCTTCAAACGCCCACGCTTATCGGCTGTATGTTGTTAAAGAACTTGCATCCTGCGCCGCCGACCCGTGATCAGCGAAGACTAACATTATGACCCGATTTTTAATCCGCTGTCAAGCGCTTGGTCATCTTGGTCCTGCGGCAACTCCCTTTGACTGCCCCTTCAGGGGCATCATCAACAGGGGGTCAGCGCCGAACCCAGCCTGTGACTATACCGCGCTTTCGGCATCGCCAGCAAGCCCTTTGTTGGAGCGCTCCTCGTCGGGAGGGCCGAACGCCCGCTCTCAATGCGTCTGCCGATCCAGCAGCGCCTCTCGCAAGGCCTCAGCGGGGTTGTCCGCATCCAGCACGCGTGGCAGCTGCGACGCCAACCTGCGCGTGTCCGCTCGCAGCACGCGCTGCTTCACCGCTGCGATGCGCGCGGGGTGCATCGAGAAGCTTCGGAGTCCCATCGCCAGCAGAAGCTCGGTGAACGCTGGGTCGCCTGCCATCTCTCCACAGACGCTGACGCCTCGGCCCACCGCGTTCGCGCACGAAATCGTGTTGTGCAGCAGCTGCAGCACGGCCGGATGCCAGGGGTCGTACAGGTGCGCGACCGCCTCGTCGGCGCGGTCGATCGCCAGGGTGTACTGGATCAGGTCGTTCGTGCCGACCGAGACGAAGTCGAAATGGCGCAGGAAGCGCTCGATCAGCATCGCTGCTGCGGGCACCTCCACCATGGCGCCGACCTCGACGCTGCCGAAGGGCCGCCCTGCATCGTCGAGCTGCTGACGGGCTCGGGCCAGCGCGTCGAATATGAGCTTGATCTCGCCGAGTTGCGCCACCATCGGGATGAGAATGCGCACCGTGCCATAGACACTGGCACGCAGGATCGCCCGCAATTGCTGTCTGAACATGCCGGGCTCGGCCAGGCTCCAGCGGATCGCGCGCAACCCAAGCGCTGGGTTCAAGCCATGCTCGTGGCGGAGCTCCTGCTGGGTCATTCGTTCGAGCGGCTTGTCGGCACCGATGTCGACCGTGCGAATCGTCACCGGCAAACCCCGCAAAGCGACAACCGCGTCGCGATAGGCTTCGAACTGCTCGTCCTCGCCGGGCAAGTCGCCGCCGCGGTTCATGAACAGGAATTCGCTGCGGAACAAGCCTACCCCAGCGGCGCCCGCCGCCAGGGCGCCGGCAGCGTCGCCAGGCAGCTCGATGTTGGCGAGCAGTTCCACCGACTCGCCGTCGAGTGTGACGGCCGGCGTGTGCCGAAGCCGGTCAAGCCGAGCGCGCTCGAGTTCGCTCTGACGCTGCCGAAACCGATACTCCTCGAGCACGATGGACGACGGGTTGACGATCACCACCCCGGCATCGCCGTCGATAACCACCCAGTCGTCCTGACGTATCAGGCGGCTGGCCTCCCGGGCCCCGACGACAGCGGGAATGTCCATGCTGCGCGCGACGATCGCAGTGTGAGAGGTAAGTCCACCGACGTCGGTGATGAAGCCGGTGAAGACGCTACGCTTGAACTGCAGCATGTCCGCCGGCGCGACGTCGTTGGCCACGAGGACCAATGGATCCTCGCCGGCGAAGTCGCGCGCCACAACGGAACCCGGCGCGGTCGCGACGGGCAGGCGGTCTGACTTACCCGCCAACTCGCGCAGCAGGCGTTCGACCACCTGCTCGACATCCGCCTTGCGCTCGCGCAGATACAGGTCCTCCATCTCGTCGAACTGGCGGGCCAGCACCTCCAACTGAGCCGACAAGGCCCACTCGGCGTTGTAGTGTCGCTCGCGCATCCAGGTATCGCTGGCGCCGATCAGCGCCTCGTCGTTGAGCAGCATCAGGTGGACATCGAGCACGGCCGCCAGTTCGTGCGGCGCCTCCACCGGCAACTCGCGCTTGAGCGACTCGAGCTCACACACCACCGCGTCGCGCGCATCGCGCAGGCGTGCGACCTCATGATCGATTCGATCCGAGCCAACGAAGTAATGCGCCACATCGACGCGGCTCGACGCCACCAGCACGGCGCGTCCAATGGCCACACCGCGCGACACCGGCATCCCGAAGACCTGGATACTCATAGGCCCAATGTAGCGCAGCGGGATGACCAGGCCCGTTCAGCCAACCCGGAGCTCCGTCACCCGGCGCCGGAGACCGCTACTCGCCCTCGCCGAACTTGCCGTCGATGAGTCGACGCAGCGCGTCCATCGCTTGCTGTTCGTCGTCGCCGTCGGTTTCGATCTCGATCTCGCTGCCCAGGCCGGCGGCAAGCATCATCACGCCCATGATGCTCTTGGCATTGACACGGCGCCCGTTACGGCTGAGATGGATCTCGCTACTGAACCCGCCCGCCAATTTGGTCAGCTTCGCCGAAGCGCGGGCGTGCAGGCCCAGCTTGTTACTGATCTGGATTCGACTCTGGATCATCGCCGGATGGCCGGTTTGGCTGGTTCTGGCGGCGCGGCGCCGCCACCTGCATGACACCTTGCCGGCCACCGTCCACCGCCCGACCCACGAGATCGGGTAGGGGCAGGTTGGCGTAGCACAGGGTCCGCCAGAGCATCGGCACGTTGACACCGGCAACCACCCGCGATCGCTGGCCGTCCACCGCGGCCATCGCCGCGTTGCAGGGGGTCGCGCCGAACGCGTCGGTCAGGACCAGCGCCTCGCCGGGATCGAGCGAAGCGAGTGCCTTCGAGACGAGGTCCGTGGCCTGTTCCAGGCTGGCACTGGCCGGCACATCCACAGCCGCGACGTCCGGGCTGCACTCCGCATAGGCATGACTGGCCAGCGCCTTCAGCGCGGTGGCCAGCGGTGCGTGAGCGACGAGAAGAATGGAAGCCATGGCGCGGTTCAGCGCGGATTATGAGGACCTGGGCCCTGCAGCGGCAGAGTCCGGTTCTCGGCCGCCCGGCGAGGCGCTGTCGCGTCAGCGCTCGAACCGAAGCGAAGAGAAGAAAGTCTCCGCCGCCTCGCCGGGCGCGCGCTCCCCCAGCGCCGTGGCTTGAAAGACGCGCGTGCCGTGCGCAAACAGGGCCATCTGCATCTTGACCGCCCGGCCATCGGGCCGGTGCCCCGACAACAACACGCGTACCGCCCCTTCAACAGGCGTGGCCCCCTTCACCCCCAACGGCAAGGTCCGGTCTTCCTTGGCCTGCACGTTGGCGGCTGTCGAGCGGCGCAATTCGCCCAGCGTCGCCCCGACGCGAGCCGGGTCACCGACATCGGCCGTGCTCAGCGCCCATGTCTGTCCGCCGGCGTTGCAGGCGTACAAGCTCAGGCGCACCAATCCGCCGGCCAGGAGCACGCTGCGCTCATGAGCGCTCGGCCGACAAGGAAACTGCAGCAGCAAGCCGCTGTCTGCGGGGCGGACGTCGCGCCAATCCAGCGTCGGCGTGCAGGCCAACATCGATGCGCCGGCCGCAATCTGCAAGAAGCTTCGGCTTGCCAAACGTCTCATCCTTTTCATTATCTCGCCGCGCTTCCGAGACAATTGCAGCGATGACCGCCGATACCGCAGCGCCCGAATCGCCACCGCCGCAAGCATTGGCTGGCGTCCGCGTGCTCGACCTGTCGCGCGTGCTTGCCGGCCCCTGGTGCACCCAGACCCTGGCGGACCTCGGCGCCGAAGTGATCAAGATCGAACGGCCCGCCTCCGACAAGCACCCCGGCGGCGACGACACACGCGGTTGGGGACCTCCATTCCTCAAGGATCGCGAAGGCCACGATACCGCCGAGGCAGCGTACTTCCTGGGCGCCAACCGCAACAAGCGCTCGGTGGCGATCGACATCTCCCAGCCCGATGGTCAGGCCCTGATCCTGCGCCTGGCCGCCAGTTGCGACGTGCTGGTGGAGAACTTCAAGGTCGGCGACATGGCGCGCTACGGGCTGGATTCGGACACCGTGCGCCGCCGATACCCGGCCCTGGTGTACTGCTCGATCACCGGCTACGGCCAGACCGGCCCGTACCGCGAGCGCGCGGGCTACGACTACGCCATCCAGGGCCTGGGCGGCCTGATGAGCGTCACCGGCGAGCGCGACGACCTGCCCGGCGGCGGTCCGCAGAAGGTCGGCGTCGCCGTGGCCGACCTGTTCACCGGCATGTACGCCACCGTGGCCATCCTGGCCGCGCTGCGCCACCGCGACGCGACCGGCCAGGGGCAGGTCATCGACATGGCCCTGCTCGACAGCCAGGTAGCGATGCTCGCCAATCTGGGCGCCAACTACCTGGTCACGCGGCAGGTGCCGCGGCGCGCCGGCAATGCGCACCAGAACATCGTGCCCTATCAGGTGTTCGCCGTGGCCGACGGTCATCTGATCGTGGCCGTCGGCAACGACGGTCAGTTCGTGCGCATGTGCCGGGCCATCGGCGCCCCTGAGCTGGCCCGCGACGGGCGCTTCGCCCGCAACGCCGACCGCGTGCGCCACCGAGAACTGCTGATCCCCCTGCTGGCCGACAGGCTGCTGGCGCGCAAGCGGACCGATTGGCTCGCCGCGTTCGACGCCGCCAAGGTACCTTGCGGGCCGATCAACGACCTGGCCGACGTCTTTGCCGACCCGCAAGTGCGCTCGCGCCAGATGGCGGTCAGCGTCCCGCACCCGCTCAACGACGCGCTCGAACTCGTCGCCAGCCCGCTGAAGCTCTCGGCCACGCCGGCTCTGCTGCGCCGGCCACCGCCGCTGCTGGGCCAGCACACCGACGAGGTGCTGGCCGAACTCGGTGTCGATGCGCGGGAACGGGACCGGTTGCGCGAATCGAAAGTCATCGGGGCGGCGGCTGCGTGACATGGTGTCCGACGCAGCGGATGCCGACTATGAGCTGGGCGGCGAACGCCGGCGCGGCCAGTTGCCGGCCCGGGTGCCGGGATTGGCCTGCATTCGAATCGCCGAGGAAGGCAAGGCATTCGAGGTGCTCAACCTCGGCGAGCGCCAGTTCGCCAGCGTCTGGCGTGCCGTGAGCGGCCGGTCCGGGCGCTGCGGCGGCGCTCAGCCGCCGAAGACCTTGCGCAGCAGGCGGCTGCCGGTGGCGACGGGATCGGCGCGGATCTTCTTCTCCTCCTCGGCCATCATGAAGAACAGGCCGTCCAGCGCGCGCGCGGTGACATGCTTTTGCACACTGGTGTCGTCGCCCTTGAGCAGCCCGAGCGAGCCTGCCTTGCCGGCCACGGCGTTGTAGCGCTCGGCCAGTTGGACCTTCTCGGTCGCGCGGGTGACGATGGGCAGGAAGCGCTCGCCGAGCGGCACACGGGTCTTGGCGGCGAAGAAGTCGGTTGCCGCCGTCGGGCCGCCGCGCACGAGGCGCAGCGCATCCTCGACGCTGATCGCCTTGACGGTGTTGACGAAGAGCGTGCGCGCCTCGGGCACCGCCATCTCGGCCGCGCGGTTCATCGCGGTGACCAGGTCGTCGACCTTGCGACCCTGGCCAATGGCCCGGAGCAGCCGTGCGGCATCGTTGAGAGGGCCCGGCAAGGGGATGCGCACCTGCGGGTTGCCGAGGAATCCGTCGGTCCGGCCCAGCGTCGCCACCGCGGCCAGCGCGCTACGCTGCAGCGCGGCGCGGACACCGGCCGCGGCGTCGCTCTCGCTGGTCGCCGCGAGCGCGATGTCGCTCGCTCCCCCCAGGGACGCCACCACCACCGCTGCCGTAACATGCCGTCTCTTCATCGCCGAACTCCTTGTCGTTGATCATGTGCGATCTTGCCCGCTTCAGCACCCCGCCGACAACGCCGGCCCTCACCGGCGCTCGTGACACGCGCGGTCGCGGCCGGATCGGCACGGCCTGAGCAGCGATGATCGGGCGCTTGAGCGGCGTGCTGGCGGAGAAGTCGCCGCCGATGGTGTTGCTCGACGTGCACGGCGTCGGCTACGAAGTCAGCGTGCCGATGAGCACCTTCTACAACCTGCCGGCGCTCGGCGAACCGGTCGTGCTGCTGACCCAGTTCATCGTGCGCGAGGACGCCCAGACCCTCTTCGGCTTTCTCACCGCCGGCGAGCGCGCCACCTTCGCCGAGCTGGTCAAGATCAGCGGGGTCGGCCCGCGCACCGCCCTGGCGATCCTCTCGGGTCTGAGCGTGACCGAGCTGGCGCAGACGGTGACGCGACAGGACGCGGCGCGGCTGGTCAAGGTTCCCGGCATCGGCAAGAAGACCGCCGAGCGCCTCCTGCTCGAGCTCAAGGGCAAGCTCGGCGCCGATCTCGCCGCGCCGATGGCCGGCACCTTCAGCGACGCCCAGGGCGACATCGCACAGGCCCTGCAGGCGCTGGGCTACAACGAGCGCGAGGCACAGGCCGCGCTCAAGGCGCTGCCGGCCGATGTCGGGGTCAGCGAAGGCATCAGGCTGGCGCTCAAGGCGCTCAATCGCTGAGCGGCTGGGCGCAGCGCGCGGCGCGGTCGCGCCTCACTTCATGTGCATCTCATGCCCATGCTGCGCGGGCTGGATCAGCACCTGCATCTCGACCTCGACATCGCCCGCCTTCTCGAACCGCAGCGTGAGCGGGAAATGCTCACCCACCTTCAGCGGCTGCTTCAGGCCCATGAACATGACGTGGTAGCCGCCGGGCCTGAGCTCCACGGTCTTGCCGGCGGGCACGTCGATGGCGGGAACCTCGCGCATGTGCATCACGTTGCCGTCCATCGTCATCGTGTGCAGCTGCACGTCCTTCGCGATGTCGGCTCTGGCACCGACCAGGCGGTCGGATCTGTCGCCGCCGACGATGGTCAGGAAGCCACCACCGCCTGACTGGCCCTGGACCGTGGGGCGGGCCCAGGCCGCTTCGACCTTGGGGGCCTGCTGCGCGTAGGCAGGCAGGGCGACGGCGGCCACGGCGGCGGCGACAAAGATGCGGTGGATCAGGGTCATCGGTCTTCCTCGGGGGTGGGCAAGGCTCGGTTCACGGTGCATGCCGGGCATGCGTGATCGGACGACGCGCCGCGTTCGACCCGCGGCCGTTCAATTCGCGCTGCAGCGGATCAGGCGCGGACCGGCGGTGCGCGAGGCTGGCGGCCGCGCCACGCAACGGACGCGCGTGGCGCCGGCGAGACGAGCCACGGCGACGCCGTGCTTGGCCGGAGCGCCGGCACCGCTTGCGGCGGCGCCTGCGGCAGCGCCAGCGCCGCACCGGCCAGCGCGCACAAGGGGCAATGCTCGAGATGCCCCGCGGCCGGCCACGGCGCGCCGTGCACCGGCCTGCTGCCCGCATCGGTCGCCGGCAGTCGGGTGCCCTGGAACGTGCAGACCTCGGCCCACGCGCTCGCGCCGCGAACGAAGGCCACTGCGTGCGAGACCGCAGGCAGAAGCGCCAGCGCCAGGATGGCGGCGAGCGCAAACCGGGTCAGCGGACGGAGTCGACGGCGCCAGAAGAACACGCTGCCGAGTTTAGTCGCTCGTCATAATCGGCCCATGGCGATCAAGACCGACGATTTCGGCCCCTCCCCGCCGGCTGCAGCCGGGAGCGCGAGGGTGGTCAGCGCGGCGCCCGCATCGCCCAACGAGGAAGCCATAGAGCGCGCGCTGCGCCCCAAGGGCCTGGCCGAATACATCGGTCAGCGCAAGGCGCGCGAGCAGCTCGAAATCTTCATCAGCGCCGCACGCGGCCGGGCCGAGGCGCTGGACCATGTGCTGCTGTTCGGCCCACCGGGGCTGGGCAAGACGACGCTGGCGCACATCGTCGCCCACGAACTCGGGGTGAACCTGCGCCAGACCTCGGGCCCGGTGCTGGAGAAGCCCAAGGACCTGGCGGCGATCCTGACCAACCTCGAGAAGAACGACGTGCTCTTCATCGACGAGATCCACCGACTCTCTCCGGTGGTGGAAGAGATCCTGTACCCGGCGCTGGAGGACTACCAGATCGACATCATGATCGGCGAGGGGCCCGCCGCGCGCAGCATCAAGCTCGACCTGCAGCCCTTCACGCTGGTCGGCGCCACCACCCGCGCCGGCATGCTGACGAATCCGCTGCGCGACCGCTTCGGCATCGTCGCGCGGCTGGAGTTCTACACGCCCGAGGAGCTCACCCGCATCGTCACCCGTTCGGCCAGGCTGCTGAACGTGCCCACCGACGGCCCGGGGGCGCTGGAGATCGCGCGCCGCTCGCGCGGCACGCCGCGCATCGCCAACCGGCTGCTGCGCCGGGTGCGCGACTATGCACAGGTCAAGGGCGACGGCGGCATCGACGCCGCGCTGGCCGACCTGGCGCTGAAGATGCTGGACGTCGATCCCCATGGCCTGGACGTGATGGACCGCAAGCTGCTCGAGGCCGTGATCCACCGCTTCGACGGCGGCCCGGTGGGGCTGGACAACGTGGCCGCGGCGATCGGCGAGGAGGCCGGCACGATCGAGGACGTGATCGAGCCCTACCTCATCCAGCAGGGTTACCTGCAGCGCACGCCGCGCGGCCGCATGGCCACCGCGGCGGCCTGGCGCCATCTCGGCCTCGTGGCGCCGACGCGCCCGGCCGACGATCTCTTCGCGGCGTAGGGCAGCGGCGCGCGACGACCACCACTCAGCCGGGCAGGCCGGTTTCCAGGTGGCCGACGTCGTTCCAGCCGATCACCGCCAGTTGCTCGGGTGTCCACAGCAATCGGTTGATCGCCGCATTGCCGAGCTGCCAGGTGCGCGGCGCCTGGAGCTCAATGGCCAGCGCCGCACGGTAGAGGCAGTCCAGCACCCCGCCATGCGCGACCACGGCAATGGTCTGCCCAGGGTGCGCCGACGCCAGCCGCAGCACCGCGGCCACGCTGCGGGCGTAGAAGTCGCGCAGCGTCTCGCCGCCGCCGGGGCCGAATCCGGGCTCGCGCCGGCGCCAGCGCAGCGAGTCCTCGGGCCAGCGCTGCTCGATCTCGGTCCAGGTGTGTCCCTCGAATGCGCCGAAGCCACGCTCGCGCAGCGTGGCGTCGAGCCGCACCTCGCAGCCGGCCTGGGCCGCCAGCGCCTGTGCCGTGGCCCGGGCACGTTGCAGGTCGCTGCTGTAGATGGCGGCGATGTCCTCTTCGGCCAGCGCCTGCGCGAGACGCTCAGCCTGCCACTGGCCGACGGCGTTGAGCGGCACGTCGAGCTGGCCCTGGATGCGCTGCTCGGCGTTCCACGCCGTCTGACCATGGCGCAGCGCGAAGATGCGGGCGGGCTCGGCGACCGGCATCGCAGGCTCGCTCGGGAAGGCCGGCGCGGGCGCGCTCAGATTCCGGCAGCGAGCAGGCGTTGGTTGAGCGTGTAGGTGCCCGAGAACGTGGCCTCGGCGAGCACGCGTCCGGCCAGCTGCTCGCGCACCTGGGCGCCGGTGAAGACGCCCTCCACCGGCAGCCGCGCCACCGCCACCGCATACAGCGTGAACACGTAGTGGTGGACCAGCGAATCGTTGAAGGGCGGAAACGGCCCGTCGTAGCCGAAGTAGTTGCCGGCCATCTGCGGGTTGCCGGCGAACCAGCCGGTGTAATCGTTCAAGCCATGACGCGCATTGCCGCGCGCGACCGGGCCCGGCTTGCCGCGCGGCACGAAACCGCGGCTGAACTCGCCTTCCTGGATCACGGTCGGCAGGGGCGGCAGGTCCACCAGCACCCAGTGGAAGAAGTCCACCCGCGGCAGATCGGCCGGTATCTCGCGGCCGGGCTGGTTGACGTCCTCACTGCGGCTGGGCACGTCGAAGTCGTGGCAGATCAGAACCATCGACCGGGCCTCCGCAGGCACCTCGGTCCAGGCCAGATGGGGGTTGAGGTTGTCGCTGAAGACCGCGCCGCCGGCACCGTCGGGCTTGCCGGCGGCGTAGCGTGCCGGAATGCGGTCTCCGTTGGTCCAGCTGTCGCTCCAGAGCTTCATCGTCATCGTTCCTCGTTCTCGTCGGACGCCGGCATCGCACCGTCACGGCCTCGCGCTACACGCCCCAGACCACCGGCGTGTCGGCCGCCAGCGCGCGCCGCAGCATCTCGATCATCGGCCACAGACGCCGGCGCAGGCCGACCGGCTCTCCATCCGCGTCGACCGCATCCGGCGCCGGTGCCTCGGCAGCCTCGGCGGCGATCGCGGCCTCCAGCGCCGCCAGCGCCTGCGGCATGGCCTGCGGCTCGATGATGCCCTGCGGTGCCGGCTCGCGTCCGAGCAGGCGCAACATCCGGTCGCCCTGCGGGCCGAGCATGATCACGTCGCCGCTGGCCGGGGTCTTGAACTTGTAGATCATGGAGATCAGCGGATGGCACCGGTGGGCGTGAGGCGTCATTGTGCCCCCTGCCGCAGGCGAGTTCCGCCGCAACGCCCGCCGCCGGACCGGACGGCCGCGGTTGCGCCTCGCTCAGCTTCCGACCAGCCGGATGCGCGACCTGGTCACAGGCGCCGCCAGTTCGGCAGCACCCAGCCGCTGCTCGAAGCTCATGCTGTCGAGCGCCGGCGCGAACAGGAAGCCCTGGAACTCGTCGCAGCCGGCCAGTTGCAGGAATTCGCGCTGCGCCTCGGTCTCCACGCCTTCGGCGATCACCTTCATGCCCAGGGCCCGGGCCATCTGGAGGATCGCGCGCACGATGCCGGCGTCGCTGTCGTCCGCGGGCAGTCCCATCACGAAGCTGCGGTCGATCTTGACCTTGCCGATCGGAAAGCGCTTCAGGTACGCCAGGCTCGAGTAGCCGGTGCCGAAGTCGTCGATCGACAGCCGCACGCCCAGCCGCGCCAGCGCATGCAGGCGGTGCAGCGCCTCGTCGGCGTCGTGGACCAGGATCGATTCGGTCAGCTCCAGCTCCAGCAGACACGCCGGCAGGCCGCTGACGGCCAGCACGCTGGCCACCCGGTCGACGAAGCTCGCTTGCTGGAACTGCAGGGCCGAGACGTTGACCGCGATCGGCAGCGAGCGCCCCTGCTGGTGCCACAAGGTGGCCTGGCGCACCGCCTGGCTGAGCACCCAGTCACCGATGGCGACGATGAAGCCGCTGTCCTCGGCCACCGGGATGAAGCGTGCCGGCGACACGTCGCCCAGCTCGGGGTCGCGCCAGCGCAGCAGCGCCTCGGCGCCCACGACGCTGCCGCTGGCCATGTCCACCTGCGGCTGGTAGTGGAGCCTGAAGCGGCCGCTGACCAGCGCCTGGCGCATCGCGTGGTCGAGCTTCATGTGCAGGCGCCGGTCACCCTCGGCACGCGCCTGGTGCATGCGGAAGCTGGCCCGGCCGGCCAGCTTGACGGCGCGCATTGCGCTCTCGGCATGGCGGGCCAGTTCGTCGATGCGGTTGCCGTGCGACGGCGCCAGCGCCATCCCGATGCTGCAGGTGATCGTGAATTGGGCGCCTTCGAGGCTGCAGGGCTGGGCGACGACGTTGAGCACGCGGCGCGCGGTGGCCTCGGCCGCGGCGGCGTCGGCCGGGTGGACGAGCACCGCGAACTGGTCGCCCCCCAGCCGGGCCAGCACGTCGTCGTGGCGCAGGCAACCCTGGATGCGGCGCGTCACGTCGAGCAGGACGCGATCGCCGATGTCGTGACCCAGGCTGTCGTTGATCTGGCGGAAGCGGTCCAGGCCGACCACAAGCAGGGCGAACGAGCCGCCACCGATGCGCGCCTCGACGGCCGCTGCGCCGACCTGCTCGGCCAGGCGACGGCGGTTGGGCAGCCCCGTCAGGGCGTCGTGCCAGGTCAGGGCCTCGACCTTCTCCTCGGCCGCAATGCGCTCGGTGAGGTCACGGAAGGACCACACCCGCCCCTGTGGCCGGCCGCCGTGGTGCAGCGGCCGCGTCACGCGATCGAGGACCTGACCCGAGTGCAACTGCAGCCGGTCGCTGGCCGAGACCAGGGTGGCCTGCAGCAGCGCGCGCAGCCGGCTCTCGTAGCCGGGACCTTCGCCGTCGTCGCTGACGCTGCGCGCCATCCAGGCCTGCACGGCGACATCGTCGCGCTGCTGCAGCATGTCCGGCGGCATGCCCCAGATCTCGGCGAAGCGGTGATTGAAAGCACGGATGCGCCCGCCCAGGTCGGTGACCAGAATCCCGTCGGCGGTGGCCTCCAACGTGGCCTGCAACTCGGCCAGCAGCGCTTCGCGCTCTTCCTCCGCGCGCTGCTCGGCGCTGCGGTCGCAGAGCACGACCAAGGCGTGCGTGGCCACGCCGCCCGGCCCACCGAGCAGGCCGATGCTGCGGCTGACATGCAGCACGCGGCCGTCGGCGGCGGTCACCGAGGTGTCCGAATTCAGCGGGTCGGCGCCCCCGGTTGCGGCCGCCTCCCACCACAGCAGGTCCTCGGGGGAAGCCGCCAGTTGCTCCGCCGCCTCGCCCACGAGCGCACCCAGCGGGCGGCCGAACAGCGCCGCCGCGGCCGGGTTGGCGGCCGCCACGCGGCCGTCGGCCAGTGCCACCACCCAGGCCGGATGCGGCATGCCGGCCAGCAGCGCAGTCCAGGCCGTCGCCTGCGGATCCGCGGTCATCGCCGCGGGGAGCGGGTCGCGATTCACGCCGCCAGTTCCTCGGCCGATCGCTCGCGTGCGATCGGCTCGAAGTAGTACTGCACGCGCGGCCGCGGGTCGAGCGCCTGCAGTACCGCCGGCGGCAGCCTGGCCGCGACCAGGCTGCGCCGGATGCCGAGGTCGCCCGCCCGCTCGAGGTCGATGAGCTCGGTGTGCGCCACCCGCGAGCTGCGCCCGCCGCGGCCGCCGGTCGCATCTGCGGCCAGCACGCGCGGCTTGAGCGGACGGCTGGAGTTGACACCGACGACCATTGCGAAACGGTCGTCGGTCAGCTGCACCAGCGAGCCGGCGGGATAGACGCCCATCATGCGGATGAAGACGTTGAGCACGGTGGCGTCGAAGCGCGCACGGCCCTGTGCGAACAGCATCGCCACGGCCTCGTGCGGCGTCAGCGCCGGCAGGCGCGTGCTCGGGTTGCAGAGGTTGTCGTAGCGGTTGACGATGGCCACGATGCGCGCGCCCATGGTCATGCGCTCGGCGTTCAGGTGCAGTGGAAAGCCGCTGCCGTCGGCATGCTCGTGGTGCTGCGCCAGCACGGCCAGCGCGCCGGCCTTCAGCGCCATGCGCTGGCCCAGCAGCACGCCCTTGGCCACATGTTCGCGGTAGGCGTTGAGTTCGGCCGCCGAGAAGCCGTCCTCGGCGTGGCGGAAGCGGTCGACGACGTCGATCTTGCCGACGTCGTGCGTCAGCGCGCCGACGCCGACATCGAGCATCTCGTCCGCGGCCAGACCCAGCGTGCGGCCGATGAGCAGCGAGATCACGGCCACGTTGAGTGCATGCGCGGCCGCGCGGTCGGCGCCACCGACGACCAGCCGGATGCCGATCTCCTCTGCGCCCAGCATCTTGTCCAGCATGGCCTGGGCCAGCGCCTCGGTCGTGCGACCCGCCTGCTGCGGGCTCGCGGTGACCGCGTCGTGCGCCTCGCGCCAGGCCTTGGCGGCCTCGGCATGCTGGCGCTCGCAGCGTTGGGCGGCCTCACGCTGCACCGCCAGCCATTCGCGGCGGCGCTGCGCGACCGCTTCCTCCGAAGTCTGCGCCGCGGGGGCGGCCGGGGCCGCTGCGGTCGATGCGCCCAGGGCCGCATCGTCATCGGCCGACGCCGAATCGGGGTCGCTCTTTTCGGGCACCCAACGCACGCGCGCCAGACCCAGGTCGCGCAGGGTGGCGATCTGCTCGGACGTCGAGATGCGGAAGCTGGACAGCGGGAACGGATGCGACAGCCAGCCGCCATCGAGCTGAATGTACATGCCGACGCGCAACTCCTCGACGGCGATGGTGTTGGACATGCGGCTTTCCTGGGCAAGTGGGGTGGCGGCGCCCATTGGCCGCCCGACACGCCTGTTTTCGGGCGCTTCGCGTCCAAACTTGAGGCGCCGGGGCACGCCCGCCGGCCGTCGCTGCGCCGCTCGCGACGCGCCTGGGGCGGGATCGACGCCGCAGCGGAAGAAGCGCGCTGCACCGAAATCGCTCAGGCGATCGACATTCCTATGCTAAGTTGGCCAGGCTGCCGCAAGACGGCCTCGCCGGCTCGTCTGGGCGAACCAAGGAGACCCCTTCCATGCGCACCCAAGTCGCCATCATCGGCGCCGGCCCGGCCGGCCTCCTGCTCGGCGCCCTGCTGCACCGCGCCGGCATCGCCAACGTCGTGATCGAGCAGCGCAGCGCCGACTACGTGCTCGGCCGCATCCGCGCTGGCGTGCTCGAGCAGGTGGCTGTCGATCTGCTGCACCAGGCCGGTGTCGCCGGCCGGATGATGGAGCAGGGCCTGCCGCACGACGGCTTCGAGATGTCCTTCGGCGCGACACGACTGCGCATCGATCTGCACGCGCTGACCGGCAAGCGCGTGATGGTCTATGGCCAGACCGAGGTCACGCGCGACCTGATGGACCACCGGGCCGACACCGGCCTGGCGACGGTCTACGAAGCCGAAGACGTGCAGCCTCACGGCTGCGACGGCACCCGGCCGTACGTCACCTGGCGCCAGGGCGGCACCGAGCAGCGGCTGGACGCCGATTTCATCGCCGGCTGCGACGGCTTCCATGGCGTGTGCCGCGCCACGCTGCCGGCGGGCGCCGTCTCGACGTTCGAGAAGGTCTATCCCTTCGGCTGGCTGGGCCTGCTCTCCGACACCCCGCCGGTGAACGAGGAGCTGATCTACGGTGCCAGCGAGCGCGGCTTCACCCTGGCCAGCATGCGCAGCCGCACGCGCAGCCGCTACTACCTGCAATGCGCGCTGGAAGACAGCGTCGAGCACTGGAGCGACGAGGCCTTCTGGGCCGAGCTCAGGCTCCGCCTGCCGCCCGACGCCGCGGCGCGCTTGGTCACCGGGCCGTCGATCGAGAAGAGCATTGCACCGCTGCGCAGCTTCGTCGCCGAGCCGATGCGCTTCGGCCGCCTGTTCCTGGCCGGCGACGCGGCGCACATCGTGCCGCCCACCGGCGCCAAGGGCCTGAACCTGGCCGCCTCCGATGTCGGCCTGCTCTCGCTGGCGCTGGCCGATTTCTACCGCGGCAGCACGACGGGCATCGACCATTACTCGCAGCGCGCGCTGGCCCGGGTCTGGAAGGCCGAGCGCTTCTCGTGGTGGTTCACCTCGCTGATGCACCGCTTCCCCGAGAACGGCGGCTTCGGCGCGCGCATGCAGCAGGCCGAGTTCGAGTACCTGTGCGGCTCGAAGGCGGCGCAGACGGCGCTGGCCGAGAACTACGTCGGGCTGCCGCTCGAAGGCTGACGCACACGCCGGCAGCGCGGCGCTTCGATCGCGGGTCTAGACTTCGGTCCCGTCCGCTTGTGAAGGAGCCGCGCCTTGATCCTGGAAATCGCCGACATCCGCATCGCCCCCGGCCGGCAGGCCGCGTTCGAGGAGGCGATCCAGCGCGGTCTGGCCAGCGTCGTGAGCCAGGCCAAGGGCTTCAAGGGCGCCAAGGTCAACCATGGCATCGAGAGCCCCGAGCGCTACGTGCTGCAGGTCTTCTGGGAGACGCTGGAAGACCACACGGTCGCCTTCCGCGAAGGGCCGCTGTTTGCGCAATGGCGCGCCATCGTCGGCCCGTTCTTCGCCGCGCCGCCGGTGGTCGAGCACTTCACGCTGGTGACCAAGGCTTGAGTCGCGAGCAGGCCCTGGCCGGCGCGCGCGCGCACCTGGACAGCGGTGCGTTTGCGCGCGACCTGGCGCGCCGCGTGGCGCTGCGCACCGAAAGCCAGGACGGCGCCGCCGGCCCGCGGCTGCACGCCTACCTGGCCGAAGAGATCGGCCCCACGCTGGCGGCGCTGGGCTTCGAATGGCAACTGCACGCCAACCCGGAGCCTGTCTTCGGCCCGCTGCTGCTGGCGACGCGGCACGAAGGCGACGATCTGCCCACCGTGCTGGCCTACGGCCACGGCGACGTGATCCGCGGCCAGGATGCGGCGTGGGCGCGCGGCCGGGGCCCGTGGACGCTGGCACAGGAGGGCGAGCGGCTGTACGGCCGCGGCACGGCGGACAACAAGGGCCAGCACAGCATCAACATCGCCGCCCTGGCGCAGGTGCTGGCCGCCCGCAGGTCGACGCCGGGCGGGCGCCTGGGCTTCAACCTCAAGTGGCTGCTGGAGACCGGCGAGGAAACCGGCTCGCCCGGTCTGGATGCGTTCTGCGCCGCGCACCGGCAGGAGCTCGCCGCCGACGTGCTGATCGCCAGCGACGGCCCGCGCCTGTCGCGCGATCGGCCGACCGTCTTTCTCGGTTCGCGCGGGGTCGCCAATTTCGACCTGTCGCTGACACTGCGCGAAGGCGCCCACCATTCGGGCAACTGGGGCGGCCTGCTGCGCAACCCCGGCACGGTGCTCGCAAACGCGATCGCCAGCCTCGTCGATGGCCGCGGCCGCATCCTGGCCACCGCGCTGCGGCCGCCGCCGATCCCGGCCAACGTGCGCGCCGCGCTGCAGGGTCTCGAATTCGGCAGCGACCCGGGCGACCCGGCGATCGCCATCGACTGGGGCGAGCCCGGCTTGAGTCCGGCCGAGCGCGTGATCGCCTGGAACACGCTCGAGGTCCTGGCCTTCAAGACCGGCAACCCCGAGCACCCGGTCAACGCGATCCCGCCCACGGCAAAGGCCAGCCTGCACCTGCGCTTCGTCGTCGGCACCGATGTCTCGCGGCTGCGCGAGGCGCTGCACGAGCACCTCGCCGCGCAGGGCTTCGCCGACGTCGAGGTCGGCGTGCCGGTGGTGATGGCCGCGACCCGGCTCGACCCCGACGACCCGTGGGTGCGCTTCACGCTGGCGTCGATCGAGCGCAGCACCGGCAAGCCGCCGGCGCTGCTGCCGAACCTGGGCGGCTCGCTGCCCAACGAGGTGTTCGCCGAGACCCTCGGCCTGCCGACGGTCTGGGTACCCCACAGCTACCCGGGGTGCAGCCAGCACGCGCCCGACGAACACCTGCTGCTGCCGGTGGCACGCGAGGCGCTGGCGCTGATGGCGGGGCTGTACTGGGACCTGGGCGAACCCGAAGCGGCCACCTTGCCGCGTCGAACTCATTGACCGCAGCGCGCTCCAAGGTTTCCGGAGATCCCCATGCTGCGCACCCTGCAAGACCTGTTCGATTCGATCCTCGGCCCCGCCGAGCTGTCGGCCGCCGAGGCCGCGCAGCAGCTGCGCCTGGCCACCGCGGTGCTGCTGGTCGAGGTGATGCGCGCCGACAGCCAGATCCGGGCCGTCGAGCGGCAGACCGTGCTGGCCGCGCTGCGGCGCGAGTTCGTGCTGGGCGACGAAGAGGCCCGGCAACTGCTCGCGCTCGCCGAGCGCAGCGCGCGCGAAGCCACCGACTACCACGGCTACACCTCGGTCCTCAACGAGCGGCTCAGCGAGGCGGAGAAGCTGCGCGTGATCGAGGCGATGTGGCAGGTGGCCTACGCAGACGGCCAGCTCGAAGCCTACGAGAATCATGTGCTGTGGCGCATCGCCGACCTGCTGCACCTGCCGCACGGCGGCTACATCGCGGCCAAGATGCGGGCCCGCGACGCTGCAGGCCTCGAACCCGAGGACTGACGCCGAAGGCGGGCCCGGCTTTCCCTCTGGGGCGTGACGCCCCGATACGCGCTCGCCCGGTGAGCCCGCCCCGGCTCGAGGTGAAACGCGGCAGCAGCGCGGCGCGCCCTCAGCGCCCGCCGGTCACGTCCAGCGCCGCACCGGTGGCATAGCTGGCCTCGGCGGACAGCAGCCACACGATGGCCGCGGCCACTTCGTCGGCCCGCCCCGGGCGTTGCATGGGCACCGCGGCGGCGAGTTGCCGCGCGCGCTCGGGCTGGCCCCCCGAGGCATGGATCTCGGTGTCGATGATGCCGGGGCGCACGGCGTTGACGCGCACGCCCTCGGCCGCCACCTCGCGCGCCAGGCCGAGGGTGAAGACATCGACCGCACCCTTGCTCGCCGCGTAGTCCACGTACTGGCCCGGCGAGCCCAGGCTCGCGGCCACCGACGAGACGTTGACGATCGCACCGCCGCTGCCGCCATGGCGCGTGCTCATGCGCCGCACCGCCTCGCGCGCGCAGGCGATCGTGCCCAGGACGTTGATCGCGAACATCCGCGCCACCCGCCCGGCGCTCATCTCGTCCACGCGCGCTGCGACATCGACCACGCCGGCGTTGTTGACCAGCCCCGCCAACGGCCCCCATTCACGGTCCAGGGCGGCGAACATCGCACGCACCTGCGTGTCGTCGGCCACGTCGGCCCGCAGGGTGATCGCACGCCGGCCGCAGGCGCGCACCTCGGCGGCCAAGGCCTGGGCCGCGGCCTCGTCGCGGTGGTAGTTGATGGCCACGTCCCAGCCGCGCGCGGCGGCCAGGCGGGCGGTGGCGGCGCCGATGCCGCGGCTGCCACCGGTGATGAGCAGGCTGGGGTTCATTCGGCGATGTTAGGCCCCGGGCCGCTGGCCGCGCGTCCTGAGCAGCGAGACCCCGACGCCCCCGGCGATGAGCGACAGCGTCACGCCCAGCGAGACCCAGCTCGGCATCTTGCCGATGATGTCGGCCAGCAGGATCTTGGCGCCGATGAACACCAGCACCAGCGCCAGCGCGTACTTCAGGTAGGCGAAGCGATGCAGCATCGCGCCGAGCGCGAAGTACAGCGCGCGCAGACCGAGGATGGCGAAGATGTTGCTCGTGTAGACGATGAACGGATCGGTGGTGACGGCAAAGATCGCCGGCACCGAGTCGACGGCGAAGATGAGGTCCATCAGCTCGACCAGCACCAGCGCCAGGAACAGCGGCGTCGCCGCGAGCCGGCGCCGGCCCGACCTGGCGTCCGCCTGGATCACGAAGAAGGCGCCGCCGTGGAGCCCGGGCGTCACCCGCAAGTGCCGGCGCAGGAAGGCGAGCAGGCGGCCGCCGGCAACGTCGGGCGGCCGCTCGGCCGCCAGCCACATCTTCACCCCGGTGAACAGGAGAAAGGCGCCGAACAGGGCCAGCGCCCACTCGAAGCGGCTGATCAGCGCGGCACCGCCGGCGATCATCAGCGCACGCATCACGACCACGCCCAGGACGCCCCAGAACAGCACGCGGTACTGGTAGCGGCGCGGGATCGCCAGCGCGCTGAAGACGAGCGCGATGACGAAGACGTTGTCGATCGACAGCGACTTCTCGACCAGGTAGCCGGTGAAGAAGTCCATCCCGCTCTGCGGCCCCAGCGCCCACCAGACCCCGCTGCCCCAGGCCAGCGCGACCGCGATGTAGCCGGCCGACTGCAGCAGGCTTTCGCGCACGCCGATCTCGCGGTCCTCGCGGTGCAGCACGCCGAGGTCGAAGGCCAGCAGCGCGACCACGACCGCCGCGAAGAGCAGCCAGATCCAGGCCGCATGGCCGAACAGCTCGGCACCGAGCAAGGCGGTCCAGCTGTCCATCACGGATGCCGCGCCCCCAGCGCCCGCGCCCGCGAGGGCCCGCCCCAGACTGGCGAGTCGCGCAGCATCGCCGTCATTCGTCGGCGCCGGCGAAGCCGAACAGGCTGAGCAGGCTGACGAACAGGTTGTAGATCGACAGGTACAGGCTCACGGTAGCCAGCACGTAGTTGGTTTCGCCGCCGTGGACGATGCGGCTGGTCTCGACCAGGATCAGCCCCGCCGAAAGCAGGGCGACCAGCGCCGAGACCGCGAGCGCCAGCGCCGGCACCTGCAGGAAGATCGCGGCCAGACCGGCGAGCAGCGCGATCACCATGCCGGCGAAGAGAAAGCCACCGAGTGCGCTGAAGTCGCGCCGGCTCGCCAGCGCCCAACCCGAGAGTGCGAGAAAGCTCGTACCGGTGGCGCCCAGCGCCATCGCCAGGGTCTGCGCGCCGCCGCCCAGGGCCAGCGTGTGGGCGAGCAAGGGCGCAAGCGTGTAGCCCATGTAGCCGGTCAGGCCGAAGACCGCCGCCACCGCCCAGCCGCTGTGGCGCAGCCGCTGGACGGCGAAGAACAGGCCCAGGGTGCCCACCAGCGACGCGACGGCGCCGGGTGCCGGCAGCCGCAGCGCCAGTGAGACCGCGGCCGCCGCGGCGCTGAACAGCAGCGTCATCGCGAGCAGCGCGTAGGTGTTGCGCAGGACGCGGCGGCTCGCGTCGTCGACGGTCGATGCCGGGCGACCGAGCGTGCGCGGATCGGTGGCGAGGGCGTGCAGACCTTCGGGTCGGGCAAGGAATTTCATCGCATGTGGCTCCGGTCAGCGGGCCGCCCGCGATGGGCGACCACCGGCGCATGCTGGGGCTGCCGGCAGTTCCGAGAAAGCAGAGAATTCGATAGCGACACTTCCGTAAAGGCTGAACATGAACCAGACCTTCAGCTACCGCCACCTGTATTACTTCTGGGTCGTCGCCAAGGAAGGCGGCATCGCGCGCGGCGCCGCCCGCCTCGGCATGGCGGTGCAGACGGTGAGCACGCAGGTGCGGGCGCTGGAACATGCGCTCGGTCATGCCTTGCTCAAGCCGGCCGGCCGCGGTCTGTCGCTGACCGAGGCCGGCGTCGCGGCGATGCGCCAGGCCGAACAGATCTTCCAGCTCGGCGAGCAGCTGCCGGGGCTGGTGCGCGATGCCGCCGCCACGCCGGTGCTGCGGCTGGCGGTGGGCATCGCCGACGGCCTGCCCAAGCCGGTGGTGCGGCGTCTGCTCGCACCGGCGCTGGGCGACGCGAACCTGCACCTGCTGTGCCACGAGGACGAGTTCGAGGACCTGCTGGGCGATCTGGCGCTGCACCGGCTCGACGTCGTGCTCGCCGACCGCGCCGCACCGCCGCACCCCAACCTGAAGGTCTACAGCCATCGCCTGGGCCGATCGGCGCTGGCCTGGTATGCGCCACCGGGGCTGGCCGCCGCGGCGCGGCGCGGCTTCCCGCAGTCGCTGGCCCGGGTTCCGGTGCTCTTGCCGACGCCCCATGCCGCCGTGCGCGGCCGCATCGACGCCTGGCTCGAGCGTCAGGGCGTGCGCCCGCTGCTGCGCGGCGAGTTCGAGGACAGCGCGCTGCTCGCCACCTTCGGCGCCAGCGGCTTGGGCGTGTTTCCGGCCGCGGTGCTCGCGGACGAGGACCTACGCCACCACCACGGCCTGCGCCGGATCGGCAGCTGCGAGGGCGTCGAGGAGCATTTCTTCGCCATCGCGGCAGAGAAGAAAGTGCTGCATCCTCTGGTGCGCACGCTGCTGCCGGCTCCGCCCTGACGCGGGTCGCGAAGGAGGTGTTCGGTCGCCGCCCCCCTGCCTGCGGCAAGCCGGCCCTATTTCGCGGTCGGCATCGTGAACTCGGCCCCCTTGCCGATGCTGGCCGGCCAGCGCTGCATCACGCTCTTTTGCTTGGTGTAGAAGCGCACGCCCTCTTCGCCATAGGCGTGCATGTCGCCGAACAGGCTCTTCTTCCAGCCACCGAAGCCATGCCAGGCCATCGGCACCGGGATCGGCACGTTGATGCCGACCATGCCGACCTGGACCCGGCGCGCGAACTCGCGCGCCACGCCGCCGTCACTGGTGAAGCAGGCCACGCCGTTGCCGAATTCGTGGTCGTTGACGAGCTGCAGCGCCTGCGCGAAGTCGTTGACGCGCACGCAGGCCAGCACCGGGCCGAAGATCTCTTCCCTGTAGATCCGCATCTGCGGCGTGACATGGTCGAACAGCGTGCCGCCGGTGAAGAACCCGTTCTCGAAGCCCGCCACCTTGTGGCCGCGGCCATCGACGACCAGCGTGGCGCCTTCCTCGACACCGACGCCGATGGTCTTCTCGATCCGGTCGCGCGCCTCGCGCGTGACGATCGGGCCCATCTCGGCGTCGAGCTCCATGCCGTTCTTGATCTTCAGCGCGCGCGCGCGCGCGGCCAGCAGCGGCACGATGCGGTCGCCGATGTCGCCGACCAGCACCGCCACGCTGATCGCCATGCAGCGCTCGCCGGCCGAGCCGTAGGCGCTGCCGATCAGCGCATCGACCGCCTGCTCGAGATTGGCGTCGGGCATCACGACCATGTGGTTCTTGGCCCCGCCCAGCGCCTGCACGCGCTTGCCGTGGTGGGCGCCGGTCTCGTAGATGTACTGCGCGATCGGCGTCGAGCCGACGAAGCTCAGCGCCTTGACGTCGGGGTGGGTCAGCAGCGCGTCGACCGCCACCTTGTCCCCCTGCACGACGCTGAACACGCCGTCGGGCAGGCCGGCCTGCTTGAGCAGTTCGGCCATCAGCAGCGAGGGCGACGGGTCGCGCTCGCTCGGCTTGAGAATGAACGCGTTGCCGCAGGCCAGCGCGACCGGGAACATCCAGCAAGGCACCATGCACGGGAAGTTGAACGGCGTGATACCGGCCACCACGCCCAGCGGCTGGCGCAGCGTCCAGTTGTCGATCCCGGTGCTCACCTGATCCGTGTAGTCGCCCTTGAGCAGCTGCGGCACGCCGCAGGCGAACTCGACGATGTCGATGCCGCGCGCCACCTCGCCCTGGGCGTCGGTGAACACCTTGCCGTGCTCGGCGGTGATCATCGCCGCCAGGGTGTCCTTGTGCTGGTTCATCAGCGCGAGGAAGTTGTTGAGCACCCGGGCGCGGCGGATCGGGGGCGTCTCGCCCCAGGCCGGCTGGGCGGCGCGCGCAGCGGCAACGGCGGCATCGACGTCCGCGGCACTGGCCAGCAGCACCTGCCGCGCAGAGGCGCCGGTGGCCGGGTTCCACACCGTCTGCCTGCGGCTGCCGCTGCCGCGCTGCGGCGCGCCGCCAATCCAATGGGCGATGTCGTGGGTCTGGGTGAAGGCTTCGGGTGCGCCCATGGCGGGTCTCCTGCAGGGGTCAGCCCTGCAGTCTATTCGCAGGCGCGCCAAGCAGCCGGCTCGGAACTCCCGCACCCCTCTTGTCTGGTTGCCCGCGTCGGGCGGCGGAAAAAAAGAGCAACCCGCCGCTTGCGCGAGGGGTTGCTGCAAGTCCTCCGGAGAGGACGTCGTTGGGCCCGGAGACGTCGGGCTGCGCGACAATCGCCGCACCCCAACGCCAATGACTGCGCAATCTACATGCGGTACCCGCAGCCGCAAATCCCCAATCGAGGGGGCAGTGCCGTGACCCCCCTAACTCCCGAGCCACCTGCACTTACGGACGGCGACATCGCGCGCCTGGAAGGCCTGCTCGACGCGCTGCCCGCGCCGTTGCAGCCGCTGGACGTGTCGGCGCTGGATGGCTACCTGTGCGGGGTGCTGCTGCAGCCGCAGCGCGTGCCCGCCGGCCGCTGGCTGCCGCTGGTGTGCGACATCGAGGGCCGCGCGGCACCCGCTGGCGCGGCCCTGACCGAACTGCAGACCCTGGTGCAGCGCCGGCACGCCGAACTCGACCGCGCGATCGGCCAGCGGCAGTGGTTCGACCCCTGGATCTACCGGCTCGAAGACGACGCCGTGCCGGCCGATTGCATGCTGCCCTGGGTGGCCGGCTTCGCCGCCGCGCAGGAGGCGTTCGGCGACCTGATGGCACTCGACGATCCCGCACTGGTCGAGCCGCTGGCGCTGCTGTACATGCACTTCGACCCCCAGGACCTCGAGGATGCCGACGCGCTGCAGGCGGTGATCGACACCCTGGAGCCGCCGGCCGACCTGGCCGAGGCAGTGCAGGATGCCGTGCGCGCCGTGATGCTGATCGCCGACGTCACCCGGCCGCGCGCAAGAGCGCCGGCAGCGAAGGCGCCGGTCAGGCGACCTCGACGCTGAGGCGGGCGGCGTCGCTCAGGCGCCCGGTCCGAATACCGCCCTTGCGTGCAACCCGAGCCCCTGCGCCACGCTGGCGAAGCGGTCACCGCGCACCAGCGCCGCTGCCGGAAAGCAAGCCGCGATGCGCTCCACCAAGGGCCGCAGGCCGGTCGATCCGCCAGTGAAGTAGAGCGCGTCCACCGCCGCGGGCGCGACGCCCGCGGTGCGCGCAGTCTCGCGCGCGGCCTGCACGATGCGTTCGAGGTCGGTCTCGATGGCCGCCGCGGCGGCATCTTCGCCCAGCTCGGCGGTCAGGCCCCGCTCCAGCGCCGCCAGATCGATCTCGGCCCGCCCGGTCTGGGCGACGTCGATCTTCGCCTGCTCGGCCGCGGCAGCCAGCGCATGGCCCAGACGCTGCTCGATCGTGGCCAGCAGCCGCGCGTGGTGGCGCAGGTCTGCATACCAGCGCTTCATGCTGCGCAACTCCGACAAGCGCGCCGGCGCATAGACGGTGTTGATCAGGTGCCAGGTGGCGAGGTCGAAATACACGCCGCTGGGCACCTCGCGCGCAGCTTCGCCGGGGTGCGCCGGGCGCCGGGCACGGTAGCCGAGCAGCGGCAGGATGCTGGCCAACTCGAGATGGCGGTCGAAGTCGGTGCCCGCCAGATGGACGCCATGGTTGCCCAGGATGTCGTCGCGCCGCTCGGCGCGGCCACGGCGCGCCGGGCCCACGCGCACGAGCGAGAAGTCGGAAGTGCCGCCACCGATGTCGGCCACCAGAACCAGCTGCTCGCGGTCGATCTTGCCTTCATGGTCGAGTGCCGCGGCGATCGGCTCGTACTGGAAACGGACCTCGGCAAAGCCGACCTGGCGCGCCGCCGCTTCGAGCGCCGCCTGGGCCTTGGCGTCGCGCGCCGGGTCGTCGTCGACGAAGAACACCGGCCGGCCGAGCACCAGTCGCGGCAGCGCACAGCCGGCCTCGGCTTCGGCCAACTGCTTGAGGCGGCGCAGGTAGCCGCTGACGACGTCGCCGTAGCGCACCGCGCGACCGCCGCCGATGTCCGTGCGCTGATCGAGCAGCGACGAGCCGAGGATGCTCTTCATCGAGCGCATCAGGCGGCCGTCGATCCCCTCCACGTAGGCGGCCACCGCGGCACGCCCGTAGACGCGCTCGGCCTCGAGCTGCTGCGGCGGCGTGTCGGCACGGTAGAAGACGGCCGTGGGCATGGTCGCGAAGCCAGGCTCCAACTCGACCAGACGCACCCCCGCCTCGGCCTGCGGCAGTGCCACCGCCGAGTTCGAGGTGCCGAAGTCGATCGCGACGAATCCCGGTTCCTGATGCTTGCGGGGGCTGGGCATGCGCTGGGCGATGGCGAAAATGGGGCGCGATTCTAGTGGCGACGCTGCGCTTGCGACCGAGCGCGTGAATTGGCACACGCTGGCCTGGCAATTCGCCGCGCGTGAAAGGCCAGCAGGCGTGACACTCGTTACCAGAGATCACGAAAGGCCCGCGTCATGAGCAAAGCCGTTACCGCGTATTACTGGTTTGCCGGCCGACGCGTCGCCGACCGCCCGCGGCAGGACGACCCCGCCGACATGGGGACCGCGTTCGGACTGGAACTCAGCCTGCTCGAGATGCCCGACCCGTCCGCAGCGGCTGCACGGGCGCCCGTGACACCACCGCCGGGCTGGATCCACAGGCTCGCGATGCGCCGCAAGGCAGCGATCTGAGCGCCGCTGGACCTGCCAGGAAACCCGCCAGTCACGAGTTCGACCGCGCCGTTCTGATCGCGACTGCTCGTTTAGACTGCGGTCATGAGCCGATTGCCTTTTCGCGAGCAGATCCTGCGCGTCCGTGAGGATGCGATCGTCGATTCCGTCAACCGCCTGCTGGCCGACAAGGGCTTCGACCTGATGACGGTGGACGAGGTGGCCGCCGATGTCGGCATCGCCAAGGCGAGCCTGTACAAGCACTTTCCTTCCAAGGAGGCACTGGCCGCCGCGGCGATGCTGCGCTTGCTGCAACGCGCCCTGGCCGAGGTCGAGCAACAGCATGCCCGTGCCGAGGCGAGTGCCTACGATCGGCTGGCCGCGCTGGTGCGCTGGGCGCTGACACTGCAACTCGCCGGCGAGATGCCGAGCCTGCCGTCGCAAAATTCCAGCCTGCGCGCCGAACTGATGGCGAACAAGGCCTACCTGGACTTGCTGCTGCGTCTGAGCGAGCGGCTGGGCGAGTGGATCGTGCAGGCGCAGGCCGCCGGCGACATCGACCCGAAGCTGCCGCCCGAGGTCGTCCTGTACACGGTCTTTGCGCGCGCCTGCGACCCGGTGCCCGCGTTCCTCAAGGCCGGCGGCAACTACAGCGACGCACAGATCGTCGACTGGGTGCTTTCCACCTGCCTCAACGGCCTTCGCGGCGTCAGCGAGCGCTGACTTCCCGCGCTGCTAGCGGATCAGCAGCACGGGCGTGCCGCAGCGGGCCAGCACGCTCGTGGCCACCGACCCCAGCGCCAGGTTGGCGAGTGCGCCATGGCCATGCGAGCCGAGCATCAGCAGGTCGTAATGGCCCTTGGTCGCCGCCTCGGCGATGACCTCTGCCGCCGGTCCGACGCGACTCACGAAACCGGCCTTCAGCCCCTGGCGGGCGAAGAAGGCGCGGATCGGCTTGAAGACCAGCTCCGCCGTCTGGTCGTGGTAGGCCTTGAGCACCGACTTGTCGATCGCCGCCGCCGCTCGCGGGGGCACGCCCTGCACCGCATGGAGCACGGTGTATTCATGATGCGCACCGAGCCACTCGTCGTGCGCCGCCAGGTAGGCGAGCATGCGCTTGGTGTAAGGACTGCCGTCGACGGCGACGAGGATCTTCATGGGCGCTCCTGGAGTTCTGGCGGGCCGGACCGGCCCGCCCGCCAACTGTCGCACCCGGTGCGGCGGCGATCTTGATCGAGCTCAGACCTCGACCGTTTTCAAGGGATCGTGGCCGATCTGCTCGCCCTTCTTCGCCAGCCCGAGCGCGTGGCAGACGACCCGCGCTGGCGCCTTGCCGGGCCGCGCGACCGCGTATTCGTGGCGGCAATGCAGGTGCCCATGCAGCCAGACATCGGCGCGCGGGATCAGATCGTCGTCGGCGTTGCAGAAGCTCGCCGTGCCGGGCTGGCTGCCGAAGCGGGGGTCGGCGCTGCGCAGGCTGGGCGCGAAATGGGTGACGACCAGCGTCTTGTCCCAGCGTCCGCGCGGCGATTGCACCAGCTCGGATTCGAGCCAGGCACGGCATGACAGCGCTTCGTCGCGCACCGCTGCGGCATCGAAGGGCCGGCCGCCGCGCGTCGTGGCCATCAGGCGCATGAAGTACTCCGCCGCGCGCAGCGCACGCGGCCGGTGCTCGGCGCCGAAGAGGTCGAAGTCGCTCCAGCGCGCGGTCCCGACGACGCGGACACGGGTGCCATCGGCGGCGACGAAGATGCGTGTCTCGCGTTCGAGCAGGGAAAGGCCCAGCCTTGTGCACAGCGTGCGCAGCCCCGCCAGTGCGGCATCGAAGTCGCGACCGTCGAATTCGTGGTTGCCCAGGATCACCAGCACCGGCACCGGCCAGCCGGCGAAGCGCTCGTAGCCGGCCCAGGTGCTGTCGATGTCGCCGGCCAGCACCAGCAGTTCCGCCCCCGGCGCTGGCTGCGGGTCGAAGGATTCGGTCTCCAGGTGCAGGTCGGACAGCAGTTGCAGCTTCACGCGCCGCCTCCGACCCGACGCAGGGCTTCGTCGGGCCGTGCCCGGTTCACCGGCCGCGCGTCGCGACCGGCGCGGCCGGAGATTCGCATCGCTTCGGCGTGCAGCGCCGGTAGCACCGGTCGCTCAGCCCGCCAGCCGCTCTTCGATGCGCGCCTTGACCGCCGGCAGCGCGGCCGGCATGTGGTACGCCAGGCTCTCGAACAACTCGGCGTGGAGTTTGAGCTCCTGCTGCCAGGCTGCGCGGTCGATGCCGATCACGCTGGCAAACTGCTCGCGCCTGAAGGCCAGGCCGTCCCAGTGCAGGTCCTCGTAGCGCGGGCTGGTGCCGAAGACGTTCTCGGCGCCGCCGGCCGCGCCTTCGATGCGGCGAACCATCCACTCCAGCACGCGCATGTTCTCGCCGTAGCCGGGCCAGACGAACTTGCCGTCGGCGCCCTTGCGGAACCAGTTGACGCAGAAGATCTTCGGCAGCCTGGCTCCATCGCCGGCCAGCTTGTCGCCGAGGTCCAGCCAGTGCTGGAAGTAGTCGGCCATGTTGTAGCCCATGAAGGGCAGCATCGCGAACGGATCGCGCCGCACCACGCCCTGCGCGCCGGCGGCGGCGGCGGTGGTCTCGCTGCCCATCGTCGCGGCCATGTAGACGCCGTCGGCCCAGTTGCGTGCCTCGGTCACCAGCGGCACCGTGGTCGAGCGGCGGCCGCCGAAGACGAAGGCGTCGATCGGCACCCCGTTCGGGTTGTCCCATTCGGGGTCGAGCACCGGGTTGTGGGTGGCTGCGACGGTGAAGCGCGAGTTCGGGTGCGCTGCCTTGGCGCCCGTCTGCTTCGCGATCGCCGGCGTCCAGTCCAAGCCCCGCCAGTCGATCAGGTGCGCCGGCGGGGTCTCGGTCAGGCCCTCCCACCAGACGTCGCCGTCGTCGGTGAGCGCGACGTTGGTGAAGATCACGTCGCGCCTGAGCGACGCCAGGCAGTTGGGGTTGGTGTGCTCGTTGGTGCCGGGGGCGACGCCGAAGTAGCCGGCCTCGGGGTTGATCGCGTACAGGCGCCCGTCGTCGTGCGGCTTGATCCAGGCGATGTCGTCGCCGATGGTCGTGACCTTCCAGCCCTCGAACCCGGCCGGCGGCACCAGCATGCTGAAGTTGGTCTTGCCGCAGGCGCTGGGGAAGGCGGCGGCGACGTGGTACTTCTTGCCCGCCGGCGTCGTGACGCCCAGCACGAGCATGTGCTCGGCGAGCCAGCCCTGGTCGCGTCCCATCGTGCTGGCGATGCGCAGCGCGAAGCATTTCTTGCCCAGCAGCGCGTTGCCGCCATAGCCCGAGCCGTAGCTCCAGATCTCGCGCACTTCCGGGTAGTGCACGATGTACTTGGTGGCGTTGCAGGGCCAGGCCACGTCCTTCTGGCCGGGCTGCAGCGGTGCGCCCACCGTGTGCACGCAGGGCACGAAGGCGCCGTCGGTGCCCAGCATGTCGAGCGCGCCACGGCCCATGCGGGTCATCGTGCGCATGCTCACCACGACGTAGGGGCTGTCGGTGAGCTCGACGCCGATGTGCGAGATATGCGAGCCCAGCGGTCCCATCGAGAAAGGCACCACGTACAGGGTGCGACCCTTCATTGCGCCACGGAAGAGGGCCTTCTCGCCGGTCTGCAGCAGCGCACGCATCTCGGCCGGCGCCATCCAGTTGTTGGTCGGGCCGGCGTCTTCCCGGCGCTCGCTGCAGATGAAGGTGCGGTCTTCGACGCGGGCCACGTCGCCGGCGTCGCTGCGCGCCAGAAAGCTGTCGGGGCGCAGTTCGGAGTTGAGCTTCAGCATCGTGCCGGCGGCCACCAGCTGGTCGCACAGCCGGTCGTACTCTTCGGCGCTGCCGTCGCACCAATAGACGTCGGTGGCCTCGGTCAGCGCGGCGATCTCGGCCACCCAATCGACCAGGCGGGCATGATGGACATACGGGGGCACGCTCGGGCGCAGGCCTTCGGACACGGGACGGTTCATGGGCTCTCCGGTGATGACAATGCGAAAACGGAATTCGGCGAGCCCCGATCACCTCGACGCCCGGGCGGGTTCGGGGCTCGCCGAATGCCGCCACTGCTGGGGGTCCGAACCGGGCCCCCAGCGCTGCGGGGGGGCCATTGTCGGCGCAATGTAATCGCGCCGTAACCACCGGCCCGGAGGGGTTCATGCGAATTCGGTATGACCTGATGCACAGTCACTCGCGTCCGGCTCGCCGACCCGGGATTCGGCCTTGAAGGTGCTGCACGTCAGCCGCGCCGCGGCCCAGCTGAGGTCGATCGACGGCCGCCAGGTGATGACCGCCATCGCCAAGCGCACGGTCGATGCTGCGGTCGGCGTGCGGCCGCTGGGGCTGCAAGGCGACGAGCAAGCCGACCTGTCGGTGCACGGCGGTGCGAGCAAGGCGCTGTACGCCTACCCGCACGAGCACTACGCGTTCTGGCAGACGGTGCGTGCGCAGGCCGGCGTGTCGCCCTGGGGCGATGCCCTGCCACCGGGGGCGATGGGCGAGAACCTCACGACAGCCGGGCTGGTCGAGTCCGAACTGTGGATCGGCGACCGCCTGCGCCTGCCGGACTGCCTGCTGGCGGTGAGCGAGCCGCGCTTTCCCTGCTTCAAGTTCAATGCCGCGATGGGCTTCAAGCAGGCGGCCAAGCTGATGGTGCAGTCGGGCTTCTGCGGCAGCTACCTCGCGGTGATCGAGTCGGGCAGCGTGCGCGCCGGCGACGCCATCACGATCGAGCCGGGGCCGCGCGAGGTCAGCATCCGCGAGCTCTTCCGCAGCCGCGCGCGCGCCTGACGGCCCAGGACGCGGGCCGCTGCGCAGGCGCTCAAGCTGCGATCGTGTCCAGCGCCGGGTAGTCGGTGTAGCCCTTCGCCCCGCCGCCGTACAGCGTTGCCGGGTCGAGGGCGTTGAGCGCTGCGTCCACGCGCAGGCGGCGGCCGAGGTCGGGGTTGGCGATGAAGGCCTTGCCGAATGCCACCAGGTCCGCCGCGCCGCTGGCCACCACCTCCAGCGCCATCGTCCTCGTGTAGCCGTTGTTGACCATCCAGGCGCCGTCGAAGCGCCGACGCAGCGCGGCGTAGTCGAAGGGCGCGATATCGCGCCGGCCGCCGGTGGCGCCTTCGACCACGTGCAGGTAGGCCAGGCCCAGCGGCGAGATCCCGGCGACGGCGTGCTCGTACAGCGCCTGCGGGTCGCTGTCGGGACCGGCGTCGTTGGACGGCGTCACCGGCGACAGCCGCAGCCCGGTGCGGCCGCCACCGACGGCGCCGGCGACCGCCTGCACCACCTCGCGCAGCAGGCGCGTGCGGTTGGCGATGCTGCCGCCATATTCGTCGCTGCGGTCGTTGATGCTGTCGCGCAGGAACTGCTCGATCAGGTAGCCGTTGGCGGCATGCACCTCGACGCCGTCGAAGCCGGCCTCGATGGCCAGCTCGGCGGCGCGGCGGTACTGCGCGACAACGCCCGGGATCTCGTCGGTGCGCAGCGCGCGCGGTGCCGAGACCTGGGCAAAGCCGCCGGCGATGTAGGTCTTGCCGTTGGCCATCCGTGCCGTGCTCGACACCGGCGGCCGCCCGCCCGGTTGCAGCGAGACATGCGAGATGCGCCCGACATGCCACAGCTGCACGACGATGCGGCCGCCACGCGCATGCACGGCATCGGTGATGCGGCGCCAGCCGGCCACCTGCTCGGCGCTGTGCAGCCCCGGTGTGTCGAGGTAGCCCTGGCCCTCGGGGCAGATCTGGGTCGCCTCGGTGACGATCAGCCCGGCACCGGTGGCCGGGTCGGCACGCTGGGCGTAGTACTCGCGCATCAGCTCGTTGGGCACCTGACCGCGGCTGGCGCGGTTGCGCGTCAGCGGGGCCATCACGATGCGGGAGGCGAGGGCGATGTCGCCGACACGAAGGGGATCGAAGAGGCTCGTCATGCGGCAAGGTTACTGCACTGCAGCAATCACCGCCCGAGGTGGGTCGTTCGGCGGCCGGCCCGCGGCGAAGCGCGCGACCTTGGCTTGGTTCGGCAGCCGCGGCGCACGTGGCACAGTCGCGGCATGCTCGCCTACCGCCACGCCTTCCACGCCGGCAACCATGCCGACGTGCTCAAGCACACCGTGCTCGCGCTCGTGTTGCGCCACATGAATCTCAAGGACAAGGGCTGGCGCTATATCGACACCCACGCCGGCGCCGGCGGCTATTCGCTGCAGGGCGAGTACGCGAAGAAGCGCGGCGAGTTCGAGCAGGGCATCGCGCGGCTGTGGGACCGCGCCGACCTGCCCGAACCGGTCGCCGATCTGGTCGCGCTGGTGCGCCAGTTCAATGCCGGCAAGGGGCTGATCCAGTACCCGGGCTCGCCGGCGATCGCGCAGGCGCTGATGCGGCCGCAGGACCAGTTGCGGCTGTTCGAGCTGCACCCCACCGACCACAAGATCCTGGCCTCGTATCTCGACGACGTGCCGGGGGTGGAGGTGAAGATGAGCGACGGCTTCGCGGCGCTGAAGTCGCAGCTGCCCCCGCCCACCCGCCGCGGCGTGCTGCTGATCGACCCCAGCTACGAGATCAAGACCGACTACCTGCGCGTGCTGGCCGCGCTGCGCGAGGCGCTGGAGCGCTTCCCCGAATGCGTGGTGCTGGTCTGGCTGCCGCAGCTGCAGCTGATCGAGTCGACGCAGCTGCCGCAGCGCCTGAAGGCCGCCGCCGACAGCGGCGCCAAGAAGGGCTGGCTGCATGCGCGGCTGACGGTGGCGCAGGCCGACGAACGCGGCTTCGGCCTGCTCGGCAGCAGCGTGTTCATCGCCAACCCTCCGCACACGCTGCACGGCGCACTGCAGCCGGTGTTGCCCTTCCTGGCCCAGACGCTGGCGCAGTTCGACGGCGCGAAGAGCGCGCTCGACCGCTCGGCGAGCGCCTGAACCGCGGCGCTACACGCCGCGCGCCCGGTCGGTCCTGAACTGCGCCCGGAAGGCATCGAAGCGGTCCTCGTCCAGCGCCTGCCGCATCTCGCGCATCAGGTTCACGTAGTAGTGCAGGTTGTGGATGCTGGCGAGCATCGGCGCCAGCATCTCGCCGCAGCGCTCGAGGTGGTGCAGGTAGGCGCGGCTGAAACCGCCGCCCTCCGGGCCGCCGGCGCAGGCGTGGCAGCTGCAGGTCTCGTCGATCGGTCGGGCGTCGTCGCGGTGGCGCGCGTTGCGGATCTTGAGGTCGCCGAAGCGCGTGAACAGGTGGCCGTTGCGCGCATTGCGGGTCGGCATCACGCAGTCGAACATGTCGACGCCGCAGGCCACGCCGTCGACCAGGTCCTCGGGCGTGCCCACGCCCATCAGGTAGCGCGGCTTGTGTTGCGGCAGCCGGTGCGGCGTATGGGCCATGATGCGCAGCATCTCTTCCTTGGGCTCGCCGACGCTGACACCGCCGATCGCGTAGCCGGGCAGGTCGAGCTCGACCAGCGAGGCCAGCGAGGCCTCGCGCAGCGGCTCGAACATGCCGCCCTGGACGATGCCGAAGAGTGCGTTCGGGTTGGCCAGGCGCGCGAACTCGTCGCGACTGCGCCGCGCCCAGCGCAGGCTGAGCTCCATCGACGCCCGCGCCTCGTCCTCGGTCGTCAGCCGGCCTTCGGTCTGGTAGGGCGTGCACTCGTCGAGCTGCATCGCAATGTCGCTGTCGAGCACGGTCTGGATCTGCATGCTGACCTCGGGCGTGAGGAACAGCTTGTCGCCGTTGACCGGCGATGCGAAGCGCACGCCCTCCTCGCTGATCTTGCGCATCGCGCCCAGCGACCAGACCTGGAAACCGCCGCTGTCGGTCAGCATCGGCCGCGGCCAGCCCTCGAATCGGTGCAGCCCGCCGAAGCCGCGCACCACGTCCAGCCCCGGCCGCAGCCACAGGTGGAAGGTGTTGCCCAGGATGATCTGCGCGCCCATCTCGACCAGCGAGCGCGGCAGCACGCCCTTGACCGTGCCATAGGTGCCCACCGGCATGAACACCGGCGTCTCGACGACGCCATGGTTGAGCGTGAGGCGCCCGCGGCGCGCGTGGCCGGCAGTCTTGAGCAGGTCGAACCGAAGCATGCGCGGGATTGTCACCGCGCCTGCGGGCGTGCCCTCAGCGAGGCCGTGCCAGCAGCATCGCGTCGCCGTAGCTGAAGAAGCGGTAGCGCGACTCCACCGCATGCCGGTACAGCGAGCGCACATGCGCGTAGCCGGCGAAGGCGCTGACCAGCATCAGCAGCGTGCTCCTGGGCAGGTGGAAGTTGGTGACCAGCAGGTCGACGACGCGGAACTCGAAGCCCGGCGTGATGAAGATGTCGGTCTCGCCGCTGAAGGGCTGCAGCTGCCCTGCGCGCGCCGCCGACTCCAGCGCCCGCAAGGTCGTCGTGCCGGCGGCGACGATGCGGCCGCCGGCCGCTCGCGCAGTCTCGACCGCGGCCACCGCATCGGCGCCGACCTCGAACCACTCGCTGTGCATGCGGTGCTCGGCGATGCGCTCGGTGCGCACCGGCTGGAAGGTGCCGGCGCCGACATGCAAGGTGACCGCGGCACGCCGCACGCCGCGGGCGTCCAGCGCAGCGAGCACCGCCTCGTCGAAGTGCAGCGAGGCCGTCGGCGCCGCCACCGCGCCCGGGCGGCGCGCGAACACCGTCTGGTAGCGCTGCGCGTCCGCGAGCGTGTCGGGATGCGTGATGTAGGGTGGCAGCGGCACATGGCCGTGGCGCTCGAGCAGCAGCAGCGGGTCGGCCGGGAAGCGCAGATGGAACAACGCGTCGTCGGGCCCGGCGCGGCCCAGCACCTCGGCGTCGAAGGCATCGGCGAAGCGCACCAGGCTGCCCGGCCGCGGGGACTTGCTGGCGCGCAGGTGGGCCAGCACCTCGTGGCCCGGCAGCAGGCGCTCGACCAGCGCCTCGACGCTGCCGCCGGTCGGCTTCGCGCCGAGCAGCCGGGCCTTGATCACGCGGGTGTCGTTGAAGACCAGCAGGTCACCCGGCTGCAGCAACGAGGGCAGCTCGGCAAAGCGCCGATCGATCGGCAACGACCCGCGGCCGTCGAGCAGGCGCGAGGCGCTGCGCTCCGGCGCCGGGTGCTGCGCAATCAGCTCGGGGGGCAGGGCGAAATCGAAATCGGCGAGGGTGTATTCGCGCTCGGGAAGGCGGTGGGCAGGCGTGTTCATGGGGCAGGCTGTACCGGCCTGGATCCTGGCAAGGTCAAAATTGTTCCATGCCCAACGCACCGGCGCGCAGCGCAGCGCCCAAACCCGCACCCGCCAGGACCCCGGCGGACAAGCTTTCGGCCCCGGTGCGTGCGATGCACAAGCTCGGCCTGGTGCGCGACATCGACCTCGCGCTGCACCTGCCGATGCGCTACGTCGACGAAACCCGCATCACGCCGATCGGCAGCCTGCGCGATGGCGACACCGCGCAGGTGCAGGGCGTGGTGCAGGATTGCCGGGTCGAGACCCGCGCGCGCCGGCAGCTCGTCGTGCGGCTGGCCGACGCCAGCGGCGAGCTGGTGCTGCGCCTCGTGCACTTCTATCCTTCGCAGCAGAGGACGCTGGCTCCGGGCCAGCATGTGCGGGCGCGTGGCGAAGTGCGCGCCGGCTTCTTCGGCCGCGAGATGGTGCACCCCGAGTTCCGCGCCGTCGCCCCCGACGCCCCGCTGCCGCAGGCGCTGACGCCGGTCTATCCGAGCAGCGCGCAGCTGCCGCAGCCCTACCTGCGCAAGGCCGTGGTCTCGGCGCTGGCGCGCGCACCGCTCGACGAGCTTGTGCCACCCGCGATCGTGCCGCCCGGATTGCCGCCGTTGCGCGAGGCGCTGCACGCGCTGCACCACCCCAGCCCCAGCATGCCGGTGGCAGCGTTGGAAGACCACAGCCACCCGGCCTGGCAGCGGCTGAAATGGGAGGAGCTGCTGGCGCAGCAGCTCTCTCAGCTGCAGGCGCAGGCGGCGCGAGCGCAGCTCGCCGCGCCCGCCTTGGCGCGATCCGCCGACGACCTGGCGGCAAGGCTGCACGCCGCCCTGCCCTTCGCGCTGACCGCCGCGCAGCAGCGCGTGGTGGCCGAGATCGGGGCCGACCTCGCGCGGCCGCAGCCCATGCACCGGCTGCTGCAGGGCGATGTCGGTTCGGGCAAGACGGTGGTGGCGGCACTCGCCGCGGCAGTGGCCATCGGTGCCGGCTGGCAATGCGCGCTGATGGCGCCGACCGAGATCCTGGCCGAGCAGCATTTCCGCAAGCTCGTCGGCTGGTTGCAGCCGCTGGGCGTGACGGTGGCCTGGCTCACCGGCAGCCGCAAGGGCAGGACCCGCTCGGCGATGCTCGCGCAGGTGGCGTCGGGCGAGGCAATGCTGGTGGTGGGCACGCATGCGGTGATCCAGCACGACGTGGCCTTCGCGAGGCTGGGGCTGGCGATCGTCGACGAGCAGCACCGCTTCGGCGTCGCACAGCGGCTGGCGCTGCGTCAGAAGTTGGAAGCCCAACAGCTCGAGCCGCATCTGCTGATGATGAGCGCGACGCCGATCCCGCGCACGCTGGCGATGACCTACTTCGCCGACCTCGCGGTGAGCACCATCGACGAACTGCCGCCGGGCCGCACGGCTATCGTGACCAAGGTCTTCGCCGACGACAAGCGGGCCCAGGTCGTCGCCCGCGTCCGCGACGAGCTGCAGCGCGGCCGCCAGGTCTACTGGGTCTGCCCGCTGGTCGAGGAGAGCGAGCACCTCGACCTCCAGAACGCCACCGCCACCCACGCCGAGCTGAGCGCGGCCTTGCCCGGCACCCTGGTCGGCCTGCTCCACGGCCGCATGGCGGCGGCCGAGAAGGCGGCGGTGATGGCGCTGTTCACGGCTGGCGAGATGAAATTGCTGGTCGCGACCACGGTGATCGAGGTCGGCGTCGACGTGCCCGGCGCCAGCCTGATGGTCGTCGAGCATGCCGAGCGCTTCGGCCTGGCGCAGCTGCACCAGCTTCGCGGCCGGGTTGGCAGAGGGTCCGCAGCGAGTGTCTGCGTGCTGCTCTACACCGGGCCGCTTTCGCCCACCGGCAAGGCCAGGCTGAAGGCGATGGCCGAAACCAGCGACGGCTTCGAGATCGCGCGCCGCGACCTCGACATCCGCGGCCCGGGCGAGTTCATGGGCGCGCGCCAGAGCGGCGACGCGCTGCTGCGCTTCGCCGACCTGGCGCAGGACCAGCCGCTGCTGCAGCAGGCGCGCGAGCTCGCGCCGCGGCTGCTGCGCGAGCACCCGCGCGCCGCCCAGGCGCATGTGCAGCGCTGGCTGGCGACGCGCGCCGACTACCTGAAGGCCTGAGCGGGACGACCGGGCCCGCCTGTGCGGGCACGGTCGCCAGCGAAGGGGCGAGCGCCTGCAAGCGCGAGCGCGGGCTGCAAGCCTGAGTCCCGGGCCGCATTCGCCACAATCACCGCATGACCCTGACCGAGCTCAAGTACATCGTGGCCGTCGCGCGCGAGCGCCATTTCGGGCGCGCCGCCGAGGCCTGCTTCGTCTCGCAGCCGACGCTCAGCGTGGCGATCAAGAAGCTCGAGGAAGAGCTCGACGTCAAGCTCTTCGAGCGTGGCGCCAGCGAAGTCAGCATGACGCCGCTGGGCGAGCAGATCGTGCGCCAGGCGCAGCAGGTGATCGAGCAGGCGCAGGCGATCAAGGAGATCGCCAAGCGCGGCCAGGACCCGGTGGCCGGCCCGCTGCGCGTGGGCGTCATCTACACCATCGGTCCCTACCTGCTGCCCGACCTGGTGAAGCAGGCGATCGAGCACGTGCCGCAGATGCCGCTGGTGCTGCAGGAGAACTTCACCGCCCGGTTGCTCGAGATGCTGCGCACCGGCGAGCTCGACTGCGCGATCCTGGCCGAGCCCTTCCCCGACACCGGGCTGGCCGTCGCGCCACTGTACGACGAGCCGTTCCAGATCGCGGTGCCGGCGAACCACCCGCTGGCCAGGCGCAAGTCGATCAGCGCCGAGGAACTGAAGCAGGAAACCATGCTGCTGCTGGGCACCGGGCACTGCTTCCGCGACCATGTGCTCGAGGTCTGCCCCGAGTACGCGCGCTTCGCCAGCCCGACCGGCGACACCCACGAAGGCATCCGCAAGAGCTTCGAGGGCAGCTCGCTGGAGACGATCAAGTACATGGTCGCCTCGGGCATGGGCGTGACCGTGGTGCCGCAGCTCAGCGTGCCGGCCGAGAAGCAGCCGCACATCCGCTACCTCAAGTTCAGCGCGCCGGTGCCCACGCGCCGCGTGGTGCTGACCTGGCGCCGCACCTTCCCGCGCTACGAGGCGATCGCGGCGCTGCGCAACTGCATCTATGCCTGCGCGCTGCCGGGAGTGAAGCGGCTGACGGCCTGAGTCCGGCCCGAGCGCGGGGAACGGCGCACGGCGGCAGTTGACGCGCAAGAGTGGCTGCTCGACGAACGCCGTCTCAGGAGTCATGCGATGAGCAAGAGCAAGAGGGCCGCCCCCGGCGCGGCGATCGACATCGGCATCAGCGAGAAGGACCGCGGCGCGAGCGCCGGCGCCGGCCCGGCGCGATAATCACGCCTTCCCTCGATACGCGGCCCGCCTCGCGCGGGCCGCTTGCATTTGATGTCCGTCGATCCCTCCTCCAGCGTCCTGGCCAAGGAAGTGCGCCGCCGGCGCACCTTCGCGATCATCAGCCACCCCGACGCCGGCAAGACCACGCTGACCGAGAAGCTGCTGCTTTTCAGCGGCGCGATCCAGATCGCCGGCAGCGTGAAGGCGCGCAAGGCCAGCCGCCACGCGACCTCGGACTGGATGGAGATCGAGAAGCAGCGCGGCATCTCGGTGGCCAGCTCGGTGATGCAGATGGAATACCGCGGTTGCGTCATCAACCTGCTCGACACGCCGGGCCACCAGGACTTCAGCGAAGACACGTACCGCGTGCTGACCGCTGTCGACGCGGCGCTGATGGTGATCGACGCGGCCAACGGCGTCGAGCCGCAGACGCGACGCCTGCTGCAGGTCTGCCGCGCGCGCAGCACGCCGATCCTGACCTTCGTCAACAAGATGGACCGCGAGGTCAAGGATCCGCTGGACCTGATGGACGAGATCGAGCGCGAGCTCGGCATGGAGGTCGTGCCCTTCACCTGGCCGGTGGGCATGGGCAAGGCCTTCCACGGCGTGATGGACCTGCGCGCGCAGCAGATGCGCGTGTTCAGCCCCGGCGAGGACCGCGACCACAACCGCGACGAGATCCTGACCGGCCTCGACAACCCGGCCTACGCGCAACGCTTCGGCATGCAGTACGAACAGGCCAAGGGCGAGATCGCGCTGCTCACCGACGCCGCACCGCCGTTCGACGAGCAGGCCTTTCTCGCCGGCAAGCAGACGCCGATGTTCTTCGGCTCGGCGGTCAACAACTTCGGCGTACGCGAGGTGCTGGACGCGCTCGTCGATCTGGCCCCGCCGCCCGGCGAGCGCGCGGCGATCCAGCGCGTCGTGCAGCCCGACGAGCCCAGGTTCAGCGGCGTCGTGTTCAAGATCCAGGCCAACATGGACCCGGCGCACCGCGACCGCATCGCCTTCCTGCGCGTAGCCAGCGGTCACTTCGAGCGCGGCATGCGGCTGAAGGTGGCACGCTCGGGCAAGGAGTTGCGACCGAACACGGTGGTGAGCTTCCTGTCGCAGCGGCGCGAGCTGCTCGACGAGGCCTTCGCCGGCGACATCATCGGCATCCCCAACCACGGCGTGCTGCAGCTGGGCGACACGCTGACCGAAGGCGAGCCGCTGCAGTTCACCGGCCTGCCCTTCTTCGCGCCCGAGATGTTCCGCAGCGTCGAGGTCGCCGACCCGCTGAAGACCAAGCAGCTCAAGGCCGGCCTGACCCAGCTCGGCGAGGAAGGGGCGATCCAGGTCTTCCGTCCGCTGGTCGGCACCGTGCTGCTGCTGGGCGCGGTGGGGCAGCTGCAGTTCGAGGTCGTGGCGCACCGGCTCGAGCACGAGTACGGCTGCAAGGCGCGCATCATGCCCAGCCGCTACCAGGTGGCACGCTGGGTGACGGCCGAGACCGGCGACGGTGCCGCCGCCGACGAGCGCGAGCTGAAGCGCTTCATCGACGGCAATTCGCACCGCGTGGCCTACGACGCGGTCGATGCACCGACGGTGCTGGTCGAATACGCGCCCGAGCTGCGCGCGATCGAGAGCAACTGGCCGAAGATCCGCTTCCACGCCCTGCGCGAGCATGCGGGGCTGGTGTTCCAGAAGCAACTGGAAGGCTGAGCGAGGCGCCGATAATCGGCGGCCGTGAACATCGTCCAGCCGGCGCCCTCGCGCCTCTCGCTGTATCTCGACCTGATCCGCTGGAACCGGCCGGCGGGCTGGCTGCTGCTGCTGTGGCCGACGCTCTCGGCGCTGTGGATCGCTGCCGACGGCTGGCCCGGCTGGCATCTGGTGGTGGTGTTCGTGCTCGGCACGATCCTGATGCGCAGCGCCGGCTGCTGCGCCAACGACGTCGCCGACCGCGAGTTCGACCGCCATGTCAAGCGCACCGCGCAGCGTCCGGTGACGTGCGGCGCGGTCTCGGCGGGCGAGGCGCTGGCACTGGGCGCGGTGCTCGCGCTGCTGGCCTTCGCCCTCGTGCTGAGCACCAACGCCAGCGCGATCATGCTGTCGTTCGCGGCCCTGATCGTGACCCTGCTCTACCCTTTCGCGAAGCGCGTCGTCGCGATGCCGCAGACGGTGCTGGGCGTGGCCTTCAGCTTCGGCATCCCGATGGCCTTCGCCGCCGCCCAGGGCGGCATGGCCTGGGGCCTGTCGGCGCTGAGCGCGGCAGTCCCGCCGCAGGGTTGGTGGCTGCTGCTGTCCAACCTGTTCTGGGTGCTGGCTTACGACACCGAGTACGCGATGGTCGATCGCGACGACGACCTGCGCATCGGCATGAAGACCTCGGCGATCACGCTGGGCCGCTACGACGTGCCCGCGGTGATGGCTTTCTACGCCATCTACCTGTCCAGCTGGGCCGCGCTCGGCCTGGCGCTGGGCCTCGGCCGGGTGTTCCTGCTCGGCATCGCGGTTGCGGCCGCACAGGCGCTGTGGCACTTCACGCTGATCCGCGGCCGCACGCGCGAGGGTTGCTTCAAGGCCTTCCGGCTCAACCACTGGCTGGGCTTTGCCGTGTTCGCCGGCGTCGCGCTGGACCTCGCCTTGCGTTGAAGCCAGATCGGGTGAGCGGCGGCGCAGCCGCGCTCAGCCGCCGAACTCGTCGCCCAGTTCGCGCGCCCGGTCCTGCGCCGCGCGCAGCGCCTTGACGAAGGCCTCGCCGACGCGATCGGCCTGCAGCGACGTGATCGCCGCATGCGTCGTGCCTCCTTTGGAGGTGACCTGCGCCCGCAGCGCTTGCGGCGATTCGCCGGACGCGGCCGCCAACGCGGTGGCGCCGTCGAAGGTCGCCAGCGCCAAGCGCCGGCCCTGCTCGACGCTCAAGCCCATCTCGACCGCGGCCTGCATCATCGCCTCGAGCATGTAGAACACATAGGCCGGGCCCGAGCCCGACAGCGCCGTGACGGCGTCGAGGTCGGACTCCTGCGCCACCCACAGCGTGGCACCGGTGGGCGCGAACAGCGCGTCGACCTCGGCGCGCTGCGCCGGGCTCACCGCATCGCGGGCGAACAGGCCGGCGATGCCGCGGCCGATCAGCGCCGGCGTGTTCGGCATGCTGCGCACCACCGCCGCGCTGCCGCTGGCGCGCGCGATTGCCGCGCTGCGCACGCCGGCCATCACGCTGACCTGCAGTGCGGCGCCGACGAAAGGGGTGCAGGGCGCGGCGGCAGCGGCGAAGAGCTGCGGCTTGACGGCCCAGACGACGGTGGCGGCGTCGGCCAGCCGGGCATCGGCCGCCGCCTGTGCCGCGATGCCGAAGGCCTGCGCCAGCCGGGCCCGTTGCGCCGGGTCGGGCTCGACGACGGCGATCGTCGCCGCCGCCCGGCCAGCGCGCAGCAAACCACCGATGAGCGCCGAGGCCATGTTGCCGCCGCCGATGAACGCGATGCTGTCCTTTGCCATCGGGCCAGTGTAGTCAGGGCTGTCGATGTCGCGTCCCCGCAGCAGTTATGCAAAGCTGGCATGAAGCCGGATTACCGAATCGACGCCGGGGCGCCTACAGTGCCGAGCGCAGCTGCAGCGGCCCGGCGACCCACGAGGTCCGGCGGACCGGGCAGGCAATCAACCCAAAAGGAAACCCCGATGACCTCCGCGCTTGCACCTTCTCCGCTGTCCTTCGTCCACCCCACCGCCGACAGCCCGTGGGGCACCTACCTGATGCAGGTCGACCGCGTGCTGCCGTACCTGGGCCCTCTGGCCCGCTGGGCCGAGACGCTCAAGCGTCCCAAGCGGGCGCTGATCGTCGATGTCCCGATCGAGCTCGACGACGGCAGCGTCGCCCATTTCGAGGGCTTCCGCGTGCAGCACAACCTCAGCCGCGGCCCGGGCAAGGGCGGCGTGCGCTATCACCCCGACGTGACGCTCGAGGAAGTGATGGCGCTGGCGGCCTGGATGAGCATCAAGAACGCGGCCGTCAACCTGCCCTTCGGGGGCGCCAAGGGCGGCATCCGCGTCGATCCGAAGCTGCTTTCGCAAAAGGAGCTCGAGCGCATGACGCGGCGCTACACGAGCGAGATCGGCATCATCATCGGGCCGCAGCAGGACATCCCCGCGCCCGACGTGAACACCAACCCGCAGATCATGGCGTGGATGATGGACACCTACTCGATGAACACCGGGACCACCGCCACCGGCGTCGTCACCGGCAAGCCGATCCACCTGGGCGGCTCCCTGGGTCGCGTCAAGGCCACCGGGCGCGGCGTGTTCGTCACCGGCCGCGAGGCCGCACGGCGCCTGAACCTGGAACTGAACCAGGCCCGCGTGGCGGTGCAGGGCTTCGGCAACGTCGGCTCGTCGGCCGCCGAACTGTTCGCCCAGGCCGGCTGCAAGATCGTCGCGGCGCAGGACCACACCGGCTCCATCGTCAACAACGACGGCTTCGACATGGCCGACCTGATGGCCCATGTGCGTGTGACCGGCGGCATCGGCGGCTTCAAGGGCGCCGAGCCCCTGGAAGACGAAGCCTTCTGGGACGTCAGGTGCGACATCCTGGTGCCGGCAGCGCTGGAGGGCCAGATCACCGCCGACCGCGCCCGCCGCATCAAGGCCAGGATGGTGCTCGAAGGTGCCAACGGCCCCACGATGACCAGCGCCGACGACATCCTGGCCGACCGCGGCGTCCTCGTCGTACCCGACGTGATCTGCAATGCCGGCGGCGTGACCGTGAGCTACTTCGAATGGGTGCAGGATTTCAGCTCGTTCTTCTGGACCGAAGACGAGATCAACCTGCGCCTGGACAAGATCATGATCGGCGCGCTCAAGAAGATCTGGGACACCGCCGACCGCCACCGGATCACGCTGCGCACCGCGACCTTCGCCGTGGCCTGCGAGCGCATCCTCACGGCGCGCCAGGAGCGCGGCCTGTACCCTTGATGGCGCCGGCCGGCCGCGACGCCTCTCGCGCGGCGTGCGACACGCCGCGGAGCTGACCGTCCTCGCTCAGCCGGGCCGCGGCAGGCTCAGCACGATGCCGAAGCGGCCACCGGCGTCACGCTCGGCGCGCAGTTCGCCCCCGAGCTGGCCCGCGATCTGCGCCACGATGGCCAGACCCAGACCGCAATGTCCGAGTTCGTTGCCGCTGCGCGTCAGCCGCACGAAGGGTTGCTGGGCGCGCTCGAAGTCGTCGCTCGACATGCCCCGACCGGCGTCGCTGACACGCAGCTCGGCGCCCTGAGCCGTCGCCCGCAGCGACACTTCCACCGGCTCGCCGCCATAGACGAGAGCATTGTCGACGAGGTTCGTCAGGAGGCGCTGCACCGCAAGATCGGGCACCGACGCTGCCAGCGGCTCGACCTGCGCGACGACCGCCTGCCCGGCCTCGGCGTAACCGCGCAAGGCCTCGCGCACGGTGTCGCCCAGCGGCTCGGGCGTGCCCAGCGCCAGGCCGCTGTCGCCCTGCACATAGGCCAGGAACTGGTCGACGATGCGCTCCAGCGCCTGCAGGTCGGCGGTCAGTGCGTCGGCCACCTCGGGCTCGCATTGCGTTTCGGCGCGCAGGCGCAGCCGGGCCAGCGGCGTACGCAGGTCGTGCGAGACGCCGGCCAGCAACTGCTGACGCGCCTGCCCGGCAGCGGCGACCTGGCGCGCCAGATGGTTGAAGGCGCGCACCAGCGCCTGGAGTTCGACGCTGGCGTCGCCGCGTTCCGGCAACGGGCGCAACAGGCCCTGCTGGTGCCCGATCTGCTCGGCCAGCCGGCCGATGGGGCGGGCGATGAAGCGCACCGAGACCAGCAGCGCGCCGACCGTCGCCGCGGCCAGCAGCAGCAGCCAGACGCCCAGCGTCCCCGTGACCGCGCCGCGGGCCGGGCTGTACTCGCGCGTCAGCCACCACACCTGGCCCTGCACCGGCAGGCGGAACACGGCCGCAAAGCTGTTGCCCGGGCGCGGCTCGTAGCGCACGTCGATGTCCGGGCCCACGCGTTCGCGGATGTGCAGCTCGTACTCGCGCGGCGCCGGCAGCACGGTGATCGACTCGCCCCGCCTCGGCTCGCTGGCGGTGACGCTGACCTGGCCGGCCGACAGCTGTGCGGCCAGCGCCGGCCGCTGTGCCGCCGGCACCGCGCTCAAGGCGGCGCGCGCGATCAAGGCCTGTTCGGCGGCGATGCCGGCGACATCGTCGGCCACCGGCTTCAGCCACAGGGTCAGCACCACCGCCTGGGCGGCGAAGGACAGCAGCGCGATCAGCGCCACGCCGCCGGTGAGGCGGCGCACCATCGACCACGACGGTCGCTTCGCGCTCGGCTGGCTAGGCTGTCCAGGCATGCGGCACGAACATGTAGCCGTGCCCGCGCACCGTCTGGATGAAGCGCGGTGTGCTCGCGTCGGGCTCGACGATCCGGCGCAGGCGCATCACGGCCACGTCGACGGTGCGCGTGAGCAGCGCGTCGACCCGGGTGTGCGAGACGGCCAGCAAGCGCTCGCGCGAGATCGGCACGTTGGGGTTGGTGACCAGCTCGGTCAGCATCGCGTACTCGACCGTGCTGAGCACGCGCATCTGGCCGTCGGCGCCGTGCAGGCTGCGCGTGGCCGGCATGAAGACGAAGCTGCCGATCGGCACCTCGCGGTCGAACGCCACCGGCAGCCCCGGCGTGTTGCCCACGCGGCGCAGCACGGCACGGATGCGCGCCAGCAATTCGCGCGCCGAGAACGGCTTGCCGAGGTAGTCGTCGGCGCCCATCTCCAGGCCGAGCACACGGTCGACCTCCTCGGTGCGCGCGGTCAACAGGATGATGGGCACGCGGTCGCCGTCGGCACGCAGCCGCTGGCAGGCCTGCAGCCCCGATTCGCCGGGCAGCGAGACATCGAGGATCACGAGGTCGGGACGCATGCGGTGGATGCGGCGCATCAGATCCTCGGCGCTGGGCATGCTCGTCACCGCCAAGCCCTGCTTCTCGAGGTAGCTGCTGAGCATGTCGCGCATCGCCGGGTCGTCCTCGACCACGAAGAGGTGATAAGGTTTGTTCTCCATCCGCATAGCGTATGGGCAGCCCGCGCGGTCGCACCCTGTTTGCCATGTCCGAACGTGACACGGTATGACATCGTACGACGCCGGCGTTGCGGTGTGCCGCACCGTCCCCGTCACGCCGCCGTCGCCGACGTCGCGCGCCCGGGGACAACGGTCACCACGCGTCATAATCCCGGGCTGGGCGGAAACCCTGCTTGGCGATCCTGGCGCTGCAATCCCGTCCTGACCCGGTACCTTCCAAGGACTCTCGATGACATCTGCCTCTTTCCTGCGCCGACTGGCCATGCTGGCCGCGGTCGCCTCCTCTTTCTGGCTGGCTGCCTGCGGCAGCGGCGGCAGTGGCGGCGGGAGCTCGAACATCCGCGCCATCAACCTCACCGACAACCTGGCGAGCCTGGATCTCTACGTCGGCGGCACCAAGCAGTTCACCGGCCTGAACACCGGCGCGCTGGCGCCGTTCGCCAGCCTCGACGCGAACAGCTACACGGTCAACGTCAACAGCACCGGCAACAGCGCCGCGCTGTTCACGGGCACCTACACGCTGTCCAAGAACGCCCACTACACGGCGGTCGTCTGGGGCCCGCAGACCTCGCTGCACGTGACGGCCCTGCCGGAGGATGACGACACCACCCTGATCGGCACCGGCAATACCCGCGTGCGGATGTTCAACGCCACCACGACGACGGGAACCCTGGACGTCTACCTGACCGCGCCGGGCGCGGACCTGACCGCCAGCACGCCCACGCAGGGCTTGCTGACCGCCGGTTCGCTGTCCGGGTTCCAGGAGATCCCGGCCGGCACCTATGAGCTGCGCGTCACCGGCAAGGGCAATCCGTCCGACCTGCGGCTCGACATCCCGTCGGTCACCGTGAACGCGGCGCAATACGAGACCATCGTGCTGACGGCGGGCTCGGGCGGCGCACTTGTCAACGGCACGATGATCGTCGAGCAGGGCGCCGCCACCGCGATGGCCAACACCCAGGCCCGCGTGCGCGTGGTGGCCAGCGTGGACAGCCTCGGCGCGGTCTCGGCCAACGTCGGTGGCACCCTGATCGCGAACAACCTGTCGTCGCCTGCGGTCGGCGCCTACACCCTCGTGCCGGCCAGCAACGCGACCGACGGCGACCCGGCCTTGCGGCTGCTCGTCAACGGCAACCCGACCTTCACCGGCGCCATCCCCCTGGCCGCCGGCGGCGACTACACCCTGCTGGCCTGGGGCACCGCGGCAGCGCCACAGTTGACGACGATCACCGACGACAACCGGTTGCCGCTGAGCACCTCGCAGACCAAGATCCGGCTCGTCAACGGCGTGCAGTATCTCGATCCGCTGACGATGCTCGTGGACTTCGGTGCGGTCAGCGGCTCGCAGAACATCGTCGCCGGTCAGGCAGCTCCCTACACGAACGTCACCAGCAACCCGACAGCGGCCATCGAGGTCGACTCCGCGACTCTCGGCACGGTGTTCCCGCTGACCGCGCCGACGAATGGGTATGCGCTGACCGGTCAGGGGGTCTACACGGTGTTCGTGCTGTCCGGCAAGGCCGCGCCGGTGGGCACCTTGCGCAACGAGCGGCCCTGATCTGACGTGACCACCGACCTGCAGCCCGCCGGCCCGCTGAGCTTCGAGGTCAGCGAGGCCGATTTCCAGAGCACGGTCCTGGAGCGCTCGCTCCAGGTGCCGGTCCTGCTCGACTGCTGGGCGCCCTGGTGCGGACCCTGCCGCGCGCTCGGCCCGGTGCTCGAGAAGCTGGCGCAGGCCTACGGCGGGCGCTTCGTGCTCGCCAAGCTCAACACCGACGAAGCGCCCGGCATCTCGGCCGCGCTGCAGATCCGCAGCATTCCGCTGGTGCTGCTGTTCATCGACGGTCAGCCGGTGGATCAGTTCCTCGGCGCCCTGCCCGAGGGCCAGGTGCGTGCCTTTCTCGACCGCCATCTGCAAGCGCAGGCGCAGGCGTCGCCGGTCGAGGCGCTGCGCGCCGAGGCGGCGGAGCTCGGCGACGACGAGGCCCTGCCGCTGCTGCAAGAGGCGTTGGCCCTCGAGCCGGGCCATGCCGAGACGACACTCGACCTGGCCGAAAGGCTGATCGGCCGCGGTGCGCTGGCCAATGCGCGCGCCCTGCTCGACGGCCTGCCCGCCGAAGCCCTGGGCCACCGCTACGCTGCGCTGATGGGCCGGCTCGAGCTGGCCGCCAACCGGCCGGCCGGCGACCCGAAGGAACTCGCCGCGCGGGTGGCGGCCAACCCCAAGGACTTCGACGCCCGCTTCGACCTCGCGGCGCTGCACGCGCACGACGGCGACTGGCCGGCGGCCTTCGAACAGCTGCTGGACACCGTGCTGCGCGACAAGGGTGACTGGCGCGAGAAGGCGCGGCGCCAGCTCGTCGAATGGTTCGAGGTCTGCCCCGACGCCGAGGCCGTCAGCCGCGGCCGGCGTTACCTGGGCATGTACCTGAACTGAGCCGCTGGCGCGGCGACCAGCGGCATCGCGGGGCTCGAAGCGCAGTGACGAATCCGGATCAGCCGGTCCGGCGCACGCCGCCGACTGGCTGGCCGGGTTGGTCGGGCTGCTGGCGCTGCCGGCGCGGGCGATCGACAACCCCGACGCACCCGACCGCGTGGCAGCGTTCGCGGCGCGCTGCCGGCCCTTCGAATCGCGCTTCGAAGAAGGCGCGCGGACGACCGCCGATATCGGCGCGGCCTACGCCGAGTACGAGCACTTTCTCGACCGCGAACTCAACGCGGCCTACGCCGATCTGCGCGCGCGGCTCGACGGCGCGGCGCGCGACGCGCTGGCGCGCTCGCAGCGGCGCTGGCTGCAGTACCGCGACGCCGAGTTCGCGTTCATCGCGCGCAACTGGACGCACCGGAACTTCGGCAGCTCGGCCGCCGTTTCGGGTGCGGGCTATCGCAGCGCGCTGGTCAAGGCGCGCGTGCTGGCGCTGCTGCAGTACCTGCAGAACTACGGCCCCTGATCCCGCCAGCGGCGCACCGGAAGGCGTTCTGCGGCTGGCGCAGGCCGGCCCGCGCTACGCCAGCCCCGCCAGCAGCTCCGCGTTGCCCCCGGCGGCGGCGGTGTTGATGGTCAAGGTCTGCTCGGCACAGAAGCGATAGAGGTAATGCGGCCCGCCGGCCTTGGGCCCGGTGCCCGACAGGCCCTCGCCGCCGAAAGGCTGCACCCCGACCACCGCGCCGATCATGTTGCGGTTGACGTAGACGTTGCCGACCCGCGCCGCGTCGGCGATGCGCCGCGCGCGGCTGTCGATGCGCGTCTGGATGCCCAGCGTCAGGCCGTAGCCGAGGGCGTTGATCTGGTGCACGACTTCGGCCACGTCGCGCGCCGCACCGGCACCGCGCTGCCCCGGGCCCCAGCGCACCACGTGCAGCACGGGGCCGAAGATCTCCTCGCGCAGGTCGGCGATGCGCGCGATCTCGAACGCGACCGGCGCGACCAGGTGCGGCAGCGCCGCCGATGCCGCCAGCGGGCTTTCGCCGAGCAGCCGGGCCTCGGTGCGCAGGCGCTGCAGATGGCGTGCGAGGCCGGCGAAGGCTTCGTCGTCGATCACCGGGCCGACATCGGTGGCCAACTCGGCCGGGTCGCCCACGCGCAATTCCGCAAGCGCGCCCCGCAGCATCTCGATCACCGCGTCGGCGATACCTTCGTGCACGCACAGCAGGCGCAGCGCCGAGCAGCGCTGGCCGGCGCTGCGGAAGGCGCTCTGCACGACGGCGTCGATGACCTGCTCGGGCAACGCGGTGCTGTCGACGACCATCGCGTTGAGGCCGCCGGTCTCCGCGATCAGCGGCACGATCGCCCCCTCCCCGGCCGCCAGCGCGCGGTTGATCGCGCGCGCCACCTGCGTGCTGCCGGTGAAGCACACGCCGGCGGTGCGCGCATCGGCCACCAGCGCGGCGCCCACGGTCTCGCCTGGGCCGTGCAGGCATTGCACGGCCTCGACCGGCACGCCGACCTCGTGCAGCAGGGCGACGAAGCGGCGTGCGACCACCGGCGTCTGCTCGGCCGGCTTGGCCGCCACCGTGTTGCCGGCGACCAGCGCGGCCACGACCTGGCCGGCGAAGATCGCGAGCGGGAAATTCCACGGGCTGATGCAGACGAACACGCCGCGCCCATGCAGGCGCAGCACGTTGCTCTCGCCCGTCGGTCCGGGCAGCGTCTGCTCGGCCAGGCGCAGTTCGGCCTGCGCGGCGTAATAGCGGCAGAAGTCCACCGCCTCGCGCACCTCGGCCACGCAGTCGCCCAGCGTCTTGTGCGCTTCCTTGACCAGCAGGCCGCAGAACTCGGGCAAGCGCGCCTGCAGCGCATCGGCGGCGCGGCGCAGCAGCGACGCCCGCTCGGCCAGCGGGCGCGCGCTCCACGGCTCGAACGCCGTCTGCAGACGGGCCATCGCGGCATCGACTTCGTCGGCGCCGGCCATCGCCACCGGCTCGACGCGCGCCGCGGCCACGGCCGCCTGCAGCGGCGCGCGCATCTCGATGCAGGCCAGGTCGACGCCGATCGAGTTGGGCCGCGTGCCACCGTACAGCGCCAGCGGCAGCGGCAGCGGCGACGCATCGGCGACCGCCAGCGGCGAGGCGAGCAGCGTCTCGGCATCGACCGCCGGGTCAGCCAGCTGGTGCACGAACGACGAATTGGCGCCGTTCTCCAGCAGCCGGCGCACGAGGTAGGCGAGCAGGTCGCGGTGCTCGCCCACGGGCGCGTAGATCCGGCAGGCGACCGCCGGGTCCTTCGTCACCTCGCGGTAGATTGCTTCGCTCATGCCGTGCAGGCGCTGGAACTCGAAGTCGGCGCCCTCGCTGCGCGCCATCTGCTGGATCGCCGCAATGGTGCCGGCGTTGTGGGTGGCGAACTGCGCGTAGATCACCTCGTGGTGGGCGAGCAAGCGCTGCGCACAGGCCAGGTACGAGATGTCGGTGTGCGCCTTGTGCGTGAACACCGGGTAGCCCGGCAAGCCCCCTTCCTGCGCCCGCTTGACCTCGCCGTCCCAGTACGCGCCCTTGACCAGCCGCACCATGAACTTCAGCCGGTGCCGGCGCGCCATGGCCGCCACCTCGTCGACGACGGCGAGCGCCGTCGTCAGGTACGACTGCACCGCGAGGCCGAACCCATCCCAGCGCGGATAGGCGGCGGCGACGCGCGCGGCCAGCGCCTCCACCACGTCCAGCGAGAGCTCGAGGCGCTCGCTCTCTTCGGCGTCGATCGTCAGGTTGATGTTGGCGCGCGCCGCCTGCTCGATGAGGCTCCACACGCGCGGCAGCAGCACCGCGAAGACGCGCTCGCGCTGCAAGGCTTCGTAGCGCGGGAAAAGCGCGCTGAGCTTGAGCGAGATGCCGTCGGCGGTGTGCGGCGACGCCGCAGTGCGCCCGGCGGCGATGGCTTCGATCGCGCGGCGGTAGGCATCGAGGTAGCGCTCGGCGTCGGCGTCGGTGCGCGCGCCTTCGCCGAGCATGTCGTAGCTGAAGCGCAGCGTCGCCGCCTGCGCCCCGGCCCCCCGGTCGTGATTCCTGCGCTGCGCGGCGGCGACCTTCATCGCCTCATCGATCGTCCGCCCCAGCACGAACTGGTGCCCGAGCAGCTGGATCGCGCGCACGGTGGCGCCGACGACCGTCTTGGCGCCCAGCCGCTGCAGCAGGCCCGAGCCCTGCTCGCCCTCCGGAAGGAAGCGCTTGGACAGTGCGATCGCGCTGGCCGCCAGGCCGGCCATCCTGCGGTGCGGGCCCTCGGCGGCATCGACGTCGAAATCGGCGCGCCCGAGCTGGTCGGCGGTGAGCGCGATGGCCGTCTCGGCATCGGGCACACGCAGCAGGGCTTCGGCCAGGCGCATCAACGCCAGGCCCTCGGCGGTGGAGATCGGGTACTCGTGCAGCAGCGACTCCATGGCCCAGAACGGTGCCGGCGTCGCGCGCACCGCCTGCACCCAGGGACGGGCGGCGGCCACGACGGCCGGCCAGTCGAGCCGACCGTGCAGCACGGTCAGCGCAGCGGAAACCACCTCGGCCTCGGGACGGTACGGGAAGGGCAGGCGGGCGGCGGTCATGCGAGGTCCTCGGGTCGGAAGCGGCAGGCGCAGCTTATGCCTGCCGCGCCCGCACCGGATTCGAAAATCGGCCCACCGCACCGAACAAAGTGCGCCGCCGGCGGCCCCCAGCAGGGCCTCGCCGGGCCAGAATCGCGACCCATGTGCAGCCTCGAAGCCCAGCCGCATGGCGAGCGTGAGCTCGACAAGATCGACCACCGCATCCTGCGCGTGCTGCAGGCCGACGGGCGGATCAGCAACCTCAAGCTCTCGCAGGCCGTGCACCTGTCGCCCACCGCCGTGCTCGACCGCGTCAAGCGCCTCACGCGCGAGGGTTACATCCTGGGCTACGAGGCGCGCCTGAATCCGGCCAAGCTCGGCGCCGGCCTGCTGGTGTTCGTCGAAGTCCTGCTCGACCGCACCGTGCACGACGTGATGGACAGCTTTCGCGCCGCGGTGCAGGTGCGGCCCGAGATCCTGGAGGCGCACCTGGTCGCCGGCGGCTTCGACTATCTGCTCAAGACCCGGGTCGCCGACATGACCGCCTACCGCGCCTTCATCGGCAGCGTGATCTGGACCCTGCCCGGCGTGCGCGAGACGCGCACCTACGCGGTGATGGAGGAGGTCAAGAACAGCGCGTTGCTGCCCCTGTAGCGCCGCGGCGGCGCGCTGGCGGACCGATTCAGCGCCCGCCGAAGATCGCGGTGCCTATGCGCACGACCGTCGCCCCCTCGGCGACCGCGGCCTCGAGGTCGGCGCTCATGCCCATCGACAGCGTGTCGAGTGCCAGCCCCTGATGCCTGAGCGCGTTCAGTGCCTCGGCCAGCGCGCGGTGCGGCGCGCGCTGCGCGGCGCTGCCCTGCACCGGCTCGGGTATCGACATCAAGCCGCGCAGGGTCAGCCTCGGCAGGGCGGCCACCGCCTGCGCCAGGGCCGGCAGCTCGGCCAGCGTCACGCCGCTCTTGCTGGCCTCGCCGCTGACGTTCAATTGCAAGCAGATGTTCAGCGGCGGCATCCCGGCCGGGCGCTGTTCGGACAGGCGCTGCGCGATCTTCAGCCGATCCACCGTGTGCACCCAGTCGAAGGCCGCGGCCACGGCACGCGTCTTGTTGCTCTGCAGCGGCCCGATCAGGTGCCAGACCAGCTCGCCGCGCAGGTCGGCCAGGGCCTCGATCTTGGCCAGCGCTTCCTGCACGTAGTTCTCGCCGAATTCACGCTGCCCCGCGGCGTGCGCCTCGCGCACCGCGGCCTCGCCGAAGGTCTTGCTCACCGCCAATAGCGTGACGTCGTTGGCACCTCGCCCGCTCGCGGCGCAGGCGGCGGCGATGCGCCGCTTCACTTCTTGCAGGTTGCTTCCGATGCTGCCCATAATCCTTTCGAACTCCCGCGCCCGTGCCGTCAAGCATACGGGCGCCATCCGCCTGTCATGGACATCACCCAGCTGCTGGCCTTCTCGGTCAAGAACAAGGCCTCCGACCTGCACCTTTCGGCCGGCCTGCCGCCGATGATCCGGGTGCACGGCGACGTGCGGCGCATCAACGTCGAGCCGCTGGACCACAAGATGGTCCATTCGATGGTCTACGACATCATGAACGATGCCCAGCGCAAGCATTACGAAGACACGCTGGAGTGCGACTTCTCGTTCGAGATCCAGGGTCTGGCGCGCTTTCGCGTCAACGCCTTCAACCAGAACCGCGGCGCCGGCGCGGTGTTCCGCACCATCCCGAGCAAGATCCTCACCCTCGAGCAGCTCGGCGCGCCCAAGGTCTTCGCCGAACTCGCGCTCAAGCCGCGCGGGCTGGTGCTGGTCACCGGGCCCACCGGCTCGGGCAAGAGCACGACGCTGGCGGCGATGGTCAACCACCTCAACGAGAACGAGTTCGGCCATGTGCTGACGGTCGAGGACCCGATCGAGTTCGTCCACGAGAGCAAGAAATGCCTCATCAACCAGCGCGAGGTCGGCCCTCACACGCTGAGCTTCGCCAACGCCCTGCGCTCGGCGCTGCGCGAGGATCCGGACGCGATCCTGGTCGGTGAAATGCGCGACCTGGAAACGATCCGGCTGGCGCTGACCGCCTCCGAGACCGGCCACCTCGTCTTCGGCACGCTGCACACCAGCTCGGCGGCCAAGACGATCGACCGCGTGGTCGATGTGTTCCCGGCCGCCGAGAAGGAGATGGTGCGCGCGATGCTCTCGGAGTCGCTGGTCGCGGTGATCTCGCAGACGCTGTGCAAGCTCAAGGACGGCTCGGGGCGCGTCGCCTCGCACGAGATCATGATCGCCACCTCGGCGATCAAAAACCTGATCCGCGAGAACAAGATCGCGCAGATGTACTCCAGCATCCAGACCGGTCAGAGCCTGGGCATGCAGACGCTGGATCAGAACCTGGCCGACCTCGTGCGGCGCAACCTGGTCTCGGCGGCAGAGGCGCGGTCCAAGGCCAAGATTCCCGAGAATTTCCCAGGGTAGGACCATGGAACGCGACCAGGCATCCAAGTTCGTCAACGACCTGCTGCGGCTGATGGTCAGCCGCAATGGCTCTGACCTTTTCCTCACCGCCGACTTTCCGCCGGCGATCAAGGTCGACGGCAAGGTCACCAAGGTCAGCCCGCAGCCGCTGACCGGCCAGCACACGCTGGCGCTGACGCGCGCGGTGATGAACGACAAGCAGGGTGCCGAGTTCGAGCGCACCAAGGAGTGCAACTTCGCGATCTCCCCGCAGGGCGTGGGGCGCTTCCGCGTCAACGCCTTCGTGCAGCAGGGGCAGGTCGGGCTGGTCTTCCGCACCATCCCCGCCACCCTGCCGACCATCGACGGCCTGGGTCTGCCGCAGGTGCTCAAGGAAGTGGCGATGACCAAGCGCGGGCTGACGATCTTCGTCGGCGCCACCGGCTCGGGCAAGAGCACCTCGCTGGCGGCGATCGTCGATTACCGCAACGAGAACTCCTTCGGCCACATCATCACGATCGAGGATCCGGTCGAATTCGTCCACCCGCACAAGAACTGCATCGTCACCCAGCGCGAGCTCGGCATCGACACCGACAGCTGGGAGGCGGCGCTGAAGAACACGCTACGCCAGGCGCCCGACGTGATCCTGATGGGCGAGATCCGCGACCGCGAGACCATGGAGCATGCGGTCGCCTTCGCCGAGACCGGACACCTGTGCCTGGCCACGCTGCACGCCAACAGCGCCAACCAGGCGCTCGATCGGATCATCAACTTCTTCCCCGAAGAGCGACGCCAGCAGTTGCTGATGGACCTCTCGCTCAACCTCAAGGCGCTGGTCAGCCAGCGCCTGATGCCGCGCGAGCAGGGCCGCGGCCGCGTCGCCGCGGTGGAGGTCCTGCTGAACACGCCGCTGGTGGGCGACCTCATCTTCAAGGGCGAGATCGCCGAGATCAAGGAGCTGATGAAGCGCTCGCGCGAACTCGGCATGCAGACCTTCGACCAGAGCCTGTTCGACCTTTACGAGGCACGCCACATCACCTACGAGGATGCGCTGCGCAATGCCGATTCGGTCAACGACCTGCGCCTGCAGATCAAGCTGAAGAGCCAGCGCGCGCGCAGCGTCGATCTGGCCGCAGGCACCGAGGACATGAAGATGGTGTAGCGGCGGATCGCGCCGGGCCACCCGCCGTCGTGGCAGGATCGCGGTCATGAGCACACGCACCTACGAACCCCTCGCCCCCCGTCGCGCTGCCTTTCTCGGCCTTGGCGTGATGGGGCATCCGATGGCCGGGCACCTGGCGCGCGCCGGGCACCGGGTCACTGTCTTCAACCGCACCGCGGCCAAGGCGCAGGCCTGGGTCGAGACCTACGGCGGCGCGGCGGCGCCGACCCCGCGCGACGCCGCTGCCGGCGCCGACTTCGTCTTCGCCTGCGTCGGCAACGACGACGACCTGCGCGCGGTCACGCTGGGCCCCGACGGCGCCTTCGCGGGCATGAAGCCGGGTGCGGTGTTCGTCGATCACACGACGGCCTCGGCCGCGGTGGCGCGTGAACTCGATGCCGGCGCCAGGGCCCTGGGCCTGCACTTCGTGGACGCCCCGGTCTCGGGCGGCCAGGCCGGCGCCGTCAACGGTGCGCTGACCGTGATGTGCGGCGGCGACGCGGCGCCCTTCGAGGCGATGAAGCCGGTGGCGCTCAGCTTTTCGCGCGCCGTCACCCTGGTCGGGCCCAGCGGTGCCGGCCAGCTCGCCAAGATGGTCAACCAGGTCGCCATCGCCGGCCTCGTGCAGGGCCTGGCCGAGGCGATCGCCTTCGGCCAGCGCGCCGGGCTGGACATGCCGCTGGTGCTCGACGTGATCGGCAAGGGCGCGGCGCAAAGCTGGCAGATGGACAACCGCGGCAAGACGATGGTCGAAGACCGCTTCGATTTCGGCTTCGCGGTCGACTGGATGCGCAAGGACCTGGGCCTGGTACTCGACGAAGCGCGCCGCAACGGCGCGCAGCTGCCGGTGACGGCGCTGGTCGACCAGTTCTACGCCGAGGTCCAGGCGCTGGGCGGCCGGCGCTGGGACACGTCCAGCCTGATCCGCCGCCTCAAGCGCTAGACCTGCAGGCGACCTACTTTCCGGCCGCGGCGCTGGCAGCGCTGGTCACCGGCGCCGCGGGTGCCGTGGCCGGCCCCAGGCCTGCCAGTTCGTCCTCGGTCAGGATGTCGAACACGCGCACCACCTTGAGCACGCCGGGCACCGAGGCCGCAAGTTGCGCACCGCGATTCGCCTCGCGCTCGGTGACCCGGCCCATCAGATAGATGTAGCCGCGCTCGGACACCACCTTGAAGGCGCTGGCCTGCACGTCCTTGGCCTCGAGCATCGTCGCCTTGACCTTGGTCACGAGCAGCGCATCCTGCGAGCGCGAGCCGATCGAGCTGTTGGGCTGCACCGAGAGTTCATTGACGACGGCGCGCACGTTGTCGATGCCGGCCACCGCCTTGCCTACCGCGATCTTCTCGGCCTCGCCCGGCACCTCGCCGGTGATCAGCGCGGTGCGGTTGAAGCTGACCACACTGACATGGCCGAGCGTCGCGAGGTCGCCGATGCGCGAGGCGGCCTTGATCTCGATGCCTTCATCCTCGACCTGGGTGCCGGTCGAGCGGCGATCGACGGCGACCATGCTCGCGCCGGCGAGAGCACCCCCGAGCACCAAGGGCACGCAGCCGGCGAGCACTCCCGACAGCGTGGCGCCGACCAGCAGCGCCAACGAAGCGACGCGCTTGAACTTGAATTTGGAATCGATCACAGGTCCTGTTCCCCCATCAACTGGAAATCGACTGCATCGCACAGGCAATGCAGGACGAGCATTTGCATCTCGGCCACCCGCGGCGGCCGCTCCTGCGGCACCGCCACGAGCACGTCGGTCTCGGCCAGCAGCTCACCGAGGGCCTGGGCGCCGCGGCCAGCGAGCACCACGATGGTCATGTCCTTGTCCTGCGCTGCCGAGATCACGGCGGTGCTGTGGCCTTCGCCGTCGTCTATGAACAGCAGCACGTCACCGGGCAGGCCCAGGGCGCGCACCTGCTGCGCCGGCTCGGGCCCCAGCGCCAGCGCCGCCAGTGGCGGCCGCTCGCGCTCGAAGCGGCCGGCGAGCAGCCTTGCCATGTGGACCGCCAGCGCCGCCCCTGCGCCGCTGCCGGCGACCATGACCTTGCCACCGCCGGTGAAGGTGGCCAGCAATGCCGCGGCGGCCTCGGCGATCGGGCGCGCCAGCAACTCGGCGGCCTGGTACTTGAGGTCAGCGCTGTCGAAGAATTGTTGCTGTATGCGCTGCTCGAGCATGGCCATGGATCATATGACAGGGGCCCCGGGCCACAGTTCCGATTTCGTCAGGCGGCGTCGAAGGCAGCCTGCAACCAATCGATTCGCTCGCCGTCGATGGCGATCACGTCGAAACGGCAGGCCGGCGGTGCCGCGAACCGCAGCAGATAGTGCCGTGCGGCGCGGATCAGATGCTGGCGCTTGGCGCCGGTGATGCTGGCCGCCGCACCGCCGTGACCGGCGCCGCGGCGCGCGCGGACCTCGACGAAGAGCAGCGTACCGTCGCGGTCGCGCAGGATCAGGTCGATCTCGCCGCCATGCGCGCGCGGCCCGCGGGCGACCCGATAATTGCGCTGCACCAGCACCAGCCCGCGCGCCAGCAGCCAGGCCAGCGCCCGGTCCTCGGCCGCATCACCGCAGGCCTTGGTGCTGCCTGCCGCCCGCGCCGCACCCGACTGCTCCGTGACCATAGACCCCTCCCTGTTGCAGCGCGCCGCGCTGCTGGCCGCCGGGCAGCAGCAGCAACGCGCCGGCACACTCTACGTCGTGGCCACGCCGATCGGCAACCTCGCCGACCTGACGCTGCGCGCGATCCATTGGCTCGGGCGTGTCGATGCCGTGGCCTGCGAGGACACCCGCGTCGCCGCGCAGCTGCTCAACCACCTCGGCCTGCACAAGCCGCTCCTGGCGCTGCATGCGCACAACGAACGCGGCGCCGCGCAGGGCGTGCTCGCGCGGCTGGCGGCCGGCGAATCGGTGGCCTACCTCAGCGATGCGGGCACGCCGGCGGTCTCCGACCCCGGCGCGCTGCTGGTCGACCTGGCCGCCGCAGCCGGCCACCCGGTGGTGCCGCTGCCCGGTCCGAGCAGCCTGCTCGCCGCCTTGAGTGCGGCCGGCGACGTTCAAGGCGCGCAGGGCGGCGGCTTCAGCTTCGTCGGTTTCCTGCCGGCCAAGGGCGCCGATCGCCGCGCGGCGCTGGCGGCTTTGCTCGCCGAGCCGCGCACGCAGGTGCTGTTCGAGGCGCCGCACCGGATCGCCGAGCTGCTTGCCGCGCTGGCGGCCGAAGCGCCGCAGCGCCGCGTGACGCTGTGCCGCGAGCTCACGAAGCAGTTCGAGACCATCGTCACCCTGCCCGCCGCCGCGCTGCCGGGCTGGCTTGCCGAGGACGCCAACCGCGAGCGCGGCGAGTTCGTGCTCGTGCTGCATGCGCTGCCGCCGCCGCTCGCCGCCGAGCAGGCGGCCTTGCCCGCAACGAGCCTGCGCACGCTGGCGGTGCTGCTGCGCGAGCTGCCGCTGAAACAGGCGGTGGCCCTGACTGCCGAGCTGACCGGATCGCCGCGCAACGCGCTTTACGAGCAGGCCCTGCGGGCGCGGTCGGTCGAATGAGCGCAAGGCCTTGCCGGTCGGACGGCAGGGGGCCGACTCCTACAATCTTCGATTGCCCTGCTCCAGCCCGAGGCCGCCCCGATGATCACCCGCGAACCCACGTTAGAGCGCCTGGCCATCGCCCAGTCGCTGATGCTCGATCCGTTCGGGCTTTCGGAAGCATCGATCTCCGAGGCGCTGGCGACGATTGCCGCGCACCGGGTGGATGACGCCGACCTCTACTTCCAGACCACCCGCCACGAAGGCTGGAGCCTGGAAGAGGGCATCGTCAAGAGCGGCAGCTTCAGCATCGACCAGGGCGTCGGCGTGCGCGCGGTGGCCGGCGAGAAGACGGCCTTCGCCTACTCCGACGACTTGAGCGTCGATTCGCTGCTCGACGCCGCGCGCACCGTGCGCACGATCGCCGCGGCGGGACAGAACCGGCGCGTGAAGGTCGCCCGCAAACCGCGCATCGCGGGCAGCCGCATCCTCTACGCACCGACCGACCCGATCGCCACGCTCGACAGCACGCAGAAGGTGGCGCTGCTGGAGAAGGTGGAACGGCTTGCCCGCGCCAAGGACCCGCGCGTGGTCCAGGTGATGGCCAGCCTGGGCGCCGAATACGACGTCGTGCTGGTGGCCCGCGCCGACGGCACCCGCGCCGCCGACGTCCGGCCGCTGGTGCGCCTGAGCGTGACCGTGATCGCCGAGCAGACCGTCGGCGGCGTGGTCCGCCGCGAAGTCGGCAGCGGTGGTGGCGGCGGGCGCTTCGGTCTGGGCTACTTCCAGGACGCGGTGATCGAGCGCTACGTCGACCACGCCGTGACCGCGGCGCTGACCAACCTCGACAGCCGCCCCGCGCCGGCCGGCGAAATGACGGTCGTGCTCGGCCCCGGCTGGCCCGGCGTGCTGCTGCACGAGGCCGTGGGCCATGGCCTGGAGGGTGACTTCAACCGCAAGGGTTCGTCGACCTTCGCCGGGCGCATAGGCCAGCGCGTGGCGGCCAAGGGCGTGACCGTGCTCGACGACGGCACGATCGCCGACCGCCGCGGCTCGCTCAACGTCGACGACGAAGGCCATGCCACCCAGCGCAACGTGCTGATCGAGGACGGCATCCTGCGCAGCTACATGCAGGACAGCCTCAACGCCCGCTTGATGGGCGTCAAGCCCACCGGCAACGGCCGCCGCGAGAGCTACGCCAACCTGCCGATGCCGCGCATGACCAACACCTACATGCTGGCCGGCACGCGCACGAAGCAAGAGATCGTCGCCAGCATCAAGCGGGGCCTGTACGCCACCAACTTCGGCGGCGGCCAGGTCGACATCACGAGCGGCAAGTTCGTGTTCTCGGCCAGCGAAGCCTTCTGGGTCGAGAACGGCCAGATCCTGTATCCGGTCAAGGGCGCGACCCTCGTCGGCAACGGCCCCGAGGCGATGACCCGCGTGAGCATGATCGGCAACGACCTCGAGCTCGACACCGGGGTCGGCGTCTGCGGCAAGGAGGGCCAGAGCGTGCCGGTGGGCGTCGGCCAGCCGACACTGCGCATCGAGCGGCTGACAGTGGGCGGCACCGCGTGAGCGAGGCGACCGGCTTCGCCGCCATCGAGGCGGCCAGCCGTCGCCTGGCCGGGCAGGTGCTCGACACCCCGTGCCTCGAGAGCCGCACGCTGTCGCAGATCGTCGGCGCGCAGGTCTTCCTCAAGTTCGAGAACCTGCAGTTCACGGCTTCGTTCAAGGAGCGCGGCGCGCTCAACAAGCTGGCGTCGCTGGTCGAATCGGGTGCGCCGATGAAGGGCGTGATCGCCGCCTCGGCCGGCAACCATGCGCAGGGCGTGGCCCACCATGCCCAGCGCCTGGGCTTGCGCGCGGTGATCGTGATGCCGCTGACCACGCCGACCGTGAAGGTCGAACGCACGCGCGGCTTCGGCGCCGAGGTCGTGCTGTACGGCGAGACCTTCGATCAGGCCCGCGACCGGGCACTGCAGATCGCCGCCGCGCAGGACCTGAGCTTCATCCACCCGTTCGACGACCCGCTGGTGATCGCCGGCCAGGGCACGATAGGCATCGAGATGCTGCGCGCGCAGCCGGACCTCGATACCTTGGTCGTCGCGGTCGGCGGCGGCGGCCTGATCTCGGGCATCGCCACCGCGGTGCGCGCGCTCAAGCCCGGGGTGGAAATCATCGGCGTGCAGACCTCCCGCTTCCCGGCGATGTTCAACGCGATCAAGGGCACGGCGTACCCTCAGGGCGCGGGCACGATCGCCGAGGGCATCGCGGTGGGCGAGCCGGGCAAGCTGACGCAAGAGATCATCCGCGCCCTCGTCGATGACCTGGTGCTCGTCGAAGAGGGCGACATCGAGCAGGCCATCGTGATGCTGCTGGAGATCGAGAAGACGCTGGTCGAGGGCGCCGGCGCCGCCGGACTGGCGGCGCTGCTGAAATACCCGCAGCGCTTCGCCGGCCGCAAGGTCGGCCTGGTGCTCGGCGGCGGCAACATCGATCCGATGCTGCTGGCCGCCATCCTCGAGCGCGGCATGGTGCGCGCCGGCCGCCTGGCGCGCATCCGCGTCGCCGCGCGCGACACCCCCGGCGTGCTGGCGCGAATCACCGCGCTGGTGGCCGACGCGGGTGCCAACATCGACGAGGTGCATCACCAGCGCGCGTTCTCGACCCTGTCGGTGCAGAGCGTGGAGGTCGAGCTCGTGCTGCAGACGCGCAACCCGGCGCATGTGCGCGAGGTGCTGGCACGGCTCAATGCAGCGGGTTTCGACAGCCAGGCTTACTGAGGGCGTGGCGCCGGGCCGGCGTCGAAGTCGGCGTGCTACAGTCTCGGCCATGCGTTCGGCATCGTTTCATTTTGCGTTCTTCTGGTTCTCGCACCGCTCGGCGGCTGGAGAGGCAAGCGCGTAAGTCAGACGCAACCCGTACCCAGAAAACCGCCGGCAGCCCCGGCGGTTTTTTTGTTTCCCGCTCTCGAAAGGAATGACGCGATGAGTCCCCAATCCGGCAACCAGGACGGCTGGTATGCGCTCAGCGAGAAGACGAGCCAGACTGACGACCAGCGCATCCGCGACGTGACGCCGCTGCCGCCGCCGGAACACCTGATCCGCTTCTTCCCGATCGCCGGCACGCCGGTGGAGACGCTGGTCGCGGGCACCCGCAGCGCGATCCGCAGGATCATGGCCGGCGACGACGACCGCCTGCTCGTGATCATCGGCCCCTGCTCGATCCACGATCCGGCAGCGGCGCTCGAATACGCGCGCCGCCTGAAGTCCGAGCGCGACCGCCATGCGACCGACCTCGAGATCGTGATGCGCGTCTATTTCGAGAAGCCGCGCACGACGGTCGGCTGGAAGGGCCTGATCAACGACCCCTATCTGGACCAGAGCTTCCGCATCCACGAAGGCTTGCGCATCGCGCGCCAGCTGCTGGTGGACATCAGCCGCATCGGCACGCCTGCAGGCAGCGAATTCCTCGACGTGATCAGCCCGCAGTACATCGGCGACCTGATCGCCTGGGGCGCGATCGGCGCCCGCACCACCGAAAGCCAGGTCCACCGCGAGCTGGCCTCGGGCCTGTCGGCCCCGGTCGGATTCAAGAACGGCACCGACGGCAACATCAGGATCGCGATCGACGCCATCCAGGCCGCCGCGCGACCGCACCATTTCCTGTCGGTGCACAAGAACGGCCAGGTGGCGATCGTCGAGACGCGCGGCAACCCCGATTGCCACGTCATCCTGCGCGGCGGCAAGGCGCCGAACTACGACGCCGCCAGCGTGGCTGCAGCCTGTGCCGAGCTCCAGGCCGCCAAGCTGCCCTGCCGGCTGATGATCGACGCCAGCCATGCCAACGCGGCCAAGCAGCATCAGCGCCAGATCGAGGTCATGCACGACGTCGGGCAGCAGCTCGCTGCTGGCAACCGCTGCATCTTCGGCGTGATGGTGGAAAGCCACCTGAACGCCGGAGCGCAGAAGTTCACCCCCGGCAAGGACGACGCGGGCCGGCTCGAATACGGCAAGAGCATCACCGACGCCTGCCTGGGCTGGAACGACTCGGTCGCCTTGCTGGACGGGCTGGCTGCAGCGGTGCAGGCACGCCGGCGCGCACTGCGCTGACGGGCACCGCCCCGCGCGGCATCAGAACGCGCGGCCGATCCTCAGATAGCCCAGCGTGCTGCGCGGCGCGTCGAGCCCGCTGGCCAGGCCCAGGCGCAACTGCAGCCCCAGCGCGTAGAGCAGCTTGAGCTCGCCGAGCAGCTCCACGCCGACGCCGCGGCGCCAGCGGTCGGGTTTGCCGCCGCTGCTCCAGGCACCGCCGATGTCGAAGAAGAGCGCCGCCGACAGGCGGTCGATACCGACCGGCGGGGCCATCGAGTGGCGGTCGACGTCGACCAACGGCAGGCGCCACTCGGTGCTCAGGATGCGGGCGTTGCTGCCGCGCAGCTCGGGTTCGTTGCCGCGGTAGCCGCGCAGGGACAGCGTGCGGTTGTCGAGCACGGGCCCGAGCTGCAGCGCCTCGTCGGTGGCGCCGCCGAGCTGGAACGCTTCGGTGCTGCCGTTGGCGCGCGCTTCGGTCCAGCGCAGCGCCAGCACGGTACGACCCAGCGGCAAGTAGCCGCGCAGGTCGCCGCGCAGCACCGCGCCGTCGTAGGCCGGTGCGTCGGCCGAGGTCTTGCCGGCGAACGGCCGGTAGGTCTCGTACAGCAGCGTGGCGTGCAGGCCGCGGTTGGGGCCCTCGGAGGTCCAGTTGCCGTTGCTGGTGTCGACGTCGAGCAGTGCCGCCAGGAGGCGCTGGTCCTGCGGCCGGGTCGTGGTGTCGGCACCGACATCGACCCGCTCGACGCGGTCCAGCGCGGCGCCGGCACCGAAGGCCACCCGCCGCTCGAGCCGCGTCCACGGAAACAGGCTCAGCCATTGCGCCTTGATGTGCCTGTCGTAGAAGGTCACGCGCTCGCTGCCGCTGCCGCCGGTCCAGGCGCGGGCGCTGAGCGTGCGGCTGAGCGCCAGGCCGTGGTTGCCGAGGAACAGGTACTCGACGCTGCCCAGCAGCTGCCGTTGCGAGGTCTCCCACTCGAGCAGCGCCGCGTACTGGTGCCAGCCCAGCGCGTCGGCGCCCGAGGTGCTGACGCCGTAGGCGCTCAGACCGTGGTCGGCAGTGATCGCCGGCAACCACGAGCGCGGATAGACCGAACGCCAGGCGGCATAGGGCCGGCCTGCGGCAAGCACGTCGTCGGCAGCGGCCCCGGCTGGCGCGACGACCGGGGCCGAGCGCGCCGCTCCGGCAGTGTCCGTCGACGTGGCCGTGGCCGCCTGCGTTGCTGCGGGCGTGGGCACGGGCGGATCGTCCGCGGCGATGGTCTGCAGCGGCACCGGCGCGGGCAAGCGATGCAGCGCGTAGCCCTGCGGCGCGATCACCACCGTGGCCAGCGAGCCATCGGCTGCGGTACCGGTCTGGCCGACGACGGCGGTGTAGCTGTGGGTCAGGCGTTCGAGCCGGTCGCCGTGCAGCCGCCAGACGTTGTAGACGCCACCGACATCGGCGATCAGCTCGATGCCAGCCGGCCCCTGCTGCAGGCCTTGCATCGGTGCCGCGCGGCGCAGCAGGGTCTTCGGTGGCGCGTCGGGGTGGGCGAGATCGAACTCGACGACCCGCCAGTCGCCGGCGCGGCGGGTGATCATGCTCAGATGCCGGCCATCGGGCGCGGCGGCGAGATCGATCAGGTCGGTGCCGTCCTTCGGCGCGTAGAGCACCTGCAGCGGCTGGTCCGGCGACGCCGCCAGGCGAACCAGCCGCGTGCTGCCGGCGTCGAGCTGCAACGCGGCGATCTCGGGCCCGGCCTGCACCGCCTTGCGCAGATGGGCGCAGTGGGTGAGCTGTTGCAGCCGCAGGCCTTGCAGCCGGTACACGTCGTATGCGAGGTAGAGCGTGTTGCAGACGTCGGGCTGGGTGACGAGCACGCCGCCGGCGGGGTCCACGCCGACCCGGGCATAGCGGTTGACCTGGACCAGCGGTTGCGCTGCGCCCGCCGCCGGCAGCCGCACCAGCTGCGGTGCGTTCAGCCCGTCGTCGACGACGGCCAGCAGCGTACCGTCGGGCAGCGCGGCGATCGACGGCAGGTCGAACACCGGGCCGAGCCGCCGCGGGCCCAGCGTCTCGGGCTGGCGCAACAATGGTGCGGCGCGCGCATCGACCTGCTGCGCCAGATCGGCGAGGAACTCGTCCCACAGCACATCCATCGTCTTGCCGGTCATCTCGACCGGGTTGCTGCTCAGCCGCGGCACGATGTTGCCGCTGTACTGCTCGACATAGGCCGCAACCTTGTCGGGCCCGTAGCGGCGGGCCAGGAACTCGAAGAAGTAGGCGCCGTAGAGGTATTCCTTGGCCAGCGGCAGCGCGCGGCCGTCGGCGTTGATCTCGGCCAGCTTGAGGAAGCCGCTCGCGCGCTCGGCACGCAGCCAGGCCTCGAAGATCGGCCCGTGAAGGCGACCGCGGCCGGTGGCCGGGTCGCTCTCGTCGTAGACCGCCAGGCCCTCGGTCACCCAGCCGGGCTGGAACAGGTTGGGGATGAACCAGGGCACGCGGCCGAAGATGGCCTGCAGCACGCGCGGCACGCCGCGCACCTTGTCGAAATGCACGGCGTGGGTGAACTCGTGCACCAGCAGCAGATCGAGCCAGGGGCTGTTGTCGAGCAGCTCGCCTTCGTCGGGCGGGGCCAGGAACACGCCGATCAGGTCGAAGGGCAGCGGCGTCGTGAAGCCGTTCGCGAGGTCGATCTCCGTATAGACGACGAGCTCGGTGCGCGCACGCGGCTCCCAGTGCAGGGCCTGCGTGACTCGCGGATAGACGCGCTCGGCCGCGCGCGCCACGGCTTCGGCTTGCGTGCGTTGCGCGGCGCGGTAATGGATGCGGAAATGCGCGCTGTCGGCGGTCTGCCAGGGCACGCGCGGGTCGGCCAGCAGTTGCGCCCGCGCCGGCGTCGTCGCCAGCGCCAGCAGCAGTGCCAGCATCACGGTCGCCACGGCGGCCCAGACCCGCGCTGCCGGCGCGCCGGCGCGGCCCGCTTCAAGCGTCGACATCTCGCAATCTCCGGTCTTGTTCAGTCTGGTTCGCCCTGCGCGCGCGCCAGGCGCTCGCTGCGCCAATAGACATCGTCGCCGCCCAGCCCGTCGAGGTTGGCGCGGTTGAGCACGCGCGCCAGGACGAAGAGAAGGTCCGACAGCCGGTTGAGGTACTGCCGCGGTGCCTCGTTGACCTTGTCCTGCGCGGCCAGAGCAACCACCGCCCGCTCGGCGCGGCGCGCCACCGTGCGGCTGACATGCGCCAGTGCGGCGCTGCGCGTGCCGGCCGGCAGGATGAACTCCTGCAAGCGCGGCAACTGCGCGTTGTAGTGCGCCAGCGCCTCGTCCAGGCGCAGCACGGCATCGGCCTTGACCAGTTCGAAACCGGGGATCGAAAGTTCCCCGCCGAGATTGAAGAGCTCGTGCTGGATCGTCACCAGCAGCTCACGCACGTCGGCCGGCAACGGCTCGGCGAGCAGCACGCCCAGGCCCGAGTTGAGCTCATCGACGTCGCCCATCGCCTGCACGCGCAGGTGGTCCTTGGGCACGCGGCTGCCGTCGCCGAGGCCCGTGGTGCCGTCGTCTCCGGTTCGGGTGGCGATCTGGGTCAGGCGGTTGCTCATGCGCGGACAAGTTGGCTCGGGATCGCCATTGGAACACTGGTGCCGGCGGTGCGGAACCTGCCGCCGTCGCGGCGCCATCGGCGGCCGCAGCCGCCTCTGCGGTGGCCTACGATCGGATCCTGGCGCTGCGCCGACCGCCCGAGGAGACTGCGATGAACGCCCCCCTGCCCGACCATGCGCTGCCGCGCGTCGAGACACGCGCCGATCCCGCCGGCGATGCTCGCTGCGCTGCGCGAGCGCTTCGACGATCGCTGCAGCACCGCCGCGGCGGTGCGCGAGCAGCATGGCCGCGACGAATCCGCCTACCCGACGACCCCGCCCGAGGCGGTGGTGTTCTGCGAGAGCACCGACGAGGTCGCCGCCGTGCTCGCGCTGGCGGCCGCGCACGCGGTGCCGGTGATCCCCTTCGGCGTCGGCTCGTCGCTCGAAGGCCACCTGCTGGCCGTGCAGGGCGGCGTGAGCGTCGACGTCTCGCGCATGACCCGCATCGTGCAGGTGCACGCCGAAGACCTCAGCGTCACGGTGCAGGCCGGTGTCACGCGCGAACAGCTCAACCGCGAGATCCGCCACACCGGACTGTTCTTCCCGATCGACCCCGGCGCGAACGCCAGCCTGGGCGGCATGGCCGCCACGCGCGCCAGCGGGACCAACGCCGTGCGCTACGGCACGATGCGCGACAACGTGCTCGGGCTGCAGGTCGTCACCGCCAACGGCAGCGTGATCCGCACCGGCACGCGGGCCCGGAAGTCCAGTGCCGGCTACGACCTCACCCGGCTGTTCGTGGGCAGCGAAGGCACGCTGGGCGTGATGACCGAGGTCACGCTCAAGCTCTACCCGCTGCCCGAGGCGGTGAGCGCGGCGGTCTGCCACTTCCCGACCATCGACGCCGCGGTGCGCACGACGATCCAGATCATCCAGATGGGCGTGCCGATCGCGCGTTGCGAACTGCTCGACGTCAACGCGGTGCGGGCGGTCAACCGCCATTCGAGGCTGTCGCTGCGCGAGGCGCCGATGCTGCTGATGGAGTTCCACGGCAGCGCCGCCGGCGTGAAGGAGCAGGCCGAGACGGTGCAGGGCATCGCCAGCGAGCTGGGCGGCGAGGACTTCGACTGGGCCAGCACGCCCGAGGAGCGAACGCGCTTGTGGACCGCACGGCACAAGGCCTACTTCGCCGGCATGCAGACCAACCCCGGCTGCCGCAGCATCACCACCGACACCTGTGTGCCGATCTCGCGCCTGGCCGAGATCATCGATGCCTCGGTGCGCGAGGCCGACGCTTCCGGCCTGCCCTACTACATCGTCGGCCATGTCGGCGACGGCAACTTCCACCTCGCCTACCTGGTCAAGGAATCCGACGCCGCCGAGCACGCCACCGCCGAGCGGCTGTCCGAGCAGATGGTGCGGCGCGCGATCCGGCTCGGCGGCACCTGCACCGGCGAGCACGGCATCGGGCTGCACAAGATGGGCTACCTCGTCGAGGAGGCCGGTGCGGAGGCGGTGGCGATGATGCGCGACATCAAGCGGGCGCTGGACCCGCTGAACATCATGAACCCGGGGAAGATCTTCGCCTCGTAGCGCCCACGCGCCGCCGAACTCAGCCCTGCGCCTGCACCGTCCAGCGCTTGGTCACGTCGCCCTTGGCGTTGGCGCTCTCCAGGTGCACGCCGAAGCCCCACAGCCGCGCGACATGCTTGAGGACTTCCTGCCCACTGTCGTGCAGCGGCCGGTCGTTGTGCTGGAAGTGGCGCAAGGTCAGTGACCGGTCGCCGCGAAGATTGACGTTCCAGACCTGGATGTTGGGCTCGCGCGAGCCCAGGTCGTACTGGTGCGACAGCGCCTCGCGCACGCGCCGGTAGCCGGCGTCGTCGTGGATGGCGCTGACCTCGAGCTCGTTCTGCCTCTCGTCGTCGGTGATCGCGAACAGGCGCAGTTCGCGCATCAGCTTCGGACTCAGGTACTGGCCGATGAAGCTCTCGTCCTTGAAGTTGTGCATCGCATGGTGCAGTGTCGGCAGCCACGGCTTGCCGGCCACCTCGGGGAACCAGGCGCGGTCCTCGTCGGTGGGCGCCTCGCACACGCGCTTGATGTCGGTGTACATGGCGAAGCCCAGCGCGTAGGGGTTGATGCCGCTGTAGGCGCGGTGGCCCACCGGCGGCTGGTAGATGACGTTGGTGTGCGAGGTCAGCCACTCCATCATCACGCCGTCGGTGAGGAAACCGTCGTCGTACATGGTGTTGAGCAGCTTGTGGTGCCAGAAGGTGGCCCAGCCCTCGTTCATCACCTGGGTCTGCCGCTGCGGGTAGAAGTACTGCGCCACCTTGCGCACGATGCGAACGATTTCGCGCTGCCAGGGCTCGAGCAGCGGCGCGTTCTTCTCGATGAAGTACAGCAGGTTTTCCTGCGGCTCCTCGGGGAAGCGCTTGGCCTCGGGCGCCTCGTCGGCCTTCTCGGCGCGGCGCGGCAGCGTGCGCCAGATGTCGTTGACTTGGCGCTGGGCGTAGGCCTCGCGGTCGATGCGCTCGGAGAGCTCCTGCGCCAGGCTCTTGCGGCTGGGCCGGCGGTAGCGATCGACGCCGTGGTTGGCCAGCGCGTGGCAGCTGTCGAGGAAGGCCTCGACCGCGTCCAGACCGTGCTTCTCCTCGCAGGCCGCGACGTAGTTCTTGGCGTAGACGAGGTAGTCGATGATCGACGCCGCATCGGTCCACATGCGGAACAGGTAATTGCCCTTGAAGAAGCTGTTGTGGCCGTAGGCGGCGTGCGCGATGACCAGCGCCTGCATCGCCATCGTGTTCTCCTCCATCAGGTAGCTGATGCAGGGGTTGGAGTTGATGACGATCTCGTAGGCCAGGCCCATGTGGCCGCGCTTGTAGTTCTTCTCGGTCGCGATGAACTCCTTGCCGTAGCTCCAGTGGCGGTAGTTCACCGGCATGCCCACCGAGGCATAGGCGTCCATCATCTGCTCGGCGGTGATGATCTCGAGCTGGTTCGGGTAGGTGTCCAGCCCGAAGCGCTCGGCGGTGGCCTTGATGACGCGGTGGTAGGTCTCGATCAGTTCGAACGACCAATCGCTGGGGCCGGGCAGGTGTTCGCCCGGGCGCGCGGCCAGCGGCAGCGGTTGCTCGAGCGCCAGCGGCTTGGTCTTCATGCGGGATCCTTCATGCGGCCTTGGCCCCTTCCTTCTTGAACAGGTCGCGGAACACGGGGTAGATCTGCGAGGCCTCGGTCGCCTTGCGCATCGCGAAGTGCTTGTTGGCGTCGAGCAGCTGCGCGTACTCGTCCCACAGGTTCTGCTCTTCCTCGGCCACCTGCACATAGGCGAAGTAGCGGCACAGCGGCAGCAGCTTTTCGTTGAGCAGCTCGCGGCAGCGGCCGCTGTCGTGGTGCCAGTTGTCGCCGTCGCTGGCCTGCGCGCCGTAGATGTTCCACTGCGCCGGGTCGTAGCGGGCGCGGATGATCTCTTCCATCAGCACCAGCGCGCTACTGACCACCGTGCCGCCGGTCTCGCGGGCGTGGAAGAAGTTCTCCTCGTCGACTTCCTGCGCCTGGGTGTGGTGGCGGATGAAGACGAGGTCGATCTTCTCGTAATGCCGGGTCAGGAACAGGTAGAGCAGGATGAAGAAACGCTTGGAAAGCTCCTTGCGCCCCTCGTCCATCGAACCCGAGACGTCCATCAGGCAGAACATCACCGCCTTGCTGGTCGGCACCGGTACCTTGATGCGGCTGCGGTAGCGCAGGTCGATCGGGTCCAGATACGGGATGCGCTCCAGACGCGCGCGCAGCGCCGCGATCTGTTCGATCAGGTCCTTGATCTCGGCCTCGGCAGCCGCGTCGCCCGGCTGCAGCGCGCGTTCGCACTCCGCGAGCCGCTCTTCCAGCGCCTGCAATGCGCGCCGCGAGTCGGCGCCGAGCGCGATGCGCCGGCCCAGCGCACCGCGCATCGAGCGCACCACGTGCAGGTTGTTGGGCGTGCCGTCGCTCGAGAACCCCGCGCGCTGGCTCTTCCACTCGGGCACCTCGGCGAGTTGCGTCCGCACCAGGTGCGGCAGCGCGAGGTCCTCGAAGAAGACCTGCATGAATTCTTCCTTCGACAGCGCGAAGACGAAGTCGTCCTCACCGTCGCCGGAATCGCTGGCCTGGCCCTTGCCGCTGCCGCCACCGCCGCCGCCCTTCGGCCGTTCGATGCGGTCGCCCTGGATGTACTCCTTGTTGCCCGGGTGGACCACTTCACGCACGCCGCCCTGGCCGTGGCCGAACACGGGTTCCGAAAGGTCCTTCTTGGGAATGTGAATGTCCTCGCCACGCTCCATGTCACGGATGCCGCGGCCATCGATGGCACGCTTGACGGCCTCGCGGATCTGCTCCTTGTGGCGGCGAAGGAAGCGCTCGCGGTTGCCGATGGACTTGTTCTTCCCCGCGAGCCGACGATCAATGATTTGTTGCATGCACGGTCCCAGAAACGCGACCAAGCTTCCCGCCGCGGAACCGGCTCTGCCGGGCCGCTGGCGGACGGCCCCCTCGGGGGGTAGCGAGCGCTAGCGAGCTTGGGGGCCTCATGAACTCTTGCGCACGCGCAGGTACCACTCGCACAGCAAGCGCACCTGCTTTTGCGTGTATCCCTTGGCCACCATGCGGGTCACGAAGTCCTCGTGCTTCTTGGCTTCGTCGGCGCTGGCCTTGGCGTTGAAGCTGATCACCGGCAGCAGCTCCTCGGTGTTGGAGAACATCTTCTTCTCGATCACGGTACGCAGCTTCTCGTAGCTCGTCCAGACCGGGTTCTTGCCCTGGTTGCCGGCGCGCGCGCGCAGCACGAAGTTGACGATCTCGTTGCGGAAGTCCTTGGGATTCGCGATGCCGGCGGGCTTCTCGATCTTCTCCAGTTCGGCGTTGAGGCTGCCGCGGTCGAACACCTCGCCGGTGTCGGTGTCGCGGTACTCGTGGTCCTGGATCCAGTAGTCGGCGTAGGTCACGTAGCGGTCGAAGATGTTTTGACCGTACTCGGAATAGCTTTCGAGGTAGGCGGTCTGGATCTCCTTGCCGATGAACTCGGCGTAGCGCGGCGCCAGCAGCTCCTTGATGAAGCCGACGTACTTGTCCTCGGTCTCCTTGGCGAACTGCTCGCGCTCGATCTGCTGCTCGAGCACGTACATCAGATGCACCGGGTTGGCGGCGACCTCGGTGCTGTCGAAGTTGAAGACCTTGCTGATGATCTTGTAGGCGAAGCGCGTGCTGACGCCGCTCATGCCTTCGTCGACGCCGGCGTAATCGCGGTATTCCTGGTAGCTCTTGGCGCGCGGGTCGGTGTCCTTCAGGTTCTCGCCGTCGTAGACCAGCATCTTCGAATACAGCGAGCTGTTCTCGGGCTCCTTCAGGCGCGTGAGGATCGCGAACTGGCTCATCATCTTCAGCGTGCCCGGCGCGCAGGTGGCTGCGGAGAGCGACGAGTTGCGCAGCAGCTTCTCGTAGATCTTGACCTCTTCCGAGACGCGCAGGCAGTACGGCACCTTGACGATGTAGATGCGGTCGAGGAAGGCCTCGTTGTTCTTGTTGTTGCGGAAGGCCTTCCACTCGCTTTCGTTGCTGTGCGCCAGCACGATGCCGTCGAACGGGATTGCGCCGAAGCCTTCGGTGCCCTTGAAGTTGCCTTCCTGGGTCGCGGTCAGCAACGGGTGCAGCACCTTGATCGGCGCCTTGAACATCTCGACGAACTCGAGCAGGCCCTGGTTGGCCAGGCACAGGCCGCCGCTGTAGCTGTAGGCGTCGGGGTCGTCCTGCGAGTAGGCCTCGAGCTTGCGGATATCGACCTTGCCGACGAGGCTGGAGATGTCCTGGTTGTTCTCGTCGCCGGGCTCGGTCTTGCTGATGCCGACCTGCTTGAGGATGCTGGGGTGGCGCTTGACGACCTTGAACTTGCGGATGTCGCCGCCGTACTCCTCCAGGCGCTTGACCGCCCAGGGGCTGAGGATGCGATTGAGGTAACGGCGCGGGATGCCGTATTCGCCTTCCAGGATGGCGCCGTCTTCGTCGGCGTCGAACAGCCCCAGCGGCGATTCGTTCACCGGCGAGCCCTTGATGGCGTAGAACGGCACTTCCTGCATGAGTTGCTTCAGGCGCTCGGCGATCGAGCTCTTGCCGCCGCCGACCGGGCCGAGCAGGTAGAGGATCTGCTTCTTCTCTTCCAGCCCCTGCGCAGCGTGGCGGAAGTAGCTCACGACCTGCTCGATCGAGTCCTCCATGCCGTAGAACTCGGCGAACGCAGGATAGACCTTGATGATCTTGTTCGCGAACAGGCGCGACAGGCGCGGGTCGTTGCGGGTGTCCACCGAGGTCGGCTCGCCGATGGCGCGCAGCATGCGCTCGGCGGCGGTGGCGTAGGCAAGCGGGTTGCGCTTGCATTCGGCGAGGTAGTCCTCGAGCGAGAGTTCTTCCTCGCGCGTGCGCTCATAGCGCGCGGCAAAGTGGCTGATCACGTCCATGCGGACCTCCGGTAGCCAGCGCGTGCGGGGAGGACAACCCTGCCCCTCCTCGCGTCTGGGAAGTTCTGATGAAGTCCCGGCTGTACGGGCCCGGGCTCCATCAGAGCTTTCCTGCCTACCGGTGAAGTCGATCCGTCACGGCCGGTGCAATTTCAGCATGGTTCATTCTGCGCCTGCCGATGACTCGAAGAGCATGCCCAACGCCCTCCATTTCCCGAGGGTTGCGTGCCACAGTGCCGCTGCTTGAACCTTCGCAAGACGCATGCCCTCACGCAGATGACCATCGGCTGCGAGAGAAGGGGCCGACTGCGCGGCGCCTGTCTCCTGAAACGCTTCAACCTCGATCGCCGCCGACAAGCCTCTCGCACCAAGATGGAGCAAGCCGGCGCAGCAATGGTTCCGTGAATACCCCGCCTTGGCGGGCGAACAGCGGGCTTGGCGGCGATAGGTCCTGCTGCCGCGCATCTGCCAAGGCGGCGGTCAACAGCCCAGATGTCGGGCTGCAGGCCGATCAGGACTCGGCCGCACCGAGTCGTTCGAGCAGGCCATCGAGCTCGTCGAGCGAACCGAAGCGGATCGCGATCTCGCCTCGGTCGCCTTGCCTGCCTCGGCGCTGTAGACGGATTTCCACGCTGGCCGTCAGTCGGTCCGACAGCCGCTCTTCGAGTCGTGCAAGGTCGGCAGGCTTGGCTGGCGTCGACCTCGCGGCAGCCGGCGAGCGGTCGACGCCGGCTCGCGCTGCCAGGCGCTCGGCCTCGCGCACGCTCAGCTTCTTGGCGCTGATCTCGTGGGCGGCCATGACCTGCTGCGCTGCTGCCAGGCCCAGCAACGCGCGCGCGTGGCCCATCTCGAGGTCGCCGGCCATCAGCATCAGCTGCACCGGTTCTGCCAACTGAAGCAAGCGCAAAAGGTTGCTCGTCGCGCTGCGCGAGCGTCCGACCGCATGTGCCGCCTGCTCGTGCGTGAGCTTGAAGTCGACCACCAGACGTTGCAGTCCCTGCGCCTCCTCCAACGGGTTGAGGTCTTCGCGCTGGATGTTCTCGATCAACGCCATCACCGCGGCGGCTTCGTCGACCACTGCCTTGACCAGCACCGGCACCTCGTCGAGCCCGGCCAGCCGGGCGGCCCGGACGCGGCGCTCGCCGGCGATGATTTCGTAATCACCCCCGTCCACCGGACGCACGAGGACGGGCTGCATCACGCCCTGGCTGCGGATGCTCTCGGCAAGCTCGTACAGCGAGCCCTCGTCCATCCGCGTGCGCGGCTGGTACTTGCCCGGACGCAGTCGATCCAGCGGCAGCGTCGCTGGCTGCGCCGGGGGCGGCGCGTCGCTGACCGTCGGGCCGAGCAACGCCTCCAGGCCCAGTCCCAGTCCCTTCGGTTTCTTGGTCGCCATCGCGGCATTGTCTCCGACGAACGGCCAAGCTCACCCAGGGGGCCGTTGGCGCCTTCGGTGGCGCTGCGCTGCCGGGTAAAGCACCTCGCGCTCGAAGTAGCGGCGCAGGCGCTGAACTCGCGGGACGTCTCGGCCCGGCATCGTCGCCAGGACCTCGACGACGGCATCGACCCGGAGCATCAAGCTGCCATCGTCGGTGCGGCGCCAGCGGCCGCTGTGGCGCGCTGCGAGCGCCTCGTCGGGCTCGCGGCGGCCGAGCACGCGCTGCAGCCCCTCGCCATCGACCCAGACGTGGCGGCCATCGTCTTCGATCTGCAGCGGCACGCCGCCGAAGCTGTGGAAGCGCCCCTGCTCACGCGCCCAGAACAGGCTGCGCACATGCAGGATGGCGTCGTCGAGCAACCGAACGCCCATCCAGGGCAAGACCCAGGCGATGAACCCGAGGAAGGCAGCGATGGCCAGCAGCAGCCTGAGCCCGACGCCGGACCAGTGAAGCAGGCCCAGCACGACCGCGATGCCCAGGCCCACACGCAGGGCGCGCGTGGCCGTGCCCTTCATGCGGACGCCCCGAGGTCCGGCACCCGTCGCCGGACCCTGCGCTGGCCGTGGCCCATTCCCTTATCCTTGCTGCTTGGCGGCCGCATTGTCGGCGAGGCCGCAGGAGCACGAGGGGATGAGCTCGACCGTCTTTGTCGATGGCCAGGAAGGCACCACCGGCCTGCGAATTCACGAATACCTGGCGCGGCGGCCCGACGTCGAGGTGTTGCGCATCGCGCCCGAGAAGCGAAAGGACGCGACCGAACGCTCGCGCCTGCTCAACGCCGCCGACGTCGCCTTTCTCTGCCTGCCCGACGCTGCCGCCCGCGAGGCTGCTTCATGGGTGACGAACCCGAACACCTGCCTGATCGACGCCAGCACGGCGCACCGCACCGACCCGTCCTGGGTGTTCGGGCTGCCCGAACTGGCGCCCGGCCAGCGCGCTGCCATCCGCAGCAGCAGGCGCATCGCCAACCCGGGCTGCCACGCCAGCGCCTTCATCCTGCTGCTGCGGCCCCTCGTCGACGCCCGGCTGCTGCCGCCCGACCATGGCGTCTCGGCCACGTCGATCACCGGCTACTCGGGTGGCGGCAAGAAGATGATCGAGCAGTACGCGGCGGCCGACGATCCGGCGTTGACCGCGCCGCGGCCCTATGCGCTGACGCTGCAGCACAAGCACGTGCCCGAGATGATGGCCCACTCCGGACTGCGCACGCGGCCGATCTTCATGCCGGTGGTCGGCAACTTCTACAAGGGCCTGGCGGTGACCGTGCCGCTGCAACTCGCGGCCCTGGGCACGACGGCCGAAGCCGTGCAGCAGGCCTACGAGCAGCGCTACGCCGGCGAGCGGTTCATCCGCGTGATGCCGCTGCGCGATCCCGGCACGCTGGAGCAGGGTTCCTTCGACGTCCAGGGCTGCAACGACACGAACCGGGTCGACATCTTCGTCTTCGCCAACGACAGCCAGGCGATCCTGATCGCGCGCCTGGACAATCTGGGCAAGGGCGCCAGCGGCGCCGCGGTGCAGGCGATGAACGTGCATCTGGGCTTGGACGAAAGCCTGGGCCTTCAGGCGTAGCCCGCGTCCGTCGCGCTCAGGGAGCCTGCCGGTAATGGTAGGCGTAGGCGTCGGAGAAGCCCAGGCGTGCGTAGATCCGTCGCGCCGGAGCGTTGTCGGACTCGACCTGCAGATAGCCAATCTCTGCGCCATCCGCCGAAGATCGTGAAAGCAGGTGCTCACACAGAATGCCTGCCAAGCCCCGGTTGCGTTCGCGATCGGCAGTGAAGACATCGTAGAGGCCGACCAGCTCCGCCTCGCGCGCGATCTGGCCGCAGGCCAGCACCGCGTCGTCGCCGTCGCGCTGGATCGCGTAACCGGCATGGGACACGGGCGACAGCGCCAGCCGCTCGGCGTGGGCATCGCGCTGCACCGGCGGCGAGCCCCTGAGCACGCCGACCGCTTGTGCGAAGCGGCGGGCGTCGAGCGCGACGAGGCGGGTGCCCGCCGGCAGGGGGGACGTCGGCTCGCGCGGCAGCCGCGGGCAGACCATGACCCGGGTGTCGTCGATAGCGGTGAAGCCACGCTCGGCCAGCCGTGTATCCAGATCTGGTGGTTCGGAGAACCGGGTCACGCGGATCAGCATCGGCAGGCCCGCTGCATCGAAAACCGCCGCCGCGAGCCGCAGCTTGACGTCGAGCGCCAACCGGCCCTTGGCCACGGCGTTGATGCACCGCGCGCGCCTGGCCTTGGCGGGCGAAAAGCGAACCAGCCAACCGTCCAGCCATCGCTGCTGCGGCGGCGCGCTGGCGTTCAGGCCCGCATCCTCGACGCGTGAAAGCAGGTCCTCGGCGAGTCCCGCGTCACTGGTGCCAACGACGGCTCTATCCAAGTCGCTCCACCATTTCCTGGGCGAACGCGACGAAGGCCTGGGCACCCTTGGACGCGGGATCGAAGGTCACGCCGGGTTGTCCATAGCTGGGCGCCTCGGCAAGGCGCACATTGCGCGGAATCACGGTGTCGAACACCTTGGCGCCGAAATGCGCCTTGAGCTGCTCGCTGACTTGCTGCTGCAAGGTGATGCGGGGATCGAACATGACGCGCAGCAGGCCGATGATCTGCAGGTCGGGGTTCAGGTTGGCGTGCACCTGCTTGATCGTGTTGACGAGGTCCGACAGGCCCTCGAGCGCGAAGTACTCGCACTGCATGGGCACCAGAACACCGTGCGCGGCACACAACCCGTTCAGCGTCAGCAGGCTCAGTGACGGCGGGCAATCGACGAGCACGAAGTCGTAGTCGTCGCGCACCGCCTGCAAGGCGGCCTTCAGCCGCTTGTCGCGCCGCTCGAGCTTGACGAGCTCGACTTCGGCGCCGGCCAGCTCGCGGTTCGCGCCGAGGACCTGGTAGCCACCTTTGACGCTCGCCTGGCGTGCCTCGGCCACGGTGGCCGACTCGAGCAGAACGTCGTAAACCGACAGCGCGAGACCCCGCTTGTCGATCCCGGACCCCATCGTGGCGTTGCCTTGCGGGTCCAGGTCGACGAGGAGCACGCGCTTGCCCAGTTGTGCGAGGCCCGCGGCCAGATTGACGGCCGTGGTGGTCTTGCCGACGCCTCCTTTCTGGTTCGCAACACAGAAGATGCGCATTCGGCTCATGGGGTGGTCGCTCGGCAGGGGTGGAACAGGCAGGGCAGCTCGGGCATTTCTTTCTCGTTGGTTCGGTCCGGAAGGCTGTGCCACCTTGGCTGGAAGTCGGCTCGGCGATGGCTTGCGTGCCACCGGGGCTGCGTGCAGGTCACGCAAGAAATCTTTGCAGCTATCGTAGCCAAATCGGGTGCTTGCTCAGGTCCGATCTGCAGCGAATGGCCTCCGTCGCATCCAGACCAGGGAGCGCTCCGCGTCCAGGCCCGGAACGACCAGTTGTTCCACGTGGAACACTTCGATGTCCGGCGGCAATGTGGCGATCTCCTCCGCGGGCGCCCTGCCCTTCATCGCCAGCCAGACACCATCGTTCGCGAGGCTCGCGCGTGTCAGTTCGACGAGTTTGGCCAGCGTCGAGAATGCGCGGGAGATCACGACGTCGAACCGCGACCCCCGCAGCGCCTCGACACGCGTGTGAAGCGCGTGCAGGTTGTCGAGTGCCAGCGAACCGGCAACCTGACGAAGGAAAGCGGCCTTCTTGCCCACGGCATCGACGCAGGTGACGTCCAGCGCCGGCAGCATCACCGCGATCACCACCCCCGGCAGCCCCCCACCGCTGCCGACATCGAGCACGCTCCCACGGGCCAGATGCGCCGCCAATGGCGACACGACGGCCAGGCAGTCGGCCAGATGCTGCGTGAGCATTGCGCTTCGCTCGCGCACCGCCGTGAGGTTGTAGGTGGTGTTCCAGCGCTGGAGCAGGTCCAGGTAGCGCAGCAGCAGCAAGCGCTGATGGGGACTGGGTGCGAGTCCGAGCGCCGCCAGAAGCGGCTCCAGTTCATCCGGCGCCGCTGGGTCAATGATCAGGCCGCTTCTCCCGTCGGCGTGAATCCCTTGCGGCGCCCCTTCTTCAGATGCACCAGCAACAGCGATATGGCCGCCGGTGTAACGCCCGAAATCCTCGAAGCCTGCCCCAGGGTGGTGGGTCTGTGCCTGCTCAGTTTCAGCCTCACCTCGTACGACAGCGCCGCAACCTCCGTGTAGTCGATATCGGTCGGCAAGGGCAGCGCTTCCAGCGCCGAAGCCCGCTCGACCTCGTCGTGCTGCTTTTCGATGTAGCCGGCGTACTTGATGGAGATCTCGACCTGCTCGATGACTGCGTCGGCCTCCCGCGCACCGAGTTGGCCGCGCATGGTTTCACGTGAAACATCGTGACCCGCGAGGCCGGCCAACCCGGATACCGCGTCGAAGGTCATCCCGGGTCGGCGCAACAGATCGGCCAGGTTGTGCTCGTGCTCGAGCGCCTTCCCGAGGACGCGCTCTGCCTCCGCTGCCGGCACCGTCGCCGGCCGCACCCAGGTGGTCCGCAGCCGTTCCAATGCCAGCGCCAGCGCCTCGCGCTTGGCCGCCATCGCCTGCAGCCGCTCCGGATCGACCAGCCCGAGCGAATACCCCAGCTCGGTCAAGCGCAGATCGGCGTTGTCCTCGCGCAGCTGGAGGCGGTATTCGGCGCGGCTGGTGAACATGCGGTAGGGCTCGGTCACCCCTTTGGTGATCAGGTCGTCCACCAGCACGCCCAAGTAGGCCTGGTCGCGCCGCAGCACCCAAGGATCGCGCCCCTGCACCTGCAGCGCCGCATTCGCGCCCGCATGCAGGCCCTGCGCTGCCGCCTCCTCGTAGCCCGTCGTGCCGTTGATCTGCCCGGCGAAGAACAGGCCGCGGATGGACTGGGTCTCGAAGCTCGGGCGCAGTGCCCGAGGGTCGAAGTAGTCGTACTCGATCGCGTAGCCAGGACGCACGATATGCGCATGCTCCAGCCCGGCGATCGACTGCACGGCCGCGATCTGAACGTCGAACGGCAGCGAGGTCGAGATGCCGTTGGGGTAGAACTCGTGCGTCGTGAGGCCCTCGGGCTCGAGGAAGATCTGGTGCGAGGTCTTGTCGGCGAAGCGGTTGATCTTGTCCTCGATGCTGGGGCAATAGCGCGGACCGACACCTTCGATGAGTCCGGTGAACATCGGGCTGCGATCGAAACCGCTCCTGACGATCTCGTGCGTGCGCTCGTTGGTGTGCGTGATCCAGCAAGGCACCTGCCGCGGGTGTTGCTCCGGGCTGCCCAGAAAACTGAACACCGGCACCGGGTCCATGTCGCCCGGCTGCTCCTCCAGGCGAGAGAAATCGATCGTCCGCCCGTCGATGCGCGGCGGTGTTCCTGTCTTCAGACGACCCTGCGGCAGCTTCAGCTCCTTGAGCCGCGCCGACAAGCGCGTCGCCGGCGGATCGCCGGCCCGTCCGGCACTGTAGTTCGTCAGTCCCACGTGCATGCGCCCGTCCAGGAAGGTGCCGGCGGTCAGGACCACGGCCCGCCCCCGAAACTTCACCCCCGCTTGAGTCGCGGCACCGACCACGCGGTCGCCCTCGAGCATCAGGTCGTCCACTGCCTGCTGGAACAGCCAGAGCTTGGCCTGGCTCTCCAGCCGGCGCCGGATCGCCGCACGGTAGAGCACGCGGTCGGCCTGGGCTCGCGTGGCGCGCACCGCCGGTCCCTTGCTGCCGTTGAGGATGCGGAACTGGATTCCGGCTTCGTCGGTGGCCGAAGCCATTGCCCCGCCCAGCGCATCGATCTCCTTGACCAGGTGCCCCTTGCCGATGCCGCCAATCGACGGATTGCAGCTCATCTGCCCCAGAGTCTCGATGTTGTGCGTGAGCAGCAAGGTGGCGCAGCCCATCCGCGCTGCTGCCAGCGCGGCCTCGGTGCCGGCATGGCCACCGCCGATGACGATGACGTCGAATACTTGTGGATGCAGCATGAGCGGTTGATTTTACGAGCGCGATGGCTTGAGCTGCTCGGCGCCGCTCGAATCTGTCCGGCGCATTCGTCCGTTAGCATGGTGCGGTGGAATGTCGCTCTCGCTGCGCCGCCTGCTGCATCGCGGTATCGATCAGCTCGCCGATCCCCGGGATGCCGCAAGGCAAGCCCGCAGGCGAGCGCTGCGTGCAACTCGACAGCGACGATCGTTGCCATCTTTTCGGCGACCCGCGCCGCCCGGCGGTATGCGCCTCGCTTCAGCCCGACGTCGAAATGTGCGGCGGCAGCGCGTCGCACGCCTTCGCCTGGCTCACCCGGGTGGAGCAGCTCACGGCGCCACGATAGGCGGGCGGTCCGCCAGGCCCATGGCAAGGGCGCCCCGCCCGGCGCGGTTCGCAGATCCTGAGTGACGATCACTAATGTAAGCGCCAACTTACGGATTGCGTGTTTGACGGCGCGCTCGCGCCCGACATCGAGCGGGTCCGCCACCTCATCCGGCAGCGGCATCTTCGGCGGCCCCCGAGCGCGAGAATCGACGGACCACCGGGCCGGCAGCCGTCCCGCGGGGATTCACTTCAGAGCCGCGCTGCGCAGCGTGCGGGCGACGAAGGCGATCGCCAACGCGGCGAGCAGCGCGCAGACGGCCACCGACGGCATCACGTCGGCGAAGGTCAGCGCCTGGCCCTTGAGCACCCGGCCCATCAGCGTGGTCTGCGCCAGCGCCGGCACCCAAAGGTGCCAGGGCCTGGTGCCTTCCTGGTTGAAGACCGCCACCAGCGGCAGCAGCGAGAAGCCCAGCATCACGACGGTCGCGTTGGCCTGCGCTTCCTTGAAGGTCCTGCAGCGGATCGCGATGGCCATCAGCACCGCCGCCAGGGCGCCCGCCAGCGGCAGCAGCAACGCGATGAAGGCAAGCGCCTCGCCGATGCCAAAGCGGAACATCGCCGCCAGAACCTCGCTGCGCAACAACCATTGGCCCGGCAGGAAGCTCAGGCACGACAGCACCGCGATCAGCATGCCCACGCTGGCGACCGCGGCCCATTTGCCGAGCACCAATGCCGTCCGCGGAGCCGGGTTCATCAGCAGCGGCTCCAGCGAGCCGCGCTCGCGCTCGCCCGCGGTGCTGTCGAGCGCCGCGTTGAGGGCACCATAGAGCACGGCCATCAGCACGAAGTACGGCACCATCGTGCCAAGCTGCGCGGCACGGGTGGCCGGATCGGCCAGATCGCGCTCCTCGATTCGCACCGCCTCCAGCGACGAAGGCGCCACCCCGCGCACCGCCAGGCGCAGCACCGCCTGCTCGCGGTTGAAGCCGCGCAGCAGTTGCAGGGTCGGGCCGGCGGCAGTCTGCGCACGCTGATTGCCGGCGCTCGTCACCACCGCGATCAGCGGCGCCCTGCCGTCGATGAGCCCCTGCTCGAAGTCCGGCGGCATCACCACCACCGGGTCGCCCAACCTGCTGTCCTTGAGCTGCTGCTCGTAGTCGGCCGGCGCGGGCTTGATGGTGTAGGTCTGGCGCTCGAGGTAGTTGCGCAGTGTCGGCGCCCGCTCGATGCCTTCGACCACGATCACCCGTGCCTCGGCGCGCTTCTCGATCCCCGCCACCAGCGACGACACGAGCAGCAGCACCAGCGGGCCGATGGCCACCGAACTCAGCAACACCGTCATCAGTGTCCGGCGGTCTCGCAGGGCATCGACGAGCTCCTTGCGATAGACGGTCCAGGCAGCGCCGATCATGGGCCCGCTCCGCGCGAAGTTTCCGGTGCGGCGAAGGCGAGCCTGACGAAGGTCTCCTCGAAGTCGTCGTGTCCGGTGAGCGCCGACAGCTCGGCCACGGTGCCGGCGGCCACCGTGCGACCATGGGCGATGACCACGACCTGGTCGCACAGGCGCTCGACCTCCTGCATGATGTGGGTCGAGAACACGACGCACTTGCCCTCGGCGTCGCGCAGCCGCCGCAAGGTGTCACGCAGGGCGCGGGTGGCGACCACGTCCAGCCCGTTGGTCGGCTCGTCGAGCACGATGTTGGGCGGATCGTGCACCAGGGCCCGGGCCAGCGCGGTCTTCATGCGCTCGCCCTGGCTGAAGCCTTCGGTGCGGCGGTCCAGCAGTGCTTCCATGTCCAGGGTCTGCGCAAGGGTCTGTGCGCGGTCGGCCGCGGCCGCCGCCGACATCCCGTGCAGTCGCCCGTAATAGACGATGTTCTCGCGCGCCGTCAACCGTGGGTACAGGCCGCGCGCGTCGCTGAGCACGCCCATTCGCGCCAGCGCCGCCGCCGGTCGCGCGGCCACGTCGATGCCGTCCACCCGCACCTGCCCGGCATCGGGCTCGATCAGTGCGGCGGCAATGCGCAGCGTCGTCGTCTTGCCCGCTCCGTTGGGGCCGAGGAGCCCGGTGATGCAGCCGTCGGCGGCGACGAAGCTCACGCCATCGACCGCCACCACCGTGCGCGCCCTGCTGCCGCGGCCCTGGGTGAATTGCTTGCGCAGGCCGACAACCTCGATCATCGGGTGACCTCGGCATGCACCGGCACGAAGGCCGGCGGCCGCGGAATCGCCTGCGCGCAGTCGGCGTCCACCCTCAGCGCCTCTTCGTCGGTGGCGGCGTCGATGAAGTGGAAGATGACGTCGCGCATGCAGCCGATGACCATCACGCCGTGACCCGCCTGCGGCACGACGACCTGGCGGGCCTTGGGGCCGAGCGCGAGGGCGACCCGCTTGCCGTGGCGCGGCGGCGTCACGGGGTCGGCGCCGCCGGACAGCACCAGCGATGCGGTCGGCGCCGCCGGCAGGCGGTAGAACGAAGCCGGCACGTCGCCACGGGGCCAGGCGGCGCAGATCTGCCGGTACGGCCGCGCAAAGGCATCGCCGAAGTCGACGCCCGCGGCGTCGGTGGCCTGGGCCAGCCGCGGCCAGTCCTCGGTGCAGACGACGGAGAAATGCATCCCTTCGTAGATCTTCGCTGCACCGCTTCCGGCAGTCGCCGAAGACAGGCCGACCAGGGCTTCGAAGCGCCCCGCTGCTGCCTGATGCAGGGCCAGCGGCAGGGCGGCTGCCAGCCAGGGCGCATAGAGCGGTGCGCGCACCAGGCCCAGCACGATCTCGCGCGTGAGGGTCAGGCGTTCGATCTCGCCGGTCACGGGCTGCGCCACCTGCACGGTCCTCGGCAGGTCCGCCAGCAAGCTGTGCCAGTCGGCGCGCAGCCGGGGGTACTGCGAACGGCAGCGCGGGTCTTCCTCGCACGCCGCCAGCACGCCATCCAGGGCCGCCTGGTTGTCGCGCGAGAAAGACGCCGGCAGCACCATGTCGGGGGGCGCCACGCCATCGATCACCATGCGTCGCACGGTCTTCGGGAACTGGCGCAGGTAGTCCAGCGCCACCCGCGTACCGTAGGAACCGCCGACCAGGTTCACCTGCGCCGCACCCAGGGCCCGGCGCACGGCGTCGGTGTCCTGGCTCGCGATCCAGGTGGCGAAGAATCGCAGGTCACCGTAGGGAAGCTTCTCTAGCTGAATACGGCACGCGCGCATGCGCGCGACAAAGCCGTCCGGGTCCAGCGCGGCAGCCAATGGCGCCGTCGGTAGCTCCTCGGGACAGCCCAGCGGCGCGCTGCGGCCGGTGCCGCGCTGGTCGATGAGCACGATGTCGCGCCGGTTCGACAACCGCGCCAGCATGCCGCCGATCGTGCCGGCGAGCTCGACGGCGCTTTGCCCCGGCCCGCCGGCGAAGAAGAACACCGGATCCGGCTTGCGGTTGCGCGCCAGTGCCGGCAAGACCGCAAAATGCACGTCGATTTGCACGCCCTGCTGCCGCGCCGGGTCCAGCGGACGCCGCACGCTGCCGCACAACGCCTCGTGCTCCAGCCCCTCGAGCCGGCAGGGCGTCAGACCGGGCCGGAGATCGGCGGCAGTGCCTGGCACGGCCCACGCGATCAGGCAGGCTGCCAGCCAGGTGGCGATCAGAGGTCTTGCCCTCATGCGCCGGCCTCGGCGCGAGACCGTCGCGGCGGTAGACGCGCGGGCATTCAGCCCAGCATGCGTCGCAACTCGCCGCTGGCGATCAACCGCGCCAGATCGGCGGCGCCGCCGACCAGCACGCCCTTGACGAAGACCATCGGGAAGGTCGGCCAGCCGGTCCACATCTTCAGCGCATTGCGCCGCCGCCATTGGTTGAGATAACTGCCGAATTCGAGGTAGTGACAGGGCAACCCCGCCGCTTCCAGCGCCTTGCGGGCCTTGCGCGGAAACGGGTTCTGCGCCATCCCGACGACGACCACCGGATGGCGCGCGATGGCCTCCTGCACTTCGCGCACCGTGGCTTCGTGGTGGTGCGCGACGAGTTCTCGCACCGCCGGGTGGATCATCGATTCATCGAGAACAGGACGCGGCATCGGTGGAACCTCCAGCGCCCGAATCTACCGCATGCCACCGCCCGGGCTGCCGGCTGACCGGCCGCGGTCAGGACGCCGGTCTGCCGGGTGGCTCGAACAACGCCGTGCAGGCGTCGCGCTGGCCCTGGGCGTTGTCGACCTTGGCGCACAGGCCGTCGCGCCGGGCCTGCAGCCGGCGCAGCGCCGCGGCGTGCACTCCGGCGCCGTTCCACGCCACCAGCTTGGCACTGGCCTGCTGCAGCGAGCGGCGGCTGCGGCCCTCGAAGGCGCCGCCATCGCGCGCGGCCTCGGCGAGCAGCTGCGCGGCGACCTGCTCGATGCGCGCGCCGTCCCTGGGCGCCAGTTCCACCAGCGCCGCGATGTAGCGCGAACCCCATTGCAGGCGCGTCGCCGGGCCTTCGCTGGTTGCGAAGGCCTTGGCATACCAGCGCAGCGCTTCGCCGGTGCGACCGAGCTTGCGCGCGTTGCCGGCCAGCTCGCTCATCAGGTAGTACGGCGAGTTGCTCTTGGCGAGATTCGCCTTCAGCAACGCGTCGCTGTCGGCCCACAGCCCGGCCTCGGCCAGGGCGTAGGCCGCCTCGGTGTTCACGGCCTGCCGCTCGTAGCCGTCGGTGATCTCGCGGTCGTCCCGCGCCACCTGCGCGCGCAACTCGCCCAGCAGCGACGCCGGCAGGCGGACATGCACGGCGCTCTTGGGCATGTCGATGCGCGCCAGGTCGATGCGCGCGACCAGGGCCCCCAGCCGATCTGCGCGCGACAGCGTCGGGTCGGCCTGCAGCCGCACGAGTGCCGCTTCGTAGGCGCGGACGATCGTTGCATCGCCTTGCCCACCGTCGTCCCGCAGCGCGCGCACGATCTCGGCCGCGCTGTTGGTCAGCACATCCATTTGCGCGCGCGATTGCCGGGCGTCTCGCAGCACGGCCAGCACGCGCTCGCGCAAGGCGGCGTCGGCCTTCACGCCCTTGCCGTCGTCGCTGGCGGCCAGCGCCTTCAGCCACAGCCGGGTCGCGGTCTCGTGATCAGCCGCCGGGGCGGCGACGGCCAGCCGCACCAGCGTGTCGGGCACTTCGGAAGTGGGCACCAGTTGCTGGTCGTCGGTTTCCCAGGAATAGAAGGCGAGCATGCGCCAGTCACTGGGTGACAAGGCTCTGCCCGCGAGCGCATCGGCGAGCACCGCCTTCACCGGCCGCCCGCCGGCCAAGCCGAGTTGCAGCACGGCCAGAGCCTGCGGCGGATCCACCTCGCCGGGAAGGCGCGTGATCTCGTTGCCGTCGGCGCTGAAGAGCACGACGGTCGGGTAGCCGCTGACCTTGAAGCGCTGGCCCAGCTTCTGCGCCCCCGGCAGGTCGCCATCGACGCTCACCGCGACGAACGAGCGCGACAGCGCAGCGAAGTCCTGGCGGTTGAACAGCGTGGCCTTGAGCTGGTTGCAGGGCGGACACCAGGTCGCGCCCCAATACAGCAGAACCGGCTTCCTTTCGGTCTGCGCCCGGGCGAAGGCGTGCTGGATGTCGATGTCGTTGGCGGCCGCCTGCCAGGCGACATTGGTCGACGGCAGGCCAGCGGCTGCAGCCAGCATCGTGACGTGAAACGCCAAGGCAAGACCGAGCAGCTTGATGAGTGAACGCACGGCCGACTCCGCCAGTCAACAGGAAGTCCGAATTCTCTTGCGAATCGCGTATCGCGAGCTCGGTGCCAACCCAGCCACCGCCGGACAGCCGTTACCCGGAGCGGCCGGGCCTCTAAAGACCGAGTTCGCCCTTCAACCGCGCAACCGCGGGGACCGCAACGATCCGTGGGCTGGATCCGAGCACCGACGCCAGTTCCTGGCGCGCTTCTTCCCGGTTCCCCACCTTGCTCAAAGCAAATGCCAGATGGACCCTGATTTCTGGATTGTCCGGGCTCCGCAGCCGGGCCTCGCGGATGTAGGGCAACCCGCCCTGAGGCTGCCCCATGTCGACCAGCACCCAACCCAGGGTGTCCATGTACGCGGGTTCGTTGGGGTCGATCTTCAGCGCTGCTTCGGCAGCGGACTTGGCCCCGGCGTCCTCACCCAGCGCCAGAAGCACGTTGGCCAGGTTGTTCTGCAGCCTGCCGCTGGCCGGCTCGACGGCCAGCGCCGCGATGTAGCTGCGCTTGGCGTCGGCCAACTGACCGGCCTGGAACTGGGCCTCGGCCAACGCCCGCAGCACCGCTTGGTCGTTGGGCCGCTTCTTGAGCCAGTCAAGGTAGAAGCGGGCAGCGGCGGCCGGGCTTCCTGCGACCACATGGGCACGCCCCAGCAACAAGGCCGTGCCCGTCGTCGCGTTGATCGCCAGCGCACGCGTGTAGGCGGCTAGCGCCTCTCCGAACTGCCGGCGCGCCATGGCGATGCCGGCGCCCGCCAACTCGGTCTCCGCGCGGCGCGGATAGTGCTCATGCAGTACCTTGTATGCCTTGTCGGCCTCGGCGGCGTCGTTCCCGACCAGCGCGACCGCCACGTTCAGCGCCAATGCCTGGAGGTCGTTCGGGCGCGCCTGAAGCGCCTTCTGCACGTTGTAGGCGGCGCCCGACGGGTTGTTCGCGTAAAGCTGCAACCTGCCGATCTGCACCTGCAGATCGGCGTCGTAGTCGGCGATCAAGGTGGCGTTCCTCAATTCGGCCCGCGCGGCGTCGAGCTTGCCTTTGGCGATCTGCGCCTGGGCCAGCACCAAGCGCAACGGAATGTCCTTGGGAAACTGCTGTGAGTACTGGTTGGCCGCGGTGACCGCCTCGTCGGTGCGCCGCAGCGCAAGCAATTGAGCGACTGCTGCTGCCGCCGAGCGGCGGTCGCCGGTGTCTGCCGCACGCCGGAATTGCTTCAGCGCCTCCTCGGGCCGTCCGGCACGCTGCTCGAGCGAGGCGAGTTCGTAGATCACCAAGGGCTCGTTGCCCTTGACCGTCATGTCCTGGAGGCGGCGCCGGGCGGCGTCGATGTTGCCTTCGGCCGCGTCCAGCTTGGCCAGGTTGAGCAGAGCCGGACCGAAGGTCGGCTGGATGGCCAGTGCCCGCGTGAAGAGTTGGCGTGCGCCCTTGCGGTCGCCCGTCGTGCCCTTGATCTCGCCCATCAGATCGAGCACCCAGGGCCGGTCGGGAAACTGCGTGACCAGGGTGTCGCCGATCGCGAGCGCCCGCTTGGCCTGCCCGTGCTGGAGATAGTCCCTCGCCAGCGCGCGCCCGGCTTCGGGGTCACGGGTGGCGGTGAAGACCTTCTCGAGGTTCGCCCGCCCTTGATCCTCGAGCCCCAGTTTGAGCTGGGCCATGCCCAGCGCACGCCTGACCTGCGGCGTGTCCAGCCGCGGCAGCGCTGCTTCGAGCGCCGTCACGGCCTGGGCGTAGAGGCCCAGACCGAGGTTCGCCTCCCCCTGCTGGTAGAGCAGATGCGGGTCGTCGCCAAAAGACCGCCGCAGCGACTCGATCACCGGCCGGGCGCTGGCGTAGTCCCCCATCTCGAGGTAGATGCTGGCCTGCAGGCTGCGTGCGGCGTCGTGGTTCGGATATTTCGCCAGGATGCCGTCGAGCAACGTCAGCGCCTTCTGGCGCTCGCCCAGCCCTTCGTGCACCACCGCCGCCATCATTGCGAACTTCTCGTGCGAGGCCAGCCATACCGGCGGTATCGCGTCGATCACGGCCGCAGCTTCGGTGAACGCAGCCTTCGCTGCAGCTTGGTCACCGCGCATCCTGGCCGTCGTCGCCTTCAGGGTGAGCACGCGCAGGTCCTTCGGCGCCGCCTTGACCAGTTCGGCCAGATCCAGCTGCGCGTCGGCCGTCCGCCCGAGGTCCAGCAGCAGCGCCATGCGCCCCAGCCGGGCGTCGATGCGGCGGGCAGGACTCAGCGCGACGGCCTTGTCGAACGCGACCAGACTGGCCTTGGCGTCGCCCGCTTCGCGCAACACCACCGCGTCCATCGTCCAGACCTGCGCATTGCCGGGCTGAAGGCCGACCGCCTTGGTGGCCACCTCGCGCGCGCGGGCCACCTGCCCGGTGCGCAAGAGCAAGGGCACTTCCTCCAGCATCACGACCACCGCATTGGGGTCGATCGCGCGCGCTTCGTCGAAGGCCTGGGCGGCCATCCGCTGGTTGTTGAGCAGGGTGTAGGCGGCGCCGCGCAGCGCCAGGGCCTCGACATGGGTGTCGCGCGGGAAACCGCCGCTGCCGGCCACGGCCTCGATCGCCATCGCTGGCTGGTCGAGCTCGAGGTAGATGCGGGCCAGCGGCACCGCGACTTCGCTGCGGTCGGCCCCCTGGTTCAAGGCTTCGAGGTAAGTCGCCTGAGCGGCGCGAATGTCGCCCTTGGCGACATAAACCTTGCCCAGCAGAAGGTGCGCGGCAATCTGGTGCTTGTTCTGCTGGATCGAATTCTTCAGCTGCACGATGGCTGCGTCGAGCTCGCCAGTCTCGAATCGCTTGGCCGCGTCTTCATAGAAGCGCGCAGCCTCGGCGACGCCTGCATGGGCCGGTGCGGCGAGCAAGCCGATGGCCAGCATGACGGCCTGCCAAATGGCAACCAATGGGAACCGGTGGCCCCAGTGAGGCCTTGGGCGCGTCGATCGAAAATACTTGGTCATGAACGACCCGGATAGAATCGAGGCAATCGAGGTTACATCGCAAGTGCAGCGGCCCGGGCCACCTTGCCCGGTTGTCTGTGAAGCCCTCCTCGCATCGGGTCGCGGCTGCGACCCCCGAAGCTTTCGCCTACGCCTACATTCGTCGTCAGGCGTCGAGGCGGACCCAGCACCCTGGCTTGGGGCCGGAGTGCCTCGTCGACCCGGCCACTGTTCGCGGAGTGGCAACGAGAGTCAACGAGAGTCAGGTATCTATACTTCGCTCTACGAGGACTCTGCTGACCAGCGCCTAAGTTCTTGAACCCGCGCCCGGTGCCAGCCGACCCCTCGTCATAGACCGCCGGGGGCTCGTTTCGCCCCACGCGGCGCCGCTCTCGAGAGCGCGGTGAAGAACTCGCCGCCCAACCGGCGGACGCTGCAGCGTTGGCGAACCCGGCTCGAAGGCGTGCTTCGCCGAGACATTACGCGAAGCTCGCCGCGTGCTCTGGCGCCGGGCGCCGGAAATAGCCAAGGCCTGCATGCGCAGGCCTCGTCACCCGAGTCGGCTCGTTCAGGAGCGCGAATCGGCCAGGCGGCGGCGCCGAACCTCGGCAGCACCCAGAAGAGCCACAGCGACCAGCGCCATCGAGCCGGGTTCGGGAGCCGAACCGCCACCGGTCTTGGGCGTGATGTTGAAAAGGAACGAGAAATCGTCGTACGAATTCGACTGCCCGCCAATCCAATCGTTGAAACCGACGTACGTATAGCTGCCCGCGGAGATCGTTCCGTTGTGGCCAGTCGGGACGCAATCCCGCGAGGAGCTCGATGTACAAGGGCCCGCTTGGCCAATGATCGCGCTGGCCGTGTTGACGCTGGTCGAGTAGGCCATCGCGACGTCGTTCGAGGTCGCCCCCAAAACGCCCGACAGCGGATGCGACGTGGTGCCCGTGGGCGACGCGGGGGCGTTGACGTAGCCGTCGACGCTGCCCCACACGCTGGGTCCCGTGTTGTCGTTCTTGTTAGCGTTGACGTACTCGTCGGACCAGATGTAGTGCTCCGTCGCGTTCACGGGCGGCAAGGTGCAGCACTGGTTGTAGTTCGTCTCGTTCGCCAGGAGGACGAACGAGATCGTCTGGCCGGCGGTCACGGACACCCCGCTGCCGAACAGCGCGCTTCCGAAATTGATGTTGGAACTCGCGTTGGTCAGCGAACTGACGGTCAATCCGCTGGAAGGCAGCGAGGTGCTGTTGGTGGGATTGCCCAAATAGACGCCGACGCCATTCGTGAAGGCGGGGCCGTTGTTTCCGTAGACCCCGCTGTTGAACCCGCCCGTGAAGTAACCCTGCAGGGTCCCGGTGGTCGTTGCGGTGAAGGTGAAGACCGTCGTCGACTGCGACGTGTCCGTGCCTGGGAATGGGTTCGACCACGTCGCGAGGGCGGTACCGACCGAGGCGAATCCCAGCGCGACAACGCACAAGGCGCGGCAGAGACGGGTGGCGGGCAGGAGACTCATGATGGACTTTCAGTGAATAGTCGGTTCGGCCTCAAGCAGAAAAGCATTTTGCGAGCCTTGCCAGCGTCGACCAGTCAAATCAGCGACTTGGGTGACGGTGCACTGGCTCTTGCTGCCAAATGTAAGAGAACCTGACAACCGCCACCACCCCGCAAGTAGGTGCCGCGAAACCGGGGCGGCGATCTGCTGAGCCCGCCTTGCCGGTGCCGCCGTCGGCTGGGAAACGAACCGCGAGTGTCGCAGCAGGCAGAACCTCGCCTCGGAGGGCGATGCGAGAACGGGTTCACGCAAGGAACGGCCGGATGGTGCACGCTGCCGGCCTTCTCACTTCTGGCGAGCCTACGTGGCAATTGGCTCCTTGCCGTCTGGTCCGTCCCTTCTGGCTTGGCTCGGTTCGACTTCGGCGCGCGTCTTCGCGAGCTCAAGGCTCGGCGCTCGCGCTGCCGCTGACCTCTGCCGCCCGTTTCCAGGCTTGCTCTGCCAGGCCAGGCAACCCATGTTCGAGGCCAAGCGCTTCGGCAAGCCGCTGCGCATCCTCTGCGCCATCCGCATCGATCGCTTCAACCAATGCGAGCCGATCCGCCCACGGCTGGCGGTATTGGGGAGCAAGGCCTCGCGGGGGGACGCTCCCAGCCGGAGCGGCTACAGCGCCACCGCCATCGGAACCTGCGGCAGCGGCTCGATCAGCGAAAGCAAGCCCAGCGTGAAGAACGCGCCCGGCTTGGCGTCACCGGGTGTATGCGCCACGGACTCCAGCAGCCTTCCGCGCGCCAGCGCCGCTTCCTGCAGAGCGCGCGACGCCAGGCAGCGCCATCGCCCAGATGGTGTTCCGGCGGTCATTGGCTGGCAGCGAGCGCGCAGGCTGAGCCCCGGCAGACGATGCGCCCGGCGCCCTGGATCGCTCGCACGCCACGCGTTCGACCAGCGTCTCCCAGGCGTCGAGCGCCGCGCCGCTCGGGCCAGCAGCCACCGCCGGGCCTGTCAGTCGACCACCTGCACGCCCTTCCAGAAAGCCACCCGGTCCTTGATCTCGGCCGCGGCTTCCTTGGGGTCGGGGTAGGTCCAGACGGCGTCGGGGTTGGCGTCGCCGTCGACGAACAGCGTGTAGTAGCTGGCCTGGCCCTTCCACGAGCACATCGTCTTCGTGTTGCTCGGCAGCACGTACTCGCGCTTCAGCGATGCGGCGGGGAAGTAATGGTTGCCTTCGACGACCACCGTGTCGTCGCTCTCGGCCACCACGGTGCCCTTCCAGATGGCTTTCATCGATGCTTGCTCCTGGCGGAATGCGACAGCCGGCCAGCCTACCACCGGCGAGGTCGAATGCTGCGTGCAAGCCCATGCAACCCGCGCGCGCACCGCGGCCGCTAGAGTGCGGGGATGGAAAAGATCGCTTCAGCTCTCGTCTCTTCCCCGCGCGGCATCGAACGCCTCGTCCAGGGCCAGGCCACCAGCGACGGCGCCGGTGTGCGCCTGACGCGCCTGCTCACGCAGGACCTGCAGCACCGGCTCGACCCGTTCCTGATGCTCGACCTGTTCGGGACCGACAACCCGGGCGATTACATCGGCGGCTTTCCCGACCATCCGCACCGCGGCTTCGAGACCGTCACCTACATGCTCCAGGGCCGCATGCGACACCGTGACAGCGCCGGCAACGTCGGCCTGCTGGTACCCGGCAGCGTGCAATGGATGACCGCCGGTCGCGGCGTCATCCACAGCGAGATGCCCGAGCAGCAGGACGGCGCGATGGAAGGCTTCCAGCTCTGGCTGAACCTGCCGGCGCGCGCCAAGATGCGCGAGCCCTGGTATCGCGACATCGCCAGCCACGAACTGCCCGAATGGCGCGGCCCCGGCGCCACGGTGCGCGTGATCGCCGGCCAGAGCCAGGGCGTCGCCGGCGCCGTGCAGCGCGAGACCACCGAGCCGCTGTTCCTGGACATCCAGCTCGAAGCCGGTGCCGGCTTCGAACAGCCGCTGCCTGCGGCGCACAACGCCTTCATCGTCGTCTATCGCGGCGAGCTCGCGCTGGGCGATGCGCCGGTGCGGGCGCGGCGGATGGCGATACTGGCCAACACGCCTGGCAGCGACGGCGTGGCGCTGCGCGCCGGGCCTGCGGGCGCACGCGCGATCCTGGTCGCCGGCCGGCCGTTGAAAGAGCCGATCGCGCAGTACGGCCCGTTCGTGATGAACACGCAGCAGGAAATCTTCCAGGCGGTCGCGGATTTCAACGCCGGCCGGCTGGCCTGACCGGGCCGCTGCAGCGGGCGTTCTGCGCGTCGCCGGCGCCGGCGGGGGCCTCAGCGATCCTTGCGCACGATGCCCACCGGCGATGCCGCCGAGCCGACCGCGAACACGGTGTAGTTGGCGCCGGCGCTGAACGTCTGGTCGGTGGCGCCGAACAGCGGCGACGCCAACCCGGGGCTGGTGATCGACAAGGCCGCGGTCGTCGTCCCGCTCAGCGTGCCGTAGCCCGAAGCCGCCCCGGCGGCGACGCCATCGGCCAGCGGTACATAGTCCACCGTCATCGCCAGCGGCGTGGCCAGCCCGGCGAGGCCGTTGACGAGCCGCACCTTGGCCTGCGTGGCGTCTGTGGGCAGGTGGTTGTCGTCCTCGATCAGGCTGGCCTGGGCGGCGGCCGGCGTGCCGTAGACGAGCAGCGTGTAATCGCCACCCGCGGCCAGGGTCAGCGACGAAGTCGCCAGCGTCGCGCCGTTGACCGCCAGCGCCGCCGGCTGGTCGCCCGCCTGGAGCAGCGTGTAGAGCCCGACGGCCGGCGAGCCGACGCCGGTCATCAGCGTCGTACCGCCCACGCTCGCCGTCACCGCGCCGCCATCGGCCACGCCGGCAGCCACCCGCAGCCGGGCCTGGGTGCCGTCCAGGCGCGCGATTGCGCCCTGCTGGGTCAAGATCAGCGCGTTCACGAGCACGCCGCCGCGACCCGGTGTAAGCACCAACGTCATCACCTGCTGGTTGCCGAGCTGCAGGCCCGGAAGATCCAGCCGCAGGTCGGTCTTGCTGCCGGCAGCAGTCACCCGCAGGCGCCAGGTGCTGCTGTTGACGGTCAGCCAGCTGCCCAGGCTGCCCGCACCCGCACCCGACAGCACCGGCACCGAGGCGGCCAGCGCGTCGTCGCTGCCGGTGAGGTAGATGTCCAGGCTGCCGGCATCAGCAGCGGCATTGACCACGCGCAGCAGCGCCTTGCCGTTGTCTGGCGCGCCGACGTCCTCGTCGAGCAGCAGTTCGGCGAGCGAGCCGGCGGCGCCGTAGGCGAGCAGGCTGTAATGCTTGCCCTTGCTCAGCGGCGGGGTGAACGCCAACAGCGCCGTGGCCGAGCCGCCGCTGTTGATGGTCGTCGCGGCGTCACCCGGGTCCACCTCGACGTAGCCGGCCGTCTCGCCGTAGCCCACACCGCCCTGGCGCAACTGGTCGGCGACGACCAGGTCCAGCGCCGGGTAGCCGCTGCTGGCGTTGACCAGCCGCACCTGCGCCTTGGTGCGGTCGGCACCCCCGCCGCAGCCGGCCAGCAGGAGGGCGGCACAGGCCAGCAAAGCGGTCCAGCGAGGCGTCATCGCAGCTCTCCACGGGCAGGGGTCAAGGCCTCGATGATGCCTCGGTCGCCAGCGGCATGCCTTCCAGGGAGCCGGCGGCGCGCCAGCCGGCCAGATGCAGCTCGATCCAGTTCGCCAGCGGCAACTCGGCGGCCAGGGTGTCGGGGGTCGCATGTTCGTGCACGACGAGGCCGTGGTTCAGCTCGTGGCTGGAGTCGAACCAGCCGCAGCCCAGCGGCCGCTCGTCGGTTTCGGGCGCGGGGTCTTCAAGCCAGGCTACCGCCGGGCGGGTGCGGCCCCGCAGCGGCACCAGGCGGCGATGCCAGGGCCGCAAGGACAGCAGCGACAGCAAGGAAAGCAAGGTGGGGATGTGCATGGCGGACACCTTGTTCGATCGGGGTGCGCCATCGTCGGCCGCAGCGCAGCGCAGGGCCATCGCCAAGAGGTCGGGCGCGGGCGGGCCCACTTCCGGGGGGAGCGCGACCCTGGCCGGCCTCTAACATCGGCCCATGTGCGGCCGCTACGTCGTTGCCTACGATCCCCAGACCCTGGTCTCCGGCTTCAGCGTCACCCGCGTCACGCCGTTTCCGCGCCGCTGGAACGTGGCGCCGCAGTCCGAGGTGCCCGTGGTCTTCGACACCCGCGAAGGCGAGCGCGTGGCCGAACTGATGCGCTGGGGCCTGGTCCCGCACTGGGCCAAGGATGCAGCGATCGGCCACAAGCTCGGCAACGCCCGCGCCGACGGCCTGTTCGACAAACCCTCGTTCCGTCAGGCGGCGCGGCGGCGCCGCTGCCTGCTGCCGGCCAGCGGGTTCTACGAGTGGCAGGCCACGGCGACGGGCAAGCAGCCCTGGTACATCTCGGCGCGGGACGGCAGCCTGCTGGCGATGGCCGGCGTGTTCGAGGCCTGGCGCGCCAGCGAGACGGCCGACTGGCTGCTCAGTTGCTGCATCGTCACCACCGAGCCCAACACCCTGATGGCGAAGATCCACGACCGCATGCCGGTGTTGCTGGCCCCCGGGCAATGGGGTCGCTGGCTCAGCCGCGACTTGCAGGACCCGGCAGCGCTCCGGCCCCTGCTCGCGCCCTGTCCGCCCGAGCGGCTGCAGGCCTGGCCGGTCGACCGCGCCGTCAACCGCGGCTCGGCCGAGGGCGCGGCGCTGATCGAAGCGCTGGCAAGCCCGCCCTAACCGAAGGGCCGCACGCCGATCAGCCAGCCATGGGCCCAGAACGCGAACGCGGCCCAGGCGACGATGCCGACCACCACCGTCACGAGGGTCGGACCGCTGCGGCCGCCCGGGTACGCGGTGCCGGCGGCGCGGTCGCGCTGCCGCGCCGAGCGGAAGTCGAAGACGGCCCAGACCAGGAAGCTGCCGAACAGCAGCAGCGCGGCCAGGGTGCCGTTGGCCAGCAGGTGCGCCAAGGCCCAGGTCTTCACGCCCAGCACCATCGGATGCTTCAGGCGCGCCTTGATCGCGTTGCCGGGCACGTAGGCCGCCACCAGCATCACGAACGAGGCCAGCATCAGCAGGCCGGCGAGGTGGCGGGTCCAGACCGGCGGCACCCACAGCAGCACCGGCTGCTGGCGCGCCGCCCCCCAGCCCCATACGATGAGCGCGAAACCCGCGATCGACAGCACCGAGTACAGGCCCTTCCAGGCCCCTTCGCCCAGGCGCGCGATGCTGCGCTGGCGCCAGCCGTCGGCAACGATCCGCACCGAGTGCACGGCGAGAAAGAGCGCGAGGCCCAGGATCAGCAAGGTCATGGGGTGAAGGCCGGTGGCTGCAGACCGGCGCATTGTGCCGCCGCTATCCTCGCAGGCCATGAACAGCGATCAATCCAAGCGCCTTTACTGGGAGGACTTCCCCGTCGGCCACCGGATGGCCTTCGGCGCGATGCCGGTCACGCGCGAAGCCATCGTCGACTTCGCGCGCCAGTTCGACCCTCAGCCCTTCCACGTCGACGAGCAAGCCGGCGCCGACTCGCTGTTCGGCGCCCTGTGCGCCAGCGGCTGGCACACCTGCGCGATGGCCATGCGCATGTTGTGCGACGGCTACCTGCTCGATGCGGCCAGCCTCGGCTCGCCGGGCATGGAGAACCTGCGCTGGCTCAAGCCGGTCTACCCCGGCGACACGCTCAGCGTGCGGCTCGAAGTGCTGCAGGCGCGACCGATGGCCAGCCGGCCCGAGGTCGGACTGACGCGCATGCAATGGGAAGTGCTCAACCAGCATGGCGAGCCGGTGCTCGCGATGGAGGGCTGGGGCATGTTCCGCCGGCGCCCGGCGGCACTGCCCTGAGGCGGCAGGCGCCGTACAGCGCGACACGTCCATGGCACCGCGTCGGGCCCGCGGTCGGCCAAAATCGCGGCCGGCCCGTTATGCCCGGGTCCCACCCAACCCCCGTCGAGAAAGCCCCGCCATGCCGCGAACCTCACGTCTGGCCCCCCTGCTGCTCACACTGGGCCTTGCCGCCGCCGCGGCTGCCACCGCCCCGGCCCACGCCCAGGCGGCCGAGCCCAAGGTACTCAACATCTACAACTGGTCGGACTACATCGCCGACGACACGATCAAGAACTTCGAGAAAGAGACCGGCATCAGGGTCCGCTACGACAACTACGACAACAACGAGATCCTGCAGGCCAAGCTGATGGCGGGCAAGACGGGCTACGACATCGTCGTGCCCAGCGCCCACTTCGCCAAGCTGCAGATCCAGTCCGGGCTGTTCCGCAAGCTCGACCGTTCGCTGCTGCCCAACTGGAAGAACCTCGACCCGGCGCTGCTCGAAAAACTCGACACCGTCGACCCCGGCAACGAGCACCTCGTCATCTGGCTGTGGGGCTACGTCACGGTGGGCATCAACACGAACAAGGTCAAGGCCGCGCTCGGCGGCCAGCCGTTGCCGGCCAACCCCTGGGACCTGATCTTCAAGCCCGAATACGCGAGCAAGCTCAAGGGCTGCGGCGTCAACCTGCTCGACTCGGCCTCCGAAGTGATGCCGGTGGCGATGATCTACGCCGGCAAGGCGCCGTACAGCAAGAGCGCGAAGGACTACGAGGCCGCGCGCGACGTGCTGATGAAGGCGCGTCCCTACGTCACCCGCTTCTCGTCTTCCGGCTACATCAACGACCTCGCCGCCGGCCAGCTCTGCGTGGTGATGGGCTATTCGGGCGACATCAACATCGCGCGCCAGCGCGCGATCGACGACAAGTCGGGCCAGGACATCCGGGCGCTGATTCCCGACACCGGCGCGACCCTGTTCTTCGACACGATGGCGATCCCGGCCGACGCCGAGCACCCGAAGAACGCGCACCTGTTCATCAACTACATCCTGCGCCCCGAAGTGGATGCCGGCCTGAGCAACAAGGTCTTCTACGCCAACCCCAACCTGGCTTCGCACAAGTTCGTGAAGAAGGCGGTGGCCGACAACCCGACCGTCTTCCTCAAGCCGGCCGACATCAAGAAGATGACCACGCCCGATGCGGTGCCGCAGGACATCCGCCGCGTGCAGACCCGCATCTTCACCAGCTTCAAGGCCGGCATCCGCTGAAACGGCTCCCGAGCCGACCAGGCGGCCACCCATAATCCGGCGCCTACTGCAGCCAGCGAGCACCCATGTTCAAACGCGTCGTTCTGCCGCTGACCGCGATCGCGGCGCTGGTGGTGCTGTATTTCTGGGTCGCGCTGCACTGGAGCTACTCGAGCGGCGAGCGCGCGGGCTGGGTTCAGAAGCTGTCCCGCAAGGGCTGGCTGTGCAAGACCTGGGAGGGCGAGCTGGCCCTGGTCTCGCTGCCCGGCACCACGCCGGAGAAGTTCCTGTTCACGATCTGGGACGAGGACACCGCCCAGCGCGTCGTCAAGGCCATGGGCAGGCGCGTGAGCCTGCACTATGAACAGAAGGTCGGCCTGCCGGGCAGCTGTTTCGGCGACACCCGCTATTACGTCACCGGCATCACGGTGAGCGAGGAGATTCCGCTGGCCGCGGGCGTCGTGGTCCCCTCGCCGCAGCCGCCGTCGGCGCCGGCTTCGGCGGCGCCGCGCTAGCCGGCCCGCTTCAGGCGCCGTACCAGATCACCCTCTTGCGCGTCGCCACCCAGCGGTCGTAGTTCTTCGCGAACAGGTCCTCGATGCGGTTGCGCTTGACCTTGAAGGTCGGCGTGATGATGTCGTTTTCCACCGTCCAGGCGTCGACCATCGCGACGATGCAGTCGAGCTGCTCGTGTGGGTCGAGCATCTCGTTGACGTGCTTCAGGTGCGCCGCCAGCGAGGCCTCGAGTTCGGCCCGCCCGGCCGGCTCGACCGCCTTGCGCGCGGCTTCGGGGTTGAGCATGGCCAGCGCCAGCGGTTGGCCGAGGTTGGCGCCGGTGACGCAGCAGGCCTCGATCGCGTAATGCATGACCAGCCTGTCCTCGATCGGCGCCGGCGCCACGTACTTGCCCTTGCTGGTCTTGAACAGATCCTTGACCCGACCGGTGATCCTGAGGTTGCCCTCGGCGTCGAGTGCGCCCTTGTCGCCGGTCTTGAGCCAGCCATCGGCGGTGAACGCCTGACGGGTGAGCTCGGGCTCCTTGAAGTAGCCCAGCATCAGGCACGGCGCCTTGACCTGGATCTCGCTGCTCACCGGGTCGAGCCGGCTTTGCACGCCGTCGTAGGGCAGGCCGACGGTGCCCGGCCGCTGCTTGCCGGGCAAGGTCGCATGGCTGATGCCGCAGTTCTCGGTCATGCCGTAGACCTCGACCAGATCGAGCTTGAGCTTGTTGTACCAGCGCAGCAGGTCGGGCGGCATCGGCGCCGCGCCGCCGGCGGCGAAGATGCAATCCTGCAGACCCAGCGCGGTGAGCACCTTCCTGCGCACGATGCCGCCGAGGATCGGGATCTTCAGCAGCCGGTCGAGCTTGGCCGGCGGCATCTTGGCGTTGACGCCCTGCTGGAACTTGACCCACAGCCGCGGCACCGAGAAGAACACCGTGGGCCGCGCGCGCTGCAGGTCGGCGGTGAAGGTCTCCAGGCTCTCGGCGAAGTACACATGCATGCCGGTGGCCAGCAGGCCATGCTCGACCAGGGTGCGCTCGGCCACGTGCGACAGCGGCAGGTAGCTCAGCATGCGGGCATTGCTGTTGATCGCCGGCACCCGCCTGAGGCCCGCCTGCACGCCCCAGGCGAAGGTGCCGAAGCTGTGCATCACCCCCTTGGGCGCACCGGTGGTGCCCGAGGTGTACATGATGGTCGACAGCTCGTCGGCGTCGCGCAGCGGCTGGCCGGCCAGCGGCTCGGTGCTGGCGACGATGTCGTCCCAGGCCGGGTAGGACCTGGCGGCATCGGCGGGCGCCAGCGGCAGGCTGATGCAGGCCAGATCGGCCGGCACGCCGGGCTTCATCGCCTCCCAGCCGTCGAGCTTGCCGACGAACAACAGGCGCGCCTCGCTGTGCTGCAGGATCTGGCGGATCGTGCCGGCGGCCAGCGTCGGGTACAGCGGCACCGAGACGAAGCCGCCGAGCCAGATCGCGAAATCGCTCATCAGCCAGTGCGCGGTGTTCTTCGACAGCAGCGCCACCTTGTCGCCGGGCTGCAGCCCCATGCCCTGCATGTGAGCGGCCATGCGCCGGCACTGGTCCATGACCTCGCGCCAGGTGTAGTCGCGCACATGGCCACCGCCCAGCGGCTGGGTGAAAACGACCCGGTCGGGAGTGGTGGCCTCCCACTGGTAAAGGCGCTGCAGGGCCAGCGTGTCGGGCGAAACGGTCGATGCCATGGTGTTGCGGCCGGCACGGGGCCGGTCTCGAGCGAGGACTCACCAGATTACCGAAGCCGCGCGCCGGCCGGCAACAGGACTTCCCTCACGACCCCCAAGTGGGTGATCCGGCCGCCGCCCGCGGCCTCAGCGCCGACCTTGCTGCTGCGCGGCCGCGAGCTGCTCCTGCGTCTGCCGCGCGGCCCGCAGCACCAGCGTCGGATCCAGGTCTGCCTGCGGCGCCACGGCCAGCGCGACCTCGTCGAGCGTCTCGGGTGCCGCCATCAGCGTGTGCACCAGCACCGACAGCGCACAGATCGATCGCCGGCCCGCGTTGTCCGGCAACTGGCGGGTCGCCTGCGCCTGGACATGATGACGCACGCTGGCCACCGCGGCAGCGCCCAGGCCCCAGCTCTCGCACAGCGCGGCACCAAGGGCGTCATGGCTGACGCCGAAGCCGGCATGCTCCAGGGTCACCAGCTCGACGTCGGTGGCCGCGGCGCGAAGCATCGCGCCGTAATGGGCCGGGGCATGGCGGAAAAGCACCGCCTTGCCGCACTCCTCGAACAGTCCACCCGAATGCGCCGCCCAGGCATCCAGCGACAGCCGGGCGCCCAGCCGCCCCATCAGCAAGCCGCGCTCGCCGGCGCGCTGCCACAACGGGTCGAGCTCCGGTGCGGGCGGAAAAGCGGCGCGAAGCCCCATCTCGAACATGATCGCTGCGACCTCGCGCATGCCCATGTAGGCGATCGCCTGGTGCACGCTCTGCACCCGGCCCTTGAGCCCGTACAGCGACGAGTTGACCGCCTTCATCACCGCGGCGGCCAGCGCCATGTCGGTCTCGATCAGGCTCGCCGCGGCCTGCAGGTTGATGTCGTCCTCGGCCAGCAGCAGCGACAGCTGCACCAGCGCCTGGGGCTGCGACGGGATGTCGATGTCCAGGCTGCGCAGTTCGGGATTGACGGACATGGTGGCGGGCGAAGGCGATCGGGTGAACCCATCCTAGGCCGCCGGCGCCTCCGGCGCACGCGACAACAGAGCGGCAATTGCCGGCCAATCCGTGCCGCCGGAGTGCCAGCGACAGCGTCCCGGAACGGGACCAGGACCGTCACTCGAGCGACCCGAACAAAAAAGCGCCGACGACGCGGCGCTTTCAAAAGCCGGCCCGTCTGTGTGTGGCCGGTCTGTGGTCGTCACTTCGAATGGCTTCTTGCGTCTCCTCAGGCCCCCGCAGGGCGACAAGCCGCTTTCGACCCCGTCGCCACGAGTGCGCTCAATGTAGCGAGGCTGCCCGAAGTCGTCATTCGGGCTAACCCGTCGCCACCCTGGCCACGCGCAGCCGCACCGGCGCTCGGGCCGGCGGGGGACCGGCGCGGCGTCGGCGCGCCAGGAGCGTCGGATCACGCCACCAGCGCCCGCCGGGATGGCAAGCGGGCCATGGCACCGGGTTAGGGTTTGTGCGGGTGCGCCAAAACAACATTTTTGCTTTCGCTGCGCTTTACACGCTGGCGCCACCGATGCGCTAATAGGGAGTCTGTGTCTGGCAGCCGCACCTTTCGCATGATTGGTTCACGCAGGGTTGAGCTCCACATGGTTTTGACAGGTACTTTTGAGGGCTCCCCGTGGGAAACAAACTTTACGTAGGTAATCTGGCCTATTCGGTGCGCGACGAGTCGCTGCTCCAGGCCTTTTCGCAATATGGCAGCGTGACCTCGGCCAAGGTCATGATGGACCGCGAGACCGGCCGCTCCAAGGGCTTCGGCTTCGTGGAGATGGGCTCCGACGCCGAGGCCCAGGCTGCCATCAACGGCATGAACGGCCAGCCGATCGACGGTCGCGCCGTGGTCGTCAACGAAGCCCGCCCGCGTGAAGAGCGTCCCGGCGGCTTCGGTGGTGGTGGCGGCGGCGGCGGAAGCCGTGGCGGCTATGGCGGCGGCGGTGCTGGCGGTGCTGGCGGCGGCGGCGGCTACGGTGGTGGCGCTGGCGGCGGCGGCCGCAGCCCCTACGGCGGCGGCGGTGGCCGCAGCCCCTACGGCGGCGGCGGCAGCGGCGGTGGCCGCGGCGGCTACGGTGGCGGTACCGGCGGCGGCAGTGGCAGCGGCGGCGGAAGCCGTGGCGGCTACTGATCGAGTCTTTCGCGGCATTCGAAGGGCACCTCCGGGTGCCCTTCTTGCATTCCGGGTCCCGGATGAACCGTCCGGCCTGCGCTCAATGCCGGCGCGGCTTGCGCCGGCGCCCGGCCGACAGTCGGTCGAATAGGCGGTTGGGCAACAGGCGCAGCAGCCTGGCCACCCAGCCCATCTGCCACGGGATGACGCGGTAGCTGTCGCCGGCGGCGATGACGCCGAAGGCCTTGTCGGCGAAGGCCTGCGCCGACATCAGGAACGGCATCGGATACGGGTTGGCCGCGGTCAGCGGCGTGGCGACGTAGCCGGGCAGCAAGGTCACCACCTTGACGCCGGTGCCCCGGCATTCGCCGCGCAGGCTCTCGCAGTAGGCCACGACCGCGGCCTTGCTTGCGCAGTAGGCGCCATGCCCGGGGAAGCCGCGGATCGCCGCGACGCTGGCGATGCCCACCAGCGTTCCGCTGCCACGCTGGCGCATGCGGCGCAGGAAGGGGTGAAAGGTCGCGGCCAGGCCGAGGTTGTTGATGGCGAAGATCTCGCGCATCACCTCGAGGTCCTTGCGCTCGCCGGTGTCCATGCCGACGCTGATGCCGGCATTGGCGATGACCACGTCCGGCAGGCCCTGGCGGGCGACGCATTCCTGGGCCGCCGCGATGATGCTCTCGGGCAGTCCCACGTCGGCGCCGTACACACCGGCGCACTCGCCGCTCAGGCCCTGGGCGTGCACCCAGTCGTGCAGGGCTTCGGTGCGCCGGGCGACCAGCGCCAGGCGCCACCCGGCAGCGGCATAGCGCGCCGCCAGCGCCTGCCCGATCCCGCTGGAGGCCCCGGTGATGAACACGAGCGGCGCGGTCATGGCTGCGCCCGGGGCGGAAGTTCGGCGCGCATCGGACCCTGCAGGTCGAGCCGGCGCGCCGCGTTGTCGTAAAGCAGTCCGGCGGCGTGCAGTTCCGTGCCACCGAACTGGACGACCACCGGCAAATGGGTCTCGACGCGCTCGGTCACCAGGAACAGGTCCAGGAACTCGCCGCGCATCACCAGCGACTGGCCGCCGGCATCGACGCTGCGCACTTCGGCACGCCCGAGCAGCTGCACCTCGGAGCCGTCGCCGTTGGCCAGCGCGCGCCGCGCCATGGCCGTCGTGACTCGGCCATCGGGCGCGATGGCGCGGATCGTCGCGCCTTCGATGTCGAGACGGTCGGCGGCCGGGAAATGCTGCAGCCTTGCGCCTTCGATGCGCAGACTGAGCCGGCCTGCCGCATCGAACCGCTCGATTGCGAACTGGCGCATCGTGTAGTCGGGCGCGCTCGACGCCACCGGCGCTTCGGCCACCGACGACGGCCGGGGTGAATTCTTCAGCAACCACCAGGTGGCGAGCGCGAGCAGCGCCATGACCAGCAGCGGCAGGTACGAGGCGACCGCCTCGCGCAGGCGCTGGTGCCAGGCCAGGGCCGGGCGCACGGCGCCCAGGCGCGCCGGCCCGAGCGAGATCGGCACCTCGGGCAGATCCGGCAGGTGCAGCTCGACGCTCATTCGCCGCTCAACTCCCGTCCAGCGTCTGCAACTGCCCGTCCAGGAGCGCCGCATAGCGCCCGGCGGCCACCAGCAGCAGATCGCAGAACTCGCGCGCGGCGCCATGGCCGCCGCGGGCTGCGGTGACGTGATGCGCCACGGCCTTGACTTCCACATGGGCATTGGCCGGCGCGCAGGCCAGGCCGGCACGGGTGAGCAGCGGCAGGTCGGGCCAGTCGTCGCCCATCGCCGCCACCTCGGCCCAACCGAGCCCCAACGCGTCCAGCAGGGCCTGCGCCGCCGCGAGCTTGTCCCGCACGCCGTAGCTCGCATGCACCAGACCCAGGTCGGCGACGCGGCGCCGCACCGCCGGCGAGTCACGTCCGGTGATCACCAGCGGTTCGATGCCCGCCTGGCGCAACAGCTTCAGACCATGGCCGTCGAGGGTCGAGAAGGCCTTCACCGTCTCGCCATGCTCGCCGATGTAGATGCGGCCGTCGGTGAGCACGCCGTCGACGTCGATCAGCGCTGCCTTCATGCCCAGGGCCGGCCCCTGCGCCCGCAGCAGCAGATCGGGCGGGAATTGCAGCGCCGGCATCACGGCAGGCCGCAGCGACGGGCCCGGGCCGCGGCGGAGGGGGCTCGAGGCATCAGATGACCTTCGCGCGCATCAGGTCGTTGGAGTTGAGCGCCCCGACCAGCACCCCGGCCTCGTCGACCACCAGCACGCTGGTGATGCGGTGCTGCTCCATGACGCCGGCGGCTTCCACCGCCAGCGCGTCGGCGCGGACCAGGCGCGGGCTGCGGTGCATGACCTGCTCGGCGATGAGCGCGCGCAGGTCGGCCCCGCGCTCGATCAGGCGGCGCAGGTCGCCGTCGGTGAAGATGCCGATCGGATGGCCGGCGGCATCTTCGACGGCAGTGAAACCCAGGCCCTTGCCCGTCATCTCGCGCAGCAGGTCGCCGAAGCTGGCGCCGGGTGCGACGCGTGGCACGGCGTCGCCGCTGCGCATCAGGTCGCGCACGTGGATCAGCAGCTTGCGGCCGAGGCTGCCGCCCGGGTGCGAGCGGGCGAAGTCCTCTTCCTTGAAACCACGCGCATCGAGCAGCGCCACCGCCAGCGCGTCGCCCAGCGCCATCTGTGCCGTGGTGCTCGCGGTGGGCGCGAGGTTGAGCGGGCAGGCTTCTTCCTCGACCGCACACGACAGCACGATGTCGGCGTGCCGGGCCAGGGTCGAATCCGGCCCACCGGTCATGGCGACGAAGGTCACGCCCAGGCGCCGGATCGCCGGCAGGATGGCTGCCAGCTCCTCGCTCTCGCCGCTGTTGCTGATCGCCAGCACCACGTCGCCGGCCATCACCATGCCCAGGTCACCGTGGCTGGCCTCGGCCGGGTGCACGAACATCGCCGGCGTGCCGGTGGAGGCCAGCGTGGCCGCGATCTTGCGACCCACATGACCGCTCTTCCCCATGCCCATCACGACCACGCGCCCGCGGCATTGCAGGATCGCCTGCACGGCCTGGGCGAAGGCAGCGCCCAGCCGCGCCGCCAGACCGGTGAGCGCGCGGGCTTCGATCTCGAACGTGCGCGCGGCCAGATGCAGGGCGCGCTGCGGGTCGAAGGGCAGCGGCGCGGTCATCGGGCCCGGCGGTGGTCTAGCATCGCCCGATTCTAGGCAAGCCCCCTGGCCGTGGCGTCGACCCTCGAACTCGTGCTGCTGTACCTGGTCGCCGCGGTGCTCGGCGTGGTCGTCTGCCGCTCGCTGAAGCTGCCGCCGATGCTGGGCTACCTGGTGGTGGGCGTGGTGATCGGGCCGAATGCGCTCGCGCTGGCCGCCGACAGTGCCGGCGTCAAGTACCTCGCCGAGTTCGGCGTCGTCTTCCTGATGTTCCTGATCGGGCTCGAGTTCAACCTGCCCAAGCTGCGCAGCATGCGCACGCTGGTCTTCGGGCTCGGGCTGTCCCAGGTGCTGCTGACGATCGCCGGTGCGCTGATCGGGCACGCGGCGCTCGCGGGGCTCTACACCGCCGTCACCGGCCGCCCCTGGCAGATGTCGTGGCAAGGCGCGGTGGTGCTCGGCGGGGCGTTCGCGATGTCGTCGACCGCGATCGTCGTCAAGCTGATGGCCGAGCGGCTGGAACTGGGCAGCGAGCACGGCCGGCGGGTGCTCGGCGTGCTGCTGTTCCAGGATCTGGCGGTGGTGCCGCTGCTGGTGCTGATCCCGGCGCTGGGCTCGCCGGCCGACCAGCTGCTGATGGCGATGGGCTGGGCCGGCCTGAAGGCGGCGGCACTGCTGACCCTGCTGCTGGTCGGTGGTCAGAAGGTGATGCGCGCCTGGCTGACGGTGGTGGCGCGGCGCAAGAGCGAAGAGCTGTTCGTGCTCAACCTGCTGCTGATCACGCTCGGGCTGGCCTGGCTCACCGACCTCGCCGGGCTGTCGCTGGCGCTCGGCGCCTTCCTCGCCGGCATGCTCGTCGCGGAGACCGAATTCAAGCACCAGGTCGAGACCGACATCCGGCCCTTCAGCGACGTGCTGCTGGGCCTGTTCTTCATCACCATCGGCATGAAGCTCGACTGGCGCCCGGTGATCGAGCACTGGCCGCTGGTCCTCACCCTGACGACGCTGCCGGTGATGGTCAAGTTCGTGCTCGTGGCGTCGCTGGCGCGCGCGTTTCGCGCCGCACCGGGGGTCGCGCTGCGCACCGGCTTGTACCTGGCGCAGGCGGGCGAGTTCGGCTTCGTGCTGCTGACCCTGGGCGCCGAACGCGGCCTGATCGCGCCGGCCTGGGAGAACCCGGTGCTGGCCAGCATGGTGCTGTCGATGCTCGCCAGCCCGTTCGTCATCATCCATAGCAACCGCATCGTCAACCGCCTGAGCGCCACCGACTGGCTGATGCAATCGGTGGCGCTGACGACGATCGCACGGCGCGCCATCGCCACCGAGCGCCACGTGATCATCTGCGGCTACGGCCGCAGCGGCCAGAACCTGGCGCGGCTGCTGGTGCCCGAGGGCATCCCGTACATGGCGCTGGACCTCGACCCCGACCGCGTGCGCCAGGCCACTGCCGCCGGCCAGAGCGTGGTCTTCGGCGACGCGGCCAGGCTCCCCAGCCTGATGGCCGCGGGGCTGGCGCGCGCCGCCGCGGTGGTCGTGAGCTACCACGACACCGCGTCGGCGCTGCGCATCCTGCGCCTGGTGCAGGACCATGCGCCCAAGGTGCCGGTGATCGTGCGCACCGTCGACGACGCCGATATCGACCTCCTCAAGGCCGCCGGCGCGACCGAGGTCGTGCCCGAGGCGATCGAGGGCTCGCTGATGCTCGCCGGCCACGCGCTGGCGCTGGTGGGGGTGCCGATGAAGCGCGTGATCCGCGTCATCCGCGACGCCCGCGACGCCCGCTACAGCCTGCTGCGCGGCTACTTCCACGGCGCCGACGACGACACGGTGGAAGAGCGGGCGCAGGCCCGGCTGCAGAGCCTGACGCTGCCCGAGGCGGCGCGCTGCGCCGGTCAGACGCTCGCCGCCCAGGCGCTGCAGGCGGTCGGCGTGAGCGTGGTCTCGGTGCGTCGCGCCAACGGCGGCGTCGTCGCGCCGGCGCCCGACCATGTGCTGGCCGCGGGTGACACGCTGGTGCTCTCGGGCCTGCCCGAACCGCTCGCGCTGGCCGAAGAGAAACTGCTGCGCTCGTGACCGCTGTCCTTGGCAGCCGCGCAGGAGTCCGGCCGCAAGCGCCGACGCGCGCCCCGGCAGCGCCGTTATCCTGCGGGCCATGAACATCACGATCGAGCCCGGGGTCAGGCTGTACGTCGACGTCGAGGGCTGCGGCCTGGTGCCCGACGGCCCGCGCATGCGCGCCAAGCCGACCTTGCTGCTGCTGCACGGCGGACCCGGCTACGACCATTCGGGATTCAAGCCGCTCTTCTCGCGCCTGGCCGACCTGGCACAGATCGTCTATTACGACCACCGCGGTCATGGCCGCAGCGATCGCCGCCCGGCCGGCGAGTGGACGCTGGACACCTTCGCCGACGACGTCGTGCGCCTCTGTGACGCGCTGGGCATCGTCAAGCCGATCGTGCTGGGGCAGTCGTTCGGCGGCTTCGTGGCCCAGCGCTATCTGGCGCGCCATCCGGACCACCCGGCGAAGGTCGTGCTGTCCAGCACCTCACACCACATGGGCCTGGCGCGCAAGCTGGCGATGTTCGAGCGCCTGGGCGGCGAACCTGCGCGGGCCGCCGCCGAAGCCTTCTGGACCGCGCCCGGCGCCGACACCTGGGTCGCCTACAACCGGCATTGCCGCCAGCTCTACAACCAGACCCACCCGGCCAACGACGATGCCCGCCTGCGCACGGTGTTCAACGAAGAGATCCTGTTCACCTCGGCCGCCGGCGAGCAGCAGACCATGAACCTGCGGCCCGGACTGGCGCAGGTGCGCTGCCCGGTGCTGGTGATGGCCGGCGAGATGGACCCGGTGACGCCGCTGGAGGACGCGCGCGAGATCGCCGCGGCGATACCCGCGCCCTGGGCCCGTCTGGCGACCTTCGCCGATGCCGGCCACGGCGCCTGGCGCGACGCCCCCGACGCGGCGTTCGCGGTCCTGCGCGAGTTCATCGCCGACCCCGGCACCTGACAGAAATGTCAGCCGGCGGTCAGCGCCGCGGCCCGCCGTCGGGCCTAGATTCGAGCTTCCCCGCGGCCAGCGAGCCCGCCTGCGCGCTTCCTGGCCGTGCCCGTCCTGCGGCCCTGCCCCGAGCACCCTTGTCGAGCTTCGATCGCCTTCTGCAGCCTGCGACGCTCGGGCCCGCGCTGGGCGCCGCCTTGCTGGCCCTGGCCGGCTGCGCCAGCGGCCCCGACTACGTGCGCCCGGCCTTCACGCCCCCGGCGGCCTACAAGGAGACCGGGCCGTGGACGCCGGCCCAGCCCCGGCGCGCCGATGCCGACCAGGCCTGGTGGGCGCGCTACGGCGACGCCGATCTCGACGCCCTGGTGGCACGGGCCAACGCGGCCAACCAGGACATTCGCGTCGCCGAGGCGCAGTACCGGCAGGCGCGGGCGGCGACGCAACTGGCCAGGGCGGGTTTCGCGCCGACCATCGGTGCCGGCGTCTCCGTCGGCCGCGCCCGCACGCAGACCGCGGCCGGCCACGCGACCGCCGGCAGCAACGCGCTGGTGCTCGACGCCGGCTGGGAGCCCGACCTCTGGGGCCATGTCCGGCGCTCGGTCGAGGCCGGCGAGGCCGCCGCCCAGGCCAGCGCAGCCGACCTGGCGGCGGCGCGCCTGAGCATCCAGGCCGAACTGGTGCAGGACTACCTGCAGCTGCGCATCACCGATGCGCTGAAGGACCTGCTGGCGCGCACGGTGCAGGACTACCGCCGGGCCCTGGCGCTGACGCGCAGCCAGAACGCGGCCGGCATCGCCAGCCGCGCCGACGTCGCGCTGGCCGAGACGCAGCTGCAAGCGGCCGCCGCGCAGGCCATCGACCTCGACGTGCAGCGCGCCCAGCTCGAGCATGCGATCGCCACCCTGACCGGCCGGCCGGCGGCCGAACTGTCGATCGCGCCGCGGCCGGCCGACGCGCTGGCCCTGGCCTTGCCCGCGGTGCCGGCCGGGCTGCCTTCGCAGCTGCTGGAGCGGCGGCCCGACATCGCCGCCGCCGAGCGCCGCGCCGCCGCCGCGAACGCGAGGATCGGCATCGCGCGGTCGGCGTATTTCCCGAGCCTGGTGCTCAGCGCCAGCGCCGGCTTCGCCAGCCCGGGCTTCGCGCACTGGATCGAGGCGCCCAGCCGCGTCTGGGCGCTCGGCGCAGCGCTCGCGGCGACGATCTTCGACGGCGGCGCGCGCCGCGCCCAGAGCGATGCCGCGCTGGCGGCTTACGACGCCGCGGCGGCGCAGTACAAGCAGACCGTGCTCGCAGGCCTGCAGGAGGTCGAGGACAACCTGGCCGCCCTGCGCGTGCTGGCCGAAGAGCGCGTCGCGCTGGACGCCGCGGTCGCCTCCGCGCGGGTCGCCGAACGTGCCAGCCTGGCGCGCTACCGCGCCGGCACGGCGACCTACCTCGGCGTCGTCACCGCGCAGACGCTGGCGCTGGCCAACGAGCGCAGCGCGGTGCAGCTGCTCGGCCGCCAGCTGATCGCGAGCGCGGCGCTGGTGAAGGCCCTCGGCGGCGGCTGGAGTGCCACCGAACTCGGCGCCGGCGCTTCGGCGGCGGCGAAGCCCGCACCTGCCGCCTCCGCCGCGGCACCCGGGGCCTGAGGCCCTCTCGTCCCGTTCAACGGATAGCCCCATGCCGACCCCTGTCTCACCCCCTGCCTCGAGCCGCTGGCTGCGCCTGGCCGCGCTCGCCCTGGGGCTCGCCGCGATCGGCTGGTTCACGCTGCGCAGCCATGCCCAATCCAGGCCGACCGCCGCCGGGCCGGCCGCCGTCTCTGCCACCCTGGTTCGGGTGGCGCGCGAGGACGTGCCGGACTACCTGCCCGGCGTCGGCACCGTGCAGGCGCTGGCCACCGTCACCGTCAAGACGCGGCTCGACGGCCAGCTCGAGCGCATCGGCTTCGTCGAGGGCCAGGACGTCAAGGTCGGCCAGGTGCTGGCCCAGCTCGACGCGCGGGCGCTGCGTGCCCAGCTCGAACAGGCGCAGGCGCAGCAGGCGCGCGACGAGGCGCAGCTCGCCAACGCGCGGGTCGACCTGCAGCGCTATGCCGGGCTGATCAAGGAGGACGCGACCACCCAGCAGACCCTGGACACCCAGCGCGCGCTGGTCGCCCAGTTGCAGGCCGCCGTGCAGACCGACACCGCGCAGATCCACTACGCCCAGGTCCAGCTCGGATACACGACGATCACCGCGCCGCTGGCCGGGCGCGTCGGCGCGCGCCTGGTCGACCCCGGCAACATCGTCCACGCCGCCGACCCGGGCGGCCTGGTGGTGATCAACCAGATCGACCCGATCGCGGTCGTCTTCACGCTGCCGGCCGATGCCGTGCAGGCGATCAACCGCGCCCAGCAGGGCCGCCGGCGCCTGGCGGTGATGGCCTATGCGCGCGACGGCGAAACCCTGCTCGCGCGCGGCGAACTGGTGCTGCTGAACAACCAGATCGACACCGCCAGCGGCACGGTGCAGCTCAAGGCCCGCTTCGCGAATGCCGGGCATGGCCTGTGGCCCGGCCAGTACGTCAACGTGCGCCTGGTGCTCGGCGAGCAGGCGCAGGCGCTGACGGTGCCGGCCGGCGTCGTGCAGCGCGGACAGTCGGGCACCTACGCCTACGTGGTCGACGGCGAGGGCAAGGCCCAGGTGCGGCCGATCGAGGTGCAGCGGATCCAGGACGGCAAGGCCGTGCTCGCCAGTGGCCTGCAGGCCGGCGAGACGGTGGTCGAGGACGGGCAGTACAAGCTGCGGCCCGGCGTCGCGGTGGTCGGCAAGACGCCCGCCGCGCCGGCGGCATCCGCGCCCGGCGGCGCGAGCGCCGCGAAGGGCGGCCGGTGAGCATTTCGGCCGCCTTCATCAAGCGCCCGATCGGCACCTCGCTGCTGGCGCTGGCGGTGCTGCTGACCGGCATCGCGTCGTGGCCGCTGCTGCCGGTGGCGCCGCTGCCGCAGGTCGACTTCCCGACCATCCAGGTCTCGGCCAACCTGCCCGGCGCGAACCCGGAGACCATGGCCGCCAGCGTGGCCCAGCCGCTGGAGCGCAGGTTCTCGCTCATCGCCGGCCTCGACCAGATGACCTCGACCAGCGCGCTGGGCACGACCCAGATCACGCTGCAGTTCGACCTCAACCGCAACATCGACGCCGCCGCGCTCGACGTGCAGTCGGCGATCACCGCCGCCAGCGGCCAGCTGCCGTCCAACCTGCCGAGCCCGCCGACGCTGCGCAAGATCAACCCGGGCGAGTTCGCGATCCTGGTCCTCGCGGTGCAGTCGCAGACCCTGCCGCTGACGCGCGTCAACGAATACGCCGACACCATCCTGGCGCAGCAGATCTCGCAGATCCCGGGCGTCGGCCTGGTCAACATCGGCGGCGTGCAGAAGCCCTCGGTGCGGATCCAGGTCGACCCGGTCAAGCTCGCCGCGATGGGCATGAGCCTGGAGGACATCCGCGGCGTGATCGCCACGACCACGGTCAACCAGCCGACCGGCAGCCTGCAGGGGCGGCAGCAGAGCTTCGCCGTCTACACCAACGACCAGGTGCTGCAGGCCGAACCCTGGAACGACATCGTGCTCGCCTGGCGCAACGGCGCGCCGGTGCGCGTGCGCGACATCGGCGTCGCCGTCGAGGGCCCCGAGGACCGGCTCAGCGCGGCCTGGGCCTATGCCGGCGCCGCCGCGCCTGCCGACAGCACGCTGCGCGACGGGCGCGGGATGACGCTGTTCATCACCAAGCAGCCGGGCGCCAACGTGATCGAGACCGTCGAGCGCATCAAGGCGGCGCTGCCGCGGCTGCGCGCGGCGATCCCGCCGGCGGTCTCGGTCAACATCCTGGTCGACCGCACGCAGAACATCCGCGCCTCGGTGCGCGAGGTCGAGCACACGCTGCTGATCACCATCGCCGCCGTGATCGGCGTCATCTTCGTCTTCCTGCTCAGCGTGCCGGCGACCGTGATCCCGGGCCTCACGGTGCCGCTGGCGCTGCTGGGCACCGCCGCCGGCATGTACCTGCTGGGCTACAGCCTGGACAACCTGTCGCTGATGGCGCTGACGATCTCGGTGGGCTTCGTCGTCGACGACGCGATCGTGATGCTCGAGAACATCTACCGCCATGTCGAGAAGGGCATGAAGCCGCTCGAGGCGGCCTACCAGGGTGCGGCCGAGATCGGCTTCACGATCGTCTCGATCTCGGTCTCGCTGGTGGCGGTGTTCATCCCGCTGCTGCTGATGGGCGGCATCGTCGGCCGCCTGTTTCGCGAGTTCGCGGTGACGGTGACGATGACGATCGCGATCTCGGTGGCGGTTTCGCTGACGCTGACGCCGATGCTGTGCTCGCGCTTCCTCACCGACAGCCACGCCCGGCCGCACGGCCGCCTGTACCGGACGTTCGAGCATGGCTTCGACGCCCTGCTGGCCGGCTACAAGCGCGCCCTGGACTTCGTGCTGAAGCACGAGTTCGCGACCCTGTGCGTGTTCCTGGTCACGCTGACGCTGACCGTGCTGATGTTCGTGTTCAGCCCCAAGGGCTTCTTTCCGCAGCAGGACACCGGCACCATCTTCGGCTTCGCCGAGACGGCGCAGGACGCTTCGTTCAGCGCGATGAAGACGCGCATGACGCAGGCCGCCGACGTCGTGCGGCGCGACCCCGACGTGGCGGCCTTCGGCATGTTCGCCGGCGGCGGCGCCGTCAACACCGGCCGCTTCTTCATCGCGCTGAAGCCCCGCGACGAAGGCCGCACCGCCACCGCCGGCGAGGTCATCGCGCGCCTGCGGCCCAGGCTGGCGAAGCTGGAAGGCATCAACCTGTTCATGCAGGCGCCGCAGGACATCAACGTCGGCGGCCGGCTGGCACGCACGCAGTACCAGTACACGCTGACCGACACCGACCTGGCCGAGCTCAACACCTGGGCGCCGCGCCTGCTGGCCCGGCTGCGCACGGTGCCCGAGCTGGCCGACCTGGCGACCGACCAGCAGAACGAGGCGGCCGCCGCGGTGCTGACGATCGACCGCGCGCGCGCCGCCAGCTTCGGCATCTCGCCGGCGCTCGTCGACGCCACGCTCAACGACGCCATCGGCCAGCGTCAGGTGGCGCAGTACTTCACCCAGACCAACAGCTACCACGTGATCCTGGAGGTCACGCCCGCGCTGCAGCAGGACCCGTCGCTGTTCGACAAGCTCTATCTCACTTCGCCGATCAACGGCAAGCAGGTGCCCTTGTCGGCCTTCGTCAAGGTCGACACCAGCAAGACCGCCTACCTGCAGATCAGCCACCAGGGCCAGTTCCCGGCGGTGACGATCTCGTTCAACCTCGCGCCCGGCGTGGCGCTCGGCGATGCGGTCAAGGCGATCGCGAAGGTGCAGGCCGAGATGGGCGTGCCGGCGACGCTGACCGGCAGCTTCCAGGGCACGGCCAAGGCCTTCGGCGAATCGCTGGCGAGCCAGCCCTACCTGATCGCCGCGGCGCTGCTGGCCGTCTACATCGTGCTGGGCCTGCTCTACGAGAGCTACATCCACCCGCTGACGATCCTCTCGACCCTGCCCTCGGCGGGGCTGGGCGCGCTGCTGATCCTGCGCGCGGGCGGCTACGACCTGAGCGTGATCGCGCTGATCGGCATCATCCTGCTGATCGGCATCGTCAAGAAGAACGGCATCATGCTGATCGACTTCGCGCTCAGCGCCGAGCGCGAGCGCGGGCTCGAAGCCCACCAGGCGATCTACGAGGCCTGCCTGCTGCGGTTCCGGCCGATCATGATGACGACGATGTGCGCGCTGCTCTCGGGCCTGCCGCTGATGCTGGGCCACGGCGCCGGCTCGGAGCTGCGCCGGCCGCTGGGCTACGCGATGGTCGGCGGCCTGCTGCTGTCGCAGGCGATGACGCTGTTCACCACGCCGGTCGTCTATCTCTACCTCGACCGCGCACACGGCTGGTATGTTCGCGGCAGGCAGGCGCGCGCGGCGCGGCGGGCGCCCGGCGCTGCGGGACCGGCCGCGGCCGATTGACGCCAGCCGCGCGGCACCGGTGACGGGAGAGGCCGATGAAGATCCTGGTGGTCGAGGACGAGCGCAAGACTGCGGACTACCTCTACAAGGGGCTGACCGAGCAGGGCTGCACGGTCGACCTGGCGCACGACGGGCGCGACGCGCAGCACCTGGCGCTGGAGTCCGAGTACGACGTGATCGTGCTCGACCAGATGCTGCCGGGCCTGGACGGCCTGGCGGTGCTGCAGTCGCTGCGCGCGGTGAAGGACACCCCGGTGATCATGCTGACGGCGCGCGACCGCATCGAGGACCGCGTGCGCGGCCTGCACGCCGGCGCCGACGACTACCTCGTCAAGCCGTTCTCGTTCATGGAACTGCTGGCGCGGCTGCACGCGCTGACGCGGCGCGGGCGCAAGCAGGAGGCGGCGCAGCTGCGCATCGGCGACCTCGTGATCGACCTGCTGGCGCGCAAGGCGTTTCGCGACGGCAGCCGCGTCGACCTCACGGCCAAGGAGTTCGCGCTGCTGACCGTGCTCGCCCGCCACCAGGGCGAGATCCTGTCGAAGACGGCGATCGCCGAGCTGGTGTGGGACGTCAACTTCGACACCAACACCAACGTCGTCGAGGTCGCCATCAAGCGGCTGCGGGCCAAGATCGACGTGCCCTTCCGCAGCGCCCTGCTGCACACCGTGCGCGGGATGGGCTACGTGCTGGAAGAGCGCCTGCCGCGATGACCCCGGTGCGCTCGATCGCCGCCCGCCTGGCCGCGATGTTCGCGCTGGCGGCCCTGCTCGTGTTCTCGCTGCTCGGCTACGCGCTGGACAGCGAGTTGCGCACCGCGCTGCGGCGCCAGCAGATCGAGCAGCTCGACACCAAGTTCCAGGACATCGCCTACGTCCTGCAGCGCCTGCGCGAGCCGCAGCAGTGGGCAGCGCGTGCACGCCAAGCTCGACGCCCTCACGCCGCCCGACCACAGCACCCGCTACTGGATCCTGAGCGACGACCCGCAGATCCGCTACGGCCAGGCGCTGGCCGAGATCGTCGGCTTCAGCCAGGGCGCGAGCAGCGTCGGCGAGCTGCGCATCGGCGGCCAGCCGGACCCGATGATGATCCGCGGCGCCTACTTCCCGGCCGACCGGCTGCACGCGGCGCTGCGCTTCATCGTCGGCATCGACTCGGCGTCGTACGCGCGCACGCTGCGCTCGTTCCGCTCGGTGCTCGTCGCCTGCGCCGCCGGCGGCGTGCTGCTCGTGGCGCTGATCGGCTATCTGATCGTGCGCTGGGGCCTGCTGCCGCTCAAGCGCCTGTCGCAGGAGGCGCACGCGCTCAGCCCCAGCGCCCTGTCGCAGCGCCTGGCGGTGGCGCCGCTGCCGGCCGAACTGTCGGACCTGGCGCAGTCGTTCAACGGCGCGCTCGACCGCCTCGAGGCGGCCTACGAGCAGCTCGAGAGCTTCAACGCCGACGTCACGCACGAGCTGCGCACGCCGCTGACCAACCTGATCGGGCAGACCCAGGTGGCGCTGGCGCGCGAGCGCAGCGCCGGCCAGCTCGAGGAGGTGCTGCAGTCCAACCTCGAGGAGGCCGAGCGGCTGCGCGGCATCGTCAACGACATGCTGTTCCTGGCCCGCGCCGACCAGGGCGAACGCCCGCAGCAGCTGCGGCCGAGCTCGCTCGCCGCCGAGGTGCGCAAGACGGTCGAGTTCCTCGACTTCCTGCTCGAGGACGCCAACGTCCGCGTGCGCGTCGAGGGCGACGTCCAGGCGCCGATCGAGCGCTCGCTCTTCTGCCGCGCGGTGACCAACCTGCTGCACAACGCGATCCGCCATTCGCAGGCGAACTCGGAAATCGTCGTCGAGGTCGCCGCCGCCCGCGGCCAGGCGAGCGTGGCCGTCTCCAACCCCGGCCCCGAGATCGCGCCCGAACACCTGGGGCGCCTGTTCGACCGCTTCTACCGCGTCGATCCGGCGCGCACCAACAGCGGCGAGAACCACGGCCTCGGCCTGGCCATCGTCAAGGCGGTGGCGGCGATGCACGCCGGCGGCGTCTCGGCCTCCAGCCGCGGCGGCGTCACGACGGTCGGCTTCTCGGTCGCCCTGGGGGGCTGAGCCCCGCACGACGGCAGGTCGGCGCCGCTGGCGCGCCCGCACCGCTTCGGGTTCCCCGAGACGGGTCCCTCCTCCAATCTGCCGCGGCTGCGGGCCGGCCCCGGCGCGCATGGCTTGATCGGCTCCGACATGCCCCAATTTCCGGTGCATCGAAGGAGACAAGTCATGACCACCGTCCGCCCTGCCGCCGTAGCGGGGACGTTCTATCCGGCCCATCCGGAGCATCTGCGCGCTGCGCTCGCCGGCCATCTGGCGTCGGCCGCCACGCCGGGCACCCCGGACCCCGACCGCCCACCCAAGCTGCTGGTGGCGCCGCATGCCGGCTATGTCTATTCGGGCGACGTGGCCGCCCTGGCCTTTGCGCCGCTCGCGCGCTGGCAGGAGACCATCACCCGCGTCGTGCTGCTGGGGCCGACGCACCGCGTGCCGGTGCGCGGGCTGGCGGCACCCACCGTCGGCGCGTTCGAGACGCCGCTCGGGCGCGTGCCGCTGGACCGGCGCGCGCTGGCCTCGCTGGAGGGCCTGCGCCAGGTCGTCTGGAGCGATCTGCCGCATGCGCAGGAGCATTCGCTGGAAGTCCAGTTGCCGTTCCTGCAGACGGTGCTCGGCAGCGCCTTCACGCTGGTGCCGCTGGCTGTCGGCCAGGCCAGGCCCGCCGAGGTCGCCGAGGTGCTCGAGCGGCTGTGGGGCGGCGACGAGACGCTGATCGTGATCAGCTCCGACCTGTCGCACTACCTGCCCTATGCCCAGGCGCAGGCGCGCGACCAGGCCACCGCACAGCGCATCCTGGGCTTCGCCACCGACCTCGAGGGCGAGGAAGCCTGCGGCGCGGCGCCGCTCAACGGCGCGCTGCTGACGGCGCAGCGCCAAGGCCTGGTGCCGCGATTGCTGGGCCTGCGCAACTCGGCCGACGCCGCCGGCATCACGCGCGGCGATCGCAGTCGCGTCGTCGGTTACGGCGCGATCGCCTTCGACCGCGCTGCGCCGGCCGCCGACGACGGCGACGAAGAAGAACCCGACGCCACGCTCGGCCACACCCTGGTCAGCACCGCGCGCCACGCCATTGCCCGGGCGCTGGGCCTGCCGGCCCCGCAGCCCGGCACCCTGCCCGACCACCCCGCGCTGAGCCGCCCTGGCGCCACCTTCGTCACGCTGCACGACGCCGACGGCGAGTTGCGCGGCTGCGTCGGCCGGCTCGAGGCCTGCCGCGCGCTGGGCGAAGACGTGCACGCCAATGCGCTCGCTGCGGCGTTCGAGGATCGCCGCTTCGCGCCGCTGCGCGCCCACGAATGGGCAGGCCTGCGGGTCGAGGTGTCGCTGCTCGACACGCCCGAGCCGCTCGCGGTGCGCAGCGAGGCCGAGGCGCTCGCCGTCCTGCGCCCGGGCGTCGACGGCGTGATCCTCGAATGGCGGAGCGCCCGTGCCACCTTCCTGCCGCAGGTCTGGCAGCAGCTGCCCGACGCCGCGGGCTTCATCGGCGCGCTGAAGCGCAAGGCCGGTCTGGCGGCCGATTTCTGGGCCGCCGACCTGCGGCTGTCGCGTTACCGCGTGCGCAGCTTCGCCGAGCACGACTCGGCGGCAGCGTCGGCATGAGCAAGACCCCAGACCTCGACACCGGCGCACCGGCGCGCTGGTGGCACATGCTGCCCGACGGCCGCATCCAGTGCGACCTCTGCCCGCGCGACTGCAAGCTGCACGAGGGCCAGCGCGGGCTGTGCTTCGTGCGCCAGCGCGTCGGCGACGAGATGGTGCTCGCCACCTACGGCCGCAGCTCGGGCTTCTGCATCGACCCGATCGAGAAGAAGCCGCTCAACCATTTCCTGCCCGGCTCCAGCGTGTTCTCGTTCGGCACCGCCGGCTGCAACCTGGCCTGCAAGTTCTGCCAGAACTGGGACATCTCCAAGAGCCGCGAAATGGACCGGCTGATGGACATCGCGTCGCCCGAGCGCATCGCCGAGGCGGCCCAGGCCAGCGGCGCGGCCAGCGTCGCCTTCACCTACAACGACCCGGTGATCTTTGCCGAGTACGCGATGGACACCGCCGACGCCTGCCATGCGCTGGGCATCAAGACGGTGGCGGTGACCGCGGGCTACATCCACCCCGAGCCACGGCGGGCGTTCTTCGACAAGATGGACGCCGCCAACGTCGACCTGAAGGCCTTCACCGACGAGTTCTACCAGCAGCAGACCGGCTCGCACCTGGCGCCGGTGCTCGACACCCTGCAGCACGTCCGCCACGACTCGAAATGCTGGCTCGAGATCACGACGCTGCTGATCCCGGGCCTGAACGACAGCACGCCGGAGCTGGAGGCGATGACGCGCTGGATCGCCGACCACCTGGGGCCCGACGTGCCGCTGCACTTCAGCGCCTTCCACCCCGACTACAAGATGGGCGACGTGCCGGCCACGCCGGCGTCCACGCTGACGCGCGCGCGCCGCATCGCGCTGGCCAACGGGCTGCGCCACGTCTACACCGGCAACGTGCACGACGCCGAGGGCGACACGACCTTCTGCCCCGGCTGCGCGGAGCCCTTGATCGAGCGCGACTGGCACGCGGTGCTGCACTACGGGCTCGACCCGCAGGGCGCCTGCCCGCATTGCGGCACCCGGATCGCAGGCCACTTCGCGCCCGAATTCAAGCGCGGGTTCGGCCGCCGGCGGATCCCGATCCGGGTGTCGTAGGCGTCGCGGCGGGTGAGGCGCCGTCGATCCGGCGCCTCTACCTACTGCAGCACCGGCACCGTGCCACCCAGGGCAACGGCGGTGCGGCGCTGCTCTTTCCAGCGCCGGGCCCAGAGTGCGAACTCGTCGACGGGCAGCGGCCGGCTCATGTGATAGCCCTGCCCTTCGTCGCAGGCCAGCGCCGCGAGCTGGGCGTAGACCGCGGCGTTCTCGATGCCCTCGGCGACCACCGAGAGGCCCAGGTTGTGCGCCAGGTCGATCGTCGAGCGGACGATCTTGGCGTCGTCGGCGTCGCTCTCCATCGCCATCACGAAGCTGCGATCGATCTTCAGCTCGTCCACCGGCAGGCGCTTGAGGTAGGCGAGCGACGAGTAGCCGGTCCCGAAGTCGTCGATCGAAAGCTTGAAGCCGCGCGCGCTCAGCGCCCCCAGCGTCGTCTCCGCGCGCGCCGGGTCGTCCATGATCGCGCTCTCGGTGATCTCGAGGCAGAAGCCGCTTTCGGGCACGCCGTGGCGCTGCAGGATCGCGTTCAGCTTCAGCGGCAAGTCGGTGTCCAGCAGGTCGCGTGTCGACAGGTTGACCGAGATGCGCAGCGCGCCGTGCGCCTGCAGACCGCGCCACCGCCGGGCTGCCTCCTCGAAGATCCAAAGCGTGATCCAGCGGATGAAGCCGGTCTGCTCGGCGAAGGGAACGAACTGCATCGGCCCGAGCAGGCCGCGCCGCGGGTGTTGCCAGCGCACCAGGGCCTCGGCTCCGACCAGGGCGCCGCTGGCCAGGGCGATCTTCGGCTGCAGCACCAGGCGCAGCTCGTCGGCGTCGACGGCCCGCCGCAGCTCCGAGAGCAGCGACAGCGTGCGCTCGCCGGACGAGTCCAGCGCGGGGTCGTAGACCAGCGCGGCCTCGTGGCGGCGCTTGGCGCCGTACATCGCCGCTTCGGCATGCACGAGCAGCGTGTCGGCGTCGGCCGCATGCGCCGGCCAGCAGGCGATGCCGACGCCGGCGCTCAGGTCGACGGTCTGGTCGTCCAGCGTCAGCGGGCGGTCGAAGGATGCCGCGATGCGCCGTGCGACCGCGAGCGCCGCCTCGGCGTCGGCGCAGGGCAGCAGCAGCGCGAACTCGTCGCCCCCCAGCCGCGCGACGATGTCGCCATCGCGCACGACCTCGGTCGTCAGCCGATGCGCGACCGCCTTGAGCAGGCGGTCGCCCAGCGCGTAGCCAAGCACGTCGTTGACATGCTTGAAGCGGTCGAGGTCGAGCATCACCACCGCCACGCTGCGCTCCGCCGCCTCGGGGGGCTGGCTGATGGCGCCGTGGACGGCATCGCGAAAGCGCGCGCGGTTGGGCATGCCGGTGAGTCGGTCGGTGTACGCCAGCCGCCGGATCTCGACCTCGTTGGCCGCGATGCCGAGGCGCATGTGGTCGAAGGCGCGCGCCAGCTCGCCGATCTCGTCGCCCCGCTCGGTGCCCTGCATCGGCGCGCCGTATTCGCCGCGGCCCAGCCTTTCGCTGGCCGTCACCAGCGATCGCAGCGGCGTCGTCACGCGGTGGGCCGTCCAGGCGCTGCCCAAGGCGAACAGCGCCACACCGATCAGCGTGATGGCCGCCAGCACCATCTGCACTTCGCGGAACGGCGCCGCGACCTCGGCGACCGAGCGCAGCAGCGCCGTATGCAGCGTCCCGCCCGCCGCGAGCTTCTCGACCGTGCGCACGGAGAACTCGTCGCCGTCGAGGACCAGGCTGTCGGTCGCCGCCAGCCCATGGCGGAGCAGCGCTGCCGAGGCCGAGGCCCCCAGCGTCGTCGCCGCGAGCATCGGCGGCGCATTGGCCCGCTCGGACCACACGGCCACGTGAAGCCCGGACAGCGCATGCATGTCGTCGACCAGCGCCTGGCTCAGCGGAAATCCCATGACCACCCAGCCGATCGTCAGCGGCGCCCGCAGCGGCACGACGACGAACTGGAGCGGCCGGCCGTCGACCAGCGCGATGCCGCTGCCGGCGTCGTCGCGCGAAAGCGGCATCGCGATATCGCGCACGAGCCGCCGCACCGCCATTTGCTCGGCGCCGCTGGCGTGCAGCGCGAGGGGCACGAAGCGGGTATCGAGCAGCGCCACCACGGTGGCGCCGATGCGCGCACCCTGGTTGTCGAGCGCGGAGCCGATCGTGGCGGTGTCGCCCGAGGCGGCCGCAGCGCGAAAGCCGTAGTCGGCCGACAGCAGCATCGCTGCCTGACGAAGGCGCTGCGCGTTGGTGTCGAGCAGGCGTTGCCAGACCCGCTCGCCGACCTGCAGCTCGCTGGTCAGCTGCGCATGGGCGTTGCGGTCGATGCTGGAGCGCACGACGAAGAAGCCGGCCGCCTGCACCAGCAGCAGCAGCAGCAGTGACAGCGCGACGATGCGCGTCGCCAGGCCGCCCCGGCCGACGCGGGCCAACCCCTGCCGCAGCCGCTGCGCGTGGCTCACCGGGCTGGCCCGGCGAAGCGCACCGTGGCCGCCGTCGTCGCCCCCGCGACGACCAGCGGCTGGTCCGAAGCCGGCGCACCGACCGGCAACTCCACGTGCCAGGCGCGCAGCCGGTAGCTTCCCTCGGGCACGTCGGTCAGCGTCGCGACCCCGTCCGCGGCACTGCGGCCGTAGTAGGGCGTTTCGACCACCACGACCCAGGCGGCCATGTTGTCGTGGATGTTGCAGCCCAGCACCGCGATGCCAGGCCGGTCGAAGACCACCGGGTTGGCCGGCGTGCCGGCATACAGCTTCAGCTCGAAGGGCTTGATCGGAGAGAACGAATAGACATGGTGGCGCACCGTGTCGCGGTTCGGAAAACTCACCGGCGTGCCGACGGGCACCACGGTGACCAGCGGGTCGAACTGCTTGTGGATCTGGGCGATGGCCACGTCGCGTGCGGGCCTGGCCGCCGCCTTGGCCTCGCGCGACTCCAGGAAGACCACCGCCCCGACCATCGGCCTGCCCGCGCTGTCCTGCACCTGGACCTGCACCGTGGCCGCGTGCGCGGCCAATGCGCTGGCCAGGCAGGCTGCGACGAGGAGGCGATGGCGGGCGACGGGAGTCATGCTGCGTGCGTGGGAAGACAACGCCCCGGCAGGGGCCCACGTGGTTATCGGCCCGCCCCGCCGCCCCTTGAGAGCGGCGGGCCCCGCGGGGGAGTTGCCCGGCAGGAACCCTTCTTTTTCGAGCGCTGGCACCGCGCCCCGCCGAGCATCATGGCGCTCCGCAGGCCGCATACACGCGCGAGCCAGGAGCACCCGTTGTCCAGATCCCACCTGCTCGCCGCGGCCCTGGCACTGAGCTCGGCAGCCGCATCGGCCGACCCGGGCTACTACGTCGTCACGCCCTACGACAACGAGGGCCTGCGCTTCGTCGACTTTCGCTACTGGACCGTCAAGCCGAACCAGCGCACCGAGGTCGTCTGGCCCGAGCTGGGCTTCGGCTACGGGGTCAGCAGCCGCTGGACGACCGAGTTGTTCCTCAGCTGGGAGGGCTCGGCACACGAGGCGGTTCGCCCGAACACGCTGAACTGGCAGAACGAGTTCCTGTTCACGCAAGGCCAATGGCCCTGGGACCTGGCGCTGCACACGCAGCTCATCGAGGAGCGCGAGGCGCCGCACCGGACGACCGTCGAATGGGGTCCGGTGCTGCAGGCCGACCTGTGGCGCACGCAGTTCAACGTCAACCTCTTCTTCGACCGTGACTTCCCGGCCGAACAGGCCGCGCCGACGATGCTCAAGTACCAGTGGCAGGTCCGCTACCGCTGGCACCCGCGGCTGCACTTCGGCCTGCAGGGGTTCGGGGAACTCGGCCCCTGGGATCACTGGGCGCCGCGCGCGCGGCAGTCGCATCGCGCCGGCCCCGCGGTCTTCACGACCCTGCGCCTGAACGATCGCGAGGCGATCAAGCTGCAGGCCGCCTGGCTGGTGGGCAGCACGTTCGCACGCAGCGGGCACATGTTCACGATGCGCGCGGACTGGGAGTTC
>CAVRZW010000013.1:0-3830 GCA_963725755.1 uncultured beta proteobacterium
GGCGGTCGGCGGCCGGGTGCACGACGACCCGGAGGCGCTGCTGGCCACCGAGGGCCTCCGCCTCAGCGTCGGCGGCGTCGAATGGCCTTTCCACGAGACCGCGCTCGTGATGCTGCACAAGCCCGCGGGCGTCGAATGCTCGCAGCGCCCGCGCCACCACCCCGGCGTGCTGAGCCTGCTGCCGGCGCCGCTGCGCCGCCGCGGCGTGCAGCCGGTGGGCCGGCTCGACGCCGACACCACCGGCTTGCTGCTGCTCACCGACGACGGTGCGCTGATCCACCGGCTCACATCGCCGAAGCACCATGTGGCCAAGGTCTACGAGGTGACCACGCGCCACCCGGTCGCCGACGATCAGATCGCGCGCCTGCTGGCCGGCGTGGTCCTCGACGACGACCCGAAGCCGGTGCGCGCAGCCGCCGCCGAGCGCAACGGGACGCATGGCCTTCGAATGACCTTGACCGAAGGCAAGTACCACCAGGTCAAGCGGATGCTGGCGGCGGTGGGCAATCGGGTCGAGGCGCTGCACCGCAGCGCGTTCGGGCCGCTGATGCTCGGCGCGGAACTGGCAACGGGCTGCTGGCGGTGGATCGATGCCGCCGAACGCCAGGCGCTCAGCGCGCCTATCGCCGACGGGCCAGCCGGTCGCGGTTGAATCGGCGCAGACGCAGCACTGCGCCTTCGAAGACCGCAGCGATGGCACGCTCGGCGCGCCAGCCGATCGACGGCACCCAGGGCCCGCTGGCGGCACGCCGGCGCAAGGCCTCCTCGATCGCGTGCTGCCAGGCCATCACGGTCGCATCGAGCGCGTGCCGCTCGCGAACCACGGCGCGCGCCGCCTCGGCGATGCGACGCCGCCAGGCGGCGTCGGCGACCGCAGCACGCAGCGCGACCTCCCAGGCCATCGCGTCGTTGGCCACCAGGCCGCCGGTGACGCCGTCGGCAACGACCTCGCGGTAGGGGCTGACGTTCGAACACAGCACCGGAATGCCGGCTTCGGCGTACTCGAACCACTTGATGGCGCTCTTGCAGGCGGCGAAGCGGCTATCCTCGAGCGGGATCACCGCGACCGGGTTGGGCAGCGCGCGGGCAAACTCGATGAAGCGCGCCCGCGGCAGCAAGGGCTGCCGACGCAGGTCCAGGCCGGCTGCCGCAAGCGCCTCGCCTGCCGGCCCGACGGCGACCAGCTGCACCTGCGGCCCCTGCACCGCACGCAACGCCGGGAGGATGAAGCCGGCGGCCAGGCGCTCCATGCTGGCGAACAGCAGGCTCACCGGCCGCCCCGGCTCGGGCTCCGGCAGCGGCAGGTCGCCCAGCGACCAGGCGTAGTTGGGCACGATCGCCGTCGCCGGCAGCGCAAGCTCGCGGCCCAGCCTCTCGGTGGACACCGTCACCAGATCGGCGGCCTGCAGGCAGCGCCGCAGCTGCTTCTGCTGCGCCTGCACCTTGGCTTGGTTGGAGATATGCGGCGGCAAGGCCGTCAGCAGGTCGTCGATGTCGTAGATCACCGCCGCCCCGCGCGCGCGCAGGGCCTGCTGCAGACGCCAGGCGCGGCGGGTCGTCGCGCGCTGCACGATGGCCACCTCGGCGGCCTCGATGTCGGCGCACGAGCAGTCATGGAACGAGCGCCAGGTCACCGGCCAGCCGGTGCGTTCGGCCAGCGCCGACAGCGGTGCGCGCAGCCGGATCTCGGCGATCAGCGCATCGATGTCGCCGGCCAGCGCCAGCAGCCTCATGGCGCTGCGGCGGGCGTCTCGGCTGCCCGCTTGCGAGCCTCGAATTCCCAGATCACATGCCCGCAGGCGCCGCGGCGGATGCGCTGCGCCAGGCGCAGCCGTTGCCACCAGCCCGCCGGCGGCGCGGTGTACACCGCCGCGGCATCATGGCGCGTCAGCTCAACGCGACGGACCTCGAAGTCGCCATGGAAACCGTACATCGCCGCCAGCCGCAGGGGTCGGGTGAAGTAGCCGTGGGTGTCGCGCGTGATGATGTTGACATGCGTCGGATCCTGGAACGCGGCCGGGTGCGGATACACCGGCGTCACTGCGTACAGAAGGCCGCCGGGCCTGAGCACGCGCCAAACCTCGTTCATCAGCTCGACGAAGGGAAAGCGAGTCGAGCGGCCGTCAGGCGTGAGCACCACGCGCGGCACATGCTCGAAGAAGTCATAGGCCGAGACCGAGTCGAAGCTGCCGCTGGCAAAGGGAATGGGCTCGGTGACCAGGTTGGCACGGCGGATGGGGCCGCCGTCGCTGGCTGACAGATCCACGCCGAACAGTTCGTCGCGACCGTAAGGATTGCGCGGCACCGCGCCACAGCCCAGGTCCAGGTGGCGGCTCATGGGCGCGGCGCGCTCGCGCGCAGCCTGACCAGGATCGCCGCCACTGCACCGAGCAGCCGCGACTTGCGGTCGTCGCGGCCGGCCGCCAGGCGACGCTTCAGCAGCCGCTGCGCAGTGGCCGGCATCCCGTGCCGCAGCAGCGAACGCGCCAGCCGCCGCGCATCGCGGGTGCGGTAGAAGGCGTCGGGCAGGGCCGCCAACCATTCCGCCAAGGTGGCCTCGTCGATGAACCGCGGCAGGTGGTAGGGCCCGTGAAAGCCGAAGGTCGGCCCGTCCGGCGATTCGTTCTCGAACGCGAAGCGCCGCGCCAACGCAGCCGGCGCGAAGCGGATGCCGTGCACGCGCTCCAGGTGCTCGCGGTGGCGGCGGCACAGGATCTCGTCCTCGGGATGCTCTTCGGTGATCACGGGGTCCAGCCCCGCGGCCAGGAAGCGCTGCGAGCGCAGCGAGAAGCCGCCGTTGCCGACGTTGCGGCCCTCGGGCTGGTCGGGCCAGACCGCACCGATGTAGTCGCAAGAGAGGAACTCGTCGCGCCAGGCACCGGGGTCGATGACGAAGCCGTCCCATTGCGTGACCAGCACGTGCGGGCTGTCGATGTACGCCCCCAGCCGCCGCATCACGAAGTGCGAATACGCGGCGCCGGAGGCGATCGGGTCGATCTCGATCAGCTCGATGCCGGGCATCGGCACCGCAGGCGCCCAGCCGTGGCTGAAGAGAAGGACGCGGCCGAAGCTTATGCCGGCCATCGAGCGCTGCAGCGACTGTGCCGCCAAGGCCGGCGCCCGCGTGTCGACGGCGACCAGCGTGATCTGCGGCAGGGCCAGACGCTTGTTCGGCATGCGACGAGGTGGGGCGATCGCCTCATTGTGCCTTGCTAAACTCGCGTCGAATGGCGCCTCCGCAACCCGGCCTGCAACGCATCGGCATCAGTCTGGGCAACATGGGATCGCTGCAGGATGGCCTGGGCGAATTCGCGCTCCAGATCGGCGGCGGCATCGCCGCCCATGCGCGCGACTGGCGGCAGCGCCTGGGCATCGCGTTCGACTTCCATTGCCGCGAAAGGCTCTTCGGCACCTTCGGCGACGAGGTCGGTTACCTGAAGGTCACGCGCTGGCAACGCCTGCGCCATGTGCAGCCCGAGCGGTACGCCCTGTGGCATTCGCTGCACCAGCTCAACAAGACGCTCGCGCCGCAGGGCTGCGGGCCGCGCGTGGTGACGGTGCACGACCTGAACTACGTCTACAAGCCGAATCGCTTCTCGGTCTGGCGCGACCATCGAAGGGCGCGGGCATTGATGCGGCGCAGCGACTACCTGGTGGCGATCAGCGAATACACCGCGTCCGACCTGCGCAGGCACCTGCACTGGACCGGGCCGCTCGAGGTCATCCACAACGGCGCCCGCAACCTGACCGGCGTCGCGCCGCGGCCCCTGCCCGGCTTCGAATCGCCGACGCGGCCTTTCCTGTTTCACTTGAGCCGCATGTCGCGCTCG
>CAVRZW010000014.1:0-125756 GCA_963725755.1 uncultured beta proteobacterium
ACGCCAGGGCCGTGCCCTCGGGCAGCAACTCGACCTGCCGCACGAGGGCCGAGGTCTTGCCGAACCCGGCAGCGGCGGACAGCAGCACCAGGCGCTGGTGGAGCAGCGCCTCGCCGAGACGGCCCTCCAGCGCAGCGCGGTCTATCTGCGTGCCCGGACGCCGGCGCGGTCGCTGGATCTTGGTCAGTGCAAACGGCATGGGCTGCGCATGCGGAGTCGATGGCAGCGGATTGTGCGATCGACGCGGCGGGTCGCCCCCCGGTGAGACCCGGCCATGGCTCCCTGCCGGCGGGCCCGTGGCTCCTTCGGTCGATGCGCGTTCGCAGCGCGATGCCCAGAGTCCGTTCCCGTCGCCAGCCACGCTTCGATCGCCCGACCGGCAGCCCCAAGCGGGGCGACCCTGAGCCCACCCCAACGGAGACCGATCATGAAACCCTGGATCAGATGGACCCTCGTCGCCATCACCGCAGCCTGTGCACTCGGCGCGGCGGTCCCCGGCATCGGCGCCTATCTCGGCCACGCCAAGAGGGGCCGGGTGATGCACCTGCCCGCGCACCCGATCGCGCTGCGCGACGACGCCGCCAGCATCGAGCGCGGGCGCTACCTGTTCAGCTCGCGCGGCTGCGCCGACTGCCACGGTGCGGACGGCGCCGGCCGCATGTTCATCGACGACAAGCACAGCGGACTGCGCGCGGCCGGGCCCAACATCTCTCCCGGTCCCGGCAACGTCGTCGCGAACTACCGCCCCGAGGACTGGGAGCGCACGCTGCGCCACGGCGTCAAGCCCGACGGCCGGCCCGTGTTGATCATGCCGTCGGAGGAATTCAACCGCCTCACCGACCCCGACGTCGAGGCCCTGGTCGCCTACGTGCGCCACCTGCCGCCGGCGCCGGGTGGCGCGGCGACGCTGGACCTGCCGCTGCTGTTTCCGGTGCTCTACGGCTTCGGCGTGATCCAGGACGCAGCCGAGAAGATCGACCATGGGCTGCCGCCGGCCCAGGCGGTCCCCGAAGGCGTGACGGTCGAGCATGGCCGCTACGTCGGGCAGATGTGCCAGGGCTGCCACGGCCCGCAGCTGTCGGGCGGCAAGGTGCCCGGCGCACCGCCGGACTGGCCGGCGGCGGCCAACCTGACCCCGGGTGCAGGCAGCGCGATGCGGCACTATGCCGACGCCGGGGCGTTCAAGGCGATGCTCAGGTCGGGACGGCGGCCCGACGGCAGTGCGGTGAGCCGGGTCATGCCCTTCGAGAGCCTGGCCGCCCTGAGCGATGTCGACGCCGATGCGCTCTACTTCTACCTTCAGTCCGTGCCGGCACGCGCCGCGGGCGGCCGCTAGAACCTGGCGCGCGGCCCGCGGTGCTCCTGCGGCTCGACGCGTCCGGGCGACCGGGTCGAGGGCCGGGCCGAGGCGGCATCGGCAGCGCGCGGCGGATTTGGGACAATCCGGCCATCATGACGCCCGCCGACATCCACGCCTACATGACCCGTCTGGGCGCCGCCGCGCGCGTCGCCAGTGCGGCGATGGCAGCGGCGGGCACGGCGGCGAAGGACCAGGCGCTGCGGTCGCTGGCAGCGCGGCTGCGCGACAACGTCACCTCGCTGCAGCTGGCCAACGCGCGCGATCTCGATGCGGCGCGGGTGGCCGGCCTGGCCGCACCGCTGGTCGATCGGCTCAAGCTGACGCGCGACATCGTCGAGACGGTGGCCCAGGGCTGCGAACAGATCGCCGCGATGGCCGACCCGGTGGGCGAGATCACCGGCGTCAGGCGCCGGCCCAGCGGCATCAGCGTCGGCCAGATGCGGGTGCCGCTGGGGGTGTTCGGCATGATCTACGAGAGCCGGCCCAACGTGACGATCGAGGCCGCTTCGCTGGCGATCAAGAGCGGCAACGCCGCGATCCTGCGCGGCGGCTCCGAGGCGCTGCATTCCAACCTCGCTCTGTGGCGGCTGGTGCAGGCGGCGCTGCTCGAGGCCGGCCTGCCGGCCGCAGGCGTGCAGCTCGTCGAGACCACCGACCGCGCCGCGGTCGGCCACCTGATCGCGATGCCGGAGGCGGTCGACGTGATCATCCCGCGCGGCGGCAAGGGCCTGATCGAGCGCATCACGGCCGAAGCGAAGGTGCCGGTGATCAAGCACCTGGACGGCAACTGCCATGTCTATGTCGACGCCGAGGTCGACCTCGAGATGGCGCTGAAGGTCACCGACAACGCCAAGACGCAGAAGTTCAGCCCCTGCAACGCCGCCGAGTCGCTGCTCGTGCATGCGGCGCAGGCAGCTGCCTTCCTGCCGCGCATCGGCGCCGTCTTCGCCGCCAAGGGCGTGGAGATGCGCTGCTGCGCCGCCAGCCAGCCGCTGCTCAGCGCGGTGCCGGGTGCGAAGGTCGTCGCCGCCACCGCGGCCGACTGGGACACCGAGTACCTGGCGGCGATCATCAGCATCAAGGTCGTCGATTCGCTCGACGAGGCCATCGACCACGTCAACCGCCATGGCTCGCACCACACCGACGCGATCCTGACGACGAACCACCCTGCCGCGATGCGCTTCCTGCGCGAGGTCGATTCGGCCAGCGTGATGGTCAACGCGAGCACGCGCTTTGCCGACGGCTTCGAGTACGGGCTGGGGGCCGAGATCGGCATCTCCACCGACAAGCTCCATGCCCGCGGCCCGGTCGGCCTCGAAGGCCTGACCTCGCTGAAATGGGTGGTGCTGGGCCAGGGCGAAGTGCGGGTCTGAGCCGCCGCGCGATGAGCCGCGAACAGATCATCGCGCTGGCGCTGGGCGCCGTTCTCGTGTTCTGGAGCCTGGGCGCCTACAACCGGCTGCTGGTGCTGCGCAATGCCGTCGGCGCCGCGTGGCTGAAGGTCGACGAGGCGCGGCGCCAGCGTGCCGAAGCCGGCGCCCCGCTGCTGGCCGCCCTGCGCGAGCCGCTGGCGGCCGAGCAGGGCGCGCTCGACGCGCTGCAGGCCCAGCTCGCCGAGTCGGCGCGCGCCGCGGCCACGATGTCGGCACGCCCGGTGGTCGAAAGCCACGCCGCGGCCTGGGTGGCCGTCGAGGCCGGCGTGGCCGCCGCCGCCAGCCGCGTCTTCGCGCTGCTCGAGCACGACCCCGAATCGAGCGCGCTCGAACCGGTGGCCGCCGGTGCCGCGCTGTGGCGCGAGGCCGAGGCGCGGCTCGTCTTCGCGCGCCAGTTCTTCAACGAGGCCAGCGAGACCTACAACGACGCGATCGGGCTGTTTCCGACGCGGCTGCTGCTGCCGCTGTTTCGATTCGGACGCGCCGGGCGGCTGTGAGGCCGGGCTAGGGCTGGCCGACGATCGATGCGGTGGCCATCAGTTCCTGGAACAGCGCCATCGAGACCTGCCCCGAGACGGCGAACGGGTCCAGCGTCGGGCGCTCGGAGTACTTCAGCAACAGCGCCGGGTTCAGGCGCTGCATGTTGACCTGCCCCATAGCCCAGCCGGCGAATCGCCGCTCGCAGATTTCCTCGTAGCACAGCAGCTCGACATCGGTGTGCCGGGGGTCGGCGGCGATGCGGTTGTAGAGCTTGTTGACGGCGCTGCGCCCGCCTTCGAGCACCTGCAGGAAGATGCCCTGGCTGAAGCAGAGCACGCCGGTGATGCCCAGCGCCGGGTTGTTGACCTTGCTCTTGCGCAGGATCGCGAGCAGTTCTTCCTGGTCGACGGCCGGCACCGCGCGGCTGGCGTACATGAGTCTGACGAGCATGGTGGTCTTTCAGCCTTGCTTGCGCGAGAGCAGCGAGAGAAATTCGCGCCGCAGGTTGGCGTCCTTGAGGAAGGCGCCGCGCATCACGCTGTTGGTCATCGCAGAGTCCATGTCCTTGACGCCGCGCCATTGCATGCAGAAGTGGTCGGCTTCCATCACGATCGCCAGACCGTCGGGGCGCACGCGCTCCTGCAATTCGTTGGCGAGCATCGTCACCGCCTCTTCCTGGATCTGCGGCCGGCTCATGATCCAGTCGGCGATGCGCGCGTACTTCGACAGGCCGATCAGGTTGCTGTGCTCGTTGGGCAGGATGCCGATCCAGATCTTGCCGAAGATCGGGCACATGTGGTGGCTGCAGGCGCTGCGCACGGTGATCGGGCCGACGATCATCAGCTCGTTCAGGCGCTCGACGTTGGGGAACTCGGTCACCGCCGGCATCGGCTGGAAGCGGCCGCGGAAGACCTCGTCGATGTACATCTTGGCCACCCGCTGGGCCGTCTCGTTGGTGTTGTGATCGCTCTCGGTGTCGATCACCAGCGCCTCCAGCACCTCCTGCATCTTGGCCTGCACCTCGGCCTTGAGCTCTTCGAGTTCGCCGGCGCGCACGAAGGCCGCGATGTTGTCGTTGGCGTGGTAGCGGCGGTCGGCGCTGACCAGGCGGTAGCGGATGCGCTCGCTGGCGGGCAGGCGGGCCAGGTCTTCTTCGCTGCGGAAGATCTGCCTGCCTGGATCGGCAGGAGGCGGTGGGGTTCGGGCCATGCGGGCAGCGGGATGCGGCGGAGCGTCCATTGTGCGTCGCCTGGCCGGCCCTTGTGCCGGGCCGGGCTTGCCCGGCACATCACCTAGACTGGCCCGATGTCCGGACCACCCATACCGTCCCTTGCCGCGCCGCTGCACCGCCTGCTCGAGCAGACCGCCGACGCCGTGCAGGCGGTGCGCGGCGGGCGATCGCTGACCGACTGGCTGGCCCGCTGCCCGGCCGACCTGCGGCCCGGCGTGCAGGCGCTGAGCTTCCACACCCTGCGCTGGCTGGGCAGCGCGACCGAGGCGCGCGAGCGGCTGGCACCGAAGACGCCGCCGCCCGCCGTCGACGCGCTGCTGGTCACCGCGCTCGCACTGCTGTGGCCGGCCGACGCGCTGCCCTACGCCGAACACACCCTGGTCGACCAGGCCGTGACCGCCGCGCGCCAGCGCGTGCCGGCGGCGGCCGGTTTCATCAACGCCGTGCTGCGCCGCTTCCTGCGCGAGCGCGACGCGGTCACCGAGGCCGTTCGCCACACGCCGCTGGGCGCCTACAACCATCCGCTGTGGTGGATCGAGCGCGTCAAGCGTGACTGGCCGCAGGAGTGGAGCGCGCTGCTCACCGCGGCCAACGAACATCCGCCGATGACGCTGCGCGTCAACGCCCGCCGCGGCACCGGTGCCGGCTACGTGCAGGGCCTGGCGGCACTGGGCCGCGCGGCGACGCTGCTCGACGGCCTCGGCGGCCAGGCCGTGGTGCTGGCCCAACCCTGCCCGGTGCAGCAGCTGCCCGGCTTCGCCGAGGGCGAGGTCTCGCTGCAGGACGCCGCCGCCCAGCGCGCGGCGCCGCTGCTGCTCGAAGGCGCCGGGCTGCGGCCGGGCGCGCGCGTGCTCGATGCCTGCGCCGCCCCCGGCGGCAAGACCGCGCACCTGCTGGAGCTGGCCGACCTCGACCTGCTGGCGCTGGACAGCGACCCGCTGCGCCTGGCGCGCGTGCAGGACACGCTCAAGCGCGAGCGGCTGGTGGCCGAGCTCAAGGCCGGCGACGCGCGGCAGCCGCAGGCCTGGTGGGACGGCCGGCCCTTCGATGCCATCCTGCTCGATGCGCCCTGCACCGCCTCGGGCATCGTGCGCCGCCACCCCGACGTGCGCTGGCTGCGCCGCGCCGACGACATCCGCACCCTGGCCCGCGTGCAGGCCGAGATGCTCGATGCCCTGTGGCCGTTGCTGGCGCCCGGCGGGCGCTTGCTCTACGTCACCTGCTCGATCTTTCCGGCCGAAGGCCGGCAGCAGATCGAAGCTTTTTTGCAACGCCAGGGCCCCGGCAAGGCCCTGCTTGAGCCGCAGTCGCCCGGCCACCTGCTGCCGCTGCCCGACAATCCGGCCCAGGGAGCGCCCGGCCACGGCCGCGTGCTGCAGGACGGCTTCTTCTATGCGCTGATCCGCAAGACCTAGACCTCGAGCCGCCGCAAACCTCATGCACCCGACCACGGTCCGCAACCACTTCACGCAGGGCCTTTGGCCGATGCACCGGTTGTTGCTGTGGCCGTTGCTGTGGCTGGCCTGCCTGCTGCCGCTGCCGGCGCGGGCCCAGGGTGTGGAGTTGTCCACCCTGCGCACCAGCCATGCCGAGGGCGAGCTGACGCTGGAGTTCGCGGTCCGCATCCACCTGCCGCGGACGGTCGAGGACGCGCTGCGGCGCGGCGTGCCGCTCTACTTCGTCGCCGACGCGCAGCTGCTGCGCCACCGCTGGTACTGGCGCGACGAGCGGGTGGCGAAGGTCTCGCGCTCCTGGCGCATCGCCTACCAGCCTCTGACCAGCTCCTGGCGCGTCGGCCTCGGGGGCCTGAACCAGACCCATGCGACGCTGACCGAAGCGCTCAACGCCGCCTCCAGCAGCGCCGGCTGGAAGCTGGCCGAGCTGTCGCAACTCGACCCCGACAAGAGCTACTACGTCGAGTTCAGCTACCGGCTCGATACCTCGCAGCTGCCGGGGCCGATGCAATTCGGCCTCACCGGCCTCGGCGGCCCGAGCGATTGGGCGGTCGAGGTCTCGCGCACGCTCAAGGTCGATCTGAAGTCGCCATGAACGCGCGGGCACTGCCGAGGGCGCCTGCCTGGCCGGCAGGGCCGGCCAGCGGCCGCAGGGGGCTCTGATGAGCAGCTCGGCCCGCTGGGGCTGGATCGTGGCCATCGTGGCAGCCACCGGGGCGGCCCTGGTGCTGGCCTTCGTCGTCTCGTTCTCGACCCAGGGCGGCGGCTTCTACGAGCGCCACTTCGTCTGGCTGTTCGCGGTCAACGTCGTCGTCGCGCTGCTGCTCACGCTGGTCATCGGCATCGTCGCCGTGCGGCTGGCGGTCCGCGTGCGCCGCGGCAAGTTCGGCAGCCGGCTGCTGATCAAGCTGGCCGGCATCTTCGCCCTCGTCGGCCTGCTGCCGGGGCTGGTCATCTACACGGTTTCGTACCAGTTCGCCTCGCGCAGCATCGAGGCCTGGTTCGACGTCCGCGTGGCCGGCGCGCTCGATGCCGGCCTGGCGCTGGGCCGCGGCACGCTCGACGCGCTCACCACCGACCTGCTGACCAAGACCCGCGTCGGCGCCGAGCGCCTGGCCGAGGCTGGGCCCGGCGCCGCACCGCTGGCGCTCGAACGGCTGCGCGAGCAGATGGGCGCCGCCGAGGCCGCGCTGCTCGGCCCCAACGGGCAGGTGCTCTTCAGCGCCGGCGGCAGCGCCGAATCGGCGGCGCCGACGCGGCCGCCGGCGTCGCTGCTGCGCCAGGCGCGCGAGAAAGGCGCGGCCAGCCAGGTCGAAGGGCTGGACGACGAATCGCTGGTGACCGGCGACGTGCAGCCGCGGGTGCGCGCACTGGCGCGCGTGCCGCGCAGCGAGATCGCGCTGTCGCCGGGCGAGGGGCGCTTCCTGATGGTCGTGCAGCCGATGTCGCGCGCGCTGGCGGTCAACGCGCTGGCGGTGCAGGCCGCGTACAGCGAGTACCAGCAGCGCGCGCTGGCCCGCGACAGCCTGCGCCGGATGTACATCGGCACGCTGACGCTGGCGCTGATCCTGGCCGTGTTCGCCGCCGTGCTGCTGGCCATCGTGCTCGGCAACCAGCTCGCGCGGCCGCTGCTGCTGCTGGCCGACGGCGTGCGCCAGGTCGCCGCCGGCGACCTGACCGCCAAGCCGGTGTTCGCCAGCAGCGACGAGCTCGGCGGCCTGACGCGCAGCTTCGCCGCGATGACGGCGCAGGTGGCCGAGGCGCGCCAGCAGGTCCAGCGCGGCATCTTCCAGCTCGAGGGCGCGCGCACGCGGCTGCAGACCATCCTCGACACCCTGACCGCCGGCGTGATCGTGTTCGACCGCGAAGGCCGCATCGACACCGTGAACCCCGGCGCCACGCGCATCCTGCAGCGGCCGCTGGCCTCATGGCGCGGCAGGCGGCTGTCGGATCTGCCCGACCTGGAGGAGTTCTCCAAGGGCGTGGAGCAGCGCTTCGAGCTGCTGGCGACCAGCCCCGAGGCCGGCGAGCGCGACCAGTGGCAGGAGTCGTTCGAGCTCAAGCGCGGCGACGGCGCCACGCTGACGCTGCTGGTGCGCGGCGCCACCCTGCCCGGCGAGGCGCGGCTGATGGTCTTCGACGACATCACCGAGGTCGTCTCGGCGCAGCGCAGCGCCGCCTGGGCCGAGGTGGCGCGGCGGCTGGCGCACGAGATCAAGAATCCGCTGACACCGATCCAGCTCTCGGCCGAGCGGCTGCAGCACCGCCTGGGCGCCAAGCTCGAAGGCGCCGACCAGGCGCTGCTGCAGCGCTCGGTGCACACCATCGTCAGCCAGGTGCAGGCGATGCAGACCCTGGTCAACGAGTTCCGCGACTACGCGCGCCTGCCGGCGGCGCAGATGAAGCCGCTCGACCTGGGCCTGCTGGCCACCGAGGTGCTGGCGCTGTACGGCCAGGCGCAGGACAACGGGCTGCTGGTGGCCAGCCTCGAGCCCGGCCTGCCGCCGATCATGGGTGACGCGACGCAGCTGCGCCAGGTCATCCACAACCTGGTCCAGAACGGCCTCGACGCGATCGCCGACCGGCCCGACGGCCAGGTCGAGCTCATCACCTCGGGCGCCCGCGGCGAACAGGGCGAGTGGCTGGCGGTGAGATTGACGGTGATCGACAACGGCCCCGGCTTCCCCGACAAGGTGCTCAAACGCGCCTTCGAGCCCTACGTGACGACCAAGGCCAAGGGCACCGGGCTGGGCCTGGCGGTGGTCAAGAAAATCGCCGACGAGCATGGCGCCCGCGTGCGCGCCGCCAACCTGCGCGCCGGCGACGAACCCGACGGCCCCGTCACCGGCGCGCGGGTTTCGCTATCATTTTCGAACTTTGCCGTCTCGCCGACGTCAAAGCCGGTCGCAAAGACGGGGGGCACCGACATCGGTCCCGCGCCGGCCACAGGCGATAGGGCGCACAACTAGACCGCATGGCAACAATCCTGGTAGTCGATGACGAGTTGGGCATCCGCGCCCTGCTCTCCGAGATCCTCGCCGACGAAGGACACACCGTCGAACTGGCAGAGAACGCCGCCCAGGCCCGCGAGGTGCGCGAGTCGCTGCGCCCCGACCTCGTGCTGCTCGACATCTGGATGCCCGACGTCGATGGCATCACGCTGCTCAAGGAATGGTCGGCCAGCGGGCTGCTCACGATGCCGGTGATCATGATGAGCGGCCACGGCACGATCGACACGGCGGTGGAGGCGACCAAGGTCGGCGCCACCGCCTTCCTCGAAAAACCGATCACGCTGCAGAAGCTGCTGCGCGCCGTCGAGCAGGCGCTGGTCAAGCCCGCGCAGCGCCTGGCCGCGGCGCTGGGGATGACCGGCCCGAACGGCAACCACGGGGATGCGCTGCTGTCCGGCGCCGCCGGTTCGGCCGCCACCCTGATGCCGCTGCAGGCAGCCAGCGGGCCGCATTCGGAACAGAGCTTCGAGCTCGACCGCCCGCTGCGCGAAGCGCGCGATGCATTCGAGAAGAGCTACTTCGAATTCCACCTGGCCAAGGAAGGCGGTTCGATGACCCGCGTGGCCGAGAAGACCGGGCTGGAGCGCACCCACCTGTACCGCAAGCTCAAGCAGCTGGGCGTCGACCTGACGCGCAACAAGCGCGGCGGGCCATGAGCCCGCGGCTGCGGCGGCGCCATGCAAGTCGGCGTTGCGGCCGCAGGCGCTGGATATAATCGCCGGCTCTCCAGGCCTGGTAGCTCAGTTGGTAGAGCAGCGGATTGAAAATCCGCGTGTCGGTGGTTCGATTCCGCCCCAGGCCACCATATAGATCAACGGCTTGCATGTGTTCTCGCATTGCAAGCCGTTGTGCTTTGTGTAGTTCCTGTGTAGGCGTGCCAAGAAAACGACTGACTGACAAGACTCTGGCGTAGCGCCAAGTTTGCGTTGTCTTGGCGACCACGCTTCGGTGGCGGTGGCACGAACCCCACAGCACCATGAGGTTGCGTACACCGATGCCGTCGGATCTCTGCGAAAAGGCCGGATCTCATCCCCTTCACTTGCTGCACATATTGCGTTTATGGCATACAGTGCGGTTGTGAGGCAGTCCGCTGCACGAGGCATACGACAAGTGTTCGGAAGAAGGAGATCAAGATGGCTACCCTTGAACGCGAGAAGTTGCTGCCACCTGACCTGACGCCCGACGAGGCAGAGATGGTGCGGGCAGCACAGCGAGTCATCATGGAGTCACTAGATCACTCACGCGCCGTTGGAATCACGGTGGTTAGTGATGACCGGTCTTCACCGACGGTTTCGGTGCCGCCGCGCGTGTTGCGCATCATCGGCCAAGCCCTCGGCATGATGGCTCAGCGGAAGACTATCTTGTTGGTGCATGAGAAGCAGGAGTTGTCGACGGTCGAGGCGGCCAACTTCCTAAATGTTTCCCGGCCCTTCATCATCAAAGAGATCGAAGCTGGACGGCTCAGGCACCGCATGGTTGGCACGCACCGCAGGATCCTGTACGCCGATCTTCATGAGTATGCGAGGGTGATGAGAGCAGGTCAGCAGGCTGCGCTCGATGAAATGGCTGCGAACGCCCGCGAACTCGGGCTCGACTACTAACAGGTCGAGCTAATGGCTGGCCACGCCCGCTACACGGCCCTTCTCGACGCATGTGTCCTGTTTCCAGTGGCGGTATGCGACGCACTCATGAGCGTTCAGGCGACCCGCATCTTTGCCGCCAAGTGGACCGACCGCATCGACGAAGAATGGATGCGAAGCTTGGAAGCGCAGCGCTGCAGCCCATCCGGTACCTTCATCGCTCGACGGGACGCCATGCGGCGCGCTTGTCCGGACTGGGAAGTACCGGCTGGCGCTTGGCAACCGCTTGAGGCCTGCGTCGACCTCCCGGATGCAGGCGACCGCCACGTTCTCGCCGCAGCAATGGCTGGCCACGCCGACTGTATTGTCACGGCCAACATCAGAGACTTTCCGTTGCCGCTGCTCTCGCCACTAGGCATCGAGCCGCTCCACCCTGACACATTCCTTGTGGCTCAGCTTGAGCTTGAGCCGGTAATGGTGCTGGCAGCGTTCAAAAAAATGCGCGCTCGACTACAGAAGCCTGAGTGCACGCCGGAAGTGTTCGCGCAGAGCCTGGAGCGGAACGGCCTTGCCCAGACTGCCACCTTCCTGCGCGACGCCGCTGAACTGATCTAAACCCGCTCTGAGAGCGTGATTGGCTTGGACCCTCCGGCGTGTACTACACCTTAAGAAGCGAGCTTGAGCCGGGCTTGCAGTTTGTCCATCGCGGTCTGGATGTGTGCGCCGTTCGCGTGCGCATAGCGCTCGACCATCGCCAGCGTCTTGTGCCCGCTGATCCGCTTCACGGTGGGAAGGTCCACGCCGGCCTGAACAAGATGGGTGATTGCGGTGTGGCGCAGCGTGTGCCGCAGAATCTGATCCGGGTCTAGGCCGGCGGCGGTGACGACCCGGCGGAACGGCTTGCGCACGTCCACCGTGTGCCCGACCTTCGCGCCCGGTGACGGGAACAACCACAGGTTGCCCGGTTGCAGCGCGGCCGCGTAGGACGCCAGAAACTCGCCCAGGTGTTCGGTGATCGGTTGTTCGCGTGCGCCGGCCTTCGCCTTCGGGATGTAGATGACGCGGCGCTGAAGGTCTATGTCTTCCCGGCGGATCGAAAGAATCTCGCTCTTGCGCATGGCCGTTTCCAGCCCGATGACGATAAACGGGTAAATCTGCGGGTTGGTCCCCAACTTGGCGCCGCGACCGCATACGCCTCCGAGACGACAGGTTTAAGCTCGCCAAGTGGACACTCGGAATCGCGCCCTCAACCGCGCCAGCGTAAGGCCGCTGAGCAACGCCACGGCTCCTCTGTCAGCGTTGCTTTATCGCTATTGCTTCTACGGTTGGCTGTTTCGAGACGCAAATTGCGGCACTGAGATGGAGCGCTGGACCTCCTTGCGGCACAACCAGGCACACGCACGATGGCTGTTGACGTATCTGCGCCGCTGGCTCGTTGCGGGAACCCTGCTGCTATGCACGGCGGTGTATGCCGACGTCACGCTGGCCCTGCCCGCGCTGGCTGCGGTCTTCTACGTCGCGTGCGTGCTGGCCCTGGTGTTCATAGTCGTCACCGGCCTGAGCTGGCTATCTTTGCGTCTTGACCGCCGCATACCCTGATTTCGGGTGGTGCGACCTTGGCGCGCCTGACCCGACTGGAGCCAGTTTGGCCGCCCGGTGTGGCTCCGTGATTCAGATTGGCGACACTGCGGAGCCGCGCGAGCGGCGCGGCCCTCGGCCGCGGCATAGAAAAGCCCGCGGCCATTGCTGACAGCGGGCTCGGTTCTCCGGACATCGAGCAGCTCGCCGCTCGACGACGGGGTTCAGGCGCTGGGTTACGGGTTCCCCGGACCTCTCAGTCCTCCACCCAATGGTGCGGCCGGTTCTGCGCCCGGATTGTGGGCATTCTCAGCGCCCGAAATTACGGCTTCATGACGAAAAGGGCCGTGTTTCAGTCGCATCTCAATCGCTCCGCCTAGCCGCGCTCGATTGCCATCAAGTCCGCAGTGGCCATCGTGCTCGGCCAGCGCTTCATCAAGTCCAAGGAAACAAGGACGACGAGCTGGGCGAATGGGCGCTGGAGTCGCGTCAGGTCCTCTATGCAGCCAATGATGGCCGGTCAGCAGGGCGAGGTCCATGGCGTCCTGCAAGGTCGGGTCGGCCTTGGCATGCACGGCCTGGAATTCGGCGTCAGTCCCGCACCTCTCGCGGCCTGACTCGGTGAGGCCCTTCACGCCCTAGCAGGGGTTCGGTGCGTCGGCGTAGCCCCACTCGCGGGCCTTGTTGAAGTTGTGGCTCAGCAGGGCCTTGTCGCGGTTCGCACGGGCCCTCGCGGACTGCCCTCGCTTGTCGAGGTGGGCGCACGTGGTGCGGCTTGATGGCTTCGATCAACACAGCGCCGAAGACGGAGCGCAGCCGGTCCAGCTCCTTCAGGTTGTCGCGCCGGGTTCGGGCTGCATTGCCTGGCATCCCCTCGCGCTCGTACCGCAGCGCGATGACTTCGAAGGTACGCACGTTCGGATCGGGCCGTCTCGACAAGCTGCGCGGGCGAGCGCCGGTCGTCCCGCTTCGGGCGCGCAAGTCCTGATCGCGGCCATCGCGGCATGGCCGCTGGAGGCGATGTGCAGTTGGAGTCGAGTTACCGAGAGGTAATTTTCTCTTGACCTCCAGCGGGTCGACGCAGAAAATGACCGATAGGTAACTTTCGGAGGCCACCATGCCCTCAACGGCGCGGAACTTACCGAGCGGTAATCGCTCCAGCCAGGAGGCCACCGTCCGCTCGTCGGTAGAACTCGGTGCCGTCGTCCGCGAGCAGCGCAAGCGACTGGCCCTCAAGCAACTCGATATTGCCGGCCTGGGCAACACGGGCAACAGGTTCATCGTCGACCTCGAGAACGGCAAGCCGACCGTGCAACTCCAGAAGGTCCTGGATGTCATGGACCTGCTGGGGTTGGAGGTGGTGGTGCGACCCAAGGCAGCCCGGGTGCTGTGATGAATCGCCCCGACCGCCTCGACGTCTACTACGGCACCGAACTCGTCGGAACGATCCACGACACGTCGCCGGTCGCGTTCGAGTACGCGCCGAGCTGGCTCGAGCGCCCCGAGCGGATGACCGTGGCCGCCATCGCGCTGCAGCCGGGGCGCAATGAATCGGCCGCGGTGCAGGCGTTCTTCGAGAACCTGTTGCCCGAAGGCGAGCTGCGCCACTACCTCGCCGAGCAGCGCAAGGCATCGACGCTGTTCTCCCTGCTGCTCGAGGTTGCCGGCGACACCGCCGGTGGGTTCGTGATCGTCCCAGGCGGTCAGCATCCCGGGCCGGCCACCTACGAGGCGACGACCTGGGAGGCCATGGCCGCCATCCTCGGCAAGAAGTCCGCTTCCGCAATCGACCTCCAAGGCGGTGATGCAAGGATCTCGCTGGCCGGGGCCCAGGACAAGACCGGCATCGCCATCTTCGACGACGGCCTGCCGCGTTTGCCCAAGGGCACTTCGCCCTCGACACACATCCTCAAACCGAACATCAAGCGCCTGGCCAAGGTCTGGCAGTCGGCTGCCAACGAGACGATCGTCATGCGAGCCGCGGCGAACTGCGGCCTGCCGACCGCCGAGGTGTTCTACGAGCCGCACACCGAGTCCTGCGTGGTCCGACGCTTCGATCGGCTCGTCCGCCCGGACGGGACACTGGCCCGACTGGTCCAGTACGACCTGTGCCAGCTGGCCGGCACGGTCTCGGAGCGCAAGTACGAGAAGGAGGGTGGCCCCGGCCTCGCGACCTGCGCCGAACTGATCCGCCGCTACAGCACGCAGCCGGCGGTGGACCTGCGCCACTTCGTCGGGTGGATCTTCTTCAACCTCTACGCCGGCAACAACGACAGCCACGCGAAGAACCTGTCGATCTACAACCTGCCCGGCAAGGGCGTGATGCTCACCCCCTTCTACGACTTGATGTGCACACGCATGTACCCAGGGCTGTCGCAGGAGTTCGCGTTTGCCATCGGCGGGGACTACAAGCCAGCGTCGCTGACCAAGGCGCACCTGACGCCATTGGCTCGGCAGCTCGGCATGCGACCGCAGTTCATCGCCCAACGGGCCGCTGACCTGGCGCGGAGAATGCCGGACGCATTCGACCAGGCCGTGAAGGAGCTCAAGCCTGCGTTGCCCCGCTCGGCAAGGATCCTCGCCGATCGATTGCAGCAGTTCGTGCTGTCGACGACGAAGAAGTTGGCTGCTCGCCTGGCATGGTGATCTCGTGTTGGCACAACGACCGCGCGGTGCATTGGTGACCGCAAGAAGAGCCGCACCAAGAAAGAAGGCTCAGATCACACTCGCGTACCCGCAGGCGCTGGCCAGACACTACCTTGTGGGCGATCCAGAGCCAATCTTGCGAGGAAGCCCCAGGCCACCAAGAATTCACGAGGGTTCGCAGGCAAGCCGCCGCGAACCCTTTGTCGCTTCTGGACCTACTTGCGCGCTGCGGTGGCCGCGTCGGCGGCTATCAGGATCACGTTGTCGGCCGCTGCGGCAGCATCGGCCTTCTGCAGCAGGCCCTGCACCGTCGCACCGACGTCGAGCTGGAGATGCTGATAGCGAATCGTGCCGCTCACGCGTGCGCCGGCCTGCAGCTCCAGGAAGTGCTCGACCGCGAGGTCACCGACGACGCTGCCGTTGATCACCGCATCGCCGCAGGCCACATCGCCCTCGATGCGGCCTTTCTCCGACAGCACGAGCAAGGGGCGCGACGCGCCCTCGCCCGCGTGCCCGATCACGTTGCCCTTGACGCAGCCGTCGATGCGCACGCCGCCGGTGAAGTGCAGGTCGCCGACGATCTCGACGTCTTCGGCGATCAGGCTCGACAGCCTTGTGCCCTCGATCGCCGGACGCTGCTGCTTGCGTTTCTTGAACATCGATTGGGTTCTCCGACGCGAGATCAGTGTGGGCCCCCGCGCGCGCCGCGGACGAAGGCGAGGTCGACCTGGCACTCGCGCAGTTTCTGGTTCAGCGCGTCGATCTGGCGCTCCAGCTCCTGGCCGCGCGCGGTGGCCACGCGCTGCTGCAGCCGGGCCTGCTCGAGCGCCTGCTGCGCCTGCTGCAGGTCGGCCAGCAGCGTGGCCTGCTGCGGCAGCGGGCCGACGCGCTGCAGCCAGTACAGATGCGTGCCGGCAGCGCCAGCCCCCAGCGCCGCGACCAGCGCCAGCGTGACCGCGACCTTGCGGCTGCCGCCGGCGCCCGGCGCCGCCAGCACCAGCGGCGTGCTGGCCAGGCGGCTGGCGACACCGCGCCCGGGGCCGGTGGTCATCGGCCGTCGAACCTCAAAGCCCCGCCAGGTAGCGGCGCGGGTCGACCGCAGCGCCCTGGCGCAGCACCTCGAAGTGCAGGTGCGGGCCGGTCGAGCGGCCACTGGTGCCGACCTCGGCGATGGGGTCGCCCGGCAGCACCAGCGCGCCGGTGGCAACCAGCAGCCGCGACGCATGGGCGTAGAGCGTCTCCAGGCCGTTGCCGTGATCGATCTCGACCATGCGGCCGAAGTCGGGCTTCAGGCCTGCGAACACGACCTTGCCGCCGGCGGCGGCGTGGATCACGGTGCCGGTGGCCACGGCCAGGTCCAACCCGGCGTGGAAGGCCCGCTGGCCGGTCAAGGGGTCCTCCCGATTGCCGAAGACCGAGGTCAGCTCGGCGCCCTGGACCGGCACGCGCGTGGGCAGGCGCATCAGCGCCAGGCTGTCGAGCGTGGCCGCATCCGCGACCGAGGCCATCTGATGCTCGACGTGCGTCAGGCGGGCCTGGAGCAGGCTCAGATCGCCGGCCGGGTCCTCGTCCGGCCGCGGCGGCAACAACGGGCCGCCGCTGGGCGCGGTGATGCGGTGCGACGGCGCCGCGGGCTTGGGCAGGGCCGCGGTCGCGGGCAAGCCGCCCAGCCGCTGCCCCAGTTGCAGGGCCTGGCTCTCGAGCCTGAACAGGCGACCCGAGAGCGCGCCGAGCTGCTCGACGGTGAAGGGCCGTACGCCCCGCGGCGTCGCGACCTGGGGCGAGGGCGCCGGGCCGGCGCTCGCGAGCCAGCGGCCCAGGCCCGCACCGATGACCAGCAGCAGCGCCGCCCCGCCCGCGCCGGCGAGCCACAACGCCCGCATCGACACCGTGCGAACGCGCGAGCGGCTGGCCGGGCCGGTGGCAATCATCACGAACGACATCGAGGCTCCGCAGAAGGGGGGGACGCTCGAATCCTACGGACGCCGGGTGTTCATGGGGGTCAGCAGGCGCAACGCTTTGTGCGGCATCGGCGCCGACCCCGCGTCAGACTCTGCTATGTTCCTTGCCGGACCCGCAGGCCAGGCCCCGGGTCCACGCCATCGTCGGCACTCGCCAAAGGACAGTCTTGATGAAATGCGCATTGGTCGGTTCCCGCTACTTCGGCGCCTCGGTGCTGGAAGCCCTGCGCCCGCTGCCGGGGATCGAAATCACCAGCGTCGTCGCCCCCGCGGCCGATGACCGGCTGGCGATCGCGGCCCGTGCCGCGGGCCTGCCGGTGCATGTGCTGCAGAACCCGAAGATCGTGCCCGGCGAGGCCATCGCCGAAGGCACCGACGTGATCATCGCGGCCCACACCCATGCGCGCATCAGTCATGAGGCGCTCGCGCGCGCCCGGCTCGGCGGCGTCGGCTACCACCCGTCGCTGCTGCCGCGGCATCGCGGCATCGCGGCGGTCGAATGGACCATCCTCGAAGGCGATCCCATTGCCGGCGGTTCGGTGTACCACCTGGCCGATGGCTGGGACGCCGGCCCGATCGCCGCGCAGGACTGGTGCTTCGTCGCCAAGGGCGAAAACGCCCGCGAGCTGTGGGAGCGCGCGCTGGCGCCGATGGGACTGCGGCTGCTGACCGAGGTGGTGCAGCACGCGCAGCAGCACGACGTGCTGCCGGCACGGCCGCAGGACACCCGGTTCGCGACCCGCGCGCCGATGATCCGCCGCGCGGTGGTGTTGACCGAGGACCAGGCGCCATCCACCACCACCTCGCTGGTCGTCACCGTGATGGGTCCGGACCGCCCCGGGATCGTGCGCCTGCTGTCCGAGCGGGCCCAGCGCTTCGACGCCAACTGGGCTGCCAGCCGGCTGGAACGCCTGGCCGGTGAATTTGCCGGCATGGTGCATTTCGAGGTGCCGCGCGACAAGGCCGATGCGCTGGCCGAAGCGCTGCGCGGCCTGGAGTCGTCGGGCCTGCACGTGGTGATCGCCAAGAGCGACGGCGCGGCCGTGCCGGCCAGCCTGCGCGGCGTCGAGCTCGACCTCGTCGGCGACGACCAACGCGGCATCGTCAGCCGCCTGACGCACACGCTGGCCGAGCGCGGCGTCAGCATCGAGCACCTGCACACCGAGATCCAGCGCAGCGACGCCAGCGGCAAGCAGACCTTCAAGGTGCGCGCGCAGCTGCTGGTACCGGCGGCACTGTCGACCGAAGCACTGCGCCAGGAACTCGGCGCGCTGGCGCACGAGATGACGCTGGACATCGCGCTGGGCGACCGGCCGGTCTGAGTGCCGCGGCTCCAGGTCCGCCGGCGCGGACCTGGACGGCACGAAGGCCCGCCGCCGGCCGGGCTACTCGGCCAGCGCCGCCGTCGCCGCGTCGATGCGCGCCATCACCTCGGGCGTGAGCTTGTCGAGCAGCGGCATCGCGCCGAGGTTGGCTTGCAGCTGCGACAGCTTCGACGCGCCGGTGATCACCGTGCTCACGCGCGGGTTCTTCGCCGCCCACGCGATCGCCAGCTGCGCCAGCGTGCCGCCGAGCTCGGCCGCGATCGGCTCGAGCTGCGCGACGGCGGCGTTCTTGGCCGCGTTGGTGAGGCTGTCGCGCAGGAAGCCCATGCTCTCGAGCGCGCCGCGGCTGCCCTCCGGGATGCCGGCGCGGTACTTGCCCGTGAGCAGGCCCGAGGCCAGCGGGCTCCAGGTCGTCAGACCCAGGCCGATGTCCTCGTACAAGCGCGCGTACTCCTGCTCGACGCGCTTGCGGTGGAACAGGTGGTACTGCGGCTGCTCCATCACCGGCTTGTGCCAGCCGTGGCGGTCGGCGATGTCCCACGCGGCTCGGATGTCGGCCGCGCTCCATTCGCTGGTGCCCCAGTACAGCGCCTTGCCCTGGGTGATGATGTCGCTCATCGCCCGCACCGTCTCTTCCACCGGCGTGTTCGGGTCGGAGCGGTGGCAGTAGACGAGGTCGATGTGCTCCAGGCCGAAGCGCTTGAGCGAGCCGTCCATCGCCTGCATCAGGTACTTGCGGTTGAGCGTGTCCTTGCGGTTGACGGCATCGCCCGCGCGGTCCAGGCCCCAGAAGAACTTGGTGCTGACGATGTAGTTCAGCCGCGGCCAGGCCAGTTGCCTGATCGCCTGGCCCATGATCTCCTCGCTGCGGCCGCTGGCATAGACCTCGGCGTTGTCGAAGAAGTTGATGCCGGCGTCGAAGGCGGCGGCCAGCATCTCGGCGGCCGCGCCGCTGTCCACCTGGTTGTGGTACGTGACCCAGGAGCCCAGCGAAAGCGTGCTGACGCGAAGGCCCGAGCGGCCGAGACGGCGGTATTGCATGGCGTGATGTCCTGCGGGTTTGGAAAGCCGGGGAGCGTACCGCAGGCGCCGTGGCGCAGCGGCGCTGGGGTGATGGCTGGCGCCGATCAGCGTTTCGGCGCCGATGCCCCGAACGGATTGCCGCCGAAGGGCTGGTCTCGCTCCGCCCCCACGTCGGCCGAAGATGGGAAGCGAAGCACGGCCTGGCGCATTTCCCCGCGCACGACATTCACCTGCGCGGTGAGCGTCTGCGAAGCATCGGCGCCTTCCGCGGGCACGGTGGCCGAGATCTCGTAGCGGCCCGGTGGAAGCATGGCGAAGAACCAGGGGCCGACCATCGTCTGCTCGATCACGACGCGCTTGGCGCCGAGATCCGAGATTCGCAGTCGTGCGTCGGACAGGTAGGCACCGGAAGGCTTTGCAACGGTCGCCACCCACAGGCTGTAATCGGCGCGCAGGGCATGCAGCGCCTTCCGCTCTTCCGTGGTGACGCCACCGCAAACGTACGCGATGCCGCTCGCGGACTTGCCCCGCACCAGTCCGTCAGGCGAATGCGGGTAGGCGGGCCGGTTCCTGCGCCTGGCGCGCTTCGAGCTCCTGCGCTGCTCGCTCCACGGCAGCCGCCTTCGCCGGGTCGGTGCTCTGACTGATGCCGCTGTCCGTGCCCTGCGCCTGCGCGCCTGCAGCGCAAGCAAGACAGAGCAGGAACTCGACGAGCCTGGTTCTCATGTTCCACCCCTTCCGTGTTCCTGGTGCCGACCTCTGTCTTCAGTCTACGCCGCAGCTCCGGGGCCAACGCATTCGCGTCGATGCCGAAGTGCGCGGGCAGGCGAGCCGCTCGGCGCCGATCGACCGCGAATCCGCATCAGACGCACAGGGTCCCGGCGCTGAACGCCTCCTCGAACACCGAATAGCCCGCGAGGTCGCTGTGCGCGAAGCGCAGCCGGCCGCGCTGCGCGCGCAACGCGGCCAGCGCCGGGCTGCCGCGAACGCCGGGTGCGGGGATCGCCATCGCGTGGCCCCAGCGCTGCAGGTCGATGCGCTGCACGCGCCGGCGCAGGTCGGGGTGCACGCGCGAGCCGTCCTGCAGCACGCGCTCGGCCCAGGCTTGGGCACTGTCGGCGAGGAGCTGCGGCCGCAGGCCCGCCGGCAGCGAGCGATAGAAGCTCAGCACCGTCGGGCCGGGTGCGCTGCGCAGGCTCTGGTGCATCGCATCGACGTAGCCCAGGTCGGTGCTGCCGTAGACCACGTTGTCCCACGAGGCCGGCGCCCCCAGCCGCTGCAGCAAGGGCTGATCGAGCAGCGCGTTGGCCACCAGCCAGGGTGCATAGCCGAGCTGCACCGCGGCCGCGCGCAGCGCCGCGGGCGGCGACTCGACGATGCGCGCGGCCACGAAGAGCGGCAGCGCGAGCACCACGGTGCCGGCGGTCCATTGCTCGAGCTGCGAGGCGGCTTCGTCCCAGGCCGAGACCGTCACCGCGTGGCGTTCTTCGACCACGCGCAACACCGTGCGGCCGCCATGCAGCCGATCGCCGAGCGGCGCGGCCAGGCGCGCGGCCAGCCAGGCGTTGCCCTCGGGCCAGGTGAAGACCGGGTCGCGGTCGAAATCACCGTCGCCCGGCGCCTTGAAGCCATGCCGGCTGGCGAAGTAGTGCAGCCCGGCCCAGGCCGAAACCGTGGCCAGGCCGGCGCCGTAGTCGTCGCGGCAGCAGTAGTCCAGGTACCAGCGCAGGCGCGCGTCGGTGAGGCCTTCGCGCGCCAGCCAGGTCTCGAAGCCGATCGCGTCGAGCGCCGCGTGCGCCGGCGTCCACGGCGCGCGGAAGCTCGGCAGCGCGAAGCCCAGCGCCTGCGCCTGCGTCACGGCCTGCGCGAAGCGGCGGTACTGCGCCAGCGTCGCCGAGCCGGGCGCGGCCGGCGGCAGCAGGCCGTCGACCCAAGCGCCGTCGATGAACAGGCGCTCCTGCGGGCTGAAGCACAGGTGGCGCTCGTCGGCCACCGTGCGGCCGAGCTCGGTGCGCAGCAGGCCGATCTCGTGCAGCCATTCGCTCACCTCGTGCGCCTGCGGCCCCGGCAAGCGGCAGGTAATGCGCGCCCAGCGGGCAGCCCATGCCGCCCAGCACATGGCCGCGGCTGTTGCCGCCGGCGCCGTCCTCGAGCTCGAGCAGGTGCACGTCGTCGATGCCCTGGCGCGCGAAGGCGCGCGCCGCCGCCAGCCCCGCGATGCCGCTGCCGACGATCAGCACCGCGGCGCGGCGTAGCACGGCCGGCGGCGGCAGCGTGAGGGCACTGCGCAGGCGGTGGCCACGCTCGACGCTGGCGCCGACCCATGCCGCCGGCGGTGCCGCGGCTTCGTGCGCCGGGCAGCCCGCCAGCGCCAGGCCACCGGCGCCGATGAGCTGGCGGCGCGTCAGCGCTCGACCCGGCCCCATTCCTCGTCGAAGGTACGCACCAGGACCTGGTCGGACAGGCGGTTGGGCGCTGCCTCCACCCGCGCCATGTCGGGCGGAAACTGCAGCAGCGCCGGGATGTCGGCCAGGGTCAGGAAGCGCAGGCCCGGCGGCAGCGTGGTGGGCCTGCGCCACGGCCGGTGACCGGCGATGACGAAGCCCCATTCGCCGAAGCTCGGCACATGCACGTGCAGCGGCGTCGTGCGCAGGCCCACCGCCTCCAGCGTCGCGACCACGGTCCAGAAGCTCTTGCGCGCGATCAGCGGCGAGGTGGTCTGCACGACCATGTAGCCGTCGGCGGCCAGCGCCTGGTCGGCGCGCTCGTAGAAGCTGGTCGTGTAGAGCTTGCCGATCGCGAAGTTGGCGGGGTCGGGGAAGTCGATGACGATGACGTCGAAGGTCTCGCGGTTGGTCTCCAGCCAGGTGAAGGCGTCGGCGTTGATCACGTGCAGCCGCGGGTCGGTGAGCGAGCGGTGGTTGAGCCGGGTCAGCCGCGGGTCGGTGGCGAACAGCCGCGTGACCTGCGCATCCAGGTCGACCAGCGTCACCTGCTGCACGCTCGCGTACTTGAGGATCTCGCGCGCGGCCATGCCGTCGCCGCCGCCCAGCACCAGCACCCGCCGCGGCGCCCCCTGCGCCGCCATCACCGGGTGGACCAGGGTCTCGTGGTAGCGGTACTCGTCGCGCGAGTTGAACTGCAGGTTGCCGTTGAGGAAGAGCCGCACCCCCGCCTTGCCGGCGGTCACGACGACGCGCTGGTAGGCGCTGCTCTCGCGCACGATCACGTCGCTGCCGTAGAAGCGGTCCTCGGCCCAGGTCGTCAGGCGGTCGGCGCCGAGCATCGCGCCGGCGAGCACGGCCAGCACGCCGGCGCAGGCCAGCGCATGCGCGTGCCAGCGCCGCAGCTCGGCGCGGAACAGCACCAGCGCCCACACCGCCACCGCGGCGTTGAGCAGGCCGAAGAACACCCCGGTGCGGATCAGCCCCAGGTGCGGCACGAACAGCAGCGGGAACGCGATGGCCACCACCAGCGCACCGAGGTAGTCGAAGGTGAGGACCTGCGAGACCAGCTCCGACAAGGCCCAGCGCGCGGCGAAGCGGGACTTGAGGATGCGCATCACGAGCGGAATCTCCAGCCCCACCAGGACGCCGATCAACCCGACCAGCAGGTACAGCAGCGCGTGGAAGGCGCCACCGTCCTGCACCGGCAGCGTGCTGTGGGCGCTGAACAGCAGGGTCGGCATCAGGCCGCCGAAGAAGCCCACCAGCAGCTCGATGCGCAGGAAATGCGCCACCAGCTGGCGCCGCAGGTGGCGGCTGGCCCAGGAGCCCAGCCCCATCGCGAACAGGTAGACGCCGATCACGGTGGAGAACTGCAGCACCGAATCGCCGAGCAGGTAGCTGGCCAGCGCCCCGGCGACGAGCTCGTAGACCAGGCCGCAGGCGGCGACGACGAAGACCGAGGCCAGCAGCGCCAGCTCGGCCGGGCTCACGCGCGCGGCGGGCGAATCGGCGGGCGGCGCTGCGTGCGCAGCCGGGCCGGGGTCGGAAGCGGTGGTCACCGGGCGAGCGTAGCGCAGGCAGGGCAGGGCGCCGCGCGGTCACCGGCGCGACAAGCCCGCGCCCCGCCTGCCGCGACAATCGGGGCCATGGGAACGCTGTACCTCGTGCGCCATGGCCAGGCCTCCTTCGGCGCCGCCGACTACGACCAGCTCAGCGAGCTCGGCGCGCGCCAGTGCCAGGCGCTGGGCGATTGGTTCCGCGACCGCGGCATCGTCTTCGAGGCCGTGCTGCGCGGCACGCTGCGCCGGCACGCGCAATCGCTGGCGGCGATCGCCGAAGGCCATGGCGACTTGCCCGCGGCACTCGAATGGCCGGGCCTGAACGAGTACGACAGCGAGGCGCTGATCCGCACCGTGCACGCCGGCCCGCTGGCCAGGCCCCATACGGCCGAATACACGCCCGAGGTCTATCGGGCCCATTTCCGGCTGCTGCGCGAGGCCCTGGCCCGCTGGATGGCCGGCGAGACCACGCCCGTGGGGATGCCGAGCTGGCGCGAGTTCGTCGCCGGCATCACCGGCGCGCTCGACCACGTGCGCGAAAGACACTCCGGTGACGTGCTCGTCGTCAGCAGCGGCGGGCCGATCGCCACCGCGGTGGCCCAGGTGCTGGGCGCGCCCGACGAGGCGGCGATCGACCTGAACATGCGCATCCGCAACAGCGCGGTCACCGAGTTCGCGTTCACGCCCAAGCGGCACATGCTGCTCGCCTACAACCACCTGCCGCACCTGGACCGTCCGCAGCGGCGCGACTGGGTCACCTACGCCTGAACGGCAGCCCGCCTAGCCGTGCACCGACGCGGCGACGATGAGGCCGATCGCGATGCAGGTGGCGCCGACCACGATCGCCAGTGCGACGTTCTTCTTCTCGATGATCTCGGCCCACAGGTCGTAGGGCGTGAGCCGGTCGATGATCACGAAGCACAGCCAGAACACGGCCACGCCGAGCAGCGCGAAGAGCGCCGAGCCGACGAACACGCCGGGCCTGAGCCATTCGATTCCCATCATGTCAGCTCTCCTGTCGAGTCGATCCCGTTACTTGTGCCCACCGCCACCGCTGGACCAGCCACCGTACGAGCCGCCGCGGTAGCCGCCGTACGAACCGCCCCGGGCCAGGCATTGCTGGTATTCGGCGCTGGCGGCGCCGAAGGTCCTGCGCACGCTGTCGCAATCGTCGCGGCCGCAGCGTGACAGCAGCACGATGACGACGATGACCGCGATGATGAGGTAGAGCACCATGCGCGTGCCGCCGCCGCTGCCGGCCAGCGGCGCGACGTCGCGCTGCAGGGCGGCGCGCGCGGCCGGCGCGATGGCGAAGGCGTCGGCCACCGCGGCCGCATCGAGCGTCTCGCCGGCCGACCAGACGACTTCGTCGCCGGTCTGCTCGCGCGAAAGGCGCCTGGCGGCGTCGGCGCCCCGCCCCTCGTAGTCGGTGACCAGCGCGCGTTCGTCGCGCTGCACGCGCCAGTAGAACTCGCCCTGGACCCAGGTCACCTTGGCCGGGTACTGCCAGCGCTTGAAGTAGCGCACCCCGTTCCACTGCGCCTCGTCGCCATGCAAGGCGGGCGCGCCGGTGATGGGGCGCACCCAGCTCCAGCCTTCGTCGCTGTCGACCAGGAACGCGAAGCCGGCCTCGCGGTGGTACAGCAGGTACTCGCGCCAGAAGCTGGTGCCGTCGTCGCCGGGTTGCGGGATGTCGCAGCGCTCCTGGTAGCCCACCACCTGCCAGGGCAGCGGCGGGCCATCGAGCGCCAGCGTTCCGTTGCTGCCGAGCGGGATCTGCGGCGTCAGCCCGGCCGCGCCGGCGTTGTTCTGCTGGTAATGCGCGAGCTCGGCACCGACGCCGCCCGAGACATCGACGACCGCATTGCATTGCCGGCAGGTCACGCTCTTCGTGCTCGCCAGCGTGATCGCGAGCGCGGCGCCGCAGTTGGGGCATTGGACGCCGCGCGAGCCCAGCGTCTTCTCGCTCGCCTCCTTCAGCCCGCTCATCGCGAGCTCGCTGATCGCCACCGAGCGGCCCACCGACCAGGCGACATGCGCCGGGTCGCTGCCGTCCAGCGTGGCCACCTCGCCGGCGCTGTTGCGCAGGTCGCTGACCGGGAATTCGCCCTCCAGCCGCGGCGGCGAAGGCAGTTCGCCCTCGGCGGCGACGAGGTGGGCCTGCACGACCGAGGCGACGTCCCAGGCGCGGTCGTCGGCGACGACGCGGGCGCCGGCGCGCAGCGTGTCCAGGGCCGGCGCGTCCGCCGGCAGCGGCGCGTCGAAGGCCAGCACGTAGGCGCCGTTGTCCTCGCTCAGCCAGGCCGAGCGCCCGTTGTCGAACAGGGCATGCCACTCGTTCCAGGTGCCCCCTTCGTAGCCGTACTGCAGCCGGCCGACGAGCGTGAAGGCGATGCCCTGGCGCTTGCCGCCGGCGCCGAGCTGGAGCGGCGAATGGTCGTCGAACAGCTCGGCGCTGACGCCGATGCGGCGCAGCGCTTCGCCATCGCGCACCAGCGTGCTGCGGCAGTAGCTGCAGACCGCACTGGCCGAGGCGGCCGAAACGAACTCGACCGCCGCGCCGCAGTTGGGGCAGGCCGCGCGGTAGGCGCGCTGCGGGGGAGTGGCCACCTGGCGGGCGATCAGGATCTGGCCGAGGCGCTCAGACCAGCTTCTTCAACAACTCGGCCTTCTTGCCGCTGAACTCTTCCTCGGTCAGGACGCCCTTGGCCTTGAGCTCGGCCAGCTTCTCGATCGTCGCCATGATGTCGTCGGGCTTCAGGCCCGCCGGCGCTGGCGCAGCGGCAGCAGCGGCAGCAGCCGCGCCGCCTTGCAGGCCCTGGCCGAGCTGCTGCGCCATCACCTGGCCCAGGGCCAGACCGGCGCCCAGCCCCATCGCGTCGCCGGCGATGCCGCCACCGGCACCGCCGGCGCTCTCGGCGAACTTGGGGATCGCCTGCGCCGTCTGGTACTGCATGAACCTGCCCATGTCGCCGCCGACCATGCCCATGCCGATCTTCTGGTCGAGGATCTTCTGCAGCTCCTCGGGCAGGCTCAGGTTCTGCACCGTCACCAATTCGAGCGCCAGGCCGAGCTTGGCGAACTCGGGCGCCGTGGCGTCCTGGAGCTGCTTGGCGAACTCGACCTGGTTGGCGGCGAGGTCGAGAAAGGGCACGCCGCTGGCCGCCACCGCGTCGCTGATGTGCTGCAGCATCAGCCCGCGCAACTGGCCGTCGAGCTCGTCGACCGTGTAGCGCTCGCGGGTGCCCGAGACCGCCAGGTAGAAGGCCTTGGCATCGGCGATCCGGTAGGCGTAATTGCCGAAGGCGCGCACCCGCACGGCGCCGAAATCCTTGTCGCGGATCGTCACCGGCTGCGTGGTGCCCCAGCGGCGGTCGAGCTGCTGGCGCGTGCTGAAGAAATAGACGTCGCTCTTGAACGGGCTCTGGAACAGCTTGTCCCAGTTCTTCAGGTAGGTCAGCACCGGCAGCGTCTGCGTCGTCAGCTTGTACATGCCGGGGCCGAAGACATCCGCGACCTTGCCTTCGTTGACGAAGACCGCGGCCTGGCTCTCGCGCACGGTCAGCGAGCCGCCGTACTGGATCTCGTGGTCGGCCATCGGATAGCGCATGGCAAGCGTGCCGTCACCCGATTCGGTCCACTCGAGAATGTCGATGAACTGTTTCTTGATGAAGTCCATCAGCGCCATGGCATGACCCTCCTTGGGCACCTCGCAGCGAGGTGCGGCGAATAATAGCCGGCACATCGGGAGTCAAGGTGACGAAGACAGCATGGCGGATCGCGGTGGTGGGCGCCGGCCCGGTGGGGCTGGCGCTGGCGTTGCATGCGGCGCGTCTGCTGCCGCATGCGCAGATCACCTTGTTCGACGCCCGGCCCGCCGACCGCGATGTCGGCGCCGACCCGCGAACGCTGGCGCTGGCGCTGGGCAGCGTGCAGTTCCTGCAGCGCCTGGGCGCCTGGCCGGCGGCAGCGGCCGAGCCGATCACCGAGGTGCATGTCTCGCAGCAGCCGCCGAGCCTGGCCGGCGCCGAGCTTCGCCTGCGCGCCGCCGACCTGGCCGTGCCGCAGCTCGGCGCGGTGCTGGCCTACGGCGCGCTGGTGGCGCCGCTGCAGCGCGCCTGGGAGGCCGAGGCCGCGCTGCAGCCGCAGCGCCTGCACACGCGCTTCGGCACGCCCGTGAAGGCCCTGAAGCGCGTGGCCGACGGCGTCGAGGTCGATGCCGGCATCGCCGAGCAGTTCGACCTCGCGGTGGTCGCCGAGGGCGGCGTCTTCGCCGACCAGGCGCGGCGGGCGGTCGCCCGCGACTATGGGCAGACGGCCTGGGTCGGCACCGTGACACTGGCAGGTGCGACCCGCGGTCGCGCGCTTCGAGCGCTTCACGCGCGAAGGGCCCGCGGCGCTGTTGCCGCTGCCGGCGGCCGCCGACGGCCAGCCGCGCGCCTCGCTGGTGTGGTGCGTGAAGAGCAGCAACGACCCGGTGCGCGAGCTGGACGACGCGCAGCGGCTGGCGGTGCTGAACCAGGTCTTCCCGTCGGAAGCCGGGCGACTGGTGGCGATCTCGCCGCTGAAGTCCTTCGCGCTCGGGCTGAACGCCGAGCGCACGCTGGTCGAGGGCCGCGTCGTGCGTATCGGCAACGCCGCGCAGACCCTGCACCCGGTCGCCGGCCAGGGCCTCAACCTCGGACTGCGCGACGCCCACGAGCTGGTCTCGGTGCTGCGCTGGACCGACGATCTCGACGCCGCGCTGCGGCGTGCCGAATGGGCGCGCGCGCCCGACCGCTGGGCGATGATCGCGGCCACCGATTTCCTCGCCCGCAGCTTCACCTGGCGACTGCCCGGCGCGGCCGCCGCGCGCGGGCTGGGCCTGGCCGCGCTGCAGGCGCTGCCGCCGGTGCGCGACTGGCTGGCGCGGCGGATGATGTTCGGCTCGCGCTGAGCCGGCGCATGAGCCTGGCGCAAGGAGACGAACGGCTGGCGAAGGACCCATCGCGATTCCACGCGATGGGGCCGAGCTCCCGGGCCGCCTACAGCCGCCGGTGGGCCAGCGCGGGCAGCTGCGTGCGCACCTGCAGGAGGCGTTCGGGGTCGGCCTCGGCGATCACGAAGCCCTCGCCTTCGTCGAGCATGTCGAGCACCTCGCCCCAGGGATCGACGACCATGCTGTGGCCCCAGGTGCGGCGGCCATTGGGATGAGTGCCGCCCTGCGCCGCGGCCAGCACGTAGCACTGGTTCTCGACCGCGCGGGCGCGCAGCAGCAGCTCCCAGTGCGCGCTGCCGGTCGTGTGGGTGAACGCCGCGGGCACCACGAGCAAGTCGCAGGGCGGCGTCATCAGGGCCCGGTACAGCTCCGGGAAGCGCAGGTCGTAGCAGATCGACAGGCCGACGCGCAGCCTTTCACCGGACGGCAGCGGCCCCGCCTGCAGCGCCACCGGCTCGCTGCCGGCGCGCAAGGTGCGGCCTTCGTCGTAGCTCTCGCGGCCGCTGTCGAAGGCGAACAGGTGGATCTTGTCGTAATGCGCCGCCTCGCCGCCGTCGGGGGCGAAGACGGCCGAGCGGTTGAGCACGCGGTCGGGCTGCCCGGTCTTCACCGGCAAGGTACCGCCGACCAGCCACAGCGAATGCTCGCGCGCGAGGTCGGACAGGAAGCGCTGGATCGGCCCGTCGCCGGCGGCTTCGGCCAGGGCCAGCTTGTCGCTGTCGCGCGAGCCCATCAGGCAGAAGTACTCGGGCAGGGCCACCAGCCGGGCACCCGCCGCTGCGGCCTCGGCCACCAAGTGCGCGGCGGTGTCGCGATTCGCCGGCCAGTCGGGGCCCGACACCATCTGCACGGCGGCAATCTTCATCGACGCATTGTGCAGCGCCGGCCCGGGCCGCGCGGGCGGCATATCCCCCTGCCGCAGTGGGCCATGCGTTCACGACTACCCTTGATCCCACAAGCCGACCGCAGACCTGTCGCAGACTGGCGATGAGCGGCGCCCAGACATGATGAGCTCGGAGGGTTCGAACATGCCAGCCAAACGCCGCCGCACTTCGGTGGCCGGCGCCGCGTTTGCCGACGCTCGCTGCTGACATGGGCCCGGCCGATGCCCTTCCGGTGGCGGCGTCGGACCTGGCGCCGGCCGCCGCCGACCACAGCCGCTTCGTCCAGCGCATCCGCCGCCGCTATGCCGCCGAGCTCGCGCTGCTGCCGCCCGGCGCACCCGACTTCGAGGCGATCACGGCGCTGATCTCGCAGCTGCAGGCCGGCGGGCGCGACCTGCCCGGCGCGCTGCGCGTGGCGCGCCATCTCGTCATCGAGCGGCTGGCGGTGCTCGACATCGAGCAGGGCGCGGCGCTCGAGGTCGTCACCGGGACGATGACCGCGCTGGCCGAGGCCACGCTCGAGTTGGCGCTCGCCCAGGCCCAGGCCGAGGCCGACGCGCGCCACGGCCCGCCGCTGGACCCGCAGGGGCAGCGACTGGACCTGTGGATCGTCGGCATGGGCAAGCTCGGCGCGCGCGAGCTCAACGTGTCGTCCGACATCGATCTCATCTACGTCTACGAGGACGAGGGCCAGACCGCAGGCGCCCGGCCGGTGTCGTTCCATGAGTACTTCGCCCATGTCGCACGGCGGCTGTTTGCGCTGATCGGCGAGACGACCGACGACGGCCTGGTGTTTCGCGTCGATCTGGCGCTGCGCCCCAACGGCAATTCGGGCCCGCCCGTGGTGAGCCTGGGAATGCTCGAGGAATACCTCCAGGTCCAGGGCCGCGAGTGGGAGCGCTTCGCCTGGCTCAAGAGCCGCGTCGTCGCACCGCGCGCCGCGACGGCCAGCGGCCGTGCGCTGGCCTTGCGCGCACTGGTCACGCCCTTCGTCTACCGGCGCTACCTCGACTACGGCATCTTCGAGGGCCTGCGCCAGCTGCACCGCAAGATCCGCGACGAGGCACAGCGCCGCGCCGCCGGCCGGCCCGAGCGTGCCAACGACGTGAAGCTGTCGCGTGGCGGCATCCGCGAGATCGAGTTCATCGTCCAGTTGCTGCTGGTGGTGCGCGGCGGCCAGTTCCCCGAGATCCGCACCCGCAGCACGCTGCGCGCCCTGCAGCGTCTGGCCGACCGCGGCTTGATGAAGGTCGAGACCGCTGCCGGCCTGGCCGCCGGCTACCGTTTCCTGCGCCAGGTCGAGCACCGCATCCAGTACCTCGACGACCAGCAGACGCACCTGCTGCCGGCAGCCGACGGCGACCTGTCGTGGATCGCGCGCAGCATGGGCCTGGTGTGCGCCAAGCCCCCCGCCTGCGAATTGCTCAACCGCCTGTGCGAAGTACGCGAACTGGTGGCGGCCGAATTCGACGCCCTGCTGCGCGAAGGCCAGGCCGGCACGCAAGACGCCACCCGCGGCGCTTGCCGCAACTGCGGCCCCGGCCCCTTGGCCGTCGACAGCGAGGCGCTGCTCGAGCGCCTGCCCGAGGCGCTGGCCGAACGCGTGCGGCCGTGGGCGCAGCAGCCGCGCGTGATGGCCTTGCGCGACGACAGCCGGATGCGCCTGGGCCGGCTGATCGACAAGACCGCGATCGCGATGCGCGACGGCGACTGCACCACCGTCGGCGCCTTGCGCTTCGTCGACTGGCTGGAGCCACTGCTGCGCCGCGAGAGCTACCTGGCGCTGCTGGTCGAGCGGCCCGAGGTCCATCGCCGGCTGCTGCGTCTGCTCGGGATGGCGCGTTGGCCGATGCAGTACCTGATGCGCCACCCCGGGGTGATCGACGAGCTCGCCGACGAGCGGCTGCTGCACCTGCGCTTCGACCGCGCGGCGTTCATCGCCGATCTCGACGGCCGCCGCCTGGCCTGGCAACGCGCCGGCGAGGACGAAGAAGACAAGCTGCTCGACACGCTGCGCCGCGCCCACCATGCCGAGGTCTTCCGGACCCTGGTGCGCGACGTCGAAGGCGAGCTCACCGTCGAGGAGGTGGCCGACGACCTCTCGGCGCTGGCCGACGCCGTGCTCGACACCGCCGTGCGCTGGTGCTGGGCGCGGCTCAAGCAACGCCACCGCGAGGCGCCGGGCCTGGCGGTGATCGCCTACGGCAAGCTCGGCGGCAAGGAGCTGGGCTACGGCGGCGACCTCGACGTCGTCTTCGTCTACGACGACGCCGCCGACGCGGACCCCGCAGCGCAGCAGCGCGCGCAGGAGGTCTACGCGATGTTCGTGCGCAAGCTGATTCCGTGGCTGACGCTGCGCACGGCCGCCGGCGAGCTGTTCGACATCGACACCGCCCTGCGCCCCAACGGCAACTCCGGACTCCTCGTGACGTCGATCGGCGCCTTCGAGCGCTACCAGGCCGGCCGCGGCAGCAACACGGCCTGGACCTGGGAACACCAGGCCCTCACCCGCGCCCGCTGTGCCGCCGGCACGCCGGCCGTGGCCGCGCGCTTCGAGGCGGCGAGGCGCGCCGTGCTGACCGCGCCGCGCGACGCCGCCGCGCTGCGCGACGAGGTGCGGGCGATGCGCGAGAAGGTGCGCGCCGCGCGCCCCGTGCCGGTCGGCCGCTTCGACGTCAAGCACAGCCCGGGCGGCATGATGGATGTCGAATTCGCCGTCCAGTACCTCGTGCTCGCCCACGCCGGCGCGCATCCGGCGCTGCTCGACAACGCCGGCAACATCGCCCTGCTGCAACGCGCCGAGGCTGCAGCGCTGCTGCCTGCCGGCGTCGGCAGCGCCGCCGCCGATGCCTATCGCGAGCTGCGCCGTGCCCAGCACCGGGCGCGGCTCGACGAGCAGCCGACGCAGTTCGCGCCCGAGGTGCTGGCCGCCGAACGCGAGGCGGTGCTCGCCTTGTGGCAAGCGGTCTTCGGTTGACCGCGGCCCTGGACCGCGGCGGCCGCGCCTGGGTCGCCTTCGCCGCCCTGCTGATGCTGGGTTCGTTGCTGGCCTGGTGGCTGCCGGCGACCACGCTCGACTGGCAGCCGGCGCTCGCGGCAAGCCAGCCCTGGCGCGCCTGGACCGCGGTTTTCGTGCACTGGAGCGGGCTGCACCTGGGGGCCAATCTCGGGGCCGCGGCGGTGGTGGCCGCCTTCGGTGCCGCCGCCCGCGTGCCGGCGCGCCTGGCGCTGGCCTGGTGCGCGGCCTGGCCGCTGACCCATTGGGGGCTGCTGCTGCAGCCGGCGCTGGCGCATTACGGCGGCCTGTCGGGCGTACTCCATGCCGGGGTGGCGATCGTCGTGCTGTGGCTGCTCGTCGCCGAGCGGGGGTCGCGACGTGCGATCGGCGCCGCGGTGCTCGTCGGGCTGGTCGTCAAGATCGTGACCGAGCAGCCCTGGGGCGCGCCGCTGCGCGTGGGCGATGGCTGGGACATCGCGGTGGCGCCGCTGGCGCATCTCACCGGTGCATCGGCCGGCGCGCTTTGCGCGGCGCTGGCGCTCGGGCTTCGATGGGCCGGGCGCAGAGAATCGGCTTCATGACCGACCATCGAAAGACCGAACTCGACGCACTCGCCGTCGCCCTGCTGCTGGGCTGCAGCGCTGTCTGGGGGCTGGGCCAGGTGGCGGCCAAGGTCGGCCTGCGCGACTTCCCGCCGCTGCTGCAGGGTGCGGCGCGGTCGCTGGGCGCGACGCTGTTGTTGCTGCTGTGGTCGCGCCTGCGCGGGCTGCCCGTGCTCAAGGCCGACGGCAGCGGCCGCGCGGGTCTGCTGGCCGGCGCACTGTTCGCCGCCGAGTTCGGCTTCATCTTCATCGGACTGCAGTTCACCACCGCCTCGCGGATGGCAGTGTTCATCTATCTCGCGCCCTTCATCGTCGCCGCCGGCATGCCGCTGATCAGTCGCAGCGAGCGGCTCGATCTGGCGGGCGCCTGCGGCCTGGTGCTGGCTTTCGGTGGCGTGGTCTGGGCCTTTGCCGAAGCCTTCGTGAGCCCCGCCGCCGGCCCGCGTCAATGGCTGGGCGACGCGCTGGGCATCGCCGCGGCGCTGATGTGGGGGCTGACGACGCTGACTGTCCGCGGCACGCGCCTGGCCATCGCGTTGCCCGAGAAGACCTTGCTCTACCAGCTGGCGGTCTCGGGCATCGCGCTGGCGCTCGCCTCCATGTTCGAGGGCGAACGCTGGCCGCAGCACCCGGCTGCGCTGCCGCTGGCGGCGCTGGGGTTCCAGACGGTGGTCATCACCTTTGCCAGCTACCTGGCCTGGTTCTGGCTCGTGCGCCATTACCCGACGACGAAGATCTCGGTCTTCACGCTGCTCACGCCGGTGTTCGGACTCATCGCCGGTGTGCTGCTGCTGGGCGAACCGTTGACCGTGAGGCTGGTGGTCGCGCTGCTGGCGGTGTGCGCGGGCATCGCGCTCGTCAACCGCCCGCCCCGCCGCCCTTAGACTCGACGCATCGAACCCTAGAGACCGGACCATGACGATCACGCTGTGCGGGCGCCCGCTTTCGAACTACTACAACAAGGTCAAGCTGGTGTTGCTCGAAAAGGGCATCCCGTTCACCGAGAAGCGCGTCGGCACCGGCTCGACCGACGAGGCGGTGCTCGCCGCTTCGCCGCTGGGCAAGATCCCGTTCATCCTCGTCGACGGCCAGACGCTGTGCGAGAGCCAGGTCATCGTCGATTACCTCGAGGCGCGCCATCCGCAGCCGCCGCTGGTGCCGGCCGACCCGCTGGCTGCAGCCAAGGTGCGCGAGCTGTGCGCCTTCATCGACCTGCACCTGGAACTGGTGGCGCGCGAGCTGTACCCGCAGGCCTTCTTCGGCGGCACCGCCAGCGAGGGCACGAAGGACCGCGTGCGCAAGGCGCTGACGCGCAACATCGCCGGCTTCAAGCGGCTGGCCCGGTTTTCGCCGTATGTCGCCGGCGACAGCTTCACGCTGGCCGACTGCTCGGGTTGGTGCAACCTGCCGCTGGTCGCGCTGGCGACCAAGGCGGTGCTGGGCGAAGACCTGCTGGCCGCCGCCGGCATCCCCTGGAAGGACTACGCCCGCCTGATCGGCGAGCGCGCGAGCGCCGTCCGCGTGAGTGCCGATCGCAAGGCCGACATGCCGACCTGATGCGCGGGCTGCCGGGTCAGACGGCCCGCGGCAGCGGCTTGCCAGCGAGCGACGCCGTCAGCTCCTTGCGGTAGCGGTTGAGTTCCTGCACGCTGGCGAAGCTGCGCTCCATCAGCAGGCTCAGGTTGTGCAGGATGCGCTCGACGACCTTGCTCTCCCACACGGCGTCGAACTGGATCTGCTTGTCCAGCCATTGCTCGAGCCACTCGGGGTTGGGCAGCCGGCTCTGGATCGTGTCGCGCGGGAACAGGTTGACGTTGACATGCAGGTTGGTCGGGTGCATGGCCTGCGCGGTGCGCCGCGCGCTGGCCATCAGCACGCCGATCTTGGCAAAGGCGGCGCGCGCCTCGTCGCCGAACTTGCCCATCGCCCGCTTCATGTAGCGCAGATACGCGCCGCCATGGCGCGCCTCGTCGCGCGCCAGGACCTCGTAGATCGCCTTGATGACCGGCTCGGTGTGCCATTCGGCGGCGCGCCGGTACCAGTGATTGAGCCGGATCTCGCCGCAGAAATGCAGCATCAGGGTTTCCAGCGCCGGCGCGGGGTCGAACTCGAAGCGGATCGCGTGCAGTTCCTCCTCGGTCGGCACGAGATCGGGACGGAAGCGGCGCAGGTATTCCATCAGCACCAACGAATGTTTCTGCTCTTCGAAGAACCAGACGCTCATGAAGGCCGAGAAGTCGCTGTCCTCGCGGTTGTCGCGCAGGAACATCTCGGTCGCCGGGAGCGCCGCCCACTCGGTGATGGCGTTCATCTTGACGGTCTGGGCCTGCTCTTCGCTGAGCATGCCGGCCTCGAACTTGTCCCAGGGAATGTCCTGGTCCATGTTCCAGCGCACGGCCTCGAGTTGCCGGAACAATTCGGGATAGAGCATGGTTCTTGCCGGATGCATCGTCAGCATTCTAAGGATCTCGCGCCGCCGCCGTCATGCTTTGTCATGTTCGCCAGCCGCCAGCGCTGCAATTCGGCCGGCAGCGCCTCGAGCGACGCGAAGGGCGTGACGCCGCCTACCGGCCGACGGTGCAACACCGGGGCGCTGCCGCCGGCCCAGAGATCGACCGCCGGCGGCAGCTTGGAACGCAACTCGGCCAGCCCGTCGGCAATCTGGTTCGGATTCATGCAGCCGGTGAAACTCAAGCCCACGACGTCGGCCCGGTAGGCCTGGGCCGCCAGCACGATGTCCCACAGCGGCGTCTGCACGCCCAGCGGGACGCAGCTGCAACCCTCCAGCGCCAGCAGCGCCTCGGCCATCAGCAGACCCATGCCGTGCGGCTCGCCCGGAAAGGTGCTCAGCAAGACCCGCGGCCGGGCCGACTCCGCCCGCATCGGGACGGCGGCGATCGCCTGCCTGAGCACGGCCTGCATGGTTTCGGCGTACTGGTGCTCCTCGAAGATCTCCATCTGGCCGCGCAGCCAGGCGTCGCCGACAGCGGCATTCAGCGGCCCGACGACTTCGATCACGAAACGCGCCACGCCGACCCGCGCCAGCAGCCGGCCGAGCTGCGCGCGCAGCGCGGCCACGTCGTGGCTGCGGATCAGCGCCAGATGCGCGCGCAGGTCGCCCGACCCCAGGGCCGCCTCGACGCTGCGCAGCGGCTGGTCGACGGTCTTGCCTGCCAGCTGCTGCAGTTCGTCCAGCGCCAGTCGCACGATGCGGCCGGGCCGGTGCCCGGCGTCGAGAAGCCGCTTGACGACACGCAGCTTCTCCACCTGCTCCAGCGTGTAGGCCCGCTCGCCGACGGCGTCTCGGGACGGCGAAGGAAACCCGTAGCGCCGTTCCCAGACGCGAAGGGTGTCCTTGCTCAGCCCGGTGTCTCGCTCCGCGGCGGCGATCGACAAGGTGATGGCGGCTATCGAAGAGCGGTCGTTCACGCCAGTCCTCCGGACTCGGCTACTCGGAGTCGGCATTCTGATATGCCCTGGACAAATTGTCTCTGTTGCCGCCAATTCAGAATCAGTTCGCAGCTGCTCGCAAGTTTGATCAGGACAAAATTGGTACGAGTGGTTGGCGCCGGGCGCGAGAACCTGTCGAGCGTATCGATCAATGGCCGCAACGCTCGCAGGGTATTACCGTCTGGTCTGATAATGACCGCACAGTTCATAATTCCTACTCAATAGTACGTATGACCGAGGTGACAGTGAAGACGACTCGCGACGGAGCGCATTGGGCAGTCGGCATCGGGGGCAGTGAGCACCGGGCACGCACGCGGCTCTCGGCAGGGCTTCTCCGTGATCCCGATCAGGCGGCGGAACTTTCGCAGGCGCGGCCTGCTCTGAGCTTCAAGACGGGCCCGAGCATGGGCTCGTCGATGAAGTTTTCCCTGTCGTGCGGACTCTCAGGTCCCCTGACTGCAAGCCCGGAGCGTCTCTCCTCCTCCTCCCTCCCTCCCTCGTTCGCTCCGGGGCGCCGCACGACAGTCTTTAATGCCACGGGCACCGCACAAAGCGGTGCCCGTTTGCTTTTCGCGGACGGCGCGCGATGAAGCGCGTCGCGATCGTCGGCTCGGGCATCGCCGGCCTGGCAGCGGCGCAGGCACTCGCGGGGCAGGCGAAGGTCACGCTGTTCGAGGCCGGCGGGCATTTCGGCGGCCACGCCAACACCGTCGACGTCACGCTCGACGGCGTCACGCATGGCGTCGATACCGGCTTCCTGGTCTTCAACCACCGCACCTATCCCGAGCTGGTGCGCCTGTTCGACCGCCTGCAGGTGACCACGGCGGCGTCCGACATGTCGTTCTCGGTCCAGTCGCATGAGGGGCTGGAGTGGAGCGGCAGCGACCTGAACGGCGTTTTCGCGCAGCGGCGCAACCTGCTGCGGCCGCGCTTCCTGCGGATGCTCGCCGACATCCTGCGCTTCAACCGCCTGGCGACGGCGATCGCCGAGCGCGGCGCGGACGCCGAGTTGGCCGAGCCGATCGGCGACTTCCTGGACCGCCACGGATTCGGTGGCGCCTTCCGCGACTGGTACTTTCTGCCGATGGTCGGCTGCATCTGGTCCTGCCCGACCGACCGGATGCTGCGCTTCCCGATCGCCACGATGATCCGCTTCTGCCACAACCACGGCCTGATGCAGGTCAGCGGCCGGCCGCAGTGGTACACCGTGCGCGGCGGCTCGCGGGAATACGTGTCGCGGCTGCTGCGCGACATCCCCGACGCCCGGCTGCACACGCCCGTGCGCTCGGTGCGCCGCGTGCCTCCGGGCGATGGCAGCGCCGGCGTGATCGTCGCCACCGATGCCGGCGCCGAGCGCTTCGACGAGGTCGTGCTCGCCTGCCACAGCGACCAGAGTCTGGCCCTGCTGGCCGACGCGACGCCGGCCGAGCAGGGCGGTCCTCGGTGCCATCCGCTACCACGCCAACGAAGCGGTGCTGCATACCGACACCGCCGTCCTGCCGCGCCGGCGCCGTGCCTGGGCAGCCTGGAACTACGCGCGTGCCACCGAGGCCCGCAGCGAGCAGGCCGGCGTGTGCCTGCACTACCTCATCAACCGGCTGCAGCCGCTGCCCTGGCAGCAACCGGTGATCGTCTCGCTCAACCCCGACCCGGCGCGCCCGCCCGACCCGAGGCAGGTGATCGGCCGCTACGCTTACAGCCACCCGGTGTTCGATCTGGCCGCCATCGCCGCCCAGCGGCGACTGCCGGATCTGCAGGGCCTGGGGCGGGTCTGGTTCTGCGGCGCCTGGACCCGCTACGGTTTCCATGAAGACGGCTTGCGCTCGGCGCTCGACGTGGTCGCGCAGCTGCGTCTGCGCTGGCAGGCAGAGGACGCCTTGCGCGCAGCGGCATGAGCGGCACCGCGCAGGCGTTGCTGGGCACCGGCGTGGTCCGCCACCGCCGGCTGCGGCCGACGGTGCACGCCTTTGCGTACCCGACCTACTTCCTGCTGCTGCCGATGCGCGCGCTGCGGCACTCAGGTGCGCAGCAGCTGCCGCGCAACCGCTTCGGCCTGCTGAGCTTCCACGACCGCGACCACGGCGACGGCCGCCACGACGCGCTGGCCTGGCTCGACGAGGTGCTGCACGGCGAAGGCATCGCCGACGCCGGCGGCGAGGTCTGGCTGCACACCTACCCGCGCGTGCTGGGCTACGTCTTCAAGCCGGTCAGCTTCTGGTACTGCCATCGCGGCGACGGCTCGCTGCGGGCGATCGTGGTCGAGGTCAACAACACCTTCGGCGAGCGCCATTGCTACCTGCTCGACGGCCCCGGCCTGGCCTGGGGCCGCGAGCTGCGCGCACGCAAGGTGTTCCACGTCTCGCCTTTCTGCGCCGTCCAGGGCGGCTACCGGTTCCGCTTCATGCGCACCGCCGAGCGCACCGTCGCCCGTGTGGACCATGACGACGAGCTCGGGCCGCTGCTGCAGACCAGCGTCGCGGGCGAGCTCGCGCCGCTGACCCGGCGCGCACTGCGCGCAGCGTTCTTCGGCATGCCGCTGATGACGCTGGGCGTGATGCTGCGCATCCACTGGCAGGCGCTGCGGCTGTGGCTCAAGCGCGTGCCCTTCGTCTCCAAGCCTGCACCGCCGCAGTCCTTCATCACCCGTTGAGAACCTTCGAGCCCCGCCAGATGCCGGCCATGACGACCTCCACCGCCTCCGCGTTCGCCCTGCCCGAGACCGCCCCCGCAGCCGCGCGCGCCGTCTTCGGCCTGTTGCGCCAGCTGCGCGCCGGCTCGCTGGATCTCCAGTTGCCCGACGGCTCGCAGCTCCACTTCGGCGCCCACGACGAGCCCCGCGCGGCACTCCGCCTGCACGACTGGAGCGCCTGCGGCGCGGCGCTCAGGAGCGGCGACATCGGGTTCGCCGAATCGTTCATCGCCGGCGGCTGGACCAGCCCCGACCTGGCCGCGTTGCTGCGTCTGTTCATCGTCAACCGCGAGGCGCTGGAAGCCGTGATCTACGGCACTTGGTGGGGGTCGCTGGCGTACCGCCTGCGGCACCTGCTGAACCGCAACTCGCGCCGCGGCAGCCGCAAGAACGTCCACGCCCATTACGACATCGGGAACCGCTTCTACCGCCTCTGGCTGGACGAGACGATGAACTACTCCAGCGCCCTGTTCGGCGGCGACTTCGCGCAGCCGATGGCGCAGGCACAGGCGGCCAAGGTGCGGCGCGCGATCGCCGAATGCGGCGTGCAGCCGGGCCAGCGCCTGCTCGAGATCGGCTGCGGCTGGGGCGCCCTGACCGAGACCGCGGCCGGGGCCGGCGTGCAGGTGACCGGCGTGACGCTCTCGAACGAGCAGCTCGCGTACGCGCGCGAACGCCTGCAGCGAGCGGGCCTGGCCGACCGCGCCGAGTTGCGGCTGCAGGACTACCGCGAGATCGGCGACGAACCCTTCGACGCGATCGCCTCGATCGAGATGTTCGAGGCCGTCGGCCGCGAATACTGGGCCGGCTTCTTCGCCACCCTGCGCGATCGGCTCAAGCCCGGCGGCCGCGCCTGCATCCAGTCGATCACGATCCGCGACGACCTGTTCGATCGTTACCTGCGCTCGGCCGACTTCATCCAGCAGTACATCTTCCCCGGCGGCCTGCTGCCCAGCCGCAGCGCCTTCCGCGCCGAGGCAACCAAGGCCGGGCTCGAGGTGGTGGGCGAGTTCACCTTCGGCGCCGACTACGCCGAGACCCTGCGCCGCTGGCGTGCAAGCTTCCTGAGCCGCGACAGCCAGCTGCGCCGGCTGGGCTTCGACACCCGCTTCATGCGCATCTGGGAGTTCTACCTGGCGTATTGCGAAGCGGCCTTCGACACCGGCAGCACCGACGTCGTCCAGTTCACGCTGCGTCGATCTGCATGAACGTGCAGCGCCGCCATGCCCTGTTCGCCGCCGCAACGCTGCTGCTGCAGGGCGGCGCGCCTGGCGTGGCGGCGGCACGGGCCGAAGGCGCCGCGGTGCCGACCGAAGTCGCCGACGCGCTGCCTGGCGCCAAGCTCCAGGGCCAGGGCGGGTTGCGCTTCCTCGGCCTGCGCATCTACGACGCGCGACTGTGGTCCGGTGCGCAGCCGGTCGGTGCCGACTGGGCCGACGTGCCCTTTGCGCTGGAGCTGCAGTACGCGCGCGATCTGACGGGCAGCAAGATCGCCGAGCGCTCGCTGGTGGAAATGAAGCGCCAGGGCGAGTTCGACGCCGCCACCGCATCGCGCTGGCTGCAGCTGCTCGAGCGGCTGATCCCCGACGTCCGCGAGGGCGACCGCATCACCGGCATCAACCTTCCCGGCCAGGGCGCACGCTTCTGCCTCAACGGCCAGTGGCGCGGCGACGCGCGCGCCCCTGTCTTCGCGCGCATGTTCTTCGGCATCTGGCTGGCGCCGCAGACCTCCGAGCCCGACCTGCGCCGGGCCTTGCTCGGGCGCGGTGCATCGTGACGCCGGCGGCGCCCGCCCCCTGGCGAGGTGGCTGGTCGCAGGGCCTGCGCTACGGCGCGCTGGGCCTGCCGCTGGCCTTCGTCGCGCTGCCGCTGTACGTGGTGCTGCCCAACCATTACGCCAGCGAGTTCGGCATCCCGCTGGCCACGCTGGGCGCCTTGCTGCTTGGCGCCCGCTTGCTCGACGCCTTGGCCGACCCCTGGATCGGCCGCCGCGTCGATGGCTGGTTCAGGCATCCGACGCCCCGCGTGATGGGGCGCGCGGCCATCGCGGCGCTGGTCTGCGCGCTCGGCTTTCGCGGCCTGTTCTTCCCGCCGGTGCGAAGCGAGGCACTGCTGATGGCCTGGTGCGCGGCGCTGCTGGCGGTGACCTACCTCAGCTACAGCGTGCTGTCGGTGCTGCACCAGGCCTGGGGCGCGCGGCTGGGCGGCGACGAGGCCCAGCGCGCGCGCATCGTCTCCTGGCGCGAAGGGCAGGCCCTGGTCGGCGTGCTGTTGGCCAGCGTGCTGCCGGCGCTGGCCGGATTCTCGGTCGCCAGCGTGGTCTTCGCGCTCGCGCTGCTGGGCTCGCTGGCCCTGCTGCGCGGTGCGCCACGACCGGTCCGCGACCCGCCACCGAGCGCGCCCTCCCCGGCGTCGCCGGCGGGCTCGACCGGCCCGCTGGGCTCGAGCGCGTTCCGGCGGCTGCTCGCGATCTACCTCGTCAACGGCGTGGCCGGCGCGGTGCCGGCCACGCTGGTGCTGTTCTTCATCCGCGACCGGCTGCAGGCGCAGGCCTGGGAGCCGCTGTTCCTGGCCAGCTACTTCGCTGCCGGCGCGTTGTCGATGCCCTTGTGGGTGCGCGCAGTCCGGCGCATCGGGCTGGCGCGGGCCTGGCTCGCCGGCATGGCGCTGGCCATCGTCACCTTCGGCTGGGCGCTGATGCTGGGCGCCGGCGACATCGCCGCCTTCACCGTCGTCTGTGTCGCCAGCGGCATCGCGCTCGGTGCCGACCTCAGCCTGCCCGGCGCCATGCTTACCGGCGTGATCCAGCGCGCCGGCCATGCGCAACGCCTGGAAGGCGCCTATTTCGGCTGGTGGAACTTCGCCACCAAACTCAACCTGGCGCTGGCCGCGGGCATCGCCCTGCCGCTGCTGGGCGCCTTCGGCTACACGCCGGGCAGCCGCAGCGAGGCCGGCCTGCGCTCGCTGGGAATCGCCTATTGCCTGCTGCCGTGCGGGCTCAAGCTCGCCGCGGCAGCGCTGCTCTGGACCCTCTGGCCTCGAAAGGAACCCCCACCATGATCCACCGCTGCGTCCGCCTGGCCAGCGCACTGGCCGCCATCGTGCTGGCCGCCGGTTGCGCCTCGGCACCGAAGCCAGCCGACTACGCCGACCAGAAGCCGGTGCTCGACCTCAAGCAGTACTTCGACGGCGACCTCGTCGCGCATGGCGTGTTCACCGACCGCGCGGGCAAGGTGGTGCGCCGCTTCGTCGTCCAGATCACCGGCCGCTGGAACGGCAACCAGGGCACGCTCGACGAGCGCTTCACCTACAGCGACGGCAAGAAGCAGCAGCGCGTGTGGCACCTGGTCGACGAAGGCAACGGCCGCTACAGCGGACGCGCCGGCGACATCGTCGGCGTGGCCCAGGGTGTCGCCGCAGGCAACGCGCTGAACTGGCACTACACGCTGAGCCTGCCCGTCGACGACAAGGTCTACGAGGTGCAGATGGACGACTGGATGTTCCTGGTCGACGACCGCGTGATGCTCAATCGGACCGCGATGAGCAAGTTCGGCTTCCACCTCGGCGACGTGACCCTGTCCTTCACCAGGCAATAGGTCGATCCGATGACGCTGAACCCGCGGATGGCGAGCTGGGCCGGCAAGACCGCCTGGCTGGTCGGTGCCTCGACCGGCATCGGCCGCGCCACCGCCAGCGCCTTGCATGCCGCCGGCGCGCGCGTGATCGTCTCGGCCCGCAGCCGCGACGCGCTCGACGATTTCGTCGCCGGCCACCCGCGCAGCGACGCGATCGCGCTCGACGCCACCGACCGCGACGCAATGCGCGACGCCGCGCGCCGCATCGTCGGTGTCCACGGCCGCATCGACCTGGCGATGTACTGCGCCGGCACCTACACCGCGATGCGCGCCACCGCGTTCGACCTCGACACCGCACTGCGCCATCTGCAGGTCAACCAGGTCGGCGCGCTGCACCTGCTCGACGCCGTTCTGCCGCCTCTGCTCGCGCAGGCCAGGGCCGGGCAGGGCGGGCACATCAGCCTGGTCGGCAGCGTGGCCGGCTACCGCGGGCTGCCGCAATCGCTGGCCTACGGGCCGACCAAGGCGGCGCTGATCAACCTCGCCGAAACCCTGCACCTGGACCTGGCGCCGCGGGGCCTGGGTGTCTCGCTGATCAACCCGGGCTTCGTCGAAACGCCGCTGACGGCACAGAACGAGTTCCGCATGCCGGCACTGATCACGCCCGAGCAGGCCGCGCGCGAGATCCTGCGCGGCTGGCGCCATGGCGACTTCGAGATCCACTTCCCCAAGCGCTTCACGCTCTGGCTCAAGGCCCTGCGGCATCTGGGCTACGGCCCCTACTTCGCGGCCGTGCGCCGCTCGACGAGGCTGTGATGGACGAACGCTTCGCCCGCATCGTCACGTTGTTCGAGCAGTTCGCGCCGGCCGACCTGGCCAGGCTGGACACGATCTACGCCGACGACGCCCGCTTCAAGGACCCGTTCAACGAGGTCCGGGGTCTGGCTGCGATCCGCGCCGTCTTCGAGCACATGTTCGCCGCGCTCGACGCGCCGCGCTTCGTCATCCGCGACGTCATCGTGCAGGGTGACCAATGCTTCATGAGCTGGGATTTCCACTTTCGCTTGCGGCGCTTCAGCCGCGCCGAACAGACCATCCACGGCGCCTCGCACCTGAGGCTGGCCACCGATGGGCGCATCGCTGTGCACCGCGACTACTGGGATGCGGCCGAGGAACTGTACGAGAAGCTGCCGGCGGTCGGCAGCCTGATGCGCTGGCTCAAGCGCCGGGCCAGCCGCTGAACGGTGGCTAACGGTCGCGCTGGCCCTCGGTCAGCGACAGCGCCTGGAACAGTCCCGACTTGTCGACGAAGAAGGTCTCGGTGAACTGCACTTGCTGGCCGGGCAGGTGGGCCGGCACCGGGAACGGCGCCGCGCGGCGGATCATCGCCACCACCCAGGGCCCGACCTCGTCGGCAGCGGGCTTGCGCACGACGTGGACGTCGACGACCTGGCCCGCGGCGTCGATGTCGGTTTCGACCACCATCACGCCGTACAGCAGCGGCGGCACGCGGCCGCGGTAGACGCGCATCGGGTAGCAGGTGTAGAGGTGGTGGGCGGCTTCGATCCGGTAGGCCTCGACATCGGTCGTCATCGAGTCGCGCGGCAGCGCGCACAGCGGCGCCGGGACCATGCTGAATTGCGCCAGCGCCGGCTGCGCGGCGACCAGGCCGGCGCCAACGGCGACGCAGCGCAGGAGCGCCCGGGCCAAGCTGTCGATCTTTTGCTTCATCGAAGTCCCTGCAAACCCGGCGTCAGCCGGCGGGGCGCATGCGTCGCGCCGACGTGTGGACCTCGGATCGTATCAACGCCCGTTCGGCCTGCGTCCCGATGCCTGCGAACGGTGCGCCGCGACCACGGACCCACCTCGGGCGGGCACCATGCCCGGCCCGTCAAGGCAGAGGCAAGCCATTCAGCGGAGAACGGACGGAAGACAGCAGGAACGAGCCGGTTTCATCACGTTGCGAAAAGTGTACAGAGGGACAAGCCCTGATCGTGATTTGGGACCATCGGCCTGAGCATGCACCCGCTGGCGACCGCTGCACCAAGAATGACCCCTGAAAGGGCATGAAGCTTGCTTGCAGGCATCGTCGATTACGGACTGATTACAACGACTGCGTGCTGATCGATGCTGCGGTCCCGATCCCCGGGTCCGCAGCATCGTCGTGACGGGAGCGCGCGCGGCGTGGGTGCTGATTCAGGGCTGGTCGAAAAGACAACAAAGAGCTCATTCCTTCCACTCAACCGAAAGACTCATAGCGATGACTTCATCCAGGAATCCGAAGAAGACCTCTGCGCTCGCCCTGGGCGGGGCGGTGGCTTCGACACTGCTGCTGGGATTGCCCGCGGTCGCGCAGACTGCAGCCCCGGCCGCGCAGAAGACCGATCGGGTCGAGGTGACCGGCTCGTCGATCAAGCGCATCGACGGCGAGACGGCGCTGCCGGTGCAGGTGCTCACCCAGGCCGACATCGCGCGGACCGGCGTGTCGAACGCCGAGCAGCTGCTGAAGACGCTTTCGGCCACCTCGACCTTGAATGCCACCAGCGTCGCCAACGCCGGCCCCGGCGGCAACCAGGGTGGCGGCGGCTCGGTGTCGCTGGTGTCGCTGCGCGGCCTGGGCTCGGCGCGGACGCTGGTGTTGATCAATGGCCGCCGTGCGGCACCGGTCGGCGCGTCGTCGGCGGTCGACATCAGCACGATTCCCGTGGCTGCCATCGAACGGGTCGAGGTCCTGAAGGACGGCGCGTCCGCGATCTACGGCAGCGACGCGATCGCCGGCGTCGTCAACTTCATCCTGCGCAAGAGTTTCGAGGGCACCGAGGTACAGGCGACGCTGGGCTCGCCCACGCGATCCGGCGGCGGTCAGGAATCGCGCATCTCGGTGTTCTCCGGTTTCGGCGACTACGACGCCAAGGGCTTCACCGCGACCCTCTCGGCCAGCTACTCGCACACCAAGCCGATCTTCGGCGCGAGCCGCCCGTTCTCGAGCTTCCTCAATGTCGAGCACTATCTCGACAAGACGAGCAGCATCACCTACCCCGCCAACGTCTACGTGCCGGGCAAGGGCCTGTTCAGCAACAACTATCCCGACTGCGGCCCGTACTCGATCGTGTCGCCGTTCAACAAGTCGCTGTGCAAGTATGACTACTCGCAGGCGATCGCGTTGCAGGCCGACAGCAAGCTCGCCAACGTCGCGGGCAGTGTCAACTTCAACCTGGGTCCGAACACCGAAGCCTTCGTGCAGGCGATGTTCACGCACAACGTGACGCAGAACACGGTGCAACCCAACCTGGTCGCACCGACGGCACTGCCGGCGAACAGCCCTTACCGCGCCTCGATGACCGACTTCCTGGCCCAGTACCCGGGCGTGCAGGCCTCGTTCACGAAGAACTTCATGGGAACTGCCGAGGCCTTCCTGCCGCCGACCAGCCCGTACTACCCGGCGGCCTTCGCGGCGTCGGTGGGCCTGGCCGGGGAGCCGCTGCCGCTGTACCTGCGCACCGTCGAGAACGGACCGCGCAAGAGCGAGGACGACACCGACGCCGGACGCATCGTCGCCGGCCTGCGCGGCACGCTGGGCAACTGGGACTACGAGGTGGGCAGCCCTGTATGGCCAGGACAAGCTGACCGAAAAGCTCACCGGCGGCTGGGAGCTGATCGACCCCTACCTCAGCCTGATCAACAGCGGCGTCGTCAATCCCTTCGGCCCGTCCGACCCGAGTGCGGTGGCGCAGGCCCGCGCCACCGACTACAACGGCAACTGGTACACCGACAAGACCTCGATCGCCAGCGTCGACGCCAAGGTCTCGGGCGACCTCTACCGGCTGCCGGCCGGGATGGTCAAGCTGGCGCTGGGGGCCGAGACCCGGCGCGAGAAGATGGACCTCTCGCCTTCGGACGCGAACATGCAGGACCTGGTGCTGGGTTGGGGCGGCCTCGGCGGCGTGCCGGTCAGCGCCCAGCGCAACGTGTCCTCGACCTACGCCGAAGTCAACGTGCCGGTCCTCAAGTCGCTCGAGCTCGACGGCGCCGTGCGCTACGACCGGTACCAGCGCGTGGGCAGCACCGTGAATCCGAAGGGATCCTTCCGGTGGCGGCCCACGGCGCAGTTCCTCGTCCGCGGCTCCTGGGGCAGCGGTTTCCGCGCGCCGACGCTGTTCGACCTGTACTCGCCGCAGACGATCAGCGGCGTGACGACCAACGGCCAGCACGACAGCCAGCTGTGCCCCGATCCCTCGGCGCCTGGCGCGAGCTCGAATCCGGACTGCAACGCGCAGTACAACCTGCTGGCCGGCGGCAACCCCGACCTCAAGCCCGAGAGGTCCGACTCGATCACGCTGGGCTTCATCATCGAGCCGACGAAGGACTACTCGCTGGGGCTGGACTTCTTCCACGTCACGGTGAAGGACACGATCGTCGCCGGCGCAGTCAGCTACCAGGCGATCCTTGCCAACGAAGACAAGTACGCCGGCCTGATCTTCCGCGACCCGACCACCGGACGCATCTCGGCGATCAACCAGGGCAACACCAACCTGGGCAAGAGCATCGTCGGTGGCGTCGACGTGGACGCGAAGGCGCGGGTGCTGAACAGCGGCGGGCAGCGCGTGACGCTGCGGCTGAGCGGCACCTACATGTCGAAGTACGACCAGCAGATGCCGGACGGCACCTACCGCTCGGCAGTCAACACCCCTGGGGGGGCCGGCGCGATCGGCGTCGTGATGCGCTGGCGCCATGTCGCGAGCGCGACCTGGGAGATCGGCGACTGGACGTCGACCCTGGCGTGGAACTATCAGAACCCGTACCACGATACGCGCGGCACGTACCAGCCGACCGGCACGCCGACACGCGACGTGGCGTCGTACAGCACGATGGACGCGCAGATCGGCTACAGCGGGTTCAAGTCGACGCAACTGACGCTGGGCATCAAGAACCTGGCCGACAGCGATCCGCCGTACACCAACTACGGCGGAGGATTCGTCGGCAGCTACGACCTGAGCTACGCCGACGTGCGCGGCCGCTTCGTGTACCTGACGGCGGGCTACAAGTTCTGAGCCTCGCGACGACCCTCTGAACCTCGAAACCCGCGGCCTTGGCCGCGGGTTTCTTCATTTCCGGGGCTGCGCCGCCGCGGGGTCCGCGGCGATGGCCGCGGGTCAGCCCACGGCCGCGACTGGCGCCTTGGCACCCGGCCCGGCGCCGCTGACCATGTCGAAGCGGAACAGCCGGCATTCGATGCCGCCGTTCCACAGCGGTACGCGGCGACTTTCCTTCAGCCGCATCAGCGAGGGCAGCTTCATCTCCGGGCTCAGCAGCCAGGCCGTCCAGCCCGCGTACTCGCGTTTCCAATGCGCGGCCAGCGCGCCGAAGAACTCGACCGGCGTGCCGCCGCCTTCGAAGCCCTGGCGCGCCGCAGCTTGTTCGCCCGCCGCGCCGCGGCCCTTGGGCGCGAGGCGCTCGCCGTACGGCGGATTGAGCATCAGCGTGCCGGTCGGCGCCGGCGGCGGGCGCTGCAGCGCGTCGGCGGTCTTGAACTCGATGGCCGCGCGCACGCCGGCGCGCTCGGCGTTGCGGGCCGCGAAATCGGTCATCCGGAAGCTCACGTCGCCGGCGAAGATCGGCACCAAGGGGGCATGCACGCGGGCGCGTGCGGCCGACTGCAATTCACGCCATGCTGCGGCGAAAGGCCGGAACGGCTGCAGGCGCTCGAAGGCGAAGCGGCGCTGGCTGCCGGGCGCGATGCCGCAGGCGATCTGCGCCGCTTCGATGACGATGGTGCCGGCGCCGCAGCAGGGGTCGAACAGCGGGCCGTCTTCGGCGCGGCCCTGCCAGCCGGCGGCGGCGAGCATCGCCGCGGCCAGCGTCTCCTTCAGCGGCGCTTCGCCGGTGTCTTCGCGCCAGCCGCGCTTGAACAGCGCCTCGCCCGAGGTGTCGGCGTACAGCGTCGCGTGGTCGGGGCCGACGAAGAGGGCGATCGGCAGGTCCGGGTGGCGCGTGTCCACGCTGGGGCGCTCGCCGGTGCTCTCGCGCAGGGTGTCGCAGACGGCATCCTTGATGCGCAGGGCGGCGAAGTTCAGGCTCGTCAGCGGCGAGCGCACGGCGCTCACGTCGACGCGCAGGGTCTGCGCCGGCGTGATCCAGCGGCCCCAGGGCACGCGGCGCGCCAGCGCATACAGATCGTGCTCGTCGCGGTAAGGGCCGTCGATCAGCGGCCACAGCACGCGCTGGGCCAGGCGGCTCTCCAGATTGAGCTGCATCGCGACGCGCTCGTCGCCGTCGACCCACACGCCGCCACGGGTGACCTCTGCCGCCACGCCGGTGATGCGTTCGACCTCGGCCGCGAGCAGCGGCTCCACGCCGCCGGCGCAGGGCAGAAAGAGGGCCGCCATCGTCAGTCCGCCACCGGACTGCGAAGGCGCACGGCGCCAAGCCTGGGGGCCGGCATCAGATCGCCTTGCGCAGGCTCGCCGGCGCGATCTTCAGCGCCTCGCGGTACTTGGCCACCGTGCGGCGCGCGACCTGGATGCCCTGCTCATCGAGCATCTCGCTGATCTGGTTGTCCGACAGCGGCTTGGCCGCGTCCTCGGCGCTGACGAACTGCTGGATCAGCGCCCGCACCGCGGTGCTCGACGCGTTGCCGCCGGCCTCGGTGTTGAGCGAACTGCCGAAGAAGTACTTCAGCTCGAAGGTGCCCTGCGGCGTGGCCATGTACTTGGCGGTGGTGACGCGCGAGATCGTCGACTCGTGCAGCCCGAGCTCGTCGGCGATCTCGCGCAGCACCAGCGGCTTCATCGCGATCGCGCCGTGGGTGAAGAAAGCCTTCTGGCGCTCGACGATGGCCTTGCTGACGCGCAGGATGGTGTCGAAGCGCTGCTGGATGTTCTTGACGAACCAGCGCGCCTCCTGCAGCCGCGAGGACATGCCGGCGTGGCCGTTCGCGCCGCGCTGGCCGCGGACGGCCTGGGCGTAGAGGTCGTTGATGCGCAGCTTGGGCATCACGTCGGGATTGAGCGCCACGCTCAATCCGCGGCCGGTCTTGCGCACGATCACGTCGGGCACGACGACGTTGGCCTCGGCGGGCGAGAACGGCCGCCCCGGCTTGGGCTCGCAGGCGACGATCAGCGCCTGTGCCTGGCGCACCTGGGTCTCGTCGGCGCCGGTCAGCGCGGTCAGGCGCTTCATGTCGCGCTTGGCCAGCAGCTCCAGGTGCTGCTCGCAGATGCGCAGCGCCAGTTGGCGCGCCGGGCAGCGCGGCGTGGTCCTGAGTTGCAGCGCCAGGCATTCGCCGAGCGAGCGGGCGCCCACGCCTGTCGGCTCCAGGCTCTGCAACCAGCGCAGCGCGCATTGCAGCCGTTCGAGCAGTTCGGCGCGCGCCTCGGCGCTGTCGGCGCCGAGCATCTCGGCCAGCCGGGCCGCGATGTCCTCGAGTTCGTCGGCGAGGTAGCCGTCGCCGTCCAGCGACTCGATCAGCACCTGCAGTGCGGCCTTGTCCTCTTCCGAAAGCCGCATGCCCGGCACCTGGCTGCGCAGGTGGTCCTGCAGCGAACCCGCGGCCGCCCGCCTGTCCTGCGGCTCCATCTCGTCGCCTTCGCCGCTGCCGTTGCCGTTGCCGGAAGGCGAAGGCGTCTCGCGGATGCCGTCGAAGTCGTCGCCCTCGGTGCCGTTTTCCCAGTCCTCGCGCTCGGTGGTGCCGAAGTCGTCGGCGCGCATCTCGGTGGCGGCATCGCCGGCATCGGGGGCGTCGGCGGGCGCCTCGACCTCGGCCACCCGGTCCACCGCCTGGCGCTCGGGCGGGGTCTCGAAGGGGTTGACCGGCAGCTCGTCGTCGGCTTCGAGGAACGGGTTCTGCTCGAGCATCTGCCCGACTTCCTGGTGCAGTTCCAGCGTCGAGAGCTGGAGCAGCCGGATCGACTGCTGCAGCTGCGGCGTCAACGCCAGGTGCTGCGACAGGCGGACCTGCAGCGAGGGCTTCATCATGGTCGCCGGCCCTACATCCGGAAATGCTCGCCGAGGTAGACCTTGCGGACCTCGGCGTTGGCGACGATCTCGGCCGGCGTGCCCTCGGCCAGCACGCGGCCGTCGCTGATGATGTAGGCGCGGTCGCAGATGCCCAGCGTCTCGCGCACGTTGTGGTCGGTGATCAGCACGCCGATGCCGCGCGAGCGCAGGAAACGGATGATGCGCTGGATCTCGATCACGGCGATCGGGTCGACGCCGGCGAAGGGCTCGTCGAGCAGGATGAAGCGCGGCTGGGTCGCCAGTGCGCGGGCGATCTCCACCCGCCGCCGCTCGCCGCCGGACAGCGCCGGGGCCGGCGTGTCGCGCAGCTTCTCGATCGCAGAGGTCGCGCAGCAACTGGTTCAGCAGGGCCTCGATGTCCTGGGCCGGCAAGGCCCGCCCGTCGGTGCCGAACTGCAACTCGAGCACGGCGCGGATGTTGTCCTCCACCGTGAGCTTGCGGAAGATCGAGGCCTCCTGCGGCAGGTACGACAGACCCAGGCGCGAGCGGCGGTGGATCGGCAGCGTCTGCACCGGCCGGCCGTCGATCAGGATCTCGCCTTCGTCGGCACGCACCAGGCCGACGACCATGTAGAAGGTGGTCGTCTTGCCGGCGCCGTTGGGGCCGAGCAGGCCGACCACCTCGCCCGCGCCGACGGCCAGGTGCACGTCCTTGACGACCATGCGCTGACCGTAGCTCTTCTGCAGGCGCGTCGCCTCCAGGCGGCTCGTCACGGCCGCGTCGGTGGCGCCCATCAGCGCTGGTCCCCGATGGCCCGGCTGGGCACCAGCGGGGCGGCACGTGGGGTGCTGGCCGGCGGCGTCTCGGCCCTCGGGCTGAGCACCGCCCGCACGCGGCCGCTCGGGTTGGTGGCGGTTGCCGCCCCGCCCGCGACCTTGAAGGTCTCGGCGGCGTTGTCCCAGACGATGGTGTCGCCGGTGATCTCGTCGGCGACCACGCCGCCGCGCAGCCGCCGCACCGCGCTGTTGCCGATCAGGCGCAGGGTGTCGCTGCGGCCATCGAATTCGATCCGGTCGGCGCTGCCTTCGACGATCTCGTCGACGCCGTCGCGACGCTGGCGCCAGGTGGCCGGGTGGCCCGCGCTGCCGATCGCGACGGCGGCGCGGTAGCCGTCGGGCAATTCACGGGTCTCGACGCGATCGGCGCGCAGCACCATGCTGCCCTGCGAGATCACGACGTTGCCATTGAACACCACGACCTGGCGCTGCAGATCGACGGTGCCGGGCTGGTCGGCCTCGACCACCATCGGCTTGTTGCGATCGGCGCGGTCGGCGTGGGCCACGCCGGTGGCCCCAAGCAGGACCAGTGCCAGGCTGACGAGCGCCAGAGGGAAATTGCGGACGAGCAGGTTCATCGATGCGGCACGAAACTTGCAGGCCATTCTAGCCACAAGTTGGGTATCGCACCGCAGCCGATAGCGTGAATTCGCTCCTGCTTTCAGCGTCGGCCCGACAACCGGAAACGCCGCCGGATCAGGCGCCCTGGCGCGATCGCGCGATCAGGTAGTTGGCTACCTCGAGCGCCCGCTCGTGGGTGCCGGCCTGCGCGGCCGAAGTGTAGTAGTGGCCCTGGATGCCCAGCGTCGGCACCCCATCGATGCCCCAGGCGCCGGAGATCTGCTTGCCGCGGCTGACCTTGGTCGACACATCGAAGGATCGGAACGCAGACGTGAACCTGGCGCGGTCGACGCCGTTGGCGGCGACGAAGTCGGTGATCTCGGCCTCGGTGTTCAGGCGCCGGTTCTGCACATGGATGGCATTGAAGATCTTGTCGTGCAAGGCCTCGCGCTGGCCGAGGTCCTCCAGGGCATAGAACAGCTTCTGGTGCTCGACCGGGCCGATGTAGGCGAAGGGCATGGGGTGGAAATAGACGTCGGCGGCCAGGGTCTTGACCCAGCTTTCCAGCACCGGCTCGAACGCGAAGCAATGCGGGCAGCCATACCAGAAGAACTCGATCACCTCGACCTTCTTCTGCGCCGACGGCAGCGTCGGCGGCAGCGGTTCGCGCAGCGTCGTGTACTGCTTGCCGTCGACCGGCGCACCCTGCGCGCGGGCCCCGCCCACCATCGCGAGCCCGACACCCGCGGCGGCCAGTTGCTTGGAGAAATCGCGCCGTTTCATGGCGATCCTTTCAGAAGAGCTTCCAGGGAGACGGGACGTCGCCGGTGGACTCCGGCCCTGAGACGGAAGTTCCAAGCCCCGCCGCCCAGCGCGAGCGGCAGCATTTCAACGCCGCAGGCACGACAGTTGTTGACGTTCGCCGGCGCCTTCGGCGCGGCGATCGCTAGGGCCTCTCGACGCGAACGATCTGCGCGTCGACCTTTTCGCCCTGCATGCGGGCCTGCAAGGCATCGGCCTCTTCCCGCGTGTCGAACGGGCCCATGCGCACCCGATAGACGGTGCGCCCGGCCTGGTCGCGCGCCGTGACCTTGGCCATCTGACCGAGAAGACCGAGCCGCGCCCGCTGTTGTTCGGCATCCTCGCTGCGCGTGTACGCGCCGGCCTGGACGAAATAGACGAACGGATCGCTTGCCACTGCCGATGCAGCGGCCCCGCCCGGGATCGGCGCCGGGTTCGCCGGCGCGGGCTTGGGCGCCGCGACCGGAGCCGGACCAGCGGCCGATGGCGGCAGACCCGGCGGGCCGGGCGGGCTCGACGCCGAAGTCACCACGCCCGAGGCGGCGCCAGCCCCGCCCGCGGTGATCTTGTTGCTCAGCGCTGCGTTGGGGTCCCAGTTGCGGTTGCGCTCGGCCTCGGCGCTGTCCTGCTCGGGTGTGTGCGGCGGCACCTTGTCGATGAAAGGCACCGGCGTCTTCGTGATGTACAGCGCCACGCCGAGCGCCACCGCCAGGCCGATCAACAGGCCCATCACGAGGCCGAGCACGAAGCCGCCGCGCTGCTGCTTCATGCCACGACCTCGGCGCCTGGTGCGGCCTGGCGCGTCATGGCCTCGGGCGCCGAGACGCCGAGCAAGGCCAGCGCATTGCGCAGCACCTGCACGGTCGCCGCCAGCAACGCGATGCGCGACTGCGCGAGCGCGGCGTCGGCGACGAGGAAGCGCTCGGCGCCGTAGTAGGCATGGAACAGCGCCGCGAGGTCGCGCAGGTAGAACGCGACATCGTGCGGTGCATGTTCGGTGGCGGCGCGGGTGAGCATGTCGGGGTATTCGGCGAGTTTGAGCATCAAGGCATCTTCGGTGGCGGCGGTGAGCAATGTCAGGTCGGCGCCGGCGAGGTCGCGGTCGCCGGCGTACTGGGCCAGCACCGAGCAGATGCGGGCATGCGCGTACTGAACGTAGAAGACCGGGTTCTCGTCGTTGGCCTTGAGCGCAAGATCGACGTCGAAGGTGAATTCGGTGTCCGACTTGCGGCTGATGAGGAAGAAGCGCACCGCGTCGCGGCTGGTCCATTCGATGAGGTCGCGCAGCGTCACGTAGCTGCCGGCGCGCTTGGAAATCTTGACCTCCTGCCCGCCCTTCATCACCGTGATCATCTTGTAGAGCACGTAGTCGGGGTAGCCCGCCGGGATGCCGACTGCCGCGGCCTGCAGGCCGGCGCGCACCCGCGCCACCGTGCCGTGGTGGTCGGTGCCCTGGACATTGATGACCTCGCGGTAGCCGCGCTCGAACTTGGCGATGTGGTAGGCGACGTCGGGCACGAAATAGGTGTACGTGCCATCGGACTTGCGCATCACACGGTCCTTGTCGTCGCCGTAGTCGGTGGTGCGCAGCCAGAGTGCGCCGCCTTCCTCGAAGGTCTTGCCCGCGGCGACCAGGCGCTCGACGGTCTGCTCGACACGGCCGCTGCTGTACAGGCTCGACTCGAGGAAGTAGTTGTCGAAGCGCACGCCGAAGGCCTGCAGATCCAGATCCTGCTCGTGGCGCAGGTAGGCGACCGCGAACTGGCGGATGCCTTCGACGTCGTCGGGGTCGCCCGAGGCAGTGAACTCGCGGTCGTCGGCGCGCACCGTCTTGCCGGCCGCGAAATCGGCCGCGATGTCGGCGATGTACTCGCCGTTGTAGGCCTGCTCGGGCCAGCCCTCGTCGCCGGGCACCAGGCCCTGGAGCCGGCATCGCACCGACAGGCCCAGGGTGGCGATCTGCACCCCGGCGTCGTTGTAATAGAACTCGCGCAACACCTCCGCACCCTGGCTCTGCAACAGGTGCGACAGGCTGTCGCCCAGCGCCGCGTTGCGGCCATGCCCCACGTGCAGCGGCCCGGTGGGGTTGGCGGAGACGAACTCGACCATCACCCGCTGGCCGCTGGCCGGCCGGCGGCCGTAGCCCTCGCCCGCGACCAGTACCTCGCGCACGACGGCCTGCTTGGCCGCTGCCGACAGGCGCAGGTTGATGAAGCCGGGGCCGGCGATCTCCAGCGCCCGGACCCAGCGCTGCACCGCGGGCTGCTCCTGCAGCGCCGACACCAGCGCCTGGGCCAGTTCGCGCGGGTTCTTCTTCAACGCGCGCGCCAGCGGCATCGCGGCGGTGATCGCGAGGTCGCCATGCGAGGCCTGCTTGGGCGATTCGAAGGTCGCTGCCGGCGCGCCGGCAGCGTCGCCGACGAGCGACGCCAACGCCGTCTGCAGCGCCGCACGCAACTCCTGCTTGGCTTGGATCATCGGGCGATTCTACTTTTCGACCCTCGGACGATCCGCTTGCCGCCCGCCGCAGCGGCCCGAATAGCGCCGCCTTTGCGCCGATCATCACCGCATCGCCGAGCCCGGTCCGGGGCGACGATGCCTGCACTCCGGGCCAACCGGCCCCGCGCGCCGCCACCATGCCACCGTCCCGTCTTGCCGCCACCGACACGCTCGACAGCGGCTCCGCGCTGCCGGCGCAGATCGGCAAGTACCGCATCCGGTCCAAGGTCGGCGAAGGTGCGACGAGCGAGGTCTTCCTCGCCCACGACCCGTTCCGCGGCCGCGACGTCGCGATCAAGCGCGTGCGCCCCGGGCTCATCCCCGATTCGCGCGAGTCGCATTTCCAGCAGCGCTTCTTCGCCGCCGAGGCCGCGCTGGTGGGGCGGCTGAACCACCCGAACGTGGTCCAGATCCTCGACGCGGTGGCCGACGACGAGGCGTCCTACCTGGTGATGGAGTACGTCAGCGGCATCACGCTGCGCCGCTACTGCCGCGCCGACAGCCTGCTGCCGCTGGCGCAGATCGTCGAGATCGGCTTCAAGTGCGCGATGGCCCTGGGCTACTGCTTCCGCCAGGGCCTGATCCATCGCGACGTCAAGCCGGCCAACCTGCTCGTGGTGCAGGACGGTGACCGCATCGTCGATGTCAAGGTCACCGACTTCGGCAGCGTCTTCAACCTCGGCGCCGACCACACCCAGATCTACCGCGTCGGCTCGCTGGCCTACATGTCGCCCGAGCAGCTCGACGGCGACGCGCTCGACTGCCGCGCCGACATCTACTCGCTGGCCGCCGTGCTCTACCACCTGATCGCCGGGCGGCCGCCGTTCGACGCCGTGCAGCAGCCGGCGATCATGAACCAGATCTACAACAGCACGCCACCGCCGCTGGCCGAGCTGCGCGAAGGCGTCTCGCCGGCGCTGCAGTCGCTGATCGAGCGCAGCCTGGCCAAGCAGCGCGAACAGCGACCGGCCGACTGGGAGGCGTTCGCGCAGGCGCTGTCGGGACTGATCGCCGATCGCCAGGTGCCGCGTGGAGCGCTGCAGGAGGTACTCGACTCGGAGCGCTTCACGCTGCTGCGATCGCTGGAGTTCTTCGCCGGCTTCGGCGACGTCGAGTTGTGGGAAGTCGTGCATCGCGCGCGCTGGCAACGCCACACCTACGGCCAGGCGCTGTACCGCAAGGGCGAGGAAGGCAACACCTTCCACATCGTCACCCAAGGCCAGGTCGAGATCTATCGCGACGGCCGCGCCGTGGCCTCGCTGGGTCCGGGCAGCTCGGTCGGCGAGATGGCGTACCTGGCGCCCAACCCCGAACTGCGGATGCACACGGTGGACGTCCTGGTCTCGCAGCCGGCGACCACGGTGTCGTTCTCGCCCGATTCGATCGGGCAGCTCTCGCTGGCCACGCGGCATCTCTTCGACAAGGCCTTCATCGGCGTGCTGGTGCGCCGCCTGCATGCAGCGCACGAGGCGCTGGCGCATCCGCGGCGCATCCTGTAGCAGCGATTGACAGAGCCGGCCGCTCGCGGCTAGAGTGATGTAAACGTTTCCACACCGACCGATCGGCGGCGTGGATCCGGCCGCCCCGGCCTCACCCTCCGCTTCCGGACCCTCCATGAACAACGGCTTCCCCGACCGCTTCCTCTGGGGTTGCGCGACCTCGGCCTACCAGATCGAGGGCTCGCCGCTGGCCGACGGCGCGGGGCCGAGCATCTGGCAGCGATTCGCCCACACCCCGGGTCGGATCAGCGGCGGCGACACCGGCGACATCGCCTGCGACCACTACCGCCGCTGGCGCGAGGACATCGCTCTGATGCGCGACCTGGGGCTGACCGCCTACCGCTTCAGCATCGCCTGGTCCCGCGTGCTGCCCGAGGGCCGCGGCCGCCCGAACCGCGCGGGCCTGGACTTCTACGAGCGGCTGGTCGACGAGCTGCTGCGCGCCGGCATCACCCCGATGGCCACGCTGTATCACTGGGACCTGCCGGCAGCGCTCGACGACCGCGGCGGCTGGCTGAATCCGGACATCGCCGGCTGGTTCGCCGACTATGCGAGCCTCGTCTTCGAGGCCCTCGACGACCGCGTGCCGCTGTGGGCCACGATCAACGAGCCCTGGGTCGTCGCCGACGGCGGCTACATGCACGGCGTGCTCGCGCCCGGCCATCGCAGCGCCTTCGAAGCCGCGATCGCCGCCCACCAGATGCTGCGCGCGCATGCGGCCGCAGTGCAGGCCTACCGCGCCATCGGCCGCCACCAGGTGGGGTTGGTCGTCAACATCGAACCCAAGCACCTCGGCGTCCAGGCCAGCGATGCCGACCGCCGCGCCCGCGATCTGGCCGATGCCTACATGAACCGCCAGTACCTCGACCCGGCGCTGCTCGGCCGCTACCCCGAGGAACTGGCGGCGGTGTTCGGTGCGGCCTGGCCGGCTTGGCCCGAGGCCGAGGTGCAGGCACTGAAGGCGCCGATCGACTTCATCGGCCTGAACTACTACACGCGCAGCGTGGTGCGCCACGACCCGGCGGCCTGGCCGGTCCCGGCCAGCGCGGTGCGCCAGCCACAGCACGCCTACACCGAGACCGGCTGGGAGCTCTACCCGGAAGGCCTGACCGAGACGCTGCTGTGGCTGCACCGCCGCTATGGGGGTGTGCCGCTGTACGTGACCGAGAACGGCGCCGCCTTCTACGACCCGCCGAGCGCGATCGAAGGCCGCATCGCCGACCCGCTGCGCGAGCATTACCTGCGCACCCACCTGTGCGCCGTGCGCGACGCGCGCGCGCAGGGGGCCGACGTGCGCGGCTACTTCGCCTGGTCGCTGCTCGACAACCTGGAGTGGGCGCACGGCTACTCGAAGCGATTCGGCCTCGTCCACGTCGACTTCGCGACCCAGCAGCGCACGCCGAAGGCGAGCGCGCGCTGGTACGCGCGGCTGATCGCCAGCGGCGGCGCCGCCCTGGAAGCAGCCACCGGCTGATCCCCGGCGCCGGCCCTTGCGGCAGGCTTGGTGAAAACGATTACATGCAACCAGCGGCGAAACCTGTCCAATCGATGTAAACCTTTTCATGCGATGAGCGCCCCGAGCACGCCCACCACGCCCAGCACCATCCGCGATGTCGCCAAGGCCGCGGGCGTGTCCGTCGCCACCGTGTCGCGCGCGTTGAACGACACCGGCAAGGTGCTGCCCGACACGAAGGCGCGCATCCTGCAGGCCGCCGCCGCGCTGCGCTTCACGCCCTCGGGGGCCGCGCGCAGCCTGATCATGCGGCGCACCGAGACCATCGGCGCGCTGCTGCCCGACCTCTACGGCGAGTACTTCTCCGAGCTGATCCGCGGCATCGACCAGGCCGCACGTGGGCGCCGCCTGCATCTGCTCGTCTCCAGTTCGCACGGCGACGCCGAGGAGGCCGCCGCTGCGTTGCGCGCGATGAGCGGCCGGGTCGACGGGCTGATCGTGATGTCGCCCCATGCCGATGCCGAGTTCCTGGCCCGCAACCTGCCCGCGGGCGTGCCGGCCCTGCTCGTCAACACCGGCGTCGGGCTGGCCGGCCATTCGACCATTGCGGTGGACAACTTCGGCGGCGCCAAGGCGATGACGCAGCACCTGGTGGCGCGCGGCTACAAGCGCATCGCCTTCGTCGGCGGCCCGGCCGGCAACCACGAAGCGCGCGAGCGCCTGCGCGGCTACCGCGCCGGCCTGCCCAACGGCGCGGCGGCAATCCTGCTCGACGGCGATTTCACCGAGGAATCGGGCCGCGCCGCCGGGCGCGCGATCGCGCGCATGAAGCCGCGCCCGCAGGCGGTCTTCGCCGCCAACGACATGATGGCCATCGGCTGCCTGGCTGCGCTGGGCGACGCCGGCCTCACGGTGCCGCGGGACATCGCGCTGGCGGGCTTCGACGACATCCCGATCGCGCGCTACCTGACCCCCGCGCTGAGCACCGTGCGCGTGGGCATCGCCGAGCTCGGCCGGCGCGCGCTCGAAGGCCTGGTCACGTCGATCGACGCTGCCGGCCGCGAGGCCGACGTGCACGAGACCGTGCCGACCGAGCTCGTCGTGCGCGAGTCCTGCGGCTTCGGCTGAGACGCGCGCTGCCGCCGCCCCCAACGATTCCACCCAGAACCGACAACCGGAGACAACCATGAGCCCCCATGCAAGCAAGATCCGCCGCCACGCCCTCGCGGTGGCCGCCGCCCTGGCACTGGCCGGCGCCGCACACGCCCAGCTCGCCTCGTCCACGATCAAGGGTCAGATCACCGTCGGCGGCGGCGTCGCGGCGCAGCCCGGCACCGTGATTACCGCGGTCAACCAGGCCACCGGCAACACCTGGCGCACGACCGCCCGCGCCGACGGCAGCTACGTGCTGACCGGCCTGGCGCCGGGCTCGTACGAGATCCGGGTCGTCGGCCCCGGCGGCACGGTGCAGACCCAGGTCGTCACGGTCCAGGTCGGCGAGACGGCATCGATCGACCTCGCGCTCGAAGGCTCGCAACAGGTCACCATCGTCGGCTCGCTGCAACGCAAGGAGGTGCGCAACTCCGAGCTCGGCACCTCGGTCTCGCGCAAGCTGATCGACAGCCTGCCGCAGGCCACGCACAACTTCCTCAGCGCCGCCGACCTCGCGCCCGGCGTGGCCTTCGAGACCGACGGCAGCGGCAACGCCCGGCTCCAAGCCGGGGCGCAGAACTTCGACCACGTCAACGTCTACATCGACGGCGTCGGGATGAAGAACAACATCCTGCGCGGCGGGCTGACCGGGCAGGACAGCTCGCGCGGCAACCCGTTCCCGCAGTCGGCGATCGCCGAGTACCGCGTCATCTCGCAGAACTACAAGGCCGAGTACGAGCAGGTCTCCAGCGCCGCGATCACCGCCGTGACCAAGTCGGGCGGCAACGAGTTCCACGGCGACGCCTATGTCGACCGCACCGGCACCAACTGGCGTGCGCTGTCACCGTTCGAGAAGCAGAAGGAGGCGCAGGGCGTGGCGCTGCCGCCCTCGTCGAAGAACGAGTACGGCTTCAGCTTCGGCGGCCCGATCAAGAAGGACGAGGCGCATTTCTTCTTCGCCTACGACGGCAAGCGGATCGAGGATTCGCGCCAGGTCGTGCCGCAGAACCTGGGCCTGCTGCCCGCCGGCCTGGGCATCGTGCCCTCGCTGGTGGCGGCCCAGGGCAGCCAGGTGGACAAGTTCACCGAGCACCTGCTGTTCGGCAAGGTCGATCTCGAGCTCGGCGACGAGCAGCACCTGGCTGCCAGCGTGCGCGTGCGCCGCGAGTCCGACCACGTGCCCGAGAACAGCAATCTCAGCGCGCCGGGCAACGACAAGAACCGCAGCAACGACGAGACCGCGTTCGACCTGTCGCACGAGTGGACGCACGGCGACTGGTACAACGAGCTGCGCGCCGGCTACGAGAGCGCGGTCTGGAACCCGCATTCTTCGGCCACCACGCCCTTCGTCCGCTACAAGGTCTCGACGGCCGACCCGCAGCAGCTCGGGCAGTCGCAGGACGTCCTCTACACCGGCGGCTCGCCCGACGCGCAGAAGCGCGGCCAGAAGGGCCCCTACCTGGCCGAGAACCTGACTTTCACCGGCCTGTCCGGGCATGTGTTCAAGGGCGGCCTGGGCATCAAGGCGATGCGCTACGACCTGTCGGGCACGGCCAACAGCGTGGACACCGTCGACGCCCTGATCGACACCACCACCGGCCTGCCCTACTACGACGGCAGCCATTGCACCGGCACCAACTTCAGCAGCACCGGCCCGACCGAGACCACCGACCAGTGCCGGATCTCGCGCGCGATCCCGGGCACCGACGTCAACTACAGCAACAGCCAGATCGGCCTGTACATCCAGGACGACTGGTCGGTCACGAGGCAGCTCGAGTTCAACCTCGGCGTGCGCTACGACTTCGAGACCAACATGCTCAACAACGGCTACGTCACGCCGGCCGACCGGGTGGCGGCGCTGTATGCGCTGGACGTGCCGCGCTACGGCATCACGCCGACGGACGGGCAGACCTACGCCCAATCGCTGGCCAAGGGCGGCGTCAACATCGGCGACTACATTGCCGACGGCCACTCGCGCAAGACCTTCAGGGGCGGGATCGCGCCGCGGCTGGGCGCGTCGTACGACCTGCGCGGCGACCGCAACACGGTGCTGTTCGCCGGCTGGGGCCGCGCCTACGACCGCACGATGGCCAACCATGCGCTCGACGAGCTGCAGAAGAACGCGCAGCCCAACGGCGAGATCTGGCTGATCCGCAACGACTTCAAGATGCCCTACGCCGACCAGTTCACGCTCGGCCTGCGCCAGGCCGTGGGCCAGTGGAACGCCGAGGTGGCCGTCAGCCAGGTCCAGGCCAAGAACCAGTTCTTCTGGTTCAGCGGCAACCGTGACGCGAACGGCGGCTACGCCGACCAGAGCCCGATCGACCCGCTGTGGGGCGGGCCCAACGGCTACGGCTCGCTCATCCTGGGCGACTTCGTCGGCCAGACCAAGACCAACTCGCTGCTGGTGAAGGTCGAGAAGCCCTACACCCAGGCTTCGGGCTGGGCCGTCAACGTGGCCTACACGCACAGCGACGCGAAGACGACCAACCGCGACTGGAACAACGACATCTTCGACTGGACCGCCGGCAAGCCCGGCGCGCATGGCTGGAACCCGTCGACCCTGGTCGACAAGGACCGCGTCGTCGTCGCCGGCCTGGCCGACAAGCTGCTGCCCTGGGGGTTGGCGGTCTCGGGCAAGCTCACCTGGGCCAGCGGGATGCCGCGCCGGATCATCAGCTGCGCGGCGGGCTGGGACAAGTGCATCGCCGTCGAAGGCGATGCGACGAGCTTCCGCCAGCTCGATGCCGGGATCAGCAAGGCCATCAAGTTCGGGGCCGCCAGCTTCACCTTGCGCGCCGACGTGCTGAACCTCTTCAACACCGTCAACTACGGCGGCTTCGACGACTGGGGTGGCGGCCCGGGCAACCCGCAGAACGCGGTCGGCGGCGACAACCCCAACCTCGGCACGCCCAATTCGATCCGTGGCGACACGCGCACGCTGCGCCTGGCACTCAGCGCCAGTTTCTGAGCCTTGGGCCTGCGCCTCACGCGGCGCCAGGCACTGCTGCTGCCGGCGGCCGCCTGGCTGGCCGGCTGCGCAGCGCCACGCGCCGGCCAGGTCCCCCGCGCCGTCGATGCGACGGCGCTGCTCGACGACCTCGAGCGGCGCACCTTCGACTTCTTCTGGGAGACCACCGACGCGCGCACCGGCCTGACCCCCGACCGCTGGCCGACGCGGTCGTTCTGCAGCATCGCGGCGGTCGGGTTCGCGCTCAGCGCCTACACGGTCGGCGTCGAGCGCCGTTTCGTCACGCGTGCACAGGCGCGCGACCGCGTACTCACCACCCTGCGCACCTTCCGTGACGCACCGCAGGGCCCGCAGGCCAGCGGCGTGGCCGGCCACAAGGGCTTCTTCTATCACTTCCTGGACATGCAGCGCGGCACGCGCTTCGATCGTTGCGAGCTGTCCACCGTGGACACCGCGCTGCTGCTCGCCGGGGCGCTGAACTGCCAGAGCTACTTCGACGGCAACGACGCCGCCGAGGCCGAGATCCGCAGCCTCGCCGACGAGCTCTACGCGCGCGTCGACTGGCGCTGGGCGCAGGTGCGACCGCCGGCCATCGTGCTCGGCTGGGCGCCGGAGGACGGCTTCATCGCCGCCGACTGGAAGGGGTACAACGAGGCCATGATCGTCTACCTGCTGGCCCTGGGCTCGCCGACCCACGCGGTGGAGCCGGCGGCCTGGGACGCCTGGACCAGCACCTACGGCCGCAGCTGGGGCCACGAGTTCGGCCAGACCTACCTGCGCTTCCCGCCGCTGTTCGGCCACCAGTTCAGCCACTGCTGGGTCGACTTTCGCGGCCTGCAGGACACCTACATGCGCCAGCGCGGGCTGGACTACTTCGAGAACTCGCGTCGCGCCAGCTACGCGCAGCGCGCCTACGCGATCGTCAACCCGCAGGGCTGGGCCGGCTACGGCGCCGACGAATGGGGCGTCACGGCCAGCGACGGGCCGGGCGACCTCACGCACGACTTCGGCGGCCGCGCGCGCCGCTTCATCGGCTACGCCGGCCGCGGCATGGGCCGCTACGACGATGGCACCATCGCGCCCTACGGCGCAGGGGCGTCGATCGCCTTCGCACCCGAGATCGCCATCCCGGCGCTGGCCGCGATGCACGCGAACCACGGCGAGCACATCTACGGCCGCTACGGCTTCTTCGACGCCTTCAACCGCAGCTTCGACTTCGACGACGTGAAGGTGTCGCAAGGCCGCGTCGTGCCCGGCTTCGGCTGGGTCGACAGCGACCACCTGGGCATCGACCAGGGACCGCTGATCGCGATGCTCGGCAACCATCGCGGCGAGGTCGTCTGGCAGGCGATGCGCCGCAACGCGCACCTCAGGCGCGGGTTGCAGCGGGCCGGGTTTGACGGCGGCTGGCTGGCCTGAGCGCCTGTGAAGACATGCCGCTGACGCGCCGTCACTGCCTGGCCGGTGCGGCCGCGCTCGGCGCTGCGGCCTGCACGCGCGGCGACGGGCGCACGATCCGCTTCTGGGCCATGGGCCGCGAAGGCGAGGTCGCGGTCGAGCTCGTGGCGGGCTTCGAGCGCGAGAACCCCGGCGTGCGGGTGCAGGTCGAGCAGCTGCCGTGGACCGCCGCCCACGAGAAGCTGCTCACCGCCTTCGCCGGCGACGCCACGCCCGACCTCGCGCAGATGGGCAACACCTGGCTGCCCGAGATGGCGGCGCTGGGCGCGATCGAGCCGCTGGCCGGCCGGCTCGCCGCCACGCCGTCGATCGTGCCCGCCGACCACTTCGCCGGCATCTGGCAGACCAACCAGGTCGACGGCGTGCGCGTCGGCGTGCCCTGGTACGTCGACACGCGGCTGCTGTTCCTGCGCAGCGACCTGCTGGCCGCGGCCGGCTTCAGGTCGCCGCCCACCGACTGGGCCGACTGGGTGCGCTGCATGGCCGCGCTGCAGCGCCGCGGCACGGCCACGCCGATCCTGCTGCCGACCAACGAATTCGAACCGCTGCTGGCACTCGGTCTGCAGACCGGCGGCGGGCTGCTGCGCGACGGCGGCCGCTATGGCAACTTCTCGGGCCCGGACTTTCGCCGCGCGCTGCAGTTCTATCTGCAGCTCTTCGAGCGCGGCTTCGCGCCCGGCGTCAGCAACAACCAGATCGCCAACGTCTGGCAGGAGTTCGCGCGCGGCAGCTTCGCCTTCTACATCACCGGCCCCTGGCAGATCGGCGAGTTCAAGCGCCGGCTGCCGGCTTCGTTGCAGTCGAGCTGGGCTACCGCACCACTGCCCGGCCCCGACGGCCCCGGGGCGTCGATCGCAGGCGGCTCGAGCCTGGTGCTGTTCCGTCGTTCGCGCGTGCAGGCGCTGGCCTGGAAGCTGGTCGAGTACCTCGCGCGGCCGGCGGTGCAGCTGGAGTTCTACCGCCTCACCGGCAATCTGCCGCCGCGGCGCAGCACCTGGGCGCTGCCACTCGACGGTGGCCCGCCGCTGACCGAGAACGTCCACGCACGTGCCTTCGCCGAGCAGCTCGAGCGCGTGCGCCCGACGCCGGCGGTGCCCGAGTGGGAGCGCATCGCGCAGGAGATGCAGCTCGCCGCAGCGCGTGCGATCGCCGGCCGCGCGGGCGTCGACGCCACGCTGCACGCGCTCGACGCGCGCGTCGATGCGATCCTCGAGAAGCGGCGCTGGATGCTGGCCCGTGCCGCGGTGGCCTGAGCGCGCGATGAGCAGCCGCCGTTCGTCGCTCGCCGCCTGGGGCTTCGCCGCGCCGGCGCTGGCCGTGATCGCGCTGTTCTTCGTGCTGCCGGTGATCGCGGGCCTGGCCCTGAGCCTGACCGACTTCGACATCTACGCCCTGGCCAGCCTGCGCAACCTGCGCTTCGTCGGCCTGGACAACTACGTCCAGATGCTGCAGCGGCCGCTGTTCTGGACCGCGCTGGCCAACACCGCGTATTTCGTGGTCGTCGGCGTACCGCTGTCGATCGGCGTCTCGCTGGCGACGGCGCTGCTGCTGCAGTCGAAGCTGGCGCGTTTCAAGCCGCTGTTCCGTACCGCGCTGTTCGCGCCGGTGGTGACCACGCTGGTTGCGGTGGCGGTGATCTGGCGCTACCTGCTGCATGTGCGCTACGGCCTCGTCAACCAGGCCCTGCAGGCGCTGGGCTTGTCGCCGATCGACTGGCTGGGCGATCCGCACTGGGCGATGCCGGCGATCATCGTCTTCGCGGCCTGGAAGAACTTCGGCGGCAACATGATCATCTTCGTCGCCGCGCTGCAGGCGATCCCCGAGGACCTGTACGAGGCCGCGCGGCTGGACGGCGCGCGCACCTGGGCACAGATCCGCCACATCACGCTGCCCTCGCTGGCGCCGACGCTGCTGATGGTCAGCATCCTCACCACCGCCGGCTACTTCCAGCTCTTCGCCGAGCCCTACGTGATGACCCAGGGTGGCCCGCTGCAGAGCACGGTCAGCGTGCTCTACCTGATGTACGACGAAGGCTTCAAGTGGTGGAACCTGGGTGCCGCGTCCGCTGTCGCCTTCCTCCTGTTCCTGATCATCATCGCGGTCACCAAGGGCCTGCTGTGGCTGGCCGCGCGCTGGACGCCGGGGGCCGCCGCATGAAGCGCCCGCTGGCCACGCTGGCGGTCAACGGCGCGCTGCTGCTGGCCGCCGCGGCGGCGCTGTTCCCGCTGGCCTGGATGGTCGCCGTCTCGTTCATGCCGACCGGCGCGGCGAGCACCTACCCGCCGCCGATCTGGCCGCGCCAGCCGACGCTGGCGCATTACCGGCAGCTGCTCGCGCAAGGCGGCCTGGGCCGCGCCTTCGCCAACAGCCTGGGCCTGGCGATCGCCGCCACCGCGGTCTCGACCTTCCTCAACGCACTCGCCGGCTACTCCTTCGCGAAGCTGCGCTTTTCCGGCCGCGACCGGCTGTTCGCGCTGCTCATCGCCGCGCTCGTGATCCCGGGCCAGGTGGCGATGCTGCCGCTGTTCCTGATGCTCAAGAGCCTGGGCCTGGTCAACAGCTACGCCGGCGTGCTCGTGCCGTCGCTCGCCGGCATCTTCGGCATCTTCCTCGTGCGTCAGTACGCGCGCGGCATCCCCGACGAGCTGATCGAGGCCGCGCGCATCGACGGCGCCGGCGAGTTCAGGCTCTTCTTCGCCGTCGTGCTGCCGCTGCTCAAGCCGGTGCTGGTGACGCTGGCGGTGTTCGCCTTCCTCGGCAGCTGGAACGACTTCATGTGGCCGCTGATCGTGCTCACCGACACCGGGCTGCAGACGCTGCCGGTGGCGCTGGCCTCGCTGTCGCGCGAGCATGTGCAGGACAGCGAGCTGATGATGGCCGGCGCGGTGATCACGGTGCTGCCGGTGCTGCTGCTGTTCGTCGCGCTGCAGCGCTACTACATGCAGGGGCTGCTGATGGGCAGCGTGAAGGGATGAAGAACGCCCGCGCCCTCGCGCTGCGCGTTGTCGCGTTGCTGCTCGCCGTCGCGCCGCTGGGGCCCGCAGCGCGTGCCGCGGGGCTGCGCCACGAGACGCTGGACGACTTCCGCGACGCCGAGGCCTGGACCGCGAGCGCCTCCGACCAGGTCCATGCCGCGTTGCGCCGCGACCGCGACGGTGGCCTGTGCCTGGACGCCGACTTCGCCGGTGTCTCCGGCTATGCGGTGATGCGGCGCCAGCTGCCGGTGGACTGGCCGGCGCAGTTCGACCTCGTCGCGCGCCTCAAGGGCGGCGGCGCGGCCAACGACCTGCAGCTCAAGCTCGTCGATGCCGGTGGCGACAACGTCTGGTGGGTGAACCGGCCGCACGCGGTGCTGCCGCGCGCGCTGGCCGATTGGAAGTTCAAGCGCCGCCATTTCGACTTCGCCTGGGGCCCGGCAGCCGATCACGCGTTGCGGCGCACGCAGGCGATCGAGTTCGTGCTCGCCGCCGGGCGCGCCGGTGGCCGCAGTTCGCTGTGCGTCGCGAAGCTGACGCTGGTCGAGCGCGCGCCCGACCCGGCGGTCTGGCCGACGCCCGTCGTTCGCCGCGGCGCGCGGCAGCTCGACATCGACTGGGGCCTGGTGCGCGAGTTCAACGGCGTCGCGCTGCACTGGCCGGCCGGCGCCAGCGGCCTGGACTACGAACTGCTCGCGTCCGACGATGCCCGGCAATGGCGCTGCTGCGCCGCGTCCGCGGCAGCGACGGCGGACTCGATGCGCTGTTCCTGCCCGAGCAGGAGGCGCGCCACCTGCGCGTGAAGCTGCTGCGCGGCAAGACGTTGCCGAGCCTGGCCTTGCGCAGCGCCAAGGACTGGCCCGACTTCAACGCCGTGCTCGAGGCACTCGCCGCCGAGCTGCCACGCGGGCAGCTGCCGCGGGCCTTCGCCGGCGAGCAGAACTACTGGACGCTGGTCGGCGTCGACGGCGGCGGCGAGCGATCCGGGCTGATCGGTGAAGACGGCGCGCTCGAAGTCGGCCGCGGCGGCTACAGCGTCGAGCCGGCGGTGCGGATGGACGACGGCCGCATCGCGACCTGGGCCGACGTCAGGATCGGCCACGGCCTGCGCGACGGCTACCTGCCGCAGCCGCGCGTGAGCTGGCAGGGCGACGGCTTCACGCTGGACATCGACGCCACCGCCGACGGTCCGCGCGACGCGCCCGAACTGCTGGCGCGCTACACGCTGCGCAACACCGGCACGCGCACGCGCCGCTTCACGCTCTTGCTCGCGCTGCGGCCATGGCAGGTCAACCCGCCGCAGCAGTTCCTGAACACGCCCGGCGGCGCGAGCCCGATCGCATCGCTGCGCTGGGGCCCGCGGGGCCTGGCCGTCGATGGCCGGCCGCCGCTGCGCCCCAGCCCCGAGCCGCAGCACGTCACGGCGCTGCCCTTCGACGGCGGCCTGGGCCTGGCATCGCTGCTGGCCGCGCCGGCACTCGGCACGCTGCACGACGGCCAGGCGCATGCGTCGGCGGCAATGCAGTTCCGCCTCACGCTGGCGCCCGGCGCCGCGCAGACGCTGGGCTGGGTGGCGCCGCTGGGGGAGCATGCCACCTCCACGCGACTGACCTCGACGGCCGACCTCGACGCCCGCTTCGATGCCGCCGCTGCCGCCTGGCGCGCACGGCTGGACCGCGTGCGGCTGCGCGCCGGGCCCGCCGTGCAGCCGATCGCCGACACCCTGCGCAGCGCGCTGGCGCAGATCCTGATGTCGCGCGACGGCCCGGCGCTGCAGCCGGGCACGCGCTCGTACGCGCGGACCTGGGTGCGCGACGGCGCGATGATGGTCGCCGGCCTCGTGCGGCTGGGCGAAGTCGAGGTCGCGCGCGAGTTCGTCGACTGGTACGCGACGCATGTGTTCGCGTCGGGCAAGGTGCCCTGCTGCGTCGATGCGCGCGGCGCCGACCCGGTGGTCGAGAACGACAGCGCGGGCGAGTTCCTCTACGCGGTGGCCGAGGTCTGGCGCCACACCCGCGACGACGCCTGGCTCGCGCGCCACTGGGCCTTGATCCAGCGTGTCGTCGACCATCTCGAAAGCCTGCGCCAGAGCGAGCGCGGCGCGGACAACCGCAGCCCCGAACGCGCCAACCTGTTCGGGCTGCTGCCGCCTTCGATCAGCCACGAAGGCTATTCGGCCAAGCCGGCCTATTCGTACTGGGACGACTTCTGGGGCCTGCGCGGCTACAAGGATGCGGTGGTCGTCGCGCGCGCGCTCGGCCACGCAGACGAGGCCACGCGCTGGGCCGGCTGGCGCGACGAGTTCGGGCGCGAACTGGCGCAGTCGGTCGCGGCCACCGCCCTGCGCGACCATCTCGACTACGTTGCCGGCGCCGCCGACCGCGGCGACTTCGACGCCACCTCGACCACCGTGGCGCTGAACCCGGCGCAGGCCGAACTGCCCGCGGGCCTGCTGCGAGGCACGTTCGAGCGCTACTGGCAGCAATCGCTGGCGCGCGCCGAAGGCCGCCGCGCCTGGAAGGACTACACGCCTTACGAGCTGCGCACGGTCGGCGCGTTGGCGCGTCTGGGCTGGCCCGAGCGCGCCCACGCGATGCTGCGTTTCTTCTTCGCCGACCAGCGGCCGGCGGGCTGGAACCAATGGGCCGAGGTCGTGCGCGCCGATCCGCGCGAGCGCGGCTTCCTCGGCGACATGCCGCATGCCTGGGTCGCGTCGGACTTCATCCGCTCGGCACTCGACCTCTTCGCCTACGAGCGCGAGCGCGACGACGCGATCGTCATCGGCGCCGGCTGGACCGACGCCTGGCGCGCCAGCGGCATCGAGATCAGCGGCCTGCAGACCGCGTGGGGCCGGCTCGACTACCGGCTGGCGCCGACGCCGCAGGGCTGGCTGCTGCAGCTGCCGCGCGCGCTCAGCGGCGGCCGGCTGCGCCTGGTCTGGCCCGGAAGCGGGCCGCTGCCCCATGCCAGCCATCGAGGGCTGCCGCTGGCCTGGGACGGGCGCGAACTCGCGCTGCCGGCGGCGCCGGCCACCGTCCTGCTCGAACGTCCCGCCCCCGCAAACCCCGCCCCCGACAAGCCATGATCACCCGCCGAACCGCCCTGCTGGCCCCCGCCTTCGCCCCCGCGCTGATGACCGCCTGTTCCACCGTCCCCGCGCCGGCCGAAGGCCAGCACCCGCTGCAGCTCGACGTCCCCGGCACCGACACCCCGGTGCGCCTGCTGCTGGCGCTGCCGCGCGGCTACGCCGCATCGACCCGGCCCTGGCCGCTGGTCGTCTTCCTGCACGGCTCGGGCGAGCGCGGCAGCGACGTCGAGCGGGTCAAGGTCAACGGCCCGCCCAAGCTCGTCGGTGCGGGCGTCGAATACCCGTTCGTGCTCGTCTCACCGCAGCTCGACGAGGGCCGGCATTGGGAGCCCGGGTCCCTGAACGCCCTGCTGCAGGCACTGCGCTCGCGCCTGCGCATCGACCCCGACCGCGTCTGTGCCACCGGCCTGAGCCTGGGCGGCATCGGCGTGTGGGATTGGGCCACCGCCTACCCGGACGACCTCGCCGCCATCGCCCCGGTGTGCGGCTACGGCGACACCGACGACGCCTGCCGCGCGCGCCGGGTGCCGGTGCGCGCATACCACGGCGCCGACGATCCGGTGGTGCCGATCGCGCTCGAACAGGCCTCTGTCGATGCCCTGCGCGGCTGCGGCGGCAAGGTGGACTTCATCGTCTATCCGGGCGTCGGCCACAACGCCTGGGAGCGCGCCTATGCCGACCCCGCGCTCGTGCCCTGGCTGATGGCACAGCGGCGCCGGGCCTGAGGACGCGGCGGGCCAGATGCACATCCTGCGCGGCCGCTCGGGCCTGTGGTTCGAGATCCTCTCGCACGGCGGCGTGCGCCGCTGCGGCCGCGGCGACGACGTGCTGGGCCTGTTCGTCGGCAGCGAGGTCGAGGCCGCGCCGGCCAACCTGTGGCTGCGCCGGCAGCGCGCCGATGGCGTCGACCTTCTGCCGCTGCTCGGCCCGGCGAGCGCGTCGCGCCTGCACTTCAGCGCCGATCGCTTCGGCGCGGCCGGCGCGGCCGCGGGCCTGCAGTGGCAGATCGAGCTGGTGCTGGCGCAGGACGCGCCGGCCTGGTTCTGGCGCGTCGAGGTCTGCAACACCGGTGACGCGGTGCAGACGCTGGAACTGGTGTGGGTCCAGGACGTCGCCCTCGCGCCCTATGGCGCACTGCGGTTGAACGAGCATTACGTCAGCCATTACATCGACCTCGCGCCACTGGCCCACCGCGAGCGCGGCTGGGTCGTCGCCGCGCGCCAGAACCTCGCCGTCGGCGGCCGCCACCCCTGGGCCCTGTTCGGCTCGCTGCAGCGCGCGGCCTCGTTCGCCACCGATGCCCTGCAGGTCCAGGGCCGGGGTGCGCGCAGCGGCGCGCAGCCGGCCGGACTGGTGCAGGGACTGCCAGCCCGGCGGTTGCAGCACGAGCACTCGACGGTGGCGCTGCAGGACGCTCCCGTCGTGCTGGCGCCCGGCGAGAGCGCGGCGCTGGGCTTCTTCGGCCATTGCCTGCCCGACCACCCGGCGGCCACCAGCGAGGCCGACCTCGCGCTCGTCGAGGCGACGCTGGCACTGCCCGAAGCCACGCGGCCGCTGGCACCGCCCGCCGGGCCCGGCCAGGCGCCGGCCGCGACGCTGTTCAGTCAGCGACCGATGCTCGATGCGCTCGACCTCGGCGACGGCGAACTCGCCGCCCGGTACGCAGCGCCGCGGCGCCACGAAGAGCGCGACGGCGACACGCTGCTCGCGTTCTTCTGCGGCGACGCGTGCCACGTCGTGCTGCGCGCCAAGGAAGCGCAGGTGCTGCGGCCGCACGGCCACATCCTGCGCACCGGCGCGCAGCTCGTGCCCGACGAGAGCGCGCTGACCTCGACCACCTGGATGGCCGGTGTGTTCCATTCGATGGTCACGCAGGGCCATGTCAGCATCAACCGCTTCCTGTCCACCGTGCACGGCTACCTGGGGCAGTTCCGCTCGCATGGCCTGCGCCTGTTCGTCGATCTCGGCGACGGCTGGCAGCAACTCGGCGTGCCCTCGGCCTTCGAGATCGAGCCCGAAGGCTGCCGCTGGGTCTATCGCCATCGCGACGGGCTGTTCACGGTGCGCAGCCGCGCGCTCGACGCACCGCAGCGGCTGGCGCTCGACATCGACGTCGCGCAAGGCGCGCCGCTGCGCTGGCTCGTCAGCCAACACCTCGCGCTGGCCGGTGACGACGGCAGCGCCGGCGGCCCGGCGCAGATCGGCCGCCTCGACGGCGGCGGCCTGTTCGTCGCGCCGCCACCGGGCAGCGATCTCGCGCGGCGCTTCCCTGGCGGCGGCTTCGTCGTCGAGCCGGCGCCGGACACGCGCTTCGAGCGTGTCGGCGGCGACGAGCTGCTGTACATCGACGGCCGCTCGCGCGCGCAGCCCTTCCTGTGCATCGAGATCGGCGCCGCGCCGCACTTCGGGCTGAGCCTGAACGGTCGCTTCGTCGAGCCTTCCCCGGCTGCCGACGCGGCGCCGCTGCCGCGGCTGCGCCTGCGCGCGCCGCCGGACGGCGCGCTGGCCGGCGGCATCGCGCAGCTCGACGAGATCGTTCCCTGGTTCGTCCACAACGCCCTCGTGCATTACCTGGCGCCGCGCGGGCTGGAGCAGTACTCGGGCGGCGGCTGGGGCACGCGCGACGTCTGCCAGGGTCCGCTGGAGATGCTGCTGGCCCTGGGCCGCACGGCGCCGGCGCGCGACCTGCTGCTGCGCACCTACGCGGCGCAGAACGCCGACGGCGACTGGCCGCAGTGGTTCATGTTCTTCGAGCGCGACCGCGCGAACCGCGCCGGCGACTCGCATGGCGACATCGTCTTCTGGCCGCTGCTCGGCCTGGCCCGTTACCTGGCCACCAGCGGCGACGCGGCACTGCTCGACGAGGTGCTGCCGTTCCACGACGCCGAGCCGGCCCCGCTGTGGCAGCACGTGCAGCGCGCGCTGGCGCTGATCGACTCGCGCCGCATCGCCGGCACGAGGCTCGTGGCCTACGGGCACGGCGACTGGAACGACGCCCTGCAACCCGCCGACCCGGCGCTGCGCGAACACCTGTGCAGCGCCTGGACGGTGACGCTGCACCACCAGATGCTGGTCGCCCTGGCGCAGGCGCTGCGCGGCATCGGGCGCGACGCCGACGCCGCGCCGCTCGACGCCGAAGCCGGGCGCGTGCAGGCCGACTTCAGGCGCTGGCTGCTCGTCGATGGCGTCGTCACCGGCTACGCGCTGTTCGCCGAAGAGGGCACGCCGCCCGGCCTGCTGCTGCATCCGAGCGACCGCAAGACCGGGCTGCGCTACAGCCTGCTGCCGATGATGCACGCGGTGCTGGAGAACCTGCTCTCGCCGGCCGAGGCGCGGCAGCAGCTGGCGCTGATCGGCGAGCACCTGCTGGGCCCCGACGGCGCGCGCCTGTTCGACGCGCCGCTGGCCTACCGCGGCGGGCCCGAGCGCATCTTTCAGCGCGCCGAGAGCAGCGCCTACTTCGGGCGCGAGATCGGCCTCATGTACACCCACGCCCACCTGCGCTACGCCCAGGCGCTGGCCCATGTGGGCGACGCCGAGGGCTTCTTCGCGGCGCTGCTGCGCGCCCAGCCGCTGGGCCTGGGCGAACGCGTGGCGGCTGCGACGCCGCGCCAGGCCAACTGCTACTACTCGAGCTCGGACGCCGCCTTCGCCGACCGCTACGAGGCCTCGCGCGAGTACGCCCGCGTGCGCGCTGGCACGGTGGCGCTTGAAGGCGGCTGGCGCGTCTATTCCAGCGGCCCGGGCATCGCACTGGGCGTGCTGTGGCGGCAGCTCGTCGGCATGAGCTGCGAGCACGACGAGCTGGCGCTCGACCCGGTGCTCCCGAGTGCCCTCGACGGCCTGCGCGCCGAGCTCGTCGTCGGCGATCGTGAGTTCGATGTCCTCTACCGCGTCGGCCGCGCCGGCTGCGGGCCGCTGGCCGTCACGCTCAACGGGCAGGCGCTCGCGTTCGCGCGCCGGGCCAATCCGTACCGCCTCGGCGCAGCGGCGGTGCCGCGGGCACTCTTCGAGTCGGCGTGCCGCGCCGGCCGCAATGCGCTGGTGATCGAGATCGCATGAAGCGCGCCGCCGGCAGTGAGGCAGCCGCGGATCCTCGGTCGCCTCAGTCGGCGCAAAACGACATCCGCGCGTTCATGGATGGCCGGGCGTCGCGGATGGTGCTGGAATCGACGACGGCAAGTTGCCAACCCATCACGAGACGAGGAACCCCATGAAGAAGACCCTGCTGACCGCGGCCATCACCGCGCTTGCCCTGATGACCGGTCAGGCTTTCGCGGCCGACGCCGATTGCGCGGCCCAGGCCGCCGCGAAGAAGCTTTCAGGCGCCGCCAAGACCAGCTTCATCAAGAAATGCGAGAAGGACGCCGCCCCCGCCATGAGTGCCAGCTGCGAGAAGACGGCTGCCGAGAAGAAGCTGGCCGGCGCGGCCAAGGCGAGCTTCGTCAAGAAGTGCACGGCCGACGAGGCCGCCGGCAAGAAGAAGTAGGAACGGGCGCCGTCACGGCGGCGGCGCAGCCCGGTGGCCGGCGGTCCAGTAGCCCGGATCGCCGTAGCTGTGCTTGATGAAGTCGATCCACAGCCGCACCCGCAAGGGCAGGTGCTTGCGCTGCGGAAAGACGGCGAAGATGCCGTTGACCGGCGCCGCGAAGTCCTGCAGCACCGCCTGCAATTTGCCGCTCGCCAGGTCTTCCTCGACCTCCCAGGTGCTGCGCCAGGCGATGCCCAGACCCTGCACGCACCAGTCGTGCAGGACCTGCCCGTCGCTGCAGTCCAGCGGCCCGCTGGGTCGCAGATGGGTCAACTCGCCATCGATCGTGAAGGCCCAGCCGCGGGTCTGGCTGGCGTCCGAACTCAGTGTCAGGCAGGCATGGCGCATGAGGTCGGCCGGCGTGGCCGGAATGCCGGCGCGCGCCAGGTAGGCGGGGGCGGCCACGCACAGCCTGCGGTTGTCGGCCAGCCGCACGCTGACCAGGCTGGAGTCGGGCAGGTCGCCGACGCGCACGGCGCAATCGAAGCCCTCGTTGACGATGTCGACCACGCGGTCGCTCAGGTTCAGCGACAGGCTGACCTCGGGGTGCGTGGCGATGAATGCCGGCACCAGCGGCGCGACATGGCGGCGGCCGAAACCGGCCGGCGCGGTGACGCGCAGATGCCCGCTGGCCTTGACGCCGCCGGCGCTGACGCTGGCCTCGGCGCTGGCGAGGTCGGCCAGCAGGCGCTGGCAATCCTCCAGGAAAGCGCTGCCCTCGTGGGTCAGCGTGATGCGCCGCGTGGTGCGCAACAGCAGCTTCACGCCCAGCCGCTCTTCCAGCCCGTCGATGCGCCGTCCGATCACCGCCGGCGCCACGCCCGCGGCCTGCGCCGCAGCAGTCAGGCTGCCCTTGGTCGACACGGCAACGAAGGATTCGATCTGCTTGAGCCGGTCCATGGAGATCGATTATGCCTATTCCGATCACCAATCCCTGACAACGAAGGCACTTAATGCCCGCACCCATATCGAATAGAGTGCCCGGATGAAATTGCGAGCAGTCATCTTCGACGCCTACGGCACGCTGTTCGACGTGCACAGCGTGGCCCTGCTCGCCGAGCAGCTCTTTGCGGGCCATGGCGAGCGGCTGTCGATGCTGTGGCGCGACAAGCAGATCGAGTATTCGCGCCTGGTCACGATGAGCGGGCGCCCGGGCGGGCAGGGCAGCGAGCATTACCGCCCGTTCTGGGAACTCACGCGTGCCGGCCTGCGCTATGCCGCCGAGCGGCTGGGCCTGGATCTGGGCGAGAGCGCCGAAGAGCGGCTGATGAACGAGTACCGGCACCTCAGCGCGTTTCCCGAGAACCGCGAGGTGCTGGCCGAACTCAAGCGCCGGCGCGTGCCGACCGCGATCCTGAGCAACGGCGACCCCGAGATGCTCGACGTGGCGGTCAAGAGCGCGGGCTTCGGCGATCTGCTGCAGCACGTGATCAGCGTCCACCCCGTGCGCCGCTTCAAGACCGACCCCGCCGCCTACGCCCTCGGCCCGACCACGCTCGAGCTGCCGGCGCGCGAGATCCTGTTCGTCAGCAGCAACTGCTGGGACGCCATCGGCGCCACCTGGTACGGCTACACCACGCTGTGGGTCAACCGGGCCGGCCTGCCGCTGGACAAGCTCGACACCGAGCCCAGCCACACCGGCCGCAGCCTGCGCGACGTGCTGCCCCTGTTCCCGCAGCGATCCACCCCCGACTGACCACCGACCGAGCTCACCATGCGCACCACCGTCCACAGCCTGCAAGTCGCCAGCGTCCTCCACCGCTTCATCGAAGACGAGGTGCTGCCCGGCACCGGCGTCGCAGCGGCCGCGTTCTGGGCCGGCTTCGACGCCATCGTGCGCGACCTGGCGCCGCGCAACGCCGCGCTGCTCGCCGAGCGCGACCGCCTGCAGGCCGAACTCGACGCCTGGCATGGCGCCCATCCGGGGCCGATCACCGACATGCCGGCCTACCGTGGCTTCCTCGAGCGCATCGGCTACCTGCAGCCGCAGCCGGCGCGCTCGCAGGCGACCACCGCCAACGTGGATGCCGAGCTGGCCACGCAGGCCGGCCCGCAGCTCGTCGTGCCCATCCTCAACGCCCGCTACGCGCTCAACGCCGCCAACGCGCGCTGGGGCTCGCTGTACGACGCGCTGTACGGCACCGACGCGATCGCCGAGGACGGCGGCGCCGAGCGCGGCGGCGCCTACAACCCGGTGCGCGGGGCACGGGTGATCGAGTTCGCGCGCCGCTTCCTCGACCAGGCGGCGCCGCTGGCCGAGGGCAGCCACCGCGACAGCATCGGCTACCGCATCGAACGCAGCGCCACCGGCGGCAGCCTGCAGGTGACGCTGGCCTCGGGCCGCGTCGTCGCCCTCGCCGACCCGTCGGCACTGGCGGGCTTCCAGGGCGACGCCGCCGCGCCTTCTTCGGTGCTGCTGTGTCACCACGGCCTGCACATCGACATCCGGATCGACCGCACCACGGCAATCGGCAAGGCCGACCCGGCGGGGGTCAGCGACATCGTTCTCGAAGCCGCGCTGTCGACGATCCTCGACCTCGAGGACTCGGTCGCCGCGGTCGATGCCGACGACAAGGTGCTGGGCTACCGCAACTGGCTGGGCATCCTCCGCGGCACGCTGACCGAGGAGGTCAGCAAGGGCGGCAAGACCTTCACCCGCGGCCTCAATCCCGATCGCCGCTACCACGCGCCCAGCGGCAGCGGCGAGGTGGTGCTGCACGGCCGCTCGCTGATGTTCCTGCGCAATGTCGGCCACCTGATGACCAACCCCGCCGTGCTGTGGGACGGCGGCCGCCAGGAGATCCCCGAAGGCATCCTCGACGCCGTCGTCACGACCGCGATCGCGATGCACGACCTGCAGCGCCACGGCGAGCATGGCATCGTCAACTCGCGCGCCGGCTCGGTCTACATCGTCAAGCCCAAGATGCACGGCCCGGCCGAGGTCGCCTTCGCCAGCGAGCTGTTCGGCCGCGTCGAGCAGCTGCTCGGCCTGCCCGACAGCACGGTCAAGCTCGGCATCATGGACGAGGAGCGCCGCACCAGCGTCAACCTGGCGGCCTGCATCGCCGCCGCCGCCAGCCGCGTGGCCTTCATCAACACCGGCTTCCTCGACCGCACCGGCGACGAGATGCACAGCGCGATGCGCGCCGGGGCCATGCGCCGCAAGGGCGACATGAAGAGCAGCGAATGGATCGCCGCCTACGAGCGCAACAACGTGCTGGTGGGCCTGGCCTGCGGCCTGCGCGGCAAGGCGCAGATCGGCAAGGGCATGTGGGCGATGCCCGACCTGATGGCGGCGATGCTCGAGCAGAAGATCGCCCACCCGCGCGCCGGCGCCAACACCGCCTGGGTGCCCAGCCCGACGGCGGCCACGCTGCACGCGCTGCATTACCACCAGGTCGACGTCGCCGCGGTCCAGGCCGAGATGGAGAAGACCGATATCGCCGGCCAGCGCGATGCACTGCTCACCGGCCTGCTGACGGTGCCGGTGGTGGCCCTGGCGAGCTGGACCGCGGCCGAGCGCCAGGAGGAGCTGGACAACAACGCGCAGGGCATCCTCGGCTATGTCGTGCGCTGGATCGACCAGGGCGTGGGCTGCTCCAAGGTGCCCGACATCCACAACGTCGGCCTGATGGAAGACCGCGCGACGCTGCGCATCAGCAGCCAGCACATCGCCAACTGGCTGCTGCACGGCGTGGTGACGGCCGAGCAGGTGCACGCGACGTTCCGGCGCATGGCGGCCATCGTCGACCGGCAGAACGCGGGCGATCCGCTGTACAAGCCGATGGCGGGGAACTGGGAGACCAGTTTCGCCTACCGCGCGGCGCTCGACCTCGTGTTCAAGGGCATCGAGCAACCCAGCGGCTACACCGAGCCGCTGCTGCACGCGTGGCGGCTCAGGGTCAAGGCGGCCCGGGGCTGATGACGTGGGGGCCGACCGATGACGAGCCCCGATCGCTGGCACCCCAGCGTCACCGTCGCCGCCATCGTCGAGCAAGGCGGGCGCTACCTGCTGGTCGAGGAGCACACGCCGGAAGGCCTGAAGTTCAACAACCCGGCCGGTCACCTCGACCCCGGCGAGTCGCTGCTGCAGGCCGTCGTGCGCGAGACGCTGGAAGAGACCGCCCGCGATTTCACGCCGACGGCGCTGGTCGGTGCGTACCTGTCGCGTTTCGTCCGTCCGCACGGCGGTGAGGACGTGACCTACCTGCGCTTCGCGTTCTGCGGCACGGTGGGCGAGCCATTGGCGGGTCGGCGGCTCGACGACGGCATCGTGCGCACGCTCTGGCTGACCCCCGACGAGATGCGCGCCAGCGCCGCACGCCACCGCAGCCCACTGGTGCTGCGCTGCCTGGAAGATCACCTGGCCGGGCGCCGGTTTCCGCTCGAGCTGCTGACCGCGGACGCCAGCATCTTCGCGCCCGACAGCGGGCGCTGAAACCGGGTCGCAGCGGCCGCGCCTGCCCGCGCCCCGACACGGTGCTGCAACCCTCCTCGGGGTATCCTCGGCGGCACCATGAGCAACACCGCCATCGCCCCTTTCCACCTCGCGTTCCCGGTCACCGACCTGGCGCGCACACGCGAGTTCTACGGCAACGTGCTGGGCTGCCCCGAGGGCCGCAGCAGCAGCGAATGGATCGATTTCGACCTCTTCGGCCACCAGATCGTGGCCCACCTCGCGCCGCCCAGCACCGCCAGCGACCACCACAACGAGGTCGACGGCCACGAAGTGCCGGTGCCGCATTTCGGCGTCGTCCTCGACTGGGACGACTTCCAGGCCCTCGCCGCGCGCCTGCGCGAGCACGGATTGAAGTTCGTGATCGAGCCCTACATCCGCTTCGCGGGCCTGGTGGGCGAGCAGGCGACGATGTTCTTCCGCGACCCGTCGGGCAACGCGCTGGAGTTCAAGTCGTTCCGCGACCGCTCGCAGCTCTTCGCCAAGTGATCTTCGCCCAGTGACCTCGCCAGGCAGGGCCGCCGCGTGACCGAACTGCTCTTCATCCGCCACGGCCAGACCGACTGGAACCTGCAGCAGCGCTTCCAGGGCCATATCGACGTGCCGCTCAACGCCGCCGGCGTGATGCAGGCCGAGCGCCTGGCCGCGCGTCTGGCGACCGAGCCGGCGCAGGCCTTCTTCTGCAGCGACCTGCTGCGCGCAAGACAGACCGCGGCGCCGCTGGCGGCCAGCTGGGGCATCGCACCGGTGGCGATGGCCGGGTTGCGCGAGCAGAACTTCGGCGTCCTCGAAGGGCTGGATGCCGCCGGCGTGCAGTCGCGCCACCCCGAGTTGTGGCTGCGCTGGCAGGAACAGCAGGCCGACTACGCGCTGCCCGGCGGCGAGAGCGTGCGCCAGTTCCACGCCCGCGTGGTCGCCGCCGTCAACGAACTGGCCGCCGCGCATGTCGGCCAGCGGGTGGTGGTGGTCACCCACGGCGGCGTGCTCGACATGCTCTGGCGCACCGCGCAGGGCCTGCCGCTGGAGGGTCAGCGGGCCTGCGCGATCCCCAACACCGGCATCAACCGCCTGCGCTGGGCCGGCGGGGCGCTGAAGGTCGAGGTCTGGGCCGACGACGCCCACACGGCCGACCTCGCGCCGCGCGTCTGACTTCGGGCCCGGCGCCGCGGCGGCGGCGGCTCAGTGCCAGCGCAGCGCCGCCAGGTCGTTGACGAACAGCGGCATGTCCCTCCACAAGCCCGTGAGCCTGGCGTTGGCCACCGTGATCCAGGTCGGCTGGTAGAGGAAGACGGCCACCGCGTCGTGCGCCACCAGTCGCTGCGCCTCGGCCAGCAGCTTGTTGCGCTCGGCGGGCTGGATCGTGGCCTGGATGCGCGCCCACAGCGCGTCGAACTCGGCCGACCGGTAGCCCCAGTAATAGTCGGGGCGCGCGAAGTTGCCGAAGTCCAGCGGCTCGACATGCGAGACCATGGTCAGGTCGTAGGCCTTCTGCGCATAGACGCCGCTGAGCCATTGCGCCCATTCGACGTTTTCGATCTTCGCCTCGATGCCCACCTTGGCCAGCATGGCGGCGATGACCTCGCCGCCCTGGCGCGCATAGGGCGTCGGCGGCAGCTTCATCGTCAGTACCAGCGGCAGCGTCACGCCGGCTTCGTGCAGCAGCGCCCGCGCCTTGGCCGGGTCATAGGGGTTGATCGCGGTCGTGTCGACATAGCCCGGCGCGCCGGGAACGTAGAAGCTGCCGATGGGCACCCCGAAACCGTCGGCCGCGGCTTCGATCACCGCCTTGCGGTCGATCGCCGCGGCGATTGCCCGGCGCACGCGCACGTCGTCCAGCGGCTTGCGCTGGTTGTTGATCGCCAGGATGGTCTTCGCGCGCGATCCGCCCACCAGCACCTGGAAGCGCGGGTTGCCCTGGAACTGCTTGAGGCTGCGCGCCACCGCGGCGCGCGGGAAGGCATCGACGTCACCCGCGAGCAGCGCCGCGACCTGCGCCGACGGATCGCCGATGAAGCGGATCGTCACCCGGTGCAACGCGACCTTCCTGGCGTCGCGCCAGCCGTCCCAGCGCGCCAGCGTGATCGAGGCCCCGCGGGCCCAGCTCTCCAGCCGGTAGGGGCCGGTGCCCACCGGCTGCGTGGCATCGGTCGGTGCACTCTTGGGCTCCAGGATCACCGCCGTGGCCTGGCCGAGCTGGAACAGCAGGTCGGGGTTGCCGTTCTTCAGGTGCAGCACCACGGTGTCGGCATCGGGCGTCTCGATGCGCTCGATGTTGGCGAACACCGCCTTGTCCTTGTTGACGCTGTCCTTGGCCGCGGCGCGCTCGAAGCTGAACCTGACATCGGCCGACGAGAACGGCTCGCCGTTCTGGAACCGCACGCCGCGCCTCAGGTGGAAGGTCCATTCGCGCAGGTCGGGCGAAACGCTCCAGCGCTCGGCCAGCAGCGGCGAGGTACCGCCGTCGCTGCCGACCTTGGTCAGCGTCTCGTAGATGTTGTACAGCGTGACCTCGGCGATCGCCGAGGCGGCGTTGGTCGTGGGGTCGAGCACCGTCGGCTCCAGGGTCATCCCGAGCACGGCGCTGTCCTTGCGTGGCTGGGCATGGGCCCATGGCGCGGCGACCGTCAGGACGGCGGCCAAGCAGGCCGCCGCTGCGGCGGTGAAACGAGAACGGTTCATGAGCAAGCCTCCATCGGAGGCCGGCATGGTAGGGCAAGCCGCGGCACGCGAGGCCTCGGCGACGGTTTCAACCCCGCGGCGCGGCAGCCGCCGTCACTTCAGGCGCGCGCCCAGGCTGTCGAACACCTGCACCTCCACCGCGATCGCCGGCGCCACGCTCTGGGTGACGGTGCAATAGGCCTCGAAGCCCCCGAGCACGCGGTCCAGATGGGCCAGCGACGCGGCCGGCGCGCCCAGCGTCAGCACGACCTTCAACGACAGCACGCGCAGCCGCCCCTCGGCGTTGCGCCCGACCTCGGGCTCGACCGTGGTCTGCAGCGGCTCGGCCGCCAGCTTGAACTTGCGCAGCGCGAACACCAGCGAAGCCGACAGGCAGTTGCCCACCGCGGCGCCCAGCAGCTGCACCGGCGTCGGCCCCGCACCCTGCCCCAGCGGTGGACCTTCGTCGGTCTGCAGCGCGGGCAGCCCGGCGCCGAAGCCGACCTCGAACCGATAGTCCTGTTGTTGCTGCAGTGAGATGGGGTGCTCGCTCATCGTGTGTCCTTCAGGTGCGCGGACGATGCCTGCCCGCGATTGCCGATCGCCGAGGTGCGCCTCGAATGGACGCCGGTCGGCTGCGCCCAGGCCACGGCAAGCACCGAGTCAGCCGATGCGGGGCCGCGCCTGCGCTGCTGCAAGCTAAAAGGGGATGTCGTCGTCCATGTCGTCGAAGCCGGTGCTCGACTTGGCGGCCGGCTTGGGCGCCGCGGCCGTACGTGCCGGCGGCGCGCTGCGCGGGGCCGGGGCGGCGCCCATGTCGTCACCGGCGCTGCCGCCGCCGCCGTCGCGGCTGCCGAGCAGTTGCATGTCGGTGGCGACGATCTCGGTCGTGTACTTCTCGACGCCGTCCTTGTCGGTCCATTTGCGCGTCTTCAGCCGACCTTCGACATAGACCGGGCGGCCCTTCTTGAGGTACTCGCCGGCGATCTCGGCCATGCGGTCGAAGAAGACGACGCGGTGCCACTCGGTCTCTTCCTGGCGCTCGCCGCTGGTCTTGTCCTTCCATTGCCGGCTGGTGGCGATGGTGACGTTGCAGATCGCCGAGCCACTGGGCATGTAGCGCACCTCGGGATCCTTGCCGAGATTGCCGACGATGATGACTTTGTTGACTGAGGCCATGGGCTGCTCCGACAGGGCGTGGGTGAGGCTGGGTTCGGTTCATTATCGCGCCGCGTTCCGCGATCGCCATCGCTCTGCGGTGTCACCCGGACGGGGTCGCCCGCGGGCAGGCACCCGCCGATGCGCCCCGCGGCAGCCGCCCCGGCGTGACCGGCTCGCGTAGGATCGACACCGCCCATGTCTGCCGTGCTGTCACCGACCACCCCCGACCTCGCGCGCTCAGCGCAGCAGGTCCTGCACGAGGTCTTCGGCTACGCCAGCTTCCGCGGCGAGCAGCGCGAGATCATCGAGCATGTCTGCGCCGGCGGCGACGCGCTGGTGCTGATGCCCACCGGCGGCGGCAAGAGCCTGTGCTACCAGGTGCCGGCGATCGCCCGCCACCGTGCCGGGCTCGGCGTGGCGGTGGTCGTCTCGCCGCTGATCGCGCTGATGCACGACCAGGTCGGCGCGCTCGACGAGCTGGGCGTGGCGGCAGCCTTCCTGAACAGCACGCTCGACGGCGAAGAGACCCGCCGCGTCGAGCGCGAGCTGCTCGCCGGCAGCCTGACCCTGCTCTACGCGGCGCCCGAGCGCATCCTGACGCCGCGCTTCATGGCGATGCTCGAATCGCTGCACGAGCGCGGCCTGCTCAGCCTGTTCGCGATCGACGAGGCGCATTGCGTCAGCCAGTGGGGGCACGATTTCCGCGAGGAGTACCTGGGCCTGTCGGCGCTGCACGAGCGCTTCGCCGATGTGCCGCGCCTGGCCCTGACCGCCACCGCCGACGACCACACCCGCGCCGACATCGTCGAGCGGCTGCAGCTGCAGGCCGCGCGCCTGTTCGTGGCCAGCTTCGACCGGCCGAACATCCGCTACACGATCGTCGAGAAGGACGAGCCGCGCAAGCAGCTGCTGCGCTTCCTGCGCGACGAGCACGAGGGCGACGCCGGCATCGTCTATTGCCAGAGCCGCAAGCGCGTCGACGAGACCGCCGCCTGGCTGGCCGACGAAGGCCTCACCGCGCTGCCCTACCACGCCGGCCTCGACGCCGACGTGCGCCGCCGCCACCAGGACCGCTTCCTGCGCGAGGACGGCGTCGTGATGGTCGCCACCATCGCCTTCGGCATGGGCATCGACAAGCCCGACGTGCGCTTCGTCGCCCACCTCGATCTGCCCAAGAACATCGAGAGCTATTACCAGGAGACCGGCCGCGCCGGCCGCGATGGCCTGCCCGCCGACGCCTGGATGACCTATGGCCTGGCCGACGTCGTCAACCAGCGCCGCATGATCGACGACAGCGACGCCGACGAGGACTTCAAGCGCCTGCAGCGCGGCAAGCTCGACGCGCTGCTGGCGCTGAGCGAAGCTCACGACTGCCGCCGCGCGCGGCTGCTGGCCTACTTCGGGCAGGCGAGCACGCCCGCCGCCGGGCCGCCCCAAGGCGGGCAGCGAGAGCCCGAAGAGCCGAGCTCGGGGGCTCGTTACTACTGCGGCAACTGCGACAACTGCCTGCACCCGCCCGCCACCTGGGACGCCACCGAGGCCGCGCGCAAGGCGCTGTCGTGCATCTACCGCTTCCGCCAGCAGGGCGAACAGGGCCGCGGGCCGCGCAGCTTCGGCGCCGGACACCTGATCGACGTGCTGCGCGGCAAGGCCACCGACAAGGTGGCGCAGTTCGGGCATGCGCAGCTTTCCACCTTCGGCATCGGCGCCGAGGTCGGCGAGGCGCAGTGGCGCCTGGTGCTGCGCCAGCTGATCGCACTGGGCCATCTGCGCACCGAGGGCGAGTTCAACACCCTGGTACTGGCCGACAGCGCGCGCGAAGTGCTGCGCGGCGCGGTGCCGGTGCAGTTGCGCGTGGCGGCCGAGACCAAGGCCCGCGCCAAGGCGCCGCGCGCGCGCGGCGGCGCGGCCAAGCCACCACCGGTGCCGCTGGACGACGGCGCGGCCGCACGCTTCGCCGCGCTCAAGGCCTGGCGCGCCGAGGTCGCGCGCGAGCACAACCTGCCGGCCTACGTGGTGTTCCACGACGCCACACTGGCCGAGATGGCGCGCGGGCAGCCGGCCTCGCTGGAGCAGCTGGCCGGCATCAGCGGCGTCGGTGCGACCAAGCTCGAGCGCTACGGGGCCGAGATCCTGCGCGTGCTGGGCGCGACGCTGTAGGGCGCCCGGGCAGGCCGCAGGTGGCGCGCCGGGGGCGCGTCGTTATGATGTCCGGTTGCCCACCGAAGCCATCATGCCCCGCGAGACCCGACCCGATGCAGCCCCCGAGGACCGCGCCCAGCGCCTGCTGCTCGAGTCGCGCACGCTGCGCATCCGGGGTGCCCGCACCCACAACCTGAAGAACATCGACCTCGACATCCCCAAGCACGCGCTGGTGGTGATCACCGGCCTGTCGGGTTCAGGCAAGTCGAGCCTGGCCTTCGACACGCTCTACGCCGAGGGCCAGCGTCGCTACGTCGAGAGCCTGTCGGCCTACGCGCGGCAGTTCCTGCAGCTGATGGACAAGCCCGATGTCGACGTCATCGAAGGCCTGTCGCCGGCCATCAGCATCGAGCAGAAGGCGACCAGCCACAACCCGCGCAGCACGGTCGGCACGATCACCGAGATCCACGACTACCTGCGCCTGCTGTATGCGCGCGCCGGCACGCCCTGGTGCCCCGACCACGACCTGCCGCTGCAGGCGCAGAGCGTCAGCCAGATGGTCGATGCGGTGCTCGCGCTGCCCGAGGACACGCGGCTGATGGTGCTCGCCCCCGTGGTGCGCGACCGCAAGGGCGAGTTCGGCGATCTGTTCCAGGACATGCAGGCGCGCGGCTACGTGCGTTTCCGCGTCGGCGCCAATGGCCGGCCGGGCGAGGTCGTCGAGGCCGAGGCCCTGCCGGCGCTGAAGAAGAACGACAAGCACGACATCGACGTCGTCATCGACCGCCTGCGCAGCAAACCCGACGTCAAGCAGCGGCTCGCGGAAAGCTTCGAGGCCAGCTTGCGCATCGCCGATGGCCGCGCGATCGCGCTGGAGATGGACAGCGGCCGCGAACACCTGTTCAGCAGCAAGTTCGGCTGTCCGGTGTGCAGCTATTCGTTGCCCGAGCTCGAGCCGCGCCTGTTCAGCTTCAACTCGCCGGTGGGCGCCTGCCCGGCCTGCGACGGGCTGGGCCAGGTCACCGTGTTCGACCCCGAGCGGGTGGTCGCCTTCCCGTCGCTGAGCCTGGCCTCGGGTGCCGTCAAGGGCTGGGATCGGCGCAACGTCTACACCCACACGCTGCTGGAGAGCGTGGCCCGGCATTACCGCTTCGACATCGAGACCCCGTTCGAGCAGCTGCCCGCCGCGGCGCGCCAGGTGCTGCTGTACGGTTCGGGCGACGAGGCCATCGAGTTCACCTACCAGGCCGAAGGCAGCGCACCGGGCACCAAGGGCCGGCCGCGCAGCGTCAAGCGCAGGCATCCCTTCGAAGGCATCCTGCCCAGCCTCGAACGTCGTTTCCGCGAGACCGATTCGGCGGCCGTGCGCGAGGAGCTCGCCCGCTACCAGGCCGAAAAGCCCTGCGCGCAATGCCATGGCACGCGGCTGCGACGCGAGGCGCGGCATGTCTTCCTGCAGCATGCCGATGGCGGCAAGGGCCGCCCGATCTACGAGGTCGAGCACGCCACCCTGGCCGCCGGTCTGGCCTACTTCGAGAACCTGAAGCTGCTCGGCGCCAAGGCCGAGATCGCCGACAAGATCGTGCGCGAGATCCGCAGCCGGCTGCGCTTCCTCAACGACGTCGGCCTGTCCTACCTGAGCCTGGACCGCGGCGCCGACACGCTCAGCGGCGGCGAGGCGCAGCGCATCCGCCTGGCCAGCCAGATCGGCAGCGGCCTGTCGGGCGTGATGTACGTGCTCGACGAGCCCAGCATCGGCTTGCACCAGCGCGACAACGAGCGCCTCATCGGCACGCTCAGGCACCTGCGCGACCTCGGCAACAGCGTGCTCGTCGTCGAGCACGACGAGGACATGATCCGCGCCGCCGACCACGTGGTGGACATGGGCCCCGGCGCCGGCGCCCACGGCGGCCGCGTGATGGCCCAGGGCACGCCGGACGAGGTGGCCGCCAACCCCGATTCGCTGACCGGCCGCTACCTGGCGCACACGCTGCGCATCGAGGTGCCCAGGCGCCGCCGCGCGGCCAGCGGCTTCGGCGCGGCGCCGTTCCGGCTGGGCATCGTCGGCGCGCGCGGCAACAACCTGCAGAACGTCAGCGTCGAGATCCCGGTCGGCCTGTTCACCTGCGTGACCGGCGTCAGCGGGTCGGGCAAGAGCACGCTGATCAACGACACGCTGTACGCCGCGGTGGCGAGAAAGCTCTACCAGAGCCACGCCGAGCCGGCGCCGCACGACCGCATCGAAGGGCTGGAGCAGTTCGACAAGGTCATCAACGTCGACCAGAGCCCGATCGGCCGCACCCCGCGCAGCAACCCGGCCACCTATACCGGCCTGTTCACGCCGATCCGCGACCTGTTCGCCGAGGTGCCCGCGGCGCGCGAGCGCGGCTACGGGCCGGGGCGCTTCAGCTTCAACGTCAGCGCCGCCAGCGGCGGCGGCCGCTGCGAGGCCTGCGAGGGCGACGGCGTGACCAAGGTCGAGATGCATTTCCTGCCCGACATGTACGTCCCCTGCGACACCTGCCACGGCGCGCGCTACAACCGCGAGACGCTGGAGATCCTCTACAAGGGCAGGAACATCACCCAGGTGCTGGAGCTGACGGTCGAGGACGCGCATGCCTTCTTCGGCGCCGTGCCCAACATCGCGCGCAAGCTGCAGACCTTGCTCGACGTCGGGCTGGGCTACGTCCGCCTGGGCCAGGCCGCGACCACGCTCTCGGGCGGCGAGGCGCAGCGCGTCAAGCTCGCGCTCGAACTCTCCAAGCGCGACACCGGCCGCACGCTGTACATCCTGGACGAGCCCACCACGGGGCTGCATTTCCACGACGTCGGCATGTTGCTGAAGGTGCTGCACCAGCTGCGCGACGCCGGCAACACGATCGTCGTCATCGAGCACAACCTCGACGTGATCAAGACCGCCGACTGGCTGATCGACATGGGCCCCGAGGGCGGCGCCGGCGGCGGGCACGTCGTGGTGGCGGGCACGCCCGAGGAAGTGGCCGCGCACGAGGGCAGCCACACCGGGCGCTTCCTGAAGGCGATGCTGGCGGCCTGAACGGCTGCGCCCGGCGGCACCTGACCTAGCACCGGCGCGGCCGGGCCATCGAAAAGGGGCCCCGCGGGGCCCCTGTCAATTCACAGCGCGCGACGCCTCACTTGAGGTGCTTGCTGATTTCCTTGGTCATGCCGAACATGCTGATCGGGCTGATGCCGACCACCGCCTTGAGCTTGGCGTCGGCGTTGATCATCGTCCGCTTCAGCTTGTCCTGCAGGCTGTTCTTCTTGATGTACTCCCAGACCTTCTTCGTCACCTCGGTGCGCGGCAGCGGCTTGTCGCCGATGATCGCGGCCAGGGCGGCGCTCGGGGTCAGCGGCTTCATGAACGCCGCGCTCGGGGTGCGCTTCTTGGCCGGGGCCTTCTTCGCCGCCGCCTTCTTGGCCGGGGCTGCCTTCTTCGCGGGGGCCGCCTTCTTGGCCGGGGCCGCCTTTTTCGCGGCCGCCTTCTTGGCCGGAGCGGCCTTCTTCGCAGGTGCCTTCTTCGCAGTTGCCATGTGGATGTTCTCCGTCAGTTGATGAGGGATGCCGTTGCCCTCGCAAGCCTCGTCGAGCGGGCCTGTCTTTCCCAGGTAACGAGCAGGGCGGATGGTAATCCTTGGTCGCTGCACTGAGAAGCGATTTTCATAGGTGGAAGCAGCTTCCGCGCCACGTTATGCTCACGCCATGAAGATCATCGTGCGCTGGATACTGCTCGCCGCCGCCCTTCTGCTGGTGGCGCAGCTCTACTCCGGGGTCAGCGTGGCCAGCTTCGGCTCGGCCCTGATCGCGGCCCTCGTGCTCGGCCTGTTGAACACCCTCGTCAGGCCCTTGCTGGTGCTGCTGACGCTGCCGGTGACGCTGATCACGCTGGGCTTGTTCCTGTTCGTGATCAACGCGCTGATGTTCTGGACCGCGGGGTCGGTGCTGGCCGGGTTCCACGTCGCCGGCTTCGGCGCAGCGCTGATCGGCTCGCTGCTGTACAGCCTGTGCGGCATGGTGATCGACATCGCGGTCGAGCGCGTCTTCAGCGGCGGCGCGGCCTGAGCAGCGCGGCTCCGGAACCCTCTGCGGTCCGGGCTGAAGCCGCGCCACGGCGGCGCGGCATTACCGCAGGGGTTGCTCCTGGTCGCGGCCTTCGGCGCGCGCTTCCAGTGCGAGCTGTCGACGCTGGGCCATGAGCTGGCGCATGCGGGCGTCGATGATCGAGGCCTCGATGAAATCCTGCCCCGCCGCCGTGCGCGACGCGGCCTGGGCAGCGCGCAGGCGGTCCACGGCACCGAGCAGGTCGCCGACGGCGGCGCGCGCTTCGGCCGCGGCGCGCATCGAGCGCAGCTTGAGCCCCAGCGCGTCGCTGGTGCGGGCGAGCAGGTCCCAGGCCAGCGGGTCCTGCGGCCGTTCGGCGACCCAGGTCTGCAAGGCTTCGGTGCTCGCGCGCAACGCTGGCGTGCCGGCATCGGGGTCGTGCCGCCATGTGTCCAGCGTCGCCTGCGCGCGCAGCAGCAGAGCCGGCCGCTCGCTGTCGCCCTTGACCAGCGGCGGCAGCGCGTCCAGGGCCTGCAGGGCGGCCGCCGGCTTGCCGCCGGCCAGCCGCACCTCGGCCAGCAGCAGGCCCAGGGTGCGCTCGGCGCGCGGCTCGCGGTGCGGCAGCGCAAGGGCCAGCTGCAGCGCCTGCGTGGCCTTCTGGTCGGCCCGGGCATGGTCGTCGAGCTTGGACGCCGCCAGCGCCTCGCTGTAGAGCAAGGCGATGCCTTCGGTGCCCGGCGGCGCAGCGGGGTCGGCGCGCAGCGGCGCGGTGCTGGCGCCGCTCAGGCGCTGCAACGCCTGCGAGCCGGTGGCCATCAGCACGCGGGAGCGCGCGGCCATCAGCGCATGCTCCAGGGTCGGAAGGTCCGGCGCGCGGTCGCTCAGCATCGTGCGGTTGCGCGCCTCGGCGATGCGTTCGGTGGTCACCGGGTGGTCGCGCAGGTAGGGGAAGCTGCTGTCGTCGCTCAGGCGCATCGACAGCTGCAGCTTCTCGAACATCTCGGCCATGCTTGCAGGCGCATAGCCGGCAGCCACCAGCACGCCGAAGCCGACGCGGTCGGCTTCCTGCTCGAAGCCGCGCGTGTAGTTGATGCCGCTCTGGATCGCCATGCCCTGGCTGCCGGCGATCGCAGCGTTGGCCACGTCGACGTTGTTGGTGCGCGCGCCGACGAAGATGCCGAGCAGCATCGCGACGATGGCTTCCATCGAGGCCCGCCTCTGCGGCGCGATGCCGCGCGCGATGTGCCGCTGCGTCACGTGCGACAGCTCGTGCGCGAGCACCGAGGCGAGCTGGTCGGCGGTGGCGGTGATGGCGATCATCCCCAGGTGCACGCCGATGTAGCCGCCGGGCAGCGCAAAGGCATTGACGCTGGGGTCGCGCACCAGGAAGGGCTCCCAGGCGAAGGCATGGTCGGTGTCGGCATCGATGTTGCCGAGCCTGCGCGCCGCAGCCACCAGCGGCCGGAACACCGACTCCAGGTAGGCGGTGAGCACCGGGTCGTCGAGGTATTGGGGGTCGCGCCGGATGTCGCGCATGATCTCTTCGCCGACGCGGCGCTCGGTGCCGATGCTCAGGTCCTGCGATGCACTCTCGCCCAGGGATGGCAAGCGCACCTGCGCCTGCGCCGGCATCTGCCAACCCGTCAGCGTCATCAGGCACGCGAGCGTGGCGGCAAGCAGGCGGCGCAAGCGAGGCAGGGATAGAGGGTTCAAGGCAGGGCTCGGTCGGGCGGCGATTTCGAGATTGGAGTCGCGGCCGGCGGCCACGTTCCGCCTGGCTATCATGACACCGCCTTGTTGCTGGATGTGAACCGCCCCATGAAGCCCGAGACCGACCGCGACCGCGCCGCCTTGACCCATTTCGACGCCCAGGGCCAGGCGCACATGGTCGATGTCGCGGCCAAGGAAGTCACGCACCGCGTCGCGCGCGCCAGCGGCCTGATCCGCATGCAGCCGGCGACCTTCGCGCTGATCGCCAGCGGCCAGGCGAAGAAGGGCGACGTGCTCGGCGTGGCGCGCATCGCCGCGATCCAGGGCGCCAAGCGCACCGCCGACCTGGTGCCGCTGTGCCACCCGCTGCCGATCACCAGCGTGGCGGTCGAGTTCGCGCTCGACGCCGAACGCAGCGAAGTGCGCTGCACCGCGCAGGTCGAAACGCTGGGCCGCACCGGTGTCGAGATGGAGGCGCTGACCGCGGTGCAGGTCGGCCTGCTGACGGTCTACGACATGTGCAAGGCCGTCGATCGCGGGATGGTGATGGGCGACATCCGGGTGCTGGAGAAGCGCGGCGGGAAGTCGGGCCACTGGGTCGCGGCCTGACCGGGCAGCGGCCGGCCGTCGGCCGTCACTTGCGCAGGAACTCGCGCCAATCCAGCGTGCGCGTGGGCAGCTCGCACTGGAATGGCTTGCCCGGGGCGATCGGTCCGGCGGCCTCGGGGCAGGCGGCGAAGAACTCGGCGGCGTCGGGTTTCCTGAACTCGCGCAGCCGGGCGGCAAGGAAGCGCGCGGCGTCGAGATGGCCGCGCGCGGCCAGCGACTCGGACCAGGCGATCATCAGCCGCGTGTCCATCAGGTAATGCGTGACGCGGTCGAACGCATGCTCGGGGTCGGCCAGCGGCAGCTCCGAGGTCACCGCGGCGTAGTCGGCGTGGTGGGAGAAGAAGATGCTGCGCTGGCCGGCGGCGATGCGCGCCGCCAGCGGCGGCGCGCCCGGCGCGGCGCTGAAGATCTCGGCCACGCGGCCGTAATCGACCACCGACAGCACGCTGCCGGCAACGAGCACCAGGCCGGCGATGTTGAACCCGGGCCCCGGTGTTGCAGGCTGGGCGGCCTTCGCGCCGACAGGCGCGGGGGCTGCGGGCCCCTGCAGCGCAAAGCCCCAGGCCCAGGCCGCAGGCAGCAGGAAATAGCCGTACCACAGCGGGTACTCGAGCAGGCTGTGCAGCCCGATCATCGCCACCATCAGCATCGCGCAGCGCTGTGCAACGCCGATGCCGGCCGGCGCCGCCCAGGCGTTGCGCGCGCCGCGCCACAGGCCCCAGACCAGCAGCGCCAGCACCCCCGCGGCCAGCGGCAGGCCGAGCTCGACCGCGAACTGCAGCACCAGGTTGTGCGTGTGGTCGAAGAAGGCCACCGGGCGGTGCGGTGAAGGCGTCAGCGTCCACGCCAGGTTGAACTCGCCCCAGCCGACGCCGGCCAGCGGGTAGCGCCGGATCAGCGCCAGCGTGTCGCGCCAGATCGCGAAGCGCGAACTCGAGATGTCGGTCTCGGCCAGGCGCTCTTCGCCTCCGAAAGCGTGCTTCGACTACGCTGCCCACTCGGCCATCCCGGCCCAGGCGAGCGCATAGACCAGCGGTGCTGCGATCAGCAGCGCGCGCGCCGGCCGCGACAGCCGGCGGTCGAACAGGCCCCAGGCGGCCAGCAGCAGCACGCTGACCAGCCCGGTGCGCGACGCCGTGAGCACGACCGCGAACACGAATGCGGCCAGCAGGACAGCGGCCGCGCGGCGGCGCAGGCGGCCGAGTTCGAGCAGCCCGACCACGGCGACGCAGGACCACATCAGCAGACTGCTGAGATGGTTGGGCTGGCGCAGGTTGCCGACCGCGCGGCCGGGGAAGCCCGAAGCGGCGATCCAGTCGCCGTCGGCCCATCCGGGCGCGAACACCTGGACGCAGGCGATCGCGACGTTGATCGCGCCGGCCGCCAGCCAGGCCCAGCAGAAGGCCGCGAACAGGTCCTCCGCGCGCCCGCTGGCCCGCGCACCGGCCCCCGCGGCGACCAGCAGCGCCGCGGCCGCGAGCGTGCCCAGGGCCGACAGCGCCAGGCTCGCCGGCAACGCGCCCGGCCCCCACGACCAGCCCACCGCTGCGGCCAGGAGGCCGAGCGCCGCATACAGCGGCCCCGGCCCGCCGCGCGTCGCCACCGGCGCCGAGACCATCACGAAGGCCGCCCACAGCGCGAACGCCAGCGCCTGGTTCAGGAAGGTCGGCGAAGGCGAGACGTTGTAGGCCAGCAGCGAAGGCGCCGCGGCGGCGGCGATGGCGATGGCGACGACGAGGGTCTGACGCGGGGCCGGGTTGGCGGTCGTGATCACGGGGCGGCAGCGGCGCAGGGCGGCGCGGGTGGGAGGGCTCAGGGCGCGCGGATGCTATCAAGCCGGCGGCGACTGGCGTTGCATGCACCGGCCGCTGGCGACGCAGGACGAGTCACGCCGGACGGTGACGGCCTGGACGTCAGCGAGATTCCTGCGCGACCGCAGGCCATGCGGGCAACTGCGGCCAGCGCTCGCGCCACAGCGACCAGGCTTGCTCACTTGCCACGCAGTTGGGCGGTGGCTCGAACTTGCAGAGAGTGCCGCAGCGCGTCGTGGCCTCCGCATCACGACCATTGATGCCAGCCAACAGAGCATAGCGCTCGATCGACGGCGCGTACGGCGAGCGCAACATCGCGGCCTTCGCGACGTCGAGTTCGCCGCCGACAGCCCCGGACGCAACGGAGTTGCGGCGAAGGCATGAAAGGACTTGAGCTGATCGAGCAGCACGACGTCCGGCAAGGGCGGGCTCGGCCGTCAGCAACGACATGGTGGGTCGCGTTGTCGATGCCCAGGATCGGGCGGATGTCGGTCACCCGGATGTAGTCGCTGGCGAGCACGGCCAGCAGGACGGCCGGCACGAACGCCAGACCGGGCAGAAGGGCCTTCGCCGCGGTGGGAATCGTCAGCGTGGCCGGCGCAGGCCGATCGTCGCGTTGTTCGCCCAGCCCGAGCAGGAATCCCAGCGGCAGCAGAAAGTACGTGTACTCGAGCGGCAATTCGACGAGTGCATGCAGCAGCAGAGCGGCCGCGGCCAGTCGCGGTCGCGAGTGCTGCCGGGCCCGCGGCCCTCAGGACCTGACGGGCCACCGCCAGCAGCAGCGCGCCGCCGGCCAGCGAGGCCCAGCGGCGCACCGAACCAGACCATCAGGTCGATGCACGATGTCGTGGGCACTCGAGAACGACCAACCCATCGAGGGGTGGCGCAGTGGCGAGCGCGTACTGCGCCACGCCGTTCTGCAGCACGCCCCAACCGACCCAGGGGTGCACCGAGACCGCGTCCAGGAACAGCGCCCAGACGGCCGGCCGCCGGCCACCCGAGGTGCGATCGGCGAGCGAGGCGCCCGCCAGACCGACATGCGCGTCCAGGAAAGGCAGCAGCAGGGTCGCCACCACGACGACGACGACGAGCGCCCCCACGATGCGGCCCGGCGGCGCCAGAGCAGGACGTCACGCCGCCGGACGAGCGACGCCGATCGAGCATCAGCCCGACGAGCCACGCGACCCGTGACTGCGTCAGCACGAGGGCCGGCGGCAGCAGCGCCAAAGCGACTGCCAGGGACCAGGCCGGGAGGCGCCGCCGCTCGATCAGGCGCCAGGCGCCGAACAGCGCCCTGGATCAGCAGCGAGCACAGCAGGTTGGCCTGCTCCATGTGCGCGACCGGGCGCCCGCCGGCCACGTGCAGTGCCGAGGTCCAACGTCGACCAGCCCAGCCATTGCGAGATCGCTAGCGGCGCGGACAGCAGCGCAGCGACCAGAAGCGCTGCCGCGAGGCGATCGGCCAGTGCGTCGCGTTGCGCCGCGGGCAGCGAGGCGGCGACGATCCAGCAGATCGCGAACCCGACGAGGTAAAGCGACGGCAGCAGGGCATCGCTGAGCGAGGGCACGAGGCCGATCGCATGCTGCCCCCAGCACCAACTGGCGAGGCCCAGCGCCAGGGCCGGAAGGGATAGCAGGCGGACCCTCAGCGGCAGCGCCAGGTCGCGCAAGGTGCTGACCGCACCCAGGACCACCAGCAGGACGGCGATCGCCGCCGTCCATTCGCGCCAGAAGCTGTACCAGGGGGCGTCGCCAACAGGCAGCAGCAGCGCGATCGCCAGCAGCGCAAAGCCCGCGCGTTCGATGGTCCGCGTCCTTGCATTGGCGACTGCCGGCACTTGAGGAGCGAAGCTGGTTGGTTGCATGGGATGGTCGGATGCCGATTCAGGTGACGTGAACCGGACCGGCGTCGAGGTCACGTTGCTCGTTTCGCCGATGTAGTGGTTGCCGAACCGGGTCTCGGCGCGCGGCTACCCGCCAAAAAGAAAGAGAGGCGCCGCAGCGCCTCTTCTCAGATCAGCGGGGCCGCAAATCCATCAGCCCTTGCACGAGCCCGGCAGGTACTTCTGCAGCGCCGCAGACGTGCCGTCAGCCGTAGCACCACAGCGCCAGGCGAAGACCTGGGTCGCACCGATCGACGCTGCTCCCAAAGGATTGCTGGTGGAGTCGCAGCGGAACCAGGGTGAGTGTCTGGCCAGCCGCTGCGGACAGTGACGTGTCGCCCGACAGCAGAACCGAGACCTTGCCAGTCTGCGTCGGTCGTCACGGTCGAGACGTACTTGCTCGAAGCATCTGCGACGGTCTGTTCGCAACCCCAGCCATTCGCGGCCGGAGGCGACGCGGCATTGCCGGTCTGGTAGACCTCGGAAATCGTCGTGCGGCACTGGCTGGCGGCCAGGATCACTTCCGAGACCTTGGCCTTGACGGTGTAGGTCTGGTACGCCGGCAGCGCAACCGCCGCCAGGATGCCGATGATCGCGACGACGATCATCAGTTCGATGAGGGTGAAACCCTGTTGGACACGCTTCATGGATGAGACTCCTGTGGGCAGGTTGGGGTGAAAGGCGATCCCCCTGAATGCAGGGGGCGTGCCAGGGCCAGGAAGGGGCCGCTGGCGAGACATTTGCCACATCCGGTGACGGAAGTCGTCACTTCTGCTGCGCCGCAGCGGCCACCCGGCGCCGCAGGTGACGGAAATCGTCAGCAGCCGATGAGCGCCGACAGTTGGCGAAGCCCGCAGCCGGCGGGCTGGTTCGCCCGAAACCTGGCCCGAAACGGGCAGCCGGGCTGCGGCCAGTTCCGCGCGCAGACGCGGGTCGGCCGGCCCGGCCTATTCGCCGAGCTGCATCACCTGCCCGGTGACCAGGGCGCGGATGCGGTGGCGGCCGTCCTGGGCGGCGATCTCGCTCATCACCGCATCGACTTCGCCGGGCTTGATGTGGGTGATGAAGACATCGGCCGGTGCCGCAAGTTGCTCGAGCTCGCGCTGCAGTTGCGCCGGGCACAGGTGCTGGCTGAGGGCGGCCAGGGCATGCTCGTCGTCGCGGAAGGCGGTTTCGATGACCAGCATCGCCACCGGCAGCTCGCGCAGCCGCGCCCACAGGGCCGGGTTGGGGCCGGTGTCGCCGGTGAAGACCCAGGCGCCGCGGCCCTCGGCAGCACCGAGCACGGCATAGCCGACCGCCGGCACGGTGTGGCTGGCGGGCAGCACTTCGACCCGGCGGGCGCCGAGTTGCAGCCGCTGGCCGACCTCGATGGCCTCGAAGCGCAGTATCGGCCGCACCGGGTCGGGCAGCTGGGTGAAGTCGGGCCAGATGACGCCGTTGAAGACATGCAGCCGCAGCGCCGCGATCGTGGCCGGCAGTGCGTGCACGACCACCGGCGGCCGGTCGGCAGCGCGGCGGCGGCGAGTGACGCTGTCGGCGAGCAGGCCGATGGCCAGCACATGGTCGAGGTGCGAATGCGAGACCAGGATGTGGTCGATGCGCGTGAGCTCGTCGAGCGTGAGGTCGCCGACGCCGGTGCCGGCGTCGATGAGCACGTCGTCATCGAGCAGGAACGACGTGGTCCGGCTGCCGGCGGCAATCGATCCCGAGCATCCGAGAACGCGAATCTGCATGAGGGGTGGGAACGATGGGCCGCGACGCGCGCAGGGCGCCCATGCTGACCGCAGCGGAGCGGCGGCGCAAGGCGCGCCAGCACAAGAAACAGCTTCGACCGCTGACGCCAAGGCGCCAGCGTGAACCCCTTCACAGGCGGCTGCAGCGCTGCCGCCACGTCCGCGAAGGCCCGCAGCGCCAAGCGCCCCGGCAACTCGAGCGGCGCGCGAGCGTCCGCTCGAACGCGCCGAGGTTGGCCGGCGCCGAAGGTGTCCGGCTTAGCGGAAGATGAACTGCATCTGCGTGCCGGCCAGCTCGATCACGTCGCCATTGCGCAGCGGCGCCGAATCGCCCACCAGCGGCACGCCGTTGATGCTCGGCCTGGACGCCCCCTCGACATGCGCGAACGCGTAGCCGTTGGGTCGGCGCGTGATCGAAGCCACCTGCACCCCCGGCTTGCCGACCGTGGTGACGACCTTGGTCAAGGTGACCTCGCGCCCCGCCGCCGCGCCGTTGAGCACCTTGATCGAAGCCGACGGCATCGGTTGCGCCGAAGCACCGGGCAATCCGAAGCCCGAGCCGCCCGGCATGCCCGGGTGGCCCGACTGCATCGGGTGGCCGGCGCCGACCGGCGGTGGCGCATTGCCGCCCGGGCGCATGATCATCGTCTTCTCGTACTCGCCCGAATCGTCGACCAGGTACTTGATCTTGTACTTGCCGATCTCGACCGTGTCGTTGTGGGTGAGGAGCTGCTTCTTGATCGCCTTGCCGTTGATGTAGGTGCCGTTGGTGCTGTTGAGGTCTTCGATGAAGACGTCGGAGCCGACCATCTGCAGCACGGCGTGCTCGCCGCTGACGGCGAGGTTGTCGATCACGATGTCGTTGTAGGGCCGGCGGCCCAGTGTGGTCTTGTCCTTGGTGATCTGGACTTCCTTGATGACCACACCGTCGAGCGAAACCACCAGCTTGCCCATGCCTGCCCTCGATTCAAGCCGCTGCCGGCGGCAGCGGAATGGGTGCCCTGCGGCGCCCTTGTTCTGCGCTCGGCGACTCGCGCCGCCTCAACGCCGGAACGGCCACCACGACCGCACCGGCGGGCTCGCGCCGCCGGAAGCGCGCGCCAATACGACGGAGATATTATCCTTTCCACCTGCATCGTTGGCGGCATCGATGAGCGCGCGACTGCTTGTTTCCAGCGAGTCGTGAGCCAGCAACACCTGCGCGATGCCGGCGTCGTCGAGCATGTCGCACAGACCGTCGGAGCACAGCAGATACAGGTCGCCGGGCTGCACCTCGTGCTGGTGGGTCTCCAGCAGCACCGTGTCTTCGACGCCCACTGCCCGCGTGACGAGGTTCTTGTTGGCCGAGAACGCGGCCTGCTCGGGCGTGATCAGGCCGGCGTCGATCTGCTCCTGCAGCAGCGAATGGTCGCGCGTGATCTGCTGCAGCCGCCCGGCGCGCAGCCGGTAGCAGCGCGAGTCGCCGACATGGCCGAGCAGCACCCGGTCGTCGCGGAAGACAGCCACCACCAGCGTGGTGCCCATGCCGGCGTACTGCGGGTTGGAGTTGGCGGCGTTGAAGATGGCGCGGTTGGCGTTGTCGACGCAGATGTCCATCGCGCGGCGGACCTCGGCGTCGCTGGCCTGCACGCCGGCCTCGCGCAGCCAGCGGCCGAGCTCGGTGCGAACGAACGAGGTCGCCATGTGGCTGGCGACCTCGCCGGCGTTGTAGCCGCCCATGCCGTCGGCGAGCACGGCCAGCGCGACGCCATCGTCGGTCGCCACCGAGTCCTCGTTGTTGCTGCGGGCCCGGCCAGGGTCCACCGCAGAATGGAGCTCGATCGTGATGGGCACAGGGGCGGTGGTCAACGGCGACGCGGGATTGAAAAAGGTGGGGGATTGTGCCTCGGATCGCCACGACCAAAGCAGCGCGAAACCCCGTATCAGAAGGCCCTGGGCCAGGCCGCGGCAATGTCACCGAGCGCCTCGGCGACCTCGCCGGCATCGGCCGGGCGCCCGGCCGGATGCTTGGCCAGCAGGCGGGCGACCAGGGCCGCAAGCGCAGGTGGCACGGTGGGGCACAGCAGCTGCAGACCGGGCGCCGGATCGGCCGATGCGCGGCGCAGCAGCTCGCCCATCGACGCGGCCTCGTGCGGCAGCCGGCCGGCCAGCAGCTGGAACAGCATCGCGCCCAGCGCATAGAGGTCGCTGCCCGGGGTGGGCACGGCCCCGGCGAGCTGCTCGGGCGCCATGTACGCCGGCGAGCCCGGCACGATGCCGGTGGCGGTCTGGGTCGCGTCGGCGCCGCGGGCGAGACCGAAGTCGGCCAGCTTGATGGTGCTGCTGGCCCAGTCGACGAGCACGTTGGTCGGCTTGAGATCGCGGTGCACCACGCCCTGGTGGTGCGCATAGGCCAGCGCCTGCGCCACGCGCTGCCCGAGCTGCAGCACCAGCGGCTCGGGCAGCAGGCGGCGGACCTGCGTGTAGCGGCCGAGATCGACACCGGGCACCGGCTCCATCGCCAGCCAGCCCAGGGTGCCGTCCACGCCGGCATCGACCACGGCGACGATACCGGGATGAACCAGGCCGCGCGCAATGCCGGCGCTGCGCATGAAGGCCGAGGTGGCGGCGGTGTCACCGGCGCGCAGAGCGACGAGCTTGAGCGCCACCGTCAGCGAGGTGCGTGCGTTCGCGGCCAGATGGACGGTGCCATGGGCGCCGTGGCCGATCGGCCGCAACAGGCGGTAGCCACCCACGATGTCTCCGGCCACCAGGGTTTGGTGCATGGGCAGCGGCTCAATCGTTGCCGGCACGCCGGGCGGCCATCCGCCGGCGCTGGCGCTGCGCCAGCCAGCGGCCGAGCAGCACGACGGCGAGGGCCGCGCCGAGCTTGAAGGTCAGCGCAGCCACGGCGCCGACGTCGCCGAACCACGGCGCCACCGCTTCGTCGTCGATCAGCATCTCGGCGGCGACGAAGCCGAGCAACGCGGCGCCGAGAGTGATGATCAACGGGAAGCGGCCCATCAGCGCGAGCAGCACCTGGCTGCCGCCGACGATGAGCGGGATCGACAGACCGAGCCCGATCAGCAGCAGCAGCAGGCGCGATTCGGGTGGCCCGGTGTTGGCCACCGCGGCCACCGCGATGACGTTGTCCAGGCTCATCACGGCATCGGCGACGATGATCGTGCGCACCGCCGACCAGAGGTGGGCCGAAGGCTTCACCTCCTTGCCCGTCTCGTCCTCGGGCAGCAGCAGTTGCACGGCGATCCAGAACAGCAACGCCGCGCCCGCGATCTTGAGGTAGGGGAACTCGAGCAGGCTGACCGCGAACAGCGTGAGCGCGACCCGCAGCAAGACGGCCGCCGCGCTGCCCCCGAAGATCGCCTGCCGGCGCTGGGCCCGCGGGAGGCTGCGCACGGCCAGCGCGATGACCACGGCGTTGTCGCCCGACAGCAGGAGGTCGATCCAGATGATCTTGCCCAGGGCGAGCCAGAAGGCGGCGTCGGCGATGTGCTCCATGTCCCCTTGCGTATGCCGGCAGCCGCCCGCGGGTGCGGCACCCGCGTCGAGTGTAGGGCCATGGGCCGGCCCGCCGCCTTGGCGGCGGCGGTTCAGGTCGGCGGCAGGAACAACAGCGGCGCGGGCGAGCGCCCGCGCCCTGCGACCCGGGGCAAGGGCTTAGAGCAGCGCCTTGAGCAGGTGGCCCATTTCCGACGGGTTGCGCGTGACCGTGAAGCCGCACTCTTCCATGATCGCGAGCTTGGCGTCGGCGGTATCGGCGCCGCCGCTGATCAGCGCGCCGGCATGGCCCATGCGCTTGCCCGCCGGCGCGGTGACGCCGGCGATGAAGCCGACGATGGGCTTGCGCATGTTGGCCTTGCACCAGCGCGCGGCCTCGGCTTCGTCGGGGCCGCCGATCTCGCCGATCATGATCACGGCATCGGTGTCCGGGTCGTCGTTGAACATCCTCATCACGTCGATGTGCTTGAGGCCGTTGATCGGGTCGCCGCCGATGCCCACCGCGCTGCTCTGGCCGAGGCCGATCTCGGTGAGCTGGGCCACCGCCTCGTAGGTCAGCGTGCCGCTGCGGCTGACGACGCCGATGCGGCCCTTCTTGTGGATGTGACCGGGCATGATGCCGATCTTGATCTCCTCGGGCGTGATCAGGCCGGGACAGTTGGGGCCCAGCAGGAGCGTCTTCTTGCCGCCCTGCGACTCCTTGAGCTTCATCCTGTTGCGCACCATCAGCATGTCCTTGACCGGGATGCCCTCGGTGATGCAGATGACGAGGTCGAGGTCGGCCTCGACCGCCTCCCAGATCGCGTCGGCGGCGCCGGCCGGCGGCACGTAGATCACGCTGACCGCGGCGCCGGTGGCGGCCTTGGCCTGCTTGACGCTGGCGTGGATCGGGATGCCCTCGAACAATTCGCCGGCCCGCTTCGGGTTGACGCCGGCGACGAAGCAGTTCTTGCCGTTGGCATAGGCCTGGCAGCCGCGGGTGTGGAACTGGCCGGTCTTGCCCGTGATGCCCTGGGTGATGACGCGGGTGTCCTTGTTGATCAGGATGCTCATGTTGTCGGTTCTCCTTGGCGCTCAGCGAACGGCGGCGACGATCTTCGTCGCGGCTTCGGCCATCGTGTCGGCGCTGATGAGCGGCAGGCCGGACTCCTTGAGCATCTTCTTGCCCAGATCTTCGTTGGTGCCCTTCATGCGCACCACCAGCGGCACCGAGAGATTCACCGCCTTGCAGGCAGCGATCACGCCTTCGGCGATGGTGTCGCACTTCATGATGCCGCCGAAGATGTTGACCAGGATGCCCTTGACGTTGCCGTTCTTCAGCATGATCTGGAAGGCCTCGGTGACCTTTTCGGCCGTGGCACCGCCGCCGACGTCGAGGAAGTTGGCCGGCTCGCCGCCGAACAGCTTGATCGTGTCCATGGTCGCCATCGCCAGGCCCGCGCCGTTGACCAGGCAGCCGATGTTGCCGTCCAGGCTGATGTAGCTGAGATCGAACTTGCTGGCCTCGACCTCGGCCGGGTCCTCTTCGTCGAGGTCGCGGTAGGCCACGATCTCGGGATGGCGAAACAGTGCGTTGGCGTCGAAATTGAACTTGGCGTCCAGCGCCTTGATGTGGCCGTTGCCCTCCAGGATCAGCGGGTTGATCTCGGCCAGGCTGGCGTCGGTGTCCATGTAGCAGGCGTAGAGCTTCTTGAGCACCTCCACCGCCTCGGCCTGCGAGGCCGGCGGCACGCCGATGCCGGCGGCCAGTTCCAGCGCCTGCGCGTCGGTGATGCCGACCAGCGGATCGACGAAGACCTTGAGGATCTTCTCGGGCGTGCTGTGCGCCACTTCCTCGATGTCCATGCCGCCCTCGGAGCTGGCCATCATCGCCACCTTCTGCGTCGCGCGGTCGGTCAACGCGGCGACGTAGTACTCCTTCTTGATGTCGGCGCCTTCCTCGATCAGCAGGCGGCGCACCTTCTGGCCCTCGGGACCGGTCTGGTGGGTCTTGAGTTGCATGCCCAGGATCTGGCTGGCGAGCCTTTCGAGCTCGGGCAGGCTGCGCGCGAGCTTGACGCCACCGCCCTTGCCGCGGCCGCCGGCGTGGATCTGCGCCTTGACCACCCAGACGGCGCCGCCGAGCTTCTGTGCCGCCTCCTGCGCCTCGCGCACGGTGAAGGCGGGATAGCCGCGCGGCACCGGCACGCCGTGGGCGCGCAGCAACTCCTTGGCCTGGTATTCATGGATCTTCATCGGGCTTCCTCGCTCGCTCTCGTTTTTCGGGGTTTCAATCGGGGGTGGTTGCTGATGCGGCTGGCCGGTACCAGCGCGGGTAATGGGTGCGCACGGCCGCGCCGTCGCTGCGCAGCGCGTGGCAGCGATCGATCTGGAACGGCTGGCTCGCGCCTTCGGCGGTGCCGCGGGTGTCTATGACCTCGCCGGCGAAGGCTTGCACCACGGCCGTGGGCAGCACCTGGGCCAGCTCGGTGAGATGGGTGCAGCCGAGCACACCACCGACGCGCTCGCGCAGCGCCTGGCGAAAGCCCTGCAGCAGGTTCAGGCCGACCAGCCGCGCGTAGGCGTCGCCATGGTCGCTGCAGCTGCCGCCGTAGGGCATCCAGCGCGTCTCGGAGCCGGCCTCGACGATGTCCAGCCGCTCGTTGACGACCAGCCGCAGCAGCAGCTCGTGGATCGGCGTGCCTGCCGGGCGCAGGCCTTCGGCCAGCCGGGCGTCGCGGGTCTTGGTGTCGATGAGCAGCGCATCGACTTCCCACAGACCATCGCCACGCGAGAACACCTCCACGTCGATCTGGCGGCGGTGCTTGAGCTGGCGTTGGGCCGCCGCGTGGGGAAGGGTCATTGCGAGGGCATGGGCGGGGCTGCTGACGCAGCGCGGCGGCGAATTTAGCATGCTGCTGCGCAGCACCACCTTACAGCGCACGCGGTCTGGTCCGGCGGCGCGCACCGGGCTCGCGCCGCGGCAGGGGCGGCAGCGCGCAGGCTGCCGCCCGCCGATGCGTCTAATCGTCGTCGCCGGCGCCGATCACGCGCCTGACGACATCGCTCTCGAAGCCGCGCCCGAGCAGGAAACGCATCTGCCGCGCGCGCTCGGCCGCATCGGCCGGCGGGTTGCCGAAACGGCGGCGCCAGACTTCGCGGGCCCGCTCCAGCTCGGTGGCGCGCGCCGACTGCAACGTGCTGGCGACCAGCGCCGCGTCCAGGCCCTTGGCCTGCAGGGTCTGCTTCAGGCGCCGCGCGCCGAAACGCTGGCCGGCGCCGGCAAGCACCGACTCGGCGGTGCGGGTGTCGCTGAGCAGGCCCTTGGCGGCGAGTTCGTCGAGGGCGGCGGCGATCTGCGTCTGCGCGCTGGCCTCGGGTATGTCCTCGACATGACGCGTCAGCTTGCGTTCGAGCTCGGCGCGGGAATGTTCGCGCTGCGCGAGGTAGCGCAGCGCCCGCCCCTTGACCGACAGCGCGCCGAACGCCATGCCGCGGTCTCGAGCGGACCCGCCTACTCGGCGGCCACCTCGGCCGCGAGCAGCGGGATGCCCATCGACTCGCGTACCTTGTTCTCGATCTCGTGGGCGATGTCGGGGTTCTCGCGCAGGAACTCGCGCGCGTTGTCCTTGCCCTGGCCGATCTTCTCGCCGTTGTAGGCGTACCAGGCACCGCTCTTGTCGAGGATGCGGGCGGTCACCCCCATGTCGATGATCTCGCCCTCGCGGCTGATGCCTTCGCCATAGAGGATGTCGAACTCGGCGGTCTTGAACGGTGGCGCGACCTTGTTCTTGACGACCTTGACCTTGGTTTCGCTGCCGATGACCTCTTCGGCCTTCTTGATGTTGCCGGTGCGGCGGATATCGAGCCGCACGGAAGCATAGAACTTGAGCGCGTTGCCGCCGGTGGTGGTTTCGGGGTTGCCGAACATGACGCCGATCTTCATGCGGATCTGGTTGATGAAGATGACCATCGTGTTGGTCTTCTTGATCGTCGCGGTGAGCTTGCGCAGGGCCTGGCTCATCAGCCGCGCCTGCAGGCCCGGCAGGCTGTCGCCCATCTCGCCTTCGAGCTCGGCCTTGGGGGTGAGCGCGGCCACCGAGTCGATGACGATGAGGTCGATCGAGCCCGAGCGCACCAGCGCATCGACGATCTCGAGCGCCTGCTCGCCGGTGTCGGGCTGGCTGATCAGCAGTTCCTGCAGGTTGACGCCGAGCTTCTGCGCGTACTGGATGTCGAGCGCGTGCTCGGCGTCGATGAACGCGCAGGTGCCGGCCTGCTTCTGCATCTCGGCGATGACCTGCAGCGTGAGCGTGGTCTTGCCCGAGGACTCGGGGCCGTAGATCTCGATCACCCGGCCGCGCGGCAGGCCGCCGACGCCGAGCGCGACGTCCAGGCCGAGCGAGCCGGTGGAGACGACCTGGATGTCCGCGATGACTTCGCCTTCGCCCAGGCGCATGATCGAACCCTTGCCGAACTGCTTTTCGATCTGCGCCAGGGCCGCCTGCAGAGCCTTGGCCTTTTCGGTGTTGAGCGCTTTGACGGGTGCGTCCATGGTGATCTCCTTGGTTGCCGCGATTATGGCGCACAAGCTGGATATGCGTACAGTCCTTTTGGGGTAACTCCCGGGGGCCCCCGTCGGAGGGCGCGCGAGCGTTCGTGCCCCGTCGAGACCGCCGCGGGCGACCTGCCTAGAATCCGGACAAACCAAGCGTTGGCCGTGGTCGTTGCCCTGGCCCGGAGGAGACAAGCCGATGCGTATCCTCATCGCCGAAGACGACCAGGTGCTGGCCGACGGCCTGCTGCGCTCCCTGCGCGCCGCCGGATATGCCGTCGATCAGGTCGGCAACGGCAGCGAAGCCGATGCCGCGTTGTCGGCGCACGAGTTCGACCTGCTGATCCTCGACCTCGGCCTGCCGCGCATGCACGGCTTCGAGGTGCTGCGCAAGATGCGTGACCGCGGCAGCAGCGTGCCGGTGCTGATCCTCACTGCCGCCGACAGCGTCGAGCAGCGCGTCAAGGGTCTGGACCTGGGCGCCGACGACTACATGGCCAAGCCCTTCGCGCTACAGGAGCTCGAAGCCCGGGTGCGTGCGCTGACCCGCCGCGGGCTGGGCACGGCTTCCAGCCTGCTCAAGCATGGGCCGCTGACCTTCGATGCCACCGGGCGCGTGGCCTATCTCAACGACCAGATGGTCGAGCTCTCGGCGCGCGAACTGAGCCTGCTGGAAGTGCTGCTGCAGCGCGCCGGCCGCCTGGTGAGCAAGGACCAGTTGGTCGAGCGCCTGTGCGAGTGGGGCGAGGAGGTCAGCAACAACGCGATCGAGGTCTATATCCACCGCCTGCGCAAGAAGATCGAGCAGGGGCCGGTGCGCATCGCCACCGTTCGCGGCCTGGGATACTGTCTGGAAAAGATTGCGCCCTGAACCGCGGTGACCGCCGCGCACGGGGCGCCCACGCCGATGCCCGTTGCCCCCCACGAACAGCGATCGCTGTTCGGCGAAATCCTCGACTGGATGCTCGCGCCGCTGCTGCTGCTGTGGCCGATGAGCCTGGGTCTGACCTGGGTCGTGGCGCAGACCATCGCCAACCGACCCTACGACCGCGAACTGGCCAACGTGGTCCGCGCGCTGGCGCAGCAGGCCGCGGTGCAGGGCACGCCGACCGCGCTGCCGGCAGCGCAACGCCGCGCCGAAATCGAGCGCGTGGTGGCCTTGCTCACCCACGACGACGACGAGGACCGCAGCTACTACCAGGTGCTCGGGCGCAACGGCGAACTCGTCGCCGGCGCCGCCGGGCTGGACGCGCCCACCGACACCGCCGTCTCGGAGGCGGCCGGCGTGCGCATTCGCGACGACATGATCGGCGACGAGCCGGTGCGCGTGGCCTATCTGTGGCTCGCCGACAGCGGCGCGCTGCCGGGCCACCACACCGAGGCGCTGGTGCAGGTCGCCGAGACCCTGGGCAAGCGCTCGCGCCTGGCCACCGAGATCATCAAGGGCGTGATCCTGCCGCAGTTCGTGATCCTGCCGCTGGCGGTGTTGCTGGTCTGGTTCGCGCTGGCCCGCGGCATCCGGCCGCTGGCCGAGCTGCAGCAGCGCATCCGCAAGCGCGAGAGCACGGACCTTTCCGCGATCGCCGAGAGCGACGTACCCGACGAAGTGGCGCCGCTGGTACGCGCGATCAACGATCTGCTGCAGCGGCTGGACCACAGCATCGCCGCCCAGCGGCATTTCCTCGCCGATGCCGCACACCAGCTCAAGACGCCGCTGGCCGGGCTGCGCATGCAGGCCGAGCTGGCGGCGCGCGAGATCGACAGCGGGCGCAGCGATCCGGCTTCGATGAAGCACTCGCTGCGCCAGATCGCGCATTCGACCCAGCGCGCCGCGCACATGGTCAACCAGCTGCTGTCGATGGCGCGCGCCGAAGATGCCGGCCAGACGCTGCGCCGGCAGCCGGTCGACCTGACCGCGGTCACCCATGCCGTGGTGCGCGACTTCGTGCCGCGCGCGATCGAGCGCCGCATCGATCTCGGCTACGAGGGCCCGGAGGCGTCGGCGAGCACGCGGCTGCAGGCGGAGCCGGTGCTGCTGGGCGAACTGGTGCGCAACCTGGTCGACAACGCGCTTCACTACACGCCACCCGGCGGCACCGTCACCGCGCGTGTCGTGCCCGACCCTTCCGGCCAGGCCGTGGTGCTGCAGGTCGAGGACAGCGGCCCCGGCATCGCGCCGGAGGAGCGCGAAGCCATCTTCCGTTCCTTCTACCGTGCCCAGGACAACCCGGTGGAAGGCAGCGGCCTGGGCCTGGCGATCGTGCGCGAGGTGGCCGAGCGGCACGGCGCCGAGGTCACGATTGCCGATGCCCGGCCGCGCGGCGGCGCGACTTCTCCGGGGGCCCTGTTCACGGTGCGGTTCCCGTTGGCCCCCGCGCTGCCCGCGCCGCCGGCCTGACGACCGGCCATCTGCCTGCAGGCTGCAGGGGCCTCAGGATTGCATCAGCCTGCGGCTGCGGGCCACCGACATCAGGATGCCCAGCCCCAGCCCGAGCGAGACCATCGCCGTGCCGCCGTAGCTGACGAAGGGCAGCGGCACGCCGACCACGGGCAGGATGCCGCTGACCATGCCCATGTTGACGAAGGCGTAGGTGAAGAAGCTCAGTGTCACCGCGCCGGCCAGCAGCCGGGTGAAGACGGTGGGCGCTTCGGCGGCGATCATCAGGCCGCGGAAGATCAGGAAGGTGAAGCCGGCCACCAGCACCAGCACGCCGGCGAGCCCGAACTCCTCGCAGAAGGCGGCGAAGATGAAGTCGGTGGTGCGCTCGGGGATGAACTCGAGGTGCGTCTGCGTCCCCTGCATGAAGCCCTTCCCCGAGATGCCGCCGGAGCCGATCGCGATCATGCCCTGGATGATGTGGAAGCCCTTGCCCAGCGGGTCGGTCGTCGGGTCGAGCAGGGTGCAGATCCGGTGCTGCTGGTAGTCGCGCAGCAAGGGCCAGGTGACGCCGGGGGCGCAGATGCGGTTCTCGCTCAGGATCACCGCCGCCACCGCCACGGCGGCGAGCACCAGGGTCGGTACCACCAGCTTCCACGACAGCCCGGCGAAGAAGATCACATAGATGCCGCTGGCCAGGATCAGCAGCGCAGTGCCGAGGTCGGGCTGCTTGACGACCAGCGCCACCGGGGCCAGCAGCAGCACGCCGGCGACGAGGAAGTCAGGCACGCGCAACTGGCCCTCGCGCTTCTGGAACCACCAGGCGAGCATCAGCGGCATCGCGATCTTGAGGATCTCGCTGGGCTGGATCACGACGCCCAGGTTGAGCCAGCGCGTGGCTCCCTTCTTGGTGATGCCCAGGCCCGGCAGCGCGGTCATCACCACCAGCAGCACGCCCACGACGTACAGCGGCACCGCCAGCTGCTGCAGCTTCTGCGGCGGCACCTGCGCGGCGAGAAACAGCACGCCCAGCGCCAGCAGCATGTTGCGGGCATGGTCGGGAAAGCGCGTGCCCTGGTCGTAGCCGGCCGAGTACATGGCCACCAGGCCGATCGTGGCCAGCAGCGCCACGGCGATCAGCAGCGGCCCGTCGAAGCCGCCGAAGACACGGCGGATCCGGACCCAGGGCGACGGCCGCGCGAAGACCGCATTCATCGCTGTGCCACCGCGGCCGGGCCCCCGGTCGCCAACGGCGGGGAAGACTGCGGCCCCGCCGAGGCCAGGGCCGGTGCCGAGCCCGCCGGCGAAGGCGCGGAAGCCGCCGCCGTCGGCCCCAGCGCCTCGCCCGGCAACGGGATGTCGGCGGCGCGGCGCGGCGTGCCGATCGGCGCCGTCGTCTTGCCCTCGCGGGTGGCGGCCATGTCCTCCTCGCTGGGGTACTGGCCGAGCAACATGTAGTCGAAGATGCGGCGGGCGATCGGTGCCGCGGCCTGGGCGCCGAAGCCGGCATTCTCGACCACCAGCGCGACCGCGATGCGCGGCGCATCGGCCGGCGCATAGGCGACGAACAGCGCGTGGTCGAGCTGGCGCTCGCCGAGCTGCTTGGCGTTGTACTTCTCGTTCTGCTTGATGCCCACGACCTGCGCGGTGCCCGTCTTGCCGGCCGAGACATAGCTGGCATCCTTGAACGCCGCGGCCGAGGTGCCCTCCTTGTTCACGCCGACCATCGCCGCCTGGACCACGGCCAGGTCCTCGGGTTTGATCGCCACCGGCGGCAGCGGCTGGGCGGCGATGATCTGTCGCCGGCCGTTCACGACATCGACGATCTCGTGCACCAAATGCGGCCGGTAATGCTGGCCGCCTTCGGCCAGCGTGGACAACGCCTGCGCGAGCTGCAGCATGGTGTAGTTGTTGTAGCCCTGGCCGATGCCAAGCGAGATCGTCTCGCCTGCGTACCAGCGCTGTTGATCGGGTTTGCGGTAGGCGCGCCGCTTCCATTCGACCGAGGGCAGCGTCCCGCGTACCTCGCCCTGGATGTCGATGCCGGTCAGCTCGCCGAAGCCGAAGGGCTTCATGTGTTCGGCGATGGTGTCCACGCCCAGGTCGCCGGCGAGCCTGTAGTAGTAGGTGTCGCACGACTCGACGATCGATCGGTACATGTCGACCGTGCCATGCCCGCCCTCCTTGTCGTCGCGGAACTTGTGGCTGCCGAACATGAAGTAGCCCGGGTCGAAGATCGTCTGCTCGGGCGTGCGCGTGCCGGTGGCCAGCGCGGCCAGCGCCATGTAGGGCTTGTAGGTGGATCCCGGCGGGTAGGTGCCGCGAAGCGCTCGGTTGAGCAGCGGCTTGTCGGGCGACTCGTTGAGCGCGCGCCAGCTGTCGGCATCGATGCCGTCGACGAACAGGTTGGGATCGAAGGTGGGCATGCTGACGAAGGCCAGCACCTCGCCGTTGCGCGGGTCGATCGCCACCAGCGCACCCCGGCGGTCGCCGTACAACTGCTCCACCAGCGCCTGCAGCCGGATGTCGATCGACAGCACCAGGGTGTCGCCCGGCGTCGGCGGGTGGCTGCTGAGGTGCCGCACCGCACGGCCGCCGGCGCTGGTCTCGACCTCTTCGAAGCCGGCGGTGCCGTGCAGCAGCCGCTCGTAGCTCTGCTCCAGACCCAGCTTGCCGATGTACTCGGTGCCCTTGTAGTTGCCCTGGTCGGCCTCGTCCCAGTCTTCCATCGCCTCCTTCTCGGTCTGGTTGATGCGGCCGATGTAGCCCAGCAGGTGGCTGCCGGTCTCGCCCAACGGGTAGCTGCGGAACAGCCGCGCCTTGACGTCGACACCCGGAAAGCGGAAGCGCTGGGCCAGGAAGCGCGCCACCTCTTCGTCGCTGAGCTTGGTCCGGATGGGCAGCGAATCGGCACCCTTCTGTTCCTCTTGCAGTTGCTTGAAGCGGCGTCGATCGCGGGGCTCGATCGGCACGACCGCCGCCAGCTCGTCGATCAGCGCTTCCAGGCCGCCGGCGTTGTGCATGCGCTGGGCCGAGATCTCCAGCGTGTAGGCCGAATAGTTGGTCGCCAGCACGACGCCGTTGCGATCGACGATCTGGCCGCGATTGGGCACGATCGGCACCACCGCGATGCGGTTGTTCTCGGCCTGCGTGGCGAGGTCTGCGTGGCGGAATACCTGAAGATAGACGAGCCTGGCGATCAGCAGCGAGAAGGCGAGCAGCACGAATCCCGCGGCCGCCAGCAGCCGGCGGTGGAAGCGACCGATCTCGCGGTCCAGATCCCTGAGCTCAGTCATTGCCGCATCACAACGGTCGATTCTGATCCGGATCGGGCGCACGCCGCTGCGGTGCCAGCAGCAACACCGTGGTCAAGGGCCACAACAGCGCCTCGACGACCGGTGCTGCCAGCAGCCACCAGCCAGGGAACATGCCGCCTGCGAGCATGCGCACGGCCAGCGAAACGAGGTGCGCGGCCAGGAACACGGGCAGCACCTGCAGCGCCTGCTCGACGACGCCGAACCACAGCAGGCGGCGGTGGACGGCGATCGCCGCATAGCTCAGCAGCGTGTAGGCCAGCGCATGCTGGCCCAGCAGCGCCCCCTGATGGACGTCGATCAGCAGACCGAACGCGAAAGCCAGCCCCACGCCCACGCGCCGCGGCTGGTGCACGTTCCAGAACACCAGCCCCACCGCCAGCACGTCGGGCATGGCCGGCTGGCGACCCAGCGGCAGCAGTTCGAAGCCGAACGCCAGGGCCAGCGTGAGGGCGATGAACAAGGGGTTGACCGGCAGCAGCAGCTGGTCGCTGCCCCGCGGCATGATCATGCCGAGCCTCCGGGGTCAGGCATGCTCATCTCGCCGGTGCGGCACGCTGGCCGGGCGCATCCACCGTGCGCGGCGGCGCGGCGACCTCGGCGGGGGCCGGCCGCGGCGGCATTTGTGCGATCAGCGGCTCCAGCAGCAGCACGTGCCGCACGCCGTCGGGGTCGGCCGCGGGCGCCAGCAGGATCCGCGCGAATCCGGTGGCGACGCGGCGCTCGACACTCGTGACCCGTGCCACCGCCAAGCCCGGCGGGTAGATGCCGTCCAGGCCGCTGGTGGCCAGCCTGTCGCCGACCTGGACGTCGGCGTTGGCCGAGGTGAAGCGCAGCTCCATGCCCCCGTCGACGCCACCAAAAGCCGCGCCGCGCTGCTGCGTGCGGGTGTTGAGCACCGGGATCGCGGCATCCTTGTCGGCCAGCAGCGTGACCTCGGCGGTGCGCAGATACACCCGCGTGACCTGGCCGAGCACGCCGGCGTCGTCGATGACCGGTGAGCCCAGGGCCACGCCCTGCGCCGTGCCGCGGTCGATGAACACCTTGCGCGAGTAGGGGTCGGCAGCCTCGTAGAGCACTTCCGCCGGCTGGGAATGCACGGCCAGGGCCGGGCGCAGCCCGAGCAACGCGCGCAGGCGGGCGTTCTCCTGGGCCAGTCGCTCGGTGCGCAGCGCACGTTCGGACTGCGCCGCCAGCCTGGCACGCGCGGCCTGCTCGCCGGCCAATGCGGCGCGCAGCCCTTGCAGGTAGGCGTCGCCGCCCTCCCACATCTCCACCGGCACCGCCAGCGCCCGCTGCACCGGCAGCAGGGCGACCGCGAGCACCTGGCGCAGCGGCCAGACGAGCTTGAAGCGCGCATCGGCGACCATCAGCAACAGTGCCAGCGCCGAGAAGAAAACGAGCTTGGACAGAGCCGACGGGCCCTGGCGGAAGAAGGGCGGCGGCGTGCGATCGAGCGTGCCCAGGGGCATCGGGGCGCTCCCGGCGTCAGACGGCGGTCACTCGGAGGTGAAGATCGACCCCAGGCGCTCCATGCGCTCCAGCGCCATGCCGCAGCCGCGGACCACGCAGGTCAGCGGGTCTTCGGCCACCAGCACCGGCAGGCCGGTCTCTTCGGCCAGCAGACGGTCGAGGTCGCGCAGCAGGGCGCCGCCGCCGGTGAGCATCATGCCGCGCTCGGCGATGTCGGCGCCGAGTTCGGGCGGGGTCTGCTCGAGCGCGTTCTTGACCGCACTGACCATCTGGTTGAGCGGGTCGGTGAGCGCTTCCAGGATCTCGTTGGACGAGATCGTGAAGCTGCGCGGAACGCCCTCGGAGAGGTTGCGACCCTTGACTTCCATCTCCTTGACCTCGGAGCCGGGGAAGGCACTGCCGATCTGCTTCTTGATGCTCTCGGCGGTCGGCTCGCCGATCAGCATGCCGTAGTTGCGGCGGATGTAGTTGATGATCGACTCGTCGAACTTGTCGCCGCCGACGCGGATGCTGCCCTTGTAGACCATGCCGCCCAGGCTGATGACGCCGACCTCGGTCGTGCCGCCGCCGATATCGACCACCATCGAGCCCGAGGCTTCCGATACCGGCAGGCCGGCGCCGATGGCCGCGGCCATCGGCTCCTCGATCAGATAGACGTCGCTGGCGCCGGCGCCCAGCGCCGACTCGCGGATCGCGCGCCGCTCGACCTGGGTGCTGCCGCAGGGCACGCAGATGATGATCCGCGGGCTCGGGCGCAGGATCGAGCGCGGGTGGACCATCTTGATGAACTGCTTGAGCATCTGCTCGGTGACGGTGAAGTCGGCGATCACGCCGTCCTTCATCGGCCGGATGGCCTCGATGTTGCCCGGCACCTTGCCGAGCATGGCCTTGGCCTCCTTGCCCACGGCCTGGATCGTCTTCTTGCCTTGGGGGCCGCCTTCGTGGCGGATCGCGACCACCGAAGGCTCGTCGAGCACGATACCCTTGCCGCGCACGTAGATCAGCGTGTTGGCGGTGCCGAGGTCGATGGCCAGGTCGGTGGAGAAGTAGCGGCGCAGGGATGCAGCGAACATTGAAGGCGAAAAGGCTGGTGCGCGGGGCAGGGCAGGTCAGCGGCGGTGCGGGCGATCTTTGCGGGCAGGGCCGGGGCGACGGGCGTGGAACGGTGGGCCGCGATGCGCGTGAATTGGGATGGGCAACGGACGCTTGTCTGGGGGGCTGTGGAGCCGCGACGATACCCTGCCGCGGCCGCAGTCCAAAGGACTTGCGGGTAACCAGAGATAATAACGTATCCATTCACCGCCACCGAGGCGCGGCGCTGCATTTTTCAGCAGGGCCGGCGACCCTCGCAGGCCCGCTGCCGACCCTCATCGACGATGACCCTGACCCTGCAGGACGTGAACCGCATCGCCCACCTCGCGCGGCTGGAACTCTCCGCCGCCGAGCAGGCGCTGATGCTCGACCAGCTCAATGGCTTCTTCGGCATCGTGGCGCAAATGGCCGCCGTCGACACCCGCGGCGTCGAGCCGCTGTACACGCCCTTGTCGGCGGTCCAGGCCAGCAGCCTGCGCCTGCGCGACGACGTCGTGACCGAGGGCAACGCGCGCGAGGCCAACCAGAAGAGCGCCCCGTCGGTCGAGGGCGGGCTCTACCTGGTGCCCAAGGTCATCGAATGAACGCGCTGCAGAAGATGGGTGTGGCCGAGCTTGCGCGGGCCCTGGCCGCCCGCCAACTGTCTAGCGTGGAGGTGACGCGCGCGCTGCTGGCGGCGATCGATCGGCACCGCGACCTGGGTGCTTTCCTGGCCGTCGATGCCGAGCGCGCAATGGCCGCGGCCCAGGCCGCCGACGCCGCGATCGCCGCCGGCCGCGCCGGCCCGCTGGCCGGGGTGCCGATCGCGCACAAGGACATCTTCGTCACCGACCACGCGCGCTCGGGGCTGCCTTCCACCGCCGGCTCGAAGATGCTGGCCGGTTACGCCAGCCCCTTCGACGCCACGGTGGTCGCGCGCCTGGGTGCCGGCGAGCCGGGCCGCCGGCCCGGGGCCGGGATGGTGACCCTGGGCAAGCTCAACTGCGACGAGTTCGCGATGGGATCGTCGAACGAGAATTCGGCCTTCGGCCCGGTGCGCAATCCCTGGGACCGCGCGCGGGTCCCGGGCGGGTCCTCGGGCGGTTCGGCCGCCGCGGTCGCCGCGCGCCTGGTGCCGGCAGCCACCGGCACCGACACCGGTGGCTCGATCCGCCAGCCGGCCAGCTTCTCGGGCATCACCGGCATCAAGCCGACCTACGGCGTGTGTTCGCGCTACGGCATGGTCGCCTTCGCCAGCAGCCTGGACCAGGCCGGTCCGCTGGCGCGTTCGGCCGAGGACTGCGCGCTGCTGCTTTCGGCGATGAGCGGCTTCGACGAGCGCGACGCCACCAGCGCCGAGCGGCCGCCGCAGGACTACGCAGCGCTGATGCGGCGGCCGCGCGAAGGCGCGACGGCCAGCCGGCCGCTGCAGGGGCTGCGCATCGGCCTGCCGCGCGAGTTCTTCCCCGCCGGCCTGGCCGCCGACGTGGCCGGCGCGGTGCGCACCGCGCTGGCCGAACTGGAACGGCTGGGCGCGGCCCTGGTCGAGGTGAGCCTGCCGCGCACCGAACTGTCGATCCCCGTCTACTACATCATCGCGCCGGCCGAAGCCAGCTCCAACCTCGGCCGCTTCGACGGCGTGCGCTACGGCCACCGGGCGGCCGCGTACGGCGACCTGACCGACATGTACAAGAAGTCGCGCAGCGAAGGCTTCGGGCCCGAGGTCAAGCGCCGCATCATGATCGGCACCTACGTGCTGTCGCACGGCTACTACGACGCCTACTACCTGCAGGCGCAGAAGCTGCGCCGCATGATCGCCGACGATTTCCAGGCCTGTTTCGGCCGCTGCGACCTGATCGCCGGCCCGGTGGCGCCGACCGTGGCGTGGAAGATCGGCGAGCAGGGTGACGACCCGGTGAAGAGCTACCTCGCCGACATCTTCACCCTGCCCGCCAGCCTCGCGGGCCTGCCCGGGATGAGCGTGCCGGCCGGCTTCGGCGCGCACGGCATGCCGGTGGGGCTGCAGCTGATCGGCAACTACTTCGACGAGGCCACGCTGCTGCAGACGGCACACGCGCTGCAGCAGGCCACCGACTGGCACCTGCGCGTGCCTGCGGAGGTCGCATGACCGCACCGGCCCTCATCCGTGGCTACGAGGTCGTGATCGGCCTCGAGACCCACGCCCAACTCTCCACCGCCAGCAAGATCTTCAGCGGCGCGCCAACCGCCTTCGGCGCCGCACCCAACACCCAGGCCTGTGCGGTCGATCTGGCGTTGCCCGGCACGCTGCCGGTGCTCAACCGCGGCGCCGTCGAGCGTGCGATCCGCTTCGGCCTCGCGGTGGGTGCCAAGGTGGCGCCGCTGTCGATTTTCGCGCGCAAGAACTACTTCTACCCCGACCTGCCCAAGGGCTACCAGATCAGCCAGTACGAGATCCCGGTGGTCCAGGGCGGGCGCGTCGAGTTCGTGCTCGATGGCCTGAAGAAGGCCATTCGCCTGACCCGCGCCCACCTCGAGGAAGACGCCGGCAAGAGCCTGCACGAGGACTTCGCCGGCGCCACCGGCATCGACCTCAACCGCGCCGGCACGCCGCTGCTGGAGATCGTCTCGGAGCCCGACATGCGGTCCTCCGCCGAGGCGGTCGAGTACGCCAGGGCCCTGCACGCGCTCGTCGTCTGGCTCGGCATCTGCGACGGCAACATGCAGGAAGGCAGCTTCCGCTGCGACGCCAACGTCTCGGTGCGCAGGCCGGGCGCGGCCTACGGCACGCGGCGCGAGATCAAGAACCTCAACAGCTTCCGCTTCCTGCAGCAGGCGATCGACTTCGAGGTCCAGTGGCAGATCGACCGCGTCGAGGACGGCTTGCCGATCGAGCAGGCCACCGTCCTCTTCAACCCGGATTCGGGCGAGACGCGGGCGATGCGCAGCAAGGAAGACGCGCACGACTACCGCTACTTCCCCGACCCCGACCTGCCGCCGCTGGTGATCGCGCCCGACTGGATCGAGCGCGTGAAGGCGGCGATGCCCGAACTGCCGGCGGCGATGGCCGAGCGCTTCCAGCGCGACGACGGCCTGCCCGCCGACGCCGCGGCGATGATGACCCAGAGCCTGGCCTTCGCGCGTTACTACGAAGCGGTGCGCGACGCCTGTGCCAACGCGAAGCTGGCCGCGAACTGGCTGATGGGCGAGGTCTCCAAGCGCCTGAACGCCGAGGGGGTGGACATCCAGGCCCTGCCGCTGGCACCGGCCTCGCTGGCGACATTGATCCGGCGCGTCGCCGACGGCACGGTCTCGCACAGCGGCGCGCGCCAGGTCTTCGACGCCCTGTGGGCGGAGCCGGGCGGCGAGGTCGACGCGCTCATCGAACGGCTCGGCCTGCGCCAGATGAATGACGCCGGTGCGCTCGAAGCGATCGTCGATGAAGTGATCGCTGCCAACCCGAAATCAGTCGCCGAATTCCGCGCCGGCAAGGACAAGGCCTTCAACGCGCTCGTCGGCCAGGTGATGAAAGCCAGCCGCGGCAAGGCCAACCCGGGGCAGGCCAGCGAGTTGCTGCGCCAGCGGCTCGCTACCAGCGCGCCGACCTGAAACCCGCGGCGAACGGCCGGCTCGCCGCGGTCAACGCGCCGGCCGCGGCGGCGTCCTGGCCACGACGGGCAGCGGGCCGAGCGAGCCGGGGGTCGCACCCGCCCACAACTTGCGCAGGCGGTCGAGTTCGGCGTCGTAGAGCTTGTTGATGCGCTCGATCTCGGCCTGCTGGGTGGCAGCCGCCGAGCGCTGGGCATCGGCCGCGGCATCGTTGGCATCGATGGCTGCGCGGAGCTTGGACGGCAAGGCCTTGCCGGCATAGAACTCGGCCTCGTCCTTCAAGGGCTTGCGCTCTGCGGCGAGCTCGCGAAGGCGCATCTCGGTGGCCTTCATCGCCAGGCGCACGGTGTCCAGCGCCGCCTCACGGGCGCGGTTGTGGGCTTCTTCGGTGGGGTAGCGTGCGACCAGGTTGCGGTCGCGGCGTACCGCATCGGCCTGCGCCGCGCGAGCATCGGCCGCGGCGCGTTCGCGCGCATCCTTGGCAGCGCGCTCCGCGGCCGTCAGCGTGGGCGGGTGGATGGCCCTGACCGAGCCGTCGTGGTTGAGCACCTGCTGCTCCTTGGCCGCGCATTCGGGGATCGGACGGTCGGCCGTCAGGCGGTGCCCCTGGTCGTCGATGCAGGTGTAGATCGAGGTCGACGCCTTCGGTGGCGCCTGCGCCGCGGCCAAGCAGGGCAAGGCCGCGGCTGCCGCCAGCGCAGCGAGGCTGCGGATGTTCTGCCATCGATGCCACATGGTGCTGGTTCAGACTCCGTATCGGTCGCGATAGGCCTGCACCGGGGCCGCGAACGCCGCCACGATGGGGTCGTCACAGTCACGCAGATACTGCAGCAGATCGGACAGGGTGGCGATCGCCACCACGTTCAGTTGCAATTGACGGGTAACGAACTGCACCGCGCTCTCGGCAGCCCCGGCTTCGCCGGCACGCTCCTGGCGGTCGAGCGCGATGGCCACGCCACAGGGCTTGCCACCGGCAGCGCCGATCATCGCGATCGACTCGCGCACCGAGGTGCCGGCGGAGATCACGTCGTCGACGATCAGCACCCGCCCGCCGACCGGCGCACCGACCAGGCTGCCACCCTCGCCGTGGTCCTTGGCTTCCTTGCGGTTGTAGGCGAAAGGCACGTTGCGGCCGCGGCGCGCCAGTTCCACCGCCACCGCGGCGGCCAGCGTGATGCCCTTGTAGGCGGGGCCGAAGATCATGTCGAACGCCGGTACGTCGTCGAGCAGAAGCCGACGTGCATAGAATTCCGCCAGTCGTCCGAGCTTGGCGCCGTCGTCGAACCCGCCGGCGTTGAAGAAGTAGGGCGACAGGCGGCCGGCCTTGGTCCGGAACTCGCCGAAGCGCAGCACGCCGGCATCCACCGCGAATCTCACGAACTCGCGTGCCAGCGTGGGGGCGTCGGCGGTGCTCATCTTTCAGCAGCAGGGGTTGTCTTGGCTTTTCGGCTGATCACGCTCAATCTGAATGGCATCCGCTCGGCGGCGAACAAGGGCTTCGTCGAATGGGCCGAAAACGCAGACGCGGATTGTATTGGCGTGCAGGAAGTCAAGGCCCAGGCCGAGGACGTGGGCGGCCGCTTCGAGCGCGTGGCCGGCATGGATGGCCATTTCCACTTCGCCGACAAGAGGGGCTACTCAGGTGTGGGCTTGTTCACGAAGCGTGCGCCGAGCGCGGTGATCACCGGCTGGGGCCACCCCGAGTTCGACGCCGAAGGGCGCTGGGTCGAGACGCGCTTCGACACCGTGCGGCGCAAGTTCAGCGTCATCAGCTGCTACTTCCCCAGCGGCTCCAGCGGCGAGGAGCGGCAGGCAGCCAAGTTCCGCTTCCTGGACCGGATGTTCCCGCACCTGATGAAGCTCAAGGCCGAGCGCGAGTTCATCCTGATCGGCGACATCAACATCGCGCACCAGGAGATCGACCTCAGGAACTGGAAGGGCAACCAGAAGAACAGCGGCTTCCTGCCCGAAGAGCGCGCCTGGATGACGAGGCTGCTGGGCGAAGGCGGGCTGGTCGACGTCTTCCGCACCCTCAACCCCCATCCCGAGCAATACACCTGGTGGAGCAACCGCGGCCAGGCCTGGGCCAAGAACGTGGGCTGGCGGCTCGACTACCACTTGGCGACGCCGGCCATCGCCGCCAAGGCCAGGCGCGAATCGATCTACCTGGACCAGCGCTTCTCGGACCATGCGCCGCTGACGATCGACTACGAGTTCAAGCTTTGACGTGTCGCCGAGCAACCGGCCACCGTGAGAACGACTGGCAGGGTTCGGCGATCAGCCGAGTGGCAAGCGCCCGCAATTGAACGCCCGCCGTCAGTCGGAGCGGGCGTTCAGCTGCGGGCGAGCGGATAGCAGAAATCGACCCAAAGCGGTCCTGAAAGCGATCAGCATGGCCGCCGGAAACCCGACGCCCGTGTCCTCGCGAACTGCGATCTCCACGGCGTCGGCCCGTGCCGCGGCAGACCCCGGTCAGGTCCACAAGGAGCCGCTGCCGGCGCCACACGGCTGCTTTGCGGTCCGGGCGACTGTTGAGCGCGAATTCAGGCGGAATTCAGAACAATCAAAGGACGCCGGGCAGTGTGCGCGACGACCATGCCGCCAGGCCGGTCGGAATCGGCAGGCCACCCACCTCTTCAGGAGAAGGACATGCCCCAATTCGTCATCGAGAGAAACATCCCTGGCGCCGGCAAGCTCACGTCGGCCGAACTGCAGGCCATCTCCGCCACGTCCTGCGGCGTGCTGCGCGACCTCGGCCCAAGCATCCAGTGGGTGCACAGCTACGTCACCGACGACAAGATCTACTGCGTCTACAACGCCCCCGGCGAAGCGCTGGTGCGCGAGCACGCGCGGCTTGGCGGCTTTCCGGCCGACCAGGTGGCACAGGTGCGCAGGGTGATCAACCCGACGACCGCCGAAGTCTGACCCTTCTGCCCGACTCCAGGAGTGAACATGATCCGCGATCTCTTGCTGGCCGCCCTCTTTCTCGTCGGCGCCTCGGCCATGGCGCAGCAGCGTTTCATCATCGAACGCGACATCCCTGGCGCGTCGAAGATGACGCCCGAACAACTGCGCGACGCCGCGCGCACATCGAACAAGGTGCTGCATGACATGGGCCCGGATATCCAGTGGGTGCAGAGCTATGTGGCGGGAGACAAGATCTACTGTGTCTACAACGCGCCCAGCGAAGCGCTGATCCGCGAGCACGCGCAGCGCTCGGGCTTCCCGGCCAACCGCATCACGCCGGTGGCCGCGGTGATCGACCCGACCACGGCCAACGGCTCGCGCTGAAGGCCTGCTGAGGGCCGGCCCGGGCGCCGGCCCCAGCGAGCTGCATGGCCGCGCCTTCAAGACCTCGATTCCCAGATCCATCGACCCCAGCTTCGCGAACGCCAGCGCCTACAGCATCGTTGCCAGCGAAGGCGTCGGCGACGCGCCGCCCATTCCTGAGAGCGGCACGGCGAGGATGATGGGCGCCGGCCTGGCCGCGCTCATGTCGCTGCGCCGGTTGCGCACGGGGCGGCTGAGCCCGCCGGGCTGATTCTCTGACGGGGCGGCGCCGGCGCGCCGAGGCGCTGGCCGAGCTCGACCGGGCCAAGACGGCGTTCTTCTCCAACGTCAGCCACGAGTTCCGCACGCCGCTGACGCTGATGCTCGGCCCGCTGGAGGACGCCCTCGCTGACCACGCCGTGCCGCCGGAGGTCCGGGAACGGCTCGAGCTGGCGCAACGCAACGCCGCGCGGCTGCAGAAGCTGGTCAACACGCTGCTCGACTTCTCGCGCATCGAGGCCGGGCGGGTCGCAGGCGACGCTACGAAGCCACCGACCTGGCCGCGCTGACGCGCGACCTCGCGAGCACCTTCCGCTCGGCGATGGAAAGAGCCGGGCTGGCGTTCGTCGTCGATTGCCGAGCGCTCGCCGAGCCGGTCTACGTCGACCGCGACATGTGGGAGAAGATCGTCCTCAACCTGCTTGTCGAACGCCTTCAAGTTCACGCTCGCGGGAGCGTGGACGCTGCGTGTGGCGCGCACGACGGCGGCGCGCTGCTCGAGGTGGGCGACACGGGCGTGGGCGTCCCCGCGGAGGAGCTGCCGCGCTGTTCGAGCGCTTTCATCGCGTCGAGGGCGCGCACGGCGCGCACGCACGAGGGCTCCGGCATCGGCCTGGCCCTGGTGCAGGAGCTGGTCAAGCTGCACGGCGGCACGATCGAGGCCACGAGCCGGGCTGGGGCAGGGCACTGCGTTCCGCGTGCGCGTGCCGCTCGGCACGGCCCATCTGCCGCAGGATCGCGTCCAGGCGAGCCAGCGCGCGCTCGGCCACCCGCGCGCCGGCGCGCAGTCGTTCGTCGAGGAGGCGCTGCGCTGGCTGCCGAGGCGCCGACGACCTGGCCCGCCGGCGCCGATGGCGCTGCCGCAATGCCGATGTGGTGCCGGCGGCCGATCGGCGCTTCGCCGCCGACGTTCGGCTCGCGCATCGTGCTCGCCGACGACAACGCCGACATGCGCGCGCTACGTGCGCGACCTGCTGGCGCCTTACTATGGCGTCGAGGCGGTGGCCGACGGCGAGCAGGCGCTCGCGGCCGCACGGCGAGCGCATCCCGATCTGATCCTGACCGACGTGATGATGCCGCGGCTCGACGGCTTCGGCTGCTGCGCGCGGTGCGCGCCGACGAACGCACTGCGCGGCGTGCCGGTGGTGTTGCTGTCGGCGCGCGCCGGCGAGGAGGCGCGCATCGAAGGACTCGACGCCGGCGCCGACGACTATCTGATCAAGCCGTTCTCGGCGCGCGAGCTGCTCGCGCGCGTCGGCGCGCTGCTGGAGCTCCGCCATATGCGCCGCGCGGCCGAGGAGGCGTTTCGGCTGCGCACCGCGCAGTTCGAGACGCTGCTCGACGAAGCGCCGCTCGGGCGTCTATGTGGTCGATGCCGATTTCAGCATTCGCGAGGCCAACCCGACCGCGCGTCGCCGCTTTCGGCGACATCCCGGAGCTGATCGGCCGCGACTTCGACGAGGCGATCCATCGCCTGTGGCCGCAGGCCTACGCCGACGAGATCGTGCAGCTGTTCCGCCACACGCTGGACACCGGCGAGCCTACGTCGCGACCGAGCGCGTCGAGCAAGCGGCTGGATCGGGCGTGACCGAGTACTACGAGTGGCAGATCAACCGCATCCCGCTGCCCGATGGGCGCTTCGGCGTGGTGTGCTACTTCCGCGAGATCTCGGCCCACGTGCGCGCGCGAACGCAGCTCGAGGCAGCCGATCGCCAGAAAGACGAGTTCCTGGCCATGCTCGCCCACGAGCTGCGCAATCCGCTGGCGCCGATTCGCAACGCCGGCGAAATGCTGTCGCGCACCTGTGCGGCGCACCCAGGCGCACAGCCAGGCTGGTCGGCATCGTCCAGCGCCAGGTCGCCAACTGACGCGGCTGGTCGACGACCTGCTCGACGTGTCGCGCATCACGCAGGGGCGTATCGAGCTGCAGCGGCACACGCTGCAGACTCGCCGACGTGGTGACGCAGGCCGTCGAGACGGTCGAGCCGCTGGTGAGGGAAAAGGGCCACGAGCTGTCGGTGGCGACGTACCGCTCGCTGCGGTGAACGGCGACCCTGCGCGGCTCGTGCAGTGCGTCGCCAACGTCCTCACCAACGCGGCGAAGTACACCGAGCAGGGCGGCGCATCCAGATGGAGGTGCGCGACGACGGCGAGCAGGCGCGGTCATCGTCACCGACAACGGCATCGGCATCGCGGCCGATCTGCTGCCGCAGGTGTTCGATCTGTTCGTGCAGGGCGATCGCACGCTCGATCGCGCGCAGGGCGGCCTGGGCATCGGCCTGTCCGTCGTGAAGCGCCTGGTCGAACTGCACGGCGGCAGGGTGCGCGCAGCGCCGGGCCGGGCCAGGTTCGAGCTTCGAGATTCGCCTGCCGCTGCTGAACGCGACGACGAACCCTCGGTCGAGGCCCCTGCGTCGGTGCGGGTGCCCGTGCGCCGCGTCCTGGTCGTCGACGACAACGGCGACGCCGCCGATTCGCTGGCCATCGTCCTGCGCCTCGAGGGCCACCACGTCGAATCGCGTACTCGGCGCCACGACGCGCTGGAACGCGTGCAAACGCTTCGACCCGACGTGGCGCTGCTCGACATCGGGCTGCCGCAGATCGACGGCTACGAGCTCGCCCGCCGCATTCGCGCCGGCCGGATCTGGGCGGATCCGGCTGGTGGCGCTGACCGGCTACGGCAGGCCGAGGACAAGAAACGTGCTCGCCTGGCGGGGTTCGATGATTACCTTTCAAACCCGTCGATCTTCCGGCGCTCCAACAAGCGCTCGCGCGTGCGCACGCGGCTTAGACATGGCACCAAAAAAGGCTATTCCCGCCAGGAAGAACAGCACGGTGTGGGGCTCTGGAATCAACTGAACAGGTGCCACCACGCTTCCACCATCGAGCCTGCGGATGCCGGAGCCAAAGGTATCTCTGAATTGCTCTTGGAAGTGCACTGGTCCTGCCCTTCCTGCCTCCTATTCTCGAGGGCAGCCAGCGTATACTCCGTTAAGGAGGATGTCATGAGCAACGCGACCGTATACGAGTTCACCGCGCGCACCGTCGACGGCAAGGATCAGTCTCTTCGCCCACTACGAGGGCAAGGTCCTGCTGGTAGTGAACGTCGCCAGCGAGTGCGGCTTTACGCCCCAGTACGAAGGACTCGAACAGTTGTTACGAGCGGTTCAGAGGACCGCGGCTTCGCGGTGTTGGGCTTTCCCTGCAACCAGTTCGGAGCGCAGGAGCCCGGCAGCGAAGCTGGCAGATCCAAGAGCTTCTGCGAGACCTCCAGTTCGGCGTGACCTTTCCGCTGTTCGCGAAGATCGATGTCAACGGTGCTGCGGCCCATCCGCTCTACGACTCTCCTCAAGTCGAGCCGAGCCGGGCCTGCTCGGCACTGAAGCAATCAAGTGGAACTTCACCAAGTTCCTGGTCGGCAAGGACGGCAAGGCGCTCAAGCGCTACGCGCCGCAGACCAAGCCCGAAGCGATCGCGGGCGACATCGAGGCGGCGCTTGGGTAGGTTGGTGACGCAGCCGCTAGGCCCCCCTTTCCCCCGCCCTCTCCCACGAGGGGATAGGCATCGTCGCGGGCCGGCGCGCTGGCCAAATCAGCTGTTCCAGCCCGCTAGCAGAGAAAGAATACGTTGAAGCAGTAGCCCTTCCCTCCGGAGGGATCGAGGCACGGGAATACGCCACTGCTCACACCGTACCCTTCGGTCGCCGCCGCGCGCAGCCTTCGCCAGGCTGCGTCCTGGGTGGCAAAAGGCCCGGCGCGTTGCGAGCATTGCCTGTCCTGCGCAATGTGGAGCGAATTGCGGGCGGGAGGTCGGGCCTGATCGTCCGAAATATCTACCGCGGCGGAGGGCAGTGCTGCGGGCGACTGCACGGCGCCTACGGCGAAGCACAGGGCCCATAGCTTGAAGGAATGCACGGAAGCCACCGAATCGTCGAGTTGAGCAAGGATACCAACTCGAGTCTTACAAATGACTTACCGATGCGCGTGTTCGTGGGGTGGGCAGGCGGAGCTCGGGGGAGGGCAGCCCAACGGGGATGTCTGCACGCTGCTGGGGTGCGAGCAGCGCGATGCCAGCCGGTGTTGGGGAAGCGCGCGTGAATTCCTGCTGGGCGTGGATGTCGGGCCGGGCAGGCGATGGACGATCTGCTCCCCGCCTGCCCGGCACCGCAGGCTGCTCTGGCGGTTGTCTCAGCGCCTCCTGTGATCGTCGTCGTCGCCGTCGCGGCGATCGTCGTGGCAGACCAGGCCGACGCCCGGATCCACGTACAGCGCGAGCAGCTGTCCGCCCTCGACCAGCTCGGGATCCGCGCTCGCTTTGTGGGCCTGGACGTCCAGCAGGAACCAGCCGTCGCCGAGGATTGCAGCGGCGTCGATGATGCCGGACGATTCTTCGTCTTCGGTGATGAAGTCCGGGTTGTTGGGCGTCGACCCCGTCGAAGTACTTCGGATTGTGGCCGGCGACCTGAATCAGCTCGCGCGTGTCGATCGCGTACAGCCAGATCTTGGAGATGCGGGTGCTGTTGCCGGGGTCCGGTCGTTCCCATGAGGATGCGGCCGAAGCGATCGATGGTCACGTTGTCCAGCATCTTGTGGCCTTCGTCGCCGCGCAACAGGATCTCGATCGTTCCCCCTGCTCGGGATCGCGGATATCGTCGAAGCGCAGGCGCCAGAGGCGGCAGTTGTTATTCCCGCTCGCCGTGGTCACGAAGTAAAAGTCGTTGTTGCGGTTCTCGCGTGGATCCCAGGCGCCGTCTTCGCAGCGCTGCAGGCGGGCGACACCGCCCGCTATCGAGGCAGACTCGATGTCTGCGGCGCTGAGCGCCGAAACGTCGCCCATGTTGAAGAGCCCGAAGCGGCCCTCGCCGACATATCCGGTCGTGGCGTTCCCAAGCCCGAACTGATCGCTTTCCTCGGTGACCGGCTGGCCGTCGACCGAGATGGTGGAGCCCGTCGACCCAGCCGTTGGTCAGGCCGGCCCGCTCGACAGGGATGGCCTCTGCCGGTCTTCGTTCCGATGTACAAGTACACCTCGCTGGGAGAGCCGCTCGCCGGTGTCGGCGAGGTGCTGAGGTTGCTGTCATCCAGCAGCGCGACCACGGTCTTCTGCTGAGGATACGGACAGGCGACGGCGTTCTCGAAGGCGAGGCGGCCCAGACGAGGCAATTGCCAGGCTTCGCCGGTGTGAGGGACGGAAGCGACCCTGGCCCAGGCACGGCCGTCGGCGACCTCCTCTCCGTTGAGAAGGATGCGATCGCGAGTCCCCAGTCCGTGGGCCGAATAAGCGCTCTCTGCCGCAAGATCGGCGGAGCAGAGCCGCTGCCACTGCGCGGTGCCGGCGACGTACTTGCTGGCGGTGGCATCCCATTGAAATACTTTGTCGGCCGCCGGGGTATGGTCCTGGCCCTTTGCGACCTTCAGCGTTTCCGTGTTGATGGTCCAGCGCGAGACAAAGGCCCCGTTGCTACCGTGCGCGCGCACGATGCCCGGGGCGCCTATGGTGATTTCGTGGTTCATGAGCAGGGTGAATTGCTTGTGCCCGCTGATGAAGGCGCCGAGTCCGTCCGGGATCCCGACCATCCGGTAACCTTGGACTGAGTCGCCGACGGTCAGGATGGATACGGTCTTGGCCCCGGTGATGCTCGGAACCAGGTATGGTTGCAAAGTCGTGCTGGGACCGACTTCGGTGCCCTCGGGCGGGATTTAGGTTGCGCCAGCGCGGCCGGGCCGGCGAGGAGAAGCGGCGTCGCGAGCGCTCCCTTCAGGAACGACCGGCGAGTACCTGGCTGATTCGGATTCATTGCGGCTCCTTGGATCTTACGTTGACTGTATGCTCCGGGGCGACTGCAGCCAGGTGCGGCACCTGGTCTGCAAGGCCCTGCGCAGCTGTGGTTGTCCGCGACGCAGAGCCGGACGGTTGTGACATGCAACCTGACGACCACCTCGCGAAGCCGGCCCAAGTCTATTCACGTCGCGTTACATTTCTGAGACGCCGCGGAGTAGTCCATCGCAGGGAGCTCCTGCTGGAGCTTCGGCTGTATGCCCGGACTGGCGCGGAGAGCGAGTCACAGGGCGTTGTCGACTCA
>CAVRZW010000015.1:0-82836 GCA_963725755.1 uncultured beta proteobacterium
TGCACGAGCTCGGCGCAGGCGTCCTCAGCGGTGGTCGGATTCCCGAGCGTGAAGCGGACGTCCCAGTATTCCCTCGGCTCGCCGACGGGTTCGCCGCGCCGGATGCTCAGCGTGTGCCCCGGCGGCAGCTTCTTCGCCTGGCGGAAGATCGTTCGCGGCTCGGCGACGTAGCCGAGCGCGAAATACTCCTCGACCGCCAGCGGGTCGATGTCGCGCCGCAGCCCGCCACCGCGGCCCTGGTAGGCCAGCAGCGACTTCAGCTCCGATCCGAACAGCAGCGTGCCGTCGTCGAGCAAGGCGTAGTACAGCGGCTTGACGCCGAGCCGGTCGCGCGCCATGAACAGCGTCTGCTTGTTGCGGTCCCAGAGCACGAAGGCGAACATGCCGCGGAAGCGCTGCACGCAGGCCTCGCCCCATTGCTCCCAGGCATGGACGATGACCTCGGTGTCGCTCTTGGTGTGGAAGCGGTGGCCCAGCGCCTGCAGCTCGGGGATCAGGTCCTGGTAGTTGTAGATCTCGCCGTTGAAGATCACGACCACCGAGCCGTCCTCGTTGAACAGCGGCTGCTGGCCGGTGGCGATGTCGATGATCGACAGGCGCCGGTGGCCCAGGCCGAGACCGGGCTCGATGTGCAGGCTGCCCTCGTCGGGGCCACGGTGGGCCTGCGAGTCGTTCATGCGCTTGAGCACCACGTGCTCGACAGCGCGCGCGCCGCGGGTGTCGAAGATGCCGGTGATGCCGCACATGTGTTGCTCAGTCCCGTGTCGCTTGCGTCGATCGTTCGGCCAGCAGCCGGTCGTACAGGCCTTGGTAACTCGCCACCATCGCCGGCAGGCTGAAGCGGCTCTCCACCAGCGCGCGACCGGCCTGGCCCATGACGGCCGCGCGGGCCGGGTCGGCGGCCATCCGTATCAGCCCGGCAGCCAGCGCCTGCGCATCGTTCGCCGGCACGATGTCGCCGGTCTGGCCGCGGACCACCAGTTCGGCGTTCCCGCCGACGTCGGTGGCCAGCACCGGCAGGCCGCTGGCCATCGCCTCGAGAATGGTATTCGAGATGCCTTCGGCCAGCGACGGCAGCACGAAACAATCGAGCCCGCGCATGACATCCGGCACATCGGCACGTTCGCCGGGCAGCCAGGCCAGCGCGCCGGCGCCGGCGGCGTCGAGGATCGCCTGCGCCTCGGCTCGCAGCGGGCCTTCGCCGACCATCACCAGGCGCAGCCGATCGCGCAATGCCGGGGCCTGTTCGAGCGCGAGCACGAAGGCACGCGCGAGCAGGGTCTGCGCCTTCACCGTCTGCATGCGGCCGACCGTGCCCACGAGCCACAGGGCCGGGTCGGTGAAGCGGGCAGCCGTTGATCGCCGTTCGGCCGCCTGCAGCAGGGCGGAAGCGCTCGATGTCGACGCCGTTGTAGATCTGCGCGATGCGCCGTGGCGACACACCCACGCGGTGCTCGAGATAGCCGGCGAGGTCGCGCGACAGCGCCACGTATTCGTGCACGAACGGCCGGTACGCGCGGCGCAGCCACTGATAGCGCCGGCGCGTGCCGTCCAGGTCTTCGACGTCGCGGCCATGCTCGCCGTGGATGCGCACCGGCACACCGGCCAGCATGGCTGGCACCTGGCATTCCAGCGCGGCGAGGTTGCGCGTGTGAACGATGGCCGGGCGCAGTTCGCGGAACAGGCGCAGCAGTTGCGGGTACAGCCTCGCGCCGTGGCCGGGCGGCTTGTGCAGCGAGACGAACTCGACGTCGTCACGCTGGATGCGTCGGCTGAATTCGGGCGCCACCTCGGTCAGCGCGACGACCGCATGCCGGTAGGCCGAGGCCGGCATGTGGTTGATCAGGTTGACGACACCGTTCTCGAGGCCGCCGGTGTCGAAGCGATAGAGTAGGTGCAGGACGAGCGGCCGACCGTCGCCGGCCGCCGGGGTGGGGTCATGGTCGCAGGCGACTCAGAGTCGCCACACGCGCAGCCCGGCTCCGGCAAGCGCGGCGGGGTCGAACGCCGCCTTGACGTCGATGAACGCCCCGCCCTTGACCAGCTTGCGCCCAGGTCCTCCATCGACAGCGCCGCGAACTCGCGGTGCGCCACCGCGGCGACGATGGCGTCGGCGCGCGGCAATTCGTCCCACGGCAGCAGGCGCACGCCGTACTCGTGCATCGCCTCGTCGACCTCGGCCTGCGGGTCGGTGACGAAGACCTCGACGCCGTAGCTCTGCAGTTCGTGGATGATGTCGATGACCCGGCTGTTGCGCAGGTCGCCGCAGTTCTCCTTGAAGGTCAGCCCGAGCACGTTGACGCGCGCGCCCTTGATGTAGCTGCCCGAGGCGATCATGTGCTTGATCGTCTGCTCGGCGATGAACTTGCCCATGCCGTCGTTGATGCGCCGGCCGGCCAGGATCACCTGCGGGTGGTAGCCGATCATGTCGGCCTTGTGCGTCAGGTAGTACGGGTCGACGCCGATGCAGTGGCCGCCCACCAGCCCGGGCTTGAACTTGAGGAAGTTCCACTTGGTGCCCGCGGCCTCCAGCACCTCGGTGGTGTCGATGCCCATCTTGTCGAAGATGATCGCCAGCTCGTTCATCAGCGCGATGTTCAGGTCGCGCTGGGTGTTCTCGATGACCTTGGCCGCCTCGGCGGCCTTGATCGAGCTGGCGCGGTGCACGCCGGGGACGACGATCTTCTCGTAGAGCCTGGCCACCCGGTCCAGCGTCTCGGCGCTGTCGCCGGAGACGATCTTCAGGATCTTGGTCAGCGTGTGTTCCCTGTCGCCCGGGTTGATGCGCTCGGGGCTGTAGCCGACGAAGAAGTCCTGCTTCCACTTCAGGCCCGATTCGCGCTCGAGCACCGGGATGCAGACCTCCTCGGTGGCGCCCGGATAGACCGTCGATTCATAGACGATGGTCGCGCCCTTCTTCATGTGGCGGCCGACGCTGGTGCTGGCACCGATGAGCGGGCGAAAGTCGGGGATGTGCGCCTGGTCCACCGGCGTCGGCACGGCGACGATGATCATCTCGGCCTCGCCGAGCATCGCCGGGTCGGCCGTGTAGATGGCGTGCTTGGCGGCGGCCAACTGCTCGTCTTCCAGCTCGCGTGACGGGTCCCTGCCCGCCTGGCAGGCCTGCACCTTGGGCAGCGAGATGTCGAAGCCGATGGTGCGCATCTGCTTGCCGAACTCGACGACGAGCGGCAGCCCGACATAGCCCAGGCCGATGACGGCGACGGTGTTCATGGTTGGCATTCCTTTCTTGGCTCGATGATCGGGCGTCTCAGCGCGCGTCGCGGGTCTGCCGCAGCAAGGCGTTCAGGCGTTCGACGTTGGCCTGCAGGAACGCCGCCAGCGCGGCGTTCGAGGCGGCGACCGTCTCGCCGTTGGCGTAAAGCAGGATCAGTGCCCCCTCGTCGCCATGACCGCGCAGGCGGGCCAGGCCGCCGGCCAGCTTGGCGCCGACATCGCTGCCAATGAAGCGGCCATCGACCCAGTAGAAGCGCCAGACGACCAGGTGCGGCCGGCGCGCTGTCGTCAGGGTCGCGACCGGCAGACAGCTCCGAGGCCTGGACCGTGAGCGTGCGGGTGCCGAGCTCGACGTCGCGAAGCCCGCCGCCGGGCAGCAGGTTCCACTCGTCATGGCGCATGGCGACGAGCTGGTTCGTGTAGCTCACGAGCTTGTGCCCCTCGCCCTGCCCGCGGTAGTAGGCGACGTCCAGCCCGACCGTGCCGGCGGCGCCCTTGTAGGCGCGGGCGACCTCGATCGACGGACCGGTCCATTTCGGCGTGTAGGCCACGAGCGCGGCGCCCTGCGTGGTCCACCCGCCGGCCAGTTCCGCCGGCAGCTCGACCCGCGGCGCGGCAGCGGCATCCTCGGCGCGCAGCAGCAGGCCAGCCACGCCGTGCGGTAGCAGCGCGATGGCCGCGCCGAACACCAAGGTCAAGAGCATCGAGCGGGTCAGCGCAGACTGCTGCGCGGGCGTCATCGGCGCCCCAGCACCGACCGCCGCCTCCGTCCGCACCTCGTCGGGCTCGGACCAGCGGGCGCCGATGATGAACATGAGGAAGATGATGAAGCCGAAGAAGACCCAGCCGTAGATGATGTGGTCGATGCCGGTCGCGATCTTGTTGCCCGAGAGGTAGGCCAGCATCACGATCAGGTAGGCACGGAACCAGTTGGCCAGCACCGGCACCAGCAGCGCGACAGCCATGAACACCGCGCGCCGCCTGTACGAGCGGTAATTGAGGTACGCGAAAAGCGTGCCCACCATGAACGACGCCATCAGGTAGCGCACGCCGCTGCACTCGTCGATCACCGACCAGCTGCCGGTCGGGATGATGAAGTGCTGACCCTCGCGGAAGACCGGCACGCCGGTCGCCTGCAACGCGGAGACGACGAAGTCCGCGGTCCACGCCATCATCGTCGGGACCACGAATTCGCCGAACGGCACGCCGAAGAACAGGAACAGCAGCGGGAACAGGATCACCATCGCGACTTCGATGCCCAGCACGGCAGGCACCGCCAGGACCAGCATCGCGACGAACGCGAACTGCGACACGACGTCGGCAACGACGAGCCTGGCCAGCAGCCAGACGACGGCGGCTGCCAGCAGCGGCAGCAGCACCCAGGGCTCGGCCCGCGGCGTCAGCGCGGCAAGTTCCCCGCGCCGGCGCCAGACCAGCCACAGGCTGATCGGCAGCACCAGGAAGGCATGGGCGAAGGTCTCGGAGCGCCACCAGATGCCGACCATGGTCATGGCCGTGTCGCGGTACAGCAGCAGGATGGCCGCCACGAGCAGCAGGAACGGCGGCAGCGCGGTTCGCCAGGGCGAGGCGATGCGCAGGTCGGCGGGCACGGCACTCATGGTCTTGTTCCCGTTCACTCAGGCCGCGAGGGGCTGATCGGAGCGCAGCAGCGCGAGGTGATGCTCGAAGGCGCCCAGGTGCGCGTCCCAGCCGTAGTCGCGCTGCACGCGGCGGCGGCCGGCAAGGCCGATGGCCGCGGCTTGCGCCGGATCGCGCAGCAGCGCATCGACCTCGCGCGCAAACGCTTCGGCACCCGTGGCCGCGATGAGTTCGATGCCCCGCTCGGCGCTGATCGCCTCGGCGCATTCGCTCGCCGCCACGACCGGACGCCCCATCGCCATCGCTTCGAGGATCTTGTTCTGGATGCCACGCGCCAGCCGCAGCGGCGCCACCACGACGGCGGCATGCTGCAGGTACGGGCGCACGTCGGGCACGGTGCCGCTCACGCGCACGGCCTCGCCGGCCAGCGCGAGCACCGCCGGCGCCGGGTTGCGGCCGACGATGTGAAAGCGCAGCGCGGGCCAATCGGTTCGCAGCCTGGGCAGGATCTCGGTGGCGAACCAGGTGACGGCGTCGATGTTGGGCCAGTAGTCCATCGCGCCGGTGAAGACCACCGGCAGTTCGGAGCGCTCGTAGGGTGACGGGAGCGCCGGATCGGGCGCGAAATACTCGGCATCGACGCCGTTGCACATCGCCTCGCACAGACCGGCGCTCTCGGGCGCCAGGGTGCGGAACAGCGCGGCTTCCTTCTCGGTGACGAAGAAGGACCGGGCCGAGCGCGCGGCCACGCTGCGCTCGTAGGCCAGCAGCCGCTCGCCTTCGCGCCGGTACAGCCACGACACCGGCCAGCGGTGGTGGGCGGCGTACTCGGTCCACTTGGCCGAATCGACATCGACGAAGTCGACCAGCGTCGGCAGACCCAGGTCCTGCGCGTACTGCGCCATCGACGACGAGAACACCACCGCGGCGTCGATGCGTTCGCGCTGCGCGGTTTCCCGAACCCAGCGGGCAAGCGCGGCGTCGCGGTAGTAGCGCAGCGTGAGGGCTTCGCCGTCGAGCAGCCCGGCAAGGCTGCCGATGCGCGCGCGCGAGCGATGCAGGCGTGTCAGATGGAGCCCGGCGCACAGGGCGCGCAAGGCATCGACATGCGCCTCGTCGTCCGGGTCGTCGATGAAGGTGCCGACGAAGACCCGGTGCCGCTCGACCAGGTGCTTGAGCAGGTGGTACGAGCGCACCTTGTCGCCCTTGTTCGGCGGGTACGGCATCCGGTGCACCAGGTACAGCAGGTTCGCCATCGCCGCCCTACCCGAGACTGCGCACGACGAACGGCCCCAGCCAGTTGGCCATGCCGATCGGCATCCGCCGCCAGGCTTCGATGAGCAGCCGGTACTTGGCGTTGGACGGGTTGTTCTGCGGCACCGAGTCGCGCTTGTACAGGCAGTACTCGTAGTGCAGCGGCGTCGGCTCGAAGCCCCAGTTCTTCTTGAACGCGAACGATCCGGTGCCCTGCTTGCTGCGGCCATAGTCGAAGGTCTTCAGGCCGCGGGCACAGGCCAGGCGCATCAGCTCCCAGTACTTGAAGTCGTTGGCGGCCAGCTCGCGCGCGGCCTCGGCGTCGCCGGCGTAGTAGGGCAGCACCTCGTCGCGGAAGTAGAAGCTCATCACGCTGCTGACCGGCTGGCCATCGGCGGCGCCGACGGTCAGCACCTCGCAGTCGGCGCCGAACTCGCGCTTCAGGGCCTGGAAATAGCGCCGCGGCATCGCCGGCGTGCCGTGGCGGTGCACGTTGTCGGCGTAGAGGGCGAAGAAGCGGTCGACGCCTTCGTCGCGGTCGCTGGTCAGGCCGTTCTTGATGCCCTTGCGCACCATCGCGCGCTGCTTGCGCGGGATGGCCAGCAGGTTGGCTTCCTCGTCGGGTGCGATGGCCTTGCGGAAGGTGACGTACAGATCCTGTTCCGGCCAGCCCGGTTGCGTGCGCTCGACGTTGCGCAGCTCCAGATGGGCCACGCCGAGTTGCCGCGCCAGGCGTTGCGCCTCGGCCACCAGCATGCGGGCACTGTCTTCATCGGCCGCGACGACGCCGCCGTAGACGGCGAACGGCAGGCTGGTCAGCGAGCTGCCGAACAGCAGGCTGCTGACATGCGCCAGCGGCAGCACGCCGGTGATGCGGCCTTCCGCCTCGGTGTACAGGTAATGCGTCTTGTGGCGGAATGCCTCGCTCAGCACGCGCTGCCAGCCGGCACGGTGGAAGAAGGTGGCCCTGGGCTGGGACATGACGAAGTCGTCCCACGACGCGTTGTCGCGGGCGTCTTCGGGGGCAAGGCGCTTGAGATTGGGCACAGCCTTCGATCAGACCGCAGTTCGGCCTGTTGTTGCCGGATGCAACGAGGCGGTGCCGAGAAAAATGTCATCCATCCGGCCCCAGCGGAAGTCGCCCAGCAGCGCGCCGAGCCGGCCTTCCATGCGATCGATGTTCAGGTAGTGACGGAACCGGGTCCTGGCGTCGATGCCCGCCACGCGCGGCTGGCCGGGGTCGATCTCCCAGGGGTGGAAGTAGAAGATGGCGCTTTGGCGGTCGACCTGGTTGACGCGCCGGATCATCCAGCGCGACAGCGCGTAGGGCAGCAGGCGGAAGTAGCCACCGCCGCTGGAAGGCAGGTTGCGCCGGCCCAGCCGCAGCGTGGTGACGGGCACTTCGAGCAGGCCGGCTTGCACCCGGTGGGCGAAGCGCGGCGCGTCGGGCATGCCGTAATGGTCGTGCCGGATCGGGTAGATGCTGCTGCTGTAGCGGTAGCCGGCCTGCCCCAGCACGTCGAAGGCCCAGAGGTTGCCCTGGCCGATCGAGAAGCTCGGCGCCCGGTAGCCATGGACCTCGCAGCCGGCGATGTCCTCCAGCAGCGCCTTCGCCCGCTCGACGTCGTGCTTGAAGGCGGCCGGGCTGAGGTCGCTGGCGCGCTCGTGGCCGTAGCCATGGCTGGCCAGCTCGTGCCCGCCGGCGACGATGGCGCGCACCAGCTGCGGGTAGCGCTCGGCGATCCAGCCCAGCGTGAAGAAGGTGGCGTGGGTGTCGTGCTCGGCCAGCAGTTCGAGGATGCGGCCGATGTTGCGCTCGACGCGGCACTCGCGGCTGTCCCAATCGTCGCGCCGGATGTAGGGCGCCATCGCCGAGACCTGGAAGTAGTCCTCGACGTCGATCGTCAGCGCATTCGTCAGAACGTTCGTCAAGGCCGGCGCGAGCATGGGGTGGCGCCGCTCACGGCGCGCCGGCCGCGAGCCACAGCGACAGGTCGGCAGCGATACGATCGGCGGCATGGCCGTCCCACAGCTCGGGCACGCGGCCCCGCTTGCCGCGGCCGGCCAGGATCTCGCCCACGCCGTGCAGGATCGCTTCGCGGTCGCGGCCGACCACGGTGTTCGTGCCCTGCTCGACCGTGATCGGGCGCTCGGTGTTCTCGCGCATCGTCAGACAGGGCACGCCGAGCGCGGTGGTCTCTTCCTGCAGGCCGCCGGAGTCGGTGAGCACCAGCGTGGCGCCGGCCATCAGCCCGACCATCTCCAGATAGCCCTGCGGCGGCAGGATCGCGACCCGCTGCGGGTCGAGCCGGTCGAGCAGCCCGAAGCGCTCGATGTTGGCCCGCGTGCGCGGGTGCAGCGCGAAGACCAGCGGCAGCTGCGCGGCGACGTCGCCGAGCGCGTCGAGCAAGGCGGACAGCGTTTGGGCGTCGTCGACGTTCGACGGCCGGTGCAGCGTGACGACGCCGTAGCCGGCGCCGTGCAGGAGCAAGGCTGGGTCCAGCCCGTGGCCGCGCAAGGTGTCGCCCGCACTGCGCGCGCGCTCGCGGCTGGCCAGCAGCGAGTCGATCATCACGTTGCCGACGAAGCAGATGCGCGAGGCCTCGATGCCTTCGCGCAGCAGGTTGGCCGCGGCGCTGCGTTCGGTGGTGTAGAGGCGGCCGGCGATCTGGTCGGTGAGCACGCGGTTGATCTCTTCGGGCATGCGCCGGTCATAGCTGCGCAGGCCGGCTTCGACATGCACCACGGGCACGCCCTTCTTCACCGCGACCAGGGCGCACGCGAGCGTGGAATTGACGTCGCCCACCACCACGACGCAGGACGGCCGGTGCTCGTCCAGCGCCGGCTCGAAGCGGCGCATCACGTCGGCGGTCTGCACCGCGTGCGACCCCGAGCCGACTTCGAGGTTGATGTCGGGCCGCGGCAGCCCGAGGTCGTCGAAGAGCTGGTGGCTCATGTCCTTGTCGTAATGCTGGCCGGTGTGCAGCAGCAGCGCAGGCAGCGGTGGCTGGTGCGCCGCCAGCGCACGCAGGATCGGCGCCATCTTCATGAAGTTCGGGCGCGCGCCGACGACGCACATCACGGGAGCGATCATGGCTTGGGCTTCTCCGAACGCTTCGAGACGGCGTCGACCAGCTTTTGCAGCAGGGCCAGCGTCTGCATGTTGACGCCCTCCAGCCGCATCAGGCTGCGCTCCAGGCGCTGCAGCCGGTCGCCGCGCTGGTCGGCAGTGAGTTGGGCCAGCTGGCCGGACATGGCCTCGGCCTCGCCGGCGTCGAGCCTGAGCTTGCCGAGATCGACGTCGATCTCGGTGGCCGTGGCCACCCCGTCGGCGGTGGCGCCCGCCGCCGCGCGCGGCCGGGCGGGCACCTTGGACTCCTGCGCGAACTCCTGCACCACCTCGGCCACGTCGGCTGCCGTCAGGTGCGTGCGCCCGCCCAGGAAACCCAGCAGCAGCAGCCGGTCGCAGACCGAGTTGATGCGGCGGGGAATGCCGCCGCTGGCAGCAAAGATGCCCTCGAACGCAGCCGGCTCGAAGGTAGGCTTGCCGTTGGCGCCGGCGCACTTGAGCCGGTGCTCGATGTAGCGCTGCGTTTCTTCCTGGTCGAGCGGGCCGATGTGGCAGGTGGCCGCGACGCGCTGGCGGAACTGCTCCATCTCGGGCTGTTGCAGGATCTCGCGAAACTCGGGCTGGCCGACCAGGAAGCTCTGCAGCAAGGCCTGGTTGCCGAACTGGAAGTTCGACAGCATGCGCAGTTCCTCGACCGCCTTGGGCGTGAGGTTCTGCGCCTCGTCGACGATCAGCAGGCAGCGCTTGCCCTTGCTGGTCTGGCTGATGAGAAAGGCCTCGAGCGTGATCAGCAGCTCGGACTTGGGCACGTCCTTGACGCGGAAGCCGAACGCCGCGCCGACCATGCGCAGCGTGTCCTCGGCGCCGAGCTGGGTCGTCACCAGGTGGCCGGTGATCACGTTGCTGCCGTGCAGGCCCTCGATCAGCGAGCGCAGCACGGTGGTCTTGCCGGCGCCGATGTCGCCGGTGATGACGATGAAGCCCTCGTTGCGCGAGACGCCGTACTCGAGGTAGGCCTTGGCGCGCCGGTGCTGCTTGCTGCCGAAGAAGAAGCTGGGGTCCGGGTTGAGCTGGAACGGCTTGCTCGTGAGGCCGTAGAAGGCTTCGTACATGGCTCAGAAGCGGTAGCTGAAGGTACCGATGATCGCCGACTCGTGATACGGACTGGTGATGCTTTCGAACTGGGTGTGCCGCGCGCCCAGCGAGACGTCGGTACGCGGCCCGAGGTTGCCCACCCAGGTCACGGTCAAGAGCCGCTGCTCGTTGCCGGGCTGGGGGCCGGCGTCGAGCGTCCTCAGCATCGTTCGCCGATGCATTGACAGAGGCCGTCGGCGTCAGCCTTTGCGACACCCCCACCGTGAAACCCTGCTGCCGCAGCAGCGACACCGTCGCGAGGTCGCCGCCCGTGGCGGTGGGGCCGAGCGGACTCGTCGCCGTGCGAAATGCGGACAGGGTGATGGTCGTCAGCAGGCCCGAAACCGAGACCGAGAGGGTCTGGCTGCGCTGCTGTGTCAACCCCGGTGCGAGGAAGCCACCGCCGATGACCGCAGTGGGGTTCAGCCCCTGCTGGGCCAGGCCCGCGCGCACCGACTGATCGCAGGCTGCCGCCGCGCCGCCCCCCTGCAGGCAGATGGCGTAGAAGAGATCGTAGAGCGTCAGCGGGACGAAGGTGCCCGGGCCGCTCGGGGTGCCGGCCACGCCGCGGGTGTCGCTGTAGCTCCAGACCGAGCGTGCCATCCGGTGGGTGAAGGTGAAGCTGTGCGAGTGGCCGTAATAGCTGCGCCCCCCCTGCAGCGCGATGTTCGTGCGATCCGTCGGCTGCCAGCCGATGCTCCAACCCGAGGTGCTGACCCATTCGCGCGTGCCGGTCAGGATGTCCTGCGCCTCGCGCCCCGCGTTGACCGAGAGTTGCACCTCGGGGTCGGGAAAGAAGCTCAGCGTGGCCACGCCTTGATCGTCGGTGGTGGCTCGGCCGGCGGTGAACGCGTTCACCTGCCGGCTCGCGCTGAGGCCCCAGCCGAACAGCCCGCGTCTGCCCTGCAGGCCGACGTTGCCGCCGTGCGTCGTGGAGTTGCCCAGGCTGGTCGAAGCGCTGTGGGTGCCGGACCAGTTCAGCGCGGCCGTCAGGTCGGCCAGGTCGCCGATCCTGCTGCGCCAGGATGGCGTCACGCTGAGGGTGGACACCTCGGTGCTGTTGCCGTTGAGCAGGCCGGTGCCGCCGGACTGGGTGCCGAATGCCGAGACCGTCTGCTGCGAGACGCTGGCGCTGGCGTTGACGAAGCCGTGGTTCTCGATCGCCTCGGCCGTGAGGTTGGCCTGCAAGGCGTTCTGTAAGGTGTCGCTGTGCGAATCGCTCGCATAGACGAGCGCGTTGAGCGAATACGCCAGGGACCCGCGCACCCGCCCCGAGGGGCTGTCGATGCGGATACCGGGGCTGATCGTGGTGATCGAATCAGCCTGCCGGTTGCTGGAGCTCAGGTTGCGGTTGTCGGTGACCGTCTCCTGCAGCGAGAAGCTCGGCGTGATCCGGACGCCGGTGCCTGCCGCTTCCTGGGCATGCGAAGCGGTGCTCCAGAGGGCCACTGCGAGCAAGGGCGGCGCAACCAGCCGCGAGCATTTCGCTTGCCTTCCGCGACGCATCGAAAAATGGCGCACCGTCAGCCCTCGGGCTGCACTTTGGTTGCCGAAGCCTTCGCTCCGTCCGCATCCCCGTAGCCGTAGCCATAGCCGTAGCCATAGCTGTAGCCGTAGCCATAGGCCATGCTGTCCGTTCGCGCCTTGTTCAGAACCAGCAGTCGCACCGGGCAGGCCTCTATGGTGTCCAGGGCTTGCCGAACGGCGGCCTGCGGCGTGCGCCCGGCCGCCACGACCATGGCGATCTGCCCCATGTGCGAGGCGAGAACCCGCGCCTCGGTGGTCAGCAGCAGCGGGGGCGAGTCGAAGATGATGATGCGGTCGGGGTAGCGCGTGGCCATGTCGTCGAGCAGGAGGCGCATCGCATCGCTGGCGAGCAGCTCGGTGGCCTTCGGGTGCGCGGTACCGCTGGGCAGCAGCGTGAGCTTCTCGACGTTGGTGCGCAGGAGCACGTCCGGCAGTTGAGCCTCACCCTCCAGCACGTCGAGCAGCCCCGGCCCGGGAGGCAGCCCGAGCATGCGCAGGATCGACGGCCGCGCGACATCGGCATCGACCAGCATCACCGTGTGGTCGAGTTCGGCGGCGATGCTCATCGCCAGGTTCACCGAGGTGAAGCTCTTGCCTTCGCCGGCCACCGCGCTGGTCACCATGATGAGGTTGCCATGCGTGAGCGTCGCTGCGCCCTTGCCCATGGCGTTGGCGATCAGGGGCCGCTTGATGACGCGGAACTGATCGGCCACGGCCGTTCTGGGAGCGCTCGGCGTGACGATGCCCGAAGCCTCGAGGGCCTCGAGCTTGAGCTCGACGTAGCGCGAAGTGGCCACGCCCTCCGGTCTCGGCGGCACATCGCGCTGAGCCGCTACCGGCGGCGCAGGGGGTGCCACCGGCGCCGCGATGGCCACGTCTTCGGCGCCGAAGTCAGGGAGCGTGACGCCGGCCTGCCTGAGTTGTTCCAGGCGCAGCGCTGCCTGTTCGATGAGACTGCTCATGCCGCCCTCAACTGATCCTGCGGGCAAGGATGGCCATGGCCACCACGCCGAGGACGAAAAGACCGACCAATCCGCCCGATGCGCCAACGAACCTCAGCTTGGACACACGTTCGCGACGGCGATCGAAATCGCTGATGACCAGCGACACCACGCCCAGCAGCGGCAGGCCGGTGACCGCTCGAAGTTCGGCGCCGTCGCGGAAGACCGGCCGCAGCTGGCTCAGCCCGAAGGCCACGGCCAGCCCCGCCCCTATGGCCACGAGCAGCGCGGCGGGCAGAAGGAGCATGCGGTTGGGGGCCACCGGCTGGGGCGTGACACGCGGTGGGTCGATCAGCCGGAAGTCGACCACGCCGGAAGCACCTTCGAGATCGCCGGACATGATCGCCGCCTGCTTGCGCCCCACCAGATCCAGGTAGTTCTTCTTGGTGATGTCGTAGTCGCGATTCAGCTGCGCCGCTTCGGCCTCGATCTGCGGCGCCGTCTTCAGGTCGGCCCGCGCCTGGCCCACGCGGGCGCTGTACTCTGCCACCCGTGCACGCAAGGCCGCGACCTGCGCCTCGGAGGACGCCAGCAGACTGCTCAGCTCCTGCGTGAACGGATTGCCCGCACCGTCGGAGGTCGCCGGCGCTGCGAGAGCGGCCTTGCGCAGTTCGGCCACTTCCTTCTTCTTCTGCGCCTCCAGATCCTTGATCAGCTTGCGAGTGGCCACCACGTCCGGGTGGCGGTCGGTGAAGCGCTGCTCGAGGGCGTCGAGGTTCTGCCGCTGCGCCGCTATCCGCGCATCGATCTCGGGCGTGGAGACCGGGATGTCGGATTCCTTCGGCGCGCCTTGCGGGTTCGAGGGGTCTGGCTTGCCGGCCTGGCTGAGCTGCTGCTTCACCGCGTCGCGCGAGTTCTCGGCTTCCTTCAATTCGAGCTGTGCCTGCTGCAAGTTGCGCGGCGACATCGGCGAGGCGGCCGGCCGCATCCTTGCCGTCGGCCGACTGGATCATGAGGTTTCGGATGCGGAAATCCTTCATCCGGGTTTCGGCTGCCTCGAGCTTGGCCTCGTATTGCTTGATCTGGTCGTCGAGGAAGTTCTTGGCCGAGTCGGTGTCCTTGCGGCTCGAGCCCAGGCTCGACTCCACGAAGATCGACACCAGCGACTGGACCACCCGCTTGGCCTTGTCCCGGTCGGCATCGCGGTACCCCAGCGTGTAGAGGTTGTCCCGCCCGGTGTTTTGAATCTGGATGCCCTTGGTCAGGCCAAGGATCAACGCGTCCTCGTCCCGATTCGAACTGGCCTTCAGATCCAGATCGGCCATGCGAACGAGCTTCTCCATGTTGGGCCGGCTGAGCAAGGTCCGGCTGAGCATCGCGATCTGCTGCTCGACGTTGGGCTGCACCGTCAGGCCGGACATCAGCGGCTTCAGGATCGACTGGGTGTCGACGTAGATGCGGGCGGACGCCTCGTATTGATCGGGAATGTTCATGACGAACACGGCGCCGACCAGTGCGACGACCCAGGCGACCGCCAGGCCGGGCCAGCGGAACATCCACATGCCCCGCACGATGGTCAGAAGCTGTCTGACGATTTCTTCCATGGTCGATCTTGCCCGTGTCTATTGACTCGAATCCGCCTGCGGCGGCGTCAGAAGTAGCTCTGCGGGATGATCAGGATGTCTCCCGGCTTCATGTCCACGTTGGCCGACACGTCCCCGTACTTGATCAGGTCGCGAAGACGCACCGAGTACTGCTTGTTGCCTTCGGACGTGCGCAGGATGGTGGCCTTGTTGCCGTTGGCGAAATCGGTCAGCCCGCCGACCGCGATCATCACGTCGAGCACCGTCATCTTGCTCTTGTACGGCAGGGCCTGCGGCCGTGCCGCGGCACCCACGACGCGGATCTGCTCGCTGTAGGGGCCGACGAAACCGTTGACGAGCACGGTGACGACAGGGTCGCGAACGTAGGTGCCCAGCACCTTCTCGATGTCACGCGCCAACTGCACCGGGGTCTTGCCCTGCGCCACCACTTCCTCGACCAGGGGCGCGGAAACCTTGCCATCGGGCCGCACCGGCACCGACATCGACAGCTCCGGGTTGCGCCAGACGATGATGTTGACGCTGTCGCCCGCGCCGATGATGTAGGTGTAGCCGGAGGTGTCGACGCTAGGGGGTGCCGGCGGGTACGCCGGCGTGGCGCATGCAGCCAACAGGACGGCCAGCACGGCGGCAGCAGCGAGTTGAATGGCGCGGGGCAGCAGGTTGAGCTTCATCGACGCATTCTGGCAGGTGGGTTGACGGGTGGGCTTGCCCGGCGGAGCGCTGGCAACGGGCTTGTCAGCCGTGCAGGGCCGGGCGGCGACGAGGCAGGCCATCTCGCTTCATATCGAATTGCATCATGTCACAGGACGCTTTCGGCTTGTTGCACTGCGCTCACGGGCCCAGCCCGGCAGGCGGCCAAATGTCACGTGGAGGACGCGGCTGGGTAGCCACGGCTGCCAAGTCGCGGCGGTCACAGCCTCGATCGACCGGCACCGACCCTGCGTGTTGCACCCGCCGGCCGCCATCTGTGCCCAGCGCCACGGAAGCAATTCGTGACATTTATCGCTGGTGGCGCGGCCTGTATGCTCGCTGGGATCGCGCGCCTGTGCACGTCGCCAGACATGCAGTTGGCCGTTTGAATGTCGAAATTCGGCGGAGGGACGATGAAATGAGATCGTGTCGCAACTGCCTGCTTCCCGAGGCGGTGCCTGGCGCCGACTTGGACGCGAGCGGCTTTTGCGCGCCCTGCCGTGCCTACCGACCGCAAGACAAGGACACGGCCGAAGCCCTCCGCCGCACGCGCGAGGCCGACCTCGAAGAGGCGCTGCAGGCGTGCCGTGGCCAGGGCCCGTACGACTGTGTGGTGCCATTGTCAGGCGGCAAGGACAGCGTCTTCTTGATCCACAAGCTGAAGCAGGACTACCAGCTGCGCGTCCTGGCCTACACCACCGATATAGACATCGGCGAGGTCGCGTGGGCGAACATCCGCCGGGCTGTCGAGAAGCTCGACGTCGAGCACGTGGTGTACCGACCGCCGATGGACTTCTACCGTCGGCTGTTTCGCTGGTTGCTGATGAACCAGGAGGCACGCGGCGCGGTGCACACGATCTCCTACGTTTACGCGCCACTTTTCGAGGGCAACGCGCTGACTCTCGCCATGGAGAAGGGCATTCCGCTGGTGCTTGCGGGCTACTCGCCCGGTCAGCCTTTGCCTGAACGCATGGAATACGAGTTTCCTCGCCTGGCGATCTCCGAGGTGGATTGGACACCCGCGGAGCTGCGGGAATCCGGTGAGTTCGACGCACACGATCTGGGCCGATTCTGGAACCCCAAGAGATACCCACCCGGCACCCGGTTTCCACGCTACCTAGCGCCCTACCATGCCTGGCGCTACGACCAGGACGAGACGATGAAGAAGGTCGTGGAGCTGGGCCTGATCGGGTCGACGAAGAATGCGAGCCCGGTTTTCTCCAATTACCCGATCAACTGGTTGCTGATGTACTCGGACCTGAAGAACTTCGGCTACAACCCCTATGCGCCGGAGTTTTCCGCGCTGATCCGGGAGGGCAAGGCCAACCGGCAGTACTGGAAGCTGATGGGCAAGATCGTCGATTTCATTACCCTCAAGAAGGTCTACCTGGGTCGCCACGTGGCGCAACACATGGACTGGCTCGGCCTGCGCGACGCGGATTTGCGCATCACCCGGCCCAGCCGGCGCGATTGGCCCGACTTTGTCTATGAGGACTGGAGCCCGGCAGCAACCGCCCCCAAGTTGACGCGCGGAGTCGCGGCTTGATGGCCACCTGGGGCTTGCGGTCAATCCACAGGCCAAACGCCATAGCAGGGTGAAGAATGTCTTCCTGACCGGAGCGACAGGGACCATCGGCAGCGCCCTGGTGCCCCGCCTGCTCGACGACGAGGACAGTTCGTTGTCCCTGCTCATCCGCGCCAAGAGCGAGGGCGATTTGCGCGTCAGGCTCGGCGAAATGCTCGCCTACTGGAACTATCGGACTGGCGACGCCCGTGCTTCGCGTATCCGCGCCCTGCGCGGCGATATTTCGCAGCCGGACTTCGGTTTGACTACCGAGGACCATGCCAGGCTGGCCGGCGAAACCACGCACATCATTCACTGCGCCGCCAGCGTCAAATTGAATATGACGATCGACCAGGCGCGCGCCACCGCCGTCGTGCCGACCCGCACCGTGCTCGATCTTGGCCGGCGCTGCGCGCGGGCCGGCACTCTGCGAAAGATCGATATTGTCAGTACGGTGGGCGTTTGGGGGCGCACGCCCGGCCACATGCCGGAACGCCGGTTGCCCGAAGTCAGCGAATTCCACAACACTTACGAAGCCGCCAAGGCCGAGGCGGAGCGTGTGATCTGGGCCGAAGGTGTGGGACTGCCGATCACGGTGCATCGGCCCAGCATGGTGGTCGGGGAAACCGGAAGCGGCCGGGTGATTCACTTCCAGATCTTCTACCACCTGTGCGAATTCCTGTCCGGCGCGCGCACATTCGGCGTGATGCCGGACCTCGGCCAGACGCGGCTCGACACAGTCCCGGTCGACTGGGTCGCAGAGGTGATCCGCTGGTCCAGCAACCAAACTGAGACCGCAGGGCGGATCTTTCACCTGTGCTCCGGTCCGGGCGGAGCAATCTTGCTGCCACGCCTGCAAGATAAGGTGCGCCTGGCCTGGAGGGCGCGCGGCCGCAAGTTGCCAAGGCTGCTTCGCATCGACCGTCGGCTGCTTGAACGCCTGGTGCCTCTGATCGGCGCGATCGCCGGCGCGAAGACCCGTCGCGCGCTGCGCGGCCTGCCACCGGTGCTCGCCTACCTCGCGGAAGATCAAGGCTTTTCAAATGTCGAGACCTCCGGTGTACTGAGTGCGGCTAACCTGCCGGTACCGGCGATCGAGACCTACCTCGACGCGGTCCTCCGCTACTACCTCGACTCCCGCGGGGCCCAGCCAACTCCATGACCGACGCCTGGGCCAACGCCAGCACGGTCGCGCAACTCCTCGATTTGCGCGCTGCCGAGACGCCGCAAGGGATCGCGTTCCAGCGTGAGGCCGCTGACGGGCGCTGGGAGTCGATCAGCTGGCAGGACTTCTCGCGACGCGTGGCCAAGCTGCGCCGCGCCTTGTCGGCCGCGGGCTTGCGCAAGGGGGATCGCCTTGCCCTCATCGCGCCGGTGTCGCTCGAGTGGGAGTTGCTGCACCACGCAGCGATGGCGATGGGTGTGGCGGTGGTTGGCATGGATGCGCACGACTTGCCGGAGCGCATCGCCACCATGGCCGAACAGGCCGGCATCGCAGCATTCGCGACCGCCGATGGGCGTTCGCTCTCGCGGCTTGGCCTGGATCGCTTGGCGGCCGTCCGTTTCCTGCTGGACTTGAATCAGCCAGGAAACAAGGGCGCAGAGTTGCCGGAGGGCCCGCGCCGGCTAACGTGGCCCGGGCTCGAGGCGATGGGGACTTCGGCCCAAGGAGATCCCGAACCGCCCGCCGCCGACGACATCGCAACGATCATCTTCACTTCAGGAACCACCGGGGCGCCGAAGGGCATCGCCTATAGCCATGGGCAGGTGTGCCTGGCGGTCGGTGCCATCTGCGAGGTATTCAACTTCGTGGGGCACGAAGGCAGATTGCTGTGCTGGCTGCCGTTGTCCAACCTGTTCCAGCGCATGGTCAACCTTGCCGCCGTGCGTCAGGGCGTGGCGACATACCTGTTGGGCGATCCGCGCCGGGTCATGGAGGTGGTCGCCAGGGTGTCGCCGGACATCTTCGTTGGCGTTCCGCGCTTCTACGAAAAGCTCTACGACGGCATAGTGCAGAACATCGCTGCCCTGCCGCCGCTGCGGCGCCAGCTTGTGGCATGGGCCTGGGACCTGGGCCGACGGGCAAGCGGGCTCCGCCGGCAAGGGCGCGCCGTGCCGCCCTGGCTCGTCGCGGCACATTCGGTCGCCGACCGGCTGATACTCAGGCGCGTGCGGAGCATCATGGGCAAACGGCTGCGCTGCATGGTCACCGGTTCGGCCCCGACACCCCGCCACTTGCTCGAGGAGCTTCACGCGCTCGGCTGGGTGGTGCTGGAGGCCTATGGCCTGAGCGAGAACGTGCTGCCGATGGCGATGAACCGCATCGACGATTTTCGCTTCGGTACTGTGGGCCGACCATTACGGGGCAACCAGATCGTGGTGGCCGACGACGGTGCGATCAAGGTGCGAGGACCGGGGATGTTTGCCGGCTACCTGGGCGAGGCGGATCGGTCGGCGTTCGATACCGAGGGGTTCTATCTCACCGGCGACCTCGGGCAGTCCGACGCCGACGGCTACCTTCGCCTGACCGGCCGAACCAGCGAGCTGATCAAGACGTCGACCGGCCGCCGCGTCGCGCCGGCGGGCGTGGAAGCGCAGCTGCGCAGCGTTCCCGACATCGACCAGGCGGTGTTGATCGGCAACGGGCGCAAGTGCCTGGTGGCGTTGTGCACGAGCATCCAGACCGGCCCGGATGAATCCGCCCGGGCTCGACTGGAACGGGCACTCCGCGAGCAGTTGACCCGCATAAACGAACACGAGCGCCCAAGTGGTGTCGCGTTGATCGAGCGGCCGTTCAGCATCGAACTCGGCGAGCTGACGCCGAACCTGAAGCTCAAACGCGCCGTGATCGAGATGAAGCATGCCGAGCTGATTCAGCGGCTATACGATTTGATAGACCGCCGCGGCAACTCAGCCGTGCCTGACTTGATAGTAATCTCATAAGAAACAAATCAAGTCGCCGCGGTCGGGTTCACGCTTCGCAGTCGACCGGCGGGACTGCCCACGACCATTTGATGGTGCAGTGGCTGGGGCTCTCTCGCACCCAGCATGCCGCGGTCACTGGAAGTGATAGGCAGCGAGGAGTTGCAGGATCTGCCGTTCAGGGTTCAGGCCATATTGGCTCATCGCATTGCCGCTGTACTGCTGCCACTGCAATGCGAGGTCGGTATTGGTCCAGTGGTACCGCAATTCCAGCCACGACAGACGGCTGTGATCGTCGGCATTGACGCTTATGAATGCAGTGAGATCGAGATTCTTCAGTCCAACGCTCTGCTGTGTCGCATAAAGCAGAAAGGCACGACGTGCTGCCAGGTCCTGTCGCCGCTCGGCTTCCAGCAGGTAGGCACCAAGAACCGTGGGACCACCACCCGTGCCGGCGCGATCCCATTCGGACTTGCCGAGCGCGAAGCTGTTGAATTGAACCTCGGCTGTGAGCGAGAGATTGCCGGCGGTCGTATAGGTCAATCCGCCAGCGAAGCGGTTGCCACTAGCAACCTGGCCGTTGCCGCCCCAGGCCCGCTCGGCTAGGTTGGGTTCACGGGCGTACGACCATTCCGCGTAGGCGACCACGGCATCGCTGAGCAACGCGGACAGACTTGCGCCGGGCTGTGCTTCGAGGTCGGAGTCCTTATACAGCAGCGCCTGGACGCTGACACGTTCCGACAGCTGCTGGCTGGCCGTGAGCAATGCGCGGTTGCGACTGTTGGTCGCGCCCAGATCGAGGTTGAGCCCCTGGCCGCTGGACGCGTCGGCCAGCTTCGGTGCCAGCGCAAGCGAGAGTGAGCCGCCCTGCCACAAGCGTTGCACACGCAGCATGACCGTGCCGAGACGGTTCTCGCGCAGCGCCAGCGGATTGACAGTGGTCAGGTCTCGCAACGCACCGTCACGGAAGAAGTCGGTCGGGTTGAAGCCGTAGGCCGGCCCCTGGCGCAGGTTGATGCGCCCGAACTCGACGACGTTGCTGCCGTTGTCGCCGTCCCGGCCCAGGTAGGCCTCGCGCAGGCTGTTGAGTGTGTCGTCGACGCCCTGCTCAGGCGGCCGGATGTGGTCCAGTCGATCGGAAACGACGGCGCGCCAACCCGGGGCGGGCCGCGAGGAATAGAAGAAGTCCAGCGATGCCCGGCGCAAAGACTGCGCGCCGGATGTGTAGCGCTGCTGAGCCGACCCCAGCGCCGCTTCGACGAACAGCTTGGCCGGCTGAGGTGTGCTGTTGCTGGGCTCGACCGGCGCGCTCTTCAGATCGAGAGCGTCCAAGTCGGATTCGTCCCCGCGCGCCGGCAAGCCGATCAACAAGGTGACAGCAACCAGGCCGCCGACAGCGATTCGAGGCGAAAATGCCAAGGGCCTACTCCGGTTGAAAGCGAGGCAGGTACTCTCGATGAAACCATGCCTGAGGGATCGCCCTTATCGCGAAGTCCGAATACCTCATCAGCGTCACTGATTGTGGATTCAGCCCATCGATGATAACGGTCTCGGTGGGCCGCTCGCGACCCAACTGCTGCTCATAGCGACGGTAGTAGACGGTCTTGAGCAGACGCCCTGATTCGGCGAAGAACCGGCCCTTGATCGGCCGGCTATTCTCGGCATCGACCCACAACTCGACCGTTGCGTAGGTGGCCGACGGCGTGCTCGCAGTCAGGCCCAGCTTGTAGGACTTGCGAGTGTGGCGCTCTCCATCCAGTACATCCTCTTCGGCCTGCAGCTTGGCGACGTAGTCCCTGGCCAGGTTGACCGTGACCACATCGCCGTTCGAGGCCTGGCCCATCAGCCGCTGCTGGGGCGACAGGCGCACGCTCGCCTTGGTGCTGGGGTCATAGAACCACAAGTCATCGCCGTTGCGCAGCATCAGCTTGCCGGCATCGCGCGCGGGCAGAACGAATCGGATGAGGCTGGCGAATTGGCCACTGCCCTCTTGGGCTCGCGAGTAGCTGGCCAGCGTGCTCGTGTCGACCTGCTTGCCGTTCTCGAACTCGGTGAGCGTGACCTTGACACTGAAGGGACGTCCGGGGTTGCGGATCGCATCGCTGGCCTTCAACAACTCTTGCGGATCTGGGGCGCCCAGCGCACACAAGGGTGCGACCAAGGCGACAAGGAGCAACAGCGCTATCGGCTTCATGGGAAGTTCTCAGACGTGGCGCAGCGCATCGACTACGTTCAACCGCGCCGCGCGGTAGGCCGGCCACCAGGCCGAAACGGCCGCCATGACGATGAGGCCGAATGTGGTGCCCAAGATCAATCCGGTCTCGCCCCAAACGCTCAACGCCAGCGGCACGGGCGAAGAACTGCCGGGAGGCAACCAATGCAACCCGAGGTGATTGACGATCGAACCAGTGACCAAAGCCATGGCAAGACCCAAGAGTGCACCGGCGACGCCCAGCACGACCCCTTCGGCGACGAACATTCGCTGTATGCCCGCTTGCCGCAAACCCATCGCGCGCAGGGTGCCGATTTCCACGGTTCGCTCAACGACGGCCGTATTCATCGTATTGCTCACCGTGAACATGACGATACTCCCGATCAATATGAACATGAACCCGAAGATCGTATCGAACATTTCTGTCGATTGAACGTAAAACGGATTCAGGAAGCGGAAGTCGCGAACGGCCAGTGGTTGCCCCCCCGACCAGGCCGGCAATTGGGAGGTGATGCGCGCCTGTGCAGCGCGCGTCAGACCTGTGTCCCGGAGTTGAACGATGATGGAAGTCACCTTCGGCATCGTCTCACCGTAAACCAATCGCTGCGCCTCAGCCAGGTGTAGAAGCACATAGACTTCGTCGTACTCCTTGAACCCTTGGCTTTCAGCGCCGATCACATTCAGCGCCACCACATTGGGTGCGCCTCGAGGGTTGCTGGCCAGCAATTCTATCTTTCGGGCCACATCGGCGTCCCTGCCCGCAAGGCCTCTGCCCGCCAAAGCCCCGGATTCTTGCATGCTTAAGGCAGCAAGATCTGCCGGGATGTTTGCCCCAGTCCGGATCGTTGGCTTTTCCGGCCTTGGGCAATCTGCGATATTCAATGCATCACACAATTGAAGCACTCTGGCCAGGCTCAATCCGATCATCGCCGAATTGACGTCTGAATTCTTGAGCAAGAATTCCGGTGTGTCGAGATTCAGTCCGGATGGGTTCCAGGTTCGCAGCCGGGCTTGATCGGAGGCAACAATGCCATTCCCAATGATCGTGCGCGAAACGCCGGCGGAGTAATTTCCTGCAATTCCGCCAAACTGCAGTGTCGGTGTAACGACGAGCACCATCTTCTTCAGCACCGGATCGCTCTTGATTGCCTCGATGATGTGGGCATAGTCCGAAATGCCATAGGCCGTAGGATTGCCGCTGCCATACAGGAAGTAGTCTCTATGCTGTATCTGCAGGTGTCCGCCAAGGCGAACATACGCGGTTTGCATGGCGTAGTTGATGTTTGCCTTGTAGCCGCCGAAGAGAAGGATTGCGACGGATCCGATACCGATACCCAGGAGCGTGACAATCGACCGCCGCGCATTGCGAACCAGATTGCGCAGTGCAATGGACAGGGTCTTCATGTCCCTGCGTCGGCGCCCTTTCGCCGAACTGAGCGAATGACCCCATCGACGAGGAGTATCGTGTCGTCGGCCGCACCGATCACGTGGCGGTCGTGCGAGGAAAAGACGAAGGAGATCCGATAGCGCTGCTGCATCTGTCGCATCAGGCCGAGGATCGCGGCGCCCGTGCGGCTGTCCAGGTTGGCGGTGGGCTCGTCTGCAATCACCAACTTGGGCTTGTTTGCCAATGCACGGGCAATCGCTACCCGCTGGCGTTGACCGCCCGACAACTGCCCAGGAAGGTTCCGGGCCTTGTCAGCGAGCCCGACCGCATCGAGCAATTTCGGCACTCGGTCAGCGCGGGTCTTTGCCGAAGCACCTGACAGCAATAGTGGGTACTCGACGTTCTCGTACGCAGTGAGCACCGGCAGCAGGTTAAAGTTCTGAAAAATGAAACCGATGTTCTTGGCACGGAAATCTGACAATTCATCGTCGGATAGCGTACTGACTGCGCAGCCAGCCACAGTGACATCACCGGCATCCGGCCGATCGATACATCCGAGCATGTTTAGCAATGTGGTCTTGCCGCTGCCAGATGGGCCAAGCAGCACAGTGAAATGCCCGGGTCTGATCAGGATATCGACGCCCCTGATGACGGGAACTTCGACCGCGTCGAGATGGTATGTTTTCTCAACCTTGCTCAATACTGCTACAGGAGCAAGGGTCTCGATCATGTCTGGGGAAGTTTGGGCTGGGCGGTGCGTCACGCCGAATGGATGTTCGTCCAGTCGAGTACGGGGGTCAGCCGTCGCGCCGCTCATTCACGAGAACGATGGTTTCCCTGGGCGAGCGAAGTTCGTACTCGATGCCCCGCCACACCATACGGCGGGTCGTCGCCGCGTGAACCGTGTTCAGAAGCGTCATGATGGATGCGAGCGGAGCTGTCAGGATGTAATGCCAGCGCAGCCTGTCAAGTTCGCTGCGGACCGTAGTAGGTAGCAGACCCCTCGCGGAGCTGAAAAGCCAGGCCGCGTTCGCAAGCTGCATCGGCAGCAGGAGCGCGCAAGTGGAGCCGAGCAGGAAGGCGGTATTGTGCGAGTGCGCCCAAAGACCCATGCTGGCCAAGCCGTAGAACATCAGCACGTTGGCTGAGGCGTGGCCAATGGCCGTACCCCACCACAGGGGCGGGAAATAGATTCGCGAAATGAGTGACTGGCGATTGGTGAACTCCAGCGTTTCTGCCAAGGTAGACGACTCGTATGAAACAGCGATGCATTCCGGAACGAAGCGTACCTCCAATCCCAGGCGACGCACGGCAACGGTCAGCGTCATGTCGTCGGACACGGCATGCCGCCATGCGTCGCCGATTCCTGCGCGTTCGAATATGCCGCGCTGTATCGCCATTGCCCCCCCCCAGGCGAAGACACGCGCAGGATCGACGAGGAAAGGAAGAGCGCCAGCGTTCCAAGTGCTGCGCAACATCGAGCCCAGGGTCGGCCGGGGTGGGTGATACCAGCGGTAACCTGTCGTCGCGCCGACGCCCGACTGGCTCAGCGGCCCAACAAGTCGGCGGACGAAGCCGCGATCGGGCCGGCAGTCCGAATCGACGAACACGAGCACCTGAGCCTCTGCGGAGGCGTGCTCGACTGCAGCCAGCTGATTGGTCAACTTCTGCGCGCGGTCCCGGCTGATCCCGGCCACTAGCAGAGTAGCCTTGACCCTACTCTTGTCTGCGGCCGCCTGCGCAAGAAGCGCCTCTAGCGCGGGATAGGCAGGATCATCCGCGGCCGCCACGACGAACAGCAGTTCCAAGGATGGGTAGTCTTGGTCCAGAAGCGAGCGAATGTTCTCGCTGAACCCAGGGTCCAGCCCCTTGCAAGGCAACACCATGGCGGCCGGCGGACAGTAGGCCGCGCGGCTCGTTAGTTTGGAAAGCTCGAGCATGCGGCGCTTGAGGCGCAAGGTCAGCAGCAAGGGAATCGTGCCGAGTGTGAGCGCGATCCCAACGAGCGCGGCGTTGACGGCAAGACTCATCGTCACCGCATCTCCAGAATCGGAAGCTCTGAGCCAACCCCGCCAAGCGGCGCGGCGCAGCGGGCCGCGCTCACGATTTGGTGGCCAATATGGTTGTCATGTGTGTGCGACTGTAGTGATGAAGCGTGCAGCCACCAATAAGATCATCCACGGCGGTGGCCACTTCGGTGCGCGTGTCCTTGTTTGACGCCGGTCCACCAACCGGAGGGACTTCTCCCGGCGGCGGATCGGGGTGTCGATCAGCCGGTTGGCGATTCTGTCAGAGATCCGTCGACACCGAACATCACGCCGAGGAATGACGGCTCAGGATGTGTCGAATAGTTTTACATCCACGGGCATGAACGCCCGCTCACGCCCATGCATGACCGCTAAGTGCTTGTCGCTATTCAGTTTGTCCGCTTTGGCACGGGCGTTGCGTCATTTCAGCCGCTACGCCACACTTCTCACCCCTCAACCAAACCCATGCTCTCGGGAGTTCACATGAATCTCAAAAAACTGCTTGCGGCTATGTCGCTTGCTGGCTTGGCGATCGCGTCGGGGTCAGCACACGCCTCGATCAGCTTTTCGTTCAATCCGACGGGTGGAGGCGCTGGCGGTGCCATCGCCAACCTTGGGTTGCTCGATCAGACGCCGGGCAGCACGCTTGCGCTCAGCGGAACCAACGCAGTCGCCCCTGGCGCCCCGCTGGCGGTCGGAACGACCGTTACTGACCTGTACCAAGCAAACCTCGGCTCGCTAGTGGACAGTGGGGGGACTGCTGTGTGGTTGAACGGGACGGGGGGTAACTTCTTCACATTCGTTGCGACGTTTACTGAGCAAGTGCTCACTTCGTCGACAGGAAGCGGAACCGCGTCGAATACATTTCAAATACTCAGCGGGACGTTTAAGATGTGCGCCCAGAGTGCATCGGGCAACAACCTCGCTGGGACGGGCTTTTCATGTGCTGGCAATGGCATCCTCAGCGGCACTATTACCACCGGTAGTGCAAACTTCACCGCTTTCCCGAACGCATTGGGCGCTCTGGATAGTTCACCCAATGGTAATCAGTGGGTCGGTACCCAAAGCGTAACGAGTACCGGCGGTGCTAAAGTGACGGCCTCACTCGGCTTCATCGATGCCGGTTACTTTCCCGACCTCAATGTGGGTTCGTTGCTCGCAATCGCGTTAACAAACACCTCGCTCATTACACCGTATGATCAGGTTGATCCGTCCAGGCTTTTCAGCAGTAATGGCGTTGCAAACGGTGATACGGCGGCCAATGTCGGTGCCATCAACGGTCTGAGCGGTCCGAATTTGATGTTTCAATCAGACGCAAACACGGCTTTTGACCAAGTTCCAGAGCCTGGTTCCCTTGCCTTGGCCGGACTCGCGCTTGCTGGTTTGTCGATGATTCGGCGCCGTCGGACGTAAGCGGCGTAGGTATCAGCTCTTCCACGTCAACGCGTGGGGCTGCTTCCGCAGGGAAGTAGCCCCATATTTCTTTCGCGAAGCAAGTATGCGATCGCGCGGATGCAAGTTCATCGCGATATTGCCGCATCGAGCGAAACGATGCTCAGTTTTCGCTGGCGCGGCCGAGCAGAGGCCTTGGGAATCGCGCAGCCATCAGACAGGGATTAACCCGTGGTGCAATTGCAGGCCAGCGGGAGACGCGTGAACCCCCAAGATCCTTGGCGCGCCCCGGCGAGGAAAAGGAGACTCTGGCAATCGGCGGTTATCAGCCGATCCCGTAACGGCCGGGCGCAAGAGTTCCGGCCGGGTCCAGCGCGGTCTTGATCCTCGCGTTCAACTCGCCGACTGCATCGGCCCCGACCACCATCTTGGGCCAAGCCAGCAGACCGGCACGATACTGCTGATAACCGCCGGCCTGCATGTCGGCCAACAGCGTTGAATACAGCCCTTCGGCCCGCCCTGCCTCCTCGAAGTCGTCCTTGTCGTAAAGGATGTTCATCAGGCAGGTGACCGAGCGCGGGTTCATCAGTAGGATCGCCACCCAGAAATCCAACCCGGCCTCCTCGAAGCGCTTGCGCGCCCGGGCCAGAAACGGCAGCACTTCGGTGCTGGTGAACGGCAGGATCGGCGCAAACCAGATCAGGCCACAGTCGTCCCGGGCTGGGTCGATCGTGTCGCCGGGCCGGTGCCTCCGTCGACTACGGTAATAGGCGTGCTTGACGAAGTAATCGGTCGGAATGCCCTGAAGGATCCGGTGCACGTGCGGCGTAGAGTCCAGCACCTGCAGCGATGCGCCGGCCAGCTTCTCCGTCACAGCCTTGAGCAGCGGGTTCTTCCATGCTGCCGAAAGCACGCGCTCGATGACCGCCAGCAGGGCGTCGGAGATGAACAGCAGCCGACCGTAGGGACCAAGCGCCTTCTTCAGGATCGAGCGCTGCAAGCGCACCTGCGCCCGCGTGCCGTAGATGCCGCCGGCGCAGGTCAGCGGGGAAATTCCGTACTGCTCGTCGCAAGGCGGCAATCTCGTCTGGTTTCAGGTAACCGCCGGTCTGAGCGACTCTGGTCGATGCGCTGCATGACAACGGTCAACGACACGAAGTCGTTGATCATGTGGAGCTTGGTTGTGACGATGCCCTGCAACGCCAGATGGCGGAAGGCGTCGATCACCTGGGGCAGGTGGCGCTCGTCCTGGACTTCGAAGACGTAGGAGTTGTACGCCTCGGGCTCGGGCATCAGCCACAGACCCCGCCTGCGTCACGACGCCGAAGTTCGATTGCGTGAACATCCCCTCCAGGTACGGCCCGATGCCCCATTTATGCAAGTGCCAGGTCTTGGGGCCGTTGTCCGCGCCGCCGACGCGCACGATCTCCCCGGTGGGCAGAACGACCTCGATGCCGCACAGGTTGCCGAAGTGGTCGCCGTAGGGTGTCTCGCCGACGCCTCGGTCGAGCGCATTGCCGATCACGCTGCCCTGGGCGGTACCGTCAATGCAGTCGACCCACAGCTTGTGGCCATGCCGTTTCAGGTGCGCGTTCAGCGCCTCGTAGGTGACGCCAGGTTCGATCACCGCATAGGCGAGTTCCTCGTTGACTTCGAGGATCCGGTTCATCCGGTGCAGCAGCATCACGACCGCGCCGTCGTCGGGTGCCAGGGTCGTGCTGTAGCCCCAGTTGCGCCCGCCGCTGAACGGCCAAACCTTTCAGCCGATGCACATTGGCGATCTTCAGCGCCGACGAGACCTCCTGCGCGCTCCCCGGGAAGATGACCGCTGCGCAACGGCTTTGCCATGGAATCGTGCAGCGCGAGTACCGGTCCAGTTCTTCCTCGCCAGTGCAGACGTGTTCGGCGCCCAGCGCGGACCGGAGTTCGTCGATGGCTGCGAACGGCAGGTGGGCGGCGGCGGAAGCTGCATTCATTTCTGAACCGTTCCAGAGAGGTCCGGTGCGCGAACCAGAGACATTGGCTCGCAACGAGGAACCGCGGGGCACATTCTCGCGCGTATCGCGCTTCGTCGGCGGCTACTGCGGCGCGATATGGACGCAGGCGCCAGACAGGGGTCGGACAGTCAGCCTTCCGTTGGGCGATTGCTGAACGGAACCGGGCGCCCACCCGTCAGCGCGGCCATTGCGCGCAAGAGCCTCAAAGTCCCTTGAGCAGCGTAGACACTTCGGCTTGACCTGAAAACCGGCCCCCAAGCGCCGCCAGCTTTTCCAAGTTCGGCGCGGGCCTGTGCGCGATCGCCGGTGGCGACGAGAAGCTTCGCGAGATTGAGCCGGTAGCCAGCGTACGTCAGGCTCCTTCGCGACTGCCTTCTGTTGCCATTCAAGCGCCTCCTTCAGCTTCTTCTCAGCGGCCAGCACGCGTCGCCAGCGTGTCCATGATGGATGCTTCGTCCGGCAACAGCCGATTGGCACGCTCGGCATAGTCCAGCGCCCCCTTCTCGCCTTGCTGCACCATCAGCCAGGCGACGTTGTTCAACGCCGTCGCACTGTTTGGCTGCAGTGCCAGAACCTGCCGGTACCGCGCTTCGGCAGTGGCGTACTCCTTCCGAGCCATGGCCATCGAACCCAGGTGAAATATGAAGTCGGCATCCCGGGGGTGGTCATGCTCCCAACCGGCGGCGAAACGCTCGGCGTCGGCGGAGCGGCCAGCCAGCATGTACAAGGCGTGCAGGCGCTTCGCCGTCGCGGTCGATGGGTCGCGGTCGAGCGCCGAACGGAGCGCGACGATGGCGGGATCCCAGTCGCGCTGACTCAGCGTGGATGTCGCCTTCCATGACGTAGCCCACGGCCTCGCTTGGGGCGCTGCTTCTGGACGTCCTTGGCGACCTGAAGTGCATCGCCGACCTTCTTGCGAGCCACGTCGACCGCGATCAGCCCGCGCTGCGCTTCGATCAGCGTGGGTGAGATTTCGAGCGCCTTCTGCAGGCTCTGCACGGCGGCCGCGATAGTCCTTGGCATCAACATAGACATCGGCCAGGCGCAGGTAAGGTTCGGGCGACTCGGAAAGGCTGGCGATCTTCTGGAACGTGCCGATCGCCTGCTGCGTATCACCCGCCGCCCATTGCGAACGGCCCAGTGCGTCCAGCACAGACAGGTTGTCCGGCAGCGCCGCCACAGCGTCCTGGGCCACCGCCAGCGCTGCCTTGGCATGACGCAGCGCGAGATGATGCTGGACCAGGGCCAGGCGCGGCGCGGCTTCGTCTGGATTCGCTTTGATCGCCTCGACCAGCAGCGCCTCGACCTCCTCGGGCTTCGCGCCGCTGCGCTGCCGCAGGTCGGCCAGCGCGAGCCGCGCGCGGTAGTTCTTCGGTTCGCGGGCCAGCAAGGCCTCGAAGACGCTTGCGCGCGTCGTCCAACTTCTTCTCGGCCACGTCGATGTTCGCCAACTCCGCGACGGCCGGGAAATACACCGGGTCAGCACTCAGCGGCCTTCTCGAAGCTCGCGCGCGCACCGGCCCGGTCCTTGCTCTAGCAGCAGGATACGGCCACGCAGCAAGCTCGGCAGAGGCTTGTCCGGCATCTTGCCCTGCAGTCGATCGACCGCCTTCAGTGCAGCTGGCAGGTCATTGCTTCGGACCAGCGCGCTGATCAACGCGAGGTCGGCGTAGGTTGTCTTGTCGGTCGCTGCAAGCGATTCGAGCTGGGCGAACCCGGCCTCGGCGCTTCCTTTGGCAACCTGCATCAATGCCAGCGCCACACGCGCCTTCACGTCGCCAGGGTCGGCCTTTGCCGCGCGCGCGTAGTACTTTTCGGCCTCGGCGACATTGCCGTCCTGAAGATACGCCTCCGCCGCGAGCCCCAACGCTTCGGCGCTCGGGCTGCTCTGCTCCAGCAGCGGCTGCAAGGCGTCGAGGGCCTTGCGAGTGTCGCCAGAGCGCAGATCGGCCTCCGCCAGAAGGCGCCGTGCCAGCGGCGCGTTGGGCGCGATCTGCAGCGCCTGCGTCAGATGCGTTTGCGCGAGTGCAAGCGAGCCGCTTCTGCAACTCCACTGCACCGGCGAGCTGCAGCGCAGGCGCGTACCTTGGGGCAACTCGCAGCAGCTGTTGCGCACCCGTCCCTGAGCCTTCTTCAGGTCACGGTCAACCAGCGCCAACTCCACACCGTAGTAGCGCGCCTCGAAGCTGTTGGGCACGGCTCTTCGGAGGTCGCCGACCTGCGCCCTGAACCCGTCGAATGTCCTTCTTCTTCAGCAGAAGCTGGATCAGCGCAACGTGCGCCCCCATCAGGCGGTTGTCAATGGCCAGCGCCTGACGCAAGGCCTTGATGCCGCCGTCGATGTCTGACTTGCCGACCGACAGCAACTCACCCTTGATAACCCAGGCCTGAGCCTGCTTCGGGTCCTCGGCGATAACGGCATCCACGATGGCGAGCGCGTCGTCGAACGCACCGTGCCCCGCCGTCAGGCGTGCCTGCAGCAGCCGGGCATCGACGTTCTCTGCTGTCGAGCTGCAAAGAGGCCGTCACCATGGCCTGAGCAGCGGTCGGTCATGCCCTGTGCGGCATACGCCGCGGCCACCAAGGCCTTCAGTTCAGCGGCGGCTTTGGGGTCGCTCAGGGTGACGCCGGCATACGAATCGGAGACGTTCTTGGCCTGCCCGGTGGCCAGCTGCGCCTTTGCCAATGCAGGCAGCACGAGGTTGTCGTCCTGGTGAAGGTCCCGCGCCTTGTTCAACTCGACGACGGCGCTCTGGGCGTCGCCCGCGTCCAGCAGCGTCTTGCCGAGCAGATAGCGCGCCTCGACCGAGTTCGGGTTCTTCTGCAAAGCGGCCTTGAGCTCGATGGTGGCGGCCTTGACATCCTTGCTTTCGAGGTGGCTCTTGGCCGAGGCGACGAGCTGGGTCTCGGACTTGCCGCCGCAGCCGGCAACGCGTGGAAAGGACTGTCGCCGCCACAAGCAACGCCGCCAGATGTCTGATGCCGTCTGATCGCAAGAAATCCTCCTTGTCCGCTGACGCTTCAATGGCCAACGGCAAACTGGTCTAGCCAAGCACCGTCGTGGCCGAGGCTGCAACACCGCGAATCCTCCGACTTTCGCGCGCGAGGAGGCAGAGGACATGGCGGCGCCGCATTCAACCATCACGCAACACCCTGGGGGCGCAGGTCCGATCCAGAATGCATTTCGAACAAGGGCATCGACAGCGTGACCACCGAACCTCTGTCCGACCTCGCTCTTCACCTCGATGCTGCCGCCGAGCTCCCGCAGGTACTGGAAGCTCTCGTAAGAACCGATCCCCATCCCGCTGCTCTTGGTCGACGTGAACGGGCGGAACAACTGCGTCCGGATGAAGTCCTGGCTCATGCCCACGCCCGTGTCGCCCACCACCAGAAGCGCGCGCCCTGCATCTTGCTGGAGTCTGAGCCAGACCGACCCCGAGGCCGGCGTGGCATCCAGTGCATTCTGCACGACATGGCCGATCACGCGCTCCAGGCGCTGCTCGTGGCCGCGGGTGGCAACGCGATCGGTGATCTCGACGTCGACCCGGCGGCCGCGCTGGCTGGCCGCGCTCTGGATGCGCTGCAGGATCGGCGCCAGTTCGACCCCCGAGGCGACGCCGGCCGGCCGCTCGCCTTCGCGCAGCTGCAGCATCATCTGCCGCATCTTTTCGAGCGAGCTCTCCACCGTGCTGAGCATGTCCTGCTGGAACTCCGGGTTGTCGCGGTGGCGTTCGGCGTTCTTGAGCATCAGGGAGAGCTGGGTGACGATGTTCTTGAGGTCGTGCACGACGAAGGCCGACATGCGGTTGAAGGCGTCGAACTTGCGCGCCTCCAGCAGGGCCTCGGTGGCATGCATCTGCGCCAGAAACCCGGCGGCCTGGCGCGCCGCGGTCTTGAGCAGATCGCGCACCTCCCAGTCGAGTTCCACCGGCGTGCGCGGCTTGGCCAGCACCACGAAACCGAGCATGTCGTCAGCCACGAGCAGGGGCACCACCAGCCAGGCCGTCGTCAACTCTTGCATCCACCCGGGGACGACAGCGGCTTCCTCCTGCGGGCCCGTGCCCGCGCGGGAAGCGCAAAGATCCACGATCCACTCGCGTTCGCGCATGAGGCGGCACAGCGGCGAATCGGTCGGTTCGCTGCGTTCCGTCCGTGGCATGTTCCAGACCGCCGACTGAACGTATTGACCATCGCCCAGGGCCTTGAACCACAGGCCGCCGCCAGGGCACTCCACCATGTCGGCCAGGCCTCGCACCACCAGGCCGCCCACTTCCTGGGGCGCGGTCCGGGTGGACAGCATGGCGGTGAAACGCAGCCATTCGAGCCGGTAGTCGTAGCGATAGCTGAAGAAATGCTTGTTCAGGAAGACGCGCAGGCGAGCGCGGAGGGCGCCCGACAGCATCACGACCGTCAGGCCCACGAGCGCAACGGCCAGCAACGCCACCTGCAGCGCGCCGCCCCAGCTGCCGCCGAAGAAGCGCACGTAGTACCCGGCGCCGGCGATGAACAGCAGGTACAGGCCGACGAGCAACAGCGACGCCGAGTAGAACGCCGCCGTCTTGGACACCTGGATCTTCGCCATCCACTGCGCATGGCGACGCGACGCGACGAACAACAGGGGCACGGCGACGGTATGCACCAGTCCGCGGGCGGCGAGCGCATCGCCGTCGAAGCCGCCGAACATCAGCGCCTGGGCGTACAGATAGACGTCGTAGACGAAGACACAGCCCAGGCCCAGGCAAAGCGGCTTGGCCGACCATCGCGAGGGGTCTGTCTGGTTCCTGAACAGCTGCTCGACGAGCACCAGGCCTAGCACCGCCCAGGCAAGCTGGCTTGCCAGCAGCACGCGTGAGGCGATTTCGGACTGCTCCGACACGACGCCGAGGAACAGGTTGGCTCCCAGCCCGGCCAGCCCCACGCCCACCGGCAAGCCGACGCTCAGCCAGACCTGCCATCGGACCGGGTTGCTCGCTGCCGAGCGCTGCAACAGGCTCAGCATGAAGGCCGCCCAGGCCACGTAGCGCAACTGGTCGAAGAAGCAGCGCCAGGTGCCAGGTCAGCACCTTGGTCGAGCCGAGATCGATCAGGCCCAGCAGCCCCCAGGCCGCAGTGGCCAGCACCGCGACGACGAAGGCCAGGGCAGGCCGCTCGACAGGACGGCGCAGCAGCCCGGCGTGCAGCAGGTAGGCGCCATAGGCGGCATGCGCCAGCGCGACCAGCGCATACGCGGTCAGCGCCAGACCTATCGCCAGACCGCCCGCTCCATCCGCCATCGCTAGCCTCGACGCAGGCTGCCCGACAGCCCGCGATGAATTCCTGGTCGCCGATGGTAGCGTCGGGACTGCCTGCCGGCCGTCGGGAAGCGCCGACAACCCGGCAGCATGCGTGCATTCCTGCATCGCGCGACGGCAAGCGGGCACGCTTCGGTGCAATGTCACGGCACCCCCCTACCCAGGGGTTGCGAGGACGCAGGTGGCCTCCTTACATTTCGCTGCAGAGGCTCAAAGTGTCGATTTTTTTGACAGTGCAACCCGCTCGTCGAGTCGTACGTACCTCTTTGCAGGCCTAAGGGCCCGTGCCCCAAGCGCAGCGGTCAGAACAGCAAATGATCCGGATATTCAGCCACTACATGCATCGGACGAGCTTGCTTAGAGCTCTGGTCGACGCTTTGATGGTGATGGCCGCGGTCTTCGTGGCCGTTCTTTCGCAAGCCGGCGCGGCCGGCAATGTGTTTCCGGTGGCCGGTGCACGGGGACTCTCGGTCGCTGCGGGGATCTTCGTCATCAACGCCATGACGGGCTTCTACGAGACCAGGCCCAGCCGTTCGTCTGCCGAATCGTTCCTCCGTGCGGTCGTCGCCCTGGCCCTGGCGCTGCCACTCACCTACGCGGTGTCTTCCCTGCTGCCTGACGGGTTTGTCGACCGGGCTGCGATGCAGATTGCTGCGATGGCCGGTGTTGCCGCAGTGATCCTGCACCGGAGCTACTCGACGGCCTATTCGGCCGCGCAGTCGCGGGCGCGGTTTCGCACGCTGATTTTCGGCACCGGTGAAGCGGCCCGCGTGGTCGGCCAGACGCTGCGCAAGGCGGACCCCACCGTGGAGATCGTCGGCTACTACCCCGGGCCGAACGAGAAGGAGCCGGCCGTGCCGGCGTCCGAATTGCTGTCATCGAGCCAGTCTCTGACGCAGACGGCCCGCGAGCGAGGGGTGGACGAGATCGTCGTCGCCTTGACCGAGCGTCGCTCGGGAAGCATGCCCTTGCGCGAACTGCTCGACTGCAAGTTGCTGGGCGTGCGCGTGAACGACATCAATTCGCACTTCGAGAAGCGACTCGGACAGATCCGGATCGACTACCTCTACGCCGGCTGGTTGATCTTCGGCGACGGCTTCAACCAGGGGCTGGCGCGAACTGTGATCAAGCGCATGTTCGACATCGTCTGCGCGTCGATCCTGGTCGCCCTGTCCGCGCCTGTCATGCTGCTGGCCGCGCTGACGATCCGCCTGGAGAGTCGCGGACCCGTCCTCTACCGGCAGCCGCGCGTCGGCAGGAACGGCAGGAACTTCGTCGTCATCAAATTCCGCAGCATGCGGACCGACGCCGAGAAGGACGGCAAGCCACGCTGGGCCACCGCCGGCGACGAACGCATCACGCGCGTGGGGCGCTTCATCCGTCGCACCCGCATCGACGAATTGCCGCAACTTTTCTGCGTCCTCGCCGGCGACATGAGCCTGGTCGGCCCGCGGCCGGAGCGGCAGTACTTCGTCGATCAATTGACGCAGGAGATCCCTTTCTATGCCGTTCGCCACAGCGTCAAGCCCGGCGTGACCGGCTGGGCCCAGGTCCGTTACCAGTACGGCTCGACGATCGAGGACTCCCAGGAAAAGCTCCAGTACGATCTGTACTACGTGAAGAACCACACCCTGTTCCTGGACCTGCTGATCCTGCTGGAAACGGTGCGCGTCGTGCTGACTGGCAGGGGAGCGCATTAGGCCCGGACCCGCCCACGCATCGGGCGGCACGCTGGCGGCGGGCATATCGCGGCGCATCAGTCGTCTTTGCCGAGGAATGCGGAACGTGTGCACGGCTCGGCCGTGTTCGCGCCCACGAGCCGTTGACCGCACGCAGTCCGCTGCGCAAGATGCGGCGGATGATGCACGCGACGCCCCACCTGCCTGACCGGACCTGTGCATGAGTACCGATAGCGCGCCGCCGCTGCTGATCGTCGAGGACGATCTGGCGCTGCAAAAGCAGATCAAGTGGTCGCTCGACCGTTTCGAGTCCGTCACCGCCAGCGACCGCGAAAGCGCGCTGGTCCAGCTGCGTCGGCATCAACCCAGCGTGGTCACGATGGATCTGGGCCTGCCGCCCGACCCCGATTCGGTGTCCGAGGGCTTCAAGCTTCTCGGTCAGATGCTGGACCTCGACCCGAACCTGAAGGTCATCGTGCTGACGGGCCAGAACGACCAGGCACATGCCTTGCGGGCCGTCGCCCTCGGTGCCTACGACTTTCTCGCCAAGCCCTTCGACCCGGAAGTGCTCGGCCTGACGATCGACCGGGCGTTTCGACTCGCCGATCTGCAGGCCGAGAACCGGCGGATGCAGGCGCTGCAGCACCCGGACGCGCTCGCCGGCCTGCTCACGCGCGACCCGGAGATGCTGCGAATCGGCCGTACGGTGGAGCGGGTTGCGTCCAGCAATGCGTCGGTGCTGCTGCTCGGCGAGAGCGGCACCGGCAAGGAGGTGCTGGCCCAGGGCTTGCACCAGGCGTCCAAGCGCAGCGGCCGGTTCGTGGCCATCAACTGTGCGGCGATCCCCGAGGCGCTGCTGGAGAGCGAGCTCTTCGGCTACGAGAAGGGCGCCTTCACGGGTGCCGCCAAGACCACCGTCGGAAAGATCGAGACCGCCAACGGCGGCACGCTGATGCTCGACGAGATCGGCGACCTGCCGCAATCGCTGCAGGCCAAGCTGTTGCGCTTCCTGCAGGAGCGGACCATCGAGCGGCTCGGCGGGCGCCAGGAATTGCCGGTGGACGTGCGCGTGGTGGGCGCTACGCATCAGGACCTGCGCGCGCAGATCAAGGCGGGGCAGTTCAGGGAGGATCTCTACTATCGGCTGGCCGAGATCGTCGTCACGATCCCGCCGCTGCGCGAACGCAACGGAGACGCCGTGTTGATGGCGCATGCCTTCCTGCGCCGCTTCGCGCAGGAGCAGCGAAGAGGCAACCTGACGCTGGCCGACGATGCCATCCGGGCCATCGAGGCACATCCTTGGCCGGGCAACGTGCGCGAGTTGCTCAACGCGATCAGGCGCGCGGCGATCATGGCCGATGGCGTGCGCGTGACCGCCAACGACATCGGGTTGCCGACCCCGATCGCCGAAGGCGAGGCACCGTCCCGCAGCGACATCGACCTGCGAGCGGTTCGCGAGCAGGCCGAGCGGCAGGCCATCGTCACCGCGCTCGCGCGCACCAGCGGCAACATCGTGCGCGCCTCCGAGCTGCTGGGCGTGAGTCGGCCGACGCTGTACGACCTGATGCACAGGCTGGCCATCAAGTGTGGCCGCCGACGGACGAACCGCCGGCGCGGCACCCCGCGCAGATGCGATGAAGAAGCCTCGCGGAGACTGCATGAACGCCCCGACCCTGCCGACTGATTTGCGCCGGCTGGCCCTGACCATCGCCGTTCGGCGGCTGCCTCGGCCGCTCGGAGGCAAGGCCGACGTCGTCTCGGCCGGAGCATGATGGCGACCGCCACGAGTACAAGTCGGCGATCATCCAGGCGAAGAACGCCCTGCAGAAGAACCCTCGGAACGCCGACGCGAGGCTGTTTCTCGGCCAGGCGCTCGTGGAGACTGGCGAGCCGGCCGCGGCCGAAGTCGAACTGCGCAAGGCGCTGGAAGCGGGCAGCACCGAATCGAAAACGGCGCCATGGCTGGCCAAGGCGCTTCTGGCCCAAGGCCAGCCGCGCAAGGCGATCCTGGAGTTCGCAGCGACGACACTTTCCGATGCTGAAGCGTCGGCCGACCTGAGGACCACGGTGGCCGCCGCGTACGCCCAGCTGGGCGAACGTGACAACGCGCTCGAGGCGGTGCAGTCGGCGCTGAAGGACTGGCCGGAACATGCACCGGCCACGCTGCTTCAGGCTCGCTTGATGGCCGCTGCCGGCGACACCGCGGGAGCGCTGGCGCTGATCGAGCCGGTGCTGGCGCGAGAGCCCAAGAACGTGGCGGCACTCGTCTTCAAAGCCGACCTGCAGCGCTACGGCCAGCACGATCGCGACGCTGCGCTGGCCACCTATCGCAGTGCCGTGGCGGCCGACCCGAAATCGCTGGCCGCGCATGCCGCGATCATCTCGATGCTGCTCGAACAGCACGACGTGGGTGCAGCCAAGGCCCAATTCGATCAGCTCAAGGCGGTCGCACCCAACCACCCGGAGACGCGGCTGATCGAGGCCCGCCTGGCCTACCTCGCCAACGATTTCGCCAAGACGCGCGAGATCACCGAGCAGTTGCTCAAGCCCTTTCCGAACGACCCGCGCATCCTCCAGCTGGCCGGCGCCGCCGCGCTGCGCTTGAACGCGACGGCGCAGGCCGAGAGCTACCTCGGCCAGGCCTTGAAGGCCGAGCCGCGCGCGTTGTTGCCGCGCCAGATGCTGGCGCAGATCTACCTGCGCGGCGGCCGGCCCCGCAAGGCGCTGGAAATGCTGCAGCCGATCGTCGAATCGCCCTCGCCCGACGCCACGAGCCTGACCCTGGCCGGGCAGGCGTACCTGCAGAACGGCGACCCGGCGCACTCGGAGGCCGCGTTCGCCCAGGCCGCGAAGATCGACCCCAAGTCCGCCACGGCGCGCACCGGGCTGGCACTCAACGAATTGGCCAAGGGAAACACCAGCGCCGGCTTCGCCGAGCTCGAGTCCGCGGCGGCAGAAGACAGCGGCACGCGCGCCAACATGGCGCTGATCGCGGCCCGACTGCGAACCAACGATCTCGATGGCGCGCTCAAGGCCGTCGACGCACTGGAGAAGAAGCAGCCCGGCAAGCCGATCGCGGCGGTGCTGCGAGGCGACATACAGATCCGGCGCAAGGACCCCGCAGCGGCCACCGCCAGCTTCGAGAAGGCACTGGCGATCGACCCGCTGTACTTTCCGGCGACCGCCGGCCTCGCCGCGCTGGAGCTGGCCGCAGGTCGGCCGGACGGTGCGAAGAAGCGCTTCGAGGACCTGCTGCGGGCGGATCCGAAGAACTACCGCGCGATGCTGGGCCTGGCAGAGCTGAAGGCGCGCGCCGGAGGTTCGAAGGAAGAGGTGACCAAAGCGATCACCGAGGCCGTGAAGGCCAGCCCCACCGAGCTGGCGCCACGCCTGCTGCTCGTCAACTACCTGCTCAGCCAGCGCGACGCCAAGGCCGCGCTGGCGGCGGCCCAGGATGCCTACGCGGCCTTGCCCAACAACGTCGAATTGCTTGAACGGCTCGGCACGGCGCAACTTGCCGCGGGCGACTCGCAGCAGGCCATCAACACGTTCACCAAGCTGGCGACCCTGAGGCCTGACCGGCCCGAACCCGAGCTGCGTCTGGCCGATGCCAACCTGGCCGCCAAGGACCTCGATGCCACCAGGCGCAGCCTCCAGCGTGCCTTGAAGATCATGCCTGGACTGGTGACCGCGCAGCGCGGGCTGGCCCAGGTGGCCCTGCTCCAGAAGAAGCCAGACGAGGCGCTGGAGATCGCCCACGCGATGCAGAAAGCCGAGCCGAAACAGGCTGCGGGTTACCTGCTGGAGGCCGACGTCCAGACCCAGCTCGGCCACGCCGAGGCCGCCGCTTCGGCCCTGCGCCGGGCGCTGCCGCTGGGTGGCAGCAGCGTGACGGCGATCAAGCTCCATCAGGCGCTGCAGGCCGCCGGCCACAAGGAAGAGGCCGACCGCCTGGTGGCAGCATGGACAAAGGATCATCCCCGCGACGCCGCCTTTCGCTACTACCTCGGCGACCTGGCCCTGGCGCGCAACGACCTCGCGGCAGCAGAGGCGAATTACCGCAGCGTGATCGAATTGCAGCCCGACAACGCGCTGGCGCTGAACAACGTCGCCTGGCTGATGACGCGGCAAGGCAAGCCGGGCGCGGTGGCCATGGCCGAGCGGGCCAACCAGCTGCTGCCGGGCCGGCCGGCACTGATGGACACGCTGGCTGCCGCGCTGGCGGCCGAGAACCAGGCGCCGCAAGCGATCGAGCTGCAGAAGAAGGCCATCGCCAAGGCACCCGACGACGCCGGTCTGCGGCTTACACTGGCCAAGATCTACCTGAAGGCGGGCGACCGCCCGCAGGCCCGCGCCGAGCTCGAACGCCTGTCCAGGCTGGGCGACAAGTTCCCCGCCCACGGCGAGGTCGCCGAGCTCATGAAGTCGCTTTGACGCGACCAGCGGCGGGAAGGAACGCCGAACGTCCCGCAGAAACGATCCGTCTGGGCAGCCGCTTCAGCACCAGTTCCGCCGGGGTACGCGCACGGCGATGGCGGCGCTGCCCACGCCGGTGCGCTTCGCGACCTACCGCGGGCTCATCGACTGCGACCCCGTCCTCGACGACAGCTTCCAGCTTAAGATCGCGGAAACGCAGGACGAGCTGGAGGCCTACTTTTCGCTGTTGCACGATGCCTACGTGGCCAAGCGGCATCATGCGCCCTCATCCGTCCGGGTTGCGCGTGACGCCGTACCACGCGCTGCCGACCACGACCACGCTGTGCGCCAAGACGGGGGACCGGTCGTCGGCACCTTGTCGATCGTGCGCGAGGACGTGTTCGGCTTCCCGATGCAATCGGCCTTCGACATCACCTCGGTACGAGCCAAGGAGGGCGCATCGCCGAGATCTCGGCACTGGCGGTGCACCCCGCCTATCGCAAGACCGGTGGCGCGAGTCCGGTTCCCGTGATGAAGTTCATGTACGGTACCGCACGGGCTAGTTGTCGACACCGGTATCGCGTGACCGAAGACGAGATGTACAGTCGCAGGGCCCCACGACCCGATTTCCGTTCATACCGGTCAGACTTTACCTGGCCGCGGCGGCGATGGCCACGCAGTCGGCATCGAACATGTCTTCGTGCTGACCAAGCCCCGGCTGGCCAGCCATTTCGTGCGCATCGGCTTCGACATCCGTTCGGTCGGCGGCGCCATCGAGCATCGCGGGACGCGGGTGCCTTCTCTGCTCAGTTCTAGCAAGGGGTTGCCGGCCTCCGACCGATGATCCGGCCGCTCTACGAAGTCGTTGAAGAGGCGGTATTGGCGGCATTCCAGACGCATTCGGTGGCGTCCAAAGGCAAGTCAGCGCCAAGATTCCTGAGTGCGGCCCGTATCGGCGGCAGACTGACACCTCGTCGCGTTGCAGGTTTCGAAACGCGACGACCTCGCCTACAACGCCAAGGCCCCCGGCACCAGGCTCGACCTGCACGAGGCATCGGCGGCGGCCAAGCGCGCGTGTCGAAATGAGACCGATCGGACCAACCCTCACCCGCCGACCCGGGCAGCGCTACATTCGACGCCATGGACGCGCTGCCGGGAAGGCCTACGATGTCGCTGCCGCAATGGTCACGCCGCGCGTGCCTCGCCACCCTGACGCTGGCGGCGTTCAGCGCAGACGCGGACCTGCCCTCGCTGATCGCGACGATCCGACCTTCGGTTCTTCCGGTGGGCACCTTCGAGCGTCCTCAGGAGCTCCGCGATTCACCTTTCGGGGCAGCGGTTTCGTGGTCGAAGGCGGCACGCTGCTGGTGACCAACGCCCATGTGTTGCCCGATCCCGCCACGACGCCGCCGCCGCAACTCGCGGTTCTGTGGGCGCGCAGATGGCGGCCGCGATCTCAGGCTGGCCACGCTGGCCAGACGTGGACAGGGTCCACGACCTGGCGCTGCTGCGCCTGGAAGGTGCCGCGCTGCCGTCGCTCGAGTTGGCCGGGCCGAATGCCGTGCGCGAGGGGATGGACGTGGCACTGGTCGGCTACCCGATCGGTGGCGTGCTCGGCTATTCGCTGGTGACGCATCACGGCATCGTTTCGTCGATCACGTCGGATCGCGCTGCCGTCGCTGAACGCGCGCCAGCTCGACCCGCGGGCGATCGAGAAGGCTGCGCGCGGGACCGTTCGAGGTCTACCAGCTCGACGCCACGGCCTACCCGGGCAATAGCGGTGGGCCGCTGCTCGATGCCCACACGGGCCGCGTCATCGGCATCGTCAACATGGTGCTGGTGCACAGCACGCGCGAGTCGGCGTTGACCAACCCGACAGGCATCACCTACGCGATCCCGGCGCGATTCATCCGGGATCTCCTGAAGGACCGATGACGCGTCACCGGCAGAGGATCCCGGACGCTTCAGTTGACGGCCATCGGATAGCCGGCCTCTGCTCCGACATCAGGCGGGCGATGAATGCCATCTTCTTCCGCTTGCGCTGAAGGCACAGCGAATACAGCGATCGATCGGTGGCCGCTACGCTCGGGCCGACCGCCGAGCTGGCTGATCTGCGCCGCGATGTAGTCGAAGTCGATCGTCAGCAGCACGGCGGGGGCGTTGACAACGCGGTTCAGCCGCTCGCTGCCGAGCACCTTCGCACCCAGCATGCGCTCGTAGTACCGCACATGCCGTGGGTTGACCTCCATCACCACGGCGTCGTAGCCACGCAGTCGATGGGCCACGATGTAGGCGACATGGAACAGCCCCGCCAGCACCCGCTTGGTGCCGGCGACCGGGTCGATCGCGAGCTTGGTGAACTCGCACACGCGATGCCCGGAGGCGCGCAAGGCATCGATCTCGGCACCGAAGACATCCTCGCAATTCATCCCTTCGAAGCCATCGAGGCCGACCGTGATGGTGCCGATCGTTTCGCTGTCCTCGATCGCCGTCAGCGTGATCCGGTTGGCCGTCTGGTTGGTCGGCAAGCTCACCGTCTGATAGCCGCGCCAGCCATAGCGCTGCTTGAGCAGAAGGTTGGCGGACTGGCGGACGACGAAGGAATCGGCCGAAGCGATCTTGAACCGTCGGTGGCTGGAATGCCCGTCGGCCGACGGGTCGAGGCGGGCATGCTCGACGAGGAGCCCCGGGGGCGTCTCGCGCGACTGCACCGGCGCGGCAATGCTCATGTTCGATTGCATCGGGAATTCAGGAAGCTCAGGAAGGATGCGTCACTGTGCACCAGGTCGGCTCAACGGGAGCCTTGGCATGTGTATCGAAAGATAAGGAACGCCCTGCAGGGGTTTCCCGGATGAGCGGATTCCAGGTGTTTGTTACATAACGTTACAGATAATGGCCTTTCGCCCTGGAGGCAGCTGGCAACGCGTGCCGGCGCGGTCCCGATGACGAAGTGCTCAAGTCCCCAAACAGCGGATGAACGCACGTGAAGCAGTTGGCGCCTGATGCCCGCAGACAGGTCGCCGCAACTGGGGTGCTGGGCCCGCTGCATCAGTTCGGGCCAGGTCTGCGGCTGGTTGCCGAAGTGACGCAGGAGGTCGTCGAGGTCCAGCAGGTCGCGCAGACCGTCGCTGAACTCGCCTTCCTGCATCAAGTGCACGGGGCTGTGGAGCACCATGTCCATAGGTGCCAGCAAGCTCAGGCGCGGCTCGTCGGTGAGGGCGCGACAGCAGCGCACTGCCATCGATGCGAAAGCGAGAGATCGGTGGCGTAATCGTGTGGTGCACGTCGACGAAGGTGTGCCGGGCACCATCGCTACCGAATTGGCGCGCCCGGCGGCGCTCGGTAGCGTCACGGCCGGGGTAGGCAGTGCCAGCCGCGACCGACCGAAGCGACTGGGCGAGTCCTCGAAGATCGCCGACCTGTACGTCTATCCGCTCCGCGACGCCGCGAACGACGTGGCAGACGAGACCGCGGCCATGGACAGAGGCACATGTCGTTGAACTGCACGTCGACTCCGTGAACCGCTACCGGCGATACCCCGAGTCAAGGGGGTTGGTCGGGGATTTGCGCACTGTGCGCTTGATCCGGCGGCGGCGGCGTGAGACTATGTTTTGGTCTTTGATGGCCTTGCTCGCTTCGGCGATCCTCGCTAGGCCATCGAGAGATCGGACCGAGCCCCTTTGTCCGCGAACCAGGTTCAAATATGGAAGACCGTACGCCGCCGTCGCATTCCCCAGGCCGCTGAACAGACGCCATCCGTCACCGAAACATCGATTGCGCGGCGGCGAGAAATCCTCACGCGCATTGGCCGCGCTTCGGCCGCAGCCGGACTGGCGTCGCCGATCGCAGCCCTTGCGGGGGCGTAGCGGAACGCCTTGGTGCTACAAGGACACGGTGAGCACGACCGCTGTGCACGCATCGATTTCGGGATGTGGGTCGGTCCTGCTTTCGGCACAGGCGACCGGCACTAGGAATTGCGGGAAATCTTGTTCCTACTACGGCAGTTGGTCGATACTTGCGGTATCTTGCCAAGGCAAGAAGTTTCGCGACGCATTCCCCAGTTGCATCGGCCCTAACCAATACGATTCGCAGAAACCGCCCGCAGCCCTGTTATTCATCTTGGCACGACAAAATACAATCCAAGTTGTCTTTTCAACAAGACGTTCGATCAGAATCTGCGGCAACAGCCAATACGCCAATTGCGTCGAAACACACTGGTCGGCAGCCTACTGCAATTCCGCGAGCGGATACAATCGGCGGCTCCTTTCCATATAGTACAGCCGAAGTTTGCAGCCATTACTCAGACGGAACGATAAAGGCCGACGCGTATAGTTTCTACTGCGACTATATGGAGAATGGTCTGAGCCGACTTGAGTCTGGTAGGTGGAACTCCATCAGGATCCGACAGTACGTCGTGGGCGGTCCGGCCGGCCATTGAGCTTCACTGGCGCGACTGGGGCGGGGATTCTGTGGTGTTCGAGGCCCGATCAGGTCAGATCTTCCAGTTCGACGCGCTGTCGGCGGCGGTCATCGGCTGCTTCGAGGAGAAGGCCTCGACCGCGTCCGATGTGTGCGCCACCTTGGCGCAGGACCTCGACGGCGTGCCCGTGCAGGATCTTGGCGCTGCCGTCGAACATATCGTCGATAATTTCCGCCGGCTTGGCTGGCTGGAACCGATAATCGACCGATGAATCTCGGTCAGCTCTCCGCCGGCGAGATCGCCCGGCGGTTGGCGGGCCCCGGGCTCGGAATCCGCACCGGGCCCTTCAACCTGCGCATCCGAAGCGATGCTCCCAGCGTGCTGGCAGGGATTCGTACCCTCTACGAAGATTACCCTGTCGTCGATCAGCCCGACTTCTGTGACTATTCGGTCGCCGTCGAGCGTCCGCGGGGCGTTCGCCGCTGGATCAGGCCGCAGGTGCAATTCACCTACGACCACCAGCTGATGTACGAGCCGATGCCGCTCGGACACGCGATGCCGCTGGTGGAATGGGCGCTCAACTGGTGCATCGGCTCGAATTCCCATCAATATCTGGCCCTGCACGCGGCGGCGATCGAGCGCGACGGCCATGCCGCCATCCTCCCGGCTCCCCCGGGGTCCGGGAAGAGCACGCTGTGCGCCGGACTCGTATGCCGCGGCTGGCGGCTGCTGTCCGATGAACTCGCGCTCGTTTCGCTGGAGAACCACCAGCTGAGCGCGATCGCGCGCCCCATCAGCCTGAAGAACCAGTCGATCGACCTGATCCAGGAATACGCCCCGGCGTCGGTCTTCAGCGCCAGGACCCACGCCACGTCGAAGGGCACCGTGGCCCACATGCGCGCGCCGCGCGCCGACGTGCTCAGGGTCGACGAACCGGCCCGACCGGCCTGGGTCATCTTTCCCCGCTACGTCGCCGGCGCACCGGCCTCGCTGGTGCCCCGTACCAAGGCGGATGCGATGCTGGAACTCAGCCGCAACGCCTTCAACTCCGGGATCGTCGGCCGCGAGGGCTTTCACGCGCTGGCAGACCTGGTCAGCGACAGCGACTGCTACGACTTCAGCTACAGCAACCTGGACGATGCCGTGGCTGTCTTCGACGATCTCGTCCGCCAGCGGCGACCGTGAAGCGGGACCTCCTGACAGGCATCTGGTCGGCATCGCGCCTCCCCGACCTGAATCCGGCGGAATGGGAATCGCTGCTCAGCCAGGCCAGGCGCGCCAGGCTTGCGTCGCGGCTGGCCTGGCTCTGCTTCGATCGCGGCTGGCTCGACGCGGTACCCGCCCGGCCCCGCGTCCACCTCGAAAATGCCCGCAAGCAAGCCCGTCGGCAACGCGACGAGACGCTGTGGGAAGCCGATCGAATCCAGCAGGCGCTCGCGCACCTGCCGGGCCCTGTCGTACTTCTCAAGGGCGCCGCGTACGTGGTGGCTGGCCTGCCCGCCGGCCAGGGTCGGCTGTTCACCGACATCGATGTCCTCGTCCCGGCGAGTCAGCTTCGGGACGCCGAGCGGGCGCTGTTCGGGGCCGGCTGGATCGCCGCCAAGCTCGACCCCTACGACGAGCGCTACTACCGCGACTGGATGCACGAGGTGCCGCCGATGCGGCATGTCGAGCGCAACACATCGCTCGACCTGCACCACACGATCACGCCGCCGACGTCGCGCTATGCCGTCGACGCGGCGTCGTTGTTCGCGCGCGCCCGGCCTCTGGACTCGCCCGCCGGCCTGGCGGTGCTCGACCCATGCGACATGGTGCTGCACGGCGTGGTGCACCTGATGCAGGACGGCGACTTCTCCGGTGGGCTGCGCGATCTCCTCGATTTCAACGACCTGATCCGACACTTCGAGGCCGACCCGGGCTTCTGGCCCGAGCTCGTGCAGCGCGCACGGCAACTGGGCCTGCAGGTGCCGCTGTACTACGCCGTCGAGCAGGCAGGCCGCCTCTTCGGAGCCCGCCCGCCCGCCCGCGAGGCAGCCGAGGTCGCAGCGCTTGCTCCGGGCTGGCTGCGCCGTGTGACGATGAACGGCTTGCTGACCATCGCGCTGCGGCCGGATCACCCGGACTGCGACGGGCCGTTCACGGCACCGGCGCGCTGGCTGCTGTACGTGCGCTCGCACTGGCTGCGCATGCCCTGGTACCAGATCCTGCCGCACCTCGCGCGCAAGGCCTGGACCCGCCATGCCGTGCAGAAAGAGGAATCGAAGTCAAAGGCCGCGCAGCTGCCCCCCGGGCTTTGACCGCGCCGATCGAGGTCATCGTTCACGCCATCGATCTTCCGGTCGGCCCGGCGTTCGGCGCGCCCCGCGACCGGGGCCGATGCGCGCTCAGGCGCGGTAGTACGCCCGGTACCACTCGACGAAGCGCCCGACGCCGGTTCGCACGTCGGTCGCCGGCGTGAAGCCCACCCAATCGCGCAGCGAATCGACATCGGCGTAGGTCGCCGGCACGTCGCCGTCCTGCAGCGGCAGCAGGTTCATCTGCGCCTTGCGGCCCAGCGCTTCCTCGATGCAGCCGATGTAGTCGAGCAGCTGCACGGGGTTGTGGTTGCCGATGTTGAAGACGCGGAACGGCGCGTTGCTGGTGCTCGGATCGGGTTGCAGCGGGTCGTAGGCGGGATCGGGCGAGGCCACGCGGTCGAGCACGCGGACGACGCCTTCGGCGATGTCGTCGACATAGGTGAAGTCGCGCTGCATCCGGCCCTGGTTGAAGACGTCGATCGGCCGGCCTTCGAGGATCGCCTTGGTGAACAGGAACAGCGCCATGTCGGGCCGGCCCCAGGGTCCGTAGACGGTGAAGAAGCGCAAGCCCGTGGTCGGCAGCCTGAACAGGTGGCTGTAGGTGTGCGCCATCAGCTCGTTGGCCTTCTTGGTCGCCGCGTACATGCTCACCGGGTGATCGACGCTGTCGTGCTCGGAGAACGGCATCTTGGTGTTGCCACCGTAGACGCTGGAGCTGGAGGCATACACGAGGTGCTGCACGCCGCCGTGGCGGCAGCCTTCGAGCACGTTCATGAAGCCGACGACGTTGCTGTCGATGTAGGCGTGCGGGTTCTTCAGCGAATAGCGCACGCCGGCCTGCGCGGCGAGGTGGATCACGCGGTCGAAGCGACCGGTCTCGAAGAGCTGCGCCATGCCCGGACGGTCGGCCACGTCGAGCTTGACGAAGCGGAAGCGCTCGTGCGGCGTCAGCCGCGCCAGCCGGGCCTGCTTGAGGCCGACGTCGTAGTAGTCGTTGAGGTCGTCGAGGCCGACGACTTCATCGCCGCGCGCCAGCAGGCGCAGCGAGGTGGTCATGCCGATGAAGCCGGCGGCGCCGGTGAGCAGAACTTTCATGGGTGGATGCGGCCGGCGGTGCGGGCACGACTGAGAAGCGTCGATTCATTCTGGCATGCGCCGCCCGGCGCGCCGCACCGCCAGCCGGCCCGCGGCGCGAACAGTTCACGCGCCGGCGACTACAGCACGCGCACCGCGGCCTCGAACGGCAGCCGCGGCCCGCGCGGATGGTTGCCGCTGGCATCGCCGTAGCCCAGGTTGACGAGGAAGTTGGCCTTCCAGCGGCCGTCGGGGAAGAATTCCGCGTTCACCTTGGCGGCGTCGAAGCCGCTCATCGGCCCGCAGTCCAGGCCCAGCATGCGCGCGGCGAGGATCAGGTAGGCGCCCTGCAGCGAGCTGTTGCGCAGCGCGGTGGCCTCGGTCAGCGCCGCGTTGGCGTCGAACATCGCCTTGGCCGCGAAGGCCGGAAACTGCTCGGGCAGGAAGTCGTGGAACCGGTTGTCCATGGCCACGATCGCCACCACCGGTGCGGCCATGGTCTTGTCGGCGTTGCCCGGCGACAGCGCCGGCTTCAGGCGCTGCTTGGCGGCGTCGCTGCGCAGGAACACGTAGCGCCCGGGCTGCGAGTTCAGCGATGTCGGGCCCCACTTCAGCAGGTCGTAGAGCTCCCGCAGCGTGGCGTCGCTGACCGGGTCGGCCTTGAACTTGTTGAAGGTGCGGGCCGAACGGAAGGCCTGTTCGAGGGCGGCGGGGGCAAGGCTGGGCATGTCGTGGGAGTTCCTGGCTGGAGGTTGAAACGCCGTCGCGAACGGCGCGAGGGCGTTGGCGGCGAGCAAGTCGCGGGCGCGGATGCAGAGGCGGACTGTGCCATCACCGCGCGTCCCGTGCAGCGTCGCTTAGAGTGCCCGTCCAACTGCGCTGAAGAGGACCGCCCGCCATGAACGCGATGCAGACCCCCGCTCTCGCCCGGGCGCCGCGCGCGCTGGCCTTCGACGTCTTCGGCACCGTCGTCGACTGGCATGGCGGCATCGTGCAGGAAGTGTCGGCGCTGGCCGCTCGCCACGGCATCGCAGGCGACTGGCCGGCATTCGCCAACGACTGGCGCGCTGGCTACCCGCAGGCGATGGACCGCGTGCGCCGCGGCGACCTGCCCTGGACGCCCATCGACGGCCTGCACCGGATGATCCTCGACGGCATCGTCGATCGCCATGGCCTGGGCGGGCTTTCCGAGGCCGAGCGCGCCGAGCTCAACCTGGCCTGGCACCGGCTGCCGGCCTGGCCCGACACCTTGCCGGGTCTGACGCGGCTGAAGGCGCGATTCACGATCACCACGCTGTCCAACGGCAACTTCTCGCTGCTGACCGAGATGGCCAAGCATGCCGGCCTGCCCTGGGACTGCATCGTTTCGGCCGAACTGTTCGGCCACTACAAGCCCGACCCCGAGTGCTATCTCGGCTGCGCGCGACTGCTGGACGTGGCACCGGGCGAGCTGATGCTGGTCGCCGCCCATCCGTCGGACCTGCGCGCGGCGAGCGCCAGCGGGCTTCGAACGGCCTACGTGCGGCGGCCGCTGGAGCATGGGCAAGGCAGCTTGCCACCCGCCATCGAGGCGGGCGAATTCGACCTCGTGGCCGACAGCTTCGAGGATCTGGCCGACCTGCTCGGAGCACCCTGAGACTTGCCATTCAGAGCGCGCCGGCGACGCCGTGCATGCGCTCTTCGAGCATCGCGACCAGCCCCAGCGCCGCCGGCGTCAGCAAGGCGCGGCTGCGCATCGCCAGCAGCAGGCGGCGCCGCACGTCCAGCCCGCCCAGCTCGGCCACCTGCAGGCCCAGCGCATCGGCGTAGGTCGCCGCGCCGGCGCGCGGCAGGATCGCCAGCCCCAGCCCGGCGGCCACCATGCGGCACATGACATCGAAGCTGCGCACCTGGATGCGCAGGCGCAGCACGCGGCCGATGGCCTCGGCGGCGCCGCTGATCTTGCGCGTCAGCGAGGCCGATCGCTGGAGGCAGACGAAGTCGTGGTCGAGCGCGCGCTCGAAGGCCACCGCCTTCGACGAGGCCAGCGCATGGCCGCGCGGCAGCAGCAGCACCAGCTCGTCGACCTCGCAGACGAAAGTCTCCAGCCCCTCGCAGGGCGTGTTCTCGCCGATCACGCCGAGTTCGGCGGCACCGCTGGTCAGCGCACGCACCGTGTCCTCGCTCAGCGCGTCCTCCAGGTCGATGCGCACCGCCGGGTGGCGCGCCGCGTAGGCGGCCAGCAGCGCGGGCAGGAAGCCGCCCAGCGCCGAGGGGTTGGCCGACAGGCGCAGGTGGCCGCTGGTGCCGTGCTGGAAGTCGTTGATCGCCAGCGCCATGCGCTCGAGCTGGGCGACGAGGTCGATCGCATGGCGGTGCAGCGCCTGCCCGCCGGCGGTGGTGGTCACGCCGCGCGCGCCACGCTGCAGCAACGCGATGCCGCAGTGGTGCTCGAGCTCGGCGATGCGCTTGCTCGCCGCCGCCAGCGAGATGCCGAATCGGTCGGCGCCGGCGGTCAGGCTGCCGGCGTCGACGACGGCCACGAACAGGCGCAGCGATACGAGGTCGAGTCGGCTCAGGTTGATCACGGCCCGCTGATTGTCCCGGCTTTGGTCAAGGCTTGTTCTCTTGGCTCAATGCCGCGGCAAGGGTCCCTCAATGCATCGCGAATGGCGGCGACGCGCTCGAGCCGACAAGATCGCGCCATCCCCCCCATCCCGACATGAGCTTCTCGCCCGCAACGCCGCTCCGACGATGAACGCCCCCCCGTCCTGGGACCATCAGCGCCGCTCGCGCGCGCAGCGGCTGGCGCGCGCCCACGCGGTGGCGCCCTCCAAGCAGGTCGATGCGGCGGCGATCGGCGCCCTGCTGCAGGCGGTGATCGAACCCGGCGACCGCGTCTGCCTGGAAGGCGACAACCAGAAGCAGGCCGACTTCCTGGCCCGCGCGCTGGCCGCCCTCGACCCGGCCGCGGTGCACGACCTGCACCTGGTGCAGTCGGTGTTGGCGCTGCCCGAGCACCTGGACCTGTTCGAGAACGGCATCGCCAGCCGTCTCGACTTCAGCTTCTCCGGGCCGCAGGGCGCGCGGCTGGCGCGGCTGGCCAGCGGCGGCCGGATCGCGATCGGCGCGATCCACACGTACCTGGAGCTCTTCGCCCGCTACTTCGTCGATCTGACGCCCCAGGTGGCGCTGATCTGCGCCCAGGCCGCCGACCACGAGGGCAACCTCTACACCGGCGCCAACACCGAGGACACGCCGGCGATCGTCGAGGCCACCGCGTTCAAGAGCGGCATCGTGATCGCCCAGGTCGACGAGATCGTCGACCAGCTGCCGCGCGTGGACATTCCCGGCGGCTGGGTCGATTTCATCGTCAAGAGCCCGCGGCCGCATTTCATCGAACCGCTGTTCACGCGCGACCCGGCGCAGATCAGCGAGATCCAGGTGCTGATGGCGATGATGGCGATCAAGGGCATCTACGCCGAGTACGGCGTGCAGCGCCTCAACCACGGCATCGGCTTCGACACCGCGGCGATCGAGCTGCTGCTGCCGACCTACGCCGAGTCGCTGGGCCTGAAGGGCAAGATCTGCCAGCACTGGGCGCTGAACCCGCACCCGGCGCTGATCCCGGCGATCGAGGCCGGCTGGGTGCAGTCGGTGCATTCCTTCGGCTCCGAGATGGGCATGGAGAACTACATCGCCGCGCGGCCCGACGTGTTCTTCACCGGTGCCGACGGCTCGATGCGCAGCAACCGCGCTCTCTGCCAGGCCGCCGGCCATTACGCCTGCGACCTGTTCATCGGCAGCACCTTGCAGATCGACCTCGCCGCCAACAGTTCCACCGCCACGCTGGGCCGCATCGCCGGCTTCGGCGGTGCGCCGAACATGGGCGCCGACGCGCGCGGCCGCCGCCATGCCAGCCCGGCCTGGCTGAAGGCCGGGCAGCAGGCGCATGCCGGCCTTGGCGGCGCCGCCGGCACGCCGCGCGGGCGCAAGCTGGTGGTGCAGATGGTCGAGACTTTCCGCGAGCACATGCAGCCGGCCTTCGTCGAGACGCTCGACGCCTGGGCGCTGGCCGAGCAGGCGAAGATGCCGCTGCCGCCGATCATGATCTACGGCGACGACGTCACCCACATCCTGACCGAGGAAGGCATCGCCAACCTGCTGCTGTGCCGCAGCGACGAGGAACGCGAGCAGGCGGTGCGCGGCGTGGCCGGCTACACCGCGGTCGGCCTGGGCCGCGACCGGCGCGCGGTCGAGAACCTGCGCGACCGCGGCGTGATCCGGCGGCCAGAGGACATGGGCATCGACCCGCGGCTGGCCACGCGCAACCTGCTGGCCGCGCGCTCGATGCGCGACCTGGTCGACGCCTCGGGCGGCCTCTATGCGCCACCCGGGCGGTTCAGGAACTGGTGACAGGTCGCACGATGGACACCGCCCCCGGACTGGAAACGCTGAACTTCGAATTCGCCGGCAGCAAGCCCGCCGGCAGGTTCGCGCCGGTGCTCGTGGGCGTGGTCGGCTCGGGCAATCTCGAGTTGCTGATGGAGCCGCTGGCCGCACCCGTCTGCCGAGTCGAGGTGCAGACCTCGGCACGCGGGTTCGGCGCGATCTGGGAAGCGGTTCTGCGCGATTTCCAGGAGCGACACGAGCTCGCCGGCGTGGTCGTCACCATCCACGACATGGGCGCCACGCCGGCCGTGGTGGGGCTGCGGCTGGCGCAGGCGGCGGCGGAGATCGCATCATGAATTCGAGCCGCATCAGCTACGCCGAGTGCTCGGCGCGCGAGCGGATCGCGCGGCTGTTCGACGCCGGCAGCTTCCACGAATGGCTGCCGCCTTCGGCGCGGGCGATGAGCCCGCACCTCGCGCAGCTCGGCGTGCCGGCGGCCTTCGACGACGGCGTGGCGATCGGCCGCGCGCTGCTCGACGGCCACCGCGTCTTCGTCGCCGCGCAGGAAGGCGAGTTCATGGGCGGCGGCGTCGGCGAGGTCCACGGCGCCAAGCTGGTGGGCCTGTTCAGGCGCGCGCTGCAGGACCCGTCGAGTGAGCGGCCCGAGGCGGTGATCCTGATGGCCGAATCGGGCGGTGTGCGCCTGCACGAGGCCAACGCCGGGCTGATCGCGGTCAGCGAGGTGATGCGCGCGCTGCTCGACCTGCGCGCCGCCGGCATCCCGACCGTGGTGCTGATCGGCGGCGCCAACGGCTGCTTCGGCGGCATGGGCATCGTCGCGCGCTGCGCCGACCATCTCGTGATCAGCGACATCGGCCGCCTGGCGATGTCCGGGCCCCGAGGTCATCGAGGCCTCGCACGGCGTCGAGGAATTCGATTCGCGCGACCGCGCGCTGGTCTGGCGCACCACCGGCGGCAAGCACCGCTACCTGCTGGGCGACTGCGACCGCATCGTCGACGACGACGTGGCCGCGTTCCGCGCCGCGGCGATCGCGGGGCTGGCGGCCGCACGGCCGCTGACGCTGCAGGGGCTGCAGGCCGAGCATGCGCTGCTCGTGCGGCGCCTGACGGCAGGCGTCGGCGTGGAGGATGCGGTGGCGCTGTGGCAGCGCCTGGGCGTGGCGCAGGCAGCGCAGGTGCCCGACTTGAACGCGGCCCAGGTGCGCGCCCTGCGGCCGGCGGCCGTGGATACCGCGGAGACGGCGCCATGATCTGGCAAGCCGTGGCCGAGCGGCTCTTCGGCAACGCGCACGACATCCGCGCCGACGGCGACTTCCTCAACGGCACCGCCGTCTTCGACGGCGCGACCGTGGCCGTCGTCGGCAGCACGGCCCACGCGCCGATCGGCTACGCGCTGGCGCTGCGCCAGGCGCAGGTCGTGCTCGAGACGATGGCCCGGCACCCGGGCCGGCCGATCCTGCTGCTGATCGACACCCAGGGTCAGCAGCTGCGCCGCTTTGATGAGCTGCTGGGCATCAACCGCGCGATGGCCCACCTGGGCTGCTGCATCGACCTCGCGCGCCGGCGCGGCCACCGCGTGATCGGCCTCGTCTATGACCAGGCGCTGTCGGGCGGCTTCATCACCTCGGGCCTGATCGCCGATGCCTGCCACGCGCTGCCCGAGGCCGAGATCCGCGTCATGCGCATCCCGGCGATGGCGCGCGTGACCAAGCTCTCCGAAGCGCTGCTCACCTCGCTGGCACGGACCAACCCGGTGTTCGCGCCCGGGGTGCAGAACTTCGTCCGCATGGGCGGCGTGCGCAGCCTGTGGGGCGAAGGCCAGGCGCTGGACCTCGCAGCCGGCCTGCGCGAGGCGCTGGCGAACAGCCCGACCGAGGACCGGCGCGCGGAAGACGGCCGCGAGCGCGGCGGGCGCCTGCTGGCGGCGCGCATCGCCGAGCAGGTGTTGGCCGCGGACTGAGCCATGCTGGAATCGGCGACATCCACGGCGGCGGCCGCCGCGCAAGGAGCGGCCCCGCCGGCACGCGGGCTGCAGCGCCACCACCTCGTCTGGCTGGACGCGCCGGCCTGGCGGCAGGTGCTCGCACGGGCCGACGACGCTCTGCACCGCGACGAACAGGCTGCGGACTGCCTGGCGCACTGGGCGGCGAACGACCTGCCGCTGGTCGTGACGCAGCAGCCGGCCGGATGGCGCGGCCGCGATCGCGGCGAATCGATCGCGCTCGGGCTGGCCGCCCCAGCGGCCTGGGGCCGGCGGCGCCTGTTCGTGGCCGCGCCGCTGCAAGGCATCCGCCGCAGCGGCGCGTTCCCGTCTGCGGCGGCGATCGCCCCGATCCTGCCGGCCGGCGCGCGTGACGCCTGGTCGGCGCTGTGCATGGGCCTGGACGCGCTGGGCGTGGCCGCCCGCGTCTACGGCAGCCACGGCTGGCAGATCCTGACCGGCCTCGACCACCTGCATGCCGACTCCGACATCGACCTGCTGCTGCCGGCGCACAGTCCGCAGCAGGCCGACGCGGTGGTCGCACGGCTGTCGCGGCCCGATCCCGAACTGCCGCGCATCGACGGCGAGATCGTCCGGGCCGACGGCATGGCCATCGCGTGGCGCGAGTGGGCCGCCTGGCGCGGAGGCCGGACAAGACAGCTGCTGGTCAAGCGCCTGGGCGGTGCGGCGCTGGTCGCCGGCGACGAGGTCTGGCCCGGATGAATGCGAGTCCGGCCCTGGTCGCTGGCGCAGCGCGCGGCCCCGACCCGGCCGCGCTGCAGCGCATCGGCCGCGCCGCAGTGGCCGCGCTTCACGACGAACTGGCGCTGGCACCGAAGCCCGGGCTGGTTTCGTTCGCCGACCGCGGCAGCCACGACGACATGGACGCGCGCACCTTCATGCGCAGCCTGTTCGCGTTGCGCCACAGCTTCACGCGCCTGGCAGTACTGGGTGCGATGCAGGTCGACTTCGCCGCCCTGGCCGCCGAGGGCATCGCCGCCGAGGCGCGCATGCTGCGCGCGACGGGCGGCGTCAACACCCATCGTGGCGCGATCTTCAGCCTCGGTCTGCTGTGCGCGGCCGCCGGTGCCTTGCGAGCCCGGGCGCAGCCGCTGCAGCCGACGGCCTTGCGACAGGCGCTGGTCGGACGATGGGGCGCCGCGCTCGAAGCGCGCAGCCGCAGCGCGGCGACCGAATCGCATGGTGCGCTGGCGCGGCGCCGCTTCGGGCTGCGCGGCGCGGGTGAAGAAGCCGCGGCCGGGTTCCCGGTGCTATTCGAGACCACCTGGCCGGCCTTGAGGCAGGCGCTGCGGCAGGGCCTGTCGCCCGCCGCTGCCCGGTTGCAGGCGCTGATGCAGACCATTGCGGTCCTCGACGACACCAACCTCGTCCACCGCGGCGGGATGGCGGGGCTGCGCCACGCGCAGGACAGCGCGCAGCGCTGGTTGCAGGCCGGGGGCGCATGCCACCCCGACGGTCCGGCGCGTGCCCATGCGCTGCACGACGACTTCGTCGCCAGGCGCCTGTCGCCCGGTGGCTCCGCCGACCTGCTGGCCGCAAGCTGCTGGCTGCAACGCCTGTGCGGCGACACGCCGTGAAGCCGACCGAGGTCGGACTCCCGATGGGACCGATACAGGGCGTGCGGGCACCGCCATGAGCCTGGCGTTGCTGTTTCCCGGCCAGGGCACGCAGCACCCGGAGATGCTGCGCTGGCTCGACGACGAGCCCGCCGCGGCCGAGGCGATCGCCATGCTCGACCGGCGGATCGGCGACGATTGGCGCGAGCGCCTCGCCGACGCCGAATGGGCCAGCGGCAACGAGGTCGCGCAATGCCTGCTCGCCGGCCTGGGCGTGGCCGCCTGGCAATGCCTGGCGGCCGACCTGCCGCCGCCGGCCGTCATCGCCGGCTACAGCGTCGGCGAGCTGCCGGCCTTCTGCGCGGCGGGCGTGTTCGATGCGCAGACCGCGCTCGACCTGGCAGGCGATCGCGCGCGGGCGATGCAGACCAGTGTCCAGGGCTTGGCCACCGGCATGATCGCGGCGCAAGGCCTGGCGCCGGCCGCGCTCGACGAGATCGCCGCGCGACATGGCCTGGCCCTGGCGATCCGTCTGGCCGCGGACCGCCGGGTGTTCGGCGGCCTCGCCGACGCGCTCGCCGCGGCGCAGTCGGACCTCGAAGCCGCCGGCGCCCGCTGCACGCGCCTGGCGATCCACGTCGCCTCGCACACGCCCTGGATGGCCGCGGCGGCAGCAACCTTTGCCGAGCGCCTGGCCAACGTACCCTTCGCCGCGCCGCGCCCGATGCTGGTCTGCAACTTCAGCGGCACCGCGCTGCGCCGGCCGCAGGAGCTGAAGCAGGCCCTGGCGGCGCAGATCGCGCACACCGTGCCCTGGGACCGCTGCCTGGACGCCGTCGCCGAGCGCCGCCCGCGCTGCGTGCTCGAGATGGGCCCCGGCAGCACGCTGTCGAGGCTGTGGAACGAGCGCGAGCCGCAGGTGCCGGCGCGGTCGATCGACGATTTCCGCAGCGCCAACGGGGTGGTCCGCTGGGTGCGCCGGCTGGTCGGCGCGTAAGAGCTCTCAGCCCGGCAGCACCGGCATGCGGATCAGGTGGTCGAAGGCCGACAGCGCCGCCTTCGAGCCCTCACCGCTGGCGACGATGATCTGCTTGTACGGCACCGTGGTCGCGTCGCCGGCCGCGAACACGCCCGGCAGGCTGGTCGCGCAGCGTTCGTCGATCACGATCTCGCCGTAGCGCGACAACTCCACCTTGCCCTTGAGCCACTCGGTGTTGGGCACGAGGCCGATCTGCACGAAGACGCCGGCCAGCTCGAGATGGTGCGAGCTGCCGCTGGCGCGGTCGGTGTAGGTCAGGCCATCGACCTTCTGGCCGTCGCCGGTGATCTCGGTCGTCTGCGCACCGGTGTGGATGCTCACGTTGGGCAGGCTCCTGAGCTTGTTCACCAGCACCGCGTCGGCCTTGAGCTGGTCGGCGAACTCGAGCAGCGTGACATGCGCGACCACGCCGGCGAGGTCGATCGCGGCCTCGACGCCCGAGTTGCCGCCGCCGATCACCGCCACCTTCTTGCCCTTGAACAGCGGGCCGTCGCAGTGCGGGCAGTAGGCCACGCCCTTGGTGCGGTACTGCGCCTCGCCGGGCACGTCGACGTTCTTCCAGCGCGCACCGGTGGCCAGGATCAGGGTCTTGCTCTTCAGCACGGCGCCGTTGGCCAGCTTCAGCGCGGCCAGGCCGCCGGGCTGCGCCGCCGGCTCCAGCGAGACCACGCGCTGGCCATTCATGAGGTCCACCTCGTAGGCCCGCACATGGGCTTCGAGCGCAGCGGCGAACTTCGGCCCTTGGGTTTCGAGCACCGAGATGAAGTTCTCGATCCCCAGCGTGTCCAGCGTCTGGCCGCCGAAGCGCTCGGCGACGACGCCGGTGCGGATGCCCTTGCGCGCGGCGTAGATCGCGGCGGCGGCGCCGGCCGGGCCGCCGCCGACGATCAGGACGTCGAAGGGCGGCTTCTCGGCCAGCCGCGCCGCATCGCGCGCGACGGCGCCGGTGTCGAGCCTGGCCAGGATCTCGCCGATCTCCATCCGGCCCGAGCCGAAGACCTCGCCATTGAGGTACACGGTGGGCACGGCCATGATCCGGCGCGCATCGACCTCGGCCTTGAACAGACCGCCGTCGATGGCGACGTGGCGGATGCGCGGGTTGAGCACCGCCATCAGGTTGAGCGCCTGCACGACGTCGGGGCAGTTGTGGCAGGTGAGCGACATGTAGGTCTCGAAGACGAAGTCGCCGTCGCCCGCCGGCTGCAGGCCGCGGATCTGATCGATCACTTCGGCCTCGAGCTTGGGCGGGTGGCCGCCGGCCTGCAGCAGCGCGAGCACCAGCGAAGTGAACTCGTGGCCCATCGGGATGGCAGCGAAGCGAACGCCCATGTCCTGCCCGGCGCGGCTGATCGAGAACGAGGGTCGGCGCGCGTCGCTGCCGTCGAAGCGCAGCGCGATGCGATCGCTCAGCGCTGCGATGTCCTGCAGCAGGTCGCGCATCTCCTGCGACGCGGGTCGGTCGTCGAGCGAAGCGACGATCTCGATCGGCTGCGTCACGCGTTCGAGGTAGCCCTCGAGCTGGGCCTTGAGCTGGGTGTCGAGCACGGCGGATCCTGTCGAGGCGGGACTCAGATCTTGCCGACCAGGTCCAGCGACGGCGTCAGCGTGGCCGCGCCTTCCTGCCACTTGGCCGGGCAGACCTGGCCCGGGTGCTTGGCCACGTACTGCGCGGCCTTGACCTTGCGCAGCAGCTCGGTGGCGTCGCGGCCGATGCCGTTGTCGTGGATCTCGGCGGTCTTGATCAGGCCCTCGGGGTCGATCAGGAAGGTGCCGCGCAGCGCCATGCCTTCGTCTTCGATCATGACGTCGAAGTTGCGCGTGATGGTGCCGGTCGGGTCGCCGATCAGCGCGTACTGCACCTTGCGTGATCGCGTCCGAGGTGTCGTGCCAGGCCTTGTGCGCGAAGTGGCTGTCGGTGGAGATGCCGTAGACGTCCACGCCCAGGTCCTTGAACTCGGCGTGGTGCTCGGCCAGGTCCTCGAGCTCGGTCGGGCAGACGAAGGTGAAGTCGGCCGGGTAGAAGACGAACACGCTCCAGCGGCCCTTGAGCGACTGCTCGGTGAGCTCGATGAACTTGCCGTTCTGGAAGGCGGTGGCCTTGAAGGGCTTGACTTGGGTGTTGATGATCGACATGGGAGCCTTTCGGGTTGCAGGGGTTGAGGAAATGCTGCGATGGAAAGGATTCTGGTTGCATCGCAGCATTTAGTGGATTGATTGATGAAATGCTTGTGATTGCCATTCACTATGGAACGGGCTCGAGCCCGCGCAGCGCTGGCGGACGACGGGAGAGCCGCCCCGCTGGGCGAGAATCCGCGGCATGAGAACCGCCCGCCGCCACGCCGAGCGCCATCGGACGTCCCGCATCGGCTGGCTGCGCGCCGCGGTGCTGGGCGCCAACGACGGCATCGTGTCCACCGCCAGCCTGATCGTCGGCGTGGCCGCGGCCGGCGCCAGCCACGGCAGCATCCTGCTGACGGGCGTGGCCGGGCTGGTCGCCGGTGCGATGTCGATGGCCGCCGGCGAGTACGTCTCGGTGCACTCGCAGGCCGACACCGAGAAGGCCGACCTGACGAAGGAGCGCGCCGAGCTCGACACCGACCCCACCGCCGAGCACCGCGAGCTGGCCGCGATCTATGTCGGCCGCGGCCTGGAACCGGCATTGGCGGCGCAGGTGGCCGAACAGCTGATGGCCCACGACGCGCTCGGCGCGCATGCGCGCGACGAACTGGGCATCTCCGAGTTGCTGAGCGCGCGGCCGGTGCAGGCGGCGCTGGCCTCGGCGGCAAGCTTTGCGGTCGGCGCGGCGTTGCCGCTGGCGGTGGCGGCGCTGATGCCGGCGTCGCGAATGATCCCGGGCGTGGCCGGTGCCTCGCTGGTCTTTCTGGCGCTGCTGGGCATGCTCGCCGCGCGCGCCGGCGGCGCCGGCCTCTTGACCGGCGCCTGGCGCGTGACCTTCTGGGGCGCGCTGGCGATGGCCGCGACGGCGGCTGCGGGATTGCTCTTCGGCGCTGGCGCCTGAGCCCCTGGCCGCGCCCTCAGGGCGTGTGGGCAGCGGTCGGCGCCGGCGCCTGCTCGGGCGGGGCAGGCTCTTCGGTGACCGTCGCTTCGGGCTTCAGCTGGAGCAGCTGCAGGCGGGCCAGCGAAGGGTACAGCGGCCGCGACAGCGTGCGCGACACCGCACTGGCGACCAGCGCGCAGGCCATCAGCGTGAGCACCAGCGCATGGCCGTCGACCATCTCCATGACGATGATGAACGAGGTCAGCGGCGCCTGCGTGACCGCGGCCAGGAAGCCTGCCATGCCCAGCGCGATCAGCGTCGGCGCATCGGGGAAATGCATGATCTGGGCGATGTCGTTGCCCAGCGCCGCGCCGATCGACAGCGAGGGCGCGAAGATGCCGGCCGGCACACCCGACCAGGTCGTGATCCAGGTGGCGATGAACTTGAACAGCACGTAGGGCTGCGACGCGATCTCGGTGCCCTCGAGCATGTGGCGGGTGTGCGAGTAGCCGCTGCCGAAGGTGGCGCCACCGGTGACGACGCCGACCACCGCCACTGCCAGGCCGCAACCGCCCGCGAACAGCACCGGGTGCTCGCGGCGATAGCGGCTGAAGCGGTCGGTGCCGTCGCCCGCCAGCGATCGCACCAGCAGGCGCGCGAACAGCCCGCCGGCCAGGCCGCTGGCGAGCGCCACCACCAGCGCCGGGCCGACCAGCGACAGGTCCACCCCCGGCACGTGGATGACGCCGAAATAGGTGGCGTTGCCGTTGAACGAGATCGCGATCAGGCCGGACAGCACGATACCGGCCACCAGCAGGCCGCTGCTGCGCTGCTCGGGCGTGCGCGAGAGTTCCTCGATCGCGAACATCACGCCGGCCAGCGGCGTGTTGAACGCCGCCGCGATGCCGGCCGCGCCGCCGGTCACCAGCAGGCCATGCGCGGTGACCGCCGAGCGCCGCGGCAGCAGCCTGCGCGCCGCCAGCATGACCCCGGCGGCGATCTGCACCGAGGGCCCTTCGCGCCCCAGCGACAGGCCTCCCAGCAGCCCCATCGCGGTCAAGCCGAACTTGGCCGCCGCCAGCTTCAGAGAGACGAAGACGCCGCGGTTGGCGTCGTTCACTTGGGGCTCCAGGGAAGCCATCACCTGCGGGATGCCCGAACCCGCGGCGCCGGCCGCGAAGCGCCGCGTCAGCCAGACCACGACCACGGTGCACAGCGGCGTCCACAGCAGCGGCGCCCACCACCAGGCGGTGCGCAGGTCGAGAAACGAATCCAGCGCCCGCTCGGTGAGGCGGGTGAACAGCACCACGGTCAGCCCGGCCACCGCGGCCATCGCGAAGACGACCGCGCGCGACCACCAGAGCTGCCAGTCCGCGAACTCCCTTCGGAACGCGGCAGCGATGTGGTGCTCTTGCTTCATTTCAGGGGACGGGGCGGGGAGCCATCGACGGCGAAGCGCAACACGATAACCGAGCACCGACGGCCGGCCTCCCGGCCGCGGGGGCCGCGGGGCTCAGACACCCAGCTCCTTGAACACCTCGCGCGCGTTGCGCACGCCGTCGACGGCGGCCGGCACGCCGCAGTAGATCGCCGTCTGCATGAAGACCTCGCGGATCTCTTCCTTGCTCACGCCGTTGCGCAGGGCGCCGCGCACATGCAGCCTGAGTTCGTGCGGGCGGTTCAGCGCCGTGAGCATCGCCAGGTTGAGCATGCTGCGCGTGCGGCGGTCGAGACCGGGCCGGTTCCAGACGTCGCCCCAGCAGTACTGGGTGATGTGCTCCTGCAGCGGCAGGCTGAAGTCGTCGGCGGTCTTCAGCGCCGTATCGACATGCGCGTCGCCGAGCACCTCGCGGCGCGTCTGCAAGCCCTGGTCGAACAGATCCTGGTTCATCTCGGAGTCCTCGTCGTTGGCGGAAAGCGAATCGACGGCACTGCCGCCCGCGCGGCGCCGCCGATGCGCGATTCTGCGACGCCGTCTTCGCGTCGGCGACGGAACTTTTCCGCCGGCCCTGCGTTCCCAGCACCGCCGGCGTGACCCCAAGCGCGCCGGGCACCTTCGAGAACCACGACAGACGCAGCCCGCGGGCGCCGCCAGCGCCTGTGGAGGGCCGCTGCGCCTTCGCGCAGGCAACGCACGAGACGGAAGGACGGACCCGATGATCGAGATGCTGCAGCTCACCCGCCGCTACGGCGAGTTCACCGCCGTCGACGACGTGAGCATCCGCATCGGCCGCGGCGAGGTCGTCGGCCTGCTCGGCCACAACGGGGCCGGCAAGACGACGGTGATGAAGATGCTCACCGGCCTGCTCGAGCCCACGAGCGGTTCGATCGAGGTCGACGGGCTGCGCATCGGCCGCGACACCGAGGCGATCCAGGCCCGCATCGGCTACCTGCCCGAGAACTGCCCGGCCTGGCCCGAGATGACGGTGATCGACTTCCTCGACTACCAGGCCGCAATGCATCGCGTGCCGGCGGCGCAGCGGCGCGCCGCAGTGGCCACCGCGATCCGGCGCACCGCCCTGCTCGAGAAGGCGACGGCGACGATCCAGACCCTGTCGCGCGGCTACCGTCAGCGCGTCGGCGTCGCGCAGGCGATCCTGCACCACCCCGACATCGTGATCCTCGACGAACCGACCAACGGCCTCGATCCGACGCAGATCCTGCAGATGCGCGAGCTGATCCGCGAGCTGGCACGGAGCGCCACCGTGATCGTCTCGACCCACATCCTGCAGGAGGTGCAGGCGGTGTGCGAGCGGGTGGTGATCCTGCGCCGCGGCCGCAAGGTGGTCGATGCGCGCATGGACGCGCTGCAGCGCGGCGCGCGCCTGCTCGTCACGCTGGACCGCGCCGAGGCCGCGGCGCGACCGGTGCTGCAGGCCGTGCCCGGTGTGCGCTCGGCGCGCCTGGACGGCCTGGCCGGCGCCTGCTTCCGCTACGCGCTGGAAGCCGAAGCCGACGTCGCGCCCGCGGTCAGCGCGGCGGTCCACCGCGCCGGCTTCGGGCTGCACGCGCTGGGCTTCGAGCGGCGCGACCTGGAGACCCTGTTCGCCGAGATCAACCGCCCCGACGGCGCCGATGCGTCGGGCCTGGCCGGCAACGCGGCCGTCGCGGTCTCGAGTGCGAACGCGACCGAGGAGGCTCGCGATGTGGCGTGAGAACCTGTCGCGCGCGCTGGTGATCGCGCGCAAGGAGCTGGTGGGCACCTTCGCCTCGCCGGCGGCCTTCCTGTTCCTCGCCGCCTTCCTGGGCGTGACGCTGTTCATCTTCTTCTGGGTCGGCACCTTCTTCGCCCGCGACCTGGCCGACGTGCGGCCGCTTTTCCAGTGGATGCCGGTGCTGCTGATCTTCCTCGTCGCCGCACTCACGATGCGCGCCTGGGCCGAGGAGCGGCGCAGCGGCACGCTGGAGCTGCTGCTGACCGCGCCCATCGCCCCCGGGGTGCAGGTGCTGGGCAAGTTCCTCGGCGCGCTGGCGCTGGTGGCGATCGCGCTGGCGCTGACCCTGCCGCTGCCGCTGACGGTGGCCCTGCTCGGGCCGCTGGACTGGGGGCCGGTGATCGGCGGCTATGTCGCCGCGCTGGCGCTTGCTTCCGCCTATGTCGCGATCGGCCTCGCCGTCTCGGCGCGCACCGACAGCCAGATCGTGAGCCTGATCGCCACCGCGGCGATCTGCGGCGCGTTCTACCTCGTCGGCTCGCCGGCGATCACCGGCCTGGTCGGCAACGACGCCGGCCAGTGGCTGCGCGATCTCGGTGCCGGCTCGCGCTTCGACTCGATCACGCGCGGCGTGCTCGATGCGCGCGACCTCGCCTACTACCTGTCGATCACGGTGCTGTTCCTGGTCCTCAACCGGCTGGCGCTGGAGCGGCTGCGCTGGGCCGGCAACCCGCTGCAGGCTGCGCAGCGGCGCTGGCTGTGGGCAGCGGGGCTGCTGGCGGCCAATGCGATCGCGGTCAACCTGTGGCTGGGGCAGCTCGGCGGCGCCCGCGTCGACCTGACGCAGGGCCACCAGTACACCTTGTCCGACGCCACGCGCCGCTACCTGGGCGAGTTGAAGGAGCCGCTCGTCATCCGCGGCTACTTCAGCGCCCGGACCCACCCGCTGCTGGCGCCGCTGGTGCCGCAGCTGCGCGACCTGCTGGCCGAGTACGCGGTGGCCGGCGGCTCCAAGGTGCGGGTCGAGATCGTCGATCCGCGCGACGACCCCAGGCAGGAGGAGGAAGCCTCCAGCCACTACGGCATCCGGCCGGTGCCGTTCCAGGTTGCGAGCAAGTACCAGGCCTCGGTCGTCAATTCGTATTTCGACATCGTCGTGTCCTACGGCGACCAGTACCAGGTGCTCGGCTTCCGCGACCTCATCGCCGTCAAGTCGCGCAGCGAGGGCAATTTCGACGTCGCGCTGCGCAACCCCGAGTACGACATCACGCGCGCGATCCGCAAGGTGCTGCTGAGCTACCAGGGCGGCGGCAGCCCGTTCGCGGCGCTGGCCAGGCCGCTGCGGTTCACGGGCTACGTCTCGGGCGCGGACGCGCTGCCGCAGGCCTTGCGACCGGCGCGCCAGGCGCTGGACGAGGCCCTCGGCGACCTGCAGCAAGAGGCCGGCGGCAAGCTGCAGGTGGCCTTCAAGGACCCCGGCGCCGACCCCGCGCTCGCGCGCCAGCTCAGCGGCCAGGGCCTGCGCCCGCTGGTCGCGAGCCTGCTCGACCCGCAGCCCTTCTGGTTCCACCTGCAGCTCTCCGACGGCCACGAGGTCGAGCGCGTGCCGCTGCCCAGGACGCTGGACCGCGCCGCGTTCAAGCGCAGCCTCGAGGCCGCGGTGGAGCGCTATTCGCCGGGCGTCCTGAAGACCGTGGCGGTGCTCGCGCCGGCCGCGACGCCACCGGGCTACGGCATGCCTCAGGGGCCGCAGTTCCAGGTCCTGCGCCAGGCGCTGGGCGACTCGGTGCGCTGGCTGGACACCGACCTCCACGACGGCGTCGTGCCGGCCGTGGCCGACTTGCTGATGGTGCTGGCACCGGAGAACCTCGACCGCAAGCAGGTGTTCGCGATCGACCAGTTCCTGATGCAGGGCGGCACGGTGGTGGTGGCCACCGCGCCCGACAGCGTCTCGGTGGGCGAGTCGCTGGTCGCGCAGCCGGTCACGAGCGGCCTCGACGACTGGCTCAAGGCCCAGGGCCTGCGCCTGGGCAAGGGCCTGGTGCTGGACCCGCACAGCGGCGCGCTGCCGATCCCGGTCGAGCGGCCGATCGGCGGCGGCATGTCGGTGCGCGAGATCCAGCTCGCGCCCTATCCCTACATCGTCGATGTGCGCCACGACGGGATGGACGCCGGCAGCCCGGTCACCGCGAACCTGGGCCAGCTCAGCGTGCCCTGGGCGGCGCCGGTCGAAGTCGATGCGGCGGCGAACAAGGCGCGCCATGTGACGACGCTGCTGCGCTCGTCGCCACAGAGCTGGGTCTCCACCAGCACCGACCTGCTGCCCGACTACCGCAGCCACCCCGACCTGGGCTTCGCGCCCGGGGGTGTGCGCGGCGCGCAGCCGCTGGCGGTGGCGGTCGTCGGCCGCTTCGACTCGGCCTTCGCGGGCCAGCCTTCGCCGCTGCTGGCCGCCGCGGCGGCTTCCGCGCCCGCAGCCGCCGCGCCGGCTTCGGCGGCGGCCTCGGCGCCGCTGTCGCTGGACCACCTGGGCCGCGTGATCGAGCATTCGCCGGCCTCGGCGCGGCTGGTGCTGATCGGATCGAATGCCGTCTTCAGCGACGCCGCGATGAGCCTGGAAGGCCAGGCCCAGGGCAGCGCCTACCGCAAGCCGGCTGACTTCGCGCTCAACCTGGTCGAGGACGCGCTGGAAGACCCGGGGCTGCTCGCGATCCGCGGCCGCAGCGACTTCGCGCGCACGCTGGACCCGATGCCGCCGAGCCAGGAACCGCTGTGGGAATACGCCGACTATGGGGCCGTGCTGCTGCTGCTGGCCGGCCTGTGGTGGCTGCAGCGCCGGCTGCGCCGGGGCCGGGAGCTGGCCTACCAACCCTACCTGCAGGAGGCCTGAACGATGCAACGCTGGACCCTGGTACTGGGCACCTTGCTAGCCCTGCAGGTGGCCGCGGCGGTGGCGCTGCAGCTGGAGCCCAACGCTTTGACGCCGCAGGTGCCCGACCGGCCGCTGGTCGCGGCCGAACTGAAGACCGCCGACAGGCTGGTGCTCACCGGGCCCGCCGGCGGCGACGCTGCGCAGGCGGCCAAGCCGGCGACGCTGGAGTTGCGCAAGCAGGGCGGCCATTGGCTGTTGCCCTCGCTGCAGGATGCGCCTGCCGACCCGCAGAAGGTGCAGGACCTGCTCGCGAAGCTGGCCGGCCTGAAGCGCGGCCTGCCGGTGGCCACCACCGCCGATGCGCAGGACCGCTTCAAGGTCGGCAGCGACCATTTCGAACGCCGCCTGGTGGTCGCAGCCGGCACGCGGACGCTGGCCACGGTCTATCTCGGCAGCCCGGCCGGGCCGCGCAAATCGAGCGCGCGCACGGCGCAGGACCGGTCCGTCTACGACGTCGAGATCAGTCCCTATGACCTGCCGACCACGGCCAGCGACTGGTTCGACCATGGCCTGCTGCAGCGCGATGCAGGCCGCATCACCGGGATCGCGATCGCGCATGAAGGCCAGGGCGTCGTCACGCTGCACCGCAGGGCAGGGGCGGCTTCGGCGCCTGCGGCGTCGGGCGGCTGGACCGCCGAGGGCCTGGCCGCCGGCGAGAAGCTCGACCCCGACAAGGCGCAGGCGCTGGCGGCGCAGATCGCCAGCCTGCGGGTCGATGGCCTGGCCGATGCGCAGCCCGGCGGCGCCGCCAAGCCGGCCGTGCCCGCCGGCCCGCCGCTGCTGAAGCTCACGCTCGAGAACGGTGGCGGCCCGGCGCAGACCTGGTCGCTGTGGCAGCCCAAGGCGGGCGGCGACGTCACGCTGCAGGCCTCGGGCCGGCCCTGGCCGCTGACGCTGAAGTCCTGGACCGCCGACCCCCTGCTCAAGGCGCTGCAGCCGCAGGCACTGGCGCTGGCGCCGAGCGCGGCACCCGCGCCGACGGCCGCCGCCTCGGCGAGCCGGGTGTCGGCGGCAAGCGGCCAGCCACATTCCTGAGCGAACGCCGGCCCCGGGGCCGACCCGCAGTCGACGAGGGTCGGCCCGCCGGTGCTACGCTGGCATGCTTTGCGCTGCCAGGCCCTGTCCAGGCCACCCGGCGCTCACGATGCCACCCATGGACAACGCCAACGTCAAACGCTACCTGCCCTGGGTGGTGGCCACCGCGCTCTTCATGGAGCAGCTGGACTCGACCATCGTCAACACCGCGGTGCCGTCGATGGCCGCCAGCCTGCAGGTCACGCCGCTGAGCCTGAAGGCGGTGGTCACCAGCTACATCCTCAGCCTGGCGGTGTGCATCCCGATCAGCGGCTGGATGGCCGACCGCTTCGGCACCCGGCGGGTGTTCGCCAGCGCGGTGGCGATGTTCACCTTCGCCTCGGTGCTGTGCGGCCTGTCGATCAGCGTGCCGATGCTGGTCGCCGCGCGCATCCTGCAAGGCCTGGGCGCGGCGATGATGATGCCGGTCGGGCGGCTGACGGTGATCCGCACCTTCCCCAAGGGCGAGCTGCTGCGGGCGATGAACTTCGTCATCATCCCGGCGCTGATCGGCCCGCTTCTGGGGCCCACCGTCGGCGGCCTGATCGTGCACTGGCTGTCGTGGCGGGTGATCTTCTTCGTCAACGTGCCGGTGGGGCTGGTGGCGCAATGGCTGATCCACCGCCACATGCCCGACTACCGCGGCGAGTCGTCGCGGCCGCTGGACGTCGTCGGCCTGGTGCTGTTCGGCGCCGGCGCCGCGCTGCTGTCGTGGCTGCTCGAGGTCTTCGGCGAGCACCACCTCGACGTGACCTCCGCCGGGATCCTGCTCATGCTCTCGCTCAGCCTGCTGGCCGCCTACGTCGTGCATGCCGGGCGCACCGAGTACCCGCTGCTGCGTCTGGCGCTGTTCCGCGTGCGCACCTTCCGCGTCTCGGTGGTCGGCGGCTTCATCACCCGGCTGGGCATCGGCGGCCTGCCCTTCCTGCTGCCGCTGCTGTACCAGCTCGGCCTGGGCCTGCCGGCCTGGGAGTCGGGCCTGCTGATGATGCCGGCGGCTGCCGCGGCGATGTTCATGAAGATGATGTCGGTGCGCATCCTCGGCCGCTTCGGCTACCGCCGCGTGCTGGTCCTCAACACGCTGATGATCGGGGTGACGATCGGCGTGTTCTCGCTCGTCGGCAAGGGCACGCCGCTGCCGCTGATCGTGCTGCTGAGCCTGACCCAGGGCTTCTTCAACTCGCTGCAGTTCTCGAGCATGAACTCGATGGCCTATGCCGACGTCGAGGGCTCCGACTCGAGCATGGCCAGCACCATCGCCAGTTCGATGCAGCAGATGTCGATGAGCTTCGGCCTGGCCTGCGGCTCGCTGGTCACGGCCTGGTTCCTGGGCGGCCTGCCGCAGAGCGACCAGGCCGCGGTGGCCCGTGCGCTGCACCACGCCTTTCTGACGATGGGCGCGCTGACGCTGCTGTCGTCGTTGTCGTTCTGGACCTTGCAGCCCAACGACGGCGAGACCGTCAGCCGCGGCGCGCTGCAGGCGGTCTGAGCGCCGACAAGCTCAGGGCAGGTGCGGCAGCGGCCGGCCGCCCTCGGGCAGCGGGTATTGCGCCATGTTCAGCTGCATCGCAAGCAGCGCGTAGTAGGCGTTGATGGCGGTCAGGTCGACCACGCCCTGCCTGCCGAAGCGCTTCTCGGCGCGCGCGAAGCTGCGGTCCGAGACATGCCTGGTGCGGTGCAGCTCGATCGAGAATTCATAGACGATGTCCTCGTCGTCGCTCATGCCCTCGGGCCGGCGGCCCTGCGCGATGGCGTCGGCGATCGCCGGCGCGATGCCCCGCTCGAGCGCGATCGGGCGGTGCACGTGCCACTCGTAGTCCTGGCTCCACTCGCGCGCGGTGACCAGGATCGCGAGCTCGCTCAGGGTGTTGCCGATGGCCGACCTGTAGCGCAGGTAGTCGCCCATCGCCCGCGCCTGGCTCATCACCTGCGGGCTGTACATCAGCGGCTCGAAAGGGCCGAACACCGGCACCTTGCGCGCGGCCTCGAACTCGGCCGCGGCGGCCTTCTGCTCGGGCGTGTAGTCGGCCGGCGGGATCGCCGGCAGGCGTTGCCGCGCCGGTGCGGGCGCCGCGGGGCCGGCGTGGAGGACGAGGCCGCGATACACCGCCGTGTGCGACGGCGTGGCCACGCCATGCTCCAGACCCAGGCCATGCATGCGGCCCGACAGCCAGCGCAGCTCGAGCGGCTTGCCGCGCTCCAGATCCTCGGCCATCGACGAGCGGAACTGCGGCGGCATGGCGGCGATCCGTGCCATCGTCGCATCGGCGAATCCAGCCGGCATCGCATGCCCGACAGCGGCGGCCACGGCCACGCCTTCGTCGATCAGGGCGCGCAGGAAGGCGCGGCTCTCGGGATGGTCGACGATCGGGCCGGTCGACGCGCGCAGCAAGGCGGTGGCGCCGGAGATCGCCGCCAGCGCGATGAACTTCTCCCAGATCGTGCGGCCGACGTCTGCGCTCGTCGTGGCCTCGATGGCGGTCGCGCGCGCGCAGGCCGCGCACAGCGCAGCGACGACGGCGTCACCGCCGGCGGCATCGACGACGATGCGGTGCATGCCGCCCGGGCTCCCGATCACGCCAGGGCGGGCGATCACCGCCGACAGGTAGATGACGCCGCCCACGACCTGGGCCGGTGGCACGTGGCGGGCGAGCATCGCCACGCTGTCGATGCCGTTCTGCAGCGTCACGACCCGCGTGTGCGGCGCGAGCAGCGGCGCCAGCGAACGCGCGGCGGCCTCGGTGTCCCACAGCTTGACGGTGAACAGCACCAGATCGACGGCGCCGACCTGTGCCGGATCGTCGGTGGCGACCACTTTCGGCAGGTGCAGGCCGGCTTGCGGAGCCTCGATGCGCAGGCCCTCGGCGCGCAGCGCCGCCAGGTGCGCGCCGCGGGCGATGTAGACCACGTCCTCGCCCGCGGCCTGCAGCCGCGCGCCGACATAGGCGCCGACACCGCCTGCCCCCATCACTGCGATCCGCATCTTCCCGCTCCTGTCGCCTGTTGCACCGTCGGTGGAGGATACGATGTCCACCAGCCACGGTTCACCCCTCCGCCGATGCCATCCTGTCTCGCGACCCCACCCTGCCGACGAGGCCTCGCCGCGCGCTGACGATGGACCGCATCGACGTTCTCGTCGTCGGCGCCGGCGTCGTCGGCCTGGCCTGCGCGCGGGCGCTGGCCCAGGCCGGGCTCGAGGTCGTGATCGCCGAGCGTGAAAGCCGGATCGGCGCCGGCGTGTCGTCGCGCAACAGCGAGGTCCTGCACGCGGGGCTGTACTACCCGACCGACAGCCTCAAGGCGCGGCTGTGCGTGCGCGGCCGCCCATTGCTCGAAGCCTTCTGCGCCGCGCGCGGCGTGGCCTTCAGGCGCTGCGGCAAGCTCGTCGTGGCCACGCGCGACGAGGACCGGCCCGCGCTCGAGGAACTGCTCCAGCGGGGCCGCGACAACGCCGTGAGCGGTCTGCGGCTGCTGACGCGTAGCGAGGCCCGGGCCCTGGAGCCCGAGCTCGAATGCCGCGCGGCGCTGCATTCGCCGGCCAGCGGCATCGTCGACAGCCACGGCCTGATGACGGCCCTGCTTGCCGACGCCGAGGCCGCCGGCGCGCTGCTCGCGGTGCGCAGCTGCGTGACCGCCGCGACGCGCTCGGGCCAGGGCTGGCGGGTGGAGGTGGCGAGCGCCTCGGGCCAGGACGCTTACGGCGTACGCAGCGACCTCGATGCGCGCTGGGTCGTCAATGCCGCCGGGCTCGACGCGCAGGCGGTGGCCGCGGCCATGCGAGGCTTTCCTGTGGCCGCGATCCCGCGCCGCCATCTCGCCAAGGGGCATTACTTCGCGCTCGCCGGCCGCGCGCCCTTCGCGCACTTGATCTACCCGACGCCGGTCGATGGCGGGCTGGGGGTGCACCTCACGCTCGACCTCGGCGGCCAGGCACGCTTCGGCCCCGATGTCGAATGGCTCACTGCCGCCCAGCTCAACGCCCGTGCCGGCAACGCCTTCGACTACGCGGTCGATGCATCGCGCGCCGAGGCCTTCGCCGCCGACGTGCGTCGCTACTGGCCACGGCTGCCGGCGACCGCGCTCGTGCCGGCGTACAGCGGCATCCGGCCCAAGCTCAGCGGCCCCGGTGAGCCGGCGGCCGACTTCCGCATCGATGGCCCGCCGCAGCATGGCTGTGAGGGCGTCGTGCAGTTGTTCGGCATCGAGTCGCCGGGGCTGACCGCTTCGATGGCCATCGGCGAGCGCGTGGCCGAGCTGGTTTGCGGGTCATGACGCGGCAGCGACGAGCGCCCGTCGGCGGTCGCCCGCAGCGGCCGGGCGATCCGCCGCCGCCTTCGCGCCGCCACGCGCTGCAACTGGCGGTGGCGCGGTGCATCGCGCTGTGCGCTGCGCTCGGCGGCCTGCGGCCGGCGGCAGCGACGCCGGGCGAGGTGATGGTCGGCCAGACCCTGCCCGACGCCACGCTGCTCGGGCTCAACGGGCCTTCGCGCCGGCTCTCGGACTTCCGCGGCCGACCCTTGATCATCAACGTCTGGGCCAGCTGGTGCCCGCCCTGCCGCGCCGAGATGGCGTCGCTGGAGCGGCTGGCCTGGCGCGACAGCGCCCAGCCCTTCGCGATCATCGGCATCTCCACCGACGACGACCCCGCCGCCGCGCGCGCGCTGCTGGCGCGCACCAACGCCACCCTCAACCACTTCATCGACCGCCACCTGCAGATGGAGAACCTGCTCGGCGCCTCCGAGCTGCCGCTGACCGTGCTCGTCGATGCGCAGGGCCGGGTGCTGCAGAAGGTCGTCGGCGCGCGGCAATGGGACGACGCCGCCTCGCTGGCGCTGATCGCGCGCGCCTTCGGCCCTCGCCGGCGCTGAGGCAACCCGGCCGCGACCGGCCGGCGCCGTCGCGCCCGGTTCCGGATCGCCGCGGCTTGCTATACTTTGAATAGACATCTAATCATCAGCAGGCTATCGACTTGCCGACCGTCGAGGAACGCTTCTCCGCCGCGCTGCACAGCACCGCGCGCGCCTGGCGGCTGGCGGTGGACCGGCGCCTGAAGGGCCTGGGCATGAGCCAGGCCAGCTGGCTCACGGTGGCGATGGTCGCGCGCGCCAGGGGCCCGCTGTCGCAAGCCGAACTGGCGCAGCGCGTGGGCGTCGAGAGCGCGACGATGGCCGTGATGCTCGACCGCCTGGCCGGGGCCGGCCTCGTCGAGCGCAGCTCCTCGCCCGACGACCGGCGGGTCAAGCACGTGACGCTGACGGCGGCCGGGTCGGCGCTCAACGACAAGGTCCGCGCGCAGGCCGGCGCGGTGCGCAAGGCGCTGCTGGTCGACATGGATCCGCAGCGCCTGCTGGTCGCCACCGAGTTGCTCGAGCAACTCCAGGACATCCTGGACGGTGGGCCATGACAGCCAGGCGCGTTCTGTGCGCTGCAGCCCCGGGCACCGACGAACCGGCCCGCCGATGAACGACCCGGCGAACCCCGTGACGCCGGTCGAGCGCCGGATGATCACCCTGTCGGTGATGCTGGCCACCATCATCCAGGCGCTCGACACGACGATCGCCAATGTCGCGCTGCCGCACATGCAGGGCAGCCTGTCGGCATCGCAGGACCAGATCACCTGGGTGCTGACCTCCTACATCGTGGCCGCGGCGATCGCCACGCCGCTGACCGGCTGGCTGTGCGACCGCTTCACGCAGAAGCGCGTCTTCCTGGTCTCGGTGGCCGGCTTCACGCTGGCGTCGCTGTGGTGCGGCGTCTCGGGCTCGCTGGCCGAGATCGTCGCCGCGCGGCTGCTGCAGGGCCTGTTCGGCGCCGCCCTGGTTCCGCTGTCGCAGGCGGTCATGCTGCAGATCACACCGCCGGCACGGCGCGGCTCGGCGATGGCGATCTGGGGCATGGGCGTGATGGTCGGGCCCATCCTCGGCCCCAGCCTCGGCGGCTGGCTGACCGACAGCTACGACTGGCGCTGGGTCTTCTTCATCAACCTGCCGATCGGCGCGCTGGCCTTCTACGGCATCTGGACCTACATCCGGCCGGGCGCGGCGGCGCGCGCGATGCGCTTCGACGCCTTCGGCTTCGCGACCCTGAGCCTGGCCATCGGCGCGCTGCAGATGCTGCTCGACCGCGGCCAGGACAACGACTGGTTCTCGTCGACCGAGACCTGGGTCGAGGTGATCGCACTCGCGATCGCGCTGGCCTTCTTCGTCGTCCACACCGTGTTCACGCCCGCCGGGCGCAGCTTTCTCGACGTCCGGCTGCTGAAGAACCGCAACTTCATCACCGGGCTGATGTTCATCTTCATCGTCGGCCTGGTGCTCTACGCGACGCGCGCACTGACGCCGACGATGCTGCAGTCGCTGCTGGGCTACCCGGCGCTCGCCGTCGGCCTGCTCACCGCGCCCAGCGGCGCGGGCACGATGTTCTCGATGCTGCTGGTGGGCCGCCTGGTCGGCCGCGTCGACGTGCGCGCGCTGCTGCTGGCGGGCTTCTCGATCACCGCCTTCTCGCTGTGGCAGATGAGCGGCTACACGCTGGTGCTGTCGGCGCACGACATCGTCTGGCCCGGGGTGATCCAGGGCATCGGCCTCGGCCTGGTCTTCGTGCCGCTGAGCACCGCCACCTTCGCCACGCTCGAGCCGGCGATGCTCTCGCAGGGGACGGCGCTGTACAGCCTGGTGCGCAACATCGGCAGCAGCATCGGCATCTCGCTGGTGCAGACGCTGCTCGTGCGCAACACCCAGACCGTGCACGCTTCGATGGCGGCCCAGGTCAACGCCGCCGCGCTGGCCGCGTCGCCGGCCGTCGGCGGGATCGCCCCGCTGTCGCCGGCCGGGCTGGCGATGCTCGACGGCGAGATCACGCGCCAGGCGACCATGGTGGCGTACATCGACGACTTCAAGCTGATGCTGGCGCTGACGCTGCTCGTGATCCCGCTGCTGTGGCTGATCGCGCCGGGCCGAAATCGCGTCGGCGCCGCCGGCGCGGCGCGCGTCGCGATGGAGTGAGCGCGCCGCCGCGGCCGGTCAGGCCACCTGCATCGGCCGCACGCGCAGCTTGCGCAGGTACGACACCAGCTGCGCCAGAATCAGGAAACTGCACCCGGCGATGAACCAGGCGCTGATCGGACGCTCGACGAAGACCATCAGGTCGCCGCGCGACAGCAGCATCGCGCGGCGGAAGTTCTCCTCCAGCATCGGGCCGAGCACGAAGCCCAGCACGATCGGCGAGACCGGGAAGTCCAGCGCCAGGAAGATCGCCCCCAGGATGCCGAACACGGCCACCTCGCCGACGTCGAACAGGCTGTTCCGGGTGCTGTAGACACCGATGCAGATGAAGAACAGCGCCGCCGGGTAGAGGTACTTGTAGGGCACCCGCAGCAGCCGCACCCAGACACCGATCAGCGGCACGTTGAGGATCACCAGCAGCACGTTGCCGATCCAGAAGCTGGCGATCAGGCCCCAGAAGATGTCCGGGTGCTCGGTGATCAGCTGCGGCCCGGGCTGGATGCCCTTGATGATCAGCGCCCCCAGGATCAGCGCCATCACCGCGTCGCCCGGGATGCCCAGCGACATGGTCGGGATGAAGTCGACCTGGGTCTTGGAATGCGAAGCCGCCTCGGGTGCGGCCACGCCCTCGATCGCCCCCTTGCCGAAGCGCGAGGGGTCCTTGGCCACCTTGCGCTCCACCGCGTAGGCGATGAAGGTCGTGATGGTCGGGCCGGTGCCGGGCATGGCACCGAACAGCGTGCCCACCGCGGTGCCGCGCACCATCGGCCAGAAGGCCTGCTTCATCTCGGCGCGCGTGGGCCGCATGTCCTTCATGCTGACGCGGGCCGAATGCGGGCTGATCGCCAGCCGGTTGACGCTGACCAGGAAGTCGGCAATGCCGAACAGGCCCATGCACAGCGCGCCGAGCTCGACGCCGTCGGCCAGGTCGGGCAGGTCGAAGGTGTAGCGCGTGGCGCCGCTGATCACGTCGGTGCCCACGACGCCGCAGAACAGGCCGAACACCGTCATCGCCAGGCCCTTGAGCGGCGAGCCGCGCGACATCGTGGCGCCGGCCAGCAGGCCCAGCAGCATGATCGAGCAGACCTCGGTGGGGCCGAACTTGAATGCCACCTCCACCAGCAGCGGCGAGAGGAAGATCATCACGATGATGCCCACCGAGGCGGCGAAGAACGAGCACATCATCGTGATGCCCAGCGCCGCGCCGCCGCGGCCGGCCTTGGTCATCGGGTAGCCGTCCAGGCAGGTCACCGCGTGCGGCGGGTGGCTGGGCAGGTTCAGCAGGATGGCGCCGATGGCACCCCCGTACTGCGAGCCGTAGAAGATGCCCGCCAGCATCAGGATCGCCGGCACCGGCGGAATCACGTAGGTCAGCGGCAGCAGCATCGAGATCGTGGTCAGCGCACCCATGCCCGGCAGCACGCCGATCAGGTTGCCGATCAGCACGCCGAACACCGACCACATGAAGTTGCCGGGCTGCAGCGCCACGCCGAAGCCGTACCAAAGGTCCATCAGGGTCTGGTGCATGTCTCTCTGTTGTCTCTGTCTTGGCCAGGCGGCGGCTGCTTTGCAGGCGACGCGGTCAGGGCGTGGGCGCCCCCGCGGTCCGGTCTCAGCCCCATCCGAACAGGGGCAGTTGCACCTTGAGGCCGAAGTGGAAGATGACGAGCGCGAAGACCACCATCAGCGCGGCCAGTGCGGCCGCCGTCTTCGGCGTGTTGTCGCGGTCGCCCATCGCGGCGACGAAGACCGCAGCGAAGGTCGCCGGCAGCATCCCGCCGTACTGGCCGATGACGACGAAGGCGGCGACGCCGCCGATGATGCACAGCCAGCCGCGCCACTGCGGCCCCGCCCGGCTGTCGAGGCCGTGACCGCCGGCCGCGGCGGCCACCGGCCCGGCGACTCGCGCCGCCGTGGCCGCGATGGCGATGCCGATCGCGATCATCAGCACGCCCAGCACCACCGGGATGTAACCCGCTCCCATGCGGTTCAGGTTGCCGACGTGGTAGCCGGCGCCGATGCCGAGCACAGCCAGCCCGATGGCGATCATCAGCGCGCCGGCGTAGTGATCCTTGCTCAGGGCCCTGTGTCCTCGCATGCCGGAAGCCTCCTGGTCGAAAACCGTCGGCCGCGATACCCATCGCGGCCGATGGGGCAATGTTAAATGCGAGGCCCAGGCCCGCGCCACGGCGATGAACCCGCATCCGCCCGGGCCGGGCGGCGGGTGATAAGCTGCCGGCCCACCCAACCCACTCTCATCCTGGGGAACCACCATGCCCGGCTTGCTGCCAGACGTCGACCCCGACGGCCTGCTCGAATACTCGGTGGTCTACACCGATCGCGCGCTCAACCACATGTCGAAGAAGTTCGGCGGCGTGATGCGCGACATCTCGGGCATCCTCAAGGAGGTCTATCGCGCCCGCTCGGCGATCGTCGTGCCCGGCAGCGGCACCTTCGGCATGGAGGCGGTCGCGCGCCAGTTCGCCACCGGCCGCAAGACGCTGGTCATCCGCAACGGCTGGTTCAGCTACCGCTGGACCCAGATCTTCGAGATGGGACAGATCCCGTCCGAGCAGATCGTGCTCAAGGCGCGCACGAGCGGCAGCGCCCGCCAGTCGCCGTTTGCGCCGGCGCCGCTGGACGAGGTCGTGGCCACGATCCGCGCCGAACGTCCGGCGATGGTCTTCGCGCCGCATGTGGAGACCGCCGCCGGCCTGCTGCTGCCCGACGGCTACCTGCGCGCGGTGGCCGACGCGGCGCACGAGGTGGGCGCCCTGTTCGTGCTCGACTGCATCGCATCGGGCGCGCTGTGGGTCGACATGCAGGCCACCGGCGTCGACGTGCTGGTCAGCGCGCCGCAGAAGGGCTGGAGCGGCTCGCCCTGCTGCGCCTTCGTGATGCTCGGCGAGCGCGCCCGCGCGGCCATCGACGGCACCACCAGCACCAGCTTCGCCGCCGACCTGAAGAAGTGGCTGCAGATCATGGAAGCCTACGAGGGCGGTGGCCACGCCTACCACGCGACGCTGCCCACCGATGCGCTGACGCGCACCCGCGACGCGATGCAGGAGACCCGCGCCTACGGCTTCGAGCGCCTGCGCGCCGAACAGGTCGAGCTCGGCCGCCGGCTGCGCGCGGTGATGGCCAGCCACGGCCTGAAGAGCGTGGCCGCCGAAGGCTTCCAGGCCCCCTGCGTGATCGTCAGCTACACCGACGACGACGGCCTGCACAGCGGCAAGGCCTTCCTCGGCGAGGGCCTGCAGGCCGCCGCCGGCGTGCCGCTGCAGTGCGACGAGCCGGCCGACTTCAAGACCTTCCGCATCGGGCTGTTCGGCCTCGACAAGCTGCACCACCCCGACCGCACGGTGGCCAACTTCGGCGCCGCGCTGACCCGCATCCTCGAGCGCCAGCCGGCGCTGCGCAGCGCGGCCTGAGCGCCTGCACCGCTGGGGCATGCGTGCCGCAGCGGGCGACGCGGCTCAGGCCAGGTAGTCGTGCACGACCTGCCCGAGGCCGAGCGTGACGTCGGTGAGCAGATGGACGCCTGAGATCACTTCGAGCACCGGCAGCTGCGCCACCGGCGCCAGCGCATGGTGCGCCAGCTCGAGCGCCGCCGGGCCGGTCCACGCGCCCTTGACGGTCACGTCCTCGAGAAAGTAGCGCACCAGCTCGCAGATGCGGGCGCTGCCGTCGACGTGCGGAATGATCTTGAGCAGGAAGTTCGGCGCCAGCAGGCCGGGCAGCACCGATTCGGGCACCAGCCTGCGGTGCTTGTAGCCCATGGTCGCGGTGGCCACGCGCACCGAGCCGTAGTCCAGCGTGCCCAGCAAGGTGTCGGTCTCGACGCGAAGTCTGGGCGCGGCCAGCTTCTTCGGAAAACCCCACAGCTCGCGCCCGCCGGCGATGGGGGCCTCGTCGTCGAGGTACATCGAGTGCACGTAAGCCCCGGCCTGGCCCTGGAAGCGCACCGGGATGACCTGGCCCGACTCGGTGTAGTCGCCGAAGCCGGTCGAGTCGGGCATGCGGATGAACTCGTACTTGACGATCGGCTCGGCGATCTCCAGCGGCTCGGGCACCACCGCGCGAAGCGCCTCGGGGTCGGTGCGGTAGGTGACGAGCAGGAACTCGCGATCGACGAAGCGGTAAGGGCCGGGCGGATACGCCGGGCTGGTCAGCGGCATCGCGAAGGCGCGGCGGCGGATCTCGTCGACGTTCATGGGCTGGGGGTCGGCAGGGGGGCGGCGGCCAGGTCATAGACGCGCAGGCCGGTGGCGTTGCGGTCCCGCTCCAGCCAGCGGCTGTGCTTCAGCGTCCGGGCCATGTCGTCGCGGCCCGCGTCCCAATGCTCCTGCATCGACAGGCGCGAGAACTCGTAGTCCTTGGACTGGGTCTCGTAGTGCTTGCTGCGGTAGATCAGGTGCACGACATCGACCGGGCAGTGGCAGCGCACGCCGGCCAGCGCTTTCGCGTCGGGGTCTTCGCGCAGTTCCGGCGGCAGGCGTGCGAGCAGGCGTTGCGCGGCCTGCGCCATCGCGTAGCGGTCGAGCTCGTTGGTCGTGTTCAGCCGCGTGCGGCTGGAGAAACGGACGTCCTTCTCGCGCTCGACGACCTCGGCCAGGGTCTGCGGCAGCTCGCCGCGGGCCGAGAACAGATCGACCTGGAACACCAGGCGGCGCTTCTGCCCGGCCTGGTCGAGCACGTACTGCAGCGGCGTGTTGGAGACCAGCCCGCCGTCCCAGAACTGCTCGCCGTCGATCTCCACCGGCGCGAAGCCGGGCGGCAACGCGCCGCTGGCCATGACGTGGCGCGCGTCGATCTTCTGCCGCGCCGAATCGAAGTACTCGAAGTTGCCGGTGCGCACGTTCACGGCCCCGACCGACAGCCGCATCGCGCCGGCGTTGATGCGGTCGAAATCGACCAGCCGCTCGAGCGTCTCGCGCAGCGCCGAGGTGTCGTAGTAGCTGATCGCCTCGGGCGTGCCGCGCGGCTGCAGCGGCGCCGGCGGGAAGCGCGGCTTGAAGAAGCCGGGCACGCCGAACAGCATGACCTGCGTCGCGCTGACCTCGTTGAGTGCCTCGCGCGCCGTGCCCTGGACGCCGAGCGCGACGGCGTGGGTCGGCAGCGCGGAGCTCACCAGTTCCCAGAATTCGCGCAGCCTGGCCTGCCGCTGGGCCGGCGGATTGCCGCAGATCAGCGCTGCGTTGATCGCGCCGATCGAGATGCCGGCCACCCAGTGCGGCCCCTGCGCCGCCTGCTCCAGGATCTCGAACACGCCGGCCTGGTAGGCACCGAGTGCCCCGCCGCCCTGCAGGACGAGGATGCGCTCCTCGTCGTCGGGCGCTGAACGCGGGGCGATGGGGGGCGAAGGCTTGCGCTGGGACGGCATGGGTGCCGAGGTTCGACGGGGGCCAGGGCGTGAAGTTCCTTGCCGGCGCGCGGAGCTGAACGAAGTGCATCGCCCCGCGGCACCGCGGCCCGACCGGTGACGCCGGAAACCAGGGCGGCACCGCGCAGCGGTCAGAATGGCAGGGCCGCCCCGGCGGCAGAACCCTGGAGTTGCCACCATGCCCGACCTCGCCGTCCTGCCGCTGGAACCGAAGACCGCCGCCGCGCTGCGCGGCGTGTGCACCGCCACCCTGACCACCGTGCTGCTCAAGAAGGGTCTGCGCAACGTCTGGCTGCGCGGCGCGCGGCCCTTGCAGGGCGGGCTCGCGCGCCAGGTCGGGCGCGCCTTCACGCTGCGCTTCGTGCCGGCGCGCGAAGACCTGGCCACGCCGGCCTCCTGGGGCGCACCGATCTCCACCCGCAGCGCGATCGAGGCGATGCCGGCGGGGGTGATCGCCGTCGCCGGCGCCATGGGCGTCACCGATGCCGGCATCTTCGGCGACATCCTGTGCGCGCGCATGCGCCGGCGCGAGGTCGCCGCACTCGTCACCGACGGCGTGGTGCGCGACCTCGCCGGCGTGCTCGCCAGCGGGCTGCCGGTCTGGAGCCAGGGCGTGGCCGCCCCGGCCTCGGTGGCCGGCCTGACGTTCGTGAACTGGCAGGAGCCGATCGGCTGCGGCGGGGTGGCGGTATTCCCCAACGACGTGATCGTCGCCGACGCCGACGGCGCCGTCGTCATCCCGGCGGCGATGCTCGCTGACGTCGTTGCCGAGGCCATCGAGCAGGAGCGGCTGGAGAGCTGGATCATGGAGCAGGTCCAGGCCGGTGCCGCCCTGCCCGGCCTGTACCCGCCCGATGCAGCGAACCGGGCGCGCTACGAAGCCAGCCGCGGCAAGGCTGGCTGAGGGCCACCGCAGGGCGGCCGCGGACGCACGTTGACCGACGTCAAGCCGCAGGCACGCGAATGGCGTACACAGGCCGCTGGCTTTCGCTCATCGTGCCACCGGCATGCCACACGCCCGTCCCGACGCTCCAGCCGCCATCGATCCAGGCGCGCTGCTGGCCCGGTTCGGCCGCGATCCGCATGCGCTGTTGCAGATCCTGCGCGAATGGCAGGCGCAGCGGGGTTGGCTGCCGCGCGAAGACCTGATCCAGATCGCGGCGGCGCTGGGCCTGACGCTGGCCCAGGTCGAGGGGGTGGCGGGGTTCTACCGCTTCCTGCATCTGCGGCCGGTGGGCGCGTACCGCGTGCTGTTCAGCGACAACATCACCGACCGCCTCCTCGGCAGCGAGGCGCTGATGGCCGACCTCTGCCGCCGCCTGGGCGTCGCACCCGGCCGGGTCGGCGAAGATGGCCTGGCGAGCGTCGATCGCAGCTCGTGCACGGGCCTGGGCGACCAGGGTCCAGCGCTGCTCGTCAACCACCACCATGTCGTGACCCGGCTCGACGCCGCGCGCGTGGCGCGGATGGCCGAGCTGATCCGCGCGCGCGTGCCGGTGGCGCAATGGCCGGCCGGGTGGTTCGAGGTGCAGGACAACATCCGCCGCGCCGACGTGTTGCTCGCCGAGCCGCCAGCCGCCGGTGCCGCGCTGAGCGCGGCGCTGGCCCGCGGCCCCGAGGCGGTGCTGGCCGAGATCCAGGCCAGCAAGCTGCGCGGCCGCGGTGGCGCGGGCTTCACCACCGCGCTGAAGTGGCAGCTCTGCCGCGAGGCACCGGGCGCCGGGCGTGTGGTCGTCTGCAACGCCGACGAGGGCGAACCGGGCACCTTCAAGGACCGCGTGCTGCTGACCCGGCGCGCCGATATGGTGTTCGAGGGCATGACGATCGCTGCGCTGGCGATCGGCGCGCGGCGCGGCTTCGTCTACCTGCGTGGTGAATACCGTTACCTCCTCGAATCGTTGCAGGCCACGCTGCAACGCCGGCGCAAGGCGAACCTGCTCGGCCCGCGCATCCTGGGCCACGACGGCTTCGACTTCGAGATCGCGATCCACGTCGGCGCCGGCGCCTATGTCTGCGGCGAGGAGTCGTCGCTGATCGAGTCGCTGGAGGGCAAGCGCGGCACGCCGCGCGTGCGTCCGCCGTTCCCGGTCGAGCGGGGCTACCTGGGCCTGCCGACGATCGTCAACAACGTCGAGACCTTCTGCGCCGCCAGCCACATCGCGCTGGGCGGCGGCGCCTGGTGGGCCGGCATCGGCACGCCCAAGTCGACCGGGACCAAGATCCATTCGGTCTCCGGCGACTGCGAGCGTCCGGGCCTGTACGAGTACCCGTTCGGCACCCGCATCGGGCGCCTGCTGGAGGACTGCGGCGCGGTCGACACGCAGGCGGTGCAGGTCGGCGGGCCCTCGGGCGTGTGCCTGTCGGCCTTCGAGTTCGGCCGCCGCATCGCGTTCGAAGACGTACCCACCGCCGGCGCCTTCATGGTCTTCGACCGCAGCCGCGACATGTTCGAGGTGGCGCGCGGCTTCGCGCATTTCTTCGCCCACGAGAGCTGCGGCTTCTGCACGCCCTGCCGCGTCGGCACCGCGCTCGTCGTCAAGCGCATGGACAAGCTGGCCGCCGGCCACGGCTCGCGCCGCGACATCGACGTGCTGTTCGAGCTCGACAAGCTGATGCACGGCGCCACCCATTGCGGCCTCGGCGCTTCCGCCTGCAACCCGCTGCGCGACACCATCCTCAGGTTCCGGCCGGCCTACGAGCAACGCCTGAAGTCGCTCCATTTCGAGCCCGCCTTCGATCTCGACGACGAGCTGTCGATCGCGCGCCACATGACCGGCCGCGACGACGCGGGCGCCCATCTGGAGAACCTGGCGTGAACCCGGCGATCCCCGTGGGCGCCGAAGCCCCGGCCGGCCCCTGCTTCTCGCTCGACGGCGTGGACGTGCCCTTCACCGCCGGCCAGACCCTGCTACAGGCGGCCGTCCGCGCCGGCCGCTACATCCCGCACCTGTGCTGGCACGAGGGCTTCGAGCCGCACGGCTCGTGCCGCATCTGCACCGTGAAGGTCAACGGCCGCCCTGGCGCGGCGTGCACGGTGCAGGCCACCGCCGGGCTGGAAGTCGAGAGCCACACCGATGAGCTGAACGCGCAGCGCAAGACGCTGCTGCAGATGCTCTTCATCGAAGGCAACCATTTCTGCCCCAGCTGCGAGAAGAGCGGCAATTGCCTGCTCCAGGCCACGGCCTACGAGATGGGCATGGAGGGCCCGCATTTCGAGGAGTTCTACCCCGACCGCCCGGTGGACGCGAGCCACCCCGACATCCTGCTCGACTTCAACCGCTGCATCCTGTGCGAGCTGTGCGTGCGCGCCAGCCGCGACGTCGACGGCAAGAACGTGTTCGCGATCGGCGGCCACGGCATCGCCACCCACCTGCTCGTCGACAGCCCCAGCGGCCGCCTTGCCGACACCGAGGTGACGCTCACCGACCGCGCCGCCCACATCTGCCCGGTCGGGGTGATCCTGCCCAAGCGGCGCGGCTTCGCGGTACCGATCGGCGAGCGCCGCTTCGATGCAGCGTCGGTGGCCGAGCTGCCCGAGGGCGACGCACCATGACGCCGAACCCGATG
>CAVRZW010000016.1:0-66149 GCA_963725755.1 uncultured beta proteobacterium
ACCCCTCGAACACCACATCGTGTTGCGCCTTGGGCATGACGACCCGGAATTCCAGTCGGCCATCGCCGCTTACTTCGATCGTGGCGGCATTCGCCCTTCGCTCCAGTCGTATCAGCGAAGCTTCAAGCGAAGCTTTATCTTCCGCGCTGAGCAACTCTTTGAGCTGCGCCGCTTTGCCCTTCTCGCTGAGCGGGTGTGCATTTGGCCTCGAGCGAAGGAACTTGCGCCGTCCATAGGTTCGCTCGTACTGGGCGACAAGCTCATCGCGCCAGACGAACACGCCGGCCGGCAACTGCGCCAGGCTGCGAGCCTCCCACTCATCGGTCGAGCCACCGTTCTTCGTCAGTTCGTCAAGCAACTCGGCCAGGCTCGCGGCGATGTCCGCCCACCTGCCACGAGGCACCGGAACATGGACCCCATCTAGTCGGACGGCGTGTGACGAAATCGGCCACTTGCGGCCGCCAACCTTCTCCCCGATGCCGAGCAGCTCCGCGATCTTGTCCGGCGACAGTGGCTGCCACATGGTCACGACCGGCAGCAGGCGGACGGGCACGCACTCGCGGCCATCCAATCCTTGGCAACGACACCTCGTCGTCGTTGACGGCGGTCGCGGTCGTGGCACCGGCGTGAGCTTTCGATTGATTCATGGGCTTCGATCTGATGGCTTCGAAAATGGGGCGCCAGGACCTCACCGCCTTGTCGGAGACGCGCGTGCCACGGCGGCACTGCATTCCGATGGCGGCCGCGGCCCGGCGCCGGGACTGGCGTCAGAGGTTCGGCACCCAGCGCACTGCCTCTGGAAGCAGCCATTCGTCCGCGCCGCCGGTGATCGACGCGGCGGTCGACCCAGCGATGGAGGCTCCGCGTTCTGCCAGCCAGCCGGCAGCGCCGAGCGCATCGGCGACCAGATTCGCAGCGGCCGCGTCATCGCTGCTGTTGTGGAGCACGGTGCGAGCGGTATGGATCCGCTGCGCCAGCTCACCGCAGATGCCCGCAAGCGCGCCAAGGCGCCTTTCAAAATCGCCGCCAGCGACTACAGTTCTTCCAGATTCCACGTCGATCCTCCATTGATCGGTTGGGAGTCAGGGGTCGGTCGCTGCCACACAGCTTCCGGCCCCATCTTGATGCCGGCTGCCGGCCGGCTCGGGTTCGCGGGTCAGCCCCGCTTGCTCTGCATGCCGATGACCTGCCCCTTCGCTTCGGGGCGGGCCAGGAACTTCGCCCAGTCGGCCATCATTCGGGCGCGCTTGTCGAACAGATCGCCCCGCCTGTAGGCCGCCTCCACCTTGTCGCCGATCGCGTGCGCAAGCGCCATTTCGGCGACGTCACGCGGGTAGTTCGTGCGCTCGGCGGCCCAGTCGCGGAAGGTGCTGCGAAAGCCGTGTGGGACCGCTGGCACGCCCATCCGGCGCAGCACCGCCGCCAGCGTCATGTCCGAGAGCACGCCGCCGCGCGGGGCCGGAAACACCAGATCGGTGCCGCCCATCCTGGGCAGCGCGTCGAGCAGCGCCAGCGCCTCGGCCGACAACGGAACACGGTGTTCCTTGCCGGCCTTCATGCGCCCGGCCGGCACAGTCCAGATCGCTGCATCGCGGTCGATCTCGGCCCAGGTCGCGCCGCGCACCTCGCCGCTACGCGCCGCCGTCAGGATGGCGAACTCCAAGGCGCGCGCACCCATGCCCTCGGCGGCGCGCAGCTCGACCATGAACGCGCCCACGTCGGCGACCGGCAGCGCCGAATGGTGCTCGCGCTTGTTGACCTTGGAGGGCTTCGGCAGCAGCTTGTCGAGGTGACCGCGCCAGCGCGCCGGGTTCAGGCCATCGCGCAGACCGCGCGCCGTGGCCCAGTCCAGCACCAGCTCGATGCGACCACGCAGGCGAACGGCCGTCTCGTTCGTGGTCGTCCAGATCGGCTCCAGCACCTTGAGCACATGCGACAGCGCCACGTCGCGCACCAGCAGGTCGCCGATCACCGGGTAGGCGTGCTGCTCAAGGGTGTTCTCCCATTGCTGGGCATGCTTGACGTTCTTCCACCCTGCCCTGTGCGCCTTGATGTAGCGCTCGGCGCACTGCCGGAACGTCAGCGCCGCCGCCTGCGTCGCCTTCAACTGGCTGCGCGCCGAGCGCGCCTCCTCGATGGGGTCGATCCCGGCCCGAACCTTGGCGCGGGCGGCGCGGGCCGCTTCCCGCGCGTCGGCCAGCGTCACGTCGGGGTAACCACCCAGGCCCATCTCGCGCCGCTTGTTGCCCACGGTCATGCGCAGTACCCAGGTCCGGCCGCCGGACGGCAGCACCTGCAGCGCCAGGCCGGACACGACGCCGACGAAGTACAGCCCCGGCTCGGTCAGGTTCTTGACCTGTAGTGCGCTAATCTCGACTGCCTTGCGTGGCATCGGACACCCCCCGAAAATCTCACCCATCACCACACCCATCATCGTGTGTGCGATTGAATGATACAGCTTGCAACGCCGCGGCGCTACCCACCCATCATCGACATAGGTGCCCGGATGACGATTCGATTCTCGGTGATACGGCCTGGAGTTCGACGGAGGGGGACACCGCTTCCGCCATGTCCGGCCATGCAGACATGGCAGGCGTCGAGACCCCGTGGGACGGTTGCATGAGCAATGATCGATTGATCCTGGACCACGTGCTCGACCACGAGGCGAGCCATCCCGATCGCGTCTTCCTGACGCAGCCCTTGGGCGGCGGCGAGGTCGCCGACTACAGCTGGGGCCAGGTGCTCGATCAGTCGCGGCGCATGGCGGCACACCTGCAGAGCCGCGGTCTGCCGCGCGGCGCGCGCATCGCGATCCTGTCGAAGAACTGCGCCCATTTCTTCATGGCCGAGCTCGCGATCTGGCTCGGCGGCTACACCTCGATGGCGGTCTTCCCCACCGAGACCGCCGCCACCGTCCGCTACGTGCTCGAGCACGGCGAGGCCAGCCTGCTCTTCGTCGGCAAGCTCGATACCTGGCCGCAGCAGCAGCCGGGGGTGCCAGCGGGACTGCCTTGCATCGCCTTGCCGCTGGCGCCGCAGACCGCCTTCGAGACCTGGGACGCGATCACCGCGCGCACCGCGCCGCTGCAGGGCCGGCCGCAGCGCGCGGCCGACGAACTGGCGATGCTGATCTACACCTCGGGCTCCACCGGCCAGCCCAAGGGCGTCATGACGAGCTTCGGCGCGCTGACCCGCGCCGCCGAGGGCATCGTGGCGGACACGCGCCGGCGCGTCGGGCAAAGCGTCGAGAGCCGGATGCTTTCGTACCTGCCGCTGGCGCACAGCTTCGAGCGATCGTGGGTCGAGGCCTCGTCGCTGGTCGACGGCAACACGCACATCTTCTTCGCCGAGTCGCTGGGAACCTTCGTGCAGGACCTCAGGCGCGCGCGACCCACCCTGTTCATCTCGGTGCCGCGGCTGTGGCTGAAGTTCCAGCAGGGTGTCTTCGCGAAGATGCCGCCGGCCAGGCTCGACCGGCTGCTGCGCATCCCCATCGTCGGCCGCATCGTGGCGCGCAAGGTGCTCGCCGGGATGGGGCTCGACGCGGTGGTGCAGGCCGGCAGCGGCTCGGCTCCGCTGCCGCCGGAGCTGATCCGGTGGTACCAGCGGCTCGGACTGCGGCTGTTCGAGGGCTACGGCATGACCGAGGACAACTCGTACTCGCACACCTCCAGCGAGCAGTCGAACGAAGCCGGCTGGGTCGGCGTGGCGATGGCCGGCGTGCAGGTGCGGATCAGCCCCGAAGGCGAGATCCTCATCAGATCGCCCGCGCAGTTCAGCGGCTACTACAAGCAGCCCGAGCTGACCTCGGCGTCGTTCACCGAAGACGGCTTCTTCCGCACCGGCGACCTCGGCGAACTGCGGCCCGACGGCCTGCTGAAGATCACCGGCCGTGCGAAGGAGCTGTTCAAGACCGCCAAGGGCAAGTACGTGGCGCCGGCACCGATCGAGAACCGCCTCAACGCCCATCCGATGGTCGAGCTCTCGCTGGTGTCGGGCCTGGGCCAGCCGGCCGCCTATGCGCTGCTGGTGCTGGCCGAGGACCTGCGGCCGCGCCTGGACGACGCGCCGTTGCGCGCGCGCCTGCAGGCCGAACTCGAACAGCTGCTGCAGGACGTCAACCGCGAGGTGGCCGACTACGAGCGCCTGAGCATGCTGGTCGTCGCGCGCGAACCCTGGTCGATCGAGAACGGCTTCCTGACGCCGACGATGAAGATCCGGCGCAGCCGTATCGAGGCCGCGATCGCACCGCAGGTGCAGGCCTGGTACGGGCGCGGCGAACGCGTCGTCTGGGCCTGAGGGCGGCATGGAAAATCGCGACGCCGACCAGCCGCGCCACGGCGGCGACCGCATTGCCGCGGCGCTGCAGGCGCATGGCGTGCAGCGCCTCTTCACGCTGTGCGGCGGCCATATCTCGCCCATCCTCAGCGCGGCCAAGGCGCGCGGCATCCGCATCGTCGACGTGCGCGACGAGGCGACCGCGGTGTTCGCCGCCGATGCCACCGCCCGCCTGTCCGGCCTGCCCGGCGTGGCCGTGGTGACCGCGGGCCCGGGCATCACCAACACGATCACGGCGTTGAAGAACGCGCAGCTCGCGCAGTCGCCGGTGATCCTGCTCGGCGGTGCCGCACCCACCGCGCTGCAGGGCCGCGGCGCGTTGCAGGACATCGCCCAGCGCCCGCTGGTGGAGCCGCATGTCAAGCGCTTCCTCAAGATCCGGCGCGTGCGCGACCTGGCGCCGGCGGTGACCGAGGCCTTCGCGCTGGCGCGCGCCGGCGTGCCCGGGCCGGTGTTCATCGAATGCCCCGTGGACCTGCTGTACGACGAGTCGTCGATCCGCCAGTGGTACGCCGAAGCCGCGGGCAAGGGCAGCTCGATGCCCGACCGCCTGCTGCGCTGGTACCTCGGGCGCCATGCCGAGCGCATGTTCGCCGGCAGCCACCGGGTCGTCGCCCCGCAGGTGCTGCCGGTGCAAGTCCCGCATGCAACCGAAGCCTCGCTGGCCGCCGCCGTGGCGGCGCTGCGGAAATCCGAGCGGCCGCTCCTCGTCATCGGCAGCCAGGCGGTGGTGCAGGCGGCCGAGGCCGGGCGCCTGGCGCAAGCGGTCGCCCGCCTGGGCGTGCCCGTCTACCTCTCGGGCATGGCGCGCGGTCTGCTCGGGCGCAACCATCCGCTGCAGATGCGTCACCAGCGCCGCCAGGCGCTGCGCGATGCCGACTGCGTGCTGCTCGCCGGCGTGCCCTGCGACTTCCGCCTCGACTACGGCCGCCACGTGCGCCGCAGCGCCACGCTCGTCGCGGCGAACCGCAGCGCCAAGGACGCGCGGCTGAATCGCCGGCCCGACGTGGCGGCGATCGGCGACGCCGGGCAGTTCGTCGTCTCGCTGGACCAGGCCCTGCCGCAGCCGCCCGAGCGCTGGGCCGGCTGGGTCGGCACGCTGCGTGCGCGCGACCAGGCGCGCGAAGCCGAGATCGACCAGCAGGCGGCCGACCGCGGCGAGTACGTCAACCCGCTCGCCTTCTTCCGCGCCCTCGAGGCCGAGGCGGGCGACAACGCCGTCTTCGTCGCCGACGGCGGCGACTTCGTGGCCACCGCGAGCTACGTGCTGCACCCGCGCGGACCGCTGACCTGGCTCGACCCGGGCGCCTTCGGCACGCTGGGTGTCGGCGCCGGCTTCGCGCTCGGTGCGGCGCTGGCACGCAGCGACGGCGAGGTGTGGATCGTCTTCGGCGACGGCGCCTGCGGCTGGGGTCTGTCCGAGTTCGACAGCTTCGTGCGCCAGGACATTCCGGTCATCGCCGTCGTGGGCAACGACGCCGGCTGGACGCAGATCGCACGCGAACAGGTGAAGATGCTCGGCGACGACGTGGCCACCGTGCTGGCGCGCACCGCGTACCACGAGGTGGCGGCAGGCTTCGGCGCCGCGGGCCTGCTCGTGAAGGACATCGGCGAGTTGCAGCCGGCGCTGCAACGCGCGCGCGAACTGGCCCGGGGCGGCCGCCCGGTCTTGATCAACGTCTGGCTCGACAAGACCGAGTTCCGCGAAGGCTCGCTGTCGATGTAGAGGCCGGCGGCCGTGCAGCGGGCGCCCGGGTGCCGCTGTCTATCATCGGCCCATTGGAGGTAGGTATGGCGGACGGCCTGGAGGATGTGGAGTCGCAGCGCAAGCCGGTGCTGGTCTATCCCTTCGACGCGCCACCGCCTCGCGGCCGAACGATCGAGGTCGCTCCCGGCGTGCACTGGATCCGGATGCCGCTGCCGTACGCGCTCAATCACATCAATCTGTGGGCGCTCGACGACGGCGACGGCTGGGCCCTCGTCGACACCGGTGTCAGCAACGACGAGACGGCAGCCGTCTGGCGCGAGTTGTTCGCCAACGCGCCCGACCAGCGTCCGCTGACGCGCGTGTTCGTGACCCACATGCACCCCGACCATGTCGGCATGGCCGGCTGGCTGACGCGCAAGTTCGGGGTGCGCTTGTGGATGACGCGTCTGGAGTACCTGAACTGCCGGGTCACGGTGTCCGACACCGGCCGCGAGGCGCCGTCGGACGGCACCGCGTTCTTCCGCCGTGCCGGCTGGGGCGACGCCGCGATCGAGAGCTACCGCGTGCGCTTCGGCAACTTCGGCAAGCACATCCACGCCCTGCCCGACAGCTACCGCCGCCTGCACGACGACGAAGCGTTGCGCATCGGTGCACACGACTGGCGCGTCGTGGTCGGCGGCGGCCACTCGCCCGAGCACGCGTGCCTGCATTGCCCCGAGCTCAAGGTCCTGATCTCGGGCGACCAGGTGTTGCCGCGCATCTCGTCGAACGTGTCGGTCTATCCGATCGAGCCCGACGCGAACCCGATGGCCGATTGGCTGGCGTCGCTGGCGAAGCTGAAGCGCGAAGTCCCGGACGACGTCCTCGTGCTGCCGGCGCACAACGAATGCTTTCGGGGCTTGCACGCACGCATCGATTCGCTGGCGCGGGGCCAGGAGTCGGCGCTGACGCGGCTGCGCCGGACGCTGCAGGACCCGAAGCGCGCCATCGACGTGTTCTCGGCGCTGTTCGCGCGACCGATCGGCGAAGCCGACGTGCCCTTGCTCGGCATGGCCACCGGCGAGAGCATGGCCTGCCTGAACTATCTGCTGCACCGCGGCGAGATCCGACGCGAGATCGATGGCGATGGAGTCGCCTGGTACCAACTCGTCAGGAGCGCGGAAGGATCGGCAGCGGCCGGATCGGGCGGATGGCAGGTTTGACATGAGGGCAAGCTCGCCGGATCGGACGGCTTCGCCCGCTGTCTCGACCCACGGCGCACTTGCGGCGTTGTGGCAAGAGGCCGGTTTGCCGCTGCCCGCGCTCGATGGCATCGACCTGCCTGGTACCGGGCCGGTGCTGCCATCGAGCTTCGCCGTGGCCACCGCCATACAGGCGAGCATGGGCGCGGCGGCGCTGGCCGCGGCCGAGTTGTGGCACCTGCGTCACGGCGGACGCCAGCGCGTCAGCGTTGCGCGCGAACACGCGGTGCTCGAGAGCTGCTCCGGGTTCACGGTCGATGGCAGGGCGCCGGTCCTCTGGGACAAGCTGTCGGGCCTCTACCCCTGTGGCGAGGACCGCGGCGAAGCCGGTTGGGTGCGCATCCATGCCAACTTCGCGCACCATCGCGACGGCGCGCTGAGGCTGCTCGGTTGCCCCACCGGCCCGACGACCGAGCGGGCGGCGGTCACGCTGGCCTTGCGGCATTGGCGCGCGGAGGACTTCGAAGAGGCCGCGGCCGAGGCGGGCTTGGTGGCGGCGGCGGTGCGCAGCTTCGATCGCTGGGACCGGCACCCGCAGGCGCGGGCCGTCGCCGGTCTCCCGACGGTGCGCATCGAACGCATCGACGCCGGCGCGTCGGCGGATCCAATACGCTGGCCGGTGTCGGAGGCCGCCGATCGCCCGCTGCACGGATTGCGCGTCCTGGATCTGACACGCATCCTGGCCGGGCCGGTGGCTGGTCGCACCCTGGCCGCCTACGGCGCGGAAGTGATGCTGGTCAACTCGCCCGCGCTGCCGAACATCGAGGCGATCGCGGAGACCAGCCGCGGGAAGCTGTCGGCCCATGTCGATCTGCGCGACCCGGCCGGCCGCGAGACGCTGCGGCGCTTGCTGCGCGACACCCACGTGTTCCTGCAAGGCTACCGGCCCGGCAGCCTGGCCGCGCTGGGTTTCGCGCCGCCGGAACTGGCGCGGCTGCGGCCGGGCATCGTGGCCGTGTCGCTGTCGGCCTATGGCGCCGCCGGTCCCTGGGCGGGCCGGCGTGGTTACGATTCGCTGGTCCAAAGCGCCACCGGGTTCAACCATGCCGAAGCCCAGGCCGCGGGCGTGGCAGAACCGAAGGCGATGCCAATGCAGGTCCTGGACTACGCAGCCGGCTACCTGCTCGCATTCGGCACCCAGGCAGCTCTCTGGCGCCAGGCCCGGGAAGGCGGCAGCTGGCATGTCCAGGTCTCGCTGGCCGGCGTGGGGCATTGGTTGCGCAGCCTCGGGCGCGTCGATGGAGGGCATTCGGTGCCATGGCCGGCGCCGGAACCCTATCTGGTAAGCGAGCCCTCGGGCTTCGGTCGCCTGGTGGCTGCAAGGCATGCGGCCGAGTTCTCCGCCACGCCGGCAGTCTGGCGATGGCCGTCGATGCCACCCGGCACGCATCCCGCGCGCTGGCCGTAACCCGTCAACGGTGAACGCCTCGCTGCGTACGCTCAACCGGCGAGGGGACAGTTCATTTCTGGCGTTTGCGGCGGCGGCAGGTCCCGCTGAACCGTTCGATGCAGGCGATCGGGTTGGGCGCCCCCGGGCTCACTGGGTTACACCACTCCGCGGGATGCCATGCAGGCTTCGGTCGGGATGCCACTAGAGGTCTTCGGCTAGCGGCATCAGCCGAAGACGGTATCGCTTTGAGCGTGAGCGCTTCCGATGAAAAGCCGCAGCACCGGCAACTGACCGTCGTGCTCCCATACGCGCGCCTGAATGAGGAACTGCCTTCCGGCAATGCGAATGACATCCCCTTGCGCCGGTTGAATGGAGTGCCCTTCCCAGAATCTCGGTACGGCAATCTTGTTCTGGCGAATCCAGGCCTGATCATCGGCACTGAACGTCAGGGCAATTCGAATGTTCTCCGGGCTCACGGGATGCTCCTGTCGGGTGAGAATCTGCGTCGGCGCGCCATTCTTGCGGCAATTCAGTGGGCGCCGTCTCTCCCGAGGTCCAGGGCTCGCGATGGTCGCGGCCCGTTGCCGCAGTCACGCGCGGTTGACTCAGGCGTCCGCGATCATCTGCGCTGCATCATACGCAGGCACGGACATCTGGCGCATGGAGATGCAGCGAGGCAGCTCTGCAGTCTCGAGCTCGCGCTGCCTTATCGTCTCGCGCTCCCCAACTTCATCGAAGGACCGACATGAAGCTCTATTACAGCCCCGGCGCCTGCTCCCTCAGTCCGCACATCGTGCTGCGCGAATCGGGCCTGCCGTTCGAGTTGACGCTGGCCAGCACCAAGACGCACAAGCTCGCCGACGGCACCGACTACTACACCATCAACCCCAAGGGCTACGTGCCACTGCTCGAACTGGACGACGGCCAGCGCCTCTCCGAAGGCCCGGCGATCGTGCAGTACGTCGCCGACCGGGTGCCGGAGAAGAAGCTCGCGCCGCCCTTCGGCACGATGGAGCGCTACCGCTTGATGGAGTGGCTCAACTTCATTTCGAGCGAGTTGCACAAGAGCTTCTCGCCGCTCTTCAACGCCGCGATGCCCGAGGAAGGCAAGGCGATCTACCGCACCCGCCTCGGCGACAGATTCCGCTGGGTCGACAGCCAGCTCGAAGGCAGGACCTGGCTGATGGGTGACACCTTCACGGTGGCCGACGCCTACCTCTTCACGGTGGCCGGCTGGGGCAAGCATGTCGGAGTCGACATCGCGCCGCTGACCCACCTCTCGGCCTACCTGGCCCGCGTCGCGGCTCGTCCGTCGGTCCAGGAAGCCATGAAGGCCGAGGGCCTTCTGAAGTAGCGGACACGGCATCTGCACCTGCCGGCAACCCGGTCCCCGCCTCGCGGTCACGTCGCGCACGGTGCATCCCGCAGCGATCCCCGGTCGGGCGCCGAGATCCGGAGACCACGCGACTACCTGGCGGCCACGCACTCCGCGGCGGTCAGCGAATAGTCGTACCGGAATCTGCCACGGATCGACGACGGCGCGCAGCCATGCGCCTCGAGATGGGCTGCAGCGAGTTCGGCATCGGCAACGCGGTCGATGAAAGCGGCGTCGTAGCCGGTGACGACGAGCACCATGTCGACGCTCGCGTCCCGGCCGCGAATTCGCTGTTCGTCGGTCATCGGCGGCGTGATCGCGGATTCGAGGACATGCGCGCTCGCGAAGCCCGGCCTCGTGGCGATGGCGGGCAGTGCATCCCCGAGCAGCCAGTCGTGCAGTTCTTGCCTGCGGCCTTCCAAGGGCGCGCAGTGGATCTGGAGCAGCGCATGCCCGAGTCCCGCGCCGACGCTTCCTTCGACCCGACAGAATCCCCGGCGCATCCCGCGCATGTGCGCCATCGTCTTCGACGTCCACGCCGACGGGCTGTTCAGGCGCTGCAGGTAATCCGCACCGGTCAGGACGTTCACGTCGCGGACTTCGTAGATGACGAGGTAGCGCGGCGAGCCGCTCTCGGCGATCCAGCGCGTTCCGCGCAGGAAGCCTGGGATCGAAACGCGCTCCGGCATGTGCTCCTTCGTATGCCAGTGGTCGTGCTCGGCGAGCGCCGCCGGCTCCACGTCGAAGTTGAGCACCAAGGCCCCGTCACCGCACAGTCCCATGATCCCTCCTCTTTTCGACGGCGCCGCGCTCGCCCGGACGATGCTGCGGGCGCCTCATGACGCGCTGCGCCTTCCGTCCGTCGCCAATTCCACCGCGGCCTCCAGACCCATGACGTAGGAGCGCAGCCCGAATCCGGCAACCAGTCCGACCGCCGCTTCCGCGGTCACCGAATGCAGCCCGCGCTTCTCGATGTTGCTCATGTGCACCTCGACGACCGGCACTTGCAGCGCCTTCAGGCAGTCGCGCAGCGCGTAGCCGGTGTGGAGGAAGCCGGCGGGATTGATCACCACCGCGTCGATGCCGGCATCGGCCGCCGCGTAGATGCGGCCGATCGCCTCACCCTCGATATGCGTATAGAAGATCTCGAGCTCGTAGCCGGCCGCCTCGGCGCGCTTGTGCAGCATGGCGTCGAGCTCGGCCGCCGTGGTGGTGCCGTAGATCTCGGGCTGGCGCTTGCCGAGATAGGACATGTTGGCGCCCTGCACCAGCAGGATCTTCATCGGAATCCTTCCTTGTCGATGGGTGGTGCGGCAGCGCGCCGGTGATCGCCGGCGAGCGCCCGAACCCTGCGTCACCGGACCTTGCGGCCCCCGAGATAGGCGGCGTGTATTTCCTCGTTCGCCCACAACTCGACCGGCGGGCCCTGCGCCACCAGGGTTCCGGTCTCGAGCACATAACCGCGATCGGCCACGCCGAGCGCCATGTGGGCATTCTGCTCGACCAGCAGCACCGTCGTGCCTTGCTGGCGGATGTCGGCGATCACCCGGTAGACCTGCTGCACGATCAGGGGGGCAAGGCCGAGCGAAGGCTCGTCGAGCAGCAGCACCCTGGGGCGCGCCATCAGGCCGCGGGCGATCGCGACCATCTGCAGCTGGCCACCGGACAGCTTCCAGGACAGCACATGCTCGAACGACTTGAGGTCGGGGAAGATGCCGAACATCCGATCCGCATCCGCCTCGAGCTCGGCGCGCCGGGCGCGCGGCCGATTGGAACCTCCGAGCAGGATGTTCTCGCGAACGGTCAGGCCGGGAAACACGCGTCGGCCCTCGGGCACGTGGGCGATGCCTCGGCGGACGACCTCCTCCGGCGCCAGCGCGGCGATCGAATGCCCCATGAGGCGCACGCTGCCGGATCGCGGAGCGATGAGCCCCGAGATCGCGCGCAGCGTCGTCGACTTGCCGGCCCCGTTGGCGCCGAGCAGGGCGACGATCTCGCCCTCGTCGACCGTCAGGCTCAACCCCTTGAGCGCCGTGACGTTGCCGTAGGTCGCGACGACGTCCTCGAGTTCAAGCAGCGGCACGGTCGGCGGCCTCCCCCAGGTACGCGGCGATGACATCCGGATGGCGCAGCACCTCGTCGGGTGCGCCATCGGCGATGCGACGCCCGAAATTCAGGACCGTGATGCGGTCGGCAACCTGTTCGACGAGGTTCATGTCGTGGTCGATGATCAGGATCGTCAGCCCGTGGCCCTTCAGGCGCTTCAGCAGCGCGACCAGCTCGGCCTTTTCGACGTGATTGAGCCCCGCCCCGGGCTCGTCGAGCAGGATCAGTTTCGGGCTGCCCGCAAGCGTTCGCGCGATCTCGACGAGGCGCTGGTGCCCGTAGGAGAGGCTTCCGACCTGCGCCCGTGCCTGGTGCGCGAGGCCGACGAAATCGAGCGCCGCCAGCGCATGCCGCGCGATCGTCTGTTCGTCGCCGGTGACCGGATTGTTCGGACGCTCGGCGCCGACGATCACGTTCTCGACCACGCTCATGGCCGTGAACAGGCGGATGTTCTGGAACGTCCGCCCGAGCCCGAGGCCGGCGCGCTCGTGCGGTTGCAGGCCCGCGAGATCGTGACCGCCGAACGCGGTGCGCCCGCGGGTCGGCTGATAGATGCCGCTCAGCATGTTGAGCATGGTCGTCTTGCCGGATCCGTTCGGGCCGATCAGCGCGTGGACGTCGTTCGACCGGACGGCGAAGCTCACCTCGTCGAGCGCCTTGAGGCCGCCGAAATGCTTGGACAGGCCCTCGACCGCCAGGATCACCTGGCCGGCATCGCGCGCGGATTCACGGACGAGGGGGAGCGGCGCAATGGCCGAGAGATCGAGCGGCACCTGCGGCCGCAGCCTGCGCCACTGCTTCGACACGAAGCCCCAGATGCCGTCGGGCATGAACACCATGATCAGGATCACGGCCACCCCGTAGACGGCGAGGTAGATGTTCTTGAGGAAGCGCAACCACTCCGGCAGCAGGATCAGCAGCGAGGTCCCCAGCATCGCGCCGAACGGCGAGCGCACGCCGCCGAGAAGCACCATGGTGAGGAAGACGACGGACTCGTTGAACGTGAACTGGTCCGGGCTGACATAGCTCACCCCGCCGGCGAACAGGCCGCCGCCGAGGCCGCCGAGCAGCGACGACAGCGCGAAGGCGATCACCTTGGTGCGGTAGGTGTCGACGCCGACCACCTCGGCCGCCAGCTCGTTGTCGCGCAATGCCTGCATGGCGCGTCCGCGCCGCGTCCTCGGCAGCCAGAGCACGAACAGCGCCACCGCGAACAGCGCCCCGATGCTCAGCGAAAGGTACCCGGCGTCGCCGAGGCTGTGACCGAACCATGCCGGCCGCGCGATGTTCGGCACCCCGTCTGGGCCATGGGTGAACGAGACCCAGACGATCAGCACCAGTGCCAGGATCGTCTGGAAGCTGATCGTCACCATCGCAAGGTAATGGCCGCCGACGCGCAGCGACGCGAGCCCGAGCGCTGCACCGGCCGTCGCGGCAGCCGCCGTGCCGATCGCGAGCGCCAGCCAGAAGGGAAGGCCGAAGCTTGCCGTGCCCAGCGCGACTCCGTAGGCGCCGATGCCGAAGAACGCCGCCTGCGCCAGGTTGATCTGGCCGGCGTAGCCCAGGACGATGGTCAGGCCGAGAACGGCGATCGCATAGGTGGAGGCCTGCATCAGCAGGCTCACCAGGTACGCCTGCATCGGAAAGACCAGCGGGGCGGCGATGCCCGCGAGCCCGATGGCGACGATCACGCCGGCGCCGGACAGGAGCGTCGCCCGGCGCCGCGGCAGATCGGCGACTGCGATTGGCGAAGCCGTCATGCCTTCTCCGAAATTCGCTCGCCGTAGATCCCCTGCGGACGAACCAGCAGGAAGACGAACAGCACCAGGAACGCGAAGCCGTCCTTGAACGGAACCGACACGTAGGCGGCGCCGAGGGTCTCGATCACGCCCAGCGCGAGACCGCCGACGATCGCGCCTTTCACGTCGCCGAAGCCACCGATGATGCTGGCCGCGAACGCCTTCAGGGCAATGGCCGAACCCATGCCGACCGAGACGAAGATGATCGGCGCGACCAGGATGCCGGCGAGCCCGCCCAGCGTGGCGCTGTAGGCGAAGGTCAGCATGATCATCCGGGCGACCGGGATGCCGAGCAGGCTCGCCATCTCCTTGTCCTGCGAGGTCGCCTGCATCTTCTTGCCGAGCAGTGTCCGCTCGAAGAACGCGTATTGCAGCGCCACCATGACGATCGTGGTCGCGAGGATCACCAGATACTGGCTGTCGAGGAACACCGGGCCGAGCCTGATGCCCTGGCTGGCGAAAAGCGGGGGCAGGCTTTGCGGACGCGGACCGTAGGCCGCGAGCACGCCGTTCTCGAGGAAGATCGAGGCGCCCAGCGTGCTGATGATGACCGGCAGGTAGCCGCGGTTCCGGAGGGGGAAGTAGACGCCGAGGTTGAACGCCGCGCCGAGCAGCGGCAGCACCAGCAGCGTCAGCGCGATCCCGACCCAGTACGGCAGACCGAGGTCGATCGTGAGGACCACCATGCCGAACGCGCCGAGCATCGCGAAGTCGCCCTGCGCGAAGTTGACGACGTTGGTCGCCCGATAGATCAGGACGAAGCCCAGCGCGATCAGCGCGTAGATGCTGCCTACGCCGAGACCGGTGAAGATCAACTGCAGGAAGATGCCCATACGTCCCCAGAGCGAACGAGGGCGGGGCCCGGTGCCCCGCCCTTTCCAGTCGCGCCGGCGCGGTCAGTTCTGGAAGTCGATCCGCTTCTCGATGACGATGTTGCCGCTGTCGTTCTTCAGGACGTTGTAGCCGTGCAGGCCGTCGCCGTTCTTGTCGAAGTTGTAGGCGCCTTCGACACCCTTGTAGCCCTTGACGGCGAGCAGCGCCGCGCGGACCTTCTGCGGCTCGACGCTCTTCGCGGCATTGATGGCATTGGCCAGGACGTGGATCGCGTCATAGGGCCATGAGGCGAAGAAGTCGGGGGTCGACTTGTAGGCCGCTTCGTACTTCGCCGCGAATGCCTTCGCTTCCGCGTTCGCTCCGGGGTAGAAATCGGCCACGGCATAGGTGCCGTACAGCGCCGGTCCCGCGAGCTTGCGCGCGGTGGTCGTCGTGATCGACGGCGATCCGACCCAGGCAATGTGGACGCCGAGTTGCTGCAATTGCTTCGCGAAGATGGCGAGGTCCTGCTCGTAGGTGATGAAGGTCGCCATCACGTCGGCACCCGACTGCTTCACCTTGAGCGCGACCGCCGTGTAATCGGGAGAATTGTTGGGCTGGCCTTCGACCATCACCGGCGTGATGCCTTCCTTCTTCAGCGCGTCGATGAACAGCGTCTTCGCGCTGGTACCGAACGCGTCGGTGGCGTGGACCACGGCCCACTTGTGCTTGCCGAGCACCTTGGTGCCGAAGTCGGTCATCACGCGGACCGTGTAATTGTCATTCGGCCGAAAGCGGAACAGCCACGGATTCCCGGTCAGCGTCAGTGTCGGGTCCGTGCCGCCGATCATCACGGGCAGGCCGGCCTTCTGGACGGCCGGCGCCATCGCCTGGATCTGGGTGCTGCGGGTCGGCCCGAGGACGGCCACGATGCTCTTGTCCCCGGCGAGCTTGTTGAAAGCGAGAATGGTGGTGGGATTGGCGGACTGGTCGTCCTCCGTCACCAGCTCGAGCGGACGGCCGAGCACGCCACCCGCCTTGTTGACCTCCTCGATGGCGAGCTTGGCACCCTGGATGCCGTAGCGCCCCGATTCGGCAATCGGACCGGTGATCGGAATGACCATGCCGATCTTGATCGGCTCGGCGGCATGTGCCGCCATGCCGCCGAACATGGCGAGACCGCCGAGGGCGAGCGTGACTGCAGATCGCAGCGATTTCATTGCGTCTCCTTCTAATGGGACTTGTCTGATTGGCCGTGGATTGCCGTCTGAAGCGCCGGCAGGTTCGGCCGGTGCCCGGCTCCGTGGGCCGCTACCGGGCCCTCGCTCCAGGATCGGGGGCAAGCTCAATGTACGGCTGCCCTGCCCTCTGCGGAACTAGGCAATTTGTTCAGCGGCTATAAGTGGCTGCGATAGCTGCGATGGCTGCGAGGATCGCAGTCGCTGGGGATTCGCGGCACCGGACGTCCGGCTGCTCATCGGCGGCAAGTGGATCCACTGCAGCGCCCTCGCCGGCGGGCAGCACCGGCGAACCTCCGCTTCCGGATCGGCGTCCTTGCGAGGCCGTGACCCGTCGGAGCGGGCAACGGAGCATGTGCGGATGCGAAGAGGGCCGCACGTGGCGGCCCTCTTGCGAAAGAAGGTCCTCTTGCATGAAGGACCTGGACTGTCTGGCGGAGTCGGAGTCCTCCATATCGCCAGCTTTCTCATGGCAATGTGTGGAGTTTCAATGCGGAGCTCCTCCAAGGACCCTTCTACAACGCAAGCGATCGCATGAAGCCGGCTGAGACGGAGTTGGACGGTAAGCGTCCGGCGATCCCGTCTCGACAACGGTCACCGAAGTCAGGCTGCTGCGCCGACCGGCTGCCAGCGATGCGGCAGCAGTTCCTGGATGCGGCTGGCCGGTTGCGTGGGCAGTCGCTCGAGCACGTCCTTCAGGTACGCGTAGGGCTCGTGCCCGTTGAGCCGTGCCGAGCGCACCAGGCTCATGATCGCCGTGCTTGAGCGAGAGGGTGGCGGAGGCCTTGGGTATACCTCAATTTTAGGCACCTCCGCTCTCCTTGTGCTCATGATCAGGACCCAGCGATCCCGCGCCCTCAACGCGAGGCTACCCGACGGTGTTGCGGCAGAGCGCTGAAGCCCGACGTTGGCCGAGTGGTGGGTGACAGCCGACCCGCTCTGCGATGTCGGTCAAGTTCCCTGCCCGCCAAGGCGCAGGAGAAGCTGGGTGACAGTCTCCAGGCCGTGTGCAACCATGGGCGATGAGCAAACGCTTGGACGTGATCGTCTTCGGCGCCACTGGCTTCACCGGCCGGCTGGTGGCCGAATACCTGACCAGCGCCTACGGCACCGGCGGTGAAGTCGCCTGGGCGATAGCGGGTCGCAACCTGGCCAAGCTCGCTGAGGTTCGCGTCAACATCGGGGCGGGCCAATCCCTGCCGTTGCTGCTTGCCGACGCCTCCGATGGCAGCGCGTTGGCACAGCTGGCGCCACAGGCCAAGGTCATCATCTCGACGGCTGGGCCTTATCAGTTCCATGGCCGTGCGCTTGTGACCGCTTGTGCGCAGGCCGGCACTGACTACGTCGATCTGTGCGGCGAGCCAGCGTGGATGGCGCAGATGATCCCGCTGCTGGAAGAACCCGCCCGAGCCAGCGGCGCGCGAATCGTGTTCTCGTGCGGCTTCGACTCCATCCCGTTCGATCTCGGCGTCGTGTTCCTGCAAAACGAAGCCCTGAGGCGCTTGGGAGTCCCGCTGGTCCGGGTGGGTGGGCGCGTTCGCGTGATGAAGGGCGGCTTCTCGGGCGGCACGGCGGCCAGCCTGATCGCGACCGTTGAACAGATGGGGCGCGATCCTGCAGTGGCCCGGGTGATGACCGATCCGTTCGCGCTGACCCCGGGATTCCAAGGGCCGGCACAGCCCAACAGCGAATCAGCGTCCTACGACGCTGGGGCCAAGTCCTGGACAGCGCCTTTCATCATGGCGCCGATCAACACCAAGAACGTCCACCGCACGAACGCGCTTCGCGGTCATCCTTGGGGTCGAGATTTCGTCTACGACGAGCGACTGCTCACCGGCCACGGGGCTGCAGCCCAGCGACGCGCCAGGCGTATGGCCCTGGTGGCAAGGCTCCAGACGGCCCTGCTCGGCTTTGCGCCGACACGAACGTTGTTGCGCCGGCTCGCACTGCCCAAGCCGGGCGAGGGTCCGAGCAGGCACGAACGCGAGACGGGCCGCTTCGAGATCCTCTTCATCGGCAATACGGCGGATGGTCAGACGCTGCGGGCAGTGGTCAAGGGTGATCGCGACCCGGGATATGGCTCGACCTCCAAGATGATCTCGGAGAGCGCTCTGTGCCTTGTCAATGACGTTGATCGCGCGATGACCGCCGGCGGCGTCTGGACCCCTGGCGCAGCGATGGGATTGACGTTGGTGCGACGCCTGCAGGAACGGGCCGGGCTGACGTTTGCCATCGAGGACTAGACGTGGCGGGTGCCGCCGGCCACCGCCCCGACGCCGACGCATGTCAGCCCCGCCAGGGGATGCTGCGGGCAGCATAGAAGAAGCTCACCGATCCCAAGTACGGTGCCGAAGCGCTTCGGCAGCGCACCGCCCGCCAGACTGAATGCAGCAAGGGCTGGTGGACGGCCTCTTGACGAGACGGCGCCCGAAGATGCCGACGGCGTCGCAGTACGCCGAAATCGCCGCCTCCGTTGCGCACGCCAGGACACCCGCTGGACCGGCTGTGACCGATCCGATCCGGTCGGCGGGGCCGTTCGTGCGACACGTTGCAGCACGAATGGAACCGATGAGCCATGGGAATGCCTGCGCGGCACAGCCGCCTTCTTGACGCTCGACGCAGTCCAGGGCTGATCGGCGCACGGTCTGCTGCCGGCCGTCAGAAGGGCGCGAGCTGCCCAGCTCCAACCTGCGGACAGCTGAGATTGCCCATCCCCTACAGTGCGCCCCTTCCGGGTGCCGCCCTGCGCCTGGCCGACCCTGCGAGCCCGCTTTGGCAATGCCTCTCCTCGATTCCCCCCGCATACTGTTCTGGGGTCCCACGCTGATCTGGGCGTCCACCTGGCACGTCATCCTGTTTCAGCTCGCCGAGGTGCCGGCGATCAACGCGGTGGCATGGCGGTTTGCGCTGGCGTCGGCGTTGCTGTTCGCCATCGCCGCATGGCGCGGTGAGGCCTGGTGCCTGCCAGCACGCCTGCAGCCCTGGCTGATGCTGACTGGCGCGGTGCAGTTCGGGCTGAATTACGGGGGTGTTTACGCAGCCGAGCGCTACGTGCCGTCAGGCCTGGTGGCGGTCGTGTTCTCGCTGATGGTGTTCGGCAACGCGGCCAGCGGTGCCTGGTTCTTCGGCCACCCAATCACCCGGCGCTTCGCGGCGTCGGCGGTGGCAGGCGTGATGGGCGTGGCGTTGATCTTCTGGCCCGAGGTGGTGGCTGCCGGCGCGCGGCCGCAGGCCCTCGTCGGGCTGGCATTCGGCCTGGGCGCAGTGATCTGTGCCTGCACCGGCAATGCACTCACGCTGATGCTGTCTCGCCGCGGGGTGCCGCTGGTGCCCATGCTGGCCTGGAGCATGGCCTACGGCGTGCTGGGTCTGCTGCTGGCCGCCGGCTTGTTCGGGTCAGGCTGGCGGGTGGGCCACACGGTGGTGTGGTGGGGCTCGTTGGTCTATCTGGCCGCGGTCGGCTCGGTGCTGCCGTTCCTGCTGTACTTCCGGTTGGTGCAGCGCGAAGGACCGGCACGCGCGGCCCTCACTAGCGTGCTGGTGCCGGTGATCGCGCTAGCGGTGTCGGCGGCGTTCGAGGGCTGGAGGCCCAGCCTCGCATCGTGGATCGGCATGGCGATGTGCCTGGGCAGCGTGTACGTGGCCACGCGGCCGATTCGCCCCTTGGGTTGAACCCTGACCTGAACAGTCACTGTCGCTCCGAGCGGAACGCTCGGCCGCATTGCGACGACGGCTCCCCGGCGGCCGGGAAGGAATATTCGACCGCGCTCGCCAGAGGTTCACAAGCGAACCTCCACGCCGATCTCGCGCAGTGCCGCGCCGTCGTGCGGGCACACGCGCTCGTCTTCAGGCAGTTCGTGGCGCCGCACATCGCGCGGCAGGGCCGGGTCCAGCGGCTCCGGCCCGCCTGGCCAGCGCCACTCGTCCAGCACCCGATGCCGACAGCTGGGTGAACACGCAGCAGCCCCTGACCCTGGTCGGCTTGCGCGGTCGGGTCGTGCTGCTGCACGGGTTCCAGATGCTGTGACCGGGCCGCGTGCTGCACGGCACGCCGCAGGCGCAGAACGTCCATCGCACCTTTTCTGACCGGGGCGTGCAGGTGATCGGGCTGCACACCGACTTCGAGCACCATGTCGTCATGAACCGCGCCGCGCTGGAGGTGTTCGTGCACGAATTCCGACTGACGTTCCCCATCGCCATCGATCGGCCCGGCGTCGCAGGCCAACCCATCCCGCGGACCATGAAGGCAAACGGCCTGCGTGGCACGCCCAGCGTCGTTCTCATCGACCGCGCCGGTCGCGTGCGGCAGAACCATTTCGGGCAGATCGGCGACCTCGAACTGGGCGCGCACATTGGCAGCCTCCTGGCAGAGCCCGAGGAGTCCCTGGCTCGCTGAGCGGAGTTCCAGCCGGGCGCCCTCGCCGCGTCACCCTCGCGGGATGGATGCGTCCCTGGCGCGTACCGAATGCCCACGACATGCAAGCAGGCAACGATGCCGATGCTTGCGACGAACCTCAAAGCGGCATACGCTCTGCCTCTATTACGGGGCCTCCGCGAACAGCGTCATCGCCAAGCTCAAGCCTGCGGCGTGCCAACTCCAGGAGGTGGCGAGCGGCATCGCGCGCAACCTGTACCGCGGCTATTTCGGCCACCCTGCCGGTTTCGATCTCATCGTCTCGAAGATTGCCCATGACGGTCGCTGAGCAAGCCGCTCCCTTGGTCCGTGCACTGGAGCTTCCCTCCCGGCATGGCTTCATCACCGACGTCGAAAGCGAGGCCCCGCCGCCGGGTCTGGACGCCGACACTGTGCGTGCGATATCGCGCCGCAAGCGCGAGCCCGAATTCCTGCTGAAGTGGCGTCTGGCTGCCTTCGGGCGCTGGTCGGCCTGGCGCTGTCTGGAGAATTGAAATGAGTGAAGTGAACACCGAACTCACCGGCCCCGACCTTTGCAGGGGCATACCTGCGTCGACGCTGGGCGACGGTGTTCCGCTGCTCGGGCATGCCCAGGGCGAGCCGATGATCCTGGTTCGGCGCGGCGAGGCGTTCTTCGCCGTTGGCGCCGCCTGCGCGCACTATGGCGGCCCGCTGGCCGAAGGCCTGGTGGAAGGCGACAGCGTGCGCTGCCCCTGGCACCATGCGTCATTCAACCTGCGCACCGGCCAGGCGACGCGCGCACCGGCGCTGAGCGCGCTGATCTGCCGGCGCGTTGAACAACGCGCCGGCAAGGTCTTTGTCGGCGACAGGATCGAGCCTGCCTCGGCACCATCGGCGCGCGCACCAGGTGCGGCACCGCATCCGGAATCGATCGTCATCGTCGGTGGCGGCGCGGCAGGCAATGCCGCGGCCGAGATGTTGCGGCGCGAACACTACGAAGGCCCGATCACGCTGCTCAGTGCGGACGACTCGCTGCCCTGCGATCGACCCAACCTGTCCAAGAGCTATCTCGCTGGCACGGCGCCCGAAGACTGGATCCCGCTGCGCTCGGCCGAGTTCTACCGCGAGCACCGCATCGACCTGAAGTTGAACGCGCGGGTCGTTGCCATCGACACCGCGAAGCGCCAGGTGCAGCTCGAGGACGGCAGCCGTCAGGACTACGGTGCGCTGCTGCTGGCCACCGGTGCCGAACCCGTGCGGCTCGGCGTACACGGTGCCGGTTTGCCCCATGTGCACTATCTGCGCAGCTGGGCCGACAGCCGCGCGCTCGTCGCCGCGGCCGCGAAGGCACGACGTGCAGTGGTGATCGGCGCCAGCTTCATCGGACTCGAAGTCGCGGCATCGCTGCGCGCACGCAACATCGAGGTGCATGTCGTGGGGCGCGAGACCACCCTGATGGAGCACATCCTGGGCGCCGAAGTCGGGGCGTTCCTGCGCGGATTGCACGAAGAGCACGGCGTGCGGTTTCATCTGGGCGCGACCGTTGCGTCGATCAGCCCGAGCGCCGTGACGCTGGCCAGCGGCGAGTCGATCGACGCCGACCTGGTCGTCGTCGGCATCGGCGTGCAACCAGCGCTCGCACTCGCTCGCCAAGCTGGGCTCGCGATCGATCGTGGCGTCAGCGTCGACCGCTACCTGGCGACGAGCGCCGCCGGCATCTATGCGGCCGGCGACATCGCACGCTGGCCGGACCGGCTCGGCGGCGAGCCGATCCGCGTCGAACATTGGGTCGTCGCCGAGCGCGCAGGCCAGACGGCGGCGCGCAACATGCTGGGGCAGCGCGAGCCGTTCGACATGGTGCCGTTCTTCTGGACCGAGCAATACGACTTCAGCCTGGCCTACGTCGGGCACGCCGAACACTTCGACAAAGTCGAGATCGACGGCACGCTGGCGGCACGCGACTGCAAGCTCAGCTACAGCCGGAACGGCAAGAGGCTGGCCGTTGCCGTCGTGCACCGCGATCTCGAAGGCCTGCGCTGCGAAGTCGAGTTCGAGCGCGCAATCGCCGCAAGCGCGTGACCGACCCGCACCACGCCAACCCCTTTCTTCAGGAGCCGATCATGGACGACACGATGTACCCCGAAGCAACGGTCGAGTTGTATCGCCAGCGCCAGGCACTGGCTCCGGCTGCCACCGCGGCATTCAAGGCCTTCGGAGAAGCCGTCTTTGCCGACGGTGCGTTGCCGAGCAAGACGAAGGAGCTGATCGCCATCGCCGTGGCCCATGTCACGCAGTGCCCGTATTGCATCCGCGGCCACACCAAGAGCGCCTTGCGCAAGGGCGCGACACAGCAGGAGATCATGGAAGCGATCTGGGTCGCCGCCGAGATGCGTGCCGGGGGCGCCTATGCACACTCGAACCTGGCGCTCGACACCATGAACCAGGTGGCGGCAAAGAAGGGTGGCCAGGCGGCCTGAACCGGCGTGTACCCTCAGCACACCACTTCGACCGAGTCTCGATGAGCACGCGCATTGCCGCCGGCCAGGTCAGGCTCAAGCGCGCCTACGAAGCAGCCGAATCGAGCGACGGCCTGCGCGTGCTGGTCGATCGACTCTGGCCGCGTGGTGTCACCAAGGACGCCGCGGCGGTGGACCTGTGGCTGAAGGATCTGGCGCCGAGCACCGAGTTGCGAAAGTGGTTCGGCCATGATCCGGCGCGCTGGCCGGAGTTTCAGCACCGCTATGGCGAGGAAGTGCGCACGCACGCCGAAGCGTTCGAGCAACTGCGCGACCTGGCACGCAAGCAGCGGGTCACGCTCGTCTTTGCCGCCAAGGACGAAGACCACAACGACGCGGTCGTCTTGCGCAGCCTGCTGCTGGGTGCTGGCAAGGCCGAATAGGCGATTCGGAGCCTTCAGCAGGTCTCGATGCCCCGCGATGGGTCGAAGGCCAGGTTGGCCCTGCTTGTGGACTCGGCCTGTTGGACGAAAATGCACAGCTTGCCCGGGTCACGCCACTCGAGTTCATGAAACCCGCCATCGACGACCTGCCGCCACGAGCACGCGAGAGCCTTTGTCGTGGCTGCACACGAGGGCGCGATGTCGACTGCTGAGCCGGGGCCGGGCCAGGATGGCCGCAACGGCGTGACGGCGCCTGCCGAGTTGCACGGGCTGGCCGACTTTTCGCCGGCCTACTTCGGTATGGTCATGGCCACCGGCATCGTCTCGCTGGCCTCGTACATGCTGGGTTGGCCAGCCATCGCCAAAGCGCTGTTCATGCTCAACATCGCCGCCTACGCGGTGCTGTGGTGCCTGACGCTGATGCGCTTGCTGCGTTTCACGCGCCGCTTCTGCGCCGACATGGCCGACCACCTGCGCGGCCCCGGCTTCTTCACCGCCGTCGCAGGCACGGCGGTGCTGGGCACGCAATGCATCGTCATCGCCGGCAGCTACCGGGCAGGCGTCGCGGCGTGGGCGCTGGCCGGTTTGTTGTGGTTCGTGCTGACCTACACCATATTCACGGCGTTCACGATCAAGCAGCACAAACCCAGCCTGGACAAGGGCATCAGCGGGGCCTGGCTGCTGGCAGTGGTGGCACCGCAGTCGATGGCCGTGCTCAGTGCGCTGCTGGCCACGCACACCGCGCAGCCCTACAAGCTGGAGCTGAATTTCCTGGCGCTGTCGATGTGGCTGTGGGGCGGCATGCTCTACATCTGGATGATGTCGCTGGTCTTCTACCGCTACACCTTCTTCCCACTGTCGCCCGGCGACCTGTCGCCGCCGTACTGGATCAACATGGGTGCGATGGCCATTTCCACCCTGGCCGGCTCCCTGCTCATCCTCAATGTCAGCGATGCACCGTTTCTGGCCTCGCTGCTGCCGTTCATCAAGGGCTTCACGGTGTTCTATTGGGCGACCGGCACCTGGTGGATCCCGATGCTGCTGGTGCTGTGGGTGTGGCGCCACGTCTACCGCCGCTTCCCGCTGCGTTACGACCCGCTGTACTGGGGCGCGGTCTTTCCGCTGGGCATGTATGCCGCCAGTACCCATCAGATGATCGAGGCCATGGGCAGCGGCTTCGACTTCATGGCCTTCGTGCCGCGGGTCTTTCTGGTGGTCGCGCTGTTGGCCTGGGTGGCGGCCTTCGCCGGTCTGGTCTTCAGTCTGATGCGCCGCGCGCGGGGCGCGCTCGTTCGGCGGTAGGGCCGACACTGCACCATCCGATCGCGATGAATCCGCACACCTGGCTGGTCTATTTCCTGGCGGCGGTCGGCCTTTCGCTGTCGCCCGGCCCGAACGGCCTGCTTGCGTTGACGCACGGCGCCTTGCACGGTCGCCGCAAGACGCTGTTCACGATCTTCGGCGGTGCCTTCGGTTTTGTGGTCGTGATGGCGCTGTCGATGTTCGGCATCGGCGCCTTGCTCCAGACTTCGCTGGTCTGGCTGACGGTGCTCAAGTGGCTGGGCGGCGCCTACCTGGTGTGGCTGGGTGTGCAGGTGTGGCGCGCGCCGCCGATCGATGTCGACATGACCGCCAGCGCCGCACCGCGCCGCGGCCGCTCGATGTTCAGCCAGGGGGCGTTGTCGGCGATGACCAACCCCAAGGCCATCCTGTTCTTCGCTGCTTTCCTGCCGCAGTTCATCGATCCTGCGCGCAACCTGTTCGTGCAGTTCGTCGTCATGGCCGGCACCTTCGTGCTCATCGAGATCGGCACTGAATGGCTGATCGCCAGCCTAGCGCACCGCATCAAGCCCTGGCTGCAACGTGTCGGGCGGCGCTTCAACCAGGTCTGCGGCGCGCTGTTCGCGGCAATCGGCGTCGCCTTGCCGCTGCGCGGCTGAACGATGGCGGGCCGCGCCCCGCCATCGGGTCAGAACGCGACCAGCAGCTCAGCCGGCGGCCGGCGGCTGATAGCTGCCTACCTCGGCGCGAAAGCCAACGGCCAGCCGGTTCCAGCCGTTGATCGTGATGATGGCCAGCGTGAGATCGACGATCGCCTTCTCGTTGAACTCCGCGTGCACCTGCGCGTACAGCGCGTCGGGCAGACCGTTCGTCGCGACCAGGGTGACCGCCTCGGCCCAGGCCAGCGCGGCACGCTCGCGTGGCGAGTACAACGGCGCCTCGCGCCACGCCGCCAGCAGGTGCAGGCGTTGCTCGGTTTCGCCGGCGGCGCGTGCGTCCTTGCTGTGCATGTCCAGGCAATACGCGCAGCCGTTGATCTGCGACACGCGCATCTTGACCAGTTCCAGCAGCGAATGTTCCAGTCCGGAACCACGCACACAGGTCTCCATGCCGAGCATGGCCTTGAAGGCGGCGGGGGACACCGCCTTGTAATCCAGTCGAGGGCTCATGGCGAACTCCTTGCAGCGTGAGCAAGGGGCGTGGCTCGGCGCCAGCGCCGTGCCGGGCAGGTCAATGGAGCGATGATGTACACCATGTCAGGATCGAAGATGCGGAGCAAGCAGATGGATGCCACCAAGCCGGCCGACTGGGACCCCCGGTCGCAAGACGTGCTCGACGACCCGATCGCCGCCTACGATGCGATGCGTGATCGATGTCCGGTCGCCCACAGCGACTATCTGTGGTGGTCGCTGTTTCGTCATGAGGATGTCATGCGCGTGCTGCAGGACCCCGAGACCTTCAGCAACGCGGCCTCGAATCATCTTTCCATCCCGAACGCGATGGACCCGCCGGAGCATACGCCGTACCGGCAGATCGTCGAGCGCTACTTCGGCGCCGAACAGATGGCCGCGTTCGAGCCGGTGTGCCAGGGCATCGCCGACGCGCTGGTGAGCGGGCAGCGCCGCGGCAAAGCCTTCGAACTGATGACCGCTTTCGCGCAGCCGTTCGCACTGCACATCCAGTGCGCCTTCATGGGTTGGCCCGACACCCTGCATGAACCGTTGCGCGAATGGATCGGCAAGAACCACCGTGCCACACGAGCGGGCGACCGCTCGGCCATGGCGCAGATCGCCGTCGAATTCGACGGCCACATCAAGCAGCAGCTCGTGGTGCGCCGCGATGCGGGTGACCAGGCTGCCGACGATGTGACCTACCGGCTTCTGCAAGAGCACATCCATGGCCGACCGCTGAGCGACGAGGAGATCGTCAGCATCGTGCGCAACTGGACAGTCGGCGAACTGGGCACGATCGCGGCCAGCGTTGGCATCCTCGTGCACTACCTCGCCACCCATGCGTCACTGCAGGCCGAACTGCGCCGCCAGCCAGGCAATCTGGCCGCTGCCGTCGACGAAATACTGCGGCTTCACGCGCCACTGATCGCCAACCGCCGCGTCACCACCCGCCCGGTCGAAATCGGCGGACGCAAGCTCGACGCGGGCGAGCGCCTGACGCTGATCTGGGCTGCCGCCAATCGCGATGACGCCGTGTTCGGCGACCCCGATGCCTTCGATCCCCAACGCAACCGCGACCACAACCTGCTCTACGGCGCCGGCGTGCACGTCTGCCCGGGGGCGCCATTGGCCAGGCTGGAACTGCGCGTGCTGATGAAGGCGCTACTGGCCGGCACGAGCGACATAAGCCTTGTTTCGAACCCGCCACCCGAACTTGCGACGTTTCCGGCCAGCGGCTTTTCGTCTTTGCAGGTGCGCCTGCAGTAGTCAGCAAGCACGTCCCGCGGCTGCCCCGCCGGGCGACCCGCGATCGGGCCGAGTTGCCGCGGGTGCGCATCGGCACATTCGGCAATTGAACTGTGCGCCGCTTTACAGCACGGTGATGACGCCGGCTTCGCCTATGCGCGCCCAGGGCAGGCCCAGCACCAGCGCGTCGAGTTGCGCTCGTGTCAGCGTCACGGTCGGACCACCGTCGCGGGGCCACACGAACTTGCCCTGGTTCAGCCGCCGCGCTGCAAGCCACACGCCGATGCCGTCGTGCACGAGGACCTTCATGCGGTTGGCACGCCGGTTGGCGAAGAGGTACGCGTGATGCGGCCGGGCGGCACCGAAGACGCCCGCGACTCGCGCCAGTGCGGACTCCGTGCCGGCGCGCATGTCCAGTGGCGCCACCGCCAACCACACGGCCTCAATCTTGATCATGAGCGCGGATCACCGCAACAGCTCGCGCGGCCAGGCCGCGAAGTCGGCTGTCGCCGATTGCGGCCAGGTGATCTTCATCGTCACGGCGCCGCGGCGCAGTCCGATTTCAATGCCGCGCTCGGCAACAGCCCTGTCGGGCGCCGGCTCAAGGGCCACCGGCACGAACTCGCGCGGCACCACGGTCACCGCGGCGCCGCTCTCGCGCGTCAGCTTGCGCCAACCGTGCACGATGTTGGCATTGATGCCATGCGACATCGCCACCTTGGCCACTGACGCACCGGGCGCATCGCACTCGCCCATCACCTGAGCCTTGAACGTCTGGCTGTAACGCCGCCGAGTCGCTGTCCTGTCGCTCGTCATCGCGTCCGCGTAAGTCCTACGTGGACAGGATCGTTATCGGTGCCACCGCCAACTTCAAGATGGGTTCACCGCGCGCTTACGAGGTGCCAGCCTACCTTCGACGCAAGCGTTCGCAAGGCAAAGGAGGAGCCTGACGGGGCTTCCGGCCCCGGATCCCGGCTGGGCGGGGCTGGCAATTGCATTGAACGTCGGCGCGGAGGGTCCAGACAACACCGCCGCCCTCAGGCATTGGCCGGTGCGGCTGGTCGGGATGGCTGCAACACAGGTAACGGGCAAATTGCGATACCGCTGCGGCGGCGCAAAGACGTGGGGTCATTCAGCCGACTCCCTGCCGGACGGACACAGGTCAAGAACCAACAGAGACCTGGGCGGCGTCGCAGGCACCGGCAGGACACGCCGCCATGCGTGCGCCGCGTCAGAAGGGCACCGGCGGGCCGGTCCACGCATTGGTCATGGGCCGGGCCCGTGCGAGCGCTTCCGACGCTTCGCACCACCCTTCGCAGGCGTTGCGCCCGGGACGACGTCGCCAGTAATTGAGCAGCTTCTTGCACCTGGCGTAGAAGTGGAAAAAGCGCAGCACGTTGCGGCATTCGGCCCGGCTCGGCGGGTGGTCACTGCAGATCAGCTTGTCGTCCGACAGGCCGCGATCCGTCAACGTGACGGCACCCCACGCCTTGACCGTGATGCGCGTGCCGAGGGGCAAGCGCGGACCGAGTACCAGCGCGTCGAGCAGATCGCCCTCGAGCCCGAGGAGAGTCGGCACTGCGCCATAGTTGAACGGGCACGGCAGGGGCGAAACGAAGTCGATGCTGCCGGTCGAGCCGCGCTTGAGAAAACTGCCTCGCGGCACCTCGATCACGACTTCGACTTCGGGCGGCTCCAAGTACGCATTGCCGACGAGCGCGGGAACGAGGGTTGGGTCGCGCATCGCACGAGCCTACTCCCGGCAGGGGCAGATCGAGCAACGTGGCCAACGGGAGGCGGGCCGCGTGAAATGATCAAGCATGCAGCTGACACCCGAAGATCTTCAACGAATCGTCGCCCGGACGCTGACGCATTACGATCAGCGTGCCCAGGCCTTCTGGGAAGGCACGCGCGATCACGACGTGATCCAGAACATCACCGCGCTGCTGCAGCATATCGAGACGCCACCGCCGTTTGAACTGCTGGACCTGGGATGCGGACCCGGGCGCGATCTCAAGACGTTCAAGGCGCTGGGTCACCGAGCGACCGGTCTCGAGGGAGCGCCGACGTTGGCCGTGATGGCACGGGCGAACAGCGGATGCGAAGTTCTCGATCAAAGCATCCTCGCGCTGAATTTGCCAAGCAGCCACTTCGACGGCGTGTTCGCCAACGCAGTGCTGTTCCACGTCCCCAAGCAGGAGCTGCCGCGCGTGCTGAGGGAACTGCACGTGGCGATGAAGCCGGGCGGCGTGTTCTTCAGCTCAAATCCCCGTGGCGACAATCAAGAGGGCTGGAGTGGCGACCGCTTCGGCGCCTTCCATGATTGGCAGGCTTGGCACGGCTACGTGACGGCAGCCGGATTCGTGGAACTGGCTCACTACTACCGGCCGACTGGCCTGCCGCTCGAACAGCAGCCTTGGCTGGCCAGCGTGTGGCGAAAGCCAATCTCCTGACGGAGTATGCGACCGGACCTCCAACGACTCTCGACCAGGTGACTATTCGGTCAGGAACCCGGACCCAATGCCGCCGCCGCGGCGACCCGCTGCACCACCGACACCCCGCAGCCGACCACCTTGGCGACCTTGAGCATCCCGACGCCTTGGCCGCGAAGCTCGCGGATCCGCTGTTCGACCTCGGCGCTAACCGGCGGGCGCCCGATCGGGTTGCCTGTCTTCGTACCCTTGGCCTTGGCACGCGCCATGCCCGCTGTCACCCGCTCGCGGATCATTTCGCGCTCGAACTCGGCGAACACGCCCATCATCCCGAACAAGGCCTTTCCGGCCGGGGTGGTGGTGTTGATGCCCTGCTGATGCAGGTAGAGGTCGACGCCGGTCGCGTGCAGTTCCTGCAGCAGGCCCACCAGATCGACGAGTGACCGGCCGAGTCGGTCGACAGACCAGGCGGCCACCACGTCGAAGTCCTTGCGGGCCACGCCGCGCAGGAGGGCATCGAGCTGGGGCCGGTCCTTGCGCCCCTTGGCGCCGCTGATGCCGCGGTCCACGAAATCGGCCACCACGTTCCAGCCGAGGCGATCGGCAGCCTGCCGCTGGTCGCGCAGTTGGTTTTCGGTCGACTGCCGGTCGGTGCTGACCCGGGCGTACAGGGCGACGCGGCGCGAAGCTGTGACCTTGGCCATGATGGTTCAGGTGCTGCGATCGAAGCGCTAATGCTGCGCCAAGATCATACGTAAAGCACTTGGTTTCCGTCGTGCGGCTCGACCGAAGCTCGACTCGACCTCAGTTGAGCTGATCTCAGCCATGATCTGCCGCTCTGTCAGCGGTCGCTGATCCCGAACTGCTCGAAGCATTTCGGTGCCGACAAGTCTCGCACCACATCGAATCGACGGCACATCTGCGGGCAGGATTTCGACGTCGGCCTTGTCACATGCGGCGCCAACGCAGATGCAACGGTCGACAGGTTCTACCCGACGGCAAGCCACGCGACCCTAGGCATGGACACCGGCAAGGCCCCAAGCGCGATGTCTTCGACCTGTCGACTCACTGCGGCGACGGCATGGGCGCACTCGGCGGCTTCCCTGGTGAACTGGGCGTCGCACTCCCGCCTCGCGGCTCTGGCGGTCGCTGCAGTCCTTCGTGTCGCCAAAGTCGCGGCCTACGAATTCACGGGCCGCTTCCCGCCTGAACCTGCGTCATTCCGGGCCATGGGCACAACGGGTCGAGGTAGTAAATACAGGTGGTAAATTAGCAAAGCCCAAGAACCGTAAGTCTTTGATTCGACTCATGTTTCTTGGGCTCTCAAAGGCTGGCGGAGTCGGAGGGATTCGAACCCTCGATGCGCTTTTGGCACATACTCCCTTAGCAGGGGAGCACCTTCGGCCACTCGGTCACGACTCCGGCGAAGAGCGCGAATTCTAGCGGGTTCGGACGGCCACTCCGGTCGGCCGGCTCACTCGGCGGCCACCGCCGACGCATCGAGCTCGAACGCCTTGTGCAGCGCGCGCACCGCGAGCTCCATGTACTTCTCGTCGATCACCACGCTGGTCTTGATCTCGCTGGTGGTGATCATCTGGATGTTGATGCCTTCCTCCGACAGCGTGCGGAACATGGTGCTGGCGACGCCGACATGGCTGCGCATGCCGATGCCGACGATCGAGACCTTGCAGATCTTGGCGTCGCCGAGCAGCCGCGCCGCACCGGTGGCCGGCAACACCTGGGTCTCGAGCACGTTCATCGCGCGCAGGTAGTCGTTGCGGTGCACGGTGAACGAGAAGTCGGTGCGGCCGTCGTGCGAGACGTTCTGGATGATGACGTCGATGTCGATGTTCGCCGCCGCGACCGGCCCGAGGATCTGGTACGCGATGCCCGGCCTGTCGGGCACGCCGATGACGCTGATCTTGGCCTCGTCACGGTTGAACGCGATGCCGGACACGACGGCTTGTTCCATCTTTTCGTCTCCCTCGAAGGTGATCAGGGTGCCCGATTGCGCCTCTTCGGCCAGCGGAATGTCCCAGGGCGTGAAGCTGGAGAGCACGCGGACCGGCACCCGGTACTTGCCGGCGAATTCGACCGAGCGGATCTGCAGCACCTTGGAGCCGAGGCTGGCCATCTCCAGCATCTCCTCGAAGCTGATGCTGGCCAGGCGCCGGGCCTCGGGCACGATGCGCGGGTCGGTCGTGTAGACGCCGTCGACGTCGGTGTAGATCAGGCATTCGTCGGCCTTCAGCGCCGCCGCCACCGCCACCGCCGAGGTGTCGCTGCCGCCGCGGCCCAGTGTGGTGATGTTGCCCTGCGGGTCGACGCCCTGGAAGCCGGTGATGATCACGACCTTGCCTGCTGCCAGGTCGGCGCGGATGCGGGCGTCGTCGATGTGCTCGATGCGCGCCTTGGTGAAGGCCGAGTCGGTATGCACCGGGACCTGCCAGCCGCCGTAGCTGACGGCCTGCACACCCTGCGCCTGCAGCGCCAGCGCCAGCAGCCCGACCGAGACCTGCTCGCCGGTCGCCGCCACCGCGTCGAGTTCGCGCAGCGCCTCGGGCGTGTGCGGGTTGGGCAGCAGTTCCTTGGCCAGGCCGAGCAGGCGGTTGGTCTCGCCCGACATCGCCGAGGGCACGACGACCAGCTGATGCCCGGCGCGCACCCACTTGGCCACCCGCTGCGCCACGCTGCGGATGCGCTCGGTCGAACCCATCGAGGTGCCGCCGTACTTGTGAACGATCAAGGCCATCGCTGTATGCCGGCGCGCAGCCAGGCGGTTCGCATGCAGGTCGCATCGCCACCCGTCGCGGCGATGCACAAAGCGATGGATTTTAGCCGCCGTGCTGACGTGGCCCTGTCCGGTCCGGCAGGCCGGGCACCCACGTGACGAGCAACTGCGGCTCGCCCGGTGCGGCCTGCGCGCTGGCCTCGAGGCCCAGCCCCGGCACGAAGATCAGCCGGCCCTCGGGGCTGAACAGCAGCGGCCCGCTGCGCTCCCAGGCCGGAACGCCGCGCGCCTGGAACTGCTTCTTCAGGCTGCGCGCGGCCGCCCGCGGTGCCAGGCGGAAGCGCTCGCCACCGCTGCGATCGCGCGCGACCAGGGCGCGCAGCAGTTCCGGCGCGACGCCGCCTTCCAGCGCGGGATGGACTGCGAAACGCCCTTGCCAGCGCGCGAGCGCGACCTCGCCGGGCCGGCTCAGGTCCAGCGCCTGCGCGGCCGGCGGCTCGACCGCTGGCGCGCTGCCGGGCGTCGCGCTGAGCCTGCCGCGATACAAGCGCAGCTCGCCGCCGGGTGCGGGCCATCGCGCTGCGCGCGCCCGCGGCAGCTCGTCCAGCAGGCGGTCGAGCAGGCTCGTCGGCGGCCCCTGCCCCAACTCGGCCTGCAGCCAGGCGCGCAGCGCATTGCGGCGGCGGGCCGGCGGCATTGCGAGCCAGGGTGCAAGCCCCAGGGCGTTGCCGTCGCGCAAGGGGGGCAGGTCCAGCGCCGCGGCCTCGGCCGCCAGGGCCGCGGCCCGCTGCGCCTGCGTGGCTGCGCCTGCCAGCGCAGACTCGGCGTCGGGGAAGGACTGCAGCAACGCCGGCCAGACCTGCGTGCGCAGGCGGTTGCGCGCGAAGCGCGGGTCGGCATTGCTGCCGTCATCGACCCAGCGCAGGCGATGGCGGCGCAGATAGGCTTCGATCTGCTCACGCGGCAGCTCCAGCCAGGGACGGGCCCAGGAGACTCCTCCGCGCTGCGCCTGCCGAGGCATCGCCGCGAGTCCTTCGGCGCCGCCGCCTCGAAGGGCCTGCAGCAGCCAGGTCTCGGCCTGGTCGCGGCGGTGGTGGGCCAGCAGCACGAGCGTGCAGCCCGCCTGCCGCGCCATCTCGGCCAGCGCGCGGTAGCGCTCGCGACGGGCCCAGGCTTCGACGCTCTCGCCCGCCTCGGGGCGACCGTCCAGACGCCGCAGCGCAAAGCCCGCGCCCCAGCGCCGGCTCTGGCGCCGAACCTGCGCCGCCCAGACGTCGGCATGCGGGCTCAGGCCGTGATGCACGTGCAGCGCCAGCACCCCGACGCCGAGCCCCGCCGCCACCCGGGTCGTGCAATGCAGCAGTGCCGTGGAATCGCGGCCGCCGCTGGCCGCCACCGCGACCCGCGGCCTATCCAATCACCGCTCCTTGGTGTCGGTGAAGCGGCCGTAGCCGCGCAGCCGCTCGTAGCGCCGCTGCAGCAGTTCCTTGGGCTTGAGGTCGGCGCTGTGGCGCAACGCATCGCCCAGGGCGCGCTTGAGCTGGGCTGCCATCCAGGGCATGTCGCGGTGGGCGCCGCCGACCGGCTCGGTGACGATCTTGTCGATCACGCCCAGGGCCTTGAGCCGGTGCGCGGTGATGCCCAGCGCCTCGGCGGCGTCGCTGGCACGCTCGGCGGTCTTCCACAGGATCGATGCGCAGCCCTCCGGCGAGATCACCGAATAGACCGAGAACTGCAGCATCAGCACCTGGTCGGCGACGCTGATGGCCAAGGCGCCGCCCGATCCGCCCTCGCCGATGATCGTGCTGACGATGGGCACCTCGAGCTGCGCCATCTCGTAGATGTTGCGGCCGATGGCCTCCGACTGGCCGCGCTCCTCGGCACCGATGCCGGGGTACGCGCCGGGCGTGTCGACGAAGGTGAACACCGGCAGGCCGAACTTCTCGGCCAGCTTCATCAGGCGCAGGGCCTTGCGGTAGCCCTCGGGGCGCGACATGCCGAAGTTGCGCAGCGTGCGCTCCTTGGTGTCGCGGCCTTTCTGGTGGCCGAGCACCATGCAGGCCTGACCGTTGAAGCGCGCCAGGCCACCGACGATCGACAGGTCGTCGGCATAGTGGCGGTCGCCGTGCAGCTCCTGGAAGTCGGTGAAGATCTGGTTGACGTAGTCCAGCGTGTACGGCCGCTGCGCATGGCGCGCGATCTGCGTCACCTGCCAGGGCGTGAGGCTGGAGTAGATGTCACGCGTGAGCTGCTGGCTCTTCTGGCTGAGGCGGTCGATCTCGTCGCTGATGTCGACGGCCGACTCGTTCTGCACGTAGCGCAGTTCGTCGATCTTCGATTCGAGTTCGGCGATCGGCTGCTCGAAATCCAGGAAGTGGCGCTTCGTCAATCAGTACTCCACTGGCAGCGGGTCCAGGCTGCGCCAAATATACCAAGTCGCCACCGAGCGAAACGGCGCCCATCCTTCGCCCAGCTCGCGCGCCTCGGCGCGCGAGACCGGCTCGCCGCTGAAGTAGTTCAGGCTGATGCCCTTGAGCAGTCCGAGGTCGTCCAGCGGCATCACGTCGGGCCGCATCAGGTGGAAGATGAGAAACATCTCGGCCGTCCAGCGGCCGATGCCGCGGATCGCGACCAACTCGGCGATGATCGCCTCGTCGTCCATCGCCTGCCACTGGCCGACGTGGACACGGGCCTCGTGGAAGTGGCGCGCCAGGTCGATCAGGTATTCGCACTTGCGCGCCGACAGGCCCGCTTCGCGCATCAACGGCGTCGGCATCGCCTGCACCGCAGCGGGCGCAAGGCAGGCGGGGCGACCGCCGACCGAGGCTGCGAACCGGTCCCACACCGACTGCGCGGCCTTGACCGAGATCTGCTGCCCGACGATGGAACGCGCCAAGGTGGTGAAGGCGTCGCCACGGCTCTTCAGGCGCGCGTCGCCATAGCGCGGGATGAGCTTCTTCATCACCCGGTCGCGGCGCGAGAGGTGGCGGCAGGCCTCGTCCCAATACGCGGGCGCGACTTCTGCGGCTTCGGCGGCGGCCGCCGCGTTGCGCACCATGGCTTCAGGCCCGGACCCAGGTCGTTCCCTGCGCCGAGTCCTGCAGCTCGATGCCCTGGGCGGCGAGCTCGGCGCGGATGCGGTCGGCCAGCGCGAAGTCGCGCGCCGCCTTGGCCGCGGCGCGCGCCACGATGCGCGCCTGCACGCCCGCCTCGTCGATCGCCGCGCCGCCTTGCAGGTAGGCCCGCGGCGGCTGTTGCAGCAGGCCGAGCACGCCGCCCAGTGCCTTGAGCAGCGCGGCATCGGCGACGCGCCCGCGGTTGACCTCGGACGCCAGGTCGAACAGGACCGCGATCGCGCCCGGGGAGTTGAAGTCGTCGTCCATCGCGGCCTTGAATGCCGCCGCGCGCGGCTCGGCCCAGTCGATGGCCGCCAGCGACGGCAGCTCGCCGGCCGCATCGAGCGCCGTGTACAGGCGCTTGAGCGCGGTGCGCGTTTCCTCGAGCACCTGGTCGCTGAAGTTGAACGGGCTGCGGTAGTGGGTGCGCAGCATGAAGAAGCGCAGCGCCTCGCCGTCGAACTTCTTCAGCACGTCGGCGATCGTGAAGAAGTTGCCCAGCGACTTCGACATCTTTTCGTCGTCGATGTTGAGGAAGCCGTTGTGCATCCACGTGCGCACGAATTCGCCGCCGCTGGCGCCTTCGCTCTGCGCGATCTCGTTCTCGTGGTGCGGAAACTGCAGGTCCATGCCGCCGCCGTGGATGTCGAACGGTTCGCCGAGCAGGGCGCAGCTCATCGCCGAACACTCGATATGCCAGCCCGGGCGGCCGCGGCCATAGGGACTGGGCCATTGCGCTTCGGCAGGCTCGTCGGCCTTGGCGGCCTTCCAGAGCACGAAATCGAGCGGGTCTTCCTTGTCGCCAGCCACCGCCACGCGTTCGCCGGCACGCAGTTCGTCGAGCGACTTGCCCGAGAGCTTGCCGTAGCCGGGGAAGCGTCGCACCGCGAAGTTGACGTCGCCCCCGGCCACACGATAGGCCAGGCCCTTGTCTTCGAGGCGGGCAATCAACGACAGCATCTGCGGCACGTAATCGGTGGCCCGCGGCTCGTGCGTCGGCGGCGCGATGCCCAGGGCGGCGAAGTCGCGATGCATGGCCGCGATCATCTCGTCGGTCAGGGCGCGGATCGTGATGCCGCGCTCGAGCGCGCGCTTGATGATCTTGTCCTCGATGTCGGTGATGTTGCGCACGTAGGTCACGCGCCAGCCGCTGGCCAGCAGCCAGCGATAGACCATGTCGAAGGCCAGCACCATGCGCGCATGGCCGAGGTGGCACAGGTCGTAGACGGTGATGCCGCAGACATACATGCGCACATGCCCGGCCTCGAGCGGCACGAAATCCTGCAGTCGGCGCGACAGCGTGTTGTGGATGCGTAGGGTCATGAAACGGCGGCTCGGGGCGCGTTGGCAGGCGTTGCCGACGGCAACCGGCTCCCCGGCGCCCGTGGCGGCCCGCGCCGACTCTATGCGTCGATAGAATCGGCAATCAGTATAGCGGCGGCGCCCTGCCCGATCGGACCGGGCGCGCAAGCTCCGATGCCTCTTGTTCCCCGCGCCTTGACCTTGCTTGTCGCCTGCGGCGTTCTGATGTGCGGCACCGCCCGCGCCGACGAGGTCAGCGAGGTGCACGCCCTGATCGCCCGCGGCGACCTGCCTGCCGCACTGGCACGCGCCGAGAAGGCGGCGCAGGCCAACCCGCGCGACGCCCAGGCGCGATTCCTCACCGGCGTCGTGTTGATGGACCTGCACCGTGACGCCGAGGCGCTCGATGTGTTCCAGCGGCTGACCCAGGAGTATCCGGAGCTGCCCGACCCGTACAACAACATCGCCGTACTCGACGTTCGAGCCGGCCGCCTCGAAGACGCTCAACAGGCGCTGCAGACGGCCTTGCGCGACGACCCCTCGCACCGCGCGGCGCGGGTCAACCTGGGTCAGGTGCATTTGATGCTGGCGGTCAAGGCCTGGGAGACGGCCGCAGCCAGCGGGCCGATCGACCCGGCGCTGCAGCGAAAGCTCGACGCCGCACGGGCGCTGCTGTCCGAACCGACGCTCGCTGCGCGCTGAGCAGACACCCGGCCGGCCCCGGTCCTGCCACCGGCCCCGCTAGACTCGCGGCAGCGGCGACGCCTGCCACCATACCGCCCTTGTCATCACCTCCCGGAGCCTGCACTTTGAAACTGCTGACCAGCCTTCTCCTGGCCACCCTGGTCTTCGTCGGCGCGCCCGCATGGGCGCAGAAGGTCCGCCTGGCGACGACCGCGGGCGACATCGTCGTCGAACTCGACGCTGCGAAGGCGCCGAAGACGGTGGCGAACTTCGTCGCCTATGTGCGCGCGGGGCACTACGACGGCACCATCTTCCACCGCGTCATCGACGGTTTCATGATCCAGGGCGGTGGCTACCGGCCCGATCTGAGCGAGAAGCCGACCCGGGCGCCGATCCCGCTGGAAAGCCGCAACGGCCTGTCGAACCTGCGCGGGACGATCGCGATGGCGCGTACCGGCGTGCCCGACTCGGCGACCTCGCAGTTCTTCATCAACGTCGCCGACAACCTCGGCCTCGACCAGCCGAATGCACGCGACGGCGAGGGCTACGCCGTCTTCGGCAAGGTCGTCGAAGGCATGGACGTGGTGGACAGGATCAAGGCGGCGCCCACGCGCGCCGAGGGCGAATTCCAGAACCTGCCGGCCAAGCCGGTGATCATCCGCAAAGCGACCGTGGAGAAATGAGATGACCAAGACCGTCCAGATGGAAACCAGCGCCGGCACGATGCGCATCGAGCTCGACGACGAGAAGGCGCCGCTGTCCTGCGCCAACTTTCTGGCCTATGTCGCCAAGGGCCACTACGACGGCACCGTGTTCCACCGCGTGATCAAGGGCTTCATGCTCCAGGGCGGTGGCTTCGAGCCCGGGATGAAGCAGAAGCCGACCGACGCGCCGATCAAGAACGAGGCCAACAACGGCCTGAAGAACCAGCGCTACACGCTGGCGATGGCGCGCACCAGCGACCCGCACTCGGCCACGGCCCAGTTCTTCATCAACACCGTAGACAACGGCTTCCTGGACTTCAAGGCCGAGAGCGCGCAGGGCTGGGGCTACGCGGTGTTCGGCCGCGTCGTCGAGGGCTTCGAGGTCGTCGATGCGATCGAGGGCGTGCGCACCGGGCGCAAGGGCTTCCACGACGACGTGCCGCTCGAGGACGTGCGCATCGATCGCGTGACCGAGATCGGTTGATGACCGCGGGCGCGTCGCCGGCGCCCACGGCGGCGCTGCCCGCGTATTTCGAGTACGGCGCGCCCGCCGGCTGGCAAGCGGTCGACTTCATCTCCGACCTCCACCTGTGCGCCGCGATGCCACGCACCTTCGACGCCTGGGCCGCGCACCTGCTCCATACGCCGGCCGACGCGGTGTTCATGCTCGGCGACCTGTTCGAGCTGTGGGTGGGTGACGACGCCCGCGAGCGCAGCTTCGAGCGCGACTGCGTCGAGGTGATGGCCGAGACCGCCAGCCACCGACAGCTCGCGTTCATGGCCGGCAACCGTGACTTTCTCGTCGGCACTTCGATGTTGCGCGCCTGCGGCCTCATCGGCCTGCCCGACCCGACCCTGCTCGTCGCCTGGGACCGGCGCGTGCTCCTCAGCCATGGTGACTCGCTGTGCCTCGACGACAAGCCCTACCAGGCCTTCCGGCGGGAGGTTCGGTCTGGCGACTGGCAGGCGGGCTTTCTCGCCCGGCCGCTGGCCGAACGGCTGCGGCTGGCCGCCGAGATGCGCAGCGCCAGCAGCGCGCGCCAGCGCTTCGACGGCGACAGTCGGGTCGATGTCGACGCCACCGAGGCCGTACGCTGGATGCACGCCATCGGCGCGTCCGAGCTGGTGCATGGCCACACCCATCGCCCCGGCAGCAACGTGCTGGCGCCCGGCTTCGAGCGCCACGTTCTCAGCGACTGGGACCTCGACCGCGACGCCGCCCCGCGCGCAGAAGTGCTGCGCCTGACGCGCGACGGTTTCCAGCGCCTGCCCCCGGCCGGGGTCTGAAGGCTCGCCGATGCTCGGTGCCTGGCGAAGGCAATGGCTGGCCCGGCGCGAGGCGGCCGCGCTGCGTCGGCGGGCGATCGCCGACGACCTCTGGAAGCGCACCCTTGTTCGCTATCCCTTTCTGCATCGGCGCGACCCGGCCGACGCCGCCGAGTTGCGACGCCTGACGAGCCTGTTTCTCGACCGCAAGGAATTCAGCGCCGTCGGCGGCCTGCAATTGACCGACGCGATGGCGGTGGCGATCGCCGCACAAGCCGTGCTCCCGGTGCTGCGGCTGGGGCTGGCGCGCTATGACGGCTTCGTCGGCATCGTGGTCCACCCCGACCAGGTCGTGGCGCGACGCGAGCTCGCCGACGAGGACGGCATCGTGCACGAGTACGACGAAGTGCTGGCCGGCGAGGCGATGCAGGGCGGGCCGGTGATGCTGTCCTGGCGCGACGTGCGCAGCGCCGGGCGCAACGCCGGCATGGCCTACAACGTCGTGATCCACGAGTTCGCCCATGTGCTGGACCTGGCCAACGGCGCCGCCAACGGCATGCCACTGCTGCCGGCCGACCTGCCCGCGGCCGAGTGGCGCGCAACGCTCGACGACGAATTCACCCGCTTCGCCGCGCTTGTCGACGCCGGTCCGGAAACCGCCCTCGATCCCTACGGCGCCCAGAGCGAGGACGAATTCTTCGCCGTCGCCAGCGAAGCGTTCTTCGTCAGCCCGGCCGCGATGCAGCGCGAGCACCCGGCGCTCTACGCGCTGTTCGCACGCTTCTATCGCCAGGACCCGGTGGCCGAACTGCCGCCACCGCGCCGGCGCGCCTGAGCCACGGACGGCTCAGGCCGCGGTGGCCTCGGCCCGCGGCTTGTCGCTCTTGCGCGGCGGCTGGATGTCGAGCTGCACCTGGTCCTTGTCGTCGAGATCGACACCGAGCCGCCCGCCGTCGACCAGGCGGCCGAACAGCAACTCGTCGGCCAATGCACGCCGGATCGTGTCCTGGATCAGGCGCTGCATCGGTCGTGCACCCATCAGCGGGTCGAACCCCTTCTTGGCCAGGTACTTCCTCAGCAGGTCGCTGAAGGTGACCTCGACCTTCTTCTCGGCGAGCTGGCTCTCGAGCTGGAGCAGGAACTTGTCGACCACGCGCAGGATGATCTCCTCGTCCAGCGCCTTGAAGTTGACGATCGCGTCGAGCCGGTTGCGGAACTCGGGCGTGAACAGGCGCTTGATGTCGGCCATCTCGTCGCCCTGCTCGCGCTTGTTCAGGAAGCCGATCGTGGCCTTGTTCATCGTCTCGGCGCCCGCGTTGGTGGTCATGATGATGATCACGTTGCGGAAGTCGGCCTTGCGCCCGTTGTTGTCGGTCAGCGTGCCATGGTCCATGACCTGGAGCAGCACGTTGAAGACGTCCGGGTGGGCCTTCTCGATCTCGTCGAGCAGCAGCACCGAATGCGGCTTCTTGCTGATCGCCTCGGTCAGCAGCCCGCCCTGGTCGAAACCGACGTAACCCGGAGGCGCGCCGATCAGGCGGCTGACCGCGTGGCGCTCCATGTACTCGGACATGTCGAAGCGGATCAGGTCGATGCCCAGCACATAGGCCAGTTGCTTGGCGACCTCGGTCTTGCCGACACCGGTGGGGCCGCTGAAGAGGAACGAGCCGATCGGCCTGTCGCCCTTGCCGAGCCCTGACCGCGCCATCTTGATCGCGGCGGCCAGTGCGTCGATCGCCGGGTCCTGGCCGAAGACCACGCTCTTGAGGTCGCGGTCCAGCGTCTTGAGCTTGCTGCGGTCGTCGCTGGACACCGATGCAGGCGGGATGCGCGCGATCTTGGCCACGATCTCCTCGACCTCGGCGCGCGTGATCGTCTTCTTGCGCTTGTTGGCCGGCAGGATACGCTGCGCGGCACCGGCCTCGTCGATGACGTCGATCGCCTTGTCCGGCAGGTGGCGATCATTGATGAACTTGGCCGACAATTCGGCCGCAGCCTGCAGCGCACCGACCGCGTACTTGACGCTGTGGTGCTCCTCGAAGCGCGACTTCAGGCCCTTGAGGATCTCGATCGTCTGCTCCACCGAAGGCTCGACCACGTCGACCTTCTGGAAGCGCCGCGACAAGGCCGCGTCCTTCTCGAAGATGCCCCGGTACTCGGTGAACGTGGTCGCACCGATGCACTTCATCGCGCCGCTGGACAGGGCCGGCTTGAGCAGGTTGCTGGCGTCCAGCGTGCCGCCGCTGGCCGCGCCGGCGCCGATGAGGGTATGGATCTCGTCGATGAACAGGATCGCGTGGGGCTGGTCCTTGAGCTGCTTGAGCACGCCCTTGAGGCGCTGCTCGAAGTCACCGCGGTACTTGGTGCCGGCCAGCAGCGCGCCCATGTCCAGCGCATAGACGGTGGCATCGGCCAGCACCTCGGGCACGTCCTTCTCGGTGATGCGCCAGGCCAGGCCCTCGGCGATCGCGGTCTTGCCGACACCGGCTTCGCCGACCAGCAGCGGGTTGTTCTTGCGCCGGCGGCACAGCACCTGGATCACGCGTTCGACCTCGAGTTCGCGCCCGATCAGCGGATCGATCTTGCCGTCGCGGGCGAGCTGGTTGAGGTTCTGCGTGAACTGCTCCAGCGGCGAGCCCTTGGCGTCGCCGCCCTCTTCCTTCTCGGATTCGCCGCCGCCGGTGCCCTCGCTGCCCTTGGTGGGCTCGGGCGCATCGGACTTCTTGATGCCGTGGGCGATGAAATTGACGACGTCCAGCCTTGTGACGCCCTGCTGGTGGAGATAGTAGACCGCGTGCGAGTCCTTCTCGCCGAAGATCGCCACCAGGACGTTGGCGCCGGTGACTTCCTTCTTGCCGCTCCCGGTGCTCTGGACATGCATGATCGCACGCTGGATCACGCGCTGGAAACCGAGCGTGGGCTGGGTGTCGACCTCTTCGGAACCGCCCACGGTGGGCGTGTTCTCCTTGATGAAGGTGGCCAGGCTCTTGCGCAGGTCCTCGATGTTCGCGGCGCAGGCACGCAGCACTTCGGCCGCCGACGGGTTGTCGAGCAACGCCATCAGCAGATGCTCGACGGTGATGAATTCGTGCCGCTGCTGGCGCGCTTCGACAAACGCCATGTGCAGGCTGACTTCAAGCTCTTGCGCAATCATGCGGCCTCCATAATGCATTGGAGCGGATGCCCGTCGCGGCGTGCGGCGGTCAGCACCAGCTCGACTTTAGTCGCTGCGACGTCCTTGGTGTAAACACCGCAGACACCGCGGCCTTCGTGGTGAATCTTCAGCATGATCAACGTGGCCGTGTCGGGGTCGCGCTGGAAGTACTGCTGCAGCATCATCACGACGAACTCCATCGGCGTGTAGTCGTCGTTGAGCATCACCACCTGGTACAACTGCGGCGGTTTCGTCTTGGCCGCCTTGCGCTCGGCCACGACCACACCCTGCCCACCGCCGCGCCGAGGCAGGACGGGGGACTTCGGAGGCGACGAGGGTGGGTCGTCAGGCATAGTTCATTCTATCGAGTTGGTCCGTTGACGCATGCCCTGAGGTTTCATCTCCACGGCCCTGGCATATTGCGCCGCGCCGGAGGAGTTCAAGCCACGAGCAGGGATCGTTTTGCGGACCTGCTCGTCCGCGCCCGGCGCCCGTCTGCGCCTTGATCCTTGTCAAGCGTCCGTACGCATTCTCGATGGTCGGAACCTTGACACTGCAACGCGGGGAGGGGGAGAATTTTCGTCGCAGTCACGACGTGAAGGGGTGCGCCATGGCGTCCGGTACGGTCAAGTGGTTCAATGACGCCAAGGGTTTCGGCTTCATCGAGCCCGAAGAGGGCGGGGCCGACGTGTTCGCCCATTTCTCGGCCGTTCAGATGGAGGGTTTCCGGACCCTCAAGCAAGGCGGCCGCGTGACTTACGAGCTGGTGCAGGGGCCGAAGGGCCACTTGGCGCAGAACATCCGGCCGGCCGAGACCGAGGCCGGGTCTGTCGTGCCGCAGCCCACCGCCGCCGGTTGAGCGACGCCGGCGCCCTCGCGCCGGTCTTCGCGGCTTGTGCCGCCGCGCCGGGGCTCGCAACCGCCGGGCGCCCCGCGGTCGACCGTCCCACTCTGCACCATACTGGCCCCGCGCGACGCGAAGGCTGCCGATCATGACTGCTGCATCGAACTGGTTCGTCTGGGCCCTGCTGTCGGCCGTGTTCGCCGCGATGACGGCGATCTTCGCGAAGATCGGCCTGGCCGGCATCGATTCCGACCTGGCGACGCTGGTGCGCACCGTGGTCATACTCGGCGTGCTCGCGGCATTCGTCGTCGCTACCGGCAAATGGACGAACCCCTTCACGCTGACGGGCAGGACCTGGCTGTTCCTGGTGCTGTCGGGGCTGGCGACCGGTGCTTCGTGGGTCTGCTACTTCCGCGCGCTCAAGGTCGGCGAGGCTTCCAAGGTCGCACCGGTGGACAAGCTCAGCCTGCTGCTTGTCGCCGTGTTCGCAGTGATCTTCCTCCACGAGCGACCGACGCTGCGCGAATGGACCGGCATCGCGATGGTCGGCGCCGGCGTGCTGGTGCTGGCGCTCAAGAAGTAGCCAGGCGCCGGACCGAGCCGATCTCACATGTGGTCGATCATCACCTGGCCGAAGCCTGAGCAGGACACCTGGGTGGCGCCTTCCATCAGGCGCGCGAAGTCGTAGGTCACCTTCTTGCTCAGGATCGACTTCTCCATCGCACGGATGATCAGGTCGGCGGCCTCGGTCCAGCCCATGTGGCGCAGCATCATCTCGGCCGAGAGGATCTCGGAGCCCGGGTTGACGTAGTCCTTGCCGGCGTACTTGGGCGCGGTGCCGTGGGTGGCCTCGAACATCGCGACCGAGTCGCTGAGGTTGGCCCCCGGCGCGATGCCTATGCCACCGACCTGGGCGGCCAGCGCGTCCGAGACATAGTCACCGTTGAGGTTGAGCGTGGCGATCACCGAGTACTCGGCCGGGCGCAGCAGGATCTGCTGCAGGAAGGCGTCGGCGATGACGTCCTTGATGACGATGTCCTTGCCCGTCTTCGGGTTCTTGAACTTGCACCACGGGCCGCCGTCGATGGGCGCGGCGCCGAACTCGCGCTGCGCCAGCGCGTAGCCCCAGTCGCGGAAGCCGCCCTCGGTGAACTTCATGATGTTGCCCTTGTGCACGAGGGTCATGCTGGGCTTGTCGTTGTCGATCGCGTACTGGATGGCCTTGCGCACCAGGCGCTCGGTGCCCTCGCGCGAGACCGGCTTGATGCCGATGCCGGAAGTGTTGGGGAAGCGGATCTTGGTGACGCCCATCTCCTCGATGAGGAACTTGATCAGCTTCTTCGCCTTGGGGCTTTCGGCTTCGTATTCGATGCCGGCGTAGATGTCTTCCGAGTTCTCGCGGAAGATCACCATGTTGGTCTTCTCGGGCTCCTTGACCGGGCTCGGAACGCCCTTGAAGTACTGGATCGGCCGCAGGCAGACGTACAGGTCCAGCTCTTGCCGCAGGGCCACGTTGAGCGAGCGGATGCCGCCGCCCACCGGGGTCGTCAGCGGGCCCTTGATCGACACCACGTAGTCGCGCACGGCCTGCAGCGTCTCTTCGGGCAGCCAGACGTCGGGGCCATAGACCTTGGTCGACTTCTCGCCGGCGAAGACCTCCATCCAGTGGATCCGACGCTTGCCGCCGTAGCTCTTCGCGACCGCCGCATCGACCACCTTGAGCATCACCGGCGTGATGTCCATCCCGGTGCCGTCGCCTTCGATGTACGGGATGATCGCCTGATCGGGCACGTTGAGCGAGAAGTCCGCGTTGACGGTGATCTTCTGCCCGCCTGACGGCACCTTGATGTGCTGGTACATGAATGGAGTCTCCACAAGGCCGGCGGGTCTACCGCTGCGGCATCCGCATTGTTGAACACGAAATTCTATGTCACCCCCCTGTCAACCGACTGACGCCGGCGACCGTTTCAGGCGGGCCCTCCAAGTCGGAGTGGATTCGACATAAGCCTAGAAAGGTCCCTGACATGAACAAGATCCTGGCCGCCCTGATCACCGCCGCCTTCGCCACCACTGCCGCCTTTGCCGCCGATGCCCCGGCCAAGGCCCCCGAAGCCAAGACCGAGATGGCAGCCCCGGCCGCCAAGAAGGTCACCCACGCCAAGAAGGTCAGCCACGCCAAGAAGGTCAGCAAGAAGGTCAGCCACGCCAAGAAGGCTGCCGAACCTGCCTCGGCCGCGACCAAGTAAGTCCAAGCCCTGGCCGATGCCCCGACGGGCATCGGCACGACGACGCCCGGCCCTGCGCCGGGCGTTGTCGTTCCTGCGCGGCGAAACGGGCGCCCTCCGCGTCAGATCGCGGCGCAGAACGCCGCCAGCCGTGACCACAGACCATGGCCCAGCACCCACGCAGAAGCCAGCGCCAGGGTCAGACCAGCCGCCCGCGCCGCCCAACGCTCTCTCACCGCAGCATCGCCGCCGCGCACCAGGCGCAGCCACAGCCAGGGCCCCAGGACCAGCCCGGGTGCCGAAGCGAGCGCGAATCCGCCCATCGCCAAGGCACCCGCCGCCGCGCCGCTGGTCATCGCCGCCACCAACAGCGCCGACTGCAGCAGCCCGCAGGGCCAGGCCACCCACAGCCCGCCGCTGAGACCCGCCCGCGTCGGCCCGCGCAAGGCCTGCCAGCCGCCCGCGCTGCGGGTCGGCAGCGGGCGACCCAGGCCGGCGAGCCACCGAGGCTGGCGCCCCTGCCACAGCAGCCACAGGCCGAGGACCAGCGCAGCGGCGTGGAGCATCGCCCAGGCCGGGCGCAAGGCCGGGCTCAACTGGGACCAGCCGGCCAGGGTCGACACGCTGGCGGCAGCGAGTGCGCCGCCGGCGGTATAGCCGGCGAGCCGGCCGAGGTGGAAGGCAAGCGTCGCGCGCGCCCCGCCGCCACCCACGGCGGCGGCGCAGGGTGCGCTGCACATCAGCGTGCAATGCGGCGCGGCGGCCAGGCCGAGCAAGGTGGCGCTGGCGATGAGGGCGGAGTCCACCCTCAGATGATGCGCGAAAAGCGCTCCCGCACGCGGTCGGCCTGCAGGTGGCGGTCGAAGACCATCGCCACCGCACGCACGAAGAACCAGCCGGTGGCAGTGACCTGGATCGCCTGCGGCGACAGCTCGACCAGGCCCATGTCGACCAGCGGCTCCAGTTGCTTGAGCTCGGCGGCGAAGGCCTCGCTGAACTTGATCAGGTGCGCCAGCTCCACCGACTCGAATTCGACCCGGCCCTGGCACATCAAGGCCATGATCACCGCCCGCCGCAGCAGATCGTCGCGGCTGAGCGCGAGCCCGCGCACGACCGGGAAATCGCCCTGCGCGAGCGCATCGCTGTATTCGGGCAGGGATTTGGCGTTCTGGCTGTAGGTGGCGCCGACGCGGCCGATGGCCGACACGCCCAGCGCGATCAGGTCGCAGTCGGGCTGTGTCGTGTAACCCTGGAAATTGCGGTGCAGCCGCCCCTGCCGCTTGGCCACCGCCAGCGCATCGCCCGGCAGCGCGAAGTGATCCATGCCGATGTAGACATAGCCGTTGCCCATGAACCCGGCCAGCGCGCTGCGCAGCATCTGGATTCGCTCTTCGGCGCTGGGCAGCGCCGCGGCATCGATGCGCCGCTGCGGCTTGAAGCGCTGCGGCAGGTGGGCGTAGGCATACAGCGCGATCCGCGTCGGCCGCAACTCGGCGACCTGCGCGATCGTGCGCCGGAACGAGGTGGGGGTCTGCTTGGGCAGGCCGTAGATCAGATCGGCGTTGATCGACTCGAAGCGCAGCGCGCGCGCCTCGGCCACCAGGTCGAGCACGCTCTCGAACGACTGCACGCGGTGCACGGCGGCCTGCACGTCGGGGTCGAAGTCCTGGATGCCGAAGCTGATACGGTTGAAACCCAGCGCCGCCAGATGGCGCAGCCGCTCGCGGCTGGCGGTGCGCGGATCGACCTCGATCGAAATCTCGGCACCGGTCGTCGGCCGGAACGCCCGGTAGAGCATGTCCATCAGGTCGGACAACTCGTCGTCGGCCAGAAAGGTGGGCGAGCCGCCGCCCAGGTGCAGCTGCGAGATCGGCTGCGTGCGGCCCAGCTCGGCGGCGTGCAGCGCGATCTCCTTGTCGAGCAGCTCGAGGTATTCGCGGCCCCGGCTGTGGTGCTTGGTGATGATCTTGTTGCAGGCGCAGTAGTAGCACAGCGCTTCGCAGAACGGGATGTGGACGTAGAGGGAAAGCGGCGGCGCGCCGCCGACGACGGCGCCCTGCGCGCGCTGGCGCAGCGCCCGGCGATACTCGCCGGCACCGAAGGCCTCGACGAAGCGGTCCGCCGTGGGGTAGGAGGTGTAACGAGGCCCCGGAACGTCCAACCGCCGCAGCAGCGCGTCCGACAGCAAGGTCTCGGGTGCCGAGGCAGTCGCGATATTCATGACGCGACTGTGCCAAAGCGGGCCAATGCCGTCTTGATCCCGCTCAAACCGACCCTCATTGGCGGCCTTCCGGCAACGCGGTTTCCGGCTTGGGCGATACTGAACGCCTCGATCAGCGAGAAGCTCCATGCAGAATGCCCCTGTTCCGATCCGGCTCGAACCCTTCAAGGTTGCATGTTCCGGCTGCAATCTGCGCGAACTGTGCCTACCCGTAGGCATGTCGTCCGAGCAGCTGGACCGCCTGGACGCCATCGTCGCCACCAGGCGCTCGGTGACGCGCGGAGATGCCCTGTTCCACGTCGGCGACGGCTTCGCTTCGCTCTACGCGGTGCGCACCGGGTTCTTCAAGACCTGCGTGTCGTCGGAGGACGGGCGCGACCAGGTCACAGGCTTCCACATGGCCGGCGAGCTGCTGGGCCTGGACGGCATCGGCACCGACCGCCACACCTGCGACGCCGTGGCGCTGGAGGACTCGCAGGTCTGCGTGATCCCGTACCACCAGCTCGAAGACCTCTCGCGCGAGCTTTCCGACCTCCAGCGCCAGTTCCACCGCATCATGAGCCGCGAGATCGTGCGCGACCATGGCGTGATGCTGCTGCTGGGCAGCATGCGGGCCGAAGAGCGGCTGGCGGCGTTCCTGCTCAACCTGACGCAGCGGCTGCGCACCCGCGGCTTCTCGGCCAGCTCGCTGGTGCTGCGCATGACGCGCGAGGAGATCGGCAGTTACCTCGGGCTCAAGCTCGAGACGGTCAGCCGCGCGTTCTCGAAGTTCCAGGAGGACGGCGTCCTGGAGGTCAAGCAGCGGCAGATCCGCGTCCTCGACCCCGACGCGCTGCAGGCCTTGGTCAACGGCTCGAGCTGCTGAGCAGCCGGGTCAGGCGTCGGTCGTCGGCTCGGCGTTGAGTTCCTCGGCGCTGCGATCGAGCACCAGGGTCAGCAGGCAGGCGGCTGCGGTCGCGCCCCAGAAGACGAAGAAGGCCAGCGAATAGACCGCGGTGGCCGACAGGTCCAGTGCCGCCCCGCCCAGCGTGTGCAGGCTGAACGGATCGACGAACGCGAAGACGGCGATCTCCAGCACCCCGGCGACCATGAAGGCGGGCCAGGCGATGGCGGCAGCACGGCGGGCCAGGCGTCGCATGGGCATCTCATTCGTCAGCGGCGAGGTGCCGCGGCGGGGTGCTGCGCCTGCAGGGCCGACTCCGCCGACCTGGCGTCGGCTGAATCGGGCAGGACCTCGTCGCGGTGCTCGATCGCCACCGCCAGGGTGATGAAACTGGCCACGACCACGGCCGCGGGGCCTCCGACGACCAGCCACATCGTCGGCGTTCGCCACCACGGCGCGGCAGGCGGCGTGGCCGGCACGGGTGAATGCGGAAGCGGTCGGTTCATGTTCTCGGCTCCTTGCCCGGGGAGGGTCGCGGTTTCAGCGCGGCACCACGAACGTTGATCTCTCGGTCTGCGTGCGCGCCTTGTCGCCGGCGGCGTCTGCGACCCGCTCGACGATGAAATCGATGCGGTGGACGCCGGGCCCGGCCGCATCGGCCACCTGCGGCGGCACGCGCAGGGCCACCGGCACCCAGCGCGCCTGCGCCGGGTCGACGACGACGTCACCATGCAGGTCCACCCGCATCTCCGGCAGGCCCGAGCTGCGGATGCGGTAATGCTGCACGCGCTCGGTGGTGTTCATGATCTGCAGGCGATAGACGTTCTCGATCCACCCGTCGTCGACCAGCCGCGCCAGGGTACCGCGGTCGCGCACCACGTCGACCTTGAACGGCGAGCGAAGCCACAGGCTGGTCGCCAGCGCCGCGCAGATCAGCAACAGGACGCCGGTATAGACCAGCACGCGCGGCCGCAGCACGCGCTTGACGACCTCGGTGCGGCTGAGGTGGCGCTGCATGCCGTTGAGCGTGTCGTAACGGATCAGCCCGCGCGGGTAGCGCATCTTGTCCATCACGCCATTGCACACGTCGATGCAGGCGGTGCAGCCTATGCATTCGTACTGCAGCCCCTTGCGGATGTCGATGCCGGTCGGGCAGACCTGCACGCACAGGCCGCAATCGATGCAGTGGCCGAGATGGGCGGCCTTGAGGTCGGTCTTGCGCCCGCGGGTGCCGCGGGGCTCGCCGCGTTCGGTGTCGTAGCTGATGATCAGCGTGTCCTTGTCGAACATCGCGCTCTGGAAACGGGCATAGGGGCACATGTACTTGCACACCTGCTCGCGCATCCAACCGGCGTTGCCGTAGGTGGCCAGGCCGTAGAACAGAACCCAGAACCATTCCCAGGGGCCGAAGCCGAGCGTGGCCGCGGCCGCCACCAGGGTCCTGATCGGCGTGAAGTAGCCGACGAAGGTCAGCCCGGTCCACAGGCCGATCGCGATCCAGGCCAGGTGCTTGCCGCCCTTGCGCAGGAACTTCTCGATGCTCCAGGGCGCCTCGTCGAGCTTGATGCGCTGCATGCGGTCGCCCTCGAGGTGGCGCTCGACCCACATGAAGATCTCCGTATAGACGGTCTGCGGGCAGGCGTAGCCGCACCACAGGCGTCCAGCCACCGCGGTGAACAGGAACAGCGAGTAGGCAGAGACGATCAGCAGCCCGGTCAGGTAGATGAAGTCCTGCGGGTACAGGACCAGGCCGAAGATGTAGAAGCGCCGCGCGCCGAGGTCGAACAGCATGGCCTGGCGGCCGTTCCACTCGAGCCAGGGCGTGCCGTAGAAGGCGAGCTGGGTGACCCACACCAGTACCCAGCGCCAGCCCGCGAACCAGCCGCTCACGGCGCGGGCATAGATCTTTCGTTGCTTCTGGTACAGCGAGACGACGGCCTGGCTGCTGTCGTCGTCGGTGGCGGCCGGTGAACTGCTCTGGCTCACGAATGCGGGGCCCTCAATTGGCGGCGACGTTCGAGCTGTGCGACAAGCTCCAGACGTAGGCCGCCAGCACGTGGATCTGCTCCGGGGTCAGCAGACGCCCCTGCGGCGGCATGACATTGGTCTTGCCGCCGGTGATCATGTTGACGACCGCCTGCTCGCCCCAGCCGTGGAGCCAGATCTTGTCGGTCAGGTTGGGCGCGCCGATGACCGGATTGCCCTTGCCATCGGGGCCATGGCAGGCGGCACAGACGACGAACTTGGGCTTGCCGAGCTCGGAGGCGATGTTGTTGTGCGCGCTGCCGGAAAGGCTCAGCACGTAGTTGGCCACGTTGCGCACGTCGTCCGCCGAACCGACGGCGGCGGCCATCGGCGGCATCATGCCGGTGCGTCCCTCGGTGATGGTCTTCTCGATGTACTCCGGCGTGCCGGCGCCGAGCCAATCGTTGTCGGTGAGGTTGGGGAAGCCCTTGCTGCCCCGCCCGTCCGAACCGTGGCACGGCGCGCAGGTGTTCAGGAACAAGCGCTGGCCGATCGCGAGCGCCTCGGGTTCGCGCTGCAGCTGGTCGGCCGTCATCGCGGTGTACCTCGCGTACACCGGAGCCATCGCAGCACGCGCCTTGGCCTGTTCGGCCTGGTACTGGCTGACGCTGGTCCACTTGAACAGCCCCGGGTTGCTGCCCAGGCCGGGATAGAACGCCAGGTACACAGCGGCGAACACGACGGTGATCACGAACAACCACATCCACCAGCGCGGCAGCGGGTTGTTCATCTCGCGCAGGTTCTCGTCCCAGACATGACCGGTGCTGTTGTCGCTGGCCATCACCTTGCGCTTGCTGGCCCCGATCAAGACCGCCAGGCACGCCACGAGCCCGAGCACGACGAAGGCCGCTACGAACCAGGACCAGCCTGGAGTGACGAAATCGCTCATGACCGGTCTCCGGGTTCGTCGACGAAGGGCAGTTGCTCAGCCTCGCGGAAATCGGCCTTCCGCCTGCCGGAGTAGGCCCAGAAGACGATCCCGAAGAAGAAGATCACGCTGATCACGGTGCCAGCGCTGTGAAGGTCGTAGATGTCCATGGTCGTCGTTCTCCGATCTCTACTTGACCGCCGTGCCCAGCACCTGCAGGTACGCGATCAGGGCGTCCATCTCGGTGTGCCCCTTGACCTCGTCGGCCGCCTTGGCGACCTCCTCGTCGGTGTACGGCACGCCGACGATGCGCAGGGCCCGCATGCGCGGCGCCATGCCTTCGGGGTCGACGGTGGCGGTCAACAGCCACGGATAGGCCGGCATGATCGACTCGGGGACCAGGTCGCGCGGGTTGTTCAGGTGGATGCGGTGCCACTCGTCGCTGTACTTGCCGCCGACGCGCGCCAGGTCGGGGCCCTTGCGTTCGCTGCCCCACAGGAACGGATGGTCGTACACCGACTCGCCGGCCAGCGAGTAGGGGCCGTAGCGCAGCGTCTCGGCGCGCAGCCGGCGGATCATCTGCGAGTGGCAGTAGAAGCAGCCCTCGCGCTGATAGATGTCGCGCCCGGCGAGTTGCAGTGCGGTGTAGGGCTTGAGGCCCGGCACCGGCTGCGTCGTCGATGCCTGGTAGAACAGCGGCACGATCTCGACGATGCCGCCTATGGCGACCGTCACCAGGATCAGCACGATCATCAGCAGGTTGCTGGTCTCGATCCGCTCGTGACCCTGCGCGGCATGGGTTTGGGCCATGTTGGAGTGCTCCTTGTCGTTGTCAGGCGTGGGCGACGGCCAGCGGGATCGGCGCCGGGGCGGGACGGCCCGCGCGCACCGTCATCACCGTGTTCCAGGCCATGATCAACATGCCACCGAGGTAGAGCAATCCACCCGTCAGGCGCACGAGGAAGTACGGATGCGACGCCTTCACGCTCTCGACGAAGCTGTACACCAGCGTGCCGTCGGGGTTGACCGCGCGCCACATCAGGCCCTGCATCACGCCGGCGATCCACATCGAGGCGATGTACAGCACGATGCCGATGGTGGCGATCCAGAAATGCAGCTCGATGGCCTTGACGCTGAACATCGCGGTGCGGCCGTACATGCGCGGGATCAGGTGGTACAGCGCACCCATCGAGACCAGGCCGACCCAGCCCAGGGCCCCGCTGTGCACGTGACCGATCGTCCAGTCCGTGTAATGCGACAGCGCGTTCACGGTCTTGATCGACATCATCGGCCCCTCGAAGGTCGACATGCCGTAGAACGACAGCGAGACGATGAGGAACTTGAGGATCGGGTCGTCGCGCAGCTTGTGCCACGCACCCGACAAGGTCATGATGCCGTTGATCATGCCGCCCCAGCTCGGCGCGAGCAGCACGAGCGAGAACACCATGCCGATGCTCTGCACCCAGTCGGGCAGCGCGGTGTACATCAGGTGGTGAGGCCCGGCCCACATGTACACGAAGATAAGCGCCCAGAAGTGCACGATCGACAGCCGGTAGCTGTAGACGGGGCGGCCCGCCTGCTTCGGGATGTAGTAGTACATCATTCCGAGGAAGCCCGCGGTGAGGAAGAAGCCCACCGCGTTGTGCCCGTACCACCACTGGACCATCGCGTCCTGCGCCCCGGCGTAGGCCGAATAGCTCTTGGTCAGGCTCACCGGAATGAAGGCGCTGTTGACGATGTGCAGCAGCGCCACGGCGATGATGAAGGCGCCGAAGAACCAGTTCGCGACGTAGATGTGGCGCACCTTGCGAATGCCGATGGTGCCGAAGAAGACGATCGCGTAGGCCACCCAGACGACCGCGATCAGGAGCTTGATCGGCCATTCGAGCTCGGCGTATTCCTTGCTGAACGTGTAGCCCAGCGGCAGCGTGATCGCCGCGGCGACGATCACCAGCTGCCAGCCCCAGAACACGAACATCGCGAGCCCGGGCGCGAACAGCCGCGTCTGGCACGTACGCTGGACCACGTGGAACGAGGTCGCCATCAGCGCGCAGCCCCCGAACGCGAAGATCACCGCGTTCGTGTGCAGCGGACGCAGGCGCCCGAAGCTGATCCAGGGCAGGCCGAAGTTGAGCTCGGGCCAAGTCAGCTGGGCCGCGATGATCACGCCGACGAGCATGCCCACCACGCCCCACAGCACGGCGGCCAGCGAAAAGAGCCTGACGACCGTGTCGCTATAGATGCCCTCCTGGGCCGGGGCAGCGACGGCAGTTTGTGCCATTGAACTTTCTCCTCACTCTAGGGTCGTGAACGGACCGGGCGATTGTTGTCGAGCGTCTTTGGAGGGATGTTGACCCGCGTCAACCGGTTCGTGCTCGTCCTCGAGGATGCGTTCACCTTCGCGCTCGAGATCCTCGAACTGGCCGGTGTTGATGGCCCACCCGAACACGGCCAGGATCGCGAGCACGACCCCTGCCGAGAGGGGGATCAGCAGGTACATGATCTCCATGGCGGGCTGCGTACGGTCAGCGGCCGGCGCGCAATGCGTTGAGCACCACGACCAGCGAACTGCAGGCCATGCCCAGCCCGGCGGCCCAGGGCGGCAACCAGCCGGCCAGGGCCAGCGGAATCGCGATCGCGTTGTAGCCCGCCGCCCAGCCCAGGTTCTGGCGCACGATGCGCACGGTGCGCTGCGCCGTGCGCCGCGCCTGCACCAGATCGGCGAGGCGATTCGAGGTGATCACCGCGTCGGCCTGGCTGCGCGACACCAGTGCGCCCTGCCCCATCGCTAGCGAAACGTCGGCGCGCGCCAGCACCGGCGCATCGTTGATGCCGTCGCCCACCATCGCGACGCGCCGGCCGGCCGCCTGGGCCGCGGCGACCGCCGCCAGTTTGGCCTCGGGCGTGGCGCCGGCCAGCACTTCCTGGATGCCCAGGCGCGCAGCCAGGGCATGGGCCCGCGCCGGTGCGTCGCCGGTCAGCAGGGTCAGGCGCAGGCCCTGCTCGCGCAAGGACCGCACCGCCGCCTCGACACCGGCACCCGGCGTTTCGTCGAACACGAAGCTCGCCAGCGACTCGCCGCCGCAGCCCAGGTTCAGCGCGGCCGTTGCACCGTCGGCGCCCGTGGCCTCGCCGCCGGTCCAGGCCGCGGCGCCGAGGCGCCATTCGCGGCCCTGTGCATCGCAGGCACGCAGGCCCTGACCGCCGACTTCCACCACACCGGTCCAGTCGGCGCGCGCCGCCAGCGCCGCACCGGCCTCGACCAGCGCCCGCGCCAGCGGATGTGCCGACCATGCTGCCAGGCCGGCGGCGGTGGCCAGCGCCTCGTCCTGGCTGACGAACACGCGCGCACCGGCGGCGCTCAGACGCACGCTGCAGGTCGGCGCGGTTTGCGTCAGCGTGCCGGTCTTGTCGAAGAAGATCTGATCGATGCCGGCCAGCGACTCCAGCGCGTCCAGCCGCTGCAGCAACACGCCGCGGCGCGCCAGCCCGCGCGCCGCGGCGACGAGCGCGGCCGGCGCGGCCAGCGACAGCGCGCAGGGGCAGGTGACGATCAGCACCGAGACCGCGACCCACAGGGCGCGCGGCGGATCGACGACGCTCCAGACCGCGGCCGCGCCCGCCGCCAGGACCAGCACGGTCCACAGGAACGGGCCGGCCCAGCGGTCGGCCAGCCGCGCCGCCGCCGGGCGCTGGCTCATCGCGCTGCGCATCATCGAGACGATGGCCTCGAGCCGCGTGTCGCCGCCCACGCGCTGCACCCGCATCAGCACCGGCGCGCCGAGGTTGATGCTGCCGGCGACGACTTCGGCCCCCTCGGGCTTGTCCACCGGTACCGCCTCGCCACTGAGCAAGGCCTCGTCGGCGCGCGTGACGCCTCGCTCGATCAGGCCGTCGGCCGGAAACGCCTGGCCCACCGGTACGCGCACGAGGTCGCCGGGCTGCAGGCGCTGGACGCTGATCGCGGTGGTGCTGCCGTCGGATTCGACGCGCCAGGCGGTCTCGGGCAGGCAGGCCATGCTGCGCTCCAGCGCCTCGGCTGCGCCCTGGCGCGCACGAAGTTCGAGGTAGCGCGCCGCGAGCAGGAAGCTCACGAACATCGTCATCGAATCGAAGTAGACCTGCGAGCCGAAGCGGCCGCCGGGGTCGAAGGTGGCGGCCGTGCTGGCGACGAAGGTGATGCCCACGCCAAGCGCCACCGGCAGGTCCATGCCGATGCGGCCCTGGCGCAAGCCGCGCCAGGCACCGCTGAAGAACGGCCCGGCGGCAAACAGCAGCACCGGCAGCGAAAGCAGCCAGCTGCCCCAGTTGAGCAGCTGGCGCAGATCGGGCGCCAGCTCGCCCGGCCCGGCGACGTAGCTGGGCGTGCTCATCATCATCACCTGCATGGCGCAGAAGCTGGCGACGAACAGGCGCCACAGGGCCTGGCTGTGTTCCTTGCGGCGCAGCGCACGGGCGCCGGCGGCGAGGTCGGGCACCGCGTCGTAGCCAGCCGCGCGCACCGCGTCGATCAAGGCCGATGGGCGCGTGCGCGACGGATCCCAGCACACCGTGGCACGCTGTGCCGCGGCGCTCACGCGGGCCGAGCACACGCCTTCGACGCGGTCCAGCGCCTGCTCGATGATCCCGGCGCAGGCGGCGCAATGCATGCCGCCGATCTGCAACGACGATTCGCCCAGACGCTCACCCTGCGTGCCGACGATCCAGCGCGTGAAGCGACCCAACTCGAGGGGGTCGTCGATGATCGGCGGCTCAGTTTCGGGAAGGGCGGCTGTGACGGCAGACATCGGCGGGCCGACTGGAGTCGGGATAATGTAGGTCTCTCGCGATGAGTCGCTCATGACCTGCATCAAGCTACCCACCCTCCTCCTGGCCAGCATCCTCGCGCTGGCCACCGTGCTCCAGCCCGCGCGGGCCCAAGGCAGCCCTCAGCCCAAGCTGCAGACGATCGAGCTCACCGCCGGCATCCACGTGATCCATGCCGAACTGGCGGTCACGCCCGAGCAGCAGGAGACGGGCATGATGTTCAGACGCGAGATGGGCCCCAGCGACGGCATGCTCTTCGTCAACGAAGACAGCGCGGTGCGCTGCTTCTGGATGCACAACACGCTGATCCCACTGAGCATCGCATTCATCGGCGACGACGGCACCGTCATCAACCTGGCCGACATGGCAGCGCGCACCGACGACACGCATTGTTCGGCCAAGCCGGTGCGCTATGCACTGGAAATGCCGCTGGGCTGGTTTGCCAAGCGCGGCTTCAAGGCCGGGCTGAAGCTGCGCGGCGCGCCGTTCGCGAACTGACGCCGCAGCACAAGCGCGGCCCATCCCGCCGCATCGCGGCAGGCATGAACCCTTCGGGCAACCTCAGGCGAAGTTGCCTTCGGCAAAGCCCCAGTTCACCAGCTTGTCGAAGAAGGTCTCGACGTATTTCTGGCGCAGGTTGCGGTAATCGATGTAGTAGGCGTGCTCCCACACGTCGACCGTCAGCAGTGCCTTGTCGGCGGTCGTCAGCGGCGTTCCGGCAGCACCCGTGTTGACAATGTCGACACCGCCGTCGGGCTTCTTCACCAGCCAGGTCCAGCCGGACCCGAAATTGCCGACCGCCGATTTGACGAAGGCCTCGCGGAAGGCCGCGTATGAGCCCCACTTGGCCTTGATCGCCGCGCCCAACGCACCCCCGGGCTCACCACCGCCGGCGGGCTTCATGCAGTTCCAGAAAAACGTGTGGTTCCAGACCTGGGCTGCGTTGTTGTAGATACCGCCGGAGGCCTTGCGCACGATGTCCTCGAGCGACATGGTCTCGAACTCGGTCCCCTTCTGCAGGTTGTTCAGGTTGACGACGTAGGCGTTGTGGTGCTTGCCATGGTGGTACTCGAGCGTCTCGCGGCTGTACGCAGGTGCCAGCGCGTCGATCGCGTAAGGGAGTGCGGGCAGGGTGTGTTCCATGATGGGCGTCCTCTTCGGTAGATGGTTTCCGGATGCGGGTCAGGGCATTGTAGGCAGCCCAGTTGCATCGCCTGGGATCATGGGTTCCACCGCCGTCACGCGCGCCTGCGCCCGCCCGTCGGCCCATACCGCGCTCACGGTCTGGCCGGGATGCAGGGCCAGCGCCGAGACGATCGGCCGGCCGTCGGCTGCCTCGACCCAGGCATAGCCACGCTGCAGCACGCGGTGCGGATCGTGCGCCTGCAGCCGCTGGCCGGCAGCGGCCAGGCGCAGCGCATGCTCGCGCCACTGCACCGCCAGCGCGCGCGCCAGCCGATCTCCCGCACGCGGGAGATCGGCCGCAGGCCGGTCCAGGCATTGCCGCGCCGCGAGCCGCATGCGGCGTGCCCTGTCCTGCAGCCGCGCCACCTCGCCCAGCAGCACGCGCGCCGGCTGGCCCAGGCGCAGCGCCAGCGTGTCGAGCTGCTGCGCCCGCGCCTGCTGCACGCGCTCGACCGCCCGCTGCAGCCTGGCCTGCCGCGACAGCAGCGCCTGCAGCGCCTCGTCGCGCGCCGGGGCGGCCAGTTCGGCCGCCGCGGTGGGCGTGGGGGCACGCAGGTCCGCAGCCAGGTCGCACAGGGTCACGTCGGTCTCGTGGCCGACGCCGCAGACCACCGGCAGCCGGCTGGCCGCCACCGCCCGCACGACGCGTTCGTCGTTGAACGCCCAGAGGTCCTCGAGGGAGCCGCCGCCGCGCACCAGCAGCAGCGCATCGACCTCGCGCCGCTGGTCGGCCAGGCGCAAGGCCGCGGCCAGCGCAGCGGGCGCCTCGGCGCCCTGCACGGGGCAGGGATACACGACGACCCTGACATGCGGCGCGCGGCGCTGCAAGGTGCTCAGCACATCGCGCAGCGCCGCCGCGCCCAGCGAGGTCACGATGCCGAGCGCGGCCGGATACGCCGGCAGCGGCCGCTTGCGCGCGGGGTCGAACAAGCCCTCCGCGTCGAGCCGCGCACGGCGGCGCAGGAACTCCTCGAACAGCGTGCCGGCACCGACGCGCTGCAGCGACTCGACGACCATCTGCAGTTCGCCGCGCGCCTCGTAGACGCCCAGCCGCCCGCGCAACTCGACCTGCTGGCCGTCGGCCGGCGCAAAGTCCACCAGGCTCGCGGCGCGGCGGAACATCGCGCAGCGCAGCAACGCCGGGGCCCCTTCGGCGTCCTTGAGCGAGAAGTAGCAATGCCCGCTGGCCGCCCGCGAAAACCCCGAGAGCTCGCCGCGCACCGCCACGGCGCCGAAGCGTGCCGCCAGCGCATCGCCGGTGGCCAGCAGCAAGCCGGCCACGCCCCAGGTCATGCGCATCGGCGCGGCTTCCAGAGCCTCAGCCACGCCAGAACCCAGGCCTGGCGCGGCGCCGGAACTCCACAGCCGCATGGATCCACGCTTCTCGCTGCATTGCTGCCGTCATCGATCGGTCATGATCGTGCAAGCCGTTGATCTGCATAGAAAAATGGCTGCCCGAAATTTAGGCACGAAGAAGCCAAAGCTGGCGCGAACCGACGTGCAGTGGATTTTCGGCCGCTTTTCCACATAGTTATCCACAGATCTGGGCCGCGCGGGCAGAAGGCGCGCGACAGTCGTGAGATCGACTGCCGATCGGACGCGGATGATCAGCCATAATCGATCCGTCCATCGAGCTTCAGAGCGGCCCCGCCGCGCCCCACACGCCTTGCTGTCGATCATACAAGCGGCCGGTTGGCCGATCTGGCCGCTGATCATCTGCTCCATCGTGGCGTTGGCCGTGGTCATCGAGCGGGCGTACAAGCTGCGATCGGTGCTCGTGGCACCAGCGAGGCTGCTCGACGAGGTGATCGGCGTCACTCGCGCCAGCCTGCCGGCCGCCGACGTGGTCAACAAGCTGGCCGACAGCTCGACCCTCGGCGGCGTGCTGGCCGCCGGCATGCGCAGCGTGGTGGCCGAGCCGCGCATCACCGAGCCGGCGCTACGGCAGTCGTTCGAGAACGCAGGGCGGATCGCCGTGCACTCGCTGGAGCGCTACCTGAACACCCTGGGCACGATCGCCGCGGCGGCGCCCTTGCTCGGCCTGTTCGGCACGGTGGTCGGGATGATCGCGATCTTCGGCTCCCAGGCCCCGGCGGGCGCGAGCAACCCGCAGCTGCTGGCGCATGGCATCTCGGTGGCACTCTACAACACCGCGTTCGGGTTGATGATCGCGGTACCCTCGCTGATGTTCTACCGCTATTTCCGTGGCCGCGTCGACGAGTTCCAACTCGAGATGGAGATGGCCGCCGAGCGCATGGTGCCGCACTTGATGCGCTTCGCCGTGCGCAGCGCTGCCTGACCATGCGCTTCAGCCGCCGCCACATCGAAGAGCCCGAGATCAACCTGATCCCGTTCATCGACGTGCTGCTGGTGGTGCTGATCTTCCTGATGCTGTCGACCACCTACTCGCGCTTCACCGAACTGCAGATCAACCTGCCGGCGGCCGACGCCGAAAAGCTGCGCGACCGGCCGGGCGAGGTGATCGTGGCGGTGTCCGCCGACGGCCGCTACAGCGTCAACCGCAAGCCCGTCGACGGCCGCAGCGTGGAACTGCTCACCGCCGAACTGAGCGCCGCGGCGGCGGGCCGGCCGGACACGGTGGTCATCATCTCGGCCGACGCGATGACCGCGCACCAGGCGGTGATCAACGTGCTCGATGCGGCACGCCGCGCCGGGCTGTCGCGGCTGACCTTCGCGGCGCAGACCGGCGGCGGCGCCGCGCGCTGATCCGGCCATGCCGCGCCGCCCGACACTGGCGGCCCGCGCCGAGGCGCTGCTGGCGGGGCATTGGTGGCAGCCGGTGCCGAGCGCACTGGCGCGCGCCCTGAAGCCCCTGGCGGCGCTGTACGGTGCCCTCGCCGCGCGCAATCGCCGGGCCTCGGCGAGCGCAGCCGCCTTGCCGGTGCCGGTCATCGTGGTCGGCAACTTCGTCGCCGGCGGCGCCGGCAAGACACCGACGGTGATCGCGCTGGTGGCCGCGCTGCGCGCCGCTGGGCGGCGCCCCGGCGTGATCTCGCGCGGCCATGGCCGGCGCGACGGTGGGCTGCGCGCGGTATCGCCCGACGCCGACCCGGCCGCAGTCGGCGACGAGCCGCTGCTGATCCGTCGCCGCACCGGCGTGCCGGTGTGGGTGGGACGCGACCGGCGCGCCGCGGCGCTGGCCCTTTGCGGGGCCCATCCCGAGGTGGACCTGCTGGTCGCCGACGATGGCCTGCAGCACCGGGCGCTGGCACGCGATGTCGAGCTCGTCGTCTTCGACGAACGCGGCGTCGGCAACGGCCTGCTGCTGCCGGCCGGCCCGCTGCGCGAAGCGCTGCCCTCGGCAGCCCCCGCGCGCATGCGGGTGCTCTACACGGGCGCGCGCGCAAGCACGCCGATGCCGGGTGCACTGGCGCTGCGCCACCTGGAACTGGCGTGGCCATTGGCCGACTGGACCAGCGGCAACGAAGCGGGCGCGGTCCCGATCACGGACCTGCGCGGCCGGCCCTTGCTGGCGGTGGCCGGCATGGCAGCGCCCGAGAAGTTCTTCGGCATGCTCGAGGCGCTGGGCCTGCGCATCGAGCGCCTGCCGCTGCCCGACCACTTCGACTACCGGACGCTGCCCTGGCCCGACCCCGGCGCCGAGATCGTCACGACCGAGAAGGACGCCGTCAAACTCGACCCGCAGCGCCTGGCCGGCACGCGCGTCTGGGTGCTGCCGCTAGACTTGCAGGTCCCTGCCGCGCTTGTCGAAGAGCTGCTCGCCATGCTGCCGGCCCCCAGCCAACCCCTCCGCCCTGCCAACGGCCCGCCATGACCCTCGACCACCGACTGATCGAACTGCTCGTGTGCCCCGTCTGCAAGGGCCCGTTGCAGATGCGGCGCGACGCCGAGTTGCGTCCCACCGACCTCACCTGCCCTGCCGACCGGCTGGCGTTTCCGATCCGCGATGGCATCCCGGTGATGCTGGAGAGCGAGGCGCGGCCCCTGGACGGCCCGGAAAACACCGGCTGACGATCGAATGCGCTTCTCGGTGCTGATCCCTGCGCGACTGGCCTCGACACGCCTGCCCGACAAGCCGCTGGCCGACATCGCCGGCAAGCCGATGGTCGTGCGCGTGGCCGAGCGCGCGGCACGCAGCGGCGCGACGCAGGTCGTGGTCGCGGCCGACGACGCACGCATCGCCGCGGCCTGTGCGGCGCATGGCGTCCAAGTGGTGCTGACAAGGCCCGACCACGCCAGCGGCAGCGACCGCCTGGCCGAGGCCTGCGAGCAGCTCGGGCTGGCGGGTGACGACCTGGTCGTCAACGTCCAGGGCGACGAGCCGCTGATCGACCCGGCGCTGGTGCGCGTCTGCGCCGGCCTGCTGGCCGCGCACCCCGATTGCGCCGTCAGCACCGCGGCGCACCCGATCACCGAGCTCGCCGACTACGTCGACCCGAACGTGGTCAAGGTCGTGCTCGACGCCGCCGGCCGCGCGCTGTACTTCTCGCGCGCGCCGATCCCGTGGTGGCGCGACGGCCACGCCGCGGGCGTCCAGACGCTGCCGTCGCCGGCACCGTTGCGGCACCTGGGCATCTACGGCTACCGTGCCGGCTTCCTGCGCCTCTTTCCGGGCCTGGCGCCGGCGGCGCTGGAGCGATGCGAGGCGCTCGAGCAGTTGCGCGTGCTCTGGCACGGCGAGCGCATCGCCGTGCACGTGGCCGCGCACAGCCCCGGCCCGGGGGTCGACACGCCGGCCGATCTCGCCCGCGTGCGAGCCATCTTCGAGGCCCTCGGCGCGTCAGCTTGACGCATGGAGTCGCGTGCTATTCTCGATTGAAGAGAAATGCTCGGCGAGGCGCTTTGCGCGAGGTTCCGGGGTGAACGAGAACAGCAACCACCGAGGCACGCGATGAGACTCATCCTCCTGGGCGCCCCGGGCGCCGGCAAGGGAACGCAAGCGACCTTCATCTGCCAGCGCTTCGGCATACCGCAGATCTCCACCGGCGACATGCTGCGCGCTGCGATCAAGGCCGCCACGCCGCTGGGCCTGGCAGCCAAGAAGGTGATGGACGCCGGCAGCCTGGTCAACGACGAGATCATCATCGCCCTGGTCGAGCAAAGGCTGGCCTTGCCCGACTGCGCCAACGGCTTCCTGTTCGACGGCTTCCCGCGGACGATCCCGCAGGCCGAAGCGATGAAGACGGCCGGCGTCAAGATCGACGTGGTGCTGGAGATCGACGTGCCCGAATCGGCGATCATCGAGCGCATGAGCGGCCGCCGCTCGCACATGGCCTCGGGCCGCACCTACCACGTCAGGTTCAATCCGCCCAAGGTCGAAGGCATCGACGACATCACCGGCGAGCCGCTGATCCAGCGCGCCGACGACAACGAGGAGACCGTGCGCAAGCGGCTCGAGATCTATCAGCGCCAGACCCAGCCGCTGGTGGAGTACTACGACAACTGGGTTGCCAGTGGCGACCCGATGGCGCCGCGCCACCTGCGCGTCAGCGGCATGGGCAGCGTCGACGAAATCAAGGCCCGCGTGATGGACGCCCTGGGCGCCTGAACGCGGCCTTCAGCAGGAATAGCCGATGGACATCGCAAACAGAGTCTTCATCGTCACCGGCGGCGCCTCGGGCCTGGGCGAAGGCACGGCGCGCATGCTCGCCACCGCGGGCGGCAAGGTCGTCGTCGCCGACCTCCAGGTCGATCGCGGCCAGGCCGTGGCCACCGAGATCGGCGGCGTGTTCGTCAAGTGCGACGTCAGCCAGGAAGCCGACGGCCAGGCTGCGGTGGCCGCCGCCGTGGCCTTGGGCAAGCTCGTCGGCCTGGTCAACTGCGCCGGCATCGCGCCGGCGGTCAAGACGGTCGGCAAGGACGGCGCGCATCCGCTGGCGATCTTCAGCAAGACGATCACCGTCAACCTGATCGGCAGCTTCAACATGATCCGCCTGGCCGCCGAGGCGATGGCCCGGAACGCGCCCGAGCCCACCGGCGAGCGCGGCGTGCTGATCAGCACCGCCAGCGTGGCCGCGTACGACGGCCAGATCGGCCAGGCGGCCTATGCCGCCAGCAAGGGCGGCGTCGTCGGCATGACGCTGCCGATCGCGCGCGACCTGGCGCGCAACGGCATCCGCAACATGACGATCGCGCCGGGCATCTTCGGCACGCCGATGCTGTTCGGCATGCCAAAGGAAGTGCAGGACGCGCTGGCCGCCAGCGTGCCCTTCCCCAGCCGGCTGGGCACGCCGCAGGACTACGCCAAGCTGGTCAGGCACATCCTCGACAACGACATGCTCAATGGCGAGGTGATCCGCCTGGACGGCGCGATCCGGCTGGCGCCGAAATAGTCGACCGGGGCGTTCGCCGCGCCGCGCGCGAAGATTTCGCGGGCGGATTCGCTAGCATCGGCTGGCCATGACACTCAACGACGATCCGCACGCGCTGCTGCAGCAGGCAGCGCTGCACGAACGCAGCGGCCACCTGCCCGAAGCCATCGCGGCGTACGAGCGCTTATTGAAGCGATGGCCCGCCTTGCCCAACAGTTGGTACAACCTGGCGTTGCTTCAGCGCCGGGCCGGGCGCTACGACGCGGCGCTGGCTTCGTATCGACAGGCGCTGGACCGCGGCGTGACGCAGCCGGAGGAGGTACACCTCAACCGCAGCGTCATCTATTCGGATTGCCTGCGGCAGGACGCCGATGCCGAGCGCGAACTGGTCGCAGCGCTCGCGCTCAACCCGAACTACGTTCCGGCGCTGCTGAATCTGGCCAATCTGAACGAGGACCGAGGTCGGCGGGACGAGGCGCTGGCGCTGTACGAGCGGCTCCTGACGCTCGATCCGTCCTGCCACGAGGGGCTCGCGCGCTATGCCAGGCTTCGCGGTGTTGGCGGCCCCGACGATCCACTCATCGCGCGCTTGCGGCAGGCGATCGCTGAACCTGGTACGCCGTCCGAGGACAAGGCCAGCCTGGGCTTCGCGCTGGGCCAGTTGCTCGACGCATGCCGAGCCTACGACGGCGCCTGGTTCGCCTACCTCCGAGCCAACGAACACAGCCGGGCAAGCGTCAGGACGCGCGGCCCACTCTACGATCGTGCAGCTCACGAGCACTTCATCGACCAGCTCATTGCCGCGTTCTCCGGCCCCCGCATCGGCGCCGTAGCCCCGACTTCGACACAGCCGATCTTCATCTGCGGCATGTTCCGCTCCGGTTCGACGCTTGCCGAGCAGGTGCTTGCCGGCCATACGCGCGTGACGGCCGGGGGCGAGATCAGCCTCATGCCGAACCTGGTGCAGACGCGCCTGGCGCCCTACCCAGAAAGCCTGTCGCGGGTCTCGTCGCAGGATCTTGCGGCGATCGCCGAGCAGTACCTGGACACGCTGGCACGGCTGGCGCACGGCGCCCCGCACGTGACCGACAAGCGACCGGACAACTTCCTCCACATCGGTCTCATCAAGACGCTGTTCCCCGACGCGAAGATCGTCCACACGACGCGCAACCCGCTCGACAACGCGTTGTCGGTCTTCTTCCTGCACCTCGATCAGAGCATGGGATACGCGCTCGACCTGGCCGACATCGGCCACTACTACCGCGAATACCGGCGCCTGATGGCGCACTGGAAGTCGCTGTACGGCGCGGACATTCTCGACTTCGATTACGACACGCTGGTTCGCGAGCCGCGGCCGGCGGTCGAACGGCTGCTGGACTTTTGCGGCCTGGGCTGGGAAGAAGGCTGCATGTCCTTCGAACGCGTGAGCAACTCGGTGCGCACGGCCAGCGTGTGGCAGGTGCGGCAGCCTCTGTATCGGCACGCATCGGGGCGCTGGCGCAACTACGAGCGGCAACTCGGGCCGCTGCGCGACATGCTGGGCGCCATCGCCCGAACGGACGTCTGATCAGCCACGCGGCGCTGCCATCGACAGCAGCGCGCGACCCTGCGGTCGGTGCCGCGACCCGGTCGCGTTCAAAGGCAAAGAAAAGGCCCCGCGGATTGCGCCGCGGGGCCGGTGAACGTGGGCGCCGGTTTCGAGGCCGGCGCCTTGCGGTGGGTCAGAAGGTCGCCGTCAGGTTCAGCGAGATCTGACGGCCGAGCGCGTCATAGGCCACCGGATAGGTATTGCCGTTGCCGAACGGCGCACCGGTCACAGCCAGCGGGCGGATCCTTGTCGAGACAGGTTGCGGATCCCCAACCGGGCGGTCAGGTTCTTCGTCACATCGTACGAAGCCGACAGGTCGAGGTAGCTCTGGGCACCGAACTCACCGTTCAACGAAATGTTCTTCGTCTTCAGGAGCGGATTCGTGCTGGTGCCTTGATCCTTGACCGATCCGAAGTAGCGCCAAGTGGCCGACAGGGTCACGTTGTAAGGCGAAACCCAGGTCACGCGGGCCTTGTGGCGCCACTTGGGATTTGGCGTGCCGCACGTGTTGCCAAAGTATCCGGCACAGTCGTAAGTTCCGATGCCAGGCAGCGGCTCGGTTTCGTACTTCTGCAGCGCCGTCCCGAGGAAGCTGTAGTCCAGGCGGCCCATGGCACTCAGCTTCATGCTGTAGTCCGCACCGAGATCCACCCCCGACGTAGTCAGCTTGGACAGATTGGCGTTGGTGGCGAGGATGTAGGAATCGCCCGTCCAAAGTGTACCGCTGCCCGTGGCGCGGTGGATCAGTGAGCAGAGGGCCGGATTGCCTGTGGCCAAGCACTGCGACAGCGCGATGGTCGGATCGGCCGTGGAGATGGCGTCCTTCACCTTGAAGCTGAAGT
>CAVRZW010000017.1:0-664059 GCA_963725755.1 uncultured beta proteobacterium
CGATCTGCGCCGGCGCCAGCAGCGGCAGGCCTTCGAGCAGGGCCGCCGTTTCTCCGCGGCCATGGGTCTCGACGACGCCGGCCACCACGTCTACGCCATCGGCGAGCAGCATGCGTGCCGCCACCAGCATCGCGTAGGTCTTGCCGACACCGGCCGATGAGCCGAAGTAGATGCGCAGCTTGCCGCGGCGCTCGCGATGTTCGTCTTCGCGGATCTGCGCGAGCAACGCGTCGGGGTCGGGGCGTTGGTCGTCAGCCATGGGCGATGGCCATTGTCACAGCCACCGCGCCTTGCGGAAGCGCCACCAGACGAAGCTGCAGGTGCTGACGATGAGGGCCAGCGCGGCCGGATAGCCCCACTTGAGCTTCAGCTCGGGCATGTATTCGAAATTCATGCCCCAGATGCCGGCGAACGCCGTCGCCACGGCGAAGATCGCCGCCCAGGCCGCCAGCCGTTTGGTGACCTCGCTTTCCTCGATCGTGGCCATCGACAGGTTGACCGTGATGGCGGTGGTGATGGTCTCCCGGATGGAGTCGATGGCGGCGTCGATGCGTGCCAGGTGGTCGCTGACATCGCGGAAGTAGGCCTGTGTCCTCTCGCAGACGGTCGGCACCCGGCCGCCATGCAGCTTGCCGGCGAACTGCAGCAGCGGCGAGACCGCGTGCTTCAGGACGACGACCTTGCGCTTCAGTTCGTACAGGCGCTGGACGTTCATCCGGGTGGCGCCCCGGATGAAGATGCGCTCCTCGATGCTTTCGAGTTCGGTCTGGAGCACCTCCAGGACCGGGAAATAGCGGTCGACCACGGCATCCATCAGGGCATACAGCACATAGCCAGAACCCTGCTTCAGCAGGTGCGGTTCGCGCTCGCAGCGCTCGCGCACGCCCAGGAAGTGCTGCTTGCTTCCGGTGCGCACCGACAGGATGTAGTTCGGCCCGGCAAACACCGCGACTTCACCGACGCTGAGTTCGCCGTCTACAAACTCGATGAGCTGCATCACGACGAACAGCGCCTCGCCGTACTCGTCGACTTTGGGGCGCTGGTGGCCGTGGCTGGCGTCCTCGACCGCCAGCGGATGCAGATCGAACTCGAGCCGCATCGCATCGAGTTCCTGCGCCGAGGGATCGCGCAGGGCCACCCAGACGAAACAATTCGGCTTGTCGAGGTAGTCGCTGATCTCCTCGATCGGCAGATCGACGAGCCGTGTTCCCTCTTGATACGCAACGCAATTGATCAGCATGGGGGCCTCACGCGGGTGCGATTCACATCGTCGTAGGCTCTCAGGTCCCTCGAATGGCCCGCATCCCGAGGTCCCCGCCTGCCGGCGCGCCTGGGCGCAGCGCCGGGTGCCCGCTTGCGCTCGATCCAGCCCAGCAGCAGCCAGGCCAGCCCCAGTGGCAGCACGATGACCGACAGGGTCATCAGCGCGCTCCAGAAGTCCGACATCCTGCGCGCTGGACAGCCATCCTACGCGCACGGGGCGGCCTGACCAGACTCAGCTGCGAGCAGCGTCGAGCGCAAGGTTGAGCTGCAGCACGTTGACCCGCGGCTCACCGAGGAAGCCGAAGAGCCGGCCCTCGGTATGCTTCTCGATCAATTGCTGCACCTGAGGCAGCGGCAGGTTGCGGGCCTTCGCGACGCGTGCTGCCTGGTAAAACGCTGCGGCCACGCTGATGTGCGGATCCAGGCCACTGCCCGACGCGGTGACGAGATCCACCGGCACCGGCGCGGTATTGCCCGGGTCCGCGGCGCGCAGGGCTTCGATGCGCCCCTTGACCGCGTCGGTCAGCGCCGGGTTCAGCGGTCCCTGATTGGATCCGCTGGAGTTGCTGGCGTTGTAGGGCATGGGGCCGGTCGCCGACGGGCGGCCCCAGACGTACTTCGGGTCGTGGAAGTTCTGGCCAATCAGCGACGAGCCGACCGGCTTGCCGTCGCGCGCGATCAGGCTGCCGGCGGCCTGCTCAGGAAAGGCGACCTGGCCGATGCCGGTGACGACCAACGGGTAGGCAATGCCGGTCAGCCCAGTCAGCACCGCGAAGGTGACCAGGGCCGGACGAACGACGGAGTTCATGTCGAAACCTTTCAGACGAGATGCACGGCTACGAGCAGCAGGTCGATGACCTTGATGCCGATGAAGGGCACGATCAGGCCGCCCAGGCCGTAGACGAGGACGTTGCGGCGCAGCAGCGCGGCGGCACCGATGGCGCGGTACTTCACGCCCTTCAGCGCCAGCGGGATCAGGAACACGATGACGATCGCGTTGAAGATCACCGCCGAGAGGATGGCCGACGACGGGCTCGCCAGCCCCATCACGTTCAACGCCGCGAGTTGCGGGTAGGTGGTGACGAACATCGCCGGGATGATCGCGAAGTACTTCGAGACATCGTTGGCGATCGAGAACGTGGTCAGCGAGCCGCGCGTCATCAGCAGCTGCTTGCCGGTCTCGACGATCTCCAGCAGCTTGGTCGGGTTGCTGTCGAGGTCGACCATGTTGCCGGCCTCCTTGGCGGCCTGCGTGCCGGTGTTCATCGCCACCGCCACGTCGGCCTGGGCCAGCGCGGGGGCGTCGTTGGTGCCGTCGCCGGTCATCGCCACGAGCCGGCCCTCGGCCTGGTAGTCGCGGATCATCTTCAGCTTGGCCTCGGGCGTGGCCTCGGCCAGGAAGTCGTCGACCCCGGCCTCGGCGGCAATCGCCGCGGCGGTCAGGCGGTTGTCGCCGGTGATCATCACCGTCTTGATGCCCATGCGCCGAAGCTCGGCGAAGCGCTCCTTGATGCCGCCCTTGACGATGTCCTTCAGCTCCACCACGCCCAGCGCGCGGGCGCCATCGGACACCACCAGCGGCGTGCTGCCCTTGCGCGCCACGTCGTCGGCGGCGGCCTGGACGTCGGCCGGCAGGCTGCCGCCGAGGGCCTCGACATGCTTGCGGATCGCGTCGCCGGCGCCCTTGCGCAGTTGCCGGACGTTGCCCTGAGTTCCATGGTCGGCTTCGACGTCCACACCGCTCATGCGGGTCTGCGCCGTGAACGGCACGAAGACCGTCTTGTGGCTGGAGAGGTCGCGCTCGCGCAGGTTGAAGCGCTGCTTGGCAAGCACGGTGATGCTGCGGCCTTCGGGCGTCTCGTCGGCCATCGACGCGAACTGCGCCGCATCGGCCAGTGCCTGCTCGGTCACGCCCTTGGCGGGGATGAAGGCCGCAGCCTGGCGATTGCCCAGCGTGATGGTGCCGGTCTTGTCGAGCAGCAGCACGTCGACGTCGCCGGCGGCCTCGACCGCGCGGCCCGAGGTCGCGATCACGTTGGCGCCCATCATGCGGCTCATGCCGGCCACGCCGATGGCCGACAGCAACGCACCGATGGTGGTCGGGATCAGGCACACCAGCAGCGCCACCAGCGCCGTGATCGTCACCGGCGTGCCGAGCTTGTTGGCCTCGACGCTGAAGATCGAGTACGGCAGCAGGGTCACGGTCACGACCAGGAAGACGATCGTCAGCGCCACCAGCAGGATGGTCAGCGCGATCTCGTTGGGCGTCTTCTGGCGCTTGGCGCCTTCGACCATCGCGATCATGCGATCGAGGAACGATTCGCCGGGATTGACGTTGATCCGCACCACCAGCCAGTCGGACAGCACGCGGGTGCCGCCGGTGACGGACGCGAAATCACCACCCGATTCGCGGATCACCGGCGCCGACTCGCCGGTGATCGCGCTCTCGTCGACCGAGGCCACGCCCTCGATCACTTCACCGTCGAGCGGGATCACGTCGCCGGTCTCGACCAGCACGACCATGCCCTTGTGCAGCGAGCCGGCGTTCTGCGGCAGCCAGGGCGCGCCGTGCTTCGGCTGCTGAAGCACCTTGGCCATCACCGCGCGCTTCATGCCGCGCAGCGCCGACGCCTGCGCCTTGCTGCGGCCCTCGGCCAGCGCCTCGGCGAAGTTGGCGAACAGCACCGTGAACCACAGCCACAGCGCGATGGCGAGGATGAACGACTGCGGCGCTTCGCCATGGCCGCCCAGAGCCTGCACCCACAGGATGCTGGTGATGATGCTGCCGATGTAGACGACGAACATCACCGGGTTGCGCCACTGCACGCGCGGGTCGAGCTTGCCGAACGCCGACGCGATGGCCGGCCTGACCAGCGCCGGGTCGAACAGGGAGAACGTGTTTGCGGTTGTCATGAGGGTGTCCCGGGGTTGTGGATGACCTGGCTCACTTCGGTGCCCACAACATGAAGTGCTCGACCATCGGCCCCAGGGCCAGTGCCGGCACGTAGTTCAGCAGACCGACCAGCAACACGGTGCCGATCAGCAGCGCCACGAACAGCGGACCGTGGGTCGGCAGCGTGCCCGCCGTGATCGCCATCCGCTTCTTCGCCGCCAGCGAGCCGGCGATCGCCAGCACCGGCACGATCACGCCGAAGCGGCCGAACCACATCGCGATGGCGAGCAGCGTGTTGTAGAACGGCGTGTTGGCCGACAGGCCGGCGAAGGCGCTGCCGTTGTTGTTGCCGGCCGAAGTGAAGGCGTAAAGAATTTCGGAGAAGCCGTGTGCGCCCGGGTTGGCGATGCCGGCCTTGCCGGCGTCGGCGAGCACCGCCACCGCGGCACCGGCGAGCACGAGGATCGGCGTGACCAGGATCGCGATGGAGGTCATCTTCATCTCGTAGGTCTCGATCTTCTTGCCCAGGTACTCGGGCGTGCGGCCGATCATCAGCCCGGCAATGAAGACAGCGAGGATGGCGAAGATCAGCATGCCGTACAGGCCGGTGCCGACGCCGCCGAAGACGACCTCGCCGAGTTGCATCAGCACCAGCGGCACGGCGCCGCCCAACGGCGTGTAGGAGTCGTGCATGCCGTTGACGGCGCCGCACGAAGCCGCCGTCGTGATGGCGGCGAAGAGCCCGCTGCCCGCGATGCCGAAACGCGCCTCCTTGCCTTCCATGTTGCCGCCAGGCTGGGTTGCGCTGGCACTCTGGTCGACACCCAGCGGGGTGAGCAGCGGGTTGCCCTGCTGCTCCTGCGCGGTGACGACGACGACCGAGACGACGAAGATGGCTGTCATCGCTGCCAGCACCGCCCAGCCCTGGCGCGAGTCACCGACCATGCGGCCGAACATGAACACCAGGCGCGGCCGGGATCAGGAAGATCGACAGCATCTGGAAGAAGTTCGTCAGCGGCGTCGGGTTCTCGTACGGATGCGCCGAGTTGGCGTTGAAGAAGCCACCCCCGTTGGTGCCCGAGCATCTTGATCGCTTCCTGCGAAGCCACCGGACCCATCGCCAGGGTCTGCTTGTCGGTCTTGAGGTCTTCCATCACCGGGTTGCCCTTGGCATCCTTCAGCGGCTGACCGTCGGGTCCGTTCTTCGGCTGCTGGTAGGCAGTGACCTCCAAGCGTCGTGACGTCCTTGTACGGCGAGAAGTTCTGGATCACGCCCTGGCTGACCAGGAAGACCGCGAACACCAGCGAAAGGGGCAGCAGCACGTAGGCCGTGACGCGGGTGATGTCGACCCAGAAGTTGCCGATCGATGCCGACGAGCGCGCGACGAAACCGCGGACCAGCGCGATGACGACGACGATGCCGGTGGCCGCCGAGAAGAAGTTCTGCACCGCCAGCGCCAGCATCTGCGTCAGGTAGCTCATGGTCGTCTCGCCGACGTAGCCCTGCCAGTTGGTGTTGGTGACGAAGCTGACGGCCGTGTTGAAGGCCGAGTCGGCGCCGACCGCGGCCATGCCGGCCGGATTCAGCGGCAGCACGCCCTGCAGCCGCTGCAGCGCATAGACCACGATCACGCCCAGGAAGTTGAAGACGATGAGCGCGATGGCGTATCGCCGCCAGCCCATGCCGGCAGATGCATCGACTCCGGCCAGTCGGTAGAGGCCTCGTTCAGCGGCCTCGAACGGCGCCATCCAGCGCGGGAATCGGCCATCGGCCACCGCGACCAGCCATTTCCCGAGCGGCCATGCCAGCAACAACAGCATGCCCAGGTAGGCGACCAGCAAGCTCCAGGCTTGGGTGTTCATCAGAATTCCTCCGCCCTCAACAGGGCGTAGACGAGATAGACGAGCAGACCGAGCGAGGCCGAGCCCGCGAGCCAATAGAGCCAGGTCATTTGCGTACCCCCAGCTTGTCGCAGCCGATCACCATGCCCAGCATCGCTGCAAACATGGCTGCGGCCCCGACCAGAAAGACGACGTCCATGGTTTCTCCAGATGTCTCGTACCAGCCGCAGAGCTTAGGAACTTGGGCATCAAGACGGCGTAGAGATTCGAATGATCCGCATCAAGAACTCATCAAGATGGCAGCGACGGCCTTCGCGATGAAGCTTGCCGTGCCCACCACTTGCCCCACTCCGGGAGTCCCTGATGATTCGCCCGCCATGCCGGTGGGTCGTCAACCCGGCGTCCTGAAGCTGCGTCGCCTTGTCAATTTGATTCGATAGGCATGCGCCAAGTTGAGCGGGCGCAACCAAGCTCCGGATTGCCGGTCGCATCTCGAGCGGGCGGGCGCGTGCCTTCGCGCATGCCAACGACGTGCTGAAGAACGCGGTCGGCGGCATCAGCGACATCATCCACATCCCGGGCGCAGGTCAGAAGTCGACTTCGAGGACGTCAAGACGGTGATGAGCGAGCCGGGCAAGGCGATGATGGGCACCGCGGTGGCCGGCGGCCCGGACCGCGCGACCAAGACCGCCGACGTGACGGTGGCCTGCCCGGTTCGTCGGGGCCTTGCCTTTCGTGCGGGTGGCCGGGATCGCGCGCCGTGCCATCGCCGCCGCGCTGGAGCGCCACCGCGGCAATCGGGTGCTGGCGGCGCGACAGCTCGGAATGTCGCGTGCCGCGTCGTACGACCGGCTGGCGCGCTGGCCGGAGATCGCGGCGCGAGACTAGGCCCGTGCCGCGCGGTCGTGCCGCGCCCGATCGGTACCGAGGATCAGTGCGGAAACAGCTCGGGGATGAGCTGGTTGACGCCCTTCACCACGAGCCAGTGGATGGCATTGGCCTTCTGCTCGGAGCTGGTCGACGTCCACGCATTGCCGCGCATGTTGCCGCCCATGCCGCGGCACTCGGTGTAGGTCGCGGTGCGCAGCACGCGCCCGGTCTTCGCGTCGATGAGCGTGGCACGCATGTAGACGAAGGGCGCGACGTAGCCCCGCATCGAGTTCAGCGTGTCCATGTTCGTGGCGTCCTCGTAGGGCTGGAGATAGAACCCCATCCCGACCAGCCTGCCCTGGCCCTCGGTCGTGTTGCGGAGCTCCACCGCCGCCGGCGCCGAATAACGCGTGAACAGCAGCAGCTCATCGGAGCCCTTCTGGTGCATGGCCTGCGCCAGATCGTCGGGGATCGACACGCGCGCACCCTCGACGATGTCCTGCAGCGGGTCGAAGAACTCGCTGTCGATCGGTGCGATCAGCCACACCGACGCCCCGGTGCTCTTCAGCGCATCGCGCGCGGCCAGCAGCACCTCGGTGTCGAAGGCCCCCTGCTTCACGTCGAGCTTGGCCTGACGGCCCTGGCTCAGGTGGGAACCGACCGACGACGCCGGCGGCGCGATCAAGTTGAGCTGGTGCGCCACCTCGGAGATCACCGCCAGCGAAGGCGGCCGCTTCTGCGCCCGAGCGACCCAGGGCAGCAGCCCGGCGACGACGACGACACCGAGCAGCCACCAGCGGACGCCGCCTCCCGCTCCCAACGTTCCCCTATCACGATTCATGCCCCGCTCCCCTGGATCGACGCAGACGAGGCCGACAGCGGCGCATTCACGCTGATCCAGCGCTTTGGCTCGGCCGCCAACCTCAACATCCACCTGCACTGCCTGGTGCTGGACGGTGTGTACCGACTTGGCACCGACGGCGCGCCGGTCTTCGTCGAAGTGCCAGCGCCAACCGACGAGGCGCTGCAGGCGGTGTGGCACAAGATTATCAGCCGGATGATGGAGATGCTCACCCGTCGTGGGGTATTGGTCGAAGAGCAGGGTTCGACCTACATGGCTGACAACGATGCCGGTTCGGACAAGGCTCGCGCGCTCGGCACGCAAGACCCAGCACGACGGCGGCCGTAACACGGCACCGCCGCTGAGCGTGGTGCGCAGCCGATGCAGCAGCTGCGCACTGGCACCGACAACCTGCCGATCCTCAGCCAGGTGGCGCAGCCGGGTGCCACGGCGGGCGCGCCCGCCGGCCCGCAGCAGCACAGCTACGAGGGCCTGAACACCCCCAGCGTGCGGCGCAGCGCGCGCAGCCAGGCTGCGGCCAAGGTCGATGCGCTGGCGAGCAACGGGATGGACGAGATCGAAAGGGCGAGACGCGATGCGCGCGGCGAAGCACCCATCCGGACGCGGTCCTGCTGCGCCGATAGAAGGGTCGAGTCTGCGGTCACCCGGTGCCAGCCCGCATGCCTGCGGCGCAGGCAGCCCGTATGCTCGCCAACGTGCAGCCGCCCTGTATGCGACCGGAAACGTCGACAAGCCGGTCGCGCACAAGCACCCGAGAATCGCGGCCCGTGGCATCGACCTTCCGCAGCTGCCCATGTCGAAGACCCGCCGAGTGAAGCAGGCTGAACATCTCTCGGGCATCGCGGCCCAGGAGGGGTTCGCCGACTTCCACACGATCTTCGACCACGCGAAGAACGAATCGCTGAAGGCGCGCAAGCGCGACCCGCACGTGCTGTTCCCCGGCGACGAGGTGTTCATCCCCGATCGCGAGGACCGCAACGAAGTGCGCGCGACCGACAGCGCGCACCGCTTCGACGCCGAAATCAGGCCGCTGTTCCTGCGCTGCAAGCTGCTGGACTGGCAGCGCGACCCGATCAAGTCGGCACCGTGCAAGCTGAGGATCGACGCCGCGACGATGCCTCCGCTCGCCTCCAATGGCGCCGGCATCCTCGAGCAGCGGATCGGGCGCCTGGCCCGGACCGGCGACATCGAGGCGGAACTGCCACCGCCGAAGGTGTTGGGAAAGGGCGAGCAGCCGCTGCCGAGGCAGGCGACATTCCACGTGAAGATCGGCAGCCTGAACCCGGAGACGAAGCTGAGCGGGCAGCAGGCACGGCTGAACAACCTGGGTTATCTGGCGGGCTTCGATGTCCGGGACCTGGACCAGCTGCTGTGGGCGGCGGAGGAGTTCCTGTGTGACGACACCGGCGGCCAGAAGGTGGCGAAGCGGCCGGTGATCGTGCCAGCCCCGCCGCAGGGCGAGGACGATCCGGAGAAGAACGATGTCGACGGCAGGACCGGCATCCAGGACCAGGCGCTGCTGGATCGGCTGAAGAAGACACACGGCTTCTGATGGCGAACCTCTTCATTTTCGAGAAGGACGAGTCCGGGGTCACGGCGTCGCACCCGCAGACGTTGGTGCTGCCGGTCATCGCGGCACCCGTGCCCGAGGAGCAGAAGGGCAAGAACTTCAACGCGATCCGGGAGCCGCTGGTGCTGCTCGGGTGCAAGGAGTTGCCCAACGATCACTTCGAGTTCGACTCGTCGTTCGTGGGACCGAGGTCCAAAAAGGCCTTTGCGAACCTCAAGAAGCTCCTGGACGTGCACAGGCAGCGCGACGAGCGCAAGCGCTTCCCACCCAGCGCGTTGTTCGGGCACGCCGACCCCACCGGCGGCATCGGCTACAACAGAATGCTGAGCGGGCGGCGCGCGGTCTCGGTTTACGGCGTCCTCACGAAGAACCCGGACATCTGGGGCGATCTGTTCTCGTACCCGTACAAGGGCGACATCTGGGGCACGAAGGCGATCCAGACGATGCTGTCGATCTCGCTGATCACGCTGCAGCCGATCAACCTGCCGGAGGCGCCGTTCTACCAGGCCGAGATCGACGGCGGGAAGACGGAGGCGACGAGGAAGGCCACCGCCGAGGCCGTGTCGGCGTACCGCGAGGCGCGCGGGATGGGCAAGGGCACATCGCTGACGCCCTCGCAGCGCAAGCAGCTGTTCAAGGAGTACATGGACGCGATCTGCAACGGTCCGGACTTCAAGCTCGCGCCGACCGACTTCATCGCCAAGGGCCAGGGCGGCGCGGGGCTCAAGGGCGACGTCATGGGCAATCTGGTCGAGACGCCTATCGAGCAGACCGGCAACACGATGGCGTGCCGGTTCTATCACGGGTTCGCGCAGAACTCGCCGTGCGAGGCGAAGTTCAAGGAGTGGGTGGTGCGCTTCCAGGTGTCCGGTTTCAACGGCAAGGTCGTGACGCTGAAGAACCGGCGGTTCGTCGCCGTGCTGGGCGAATCGGCGAGTGCCCCGGAGATGCGCGGCACGACCGACGACTTCGGCGCCGTGCGGCTGCCGGTGATCAGCGAGAAGACGAAGATGCGCGTCAAGCTCGACGCCGCGCGCGACCTCGAGCCGGACGAAAAGCCGCCGGCCGACGGCGACGACGCGGCCGGCGACGAGAGCCGTTTCATCACCGTCGAGCTCGCGGCCGGTGACCTCGAGGTGCGCGACACCGACAACGACCTCGCGATCAAGCAGCGCCTGTACAACCTGGGCTTCGGCGAGAACCCGCCCAGCCGCTGGGACGAGAAGGTGGACGTCCAGCAGACCGAGTTCGAGCGCGCGCTCGCCGCCTTCCGCGCCCGCAACCAGCTGGAAGACGCGAGCGACGACGAGGTGCGCCAGCGCATCGTGCAGGACCACGACCTCGCCGACCCCGAGCCGCCGCCCGACGACGACGCGGCGAGCGCCGCGCCGGCCGCCGACGCCTGAACGACGCAGCGCCATGGCCGACCCGACCAAGAAGCCGGACCGCCTGCGCCCGTTCAAGCGCATCAACAACGACGGCGCGATCCCGGCCAACGCGCCCGACGGCCTGGGTGTGGCCTGCGGCTGCCACGTCCCGGACGACCTGCCGAACCTCGACGATCAGTTCCGCGAGTTCCTGAAGAACCGCCCCGGCGCGCTCGGCAAGATTGCGCAGGCGATCGAGGTCGCGAAGAAGGTCGCCGAGACGGCCAAGGAGGTGACCGAGATCGTGCGCACGCTGCAGGTCCTGGCGGCGGCGGTGCCGGCGGGGCTGCTGGGCCCGCTCGGCTTCTCGGGCACGCTTGCGCACAAGCGCGGCGACCGCGAGCTGCCCGACTTTCCGCACAGCACCGTGGTGCTGCGCCCGCAGCTGCTGCGCGACCTGAAGAAGCCGGCCGGCAACGTCAAGAAGATCGAGCCGGTGATCGAGCTGCTGCCCAGCGACAAGGGGCCGGGCATCGTCGAGCAGGTGAAGCTCTCATCGACAACAAGCTGCCGGAATCGCCGATCAACCTGCGCAAGATGGTCACCAATGTCGGCCTGAAGCTGAAGGAGGCGACTCAGACGCTGGTGGACAAGGTCTTCGACGGCCTGCTCGACGCGCTGGCCGGCGGCGCCGGCGCGGTCTCGACCGAGGAGTGCATGTTCCACTTCGGCGTCAACGGGCGCTGGACCTCCCGCTTCCTCGACCTCGAGCGCAACCAGCGCCAGCCGTTCAGCTCGCCGGTGGAGGTCGAGGTCGTGCTCGGGCCCGACGATGCGGCGTACTACGCGAGCAGCGGCGTCGAGTGGAACCCTGTGGGCAACATCATGTTCTCCAGCCACGATGACCGCATGCTCAAGCTTCGCGGCGAGGCGGTGAACTGGCAGGACATCGCGCTGGCCAGCGGCAACGACCTGCGCGACCTCGTCTTCGAGTACGCGCTGCAGATTCTCGTCGGCGGGCCGGGCCTGCCGCTGGGGCTGGGCATCGAGAACGATCCGATCGGCGTCAAGCAGCCCAAGGCCCTGGACCAGCCCGACGGCACGAACCCGATCGGGATGCAGAAGACCCAGCCCGGCGACGTGCCGGTCGACACCACGGCCGCCACCTTCGCGCACGCCGAAGGACAGCAGTCGGTGCTGTCGGTCGAGGTGCCCGGCAAGAGGGACTACGTGCTCGACGGCACGGTGCACATCGCGCCGCAGTTCCCGAAGTAGCGACCTCCCGTCCGGGTCGCGGCGGGCCGGCTCAGACGCCCTTCCACTCGATCTTGTCGAAACCGGTGTAGCAGATCGACGCGTCGCCGGCCGTGATGCACTCGAAGCGCACCTTGCCGTCCTGGTCGGTCGTGCCCGTGCGCAGGCTCTGGTCGGGCAGGCGGACCTTGTAGGGCTCGCCGGGGACGGGGGCGCCTTTCTGATCGACGAGTCGGAACTCGATCCAGTGGGGATCCGTCTTGCAGGACTGGATGACGGGCCGGTTGGGCGCGGCGTCGCCCATCGCCTTCAGCTGATCGTTGCGTACCGTCAGCATGGCCTGCGACCGCTTCGTGGGTGCTGCTGCGCGTCGCCGAGTGCGGCGTCGGGCGTGTCGGGGTAGCGGTCCTTCAACGGGGCCTGCAGGGCCTGCAGTTCGGCGGTGTCCAAGGCGTGTCCAGGAAGCGGTTCCGGGACCCGCATCATCGCAGAAGCCAGCCCCGCGCCAATGGCGTTCCCCGAGTGCGAGTAGCAGACCAGCCGCTGCTTCCGCCGCCGCTGTGCGGCCAGCTCTGCCGGGGGCCACCGTGTCGGGCCCCGCCTGGACATCCGGAGTAACGCAGCGGGTTGGCGCCGAGGCGCCGCCAAAGTAGCATCCGGCACCCCATGTATTCTGCGGTGCTGCTTTTCATCTGGGCGGCCGTCGTTTGCCATTTGTCCGCCTTGACGATTGCCCCATGCGCCAGGACATAGCGCGGCGCCTGTCGATCGTCGTCGCGCTCTGGCTCGTCGTCGGGGGCGCTTGCGCGCATACGCAGGGCCGGTCGATGCATCTGCAGCACGCCGACCGCGAACGCAGCTACCGGCTGTACCGCCCGGCGAACCTGTCGCTCAGCGAGCCGGTGCCGCTGGTGCTGATGCTGCACGGCGGCTTCGGCTCCGGCAGCCAGGCCGAACGAGCCTACCGCTGGGACGGGCTGGCGGACCGGGAGGGCTTCGTCGTCGTCTATCCCGACGGCATCGGCCGCAGCTGGAACGCTGGCGGGATGTGCTGCGGCCCGGCGCTGCGCAAAGGCGTCGACGACGCAGGGTTCCTGGCGCAGCTGATCGAGGTCGTTGCGAAGTCCGAGAACATCGACCGCCGGCGCATCTACATGACCGGCATGTCCAACGGTGCCGTGATGGCCTACCGCTATGCCTGCGACGCGCGCGTCCCGGTGGCGGCGATCGGCCCCGTGGCGGGCACCTTCTCGCAGGCCTGCCCGAACCCGAAGCCGGTCTCGGTGCTCGCCATCCACGGCCTGGCCGACCAGAACGTCCCGTTCGCCGGCGGACCGGGAACGAAGGGCGTCACGAAGGGCAACTGGCTGCCGGTCGAGCAGACGCTGGACGCCTTCCGCAGCGTGGACCGCTGCGAACCGGCGCAGGTGCAGAAGACCGGCGAGGTGCAGACGAGCACGGCGCACTGCGCGCGAGGCCGCGATGTCGTGCTGACGACGATCGCCGGCGCCGGACACCAATGGCCGGGCAGCATACCGAGGACCGGGCCGCTGGCGCGGCTGCTGCCGGCCGATCCTTCCAGCAACGCGCTGGACGCCACCCGCGCGCTGTGGGACTTCTTTCGCACGCACCCGGCGCCGCCGTAGCGTGGCCGGCTGCTATGCTGCAAATCGGTTCCGTTGCGCGGTGGTGCCCGGTGCCGTGACGATCCGCCGAACCGGGAGCAGCTTGGTCACCGCAGGTGAAGGACGCCGCGCTCGGACCAGGGTCCGTTTCCTTGCAGAGAGATGACCATGACCATACTTGTCGCCTACGCGCCCCGCCCGGAAGGCCGGGCCGCCCTGGAGAAGGGCATCGAGATTGCCGCTCGCCGCGGCGAGCGTCTGCTGGTCGTCAACGCCATATCCGGGGGGAATCAGGACGACCCCTCGCTCGCCGATGTATCGGAGGTCGAAGCCGTCGAGAAGCGGCTCGCAGCTTCGGGCGTCGACGCCGTCTTCAAGCAGTTCGTCCGCGGCAAGTCCGCGGTGGCCGAGATCCTGGATCTGGCCGAGTCGCCCGAGGTCTCGCTGGTGATCGTCGGACTGCGCAAGCGCAGCCCGGTGGGCAAACTCATCATGGGCAGTGTCTCGCGCGACATCCTGCTCTCGGTCCCCTGTCCGGTCCTGGCCGTCAAGGCCGCCGAATAGCCGGCGTCGCATCGCTCGCTGGCGCCCGGTTGGGCGCCGGCGATCACATGCCCGGTTCGATCGGCTTGTCGATCTCGCCGCCGTTGTCGACCCAGTCCTTGAACGCGCCGAGGTTGTAGACCTCGGCGTAGCCCATTTCCTTGAGCGCCTTTCCGCCGAGGGCCGATCGCCCGCCCGACGCGCAGTAGAGGATCACGGCGCGGTCCTTGCGGAAGTTCTTGTCGTGATAGGGCGAGTCGGGGTCGGCGCGGAACTCGAGCATGCCGCGCGAGACGTGCAGCGCACCCGCTGCCTTCCCGCTCTTCTCGACCTCGGGGGCGTCGCGCACGTCGACCACGATCGCATGGCCGGCGGCGACCATGGCCTGGGCCTGTGCCGGCGAGACTCTTGGCACCGCGGCATTGGCCGCTTCCAGCAATTGCTTGACGCTTGTCGTCATCGTCTCTCCTTTCTGTGGATGGTGTCGGCAGCTCGCGACCGGGCCTCGGTCCCGACCGCGCACGGTGGCGTCGAGGCCTGCAGACGGGTCGCGCGCTGCCCCGCGCGAGCCCGTGCCGAAGGACGTTTGCGGCGGATTATGAGTGCGCGTGGCGCGCGCCGGCAGCCGCCTGAACCCAGTTGCTGCCGACCTGTCGCGACCGTGGTTCGTGCAGAGACGGGCACCAGACAGCCCGCGGTGGTGACGGTGATCAGAGTCGGAACGGTCGTGCTGCCCAGGCCACTCAAGTCGCGCAAGACTTCGGCAAGCCACGGACAGCCGATGCGCAACGATTGGGCGCTGCGCACGAGGTGGTTGTCGAAGGCTCGCGTGCGTGGTCCCGATCGAGGACGCGAAGTTGCGCAAGCAAGCGGGCGAACCGCTGCGCCCGGCGGGCGTTGCGCGCTCGGTTATGCACTTCGGCTCGAGATGTCCGCCTTGGGCCGACATGCGAAATGGTCCGGCCATGCGCGCGCAGTCACGATTTCAGCAGCAACCGTATCCAGGCTTCGGCCAGCCAGGACTCGAACTCCGCCGGTGACCATCCACATTGTTCGACCAGCAAGAGATAGAACTCGGGGGAGTTCATGCTCCAGATGATGTCCGCCGCCTTCGCCGCGGAGAGATCCGTTCGCAGGCGACCGGTCGCGGCCAACTCCTTGGCCAGCAGCCGCATGTTCGCGGCGCGGCGCTGGGCGATCTCCTGCCACATCGCATCCAGATCGGCGTCCAGCGGCGCGGCGGCCTGGAGCACCCGAAAGAGCGGCGCGAGTCTGGGCTGGATGGCACCCAAGGCGGCCGCATAGGTCCGCAGCTTTCGGGCGGCATCGGGCTCCGCCCGCATCGCCCGCACGTAGTCGCGCTGCTCCGCGGGCACTGCTTCATCGCGGCCGGAGATGGCTGCCTCGACCAGCAATCGAAACAGGGTCGGCTTCCTCCCGACGGCCGCGTAGACGGTATCCAGGGCAATCCCCGCGCCCCGCGCGATCTCCGCCATGGTCGTGCCGGCATAGCCACGCTCGAGGAACTGGCGCCGGGCCGATTCCAGGATGGCCCGGCGGGTGGCCTGCGCAGCGTCCTTGCGGCTGCTGGAGTCGTAGCTCCGTCGTTTGGCCTTGAGAGTCATGGTGCCGCTTTACATCCACTTTTATCCGAACTATATTCGGATTAATTTAGTCCGCTTCACGACCACCACCGAGGACAGTCGAATGTTTGCACCATCGATCGACTTCGCGAATCTGCTGCTGGCCGCGCTGGTGGTGGGAACCATGTTCGGCATCTGGCTGGGCTACAACCCGACCGGACTGAGCCCGGCCGTCTATGTGTCGCAGCAGCAGCACGCCATTCGCGCCTTGAACCTGGCGATGCCCGTGCTGGGCGGCATCACGGTGTTGCTGACACTGGTTGCAGCAGCCCTCGCGACCGGTGACCGGACGCGATGGATCCTGCTGCTGTCGGCTGCGGCCTTCTTCGTTGCGGCGGGCCTGATCACGCGCCTGCTGAACCAACCGATCAATGCGGTCGTGATGACCTGGTCTGCTGATGCGCCGCCCGCGAACTGGATGCAGCTGCGCGACGACTGGTGGCGCTGGCACGTCATCCGCATGGCTGCGGGGGTCGGTGGGCTGTCGCTGCTGATCGTTGCCACCCTCAGGCGCGCTTCATCCTGTTGAGATCGATCAGATAGCCGCGATCGCCTCGCCGCCCGCTGCGAGCATGGGTATGCGCCGGACGATCAGGTCCGCCATCGGCGATGGCGTCCGCCCACGCAAGGTCACGATGCCCATCTCCGCATAGAGCGCCGGCAGGCCGGGCACCGCCAGGCCGACCAGCGTTCCATGCGAGACATCGCTCGCGACGGCGGCATGCGTGACGGCGAGCACGGCGTCGCTTTCGAGGGCGACGCGCTTGAGGGCGCCGACGTCGTCGCACTCGAGCGCCATGGGCAGGGCCGCGCCGGCCGGCAAGCCCAGCAGCCCCGCCAGCGCCGTACGCACGGCGGTCGGGAGCCGTACCGACGCCACGCCCTGCGCCCACAAGTCCGGCAGCGAAACCGAAGCGCGCGCCGCAAGCGGGTGCCCGGCGCGGACGTAGAAACCACCGGGCTCGCGTCGCAGCGGGCGCACGAACAGGGCCGGGTCCGGCGGCAGGTCGCGGATGTCGGCGACGAAGAACTCGATGTCCTCCTCGCGCAGGCGCTTGGCCAGCAGATCCCAGTTGCCGACTTCGACGCGCAGACCGACGCCGGGAAACGATCGCCGCAGTTCGACCAGCAGATCGGCCAGGAAAGTGGCGGCGGGAAAGGGGCCGACCCCGAACGCGGTGTCGCCGAGCACCCGCTCGCGGTACAGGTCCACGTCGCGCATCAGGCAGCGGCTGTCGAAGACCAGGCGCCGCGCACGTTCGAGCACGAACTCGCCGGCCGGCGTGGGCCTGACCTCGAGGCTGCCGCGGTCGAACAGCCGCAGCCCCAGCTCCGCCTCCGCGGCCTGGATGCTTCGGGTCAGCGCCGGCTGGCTCAGGTGCAGCACTTCGGCGGCACGGGCGAAGTTGCGCTTGTCGGCGAGCGCGACGAGGTGGGCAAGGCGGCGGATGTCCATGGCGCTTCCGATGCGGACAAGGCATTGAATCTAGATCAGCTATGCATTGGACTTGATCCGGGTCGCCACCAACAATGGGCGGCAAACCGATCGGAATTACGCGGCAAACCCGTCCGCGCAGAGCCCGACGCCTGGAGACATGCCCCGTGACCCAGATCCAGAACATCGTGCTGGCGGCGATCATCCTCGGCTTCGCCGGGCTCGAACTCGCCTCGCGCCGCTACAAGGACTTTCACGCCACGCCGGACGACACGAAGCTGGAGCTGGCGATGTTCCTGGCCCTGCTGGCGGTGACGCAGCCGCTGGTCTTCGCCGTCACCGGCAAGCTGTGCACCCTGGCCCTGCCCGCGGCCAAGGGGGCCTGGGCGCAGATGCCCTGGTGGGCGATGACCGCCATCCTGCTCATCGGCGACGACATGACGCAGTACTGGTGGCACCGGCTGTCGCACACGCCGCTTCTGTGGCCGCTGCACCGCGCCCACCACACGGCGCACTACATGAGCATCCGCGTCACCTACCGCAACAACTTCTTCTACTACCTGATGATGCCGGGGCTGTGGGTCTCGGGCGTGCTGATCTACCTGGGCTTCGGCAACGTCTACCTGGTCTACGTGGTCGTCAAGTTGACGGTCATCATGGGCGCCCATTGCGCGGTGCGCTGGGACGAGCCGCTGTACCGCCGGCGCTGGCTGCGTCCGCTGGCCTGGCTGGTCGAGAGGACGTTCTCGACGCCGGCCACGCACTGGGCCCATCACGCGCTGACCAACAGCGACGGCATCGGCCACTACAAGGGCAACTTCGGCAACCTGCTCTTCGTCTGGGACCTGCTGTTCGGCAGCGCCAAGATCACGCGCCGCTACCCGGCCCGGGTCGGCCTGCAGGACGACCTGCTGTTCGGCAAGGAGCGCTGGTTCGTCGAGATGTTCTATCCGCTGCTCGGCTCGCGGCGCGAGAACTCGGCCCTGACGCGCGGCGGTCGGGCGTATGCCGAACTCGAGGTCGATCCGTCGCGCGACACGCCGGCCCTCGGGGCATGAAGCCCCTGGCCATGTTGCGCGCCGCCTCGATGCCGACGAAGGCGATCTGCCGCGTGCCGAGAAGGCGCTGAAGAAGGTCATCGTGATCGCGCCGCTCGAGGCGGCGCAGCGAAGGCATGCCCATCGACCGCCTGCGCAGCGGCCGCGGTGCGTCGCACTAGACTCCGCGGGTCCTTCACAGCCTGGAGCGTCCGCATGTCCCTGGTCCCGAGCCGCACGACCGCCGCCGCGCCCGCACTGACTTGGACGCTGGCGCTGGCCCTTGCGCTGGCCGTCGTGCCCATGCCGACGCCGGCCGCGCCGACGGCAACGGCCGGCGGCGCGCCGCTGCAACTCGGCGCGCTCGGCCAGGCCGTGCAACCGGCTGCACTGCACGACACCGTGCAGACCCTGGTCGGCTTCGGCACGCGCCACACCCTGTCCGACACCGAGAGCCCGACGCGCGGCATCGGCGCGGCGCGGCGCTGGGTGCGGTCGCGGCTGCAGGCGCTGGCCGCCGAATGCGGCGGCTGCCTCGAGGTGGTGTCGCTGCGCAAGATGGTCACCGGCCGCGCGATCCCGCAGCCGACCGAGGTCGTCGACATCGTCGCCATCCAGCGTGGCACCGACGATCCGAACCGCGTCGTCGCGATCACCGGTCACCTCGATTCGCGCGTCACCGACATCATGAACGCGACCAGCGACGCGCCGGGCGCCAACGACGACGCTTCCGGCGCGGCAGCGGTGATGGAGGCCGCGCGCGTGCTGAGCAAGCAGCGCTTTCGCGCGACCATCGTCTACGGCGTGCTCTCGGGCGAGGAGCAGGGCCTGTACGGCGGCAAGATCCTGGCCGCGCATGCCAGGGCCCAGGGCTGGCAGGTCGAAGCCGACCTCAACAACGACATCGTCGGCAACACCCATGGCGGCGACGGCGTCGACGACAACAGCGTGGTGCGCGTGTTCTCCGAAGGCACCAAGGCCACCGAGACGCCCGAGCAGGCGAACCACCGGCGCTACAACGGCGGCGAGGTCGATTCGCCGTCGCGCAACCTGGCGCGCACCATGGCGGCGCTGGCCGCGCGCGAGCTGACCAACTTCCGCGTCGAGATGGTCTATCGCACCGACCGCTACGGCCGCGGCGGCGACCAGGTCGAGTTCCTCAATGCCGGCTTCCCGGCCGTGCGCCTGACCGAGGCGCACGAGGACTACACGCGCCAGCACCAGGACCTGCGCACCGAGGGCGGCATCCGTTACGGCGACACGATCGAAGGTGTCGATTTCGACTACCTGGCGCAGGTGACGCGGCTGAACGTGGTGACGCTGGCGTCGCTCGCCGCGGCGCCGGCACCGCCGGCCGGGGTGACGATAGCGGGCGCGGTGACGCCCGACACGACGCTGAAGTGGCAGCCGGTGGCCGGCGCTGCCCACTACCGCGTCCACTGGCGCGCGACCACCGACGCGCAATGGCGCCACAGCCGCGAGGTGGCGGGCGATGCGACGCAGGCGGTGCTGCACGACATCGCGATCGACGATTCGTTCTTCGGCGTCTCGGCGGTCTCGGCCGACGGCTTCGAGTCGCCGGTGGTGTTCCCGGGCCCGGCGGGCGCGTTCTAGCGCCGCGCCCCGGCAAGCGCTGCAGGCGACGCGGGTTGCTCCGCGCGCGCCGTCTTCAACGCCCCGTCGCGGCCATCTCCTGCACCCAGGCCGGCAGGCGATCGAACCAGGGCTGCGCCGTCTCCAGCTGGTGCGCCAGCTGCAGCAGCCGGTCCTCGCGCCCGAACGGGGCGATGAACTGCACGCCCAGCGGCAGGCCGTCTGCGGTCCAGTGCAGCGGCACGCTCATCGCCGGCGTGCCGGTGAGGTTGGCGAGCTGGGTGAAGGGCACGTAGCGGAGGTTGTCGCGGGCGATCTGCCGGCTCGTGTGGTCGAGCAGGCCCAGGCGGGCGAGCAAGCCCAGCAGGCCCGTGCGCTGGAGAATGCCCAGCGCCAGTCGCTGGCCCGGCGGCGGATCGCCGGCGCCGTGGCGCACCGGTGGATGGGCGAGGGTGGGCGTGAGCAGCAGGTCGAAGCGTGCATGGAAGCGCGCGAGCGATCGCGCGAACTGGTTCCACTTCTCCAGCTGCGCCGTCAGCACGCCGGCCGACACCGCGTTGCCCAGGGTCTCCAGCACCCGCGTCAGCAGCTCGAAGTCGCGGCTCCGAGCGCCCAGGGCGCGCGCCTGTGCCACTGCGGCAGGCACCTGGCCGAAGTAGACATGCAGGTAGCTGGCGGCCAGCGCCGCGCCGTCGATCTCGGGTGCGGCCTCCTCGACCTCGTGACCCAGCCGGCGCAGCAGATCGGCCGCGCCGGCGACGGCCGCCACGGCCTCCGGGTGAACCTCGGTGCCGATCGGCGAGACGGCGCTGAAGCCGATCCGCAGCCGCCCCGGGTCGCGCCGCATCAGCTCGACGTACGGGGCCTCGGGCCCGGCGATGACGAACGGGTCGCCGGGTTCGGCACCGCGCAGCAGGTCGAGCGCCAGCGCGCTGTCGCGCACGCTGCGCGACAGCACGCCTTCGCTGGACGCGCCGTACCAGACCTCGCCCTGCGCCGGGCCGGAAGAGATGCGGCCGCGCGAGGGCCGCAGGCCGAACAGGCCGCAGCAGGCGGCCGGGATGCGGATCGAGCCGCCGCCGTCGTTGCCGGCCGCCATCGGCACGATGCCGGCGGCCACCGCGGCCGCCGAGCCGCCGCTGGATCCGCCCGGCGTGTGGGCCTCGTTCCAGGGGTTGTTGGTGCGGCCGAAGGCCTGCGGGTCGGTCACCGCCTTGAGCGCGTACTCTGGCAGGTTGGTCTTGCCGAAGATCACCAGCCCCGCCGCCAGGTAGCGCCGGACCACGGCAGAGGACTCGCCGGGCAGGGCCCGCAGCAGGGCCCGGCTGCCGCAGCTGGTCGGCACTCCGGCGTAGTCCTGCGCGCAGTCCTTGAGCAGGAACGGCACCCCGGCCAGCGGACCGCTCAACGGCCCCGCGAGCCGGGCCCGCGCCTCCTGCTCCATCGGGCGGCAGACGGCGTTGATGCGGCCCTGCACCCGGGCCTGTTGCGCCAGGGCCAGGTCCAGCAGTTCGGTGGGCGTGGTCTCGCCACGGGCAACGAGATCGGCCAGCGCGGTGGCGTCGCAGGCCAGGTAGTCGGCGAATTTCATGGCTTGGTCCTTCGCGCCGTCACGCGGCCGGCCGCCACGGCCCTTCGACCGGCACCCCCAGCGGCCCGGCCGCCTCGGCGGCCACGCGCTCTGCGAGCACCGCGTCGGTAGCCAGGCTGAGGCAGGCATGCTGCTCGACGCTGCCGATCGGCAGCACGCAGCGGTCGTCCCCGCGCAAGGCCTGCTCGACCTGCATCAAGTTCATCTCGGCGATTCGCATCGGGGCCTTCCGGGGATCGGTCGGTGACGGAGGATGCATTCTCGGCGATCGACCCGCAGCGGCCGCGCGTCGGCGACACTGGCGCCTTCTTCATGCTGCCGCTGCCCGCCTTGGACTATCCCGCCTACGACCCCGCCTCCGCCGTCACGCCGCTGACCGCGGCCGAATTGACCGCCCTCGACGCATTGCTGCAGGGCCTGCCCTCCGATGCGGCGATGACGCTCGACGGCCTGGACGGCTACCTCACGGCGCTGCTCGTCGGCCCGCCGGAGCTGCTGGTTTCGCTGCCCACCGCCGAGTGGCTGCCGCTGGTCTGGGGCGGCGACGGCGCCGCCGGCCCGGCCGACGCGGCGCCGTTCGCCAGCAAGCGCCAGCGCAAGACGACGGTGGTGATGGTGCTGCGGCATCTGCGCCACCTGAGCCAGCAGTTGGCCGAGGCGCCGGACGCGTGGGAGCCGATCTTCAGCGTCGCCGAGCAGGGCGCACACGAATGGGTCGACGCGCGCGACTGGTGTGCCGGCTTCCTGCAGGCGGTCGACCTGCTGCCCTCGGCCTGGGACGCGATCTGGGACGACCCGGGCCTGGGGCCGGCGCTGGCCCCGCTGCTGATGCTGGGCGGCGGGCTGGACGGCGAACGATCGGCGGCCGCGGAGGGCCCCGACCTCGACGACCTGGGGGTCTGCGACCAGCTCAGCCGGGCGGTGCCCGACGCCGTGCTGCGGCTGCTGGCGCGGCGCCAGCAGCTCGGTGCCGCGCCGCGGCCTGCGGCCTGAGCCGGGGCCGCCCGATCATGACCGCCATGGCGCCGGGCGAGGAGGCCGCAGCTTTCGAGCTCCGCGGCGAGTACATCACGCTGGACGCCCTGCTCAAGGCCTGCGGCATGGTGCCCAGCGGCGGTGCCGCCAAGGTCCTGATCGCCGGTGGCGGCGTGCGCGTCAACGGCGCCGCCGAGACGCGTCGCGGGCGCAAGCTGCGGCCGGGCGACGAGGTGACGGTCGGCCCGCGCCGGGTGCGCGTGCAGTCTGCATGACGTCGAGCTCGCCACATTGCGGCCGCGGCGCGCCTGGGGTCGCGCTGACCCGGACAGCCGGCGCGGCTACTGGTGGGTTTTGAGGGGCACCGCCGGGTCGCAGGCCAGTGCGGGCGGCGGGTTCTTGCCGGTCTCCAGCAGCTTGCGCGCGGCCAGGTGGTCCGGCGGCGCATTGACGCTCTCGACACAGACGAGCCGCTCGCCCGCGTAGTGCAGCACCGAGAAGCTGGCCGGCGTGGCGCCGGGGCGCAAGAGGCGCTGGCCCTCGGCGGGCATCAGGCCGGCCATCTGCAGCCGCATCGCGCCCTGCTCGGACCAGAACCAGGGCAGCGCGGCGTAGGGCTCCTCGCGGCCCTGCAGCGTGGCCAGCGCGGTGCGCGCCTGGTCGTTGGCGTTCTGCACCGATTCCAGCCGCAGCCTGCGGCCGCTGGCCTGCTGCGGGAAGTTGCAGCAGTCGCCGATGGCGAGCACCGCGGGGTCCGACGTGCGCAGGCAGGCATCGACCGTGATGCCGTTGTCGCAAGCCAGGCCCGCGTCGCTGGCCAGCCCATGCTCGGGTGCGGCGCCGATGCCGAGCACGAGCAGTTCGACGGCCTCGCGCCGGCCGTCGACGGCGAGCGCGGCCAGCCGATCGCCTTCGACTTCGAACCCACCCACCGCGACGCCGAGCCGGATCTCGATGCCGGAGTCGCGATGGACCTGCAGCACATGGGCCGCGATCTCGGGCGAGACCGAGCGCAGCAGCAGCCGCGGCGCGGCTTCGAGCACCGTCACCGCCTTGCCCAGCGCGCGCGCACTGGCCGCGATCTCCAGGCCGATGAAACCGCCGCCGAGCAGGGTCACGGTCGCGGCCGCGGCCAGCCGTTCGCGCAGGCGCTGCGCGTCGGCCACGCTGCGCAACGCGAGCACGTTGGCCAGGCCTTCGGGCAGATGCGGCAGGCGCCGCGCCCTTGCGCCGGTGGCCAGCACCAGGCGGTCGTAGGCCAGCTTGGCGCCCGAGCGCAGATGCACCTGCCGGACCGGGCGGTCGATCGCGACGGCCGGGTCGGCGCGGTGCACCGTGATGCCGGCCTCGGCGTACCAGGCCTCGACGCGGTGAAGCTGCAGCGGCTCGGCCGGATTCTTCAGGAAGGCCTTGGACAGCGGCGGGCGCTGGTAGGGCAGCTCGGGCTCCTCGCACACCAGCTGCGTGCGCGGGCCCAGGCCGGCCGCGGCCAAGCCGGCGCAAAGCTGCGCGGCGGCATGGCCGCCGCCGACGATCACGATGGCATCACTCACTCGGGGCTCCGGTGACCCCGCGGGCACCTTGGGCGGACGCGGGGCAAGGCATGTCGATGTCGCTGTTGCAGCGTGGGCGGATTCTCGTGCAGGCGCAGCAGCAGGGTGATCGGTGCCCGGTGCCTCCCGGTTCCGGCGCCTGGACGGGCGCGGAAATGCCGGTCTTCCCGATCCTGCCGCTGCGGATTGAATACCATCGCCCACGGCAGCCGATGGGCGCCGGTATCCGCCCCTCGCCATCTTTTCCAAGGAGTCGCGATGTTCGACAAGACCCGCAGCCTGGTGCTGATCGCTGCCGCGCTGGCCGGCCTGCTGGCCAGCGCGCCGGCGCTGGCGCTGGAGAAATTCACTTTCACCACCGACTGGTACGCCGAGGCCGAGCATGGCGGCTTCTACCAGGCCCTGGCCACCGGGCTGTACAAGAAGGCCGGCCTGGACGTCACGATCAAGATGGGCGGGCCGCAGGTCAACTCGATGCAGCTGATGGCCGCCGGCCAGTCCGACTGCGTGATCGGCTACGACGCGCAGAACTTCGCCGCCTGGGAGCAGGGCATCCAGATCGTGACCGTGGCCGCGGTGATGCAGAAGGACCCGAACGTGCTGATCGGCCACCCCGGCGTGGTCGACAAGATGGAGGACCTGCAGGGCAAGACGCTGCTGATCTCGGCCGCCGGGCACACCACCTACTGGCCCTGGCTGAAGAGCAAGTACCACCTGTCGGACGCGCAGACGCGCCCCTACACCTTCAACATCCAGCCCTTCATCGCCGACAAGAACGTCGTCCAGCAGGGCTTCCTGTCGAGCGAGCCCTACGCGATCGAGAAGCAGGCCCATTTCAAGCCCACCGTGCTGCTGCTCGCCGACCACGGCTGGCCGCCGTACGCGACCACGATCTCGTGCATGGCCAACACCGTGAAGGCAAGGCGGGCTGCGGTGGCCGCCTTCGTCAAGGCGAGCATGGAAGGCTGGAAGAGCTACCTCGAGGGCGACCCGGCGCCGGCCAACGCGCTGATCAAGAAGGACAACCCGAACATGACCGACGACCTGCTGGCCCACGGCATCCAGGTCATGAAGGAGCAGGGCATCGTGATGAGCGGCGACGCCGTCAAGCAGGGCATCGGCATCGTCACCGACGCGCGGATGAAGACCACGTACGACCTGCTGGTCGCGATGAAGCTGCTCGACCCGAAGAAGGTCGACCTGAAGAAGACCTACACGACCGAGTTCGTCAAGGACCTGAAGGTGCTGCCGTAGTGACGGGAGGCAGTGCCGCGGCCCCCGGCCAGGGCGGCAGCGGGCCCGCCGCGGTCGAGATCGAGGCGGTCGAAAAGACCTACCCCAACGGCACCCGCGCGCTGCTGCCGGTGGACCTGCGGGTCGGCGAGGGCGAGTTCGTGACCCTGCTCGGCCCCAGCGGCTGCGGCAAGAGCACGCTGCTGAAGATGGTGGCCGGGTTGCTGGCGCCCAGCGCCGGCCGCATCGCGCTGTGGCAGCGGCCGGTGGCGCAGGCCGAGGCCGGCGGGCACCGGCTGAGCTTCGTGTTCCAGGAGGCGACGCTGATGCCCTGGGCCCGCGTGCAGGCCAACGTGCGGCTGCCGCTGGACCTGGCCGGCGTGCCGCGCGAACAGGGCGACGCCCGCGTGCACGACGCGCTGCGCCTGGTCGGCCTCGCGAAGTTCGCGCAGCAGCGCCCGCGCGAGCTGTCGGGCGGGATGCAGATGCGGGTGTCGATCGCGCGCGGCCTGGTCACCGAGCCGCAGCTGCTGCTGATGGACGAGCCCTTCGGCGCCCTCGACGAGATCACGCGCAACCGGCTCGACGGCGACCTGCTGGCGCTGTGGCAGCGCCAGAAGCTGACGGTGATCTTCGTCACCCACTCGATCCACGAGGCGGTGTTCCTCTCGAACCGCGTGATCGTGATGGCGGCGCGGCCGGGCCGCATCGTCGACGAGGTGGCGATCGCCGAACCGTATCCCCGCAGCGCGGAGTTCCGCGTCTCCACCGCGTTCAGCCACGACGCCAGGCGGCTGCAGGACAGCCTGCTGCGCGCCAGCGGCGAAGCCGAGGACGCGCTGGCATGACGACGAGCGCTCAGCGGGTCGCCTGGCCGGCGCTGGTGGCGGTGGGGCTGATCGCGGCCTGGCAGGGCCTGGTCGTCGCCTTCGACCTGCCGCCTTACCTCGTGCCCTCGCCCTGGCGCGTGGCGCAGGTGCTGGTCGAGGACGCGGGCCTGCTGTTCGGCGCGCTGCTGACGACGCTGAAGATCACGCTGCTGGCCTTCGCCTGCGCCACCGTGCTCGGCGTCGGCATCGCATTCGCGTTCGTCCAGAGCCGCGCCCTCGAGACGGCCTTGTTCCCCTACGCGGTGCTGCTGCAGGTCACGCCGATCGTCGCGATCGCGCCGCTGATCATCATCTGGGTCAAGAACCCGACCGCGTCGCTGGTGATCTGCGCCACGCTGGTGGCGCTGTTCCCGATCATCGCCAACACCACGCTCGGCCTGCGCAGCGTCGACCCGGGGCTGCTGAGCTACTTCAAGCTCAACCACGCCAGCCGCTGGCAGACCCTGGTGCGGCTGCGCATCCCGTCGGCGTTGCCCTACTTCTTCGGCGGCCTGCGCATCAGCTCGGGGCTGTCGTTGATCGGTGCGGTGGTGGCCGAGTTCGTCGCCGGCACCGGCGGCACCGGCACCGGCCTGGCGTACCAGATCCTGCAGGCCGGCTACCAGCTCAACATCCCGCGCATGTTCGCGGCACTGCTGCTGATCACGCTGACCGGCGTCGGGCTGTTCGCGGCGATGGCGGCGCTGTCGAAGTGGGCGCTCGGTGGGTGGCACGAGAGCGAAGCCGTTCACGACTGAGCTGCGCATCGGCGGCGCCACCGCTTGACAGCGAATCAATATTTCCATGATAATGAAAACATGGAAGAAAAAACCGCCGTCGTCTCGCTCGCCGCGCTGGCGCAGGGCATGCGTCTGCGCATCTTCCGCGCCCTCGTCGGCGCCGCGCCCGGCGGGATGACGCCGGGGGCGCTGTCGGCCACCCTCGACGTCCCCGGCTCGACGCTGTCGTTCCACCTCAAGGAACTGATGCACGCCGGCCTGGTGACACAGGAGCGCGACGGCCGCAACCTGATCTACCGGCCGGCCATCGAGCAGATGAACGCGCTGCTGGCCTACCTCACCGACCACTGCTGCCAGGGCGCCGACTGCGGTGCCCCGGCGGCCCGCTGCGCCCCCGGGCGCAACCCGAAGCCGGCCACGCGCCGCACCGCCTGCTGACCCCCAAGGAGTACCGCATGAAGCGCTTCCACGTCCACCTGCATGTCGATGACCTGACGGCCAGCATCGGCTTCTACGCCAGGCTTTTCGCCGCCGAGCCGGCGCGCATCGAGAGCGACTACGCCAAGTGGATGCTCGAGGACCCGCCGCTGAACTTCGCGATCTCCACCCGCGGCGCCAAGCCGGGCATCGACCACCTGGGCTTCCAGACCGACGACGCGAGCGAGCTCGCGGCGCTGAAGGCGCGCGCCGAGGCCGCCGACATGGCCCTGCTCGACGAGGGCGAGACCACCTGCTGCTACGCGCGCAGCGAGAAGCACTGGGTCACCGACCCGCAGGGCATCGCCTGGGAGCATTTCCACACCCTGGGCAACATCCCGGTGTTCAACGAGGCACCTGCGGCCGCTGCCGCCTCGGCGTCGGCCTGTTGTGCGCCTGCGGCCACGCCCGCGGAAGCCGCCGCCGAACCCGTGGCCTGTTGCGGCGCGGCGCCGCGCGGCAAGCCGATCGGCATCGCGGTCAAGGCTGCCAGCGGCTGCTGCTGAATCGCGGTTCGCGCGCCGAGCCCGTGCCCGAGACCATGAGCACCCACGTCCTCGTCTTGTGCACCCACAACTCGGCGCGCAGCGTGCTGGCCGAGGGCATGCTCAACCATTGGGCGGCCAGACTCGGCCGCGCCGTCAAGGCGCACAGTGCCGGCAGCGCGCCCAGCGGTCGCGTCAACCCGTTCGCGCTCGAGGCCCTGAACAACGCCGGCATCGACACCGCCGCATTCCGCAGCAAGAGTTGGGACGAATTCAGCCGCGACGGCGCGCCGCCGCTCGCCATCGTCATCACGGTTTGCGACAGCGCCGCCGCCGAAACCTGCCCGGTGTTCTTCGGCGGCAGCGCGGGTCAGCCGGTGAAGGTGCACTGGGGCTACCCCGATCCGTCGAATGCCGAAGGCGGCGACGCGGGCAAGAGGCGAGCCTTCGAGCTGACGCGCCAGGCCCTGGGCTACCGCATGCTGCAGTTGCTGGCCCTGCCGCTGGGGACCATGGACCGCACGGCCCTGCAGGCCGCATTGGTCGAGATCGGACGCAGCTGAGACCCCGTCGATGAACACGACGACCTTGCCCGCGCGCAGCGCGGCGCCCGCGGCGATGAGCGTCTTCGAGCGCTGGCTCAGCGTCTGGGTCCTGCTGTGCATCGTCGTCGGCATCGCCCTCGGCCAGCTGCTCCCGGGTCCGTTTCAGGCCATCGGCCGCATGGAGCTGGCCCAGGTCAACCTGCCGGTCGGGCTGCTGATCTGGGTGATGATCATCCCGATGCTGCTGAAGGTGGACTTCGGCGCGCTGCACCAGGTGCGCGAGCATTGGCGCGGCATCGGCGTGACGCTGTTCGTCAACTGGGCCGTCAAGCCGTTCTCGATGGCGCTGCTGGGCTGGGTCTTCATCCGCCATGTCTTCGCGCCCTGGCTGCCCCCCGGCCAGGCCGACAGCTACATCGCCGGACTGATCCTGCTCGCCGCCGCACCCTGCACCGCGATGGTCTTCGTCTGGAGCCGGCTGACCAACGGCGATCCGATGTTCACGCTGTCGCAGGTGGCGCTCAACGACACGATCATGGTGTTCGCGTTCGCGCCCATCGTGGCGCTGCTGCTCGGGCTGTCGGCCATCACGGTGCCCTGGGCGACGCTGATCATCTCGGTCGTGCTCTACATCGTGATCCCGGTCGTGATCGCGCAGCTCTGGCGGCGCGCGCTGCTGCGCGCGCGGGCCGGCCGCGTTCGACGCCGCGCTGGCGAGGATCGGGCCCTGGTCGATCACCGCGCTGCTGGCCACGCTGGTGCTGTTGTTCGCGTTCCAGGGCCAGGCCATCCTGCAGCAGCCGCTGGTGATCGCGATGCTCGCCGTGCCGATCCTGATCCAGGTGCTGTTCAACTCGGGCCTGGCCTACTGGCTGAACCGGCGCCTCGGCGAGTCGCACGACGTGGCCTGCCCGTCGGCGCTGATCGGCGCCAGCAACTTCTTCGAGCTCGCGGTGGCCGCGGCGATCAGCCTGTTCGGCTTCGAGTCGGGCGCGGCGCTGGCCACCGTGGTCGGCGTGCTGATCGAGGTGCCGGTGATGCTGCTGGTGGTGCACATCGTCAATGGCAGCAAGGGCTGGTACGAGCGGGGTGCGGCGTGAAGTGGCGCAGACCATGAGCGGGCGCGAGGCGGGGGCCACGATCACCGGCGCGGCCGGCAGCGAGCCCTTCGCCTGCGTCTCCGCCGCCTGGAAAGCGCACGAAGGCGAGCTTCGGGGCTACCTTCGGCACCGCCTGGCCGACCCCGATGTCGCCGACGACGTGCTGCAGGACGTGTTCGTCAAGGCGATGCGCCAGGGCCGGGGTTTCTGCACGCTGGACAAGCCCGCGCGGCTGGCTGTTCCAGGTGGCGCGCAATGCCGTGGTCGACCGCATGCGCACGGCGCACGCCCATGAGCCGCTGAGCGACGAACTGGTGGAGAGCACGCCGCTGAACGCCGAGCCGATGGCGCCCATCGACGCCCTGGCCGAGTGCGTGGTGCGCACGCTCGGCGAGCTGCCGCCCGAAGACGCCGCGATCGTGCGCGCCTGCGACCTCGAAGGCCAGACCCAGCGCGCCTATGCCCAGGCCCATGGGCTGAGCCTGCCGGCCGCCAAGTCGCGACTGCTGCGCGCGCGCCAGCGCCTGCGCGACCGGCTGACGCAGGTGTGCCAGGTGCGGTTCGAATACGATGGCAGCGTCTGCTGCCACGCCGGTCGCGAAGTGCCGTGACCGCGTCGCTGGCGGCGCCGCGCCCTGAGACCCCGCTCCAGCAATGACCTCGAAGCGTCTGAACACCGCCCGTTTGCGTACCCGGCGCCAGCTGTTGGCGCAGGGCGTCGGTCTGCTGGCCGCCGCGGGATCCGCGCCGGCATGGGCCCAGGCGCCGCCGGGCGGTGACAAGGGCGGCCCGCCGCCGGCGCCCGGCACGCCGCTGACGCTGCCCGACGTCACGCTCTTCGACGGCCGCACGGTCACCCAGGCCGACGCCGACGGCCAGGTGCTGGTGCTGTACTGGTGGGCCAGCTGGTGCCCCTTCTGCGCGCTGCAGAGCCCGCTGATGGAAAAGCTCTGGCTCGCCCAGCGCAGCCGCGGCCTGCGTTTCCTCGGCCTGTCGATCGACCGCAAGGCCGAGGACGCCACCGGCTACCTGGCCAGGCACGGCTACACCTTTCCGGCGGGGCTGGTCACGCCGGCCATCGCCCGCGCCCTGCCCAAGCCCAAGGGCCTGCCCGTCACCGTCGTGCGCGGCCGCGACGGCCGGGTGCTGATGGGCGAAGCCGGGCAGCTCTTCCCCGAAGACGTGGAGCAGATCGCCGGCTTTCTTTGAGCCGCCGGGTGGGTGGGGCAAGAAGCGCTGCATCCTTTTGCGGGTGCCTTCGTCTCCAAGACAGGAGATGCCCCCAGATGAGTGAATTGACCGTCTCGCAGCCCACGCTGCAATGGACCCACCGGCATCCGCGTGCCTTCCTGCTGCTGGCCGCCATCGCGTGGTTCGCGCTCTACCAGGCCCTGTTGCCGGCCGCGCAGGCGCTGGTGGCGGCCTTGCCCGTGGACCCGGCCAGCCGGCTCGGCGGGGCGCTCGAGTTCTTCTTCTACGACACGCCCAAGGTGCTGCTGCTGCTCACCGGCATCGTGTTCGTGATGGGCATGGTCAATTCCTACTTCACGCCCGAACGCACCCGCGCGCTGCTCGCGGGCAGGACCGAAGGCGTGGCCAACGTGATGGCCGCCAGCCTGGGCATCGTGACGCCGTTCTGCTCGTGTTCGGCAGTGCCGCTGTTCATCGGCTTCGTGCAGGCCGGCGTGCCTCTGGGCGTGACCTTCTCGTTCCTGATCTCGGCCCCGATGGTCAACGAGGTCGCGCTGACGCTGCTGCTGGGCATGTTCGGCTGGCAGACGGCGCTGCTGTACCTCGGCCTGGGCCTGTCGGTGGCGATCGTCGCCGGCTGGATCATCGGTCGCCTGAAGATGGAGGCCTACCTGGAAGACTGGGTGCGCGACATGCCCAGGGTGCAGGCCAATGCCGGCGATGCCTCGCTGACCCTGTCCGAACGCGTGAGCGCGGGCTTCGCCAGCGTGCGCGAGATCGTCGGCAAGGTCTGGCCCTACATCCTGGGCGGCATCGCCATCGGCGCCGGCATCCACGGCTACGTGCCGGCCGACTTCATGGCCAGCTTCATGGGCCGTAGCGCCTGGTGGTCGGTGCCGCTGGCGGTGGTCATCGGGGTGCCGATGTACACCAACGCCGCCGGCGTGATCCCCATCGTGCAGGCACTGCTGGCCAAGGGCGCGGCGCTGGGCACCGTGCTGGCTTTCATGATGAGCGTGATCGCGCTGTCGTTCCCGGAGATGGTGATCCTGCGCAAGGTGCTCAAGCTGCGCCTGATCGCCACCTTCGTCGGCGTCGTCGCTGCCGGCATCCTGCTCGTGGGCTACGTGTTCAACGCGGTGCTGTAAATCGAACGCGACCGATTGCTGCAACCGATCGCGACAACCCAAGGAGAGACCCATGGACATCAAGGTACTCGGCACCGGCTGTGCCAACTGCAAGGCGACCATCGCCCTCATCGACCAGATCGCCAAGGCCAAGGGCGTGGCCGTGAACCTGGAAAAGGTCGAGGAGCTGCGCGACATCATGGGCTACGGCGTGATGAGCACGCCCGGCGTCGTGATCGACGGCAAGGTCGTGCACGCCGGCGGCATTCCCAGCCGCGACAAGATCGAACAATGGCTGGCAGCCTGAGGAGTGCGCAATGAATGCCCGCGTCGAACTGCCCCCGGCCCGCGAGGTCTGCCCCACCACCGCGCGCCGGATGCTCGCCGAAGGCGCGCTGCTCGTCGACGTGCGCGAATTCCCTGAAATCGCCCAACTGGCGTTCGACGTGCCCGGCGTCCTGCTCATGCCGCTGTCCGAACTGGAGCTGCGCTTTGCCGAACTGCCGCGCGACCGCGATCTGGTCATGGTCTGCGAGTCCGGCCCGCGCAGCCTGAAGGCGACCTACTTCCTCATGTACCAGGGCTACACGCGGGCGGTCAACCTGGAGGGTGGCATCTTCAAGTGGGCGAGCAAGGGCTTCCCGATCAAGGGTGCGCAGCCGCCGGCCACTACCGCTGCCGGCGGATGTTGCGGTGTGCCGGCCGCGGCGGCGTGCTGCAGCCCGGCTCCGGCCCGCGGCAGTTGTGGCTGAGCGGCATGCCGGGCTGGTGGCGATTCGTCCAGCGCCTTGGTATCGTGGCCTGATGCCATCAACGGAAGTGGGCAGGAGTCATGAGTGAGTCGCCTGTTGCCAAGATGCAGTTCGACGTGGTCTCGCAGCGCCTGAGCGCGCACGCCAGCCAGGCGCGCTGCAAGCAGGCCGCGATCACGCTCGACACCGACCCGGCCGGCAATCCGCAGGCCTTCAACCCGGCCGAGCTGCTGCTCGCCGCCTTGTCGGCCTGCATGATCAAGGGCATCGAGCGCGTGGTGCCGATCCTGAAGTTCGAGCTGCGCGGCGTGGAGGTGCACGTGCACGGCGTGCGCCAGGACGTGCCGCCGCGCCTGGAATCGATCCGCTACGAAGTCATCGTCGACACCGACGAGCCCGACCGGCGGCTCGACCTGCTGCACGAGAACGTGCGGAGGTACGGCACCGTCTTCAACACCGTGGCCCCCGGCACCGAACTGACCGGCGTGCTGCACCGAAAGATCGAATCCCCATGAGTGCAGGCCACGACCACGGCCAGGCGCCGGCCAATTTCAACGCCGCCTTCGCCATCGGTATCGCGCTGAACATGGCGTTCGTCGTCGTCGAGGCCTTCTACGGCTGGAGGGTCAATTCGCTGGCCCTGCTGGCCGACGCCGGGCACAACCTGAGCGACGTCATCGGCCTCGTGCTGGCCTGGGGCGGTGCATTGGCCGGCCGCTTGCAGCCCGATGCCCGCCACACCTACGGCTGGAAGCGCGCATCGATCCTGGCCGCCTTCGTCAACGCGCTGCTGCTGCTGGTGGCGATGGGTTCGCTGGCCTGGGAGGCGGTGCACCGGCTGCAGTCGCCGCAGCCGATCGAAGGCGTCACGATCATGGTGGTGGCCGGCATCGGGATCGTCGTCAACACCGCCACCGCGCTGCTCTTCATGCGCGGCCGCGAAACCGACCTCAACATCCGCGGCGCCTTCCTGCACATGGCCGCCGATGCGCTGGTGTCCGCCGGCGTCGTGGTAGCCGGTGGCCTGGCGCTCGCGTTCGGCTGGACCTGGCTCGACCCGGTGGTCAGCCTGCTGATCGCCGCCGTCATCGTGGTCGGCACCTGGAACCTGTTCAAGCAGTCGCTGCACCTGCTCTTCGACGGCGTGCCCGAAAGCGTCGACCTGCATGCGGTGCAGGCCCTGCTCGAAGCGCTGCCGGGCGTGGCGCGCGTGCACGACCTGCACGTCTGGGCCATGGGCACCTCGGAAATCGCGATGACCGCGCATCTGGTGATGCCCGAGAGCCGTGCCGACGACGCCTTCCTGCAACATGCCACCGAGCAGCTGCACGTCCGCTTCGGGATCGAGCATGTCACGCTGCAGGTGGTGCGGGTGCCGTTCACGACGCCTTGTGCCACGCTGGCTCCGCCTCTTGCGGGCGAGGGCCCTGGCCCCCGTGGGCTCGATCGTGGCCCAGCGCCTTCGGCCGGGCACAGCCACCAGCGCGTCGAGCCGGCGCGCTGATGCCGGCGCGGCCGGCCGGGCGATGGCGTCGGCGACGTGTCGACCTGCGATGAGCGATGCAGGGTCTCCGGCGTCATTCGTCTTCTTGCGACCGAAGTTCAGCTTGATTCACCTCAACAGGCCGGCAGCATCGTCTGCGCGAGCCCTTCGTCTTCATGGCAGGCTCGATCATGGTCAGTCGGACCATCCCACCCGCCGCTCCTTGGCCCCCGTTCGCGCTGCCTTTCGGGCTCACGCCTGACGCCGCGCCGGAAACCGAAGCCGTGAGCACACGGAACATCGATGGCTGACCCTGCCGACGGTGCGCAACTCGGCGATGTCGGGCTGAGCCACGCCGAGGCCGCGCGCCAGTTGGCCGCAGACGGCCCCAATGCGCTGCCCGGCGGTCAGCGCCGTACGCTGGTGTCGATCGCCCTCGAGACGCTGCGCGAGCCGATGTTCCTGCTGCTGCTCGCCGCCGGCACGCTGTACCTGGTGTTCGGCGACTTGCAGGAAGGCCTGACGCTGTTCGGTTTCGTCGTCGTCACCCTCGGGCTGACGCTGTACCAGGAAGGCAAGACCGAGCGCGCGATCGAGGCCCTGCGCGACCTCACCAGCCCGCGCGCGCTCGTGATCCGCGACGGCCGGGCCCAGCGCATCGCCGGGCGCGACGTGGTGCGCGGCGACCTGCTGCAACTGGGCGAGGGCGACCGCGTGCCGGCCGATGCGCTGCTGGTCGCGGCCGACGGGCTGCGGGTCGACGAATCGCTGCTCACCGGCGAAGCGGTGCCCGTGACCAAGCTGGCCGCGGCGGACGACACACCGGGCTGGCAAGGGGACGCGGCGGCGCGTCCCGGTGGCGACGACCTGCCTTCGGTCTACGCCGGTACCTTGATCGTGCAGGGCCATGGCCTGGCCCGCGTCACCGCGACCGGCGCGCGCAGCGAGATCGGCCGCATCGGCGCCGCGCTGGGCACGCTGGTGGCCGAGAGGTCGCCGCTGCAGAAGCAGACCGCAAGGCTGGTGCGCAACCTCGCGCTGTTGGCCATGGCCTTGAGCCTGGCGCTGGTGCTGGTGTACGGCCTGCTGCGCGGCGACTGGCTGGCCGCGCTGCTGGCCGGCATCGCGCTGGCGATGGCCATGCTGCCCGAGGAATACCCGGTGGTGCTCACCGTGTTCCCGGCGCTGGGCGCCCGCCGGCTCGCGCGCGAAGGCGTGCTGACGCGGCGCATCAACGCGATCGAGACGCTGGGCGCGACCACCGTGCTGTGCACCGACAAGACCGGCACGCTGACCGAGAACCGCATGACGGTGGCGTGCCTGGTGGCGGGCGGGGTGGCGCTCGACGCGCGGGTGGACCTGTCCGGTCTGGCCGCGGACGGCCTGGAGGAGGCGTTCCACGTCCTGGTCGAGCATTCGATCCTGGCCAGCGTGGTCGATCCGCTGGACCCGATGGAACAGGCGTTCCACCGGCTCGGCGAGCGGTTCCTCGCGCAGACCGAGCACCTGCACCGCGACTGGGCCCTGGTGCAGACCTACGCGCTCAGCCCGGTGCTGCGTGCGATGTCGCATGTCTGGGCCGCACCCGAGGGTGGCGCGCAAGTGGTCGCTGCCAAGGGCGCGCCGGAGGCGGTGGTCGACCTGTGCCATCTCGATGCCGCCGCACGGTCGCGCGTCGCGGCGGCGGTCGATGCACTGGCCGCCGACGGCTTGCGGGTGCTGGCGGTGGCGCGCGGCCGCTTCGAAGGCGAAGCCTGGCCGCCGTCCGAGCATGACTTCGATTTCGAGTTCGTCGGCCTGCTGGGTCTGGCGGACCCGCTGCGCGCGCAGGTCCCGGCGGCGATCGCCGAGTGCCGGGCGGCCGGCATCCGGGTGGTGATGATCACCGGCGACTACCCCCTCACCGCGCGTGCCATCGCGCACCAGGCCGGCTTGGCCGAGGGTGCGGGCGAGGTGCTTTCGGGCGACGAGATGGCGACCCTAGGCGACGACGCGCTGCGCGAGCGCATCGTCTCGGTCAGCGTCTGCGCCCGCATCGCGCCCGAACAGAAGCTGCGCATCGTGCAGGCGCTGAAGGCCAACGGAGACATCGTCGCGATGACCGGCGACGGCGTCAACGACGCGCCTGCGCTGCGCGCCGCCCACGTGGGCATCGCGATGGGCGCTCGCGGCACCGACGTGGCCCGCGAAGCCGCATCGCTGGTGCTGCTGGACGACGACTTCACGGCCATCGTGCGCGCGGTGCGTCTGGGGCGGCGCATCTTCGACAACCTGCGCAAGTCGATGTCGTACATCCTGGCCGTGCACGTGCCGATTGCCGGCATGGCGCTGCTGCCGGTGCTGCTGGGCTGGCCGCCGCTGCTGTACCCGATGCACATCGCGTTCCTGGAGCTGATCATCGACCCGGCCTGCTCGCTGGCCTTCGAGAACGAACCGGCCGAGCGCGACGTCATGCAGCGTCCGCCGCGCGATGCCGCGGCGCCGCTGTTCGGCGGCGCCACGCTGTGGCTGGCACTGCTGCAGGGCCTGGGGGTGCTCGGCGTCGTGCTGGCCGCCTATGCCTGGGCCGATCACCGTTTGCCCGAGCCGCAGGCCCGTGCCTTCGCCTTCGCCACGCTGGTGGTGGCCAACCTGGCACTGATCGTCTCGAACCGCTCGGGCACCCAGTCGCTGTGGAGCTCGCTGCGCGCGCCGAACAAGACCCTTTGGTTCGTCGTCGGGCTGGCGCTGGCGCTGCTGCTCGCGGCGTTGACCCTGCCCTGGGCCACCGGCGTGCTGCGCTTTGCATTGCTGCCGCCGCATGAACTGGCCCTGGCGTGCGCGCTCGGGCTGCTCGGTGTGCTGTGGTTCGAGGCCGTCAAATGGGCGCGCCGGGGGTGACGGCCCGGAGTCATCTCGCGCAGCGGGAAATCAGCCATCCGGTCGAGGAATTGCATTGGCCGTGCACCGGGGATTCACGGCCCCGCGCACGCCGCCGGAGGCCGCCGCGTTGCGCACGATCAAGTCGCCTTCGGCCGCACTCCCGCAGCATCGAGAGCGCTGGATCGGTGCGCGGGACCGGTGCGCGTGCATCGGGTGACGGCAGCCGCCGCGGTCGTTCTTCATCGTTCAAGGAGCAACAGGTCATGAGCAAGATTGAAGTCGTGTTGTGCAATCCGGTCCGAACCGCGATCGGCACCTATGGCGGCAGCCTCAAGGACCTGCCCGCGCCCGACCTGGGCGCCGCAGCGATCCGCGAGACTCTGAAGCGTTCGGGCCTCGCGGCCGGCAAGGTGCAGACGCTGGTGATGGGCAACGTGATCCAGGCCGGCGTGAAGATGAACCCGGCGCGCCAGGCGGGCATCGCCGCCGGGCTGCCGGTGCAGGTGCCGGCGCTCACCGTCAACCGCGTCTGCGGCTCGGGCGCGCAGGGCGTGGCCAGTGCGGCGCTGGAGATCTGGTCCGGCATGATCGACTGCGCCATTGCCGGCGGCATGGAGAACATGGACCGCGCGCCCTACCTGCTGCCGCAGGGCCGCTGGGGTGCGCGCATGGGCGACGTGACGATGTTCGACAGCATGCTCTACGACGGGCTGAACGACGCCTTCAGCGGCAAGCACTCCGGTTGGCATACCGAAGACCTGGTGCTCAAGAACGGCATCAGCCGCGAGGACCAGGACCGCTGGGCGCTGCGTTCGCAGCAGCGCTTCAGTGCAGCGCAGGCCGCGGGCAAGTTCGAGGCCGAGATCGCGGCCGTCGAGGTGCCCGGCCGCAAGGGCCCGACGGTGTTCGCCAAGGACGAGCACAACCGGCCGGAGACGACCGCCGAATCGCTGGCCAAGCTCAAGCCGGCGTTCCGCAAGGACGGCACCATCACCGCCGGCAACGCGCCGGGGCTGAATTCCGCCGGTGCCGCGATGGTCGTCGCCGAGCGCGGCTGGGCCGAGAAGAACGGCCTGGTGCCGATGGCGCGGCTGGTGAGCTACGGCATCGGCGCAGTGGAGCCGGGCTTTTTCGGCCTCGGGCCCGTGCCCGCGGTCCGGCAGGCGCTGGCGCGCGCCGGCTGGTCGGTGGCCCAGGTGGACCGGGTCGAGATCAACGAGGCCTTCGCCGCCATCGCGCTGGCCTGCCTGCGCGAGATCGGCTTCGCCGAGGATATCGTCAACGTCGAAGGCGGCGCGATCGCGCACGGCCACCCGATCGGCGCCAGCGGCGCAGTGCTGGCGACGCGGCTGATGCATTCGATGCAGCGCGACGGTTGCAGGCGCGGCATCGTCACGCTGTGCATCGGCGGTGGCCAGGGCATCGCGCTGGCGCTCGAGACGATGTGAGCGGCGGCCGTCGAGCCGGTCCCTCGGAGCGATGAGGCCGCTCGCCGATGATCGCGCTCGCGGCCGTGCTGACGTTCGTGCTGACCACCGTGATGGCGATGGCCGGCGTCGGTGCCGCCTTCGTGCTGATCCCGGCGTTCCTGGCCCTGGGCGTGGAGTTGCACACCGCAATGGCCACCGCGCTGCTGCTCAACGCGGTGGCCATGACCGTGGCTTCGGTGACCTTCGTCCGCAAGCGGCTCGTGGTGTGGTCGCTGGTGTTGCCGATGCTGGCGTTGGCGGTGATCGCGTCGCCGTTCGGCGTGCGGCTGGCGCAGCACCTGGACCGCACGCCGCTGCTGTGGCTGTTCGTCGCCTTCCTGGTCTTTGCCAGCGTGATGATGCTGTGGTGGCGGCCGAAGGCGCGGCCGGCGCAGCGCTCGACCGCAGCGGCGCTGGCCCTGGGCTTGCCGGTCGGCGCGGTGGCCGGCTTCGTCGGCGGCCTGCTGGGCGTGGGCGGCGGCAACATCATCGTCCCCGCGCTGGTCGCCTCGGGGCTGGAGCCCAGGCGCGCCGCGGCCAGCGCCTCGTTCGTGGTGCTGTTCGCGTCCCTGGCCGGCTTCCTGGCCCATGCGACGGTGGGCCGGATCGGCACGACGCTGCTGGTTTCGACGGCGGTTGCGAGCGCGGCCGGTGCGGCACTCGGTGCCTGGCTGGCGAGCGAAAAGCTCCGCAGCGAGCAACTGAAGCGGGTCATCGCGATCGTGCTGATTGCGGTGGCCGTCAAGACCGCCTGGGGCCTGCTCTGATGCGATGCCCGCGCCTGTGTCGTGCCCCTCCCGTCACCTGAAGCTCAGCCTGGAGCCCACCATGAACGACGATCGCCAGACCCTCGTGAATGCTCTCGCCTTCCACGGCCACCGCTGCTGGGCCAGCGTGGCCGGCGTGCGTGCCGGCCTGGCGGCGCTGCGCGAACTGGGCGTGCGCCGCTCGGGCGGGCGCCAGTTGCATGCCCTCGTCGAGATCGGGGAAGACCACGGCGGCATGTGCTTCGGCGACGGCGTGCAGTACGCCACCGGCTGCACGCTGGGCAAGGGCAACATGGACAAGACCCCCTTCGGCAAGCTGGCCGTCACGCTCGTCGAGCGCGCCAGCAACCGCGCGATCCGGGTGAGCTACAAGCCGACGCTGCAGAAGCGCATCGGCGAGTCGGCCTTCATGGTCAAGCGCGGCCAGGGGGTCGAGCCGGACGACATTCCCGAGGCCGAGCAGATGGAGCTGGTCGATCTGGTCTGGAACGCGCCCGAAGCCGATGTCTTGAGTCTCGGCGAAGTGTTCCGGTTCGAACGCGACTGGCTGCCCGAGATCATGGGCTTCGTGCCCTGTGCCGCCTGCCACGAGCTCACTGCCCGCGCCTACCTGCGCGTGGTCGGCGAGAAGCATGTGTGCATTCCTTGCTCGGGCTACGAGCGTTGAGACTGCACCTGCATCCCCGCGCCTCGCACGGTGCGGGCCATTCTTTCAACGATGAACATGGACCTGATGATGAAGAAGCTTTCGATGGCAGGCGTAGCACTGACCTTGGCCTTGAGCCTGGGGGCCGGGGCGGCACTGGCGCGCGGGCCCTGGGGTGCAAACCGGGGCAATACCTGGGGCTACGCGTTGATGACGGCGCAGGAACGAACCGAGCACCAGAACAAGATGCGCAGCTTCAAGACCTATGACGAGTGCAAGGCCTACCAGGAAGAACACCACAAGCAGATGGAGGAACGCGCCAAGGAGAAGGGCATCACTCTGCCGGCGATGGGCTCGGGCAACTATGACTGCGACAACATGAAGGCCCGGGGCTACTTCAAGTAGCCCCTCGGTCGCGACGCCGGGTGCTCCCGTCAGCGGCAAACCATATGCCGGCATGCCCCCAGGCCATCGTCCCTGGCCCTGAGGGTCTTCGGCACGCCGGTCTTTGCGGCATGGGCAAGACCACGTTGCGCGAGCGGCTGGTGCGGGGCACCGCGCCTCGATGCGATGGGCCGTTGCCTGCAGCGGCCGGGAAGGTGGTGCCCGCCTGCGAACCGGAGGCGGCCGCGCCGTCGATGTCCATGGTGTTCGGATCCGTCGAAAAGAGGGGTGCCCTCGGACACCCCCCGGGGAACCCGGCGCCGCAGGCCGGGAGGAGACACCTCTGCTCGCCGTCGCTCAGGCGAAGCGACGGTCCTTCAGGCTCACGGTCTGCTTCCACTCCTCGACGTTGCCGACGCGGCGGATGTCACCCCAGGTGCCCTTGTAGTAGGGCACCACGTTGCGGTCGACCCAGGACGTGACGACGTGGCCGTGCACGCCCTTGATGTAGCCGAACAGCATGAAGGTCTGGCCCGGCTTGGCCGAGACCAGCGGATAGGCCATCGCGTAGGTGCTGCCGAAGTCGTTCCAGACCTCGACGACGTCGCCCGGCGCGACGCCGAGCGTCTTCGCGTCGTCCGGGTTCATCTCCAGGAAGGCGAGCGGAAAGCGATCGCGCACGAAGCTGTTGAACTCGTCGTGGTAGGCGGTCTGCCAGACCTCGTTGGCGCGGCCGCCGTTGATCCAGAACTTGTACTTCGCCTTCTGCCCGGCCACCATCTCGGGCAGGCCGTTCCACGGCGCGGGCTTGAAGTGGGCGCGGCCGTCGGCGGTGCTGAACTTGTTGTCCTCGTAGACCATCTCGGTGCCGACGAGCTTGTCGCCTTCGACCTTCCTGATCGGCAGCTGCACGCCGTTCGTGCCCGCCTTGCGCAGCAAGGCGTAGGTGGCCATGTAGCCGGTGTCGCCGCCCTGGCTGTCGATCGGGCCTACGCCGGGCCGGCCGGCGCGGCGGAAGCCGTCGTCGAAGGCGTCCTCCTCGGTCTTCCAGTCGAAGCCCTCGAAGCGCTTGGCCATCGCCGCATTGCCTTCCTTCGTGTACATCGCCTTCAGCGTGTTGGCGATGTCGGCGGCGATCAGGCAGTCTGGCTTGGCCGAGCCGGGCGGGTCCATGAACTTCTCCGACAGTCGCAGCCGGCGCTCGCCGTTCATCGACGTGAGGTTCATCTCGCCCGGCTGCGCGGCCGGGAACATCAGGTGCGCCTCCTCGGCGATCGTCGTGGGGTAGAGGTTCATGGCGGCGACGAACATGCCGCCCTTGTTCTTGCAGGCGTCGTAGATGACCTCGACCATCTGCTCGGGGCTCGCGCCGCGCGCCTTGGCCATCGCCGCGCTGACGATCTCCGCGCGGCGATGCAGCACCTGCTGATGCTGCTCGGCGTTCAGGGTCGTCTGGAAGGGGTTGGTGCCCCACAGCGTGTACATCAGGCCCCGGCCGGCGATGACCTCCTGGTCGATGTAGATCTTGTGGTCGCCCGGGTACGGCGGGCGCGTGTAGCCCTCCTGGTGGCCGCCCATGCGGCACACGCCGGTGCCGCGGCGGCCGACGTTGTGGGTGGCGATCACCAGGCTGACCAGCGCGCTCTGGATCACGTAGTTGTCGTTGCCCCAGATGATGCCCTTCTCGTACGGGTGGAAGGTGCGCTTGCGGTGGCCGCCGGCCTTCGGTGCGTAGGCCCATTCGGCAGCCTGGCGGATCTTGGCCGCCGGCACGCCGGTGATCTTCGCGGCCTCGTCGATCGACATTCGGTTCGTCTTGACCGCGTCGTCGAAGCCTGCGGTGTGCTGCGCGATGAAGGCCTTGTCGTGCCAGCCCTTCTCGACGACATGCGTGAACAACGCGTTGAACAGCGCGGTGTCGGTGCCGGGCTGGATGTCCAGGTGCAGCACGTTGTCCTTGCCCGCCACCTGCTCGGCGATGGCCACCGTGGCCGACCGACGCGGGTCGATGATGATGATCTTCGCCGCCGCGGCCGAGGCCGCCTCGGCCGGGAACCATTTCTTCTTCTTGTCGACGGTGCCGCCGTTGAGGTTGGGCACCCAGTGGTTGAGGAAGTAGTTGGTCTGCGTCTCGTACGAATTGCAGCCGGTGGCGACGATGCAGTCGGCGAGCTGCGCGTCCTCGTAGCTGTTGTTCAGCTCGCCGATGCCCATCTCGCGCGTGGCGTGGCACTCGCTGTTGTAGGCGGGGCGGTTGTGGATGCGCACCATCGGCGTCTGGATGGCCGAAAACATCAGCTTGCCGGTGCCCCAGGTGTTCTCGAAGCCGCCGCCGGCGCCGCCGTGGTCGAAGCAGTCGAACAGGATCCCGCTCGGGCCATCGTTGTCGAGGATCTTCTTCGCCAGCCCGGCGTAGATTGCCAGCGCGTTGTCCCAGCTCGTCTCGAGCTGCTGGTCGTTGTGCGCCATGCGCGGGTTCTTCAGCCGCTCGCGGCCGATGCCGTCGTGCGCGTACATGTAGCTGGCCATCTTGCCGCCGCGGGTCGACGACAGGCCGCTGTTGACGACGCACTCCTTGTCCGGCACGACCATGATGTTCCAGCGCTTGCCGGACTTGTCGGTGATGGTGTTGGTCATCGCCTGGGTCATGCAGATGCCCAGCGGCGGCACCTGGCGCGTGAAGTCCACGCCCAGCGCGTTCTGGCCTGCGGCGCGGCCGCCCTCGGTGTTGGCGTCCCACTTGTACACGTGGTAGCCGCAGCCCACGATGCAGAAGTGGCAGGTCATGTTGGTCTTCTGCGCGTCCGTCGGGGGCAGCGCGATGCGGTCGTCGATGCGGGTGCTCATGGCGTGCGCTCCTTACAGGATGTTGGCCTGGCGGCCGTAGATCAGGCCGGCGATGCCGATCGCCGCGACGGTGTCGGTCGCAGCGTCGTAGCTCAGCATCACGCGCGGCAGGTTTTCGGTGGCCTGGCCACAGACCATCTGCCCGCCATGCTCGGCGTCGAACATCGAGAAGTGGCAGCCGCACTTGAAGACCATGGTGTCGGGCTGGTACTGCACCGGGCAGCCCATGTGCGTGCACAGCGAGCTGTAGGCCACGATGTCCTGGTTCGGCCCCACGCCGCCGGGCACCGCGTGGCCCATGCGGATGGCCACGCAGGGCGAGCTGTCGTCGGGGTAGCTGAAGGCCACGGCCTCGTTCACCGGCATGCCGGCGGCCTTGCCCACGCCGCGGCGCGGATAGTCCAGCGTCAGCGAGGTGGCGCTCTCCGGCGTCGCCGCGTGGGCGGCGGCTGGCAACAGCACCGCACCGGCGCTGCCGACGACGGCGGCGGCCGAGGTGCTCGACTTGAGGAATATCCGGCGGCTTAGCTTGAGCTCTTCCATGCTGTCTCCTGTTCGGCGTTGGAAATGAACCCCGTCCACACTGCAAGCCCGATGCCAGGCAGTCGAGCCCCAAGAATCAAGGACTTGCGTTCGATCACTTGGTGACTGTCCGGATGGCGTAACGTGCGGATGCTGGGCTACGTTACGGAATCGAAACAAAGCGGGTCGCCGATGAGACGCCGGACCTGGATCACTGCCGGTGCTGCCTGGCTCGCCAGCGCAGCGGCGTCACCGGCCGCTCGGCCGACGCGGCTGCGCATCGGGCTGACCGCGGTGATGCTCGCCGACCAAGCGGCCTTCCTGGCGCGCTGGTCGGCGTACCTCGCCGAGCGCCTGCTGGCCGACGTGAGCTTCACGACGCGCGACGAATACCAGCCGCTGCACGACCTGCTGGGTGCGGGCCGGATCGACGCGCTGTGGACCTGCGGCTACCCGTACGTGCGCTTCCAGTCGCGGCTGCGCCTGCTCGCGGTGCCCATGTATCACGGCCAGCCGACCTACCAGTCGTACCTGATCCGCCCGGCCGGCGTCGGCTCGCAGATTCGCGGCTACGCCGACCTGCGCGACAAGGTCTTCGCCTACTCCGATCCGCTGTCGAACTCTGGCTGGCTGGTCGCGCAGGGCGAATTCCAGACCGTCGACCTGGTGCCGTCGCGCGACCTGAAGCGGACCTTCTTTGCCCACGGCCATCGCAACGTGGCCGAGGCGGTGGCGGCACAGTTGGCCGACGCCGGCTCGATCGACGGCTATGTCTGGGAGACGATGCGCCTGCAGGGCATGAGCGCCGCGCTGCGCTCCGAGGTCGTCTGGAAGTCGCGCCATCACGGCTTCCCGCCGCTGGTGACGCGCGCCGGCGACGAGCGGCCGGTGCTGGCCGCGCTGCAGGAGACGCTGGTGTCGATGCAGGCCGATGCCGAGGGGCGGGCGCTGCTCGCGTCGCTGAACCTCGACGGCTTCATCGTCGGCCAGCCGTCGATCTTCGACTCGATCCGCGCGCTGGCGCTGCGCGTGCCCGACTCGGGTGTGGCGGCATGATGCTGTCGCGGCTGCCGTACCGGATGCAGATCCCGCTCGGGCTGGCGTTGGCCGTCGTGCTCGGGGCCCTCATGGTGACCGCGGTCTCGGCCCGCTTCGGCGCCCAGGCGGCGCGCGTCGAGACCCTGGCCACGGTCGACCGCGCGGCGCGGCTGGTCGGTGCGCAGGCGCTGCCGATGCTCGATGCGGACGACACCTGGCTCGTCTACGCGCTGCTGCGCAGCACCTCGGCGCTGCTGCCGGGCGCCGCCGCCGGGCACGCGCGCGTGGCGGTGCTCGACCGGCGTGGCCGCGTCTTCGCCAGCTCGGCGCCGGCGCGTCTGTCGACCGAGCAGCCGCTGCTGGGCCAGGCCGTCGATGGCCTGGCGCTGCCCGCGGTCGATGCGGTGCGGGGTCGGCAGTGGCTGGCTCGCCCCGACGGCGGCAGCGTGCTGATCGAGCCCATCCTGAGCGAGGACGGAGCGCGCCTGGGCTTCACCTACATCGAAGTCGACGGCCCGGTGTTCGCGCCGCAATGGGCCGCACTGCTGCAGCCCGCGCTGGTCGGCGTCGCGCTGGCGGTGCTGATGCTGGTGCCGGCGGGCTGGTGGATCGGCCGTCGCATGACGGCGCCGGTGGCCGGCGTGGCGCAGGTCATCGAACGCATCGGCCGCAGCGACCCAGCGGCGCTGCGCGCGCAATTGCCGCGCACGCGCGACCCCGAGCTCGGCCGCGTCAGCGCCGCCGTGGTGCGGCTGATCGACGAGCTGCAAGCGCGCCGGCAGGCCGAGCGGCGCGCGATGTCGGCCGAACGCATGGCCGCGATCGGGCGTATCACCGCGGCGGTTGCGCACGAGATCAACAACCCGCTGGGTGGCCTGCTCAACGCCACCCGCACGCTGCACCTGCATGGCGGCGAGGCCGAGACCCGCCGGCGCGCGCTGGATCTGCTGCAGCGCGGGCTGCACCAGATCCGCAGCACGGTGGCGGCGCTGCTGCCGCAGGCGCGCGTCGAGGACCGGACGCTGGAGATCGACGACTTCGCCGACGTGGTGACGCTGGCCCAGCCGGCGCGCGCTGGCAGCGGCGTGCAGATCACGACCGCGATCGATGTCCAGACCGCGCTGCGCGTGCCCTCGGCGACGCTGCGACAGGTCATGCTCAACATGCTGCTCAACGCGGTCCAGGCGGCCGGCGACGCGGGCCCGGTGCACGCGCAGTTGCAGGCCGACGCCGACACCGTCAGCTTCAGCGTCGCCCACGGCGGCGAGCGCCTCACGCGCGCGGCGCTGGCAACCCTGGTCGCGGCCGAGGGTGGCGACGACCCGCGCGGCTTCGGCCTGTGGGTCTGCCGCGAGCTGGCCACCCAGTACGGCGGCGGTTTCGATGTCGATGCCGACCATGCACCGGGCACGCGGGTCGTGTTCTGGATGCCCAACCGGGAACACCATGAACAGCCTGCTGCTGCTTGAAGACGACCCGATCATGGGCGAGTCGCTGGTCCAGCGCTTCGAGCTCGAGGGCTTCGAGGTCTGCTGGTGCCGGCGCATCGCCGAGGCTGCCGAACAGCTCGGACGACCCTGGTGCGCCGTCGTCAGCGACGTGCGCCTGGCCGACGGGCTGGCAACTCGATGGTTCGTGCAGCTGCCCGAAGCCACGCGCAGGCTGCCCTGGTTCTTCATCACCGGCTATGGCAGCGTCAACGACGCAGTGGCCGCGATGCGTGCCGGCGCCCGTGAGTACGTCACCAAGCCGTTCGACATCGAGCACCTGGTCGCTCTGGTGCAGCAAGCCAGCTCACCGACGCAGCCGCTGCCCGACGATGGCGTGCTCGGCATCTCGCCGGCGATGCGCCACGCCGAAACCCTGGTGCGCAAGGTGGCCAGCCAGCGCGTGCCGGTGCTCCTGACCGGCGAGTCCGGGGTCGGCAAGGAGGTTGCGGCGCAGCTGATCCACCAACTGGGAGACCGTGCCGGGAGGGGCGAGTTCGTCGCGGTCAACTGCGCGGCCGTCCCGGAGACGATGATGGAGGCCGAGTTCTTCGGCTATGAGAGGAACGCGTTCACCGGCGCGGCGCGGATGCATCGCGGCTATCTGGAACGTGCCAATGGCGGCACCCTGTTCCTGGACGAGGTGGGCGAACTGCCCGCCAGCATGCAGGCCAAGCTGCTGCGCGCGCTGCAGGAGCGCAGTTTCTTCCGCCTGGGCTCGGAGAAGGTCACGGGCAGCGACTTCCGGGTCATCGCCGCCACCAACCGCGACCTGCATGCCGACATGGCGGCCGGAACGTTTCGGGAGGACCTGTATTACCGGCTGGCGGTGATCCGCATCGGACTGCCTCCGCTGCGTGAGCGGCCCGAAGACATCCGCTGGCTGACCGAGCGCATGCTGCAGCAATTGGCCGCGGAGCAGGGCCGGCCGGTGGCGATGTCGGAAGCCTTCCTGCGCGATGTCCTGGGCCGCAGCTGGAGGGGCAACGCGCGCGAGCTGCGTTCATACCTGGAAGAGGCGGTCGTGCTGAGCGAGGCGGGCATCCTGGACGTGCCGGAGCCTGTTGCCGGACCGATGGATGCCGTGCAGCCGAATGCAGCGGACCGACAGTTCCTGCCCTTGCATGCCATGGTCGGTGAGGCGGAACGACGCCACATCCGCAGCGCACTGGAACGCACCGGCGGCAGCGTCATGAAGACCTCCGAGCTGCTGGGGATCAGCCGCAAGACGCTGTGGGAGAAGATGAAGAAGTTGCGCATCGGCAATGGGTCGGGTCAGGACGCGGGGCGAAACCGACCGTGAAATGTCGGCCCCGATCACCGGGGTCGCGGCAGCATGAGGCTCGCGCGCAAGCCGCCTTCGGCCCGGTTCTCGATGACCAGCGTCCCGCCGTGGTAGGCCGCGACGTCGCGCGCGATCGCCGGCCCAAGCCCGACGCCCCCTGTGTCGCGTCGAAGCCGTTGCGCGCCAGGTAGTCCACGAGAAGCTGGCGGATCTCGGGGTCGTCGTCGACGATGAGGATGCGGTCCTTGTGGTCCATGACCATCAGGGTGAACGAGCCCGCACCGCGGGGCTGCGGAGTGTTGTATCGCCGTGTTGCATCGGCTGCCGGCGCAATGCCGCGATGCAATCGGGGGCCGTCCTGTCATCGTGTCCGGGCCGGGCGGGTGTCCAATGGGGACCGAACCCCGGCACGGGCCCGGACGCCTGTGCATCCACCTCGTTCACGACAACGGTTCCCCATGAGCAGCATTCTCGGTTTCGGCGAACAGGTCGAAGGCTATCCGGTCAAGGTCCTGAACGAACGCGCCGTGCGCGCCAGCGCCGGCATCCTGTTCTTCTTCGCGATCGTCAGCTTCATGAACGCCTGGCTGACGGGCAACTTCCAGCCCACGCGGGTGTTCGTCGTCACCTTCCTGGTCGATTTCACGATCCGCATCTTCGTCAACCCGCGCTACGCCCCGACGCTGATCGTCGGCCAGTGGTTCGTGCGCAGGCAGCAGCCGGAATACGTGGGCGCGCCGCAGAAGCGCTTCGCATGGGCGATCGGCTTCGTGCTGGCGCTGACGATGCTCTACCTGGTGGTGCTCCACAACGTCATCGGCCCGATCAACCTGTTCGTCTGCTCGGCCTGCCTGGTGCTGCTGTTCTTCGAGTCGGCGTTCGGCATCTGCCTCGGCTGCAAGGTCTACAACCTGTTCAACAAGGACCCGGCGCAGCTCTGCCCGGGCGGGGTCTGCGAGGTCGCGCCCGCGCCCGGCGCCGCGGGCAGCCTGGCGCAGGGCGCGATCGTGGTCGCATTCGCCGGGCTGGTGGGCGCCGTCGCCGTCGGGGTCACCCGCCACGACCCGCAGCCCGCGGCCCTGCAGGCCAGCGCCGCACCCGCTCGGCAGGCCCCGATCGACCCGGCCGAGGCCGAGCGCTGCAAGGTCCCCGAATTCGCCAAGGCGATCGGCCACGAGGCGATGTGGAAGCTGCACAACCACTGTCAATGAGCCCTGGACGGACGCGACCATGACCCTTGCACGTCGAACGTGGCTGGCCGCGACCGCTGCATCCTGCCTGACCCTTGGGGTGAACATCGCCTGGGCGGCGCCGCCGGTGGTCGAGGTCATCGCCTTCGCGCACCCACCGGTCCAGTCGGCGCTCGAGCCTTTGCGCGACTGGCTCGCGCTTCAGGGTGCGAAGCTGCGCGTGGTGGAGATCGACATGGACAGCCCGCAGGCCGAACGCCGGTTGCAGGCGGTCGGCCTGAAGGGGCACATCCCGATCGTGATCCTGATCGATGGTCGGTACCGGCATCGGCGCGCGGATGGCAGCCCGGTGGAATTCGTCAGCTTCCCGGTGGGCCCGGGGACACCGCCCGGCGTGAAGGGCACCTGGTCGGCGGCGGATGTCGAAGCCGTGCTGACGCCACGTCTGCGCTGATCTCCGCGCGGGCTGAACCCGAGGAGCGCTCATGAGTCTCGTCCTGGCCCAGCGTCTGACCAAGACCTACCGCAACGGCGACGTGGAAGTCCAGGCGGTCAAGGGCGCCGACTTCGCCATCGAGCCGGCGTCGTTCGTCGCCTTCGTCGGCCCGTCGGGCAGCGGCAAGACCACGCTGCTGAACATGATCGGCTGCCTCGATCACCCGACCAGCGGCACGCTCAGCGTGCTCGACACCGACATCGCGACGCTGGACCGCCGCGCCGCGGCGCTGTTCCGGGGCCTCCACATCGGCTTCATCTTCCAGGACTTCAACCTGGTGCCGGTGCTCACCGCCTACGAGAACATCGAGTACCCGCTGATCATGGTGCAGGAGTGGCCTGCGCCCAAGCGCCGCGACCAGGTGATGCGGCTGCTCGCCGCGGTGGGCATGGAGGCGCAGGCCGACAAGCGGCCCGACCAGCTCTCGGGCGGCCAGAAGCAGCGCGTGGCGGTGGCGCGCGCGCTGGTCAGCAACGCGCAACTGGTGCTGGCCGATGAACCGACGGCCAACCTCGACCACGACACCGCCTACCGGATCATCGACCTGATGAAGAAGATGCGCGACGAGTTCGGCACCACCTTCGTCTTCTCGACCCACGACTCGAAGATCATGTCCGAGGCCGAGGTGACCTTCACGCTGGAAGACGGCCGCGTCGTCTCCACCACCGACAAGCGGGAGGCCGCCCATGTTTGACGTCCTCAAGATCGCCGGCCGCAACCTGTCGCGCTACCGCCGCCGCACCGTGCTGACGCTGCTGCTGATCACCATCGGCATGGTCGCGGTGCTGCTGTTCATCTCGGTCACCGGATCGTTCAAGGCGACGATGGTCGGCCAGATCACCGATTCGGTGCTCGGCCACCTCGAGGTCCATCGCAGGGGCTACGTCGCGTCGATCGACAACCTGCCGCTGAACCTGAACATGCAGCCGGCCGCGGTGGCCAAGGTCGAGCAGGCGCTGGCGCAGGTCGGCGACGTGCAGACCTGGTCGCCGCGGGTGAAGTTCGGCGGCATGTACAGCAACTTCGTCGAGACCACCAGCGTGCGCGTCAACGGCGTCGACCCGGATCGCGAGGCGGCGACGGTGCCGCTGCTGGCCGGCCGCATCGTCGAAGGCCGCAAGGACGGTCCGCTGGTCGCCAGGGGAGGCATCCTGATCCCGGCGCTGCTGGCGCGCGGCATGAAGACCAAGGTCGGCGACACCGTGGTGCTGGTGGCGACCAACCGCGACGGCTCGGTCAACGGCAAGACCTTCGTCGTGCGCGGCGTGCTCGACAGCATCTCCGGCCCCGGCGGGCGCGACAGCTACATCCACATCGACGATGCGCGCGAGCTGCTGCGCATGAAGGAGCCCGAAGTCAGCGAGATCGCGATCCGCCTGAAGGACCCGGCGCTGCTCGACCGCACCGAGGCCCGCCTGAAGCAGGCGCTCGAAGGCCAGGTCAACAAGGAAGGCAAGCCGGTGCTGGAGGTGCATTCCTGGGCCGACCTGTCGCCGTTCGCCAACCTGGCGCGGATGATCGACCTGATGACCGTGTTCATCAAGATCGTGCTGGTGTCGATCGTGCTGGTGAGCGTGATGAACGTGATGGTGATGGCGGTGTACGAGCGCATCCGCGAGATCGGCACCATCGCCGCCATCGGCACGCCACCGCGGCGCATCCTGTCGCTGTTCCTCGCCGAGGGGCTGCTGCTGGGCCTGATCGGCACCGCGGTCGGCACCGTGATCAGCCTGGCCCTGATCTATGCCCTCGACATCTGGCAGGTCCACTTCGTCTTCGGCCAGCAGCAGGACTTGGTGCTGATGCCGCGCATCGGCGTGATCGAGGTCGTGACCATCGCCGCGATGGTGCTCGGGGTGGCCGTGCTCGCGAGCCTGCAGCCGGCCTGGAAGGCGTCGCGGCTGGACCCGATCGACGCCTTGCGCCATGTCTGAAGAACTGCGGAGCCCCTCATGAACAAGCTGCTCGTCCTGCTGTGTGCCTTCCTGACGTGGCCGGCGTTCGCCATCGACGGCACCCAGCTGCTGCAGAAGGTGGACCGCAACCTCGAGCCCGAGTCCTACGAGAGCTTGCGCAAGCTCATCAACATCGAGCCCGACGGCACGCGCAAGGAGTTCGTGCTGTATTCGGTGAAGAAGGGCCGCGACAAGCTGCTCGCGCTGTTCCTCGATCCGCCGAGCGAGCAGGGCCGGGCCACGCTGCGCCTGGGCGAAAACATGTGGCTGTACATCCCGAGCGTGGGCAAGCCGGTGCGCATCGCCAGCCTGCAGTCGGTGATCGGCGGGATCTTCAACAACGCCGACATCCTGCGGCTGGACTACGCGACCGAGTACGACGTGCAGAACCTGTCCGAGGACAAGGACAACTACCTGCTGTCGCTGAAGGCCAAGACCGGCGACGTGGCCTACGACCGGCTGAAGATGACGGTCGACAAGAAGAACCTGCTGCCCACCGTGATCGAGTGCTATGCCGCCAGCGGGCTGCTGATCAAGACCCTGACCTACAGCGACGTCAAGGACTTCGGCAAGGGCATCAAGCGCCCGGCCACGCTGCAGACCGACAGCCCGCTGTACAAGGGCTACAAGTCGCTTGATGCTGTGGGGCCAGATCCGTGCGCGCTCGGTTCCCGACGAGGCCTTCACGCTGGAGAACATGGCGCGGGTGAAGGAACTGCGGTGAGCCTGCCGCGACCGGCCCTCGTGGCGGCGCTTTGCGCGCTGCTGCAAGCCCTGCCGGTCGCCTTGCCATCCGTCCGCGCCGAGGAGACCTTCGACGTCTCGGCCTTCGAGAAGAAGCCCTTCGAGTGGACCGGCTTCGTCGAAGCGCTGCCCGAGCACCAGCAGCTGCGCCGCGATTCGACCGGCTACCTGCTGATGTTCCCCGGCCAGACCCGCACGACGCTCGACCGCCGCAGCGAGGCCGTCGAGCTCTCGGGCGTGCTGCGCCACGGGGCGCTGCGCTTCGGCTTCACCGGCCATGCCGACACGGTGGACGATGCCCAGGCGTCCGATCACGGCGGCCGCATGTACGAGGCCTATGCGGCCTGGCAGCCCGATGCCCACGCCACCGCCGAACTCGGCAAGCGTGCGCTGCACTGGGGCAAGGGCTATGCCTGGAGCCCGGTCGCGTTCTTCGAGCGGCCGAAGGACCCGACCGACCCCGAGCAGGCACGCGAAGGCTTCGTGATGGCCGACGCCGCCTGGGTGCGCAGCTTCGACGGGCCGCTGAAGACGCTGTCGCTGACCGGTGTGATGGTGCCCACGTCCTCGGGGCTGAACACCGCCTTCGGCCCTGCGGGACACCTGAACCCGGCCTTCAAGCTCTACGCGCTGTGGCTCGACACCGACCTCGACCTGATCGTTGCCGGCCGCGGCAGCCGCGGACCGCGCCTGGGGCTGGACTTCTCGCGCAACCTGGGCAGCAGCCTGGAAGTGCACGGCGAATGGGCGCGCAGCACCGATGTGCCGCAGGCGCTGCTGGGCGCCGGCAACACGCTGGCGATGCGCATGCGCAACGTCGACAGCGCGTTGCTGGGTCTGCGCTACCTGACCCAGCGCGACACGACGATCATCTTCGAGCTGTACCGCAACGGCAGCGGCTACACGCGCGCCGAGATGGCGCCCTTCTACGACCTGGTGCGGGCCTCGGCGGCCAATCCGGCGCTGTTCCAGGCTGCCGCGCGCGCTGCGGCGCAGGGCTACAACCGCCCCAACGCGCTACGCGACTACGCCTACCTGCGCGTCAGCCAGAAGGAGCCGTTCGACATCCTGAACTTCACGCCGGCGCTGACCGTGATCGCGGACACCGGCGACCACAGCGCCACGCTGGTTCCGGAAGGCCTGTACACCGGCATCGACAATCTGGAGTTGCGATTGCGGATGATGCTGAACCGCGGCGACAGCGCGACCGAATTCGGCGAGAAGCCCGTGCGGACGCGGCTGGAATTCAGGGCGCGGTACTTCTTCTGATCGCCCCTGTCGGGTACGCCGGCTCACGATCCATGACTTCGCCGCAGTCCGAAACCCTGGCCAGCAACGGCGACGCGGGCGCGCGCATGAGATGCTGTCCGAACTGCGGCACGCCGGCGCCGGGCAAGTTCTGCCCGGAGTGTGGCCAGGAGACGGCGGCTCAACCGCGAACCCTGGCCGATGGGTTCGGCCGGTTGAAGGCCCGCTACCTGGTTCGCGAGGGCCTGCTGCGCCTGACGCTGTCCAGGCTCTTCTTCGCGCCGGGTGCGCTGACCGTCGAGTACATCGCCGGGCGGCGCGCCCGCTACCTGCGGCCTTTGCAGCTCTATCTGATGGTCAGCGTGGTCGTGTTCGGTGCGGTGCAGCTCTTCAGGCTGGACCTCGGCCTGCGCTTCTACGCCGACCACGGCGTCCACCTGCTGCGCAGTGCGCGCGGCTCCGGCGCCGGACTGACCGGTGGCGGCGCTCGGCTGGCACCGGTGCAGATCGTGCTGGATCAAGTCGACACCCCCGGCATCCGCCGCCTTCGGGCGCTCTCGGCCGAGGAGCGATTCGCCTTCATCCACGCGCGAAGGGCCTCGTACGCGCCCTACTTCGTGCTCTTCCTGGTGCCGCTCTTCGCGCTGACCCTGGGGCTGCTCTACCGCGACCGGCGCCGAAGCTACGCCGAGCACTTGGTCTTCGGGCTGCACGGGCAGTCGTTCCTGCTCGTCGTCCTTCTCGCCGAGGCGAAGCTGCCCGCGCTCGTGGCCAATGTGCTGTCGCTCTGGGTGCTGGCCTACTTCGGCGTCGCGCTCAGGCGCGTCTATGGCGGCAGCTGGACCGAAGCCCTCGCCCGCGGGGCTTGCGTGCTGGCCGCGTATTTCGCGATCTTCTTCGCCGCGAACCTGCTGCTGGTGCTGGCGCTGCTGGCGCTGTGACGCCGGTTGGCCTGCAGGGCGAGCGTCGGCGACCCGCGCCGATGCCTATCGCATGCCATCCAGAGGCGACTCGGGCGCGAGCTCGCTCAGGAACTCCGCCGGCCGGGGCCGCACGCGCGTCGCAGCCTTGCGCTGGCTCACGGTGCCGATGTTGACGCAGCAGACGGGCACCTCGCCGTCGCCCAGGCCGCACAGCTCATGCAGCCGCTTCGATGCCATTGCCTGGCCGCTGGTCAGTCCGGCGCCGAAGCCCATCGCGTGCGCGCCGAGCAGCAGGTTCTGGACCGCCGCGCCCATCGAGATCATGCGCTCCAGCGCCGGCGTATCGGGATCGCAGGGCCCCAGGCGCGCCACCGCCACCAGCAGCAGCGGGGCGCGGTGCGCCTTCTCGCGCGCCGCTTCGATCTGCGCCAGCGTCGCACCGGGGTCGCGGTCGATCAGCGCGAGCGCGAAGACCTCGGCCAGCCGGTGGCGCTGTTCGGCGGGCACCTCGATGAAGCGCCACGGCGTGAGCTGCCCGTGATCGGGCGCGGCCGCTGCAAGCTCGAGCAGCGCTTCGAGCTGCGCCGGCGTGGGGCCGGGCGCGAGCAGGCGCTTGGGCGAGACGTTTTGGCGCGAGCCGATCAGGGCCTGCGCGAAGGCAAACGGCTCAGCGTCGCCGGCGTCGGTGCCGCTGGCGGTGTCGACGCCGGCGCTGCGCGCGGGGGCGACCGGGGTGGGGGTCTTCATGTGGCGGCTCGGCAGAAGAGCGGGGTGCCCGCAGGCGGCCCCCGGACCACGGCGCGTCGCGCCGCGAGGGGGCATTGTCGCGCTGCGCGCTTCCATTCGACGACCGTGCCGACGCGGCGGCGCGCATGATGCGCGCTGGAGGTCGCTCGCATGCCCGACAAGCCCGACAGACCCGCTGCCGCACGCGCGCCATCGGCGCCGCCCGCCGCCGCTGCGCCCGACATCGCCGCCGCCTCGGTGGCCGAGGCGCTGGTCCTGCTCCACACCGACGCCGCAGCCGGGCTCGCGCAGGCCGAGGTCGATGCGCGGCGCAAGGTCCACGGCTTCAACGAGGTGGCGGAACAGCCCGAGCACCCGCTGCGCCGCTTCCTCGCCAAGTTCTGGGGCGTGTCGGCCTGGATGCTCGAGCTGATCATGGTCCTGTCGGCGGTGCTGGGCAAGGTTGCCGACCTGGCCGTGGTCGGCGCGCTGCTCGTCGTCAACGCGGTGCTGGGCTTCGCCCAGGAGCACCGCGCGGCCGGCGTCGTGCAGGCGCTGCGGCGCCGGCTGCAGGTCAACGCCCGCGTGCGCCGCGACGCACGCTGGCAGCTGGTGCCGGCGCGCGAGCTCGTCCCGGGCGACATCGTCCGCGTGCGACCGGGCGACATCGTGCCGGCCGACCTCAAGCTGCTCGACGGCGCGCTGAGCGTCGATCAGTCGGCGCTCACCGGCGAGTCGGGCGACGCCGACAAGGCGCCGGGCGAGGTACTCTCGTCGGGGTCGGTGGTGCGGCGCGGCGAAGGCAACGGCGTGGTCATGCTCACCGGCGCGGCGACCTACTTCGGGCGCACGACCCAGCTCGTGCAGGGCGCGCAGCCGAAGCTGCACATCGAGGCCGTGGTCGCGGGCGTCGTGCGCTGGCTGTTCGTGATCGTCGGCGTGCTGCTGGCCGTGGTGGCGCTGCTGTCGCTGGCCCGCGGCGCGCCGCTGCTGGAGATGGTGCCGCTGCTGCTGGTGCTGCTGATGAGCGCGGTGCCGGTGGCGCTGCCGGTGATGTTCACGGTGAGCATGGCGGTCGGCTCGCGCGAGCTGGCGCACCGCGGAGTGCTCGTCACGCGGCTGAGCGCGGCCGAGGACGCGGCGACGATGGACGTGCTGTGCGTCGACAAGACCGGCACCATCACGATGAACAACCTGGCCGTCACCGGCGTGACCGCGCTGGCCGGGGCCAGCGAGGCCGACGTGCTGTTCGCCGGTGCGCTGGCCTCGCAGGAAGCGAACCAGGATCCGATCGACCTCGCCTTCCTCGCCGAGGCGCAGGCCCGGCAGGTCTTCGTGGGCCGGCCGCCGGTGGCGCCGGTCTCCTTCGCGCCGTTCGACGCCAAGACCCGGCGCACCGAGGCCGTGGTCGAGCAGGGCGGGCAGCGGCTGCGCGTGATGAAGGGCGCGGTGCGCACGCTGGCCCAGGCCTGCGCGCTGCCGGCAGCCGACGTCGAGGCGCTGGAGGCCCAGGTCGTCGCGGCGGCGGCCAAGGGCTGGCGCACGCTGGCGGTGGCCCGCGGCCCCGAGGCCGGCCCGCCGGTGCTGATCGGCCTTGTCGCCCTGTTCGACCCGCCGCGGCCCGAGGCCGCCGCGCTCGTGGCCTCGCTGCGTGGGCTGGGTGTCTCGGTGAAGATGCTCACCGGCGACGCGCTGGCGGTGGCGCGCGACATCGCACGGGGCGTGGGCCTGCCCGACATCCGGCGCGTGGCCGAGCTGAAGGCGGCCGCGCCGCCCGAACGCGGCCGGCCCGACCCGCTGCTGGCCGCCGACGGCTACGCCGAGGTCTTTCCCGAGGACAAGTACGTCGTCGTCCAGCGCCTGCAGGCCGCCGGCCACGTGACGGGCATGACCGGCGACGGCGTCAACGACGCGCCGGCGCTGCGCCAGGCCGAGGTCGGCATCGCCGTCAGCTCGGCCACCGACGTCGCCAAGGGCGCGGCCAGCGTCGTGCTGACCGAGCCGGGGCTGGCGAACATCGTCGCCCTCGTCGAGCAGGGACGAACGATCTACCAGCGCATCCTGACCTGGATCATCAACAAGATCAGCCGCACGATCCTGAAGGCGGCCTTCGTCGCCATCGCCTTCGTCGCCACCGGCCGCTTCGTCGTCTCGGCCTTCGCGATGCTGCTGCTGGTGTTCATGACCGACTTCGCGAAGATCGCGCTGGCGACCGATCATGTGCGGCCCTCGCGGCAGCCCGAGACCTGGAACATCGGCGGCTACGTCGTCGTCTCGGCCCTGCTGGGCGCGGCGATGGTGGCCGAGGCCCTGCTGGCGCTGTGGTTCGGCTGGTCGCGCTTCGGGCTGGCCGGCGCCGGCGGCGCCGTCTACACCTTCAGCTTCCTGACCTTGCTGTACTTCGCCGTCTTCTCGATCGTCTCGGCACGCGAGAGGCGCCGCTTCTGGGCCACGCTGCCGAGCCGGACCCTGGCCGCGGCCTTGCTGGCCGACGCGATGACCGGCACCGGCCTCACCTGGGTCGGTCTGCCCGACCTGCCGGCCCTGCCGGCATGGCAGACGCTGGCGATCTTCGTCTATGCGATGGCCGCTTGCCTGATCGTCAACGACTTGGTCAAGGTGGCGCTGATCCGGCGCTTCGTTCCCGGCGCGATGGTCGCGCAGGCCGCCCCGGCCTGACAGGTGCGGCCTGCCGCCCGCCGCTCGATCGGTTCAGCCGAGATCGAAGGCGGCGAAGTCCGGCCGCCTCAGCGCCGCGACGTACTCGCGCGTGAAACCGGGCCACAGCGCGACGATGCGGCCGTCGTCCCCCTGGCGGTACCAGCTGCGGCAGCCGGCCCAGACCGAGCCTTCAAGCCGCGACTGCAACTCGCGGTTGTGGGCGCGCATCGCGTCCTCGCGCACGTCGATCCAGCGCCGCGCATCGCGCTTCACCCGCTGCATCGCTCGAACCGCGAAGCGCACCTCGGGTTCGATGTAGAGCAGGGTCGAGGTGTGCCCGGTGGCGGTGTTCGGTCCCAGCAGCATGAACAGGTTCGGGAAGCCGGCCACCGCCAGGCCGTACCAGGCCGCGGCGCCTTCGCGCCAGACCTCGGAAAGCAAGCGTCCGCGGCGGCCGCTGATCTGCAGCGACGCGGCCAGGTGCGCGATGTCGAAGCCGGTGGCGCAGACCAGCGCGTCGATCGCGCGCTCGCGGCCGTCGGCGGTGACGATGCCGTGCGGCGTGATGCGCGTGATCGCGTCGGTCACCAGCTCGACGTTGGGCCGCGTCAGCGCGGGATAGAAGTCGTTCGAGTAGATCAGCCGCTTGCAGCCCAAGGCGTAGGGCGGGCGCAACTTCGCGCGCAGGGCCTCGTCGGGCACCTGGCGCCTCAGGTGCGCCTCGGCCGTGCGCAGCATGCCGCGGCGCGCCAGGCTGCCCTGGTCGAAGCCGCGCCGGCCCCATTCGAGCACGCCGTACCAGAACGCACGCACCGCGGCCGCGTAGGGCGGCAGGCGAGCCAGGGCCCGGTCGAGGGCGTTGTAGCGCCGGTCCAGGCGCGGCAGCACCCAGTTCGCGGTGCGCTGGAACACGGTCAGCTGCGCGGCCTGCTCAGCGATCGGCGGCACCAGCTGCGAGGCCGTCGAGCCGGTGCCGACGACGGCCACGCGCCGGCCTTGCAGCGGCGCGCTCGCGTCCCAGCGTGCCGAATGCAGGCGCAGGCCCCGGAAATCGGCCAGACCGGGGATGGCGGGCCAGCGGGGCTGGCTCAAGGGGCCGGTGCTGCAGACGAAGAAGCGCGCGCTGTACCGCGTGCCGTCGTCGCAGGCGATCGCCCAGCGGCCGGAATCCTCCTCGAAGCGCGCCTCGGTGATGCGGCGGCCGAAACGCAGGTGCGGCTCCACCCCGTACTTGCGCGCGCAATGCTGCATGTAGGCCTGAATCTCGGGCGCGGCGGCGAAGCGGCGCTGCCAGCGCGGGTTGGACTCGAACGAGAAGCAGTACAGCGGCGCCGGCACGTCGACATGCGCGCCGGGGTAGCGGTTGTCCCACCAGGTGCCGCCCAGGCCGTCGGACTTCTCGACGATCACGAAGTCGGTGATGCCGGCGCGCCTGAGCTCGATCGCCATGCACAGGCCCGACATGCCGGCGCCCAGGATCACCACCTCGTGTTGCGTCATGCGGGCATTCTGGCCCGGCGCGGCACGAGCCCTGCTACGCTGCCGCCATGCCGCTGAACCCCGCCTGCAGCCGATGAGCCGGCAGCACACCGTCGCCGGCCGGGTCTGGCGTTTTGCCGACCTGAAGACGCTGCTCGCGCGCGCCACGCCCGAGCGTTCGGGCGACCAACTCGCGGGAATCGCCGCCAGCTGCGCGGCCGAGCGGATGGCCGCGCAGCTGGTGCTGGCCGACCTGCCGCTGGCCGCCTTCCTGAGCGAGGCGCCGGTGCCGTACGAGGACGACGAGGTCACGCGCTTGATCATCGACAGCCACGACGCCATGGCCTTCGCGCCGGTGGCGCATCTGACGGTGGGCGACTTCCGCGACTGGCTGCTGTCCGACGCCGCGACTACCGATGCGCTGGCCGCGCTCGCACCCGGCCTGATGCCCGAGATGGCGGCCGCGGTGAGCAAGCTGATGCGCCACCAGGACCTGCTGCTGGTGGCGAAGAAGTGCCGTGTCGTCACCGCCTTTCGCGACACGATAGGCCTGCCCGGACGGCTCGCGGTCCGGCTGCAGCCCAACCACCCGACCGATGACCTGCGCGGTATCGCGGCGAGCATGCTCGACGGCCTGATGTACGGCTGCGGCGACGCGGTGATCGGCATCAACCCGGCCAGCGACAGCCTGCTGCAGATCGGCGACCTGCTGCGCCTGCTCGACGACGTGATCCGGCGCCACGCGATCCCCACGCAGGGCTGCGTGCTCACCCACGTCACGAACACGCTGCGGCTGATCGAGCAGGGGCTGCCGGTCGATCTCGTGTTCCAGTCGATCGCCGGCAGCCAGAAGGCCAATGCCGGCTTCGGCGTCACGCTGGCGCTGCTGCGCGAGGCGCAGGCCGCGGCGCTGTCGCTGGACCGCGGCAGCGTCGGCCGCAACGTCATGTACTTCGAGACCGGCCAGGGCTCGGCGCTGTCGGCCGACGCGCACCACGGGGTCGACCAGCAGACCATGGAAGCGCGGGCCTACGGCGTGGCGCGGGCGTTCTCGCCGCTGCTCGTCAACACGGTCGTCGGCTTCATCGGCCCCGAGTACCTCTACGACGGCAAGCAGATCGTGCGCGCCGGGCTGGAGGATCATTTCTGCGGCAAGCTGCTGGGCCTGCCGCTGGGCTGCGACATCTGCCACACCAACCACGCCGAGGCCGACGCCGACGACATGGACACGCTGATGACGCTGCTGGGCACCGCAGGCGTCTCGTTCATCATGGGCGTGCCCGGCGCCGACGACATCATGCTCGGGTACCAGAGCACCAGCTTCCACGACGCCGCGGTGCTGCGCGAGTTGCTCGGCCTGCAGCGGGCGCCGGAGTTCGAGGCCTGGCTGGCGCGGGTGGGCATCGCGGGCGAAGACGGCCGGCTGCTGCCGGCGCCGACGAGGCATGCGCTGCTGGCCGACCTGTCGGCGCGCTGAGCCATGCCGATCGCGCCGGACCCCTGGACCGAACTGCGCCGCCACACCGCGGCGCGGATCGCGCTGGGCCGCGCCGGCGCGAGCCTGCCGACTGCGCCATGGCTGCAGTTCTCGCTGGCCCACGCACTGGCGCGCGACGCCGTGCATGCGCTGCCGGACGTTGCGGCGCTGCAGGCGCAACTGGCGGCGCACGACCTGCCGAGCACCGCCGTGGAAAGTGCGGCCGCCGATCGCACCATCTACCTGCGCCGGCCCGACCTCGGGCGCCGTCTGTCGGCGCGCAGCGCGGCCTGCTGGCGGCCACGGCGACCGCCGGCGCGGGCGGTGGCGTCGCGGTGCTCGTCGGCGACGGCCTGTCGGCCGCGGCAGCGCAGGCCCATGCGCTGCCGCTGCTGCTCGAGCTGCGCCCGTGGCTGGAAGCGCAGGGCCAGGCGCTTGGCCGGGTGGTCGTCGCGACGCAGGCCCGGGTGGCCTTGGGTGACGAGGTCGGTGCCTTGCTCGGCGCCAGCGCGGTGCTGGTGCTGATCGGCGAGCGCCCCGGCCTGTCGTCGCCCGACAGCCTGGGGGCCTACCTCACCTGGGCCCCGCGGCCCGGGCGCAGCGACGCCGAGCGCAACTGCGTCTCCAACATCCGGCCTGCGGGCCTGCCTTATGCCGAGGCCGCGCGGCGCATCGCCTGGCTGCTGGGCGCGGCGTGGAGGCTCGGTGCCACCGGCGTGGCGCTGAAGGATGAGAGCGACGCGCCGGCACTGGCGCAGGCCCTGCCGCCGCCGGCCCTGCGCTGACTCCCACGCCGAAGCCTGCAGTCGCTGCAGGCCGTGGCGCGATACGGGACAATCCCGCCCCATGATCCGCCAGCGCACCCTCAAGACCCTCGTCCGCGCCGTCGGCGTCGGCGTGCACAGCGGCCAGAAGGTCGAGCTGACGCTGCGCCCGGCGCCGCCCGACACCGGGGTCGTGTTCCGCCGCATCGACCTGCCCGAGCCGGTGGACATCCCGGTCTCGGCGCTGGCGGTCAGCGACACGCGCATGGCCAGCACGATCAGCGCCGGCGGCGATCCGGCCGCGCCCAAGGTGCAGACGATCGAGCACCTGATGTCGGCCTGTGCCGGGCTCGGCCTCGACAACCTCTACGTCGATATCACGGCCGAGGAGGTGCCCATCCTCGACGGCTCGGCGGCCAGCTTCGTGTTCCTGCTGCAAAGCGCAGGCATCGCGCTGCAGGACGCGCCCAAGCGCTTCCTGCGCGTGAAGAAGGCGGTCGAGGTGCGCGAAGGCGAGGGCGGCAGCCTGAAATGGGCGCGGCTGGAGCCTTTCCACGGCTACAAGCTGAGCTTCGAGATCGACTTCAACCACCCGGCGGTCGACGCCACCGGGCGCCGGGTCGAGTTCGATTTCGCCAGCGGCCAGTACAAGCGCGACATCGCGCGCGCCCGCACCTTCGGCTTCACGAAGGATGTCGAGATGATGCGCGCCCGCGGGCTCGGCCTGGGCGGCAACATGGACAACGTGATCGTCGTCGACGACTACCGCGTCCTCAACACCGACGGCCTGCGCTACGACGACGAGTTCGTCAAGCACAAGCTCCTCGACGCCATCGGCGACCTGCACATCGCCGGCAAGCCGCTGCTGGCCCGCTACAGCGCCTACAAGAGCGGCCATGCGCTCAACAACCGGCTGCTGCGCAAGCTGCTGGCCGACGCGACCGCGTACGACGTGGTCACGTTCGAGGACGAGGCCGACGCGCCGCAGGGTTTCGCCGAGCTGGCGCCGGCGTGGTGACGCGCCGCTCGCCGAGGCAGTGAGGGCCGTCTGATGGCGCTGTTCCGCCTCGTCTTCGGCCTGCTGCTCGTCAGCGGCTTGCTGTGCTTCGCGATGTACGTCGGCACCGGGCAGCTGCTGTGGCGCCGGCGCGGCGCGGTGATCGTCAAGTGGACGCTGCTGGCCGCCTTCGCCTTCTTCGCGGTGCTGATCCTGGAGCGGGTCGCGCTGCTGCTCTAGGGCCGGGCTCAGCGCCCGTCGCTGGTCGAACGCCGTTCGTCGACGTGGACCTGCACTTGCAGCCGGTCGGCCCCGCGCTGGAGTTGCAGCGTGGCCACGCTGTCGGGGGCCAGCGCGGCCACCGCGGCCATCAGCTCGCCGGTGTTGTGCACCGGCTTGTCGCCGACCTTGATCACCACGTCGCCCGGCCGCACGCCGCCGCGCGCGGCCGGCCCGTCGCGCAGCACGCCGGCGATCAGCGCACCGTCCTTCAGCGGCAGGTCGAGGCTGTCGGCGAGCTCGGCCGAGAGGTCGCGCGGCACCACGCCGATCCAGCCGCGGCGCACGCGGCCGCCATGGATCAGCGCTTCCATCACGTTGCGGGCGGTGTCCACCGGCACCGCGAAGCCGATACCCAGGCTGCCGCCGCTGGCCGAGTAGATCGCGGTGTTGATGCCCACCAGCGAGCCCTGCGCGTCGACCAGCGCGCCGCCGGAGTTGCCGGGGTTGATCGCGGCGTCGGTCTGGATGAAGTTCTGGAACGGCGACGAATCGGCCTGGGTGCGGTCGAGCGCGCTGACGATGCCGGCGGTGACCGTCTGGCCGACGTTGAACGGGTTGCCGATCGCCAGCACCGCATCGCCCACCTGCAGCGCGCGCACGTCGCCCAGGACGATGACGGGGAGCTGGCCGAGGTCGATCTTGAGCACCGCGATGTCGGTCTCGGCGTCGCTGCCGACCAGTCGGGCGCTGGTCGCGCGGCCGTCGGCGAGCTGGACCTCGATCTCGGTGGCGCCTTCGACGACATGCTGGTTGGTCAGCAGGTAGCCCTCGGGCGAGACGATCACGCCCGAGCCCAGCCCCACCTGCTGCTGCGTGCCTTGGCCGTCGCCGAAGAAGAAGCGAAACCGCGGGTCGTCGGCGTGCGGGTTGCGCTGTGCCATCTTGGTCGCCGTCACGCTGACGACGGCCGGCGCGGCGCGGCGCGCCGCCAGCGCGTAGCCGCCGTCGCCGGCACCGCTGGCCGGCAGCGCCGGCTCATGGGCGATCTCCACCAGCGTCGGGGCGGGCAGGAAGCCGCCCGCCGCGCCATGCGGCAGCCACTCGGGCTTGAAGGTGAGCAGCACGAACAGCGCCGCCACGATCACGGTGACGGCCTGCGAAAAGACGAGCCAGCTTCTACGCCACATCCGTTCGAGGGTCCGGCAGAATCCCGGCACCATGGCCGAGCGAAACGATGTCGAGTGCTGTCTGCGCACGTTGCTGCAACCGGACAGCTTCAAGGATTATGGGCCGAACGGCCTGCAGGTCGAGGGTCGGCGCGAGCTGCGCCGCATCGCATCCGGCGTCACCGCGAGCCTGGCCTTCATCGAAGCGGCGATCGCCGCCGGCGCCGACACGCTGCTCGTCCACCACGGCCTGTTCTGGCGCGGTCAGGACGGCCGGCTGACCGGCTGGCTGGCGGCGCGAGTGCGCCGGCTGATGGCAGCCGACGTCAACCTGTTCGCCTACCACTTGCCGCTGGACGCGCATCCCGAGCTCGGCAACAACGCGCAGTTCGGGCTCCGCCTCGGGCTGGTCGCCGATGCCCGCTTCGGCGAGCAGGATCTCGGCTTCATCGCGCCGGCAGGCGGCGCGCTGGGCACGCTCGGTGCGCTGGTGCAGCGCGCGCAATCGCAGCTCGGCCGTGAACCGCTGCTGGTGCCCGGCGACGGCCGCGCGCTGCGCCGCGTGGCCTGGTGCACCGGTGGTGCGCAGGGCTACTTCGAGGCCGCGGTGGCGGCCGGTGCCGATGCCTTCCTGACCGGCGAAATCTCCGAGCCGCAGGCGCACCTGGCGCGCGAGACGGGCGTGGCGTACCTCGCCTGCGGCCACCATGCGACGGAGCGCTTCGGCGCGCCGGCGGTGGCGGCGCATGTCGCGGCGCAATTCGGGCTCGAACACCGCTTTATCGAGATCGACAATCCGGCATGAGTGCCGTCTGGCCGTCCTCTGTGTGCTCGCGCCTCCTCGACGGTCCGGCGCGCAACGCCTTGGGGGCACCGTGAAGCCCTTGCTCGTGACCATGGGCGACGCCGCCGGCATCGGCCCGGAGATCATCGTGCGTGCCTTCGAGCGCGGCGAACTGCGCGATGCCGTGGTCATCGGCGATGCGGCGGTGTTGCGCCGCGCCGGCAGCGCGATGACGGCGCTGATCGAGCAGGCGGCCGATCTCGCGGAAGTTCCGCCGGGCTGCCTGCCGGTGCTCGCGCCGCCGGGGCTGCCGGCGGATCTGGCTGCGCTGCCCTGGGGTCGCATCGATGCCCGCAACGGTGCTGCCGCGGCGCGCTGCATCGAACATGCCGTGCGCCTGGTGCAGGCCGGCGCAGGCGCGGCCATCGTCACCGCGCCGCTGCACAAGGAAGCCCTGGCGGCCGCCGGCATCGCCTTTCCCGGCCACACCGAGATGCTGCAGGCGCTGGCCGCAATGCCGGGGGCGGCGCCGCCGCCGGTGCGGATGATGCTGGCCAACGAGGAGCTGAAGGTCGTGCTGGTGACGATCCACCTGGCGCTCCGCCGCGCGATCGAGGCCGTGACCTTCGATGCGGTGCTGCAGACACTGCGCATCGCGCATCGCGCCGCCCGCGCCTGGGGTCAGGCGCGCCCGCGCATCGCGGTGGCGGGCCTCAACCCGCATGCCGGCGAGGGCGGCCTGTTCGGCGACGAGGAGCTGACGATCATCGGCCCCGCGGTGCAGGCCGCGGTGGCCGAAGGCATTGCCGCCAGCGGCCCCTTCGCCCCCGACACCGTGTTCATGCGCGCGCGTCGCGGCGAGTTCGACCTCGTGATCGCGATGACGCACGACCACGGCCTGATCCCGGTCAAGTACCTGGGGGTGGAGCAGGGCGTCAACGTCACGCTGGGCCTGCCCTTCGTGCGCACCAGCCCCGACCATGGCACCGCGTTCGACATCGCCGGCAGCGGCCTTGCCGACCCGGCCAGCCTGATCGCGGCGCTGCGAATGGCGCGGCGGCTGGTTCAGCCGGTGGCCTGAGCGCGGGTGACCGTGGCGAGTTGCCGCCGCGCCCGCGCCGTCGCGCGCTCGATCAGGTACGCACCCTCGTAGGCCTTCAGGCGCCCGGCCTCGCACAGCCGCGCCAGCATCCGCTGGGTCAGCGACACCGTCTTCTGGTGCCGCCCTCCGTGGGTGAAGATGAAGAAGCTGCGTGCCGCGCTGACATGCGCCAGCCGCACCTTGTGCCACTGGCCTTCGAGGTTCATCTGGTAGGCGAAGCCGACCTGCACATGCTCGGCCAGTGCGCGGCCTTCGGTGGGGTCGGCCGGTTCGCTGGGGGCGGGCAATCCGGGTAGCACGGGGACGGCATCGCCCGCAGGCTCGGCTGCCGCCTCGGCTGCTGCCGAGCCGGGGTCGATGTCCACCCGTGCTGCCCAGTCCACCGCCGACTCCTGCACGAGTCCCACGCGCTGGGCCTCCTCGGCGCTGAACTGCGGCATGGGGATCTCATCGGTGAGAACCGGCAGCACGGCAGCCTTGAGTTCGGCGCGCGTAGGCGGTGGCCGCTGCAGCGCGCCTTCGACCTTGCGCGCCATCAGGTTGATGTCGAGAACGCTGCCGCCGGGCGTCTTCAGCGCCTCGGCATGCGCCGGCATCAGCTGGCCGAAGAAGGCGCGCCGCCGCGCTTCGGGCCAGTGGATCAGGTTCATGCCTTCGGTGAGGTCCTGCATCAGCTTGGGCAGCTCGGCCAGGAAGGCCTTGCGGTGCGCCGGCGTGGCCTTGGGCTGCACGCTGAGGAACAACTCGCGGCCGACGCCGCGCAGCCGCAGCGCCTGCGGACCGTCGGCGCCACCCTGCTCGGCGGCGCGCAGCAGCACCTGGCTCCACACGTCGCTGATGAACTCGCGCAGGAAGGCCGGTGCGGCCAGGTCCTTGAGGTCGCCGGCCAGGCGCTGGGCGTAGAGCTGGCGCAGGCGCTGCTGGTCCTCCTTCTCGGCCAGCAGCGCGGCGGCGTCGCCCTGGGGCTGGCCTTCGCGGGCCGCCAGCTCTGCGGTGAAGGCCTCCAGCGCGGTCAGCTTCTGCTCGTAGATCTCGATCTGGTCGAAGTCGCCTTCGACGACCTCCTGCACCAGCGTGCGGACCTTGGCCAGGAAGCTGCGCGCGCCCTCGTCACCGAAGTCCTCGAACGCCGAGCCCAGACTCGCGATGCGGTTGATGAATCGCCGCACCGGGTGCCGGCGTGACGAGAAGAAGCTGGGGTCACCGAGTGCGGCGCGCAGCACCGGCAGCTGCAGGCGGGCGATCTGGCGCGCCATCTGCGGCGGCACCTTGGGGTCGGCCAGGATCTGGTCGAACAGAAAGCCGATGACGTCGATCACCATGTGATCGAGAGCACCCTTGGACGCCTGGCGCAATTCCTCGCGGTGGGTGCGGATCAGGTTGGGCGGCAGCGGTGCGGAGATGCCGCCGTCGCCGTAGTCGGCCAGGCCGGCATCGCTCCCGTCGCCGAAGCCGCCGCGGTCGCTGTAGGCCAGGCGGCGGATCAGCGACATCAGCGCCGGATCGACTTGACCGATCGGGGTGCCCATGCGCCCACCGGCTGCGCCGGCACGGGTCGAGCTGGCGAAGCCGCCGCCCGAGCGTCGTGAGCCGTAGCGGCTGTCGCCACCGTAAGCCGAGGCGCCGTAGCCCGACATGCCGCCGGCGCGGCTGGCAGCGGCGCGGTACGGGTCGTCGGCCGCGCGGCTGTCGAACGAGGAGGAGCCATGGGCGCTGTCCTCGCCGCCATCGCCGCTGCGGCTGGGGCGATGGCGTACCGCCAGGCCCATAGGCTGCACGCCTGCGTTGCGAAGCTCGGCCACGATGTCCGCATAGCTGCTGCGCAGCAGGCCGCCGAGCGATCGGCTGAACTCGCTGGACAGCACCTTGCGGATCTCCGGGCGCTCGGAGACGGCCTCGATGCCGCGGATCATCGCGTGGCCGACGAGGTCGGGGCGCAGCGGGTTGCGGTCGCGCTCGCCGCCGGCCTCGCCCAGCAACGTGGCCACGTAGCCTTCGAGCTCGCGCAACTCCCATTCGCAGGCATGCGCGATCTCGAGCCCGAAACGCTCAGCCGAGATCTGGGCTTCGACCTCCTTGTCCTCGACCAGGCGGAGTGCATCCCAGTTCGTCGGGTCGGCGCCGGTGGTCGGCGTGGACACTGCCGGCGCGCCGAAGCCACCGGACTCGGTGGTCACCGCGCGGGGGCCGAGCTCGCGCAGCACGCGCTCGTCGAACGCATCGTTGAAGGTCAGCACGAAGACCGCCGACTTGCGGTTCAGCTCGAACTGCGCGCCGAGCAGACCGTCGCGGTGGAACGCGTTGGTCGAGGCCAGCGCTGCCAGGCCGAGGCTCTCGATCGTGCGTTCGGCAGCTTCGCGCGCGGCCAGCTTCAGCCGCTGGACGGCTGCCTCCAGCGGCGCAGGCAGGCGGTGGACGGGGTTCGGCTTCATGGGCAGCATGGCGCCCCGCGGGGCGTGCGCCTAGTATGCGGCAAGCCTGCCGCCGGCAGCGCGTGACGGTGGTCCCGCATCGGCGCCTGGCGGGAAGAACCTCGTAAGCAAACGCTTATTTGTTCAGCGCATCGCGGATCTCGCGCAGCAGCAGCACGTCTTCGGGCGTGGGCGCGGGCGGCGGGGGCGCCGCGCGCTTCAGGCGGTTCATCTGCTTGATCATCAGGAAGATGATGAAGGCCAGGATGACGAAGTTGATGGCGATGGTGATGAAGTTGCCGTAGGCGAGCACGGCGCCGGCCTTCTTGGCTTCGGCCAGCGTGCTCGCCGTCTGGCCCGCCAGCGGGATGAAGTAGTTGCTGAAGTCCAGCCCGCCGACGGCCCGGCCGACGATCGGCATGATCAGGTCGCCGACCAGCGAATCGACGATCTTGCCGAACGCGCCGCCGATGATCACGCCCACCGCGAGATCCATCACGTTGCCCTTCAGGGCAAATTCCTTGAACTCCGAACCGAAACTCATCTCAGTCGCTCCTGTGCCGGCTTCTTTGGTGCTTGCCCGCCGTGCGGCTGCGGTGGGCGAGCCGACGCACGGTAGTGCCACGGCGCGGCGCCGTCAATGGCCGGCAAGCCGACGGGACGCTGCGCAGCGGCCGGAGCGCGAGGCCGCTCGGCTAGAATGATTGGTTGATCCGAACCATCCCCAGCTTACCGAGGAAACGCATGAGCGACGCCGTAGTCGAGACCGCAGTCGATAAGGGCCGGCGCACCTGGATCGCCATCACCTGCGGCGCCGGCGCCGTCGGCGGGATCGCGACGGCGGTGCCTTTCGTCAGTACCTTCGAGCCTTCGGAGCGCGCACGCGCCGCCGGCGCGCCGGTGCAAGTGGACATCAGCGGCATCGAGCCTGGCGAGAAGCTCACGGTGGAGTGGCGCGGCAAGCCGGTGTGGATCGTGCGCCGCACGGCCGAGGAAGTCGCGGCGCTGGCCAAGCACGATGCCGAGCTGGCCGACCCGAAATCGCTGCGCAAGCCCGACGAACTCACGCCGCCCTATGCCCGCAACGAGGGGCGATCGATCAAGCCCGAGTATTTCGTTGCCGTCGGCATCTGCACCCATCTGGGCTGTTCGCCCGGCGACAAGTTCACCCCCGGACCGCAGCCCTCGCTGCCCGACGACTGGCCCGGCGGCTTCCTGTGCCCCTGCCATGGCTCGACCTTCGATCTCGCCGGCCGCGTCTTCAAGAACAAGCCCGCGCCCGACAACCTCGAGGTGCCGCCGTACCAGTTCCTGTCCGACACGACGTTGCTGATCGGCGACGACAAGAAGGCCTGAGCGGCCGGCATTTCCCGCAGCAAACCCCCGAAGTCCGAGGTCACGATGGCTGAATTCAAGGAGGCGCCGGCCGGCTCGTCGGCGCTCACGCAAACGACGGTCTGGCTAGAGAACCGGTTCCCGACCGCGTTCTCGGCCTACAGGGTTCACATGTCGGAGTACTACGCTCCGAAGAACTTCAACTTCTGGTACTTCTTCGGCTCGCTGGCGATGCTGGTGCTGGTGATACAGATCGTGACCGGCATCTTCCTGGTGATGCACTACAAGCCCGACGCCGCCAAGGCCTTCGAGTCGGTCGAGTACATCATGCGCGACGTTCCCTGGGGCTGGCTGGTGCGCTACATGCATTCCACCGGCGCCAGCGCCTTCTTCATCGTCGTCTACCTGCACATGTTCCGCGGCCTGATCTACGGCAGCTACAAGAAGCCGCGTGAACTGGTCTGGATCTTCGGCTGCGCGATCTTCCTGTGCCTGATGGCCGAGGCCTTCATGGGCTACTTGCTGCCCTGGGGCCAGATGAGCTACTGGGGCGCCCAGGTCATCATCAACCTCTTTTCGGCCATCCCGTTCGTCGGCCCGGACCTCTCGCTGCTGATCCGCGGCGACTACGTGGTCGGCGACGCCACGCTGAACCGCTTCTTCAGCTTCCACGTCATCGCCGTGCCGCTGGTGCTGCTCGGGCTGGTGGTGGCGCACCTGCTGGCGCTGCACGACGTGGGTTCGAACAACCCCGACGGTGTCGAGATCAAGGCGCGGAAGGATCCCAAGACCGGCATCCCGCTCGACGGCGTTCCCTTCCACCCCTACTACACGGTGCACGACATCATGGCGGTGGGCGTGTTCCTGATGATCTTCAGCGCGGTGATCTTCTTCGCGCCGACGATGGGCGGCTACTTCCTCGAAGCCAACAACTTCATCCCGGCCAACCCGCTGAAGACGCCGCTGCACATTGCGCCGGTCTGGTACTTCACGCCGTTCTATTCGATGCTGCGCGCGGTCACCGACGAGATGGTCACCGTGCTGGTGGGCATCGTGGGGGTCGCCGGCGTGCTCGGTTTCCTGTTTGCCGGCCTCAAGGGCCTGTGGCGCTGGTCGCCGCTGGTCGCCGCGGTGGTGATCGCGTTCGTGATGAAGAACACCGACGCCAAGCTCTGGGGCGTGGTGGTGATGGGGCTGGCGGTGATGATCCTGTTCGTCCTGCCCTGGCTGGACCGCAGCCCGGTCAAGTCGATCCGCTACCGTCCGGGCTGGAACAAGGTGCTGTACGGCGTGTTCGTCGTCGTCTTCTTCGTCCTGGGCTATCTTGGCATCAAGCCGCCTTCGCCGCTGGGCACGCTGATCGCGCAGGCAGGCACGATCTTCTACTTTGGCTTCTTCCTGCTGATGCCCTGGTGGAGCCGGATCGGCGAATTCAAGCCGGTGCCTGACCGCGTCACTTTCCAGCCCCACTAGAGCGCATGGCGGAGTTCACGATGAAGAGAATGATTCGTTCGCTGGCCGCGGCGTTGTTCGCCGCCGTGACCCTGCTCGGTCCGGTGCGGGCTTCGGCCGAGGGCTATTCCTGGGACAAGTTCCCCGAAGAGCGCCTGACCGACCTGGCGGCGCTGCAGCATGGCGCCAAGCTTTTCGTCAACTACTGCCTGAACTGCCATAACGCGTCCTACATGCGCTACAACCGCCTGCGCGACATCGGCCTGACGGAGCAGCAGATCAAGGAGAACCTGGTGCTGACCGGCGCCAAGGTCGGCAGCACGATGGACGTGGCGCTCGACCCCAAGGACGCCAAGGACTGGTTCGGCAACGTGCCGCCCGATCTGTCGCTGATCACGCGTTCGCGAGCCGAAGAAGGCAAGGGCAGCGGCGCCGATTACGTCTATACCTACCTGCGCACCTTCTACCGCGACCCGACCAAGGCCACCGGCTGGAACAACGCGGCCTTCCCCAACGTCGCGATGCCCAACGTGCTGTGGGAACTGCAAGGCCAGCAGCGGGCGGTGTTCGCCGAGGAGAAGGACGAGCACGGGGGTGGCGAGGCGGTGCAGGTGCTCAAGGGTTTCGAGCCCATCACGCAGGGCGAGCTGACGCCCGCCGAGTTCAACAGCTCGGTCGCCGATCTCGTCGCCTACCTGCAATGGATGGGCGAGCCGGCGCAGACCACCCGCGTGCGCCTGGGCGTGTGGGTGTTGCTGTACCTGGCCCTGTTCACGGTGATCGCCTGGCGCCTGAATGCGGCGTTCTGGAAGGACGTCAAGTAGGCCGTGCAGGGCCCGGCCAGGCGCCGGGCCCGCAGCGCAGCGGGGGCGTCGAGCGCCCGCTGCGTCTTGTCTTTTCTGCCGGGCCCCTCGTGGCCCTTGGTTCCAATTGCTGATGAGCGCAAGCGCTCACGAAAGGCCCACGCCATGATGGTGCTGTACTCCGGAACGACCTGCCCCTACTCGCACCGCTGCCGCTTCGTGTTGTTCGAGAAGGGCATGGATTTCGAGATCCGCGATGTCGACATCTTCGCCAAGCCCGAAGACATCGCGTTGATGAACCCGTACAACGAGGTGCCTATCCTCGTCGAGCGCGACCTCATCCTCTACGAGTCGCACATCATCAACGAGTACATCGACGAGCGGTTCCCGCACCCGCAGCTGATGCCGGGCGACCCGGTGGCGCGGGCCCGCGTGCGGCTCTTCCTCTTCAACTTCGAGAAGGAACTGTTCTCCAACGTCAACCTGCTCGAAGGCCGTGGCGTCAAGGCGACCGAACGCCAGCTCGAAAAGGCGCGCGAGCAGATCCGCGACCGCCTGACCCAGCTCGCGCCGATCTTCCTGAAGAACAAGTACATGCTGGGCGACGACTTTTCGATGCTCGACGTGGCGATCGCGCCGCTGCTGTGGCGGCTGGACTATTACGGCATCGACCTGTCCAAGAATGCGGTGCCGCTGCTCAAGTACGCCGAGCGAATCTTTTCGCGCCCGGCCTACATCGAGGCGCTGACGCCGTCAGAGAAGGTGATGCGCAAATAGGCGCATGGCAATGCCCGGCATGTCCGACAGCGCCTCGACCCGCCCGTACCTGCTGCGTGCGCTGCACGACTGGTGCACGGACAACGGGTTCACGCCGTACATCGCGGTGGCGGTGGGTCCGGGGGTGCAGGTGCCGGTCGAGTACGTGAAGAACAACGAGATCGTGCTCAACATCGGCTTCGAGGCCACCTCGGGGCTGCAGCTGGGCAACGAGTTCATCGAGTTCAAGGCCCGCTTCGGCGGCATTCCGCGCGAGATCCGCGTGCCGGTGGATCATGTGGTTGCGATCTACGCGCGCGAGAACGGTCAGGGCATGGCGTTTCCGCTGCCCACCGACGGCACCCGTCCCGACGCGGCGCCGGAAGCCGGCGCCGTTCGCGGGCTGCGCTTGGCGAGTTCCGAGCCCGATCAGGCCGCCCCGGCGCCGCCTGGCGACGAAACCGAGCCGCCCCAGCCGCCCGACCCTGCCAGCCCGGGCGGCGCGCGCCCATCGCTCAAGCGCATCAAGTAGATCCGGGCTCGGCAGGTGCCCTGGGCGCTGCAGTCTCGATCCCGCACCTACAATTTGCAGGCAGCGCCGGCTTAGCTCAGTTGGTAGAGCACCCGCCTTGTAAGCGGAAGGTCGTCCGTTCGATTCGGACAGCCGGCACCAACGAATGCGGCATGGCCGGAGCGGGCGGGCGTGATCGACCAGGGTGAAAAAGTCACCGCACCGGCGTGACCGAAGGCGCTGATCACGATTCCGAGGTGGCCCACATTGGGCCCATTCGTTGACCCGCCCAGGAGCCCTGCATGGACCTCGCCCCGCCGACCGTCGCAACGCCCTCCAGTGTGTCGACCGGCAGCCGCAGGCGCAGAAGGTGGCTGCAGCTGACCGTCGTCGGGCCCGACTTGCCCGGCATGGTCAGCCCCGCCATGCAATCCCCGCAGCCCCGGCGCGGCGAGACATCGACGGTCGACGACCCCTTGGGTCGGGAATTGCTCCGCACCGAGGGCACGCTGTGGTTCACATGTGATCCGTCGTAGCCCCGGAACGCCGCTGCACCTGGCTCGACCCTCGACGCGGGCATGGCGGCACCGCCGCCCGTGTCAGGAGCGCGGTCGGACCTTGATCTTGATCGCCGGGCCTTGCCAGCCGGCGTCGAGCAGCGCCTGCTGTAACGCCGGCAACAGCTGCCGGACCTTCGCAGCCGACGCGGCATTTGCCACCAAGAGCACCCATGCGGCATCGTCCAGCGGTCCGGGCCGCACGCCGTCGCGCAGGGACGGCGGCAGCAAGCCACTGATCGCGTCATAGCGGGCCTGCGACGCGCGCAGGCGCTGCATCAGGCCGGTCAGCGGCTCGCTGCGGTCGAGCGCGGTTGCCAGGGTCAGACCGGGCGGTGATGCTGGTGTGGCCATCAGGCGAGTCTAACGACGCAACTTCTCGTCGCCCATTGCGACATCGTGTGACCGGCCGGCGGCACGCGTGGGCAAGACGAGGTGCTCGACCGGGCTGTGCTGCAGTTCGGGCTTCTGGTCGTTTGCACGCCAATGGAAGCGGTGCTGTTTCTGGCCGGTGCGCGCATGCCGTATCCAATGCCCGTCAAGGCCGGCCGTCGGGCTTTGCTGGCAGTGGCCGGCCCGACCGCGGGTGATAAACTCGACCGCTTTGCGCATGGCGTGTCGCAGCTGCCTTGCCGTGCAGAGGCAGGTGGACTGCGCCAGCTTGCGAGCGGCCCGCACTTCCCCCTGGCGATGTTCGCGCGCACCGCCTGCCACGTCGGGCCGGCGAGCAACGCCGGCAGGCCGGCAGGGCCGACATCCGAACCACGAGAGCCTCGACGCCGCATGTTCCCCAAGATCCTTACCCAGATTTTCGGCAGCCGCAACGAGCGCCTGCTGAAGACGTACCGGCGCGTCGTAGAGAAGATCAACGCGCTCGAGCCGCAGTTCGAGGGCCTGTCGGATGCCGAACTGCGCGCCAGGACAGACGTCTTCCGCCAGCGCCTGGCCGATGGCGCCACGCTCGAAGACCTGCTGCCCGAGGCCTTCGCCGTCGTGCGCGAGGCCGGAAAGCGTACCCTGAAGATGCGCCACTTCGACGTCCAGCTGATCGGTGGCATCACCCTGCACGAAGGCAAGATTGCCGAGATGCGCACCGGCGAAGGCAAGACGCTGGTGGCGACGCTGCCGGTCTATCTCAATGCGCTGGCCGGACAGGGCGTGCACGTGGTCACCGTCAACGACTACCTGGCGCGTCGCGATGCCGAGTGGATGGGGCGGCTGTATGGCTTCCTCGGCCTGACCGTGGGCGTCAACGTGCCGGGCATGGGGCGCGAGGAGAAGCAGGCCGCGTTCGCCGCCGACGTCACCTACGGCACCAACAACGAGTTCGGCTTCGACTACCTGCGCGACAACATGGTGCTCGAGACGCGCGACCGGGTCGCCCGCGGCCTGAGCTACGCCATCGTCGACGAGGTGGACTCGATCCTCATCGACGAGGCGCGCACGCCACTGATCATCTCGGGACAGGCCGAGGATCACACCGAGATGTACGTGCGCATCAACGCCGTGGTGCCCAGGCTCAAGAAGCAGATCGGCGAGGAGGACCTGCGCACCGGCGAGGGTGTGATCGATGCGGGCGACTTCACGGTCGACGAGAAGACGCACCAGGTCTTCCTCACCGAGGCAGGCCACGAGATGGCCGAGCAGCTGCTCGGCGAGGCCGGCTTGCTGGCCGAAGGGGCGAGCCTGTACGACCCGGCCAACATAGCGCTGATGCACCACGTGTATGCGGCGCTGCGCGCGCACCACCTCTACAACCGCGACCAGCATTACGTGGTGCAGAACGGCGAGGTGATCATCGTCGATGAGTTCACCGGGCGCCTGATGAGCGGGCGGCGCTGGAGCGACGGCCTGCACCAGGCGGTGGAGGCCAAGGAAGGCGTGACGATCCAGAGCGAGAACCAGACCCTGGCGTCGGTCACCTTCCAGAACTATTTCCGCATGTACGGCAAGCTCGCCGGCATGACGGGCACCGCCGACACCGAGGCCTACGAGTTCCAGGAGATCTACGGCCTGGAGACGGTCGTCATCCCGCCCAACAGGCCGACCATCCGCAAGGACGAGAACGACCTCATCTACAAGACGACGAAGGAAAAGTACGACGCCGTCACCAAGGACATCCGCGACTGCTACGAGCGCGGCCAGCCAGTGCTGGTGGGCACGACCTCGATCGAGAACTCGGAGCTGATCTCCGAGCTGCTGACCAAAGCCAAGCTGCCGCACCAGGTGCTGAACGCCAAGCAGCATGCGCGCGAGGCCGAGATCGTGGCCCAGGCCGGGCGGCCGAAGATGATCACCATCGCCACCAACATGGCCGGGCGCGGCACCGACATCGTGCTCGGCGGCAATGTCGAGAAGCAGATCCAGTTCCTCGAGGAAGACGCCAGCCTGAGCGACGACGAGCGCCAGGCCCGCGCGCAGCAGCTCAAGGACGAGTGGCAGAGCCTGCACGACCAGGTCAAGACCGCCGGCGGCCTGCGCATCGTGGCCACCGAACGGCACGAGAGCCGGCGGATCGACAACCAGCTGCGCGGCCGCTCGGGCCGCCAGGGCGACCCCGGCGCCTCGCGCTTCTACCTGAGCCTCGACGATTCGCTGATGCGCATCTTCGCCGGCGACCGCGTGCGCGCGATCATGGACCGGCTGAAGATGCCCGAGGGCGAAGCGATCGAGGCCGGCATCGTCAACCGCAGCATCGAGAGCGCGCAGCGCAAGGTCGAGGCGCGCAACTTCGACATCCGCAAGCAGCTGCTGGAGTACGACGACGTCGCCAACGACCAGCGCAAGGTCATCTACCAGCAGCGCAACGAGATCCTCGAGGCTGCCAGTCTCGAGGAGCAGATCGGCAATCTGCGCGCCAGCACGATGACCGAGGTCGTTCGCACCTACGCGCCTGCGGGCACGCTCGAGGAACAATGGGATCTCGACGCCCTGGAGCGCGTGCTGCGCGACGAGTGGCAGCTCGAGGTGGCGCTGAAGGCCGAGGTCGAGCACAGCGATTCGATCAACGACGAAGACATCGTGAAGAAGGTCGTGGCCGCCGCCGATGCGCATTTCGGGTCGAAGATCGACGCCGTCGGCAGCGAGCAGTTCACGCCCTTCATGCGGATGGTGCTGCTGCAGGCCATCGACAGCCATTGGCGTGAGCACCTGGCGGCGCTGGACTACCTCCGCCAGGGCATCCACCTGCGCGGCTACGCACAGAAGAATCCGAAGCAGGAATACAAGCGCGAGGCCTTCGAGCTGTTCGCCCAGTTGCTCGACGTCGTGAAGATGGAAGTCACCCGCGTGCTGATGACCGTGCGCATCCAGTCGGAGGACCAGGTCGCGCAAGCGGCCGAAGCGATCGAGGCGCAGGCCGGGCAGCTCGCCAACGTCACCTACACCCACCCCAACGAGGACGGCAGCGTTTCGCAGGAGGCTGATCCGACAACGGTCGCCGCGCAGGTGCCGAAGGTCGGCCGCAACGAACCCTGCCCCTGCGGCAGCGGCAAGAAGTACAAGCTCTGCCACGGCAAGCTGGCCTGAGCGACATGTCCGTGCTCGTTAGGGGCCGCCCACTGCAACTCCTGAAGTCCCACGTCGCGTCATGCCCGTCAACCTGAGTGCACCCGACCCCGAGGACCTGCGGCCGGTGGCCGGCCTGCGCATCGGTGTGGCGATGGCCGGCGTGCGCAAGCCCAACCGGCGCGATCTGGTGGTCTTCGCGCTCGATCCCGGCGCTGCGGTGGCCGGCGTGTTCACCTCCAACCGCTTCTGCGCCGCGCCGGTACAGCTGTGCCGTGAACACCTGGCCGCGCCAGGTCCCGGCATCCGCGCCCTGCTCGTCAACACCGGCAACGCCAATGCGGGCACCGGCGCCGACGGCCTGGCGCGAGCGCGCCGCAGCTGCGTCGCGCTCGCTGGGCTGATGGGCATCGCGCCGGAGCAGGTCCTGCCGTTCTCCACCGGCGTGATCATGGAGACGCTGCCGGTCGAGCGCATCGAGGCAGGCCTTCCGGCGGCGCTGGCGGCGCTTCAGCCGGCGGGTTGGGCCGAGGCCGCGCAGGGCATCATGACCACCGACACCTTGCCCAAGGCGGCGTCGCGCCAGCTGCTGATCGAGGGTCGCAGCGTCACCGTCACGGGCATCTCCAAGGGCGCCGGCATGATCCGCCCGAACATGGCGACCATGCTCGGCTTCATGGCCACCGACGCAGTGATCGCCCCGGCCCTTTTGCAGACCTTGCTGCAGGAGGTGGCCGACCTCAGCTTCAACCGCATCACGATCGACGGCGACACCTCGACCAACGATTCGTTCATGCTGATGGCGACCCAGCGCGCTGGCCATGCACCGATCACGGCGCTCGACTCGCCTGCGGGACGTGCGCTGCGCGACGCGGTGGTCGCGGTGGCGCAGCAACTCGCGCAGGCCATCGTGCGCGACGGCGAGGGCGCGACAAAGTTCATCACCGTGCAGGTCCAGGGCGGTCGCGACGAGGCCGAATGCCGCCTGGTGGCCTACGCGATCGCCCATTCGCCGCTGGTCAAGACCGCGTTCTTCGCCAGCGACCCGAATCTCGGCCGCATCCTGGCGGCCGTGGGCTATGCCGGCATCGCCGACCTCGACCAGGGGCTGATCGACCTCTTCCTCGACGACGTCCATGTCGTGCGCGAGGGCGGGCGCCACCCCGGTTATCGCGAGGAAGATGGCCAGCGCGTGATGAAGCAAAGCGAGATCACGGTTCGGGTGGACCTCCACCGCGGGCCCGCCGAGACCACCGTGTGGACCTGTGACCTCTCGCACGACTACGTCAGCATCAACGCCGACTACCGTTCCTGATGGGTGGCGCGCGATGAACATCGCGCAGCGCGCCCGGCGCGCCCTGCAGCGAGTCGCCGTGCTGCCGCCGGCGCTCAGGCTCCCCGCGGGCGACCTGCTGCGCGACGCCGCCTACCTGCGCCTGTGGAGCTCGATCCTCACCAGCAGCTTCGGCAACCAGGTCATGCTGCTGGCACTGCCACTGACCGCGGCCGTGCTGCTGCACGCCTCACCGACGCAGATGGGGCAGCTCACGGCAGTCGAGTTGCTGCCCTTTGTTCTGTTCTCGCTGCCCGCCGGCGTCTGGCTCGACCGCGTGCGCAAGCTGCCGGTCTACGTGGTCGGCGAGTCGCTGGTCGCGCTGGCCGCCGCCAGCGTGCCGCTGGCCTGGTGGCTCGGCTGGCTGGCGATGGGCTGGCTCTACGCCGTGGCCTTCCTGCTCGGTCTCGTGCACACGGTGGCCGGCACTGCGGCGCAGGTCGTGCTGACCCAGGTCGTGGCGCGCGACCGGCTGGTCGAGGCGCATGCCAAGAACGCGCTCGCCACCTCGGGTGCCGAGGTCGCCGGGCCGGGGGTGGCCGGCGGGCTGATCAAGGTCTTCGGCGCGCCGCTGGCGCTGCTCGTCGACGCGATGCTGCTGCTGGGCTCGGCGCTGATCCTGCGCGGCATCCGCATCCACGAGCGGCGCGAGCCGCGCCCCGACGCGCATTTCTGGCGCGACCTGCTGGCCGGCCTGCGCTTCGTGACCGGGCAGAAGCTGCTCGTGACGCTGGCCGTGCTGATGGCGGTCTGGCAGATGGCCCACTACGCGGCGATGACGGTGCAGATCCTGTTCGCGACCCGCGTGCTCGGCCTGTCGGAGCAGGCGGTGGGGCTGTGCTACATGGGCGTGGGGCTCGGGACGATCGCCGGCAGCGTCTTCGGCCGGCGCGTGAGCTACCTTGTCGGACCCGGCCCCTGCCTGGTGATCGGCTATGCGATCTGCGGCGCGGGCTGGCTGCTGCTGGCGCTGGCGCCGGCCAACCGTCTCGGCGTGGCTGCGTTCGCCTGGATGCTGATGAGCTTCAGCGCCGGCGCGGTCTTCATCTTCATCAACTTCCTCGCCCTGCGCCAGGCCGTCACGCCCGAGCCCCTGCTCGGCCGCATGACCAGCACGATGCGCTGGCTCACGCTGCTCGCCGCCGCGCCCGGCGCTCTGCTCGGCGGCTGGCTGGGCGAGCATGCGGGGCTGCGTTCGACGCTGCTGTTCGCCGGCGGCGTTTCGCTGGCACTGGCGGCGGTCGCCTGGCGGCTGCCGCAGGTGCGCGGGATCAAGGTGCTGCCGCAACTCGAGCATGACTCGCAGTGGCTGGGTGCCGAGGCCGATGCCCGGCCGGCAGCCTGAGGCTCAGTCGAAGACGCCCGTGGCGTGCGGCGAGAACCGGTCCACCGCGTCGGTGACCAGCCCGTCGATGCCCAGGGACAGAAGGCGCCGCGCCTCGGCCGGATCGTTGACCGTGTAGCACAGCGCGCGCAGGCCGGCGCCGTGCAGTTGCGCGATCAGGGCTGCGTCCATCAGGTTGTAGTTGGCCACGACGGCCACGCAGGCGAGCGACTGCGCGACGTCGAACCAGCCCGGCCAGAGCGTGTCGACGAGCAGGGCGCGCGGGATCGCCGGCGCGGTCTCCTTCGCGCCCAGCAAGGACTCGGGGCGGAACGAGCTGAACAGCAACGGCGCATCCGCGCCCGGCCACAGCCGCGCGCAGGCCTGGCCGACGGCCGCACCGGTGGCCTGCTCGGTCCGCGGCGTCGGCTTGATCTCGATGTTCAGCGCGAAGCCGTTGCGCTGCACGTAGCGGGCGATCGCGTCCAGGCTGGGCATCGGCTCGCCCGCGTAGGCGGGGCTGTGCCAGCCGCCGGCGTCGAGGCGCGACAGCTCGGCCCAGGGCCGCTCGCCGGCGATGCCGCGTCCTGTCGTCGTGCGCTCGAGCGTGGTGTCGTGGAGCAGGAAGGGCACGCCGTCGGCACTGAGCTTGACGTCGCACTCGAACGCGCGATAGCCGTGCGCGGCGCCGACCCGGAACGCGGCCAGCGTGTTCTCGGGCGCCAGCCTGCCGGCCCCGCGGTGCGCGATCCACAGCGGCAGCGGCCACGGCGGGAGCGGCGCGGTCATGCGCGCTGCCCGCTGTTGTTATCGAACCAGTGCAGATGCTCGGGCGGCACGTGCAGGCGCACCGTCTCGCCGGCGCGCGGCGCCGCCAGCGTGGCCTCGATGCGCAGCGTGAACATCGCGTCTCCCAGGCGGCCATAGACCAGCCGCTCGGCGCCCAGCATCTCGAGCATTTCGACCCGCAACGGCCATGGCCCGGCCGGATCGATCTGGGCGTGCTCGGGGCGCACGCCCAGCGTGAGCGGGCCGCTGCGCGGCGCGGCGGCCGCCAGGTTCAATACCTGGCCGCCGACGTCGAAGCGCGAGCCGTCGGCCTGGCCGGCCAGCAGGTTCATCGGCGGCGAGCCGATGAAGCCGGCGACGAACGTGCTGGCCGGCCGCAGGTAGACCTGCTCCGGCGTGCCGATCTGCTCGATGCGCCCGGCGTTCATCACGATCATGCGCTGCGCCAGCGTCATCGCCTCGACCTGGTCGTGGGTGACGAACAGCGAGGTGCGGCCGAGCTCGGCGTGCAGCTTCTGGATCTCCAGCCGCGTCGCCGCGCGCAGCTTGGCGTCGAGGTTGGACAGCGGTTCGTCGAACAGGAACACCTGCGGCTCGCGCACGATCGCGCGGCCCATCGCCACCCGCTGGCGCTGGCCGCCGGAGAGCTCGCGCGGCTTGCGCGCCAGCAGCGCGCCCAGCTCCAGGATCCGCGCCGCCTTCTGCACCCGCGCCTCGATCTCGGCCTTGGGCCGCCGGGCGATCTTCAGGCCATAGGCCATGTTGCCGTAGACGCTCATGTGCGGGTAGAGCGCGTAGTTCTGGAACACCATCGCGATGTCGCGCTCCGCCGGCTCCAGCTCGTTGACGACACGGCCGCCGATGGCGATCTCGCCCTCGCTGATCTCCTCCAGTCCCGCCACCATCCGCAGCAGCGTGCTCTTGCCGCAGCCGCTGGGTCCGACGATGACGATGAACTCGCCGTCGCCGACCTCGGCGTTGACGCCGTGGATCACCTGGACGGCCCTGGCGCCATGGCCATAGCGCTTGACGACGTTGCGGATCGAGATCGATGCCATGGCTGCCCTGCTACTTCTCGGTGTCGACCAGGCCCTTGACGAACCACTTCTGCATCAGCAGCACGACCAGCGCCGGCGGCAGCATGGCGAGCATCGCGGTGGCCATCACGAGTTGCCACTCGGTCGCCGCATCGCCGCCGGCCATCATGCGCTTGATGCCGATCACGGTGGTGTACATGTTCTCCTGCGTCGTCACCAGCAGCGGCCAGAGGTACTGGTTCCAGCCGTAGATGAACATGATGACGAACAGCGCCGCGATGTTGGTGCGCGACAGCGGCAGCGCCACGTCCCAGAAGAAGCGCAGCGGCCCGGCGCCGTCGATGCGCGCCGCCTCGGCGTATTCGTCCGGGATCGTGAGAAAGAACTGGCGGAAAAGGAAGGTCGCCGTCGCCGAGGCGATCAGCGGCAGTGTCAGGCCCGCGTAGGTGTCGATCAGATGCAGGTCGGCCGCGACCTGATAGGTCGGCAGGATGCGCACCTCGACCGGCAGCATGAGCGTGACGAAGATCATCCAGAAGAAGGTGCGCCGCAGCGGGAACCGGAAGTAGACGAAGGCGAAGGCGGAGATGATCGAGATCGCGATCTTGCCGATCGAGATGGCCAGCGCCATGACGAGGCTGTTGAACATCATCGGGCCCACCGGCGCGCTCGAGGCGCGCTTGCTGCCGTGGGCGATCACTGCGGCGTAGTTCTCCAGCATGTGGCTCCCCGGCCACAGGCGCATCGGCACGTGCAGCACCTCGTCGAGCGACAGCGTCGAGGCGACGAAGGCCACGTACACCGGGAACATGACTGCCGCGACGGCGCCGATCAGCACGGCGTGTCGCACGAAGGTGAGGAAGGGGCGGCGCTCGATCATGTTCTCAGTTCTGCACGGCACTTCGCGCCCGCCACGACGCTCGAAGACACACCACCGGGCCAAGCCCTCCGCCACGGATCCGGCTGTGCCGGTCCGCCGGCGGACGGCCCCCTGGACAGCGCGGATGGTCGGCGGCTCCGACTACGGCCCGGACGAGCCTGAGCGAGCTTGGGGGCTTCAAGTCAGTACTGCACCTTCCGCTCGACCCAGCGGAACTGCGCCACGGTGAGCACGGTCACGACGATCATCAGGATCACCGACTGCGAGGCCGAGCCGCCGAAGTCCATCGCCTGGACGCCGTCCTGGTAGATCTTGTAGACGAGGATCTGCGTCGCCTGGCCGGGCCCGCCCTGGGTCGTCGAGTCGACGATGGCGAAGGTGTCGAAGAAGGCGTAGACGATGTTGACCACGAGCAGGAAGAACGCCGTCGGCGACAGCAGCGGGAAGACGATGGTCCAGAAGCGTCGGACGGGCCCGGCGCCGTCGATCGCCGCCGCCTCGATGAGCGAGGTCGGGATGGCCTGCAGCCCGGCAAGGAAGAAGAGGAAGTTGTAGCTGATCTGCTTCCACACCGCAGCCACGCAGATGAGCAGCATCGCCTGCCCGCCGTTGACGTAGTAGTTCCAGTCGATGCCCAGGCCGCGCAGCGTGTAGGTGAGGACGCCGATCGAGGGCGAGAGCAGGAAGAGCCACAGCACGCCGGCCACTGCGGGCGCGACGGCATAGGGCCAGATGAGCAGCGTTTTGTACACGCTCGCGCCGCGCAGCACGCGGTCGGCGAACACGGCCAGCAGCAGCGACAGCGCCAGGCCCGAAAACGCGACCACCGCGGAAAACAGCGCCGTCACCTCGAACGACGAAAGATAGTGCGGGTCCTGGAACAGCGTGACGAAGTTGTCCAGCCAGACGAACTGGACCTTGGACGCGAACGCGTCCTGCAGCAGCACCGAGTAGTACAGCGTCTCGGCCGCCGGCCAGAAGAAGAACACCAGCGTTATCGCGATCTGCGGCAGCACCAGCGCATAAGGCAGCCAGCGCGAGCGGAAGAGAACTCGCTTTTCCATGATCGCGCAGCGCTGCGGGGATCGGGGCGGCGCACCGCGCAGCAGCAGGGCGCCGTTCCGGGTCTACTTGTTCGCCGCCTGGAACTTCTCGAGCAGCTCGTTGCCGCGCTTGACCGCCTCGTCGAGCGCCGCCTTGGCCGTCTTCTGGCCGCTCCACACGCCCTCCAGCTCCTCGTCGATGACGTTGCGGATCTGCACGAAATTGCCCAGGCGCAGGCCCTTCGAGTTGGGCGTCGGCGGCTTGCGCGTGAGCTCCACGATCGCCGTGTCGAAGCCGGGGCGCTCCTTGTACAGGCCCTCCTTCTTCGCCAGCTCGTAGGCCGCGAGCGTGATCGGCACGTAGCCGGTCGACTTGTGCCAGTCGAGCTGGATCTCGGGCGAGGAGAGGAAGGTGAAGAACTTGGCGATGCCCTTGTACAGGCTCGGGTCCTTCTGGGTCATGACCCACAACGTCGCGCCGCCGATGATCGTGTTCTGCGGCGCGCCCTTGACGCTCGGGTAGTACGGCAGCGGCGAGACGCCGAACTCGAACTTGGCGCTCGCCTTGATGTTGCCGTACGAGCCGCTCGAGGTCGTCTCCATCGCGCACTCGCCGCTCATGAACTTGCCCGTCGGCTCGTCCTTGCGCCCGGCGTAGGTGAAGAGGCCCTTCTTCGCCATCTCGGCGAGATTCTGGATGTGCATGACCTGCACCGGGCCGTTGAACTCGAGCCGCGTGCCGAGACCGCCGAAGCCGTTCTGCAGCGTTGCGAACGGCACGTTGTGCCAGGCACTGAAGCTCTCGAGCTGCACCCAGGACTGCCAGCCGGTGGTGAAGGCGCAGGGCACGCCGGCCGCCTTCAGCTTCTCGGCGTCCTGCATCAGCTCCGGCCAGGTCGCCGGCGGCTTCTCGGGATCGAGACCGGCCTTCTTGAACGCGTCCTTGTTGATGTAGAGCACCTGGGTCGAGCTGTTGAACGGCATCGACAGCAGGTTCCCGTGCGTGTCGGAATAGTACGAGGTCACCGCCGGCAGGTACGCCTTCGGGTCGAACGGCTCGTGCGCGTCGGCCATCAGCTTGTAGACCGGCATCACCGCGCCGTGCGCCGCCATCATGGTCGCCGTGCCGACCTCGAACACCTGCACGATCTGCGGCGGCTTGCCCGCCCGGGTCGCGGCGATCGCCGCCGTGAGCGACTCGTCGTACTGGCCCTTGTAGACCGGGACCACCTTGTAGTCCTTCTGGCTGGCGTTGAACTTCTCCGCGATCTCGTTGACCTTGTCGCCCAGCTTGCCGGTCATCGAGTGCCACCACTGCACCTCGACGACGGCGTGGGCGGGCATGGCCGCGATCGAGGCGAACAGGGCCGTGCTCAGGGCAAACATCTTCGCGTGCAGTCTCATGGGGTCTCCGTAGGGCGATTCGGCGCAGGACGGGCAAGTCTGGCCGGTCTTTGTGACACTCGCGTTTCTGTCACAAACGGGGCCCGGCGGGCAAGCGGGGTTACCCGTTGCCTGCCGGCGGCCCGGCTTCGGCCACCGGGCTCGCCGGCGCCGGCGCGGCCCGGGCCCACCGGGCCGTCATGCGGCGATTGCCTTCGTGCCGGGGGCCGAACGACCCCGGCAAGCCCCCGCCATAATCCCGGTTGATCCCATGAACGCCCCGCTGCCGATCGATCCTCGCGCCGCCGTCGACGCAGCCTCCCGTGCCGACAGCGGTGCCGCGCGCCTGCGCGAGATCCCCTACAACTACACCTCGTTCTCGGATCGCGAGATCGTCATCCGGCTGCTCGGCGCCCGGGCCTGGGAGATCCTCAACCTGTTGCGCCAGGAGCGTCGCACCGGCCGCTCGGCGCGCATGCTCTACGAGGTGCTGGGCGACATCTGGGTCGTGCAGCGCAACCCGTACCTCGAGGACGACCTGCTCGACAACCCCAGGCGCAGGCAGCTCCTGATCGAGGCCCTGCGCCACCGCCTGGCCGAGGTCGGCAAGCGCCGCAGCCCGGCCGACGACGCGCAACGCGACGCGCTGGTCGGCGAACTGCTCGCCGCGGCCGGCGCCGCGGTGGACGCCTTCGCCAGCCATTTCCGCGCCGTCTGGGACCTGCGCAAGGCCACCCGCCGGGTGCTGGGGCGGCACACCGCGGGGGACAACCTCAAGTTCGACGGCCTGTCGCGCGTCTCGCACGTGACCGATGCCACCGACTGGCGCGTCGAGTACCCGTTCGTCGTCCTCACCCCCGACAGCGAGGCCGAGATGGCCGCGCTGGTGGCCGGCTGCATCGAACTCGGCCTGACCATCATCCCGCGTGGCGGCGGCACCGGTTACACCGGCGGCGCGGTGCCGCTGACCTGGAAGAGCGCGGTCATCAACACCGAGAAGCTCGAGGCGATGAGCGAGGTCGAACTCGTCACGCTGCCCGGCGTCGCCGAGCCGGTGCCGACGATCCGCAGCGAGGCCGGCGTCGTCACCCAGCGCGTGGCCGATGCGGCCGAGCGGGCAGGCTATGTCTTCGCCGTCGATCCGACCTCGGCCGAGGCGAGCTGCGTCGGCGGCAATATCGCGATGAACGCCGGCGGCAAGAAGGCCGTGCTGTGGGGCACGGCGCTGGACAACCTGGCCTCGTGGCGCATGGTCACGCCGGACGCGAAATGGCTGGAAGTGACGCGGCTGGCCCACAACCTGGGCAAGATCCACGACGCCCCTGTCGCCAGCTTCGAGCTGAAGTACTTCGATGCCGGCGGCAAGACGCTCGAGCGCACCGAGCGGCTGGACATCCCCGGCCGCGTCTTCCGCAAGGAAGGCCTGGGCAAGGACGTCACCGACAAGTTCCTCGCCGGCCTGCCGGGCATCCAGAAAGAGGGCTGCGACGGCCTCATCACCAGCGCGCGCTGGATCGTGCACCGGATGCCGGCGCACGTGCGCACGGTGTGCCTGGAGTTCTTCGGCAACGCGAAGGACGCGGTGCCGAGCATCGTCGAGATCAAGGACTACCTGTTCGGCTTGAAGGACCATGGTGTGTTGCTCGCGGGGTTGGAGCATCTGGACGACCGCTACCTCAAGGCCGTGGGCTACAGCACCAAGAGCAAGCGGGCCCTGAGCGGCAGCGGCCTGCCGAAGATGGTGCTGCTGGGCGACATCGTCGGCGACGACGCCGACGCCGTGGCGCGCGCCACCAGCGAGGTGGTGCGCATCGCCAATTCGCGCGCCGGCGAGGGTTTCGTCGCCGTCAGCGCCGACGCGCGCAAGAAGTTCTGGCTCGACCGCAAGCGCACCGCGGCCATCGCCAAGCACACCAACGCCTTCAAGATCAACGAGGACGTGGTGATCCCGCTGCCGCGCATGGGCGAGTACACCGAGGGCATCGAGCGCATCAACGTCGAGCTCAGCCTGCGCAACAAGCTCGAGCTGGCCGATGCGCTGCAGGCCTTCTTCGCCGCCGGCGACTTGCCGCTGGGTCGCGGTGACGACGCCGGCGAGATTCCGAGTGCCGAGCTGCTCGAAGACCGCGTGCAGCAGGCGCTGGCCCTGCTGGCCGAGGTGCGCGCGCTTTGGCAGCACTGGCTCGACGAGCTCGACGTCGTGCAGCCCGCCGGTGGCGACGGAGGCGGCGAGACCTGCTTCTCGATGCTGCAGGACTGGCGCTGGCGGGCCTCGTGGAAGACACAGATCCTTGCGCCGCTGCAGTCGCTGTTCGCCGGCAGCGCGTTCGCGCCGCTGCTCGACGAATGCCGCCGCATCCACCAGCGGGTGCTGCGCGGGCGCGTCTGGATCGCGCTGCACATGCACGCCGGCGACGGCAACGTGCACACCAACATCCCGGTCAACAGCGACAACTACGCGATGCTGCAGACCGCGCACGAGGCGGTGGCGCGGATCATGGCGCTGGCGCGGCGGTTGGGCGGCGTGATCAGCGGCGAGCATGGCATCGGCATCACCAAGCTCGAGTTCCTGACCGACGCCGAGCTCGCCGAGTTCGCCGACTACAAGCGCCGGATCGACCCCGAGGGCCGCTTCAACAAGGGCAAGCTGCTGCGCAGCGGCGCCGCGCCGACCTTCGCGGCCGACCTCAGCGCGGCCTACACGCCGAGCTTCGGCCTGATGGGGCACGAGTCGCTGATCATGCAGCAGAGCGACATCGGCGCCATCAGCGACAGCATCAAGGACTGCCTGCGCTGCGGCAAGTGCAAGCCGGTCTGCGCCACGCATGTGCCGCGCGCCAACCTGCTCTACAGCCCGCGCAACAAGATCCTCGCGACCTCGTTGTTGATCGAGGCCTTCCTGTACGAGGAGCAGACCCGCCGCGGCGTCAGCGTGCAGCACTGGGCCGATTTCGAGGATGTCGCCGACCACTGCACCGTGTGCCACAAGTGCGAGAGCCCGTGCCCGGTGAAGATCGACTTCGGCGACGTCACGATGGCGATGCGCAAGATGCTGCGCAAGATGGGCAAGAAGAGCTTCCGCCCGGGCAACGCGGCGGCGATGCTGTTCCTCAACGCGACGAACCCGCAGACCATCAAGCTGATGCGCGGCGCGATGGTCGATGTGGGCTTCAAGGCGCAGCGCTTCATGAACGACCTGCTCAAGCCGGCCGCGCGCAAGCAGACCGCCGCGCCGCCGGCCACGCTGGGCCTGCCGCCGATCAAGCAACAGGTCATCCACTTCATCAACAAGAAGATGCCTGGCGGCCTGCCGAAGAAGACGGCGCGCGCGCTGCTGGACATCGAGGACAAGAACTACGTCCCCATCATCCGCGACCCGCGCTCGACCACCGCCGAGACCGAGGCGGTGTTCTACTTCCCGGGCTGCGGCAGCGAGCGCCTGTTCAGCCAGGTCGGCCTGGCCACCCAGGCGATGCTCTGGCACGCCGGCGTGCAGACCGTGCTGCCGCCCGGGTACCTCTGCTGCGGCTACCCGCAGCGCGGCAGCGGCCAGGCCGACAAGGCCGAGAAGATCATCACCGACAACCGGGTGCTGTTCCACCGCGTCGCCAACACCCTGAACTACCTCGACATCAAGACCGTGGTCGTCAGCTGCGGCACCTGCTACGACCAGCTGCAGGGCTACAAGTTCGAGGACATCTTCCCCGGCTGTCGCATCGTCGACATCCACGAGTTCCTGCTCGAGAAGGGTGTCACGCTGCCGGGTCACAACGCCGGCTACCTGTACCACGACCCCTGCCACAGCCCGATGAAGCAGCAGGAGCCGATGAAGACGGTCAAGGCGCTGATCGGCCCCAACGTGCTCAAGAACGAACGCTGCTGCGGCGAGAGCGGCACTCTGGGCGTGACGCGGCCCGACATCAGCACCCAGGTGCGCTTCCGCAAGGAAGAAGAGATCCGCGCCGGCGAGGCCGCGCTGCGCAACCGGATGGCCGAGGCGGGCACTCCGGCACCGGCCAACCTCAAGATCCTCACGAGCTGCCCGAGCTGCCTGCAGGGCCTCAAGCGTTACGAGGACGACCTGAGCAGCGGTCTGCTCGAGGCCGACTACATCGTGGTCGAGATGGCGCGCGTGCTGCTGGGCGAGGACTGGCTGCCGCAGTACGTGGCCCGCGCCAACGCGGGCGGTATCGAGCGGGTTCTGGTCTGAATCGGTGCGGGCAAGAGGGTGACGGCCGTGGGCTGCGCCTGTCCTTTGGAGCGGGCGATACACTCATCGCATGACTGAACTCCTTGCAGACCATGGCCGGCTCCGCCCCTGACAGCCCGCAACCCACCGCGCTCACGGTGCACCAGGCGTCGCATATGCTGGAAATCGCGTTCGACGACGGTGCCAGCTTCCGTATTCCCTTCGAGTTGATGCGTATCTATTCGCCGTCGGCCGAGGTGCAGGGCCATGGCCCCGGGCAGGAGGTGCTGCAGACCGGCAAGCGCGACGTCGGCATCGTCGAGCTCACCTCCGTGGGCCATTACGCCGTGCAGCCGGTCTTCTCCGACGGGCACGACACCGGGATCTTCTCCTGGTCGTACCTGTATCGCCTCGGTGCCACCCAGGCCGAGCTCTGGCAGCGCTACGAGGAGCGTCTGCAGGCGGCCGGCGTCGACCGCGACGCGCCGATGACCGCCGCCGCCGGCGGCGCCTGCAGCCAGCACTGATGCGCGCGATGGCGCAGACCCATTTCGGCTACCAGACCGTCGAGGAAGCCGAGAAGGCGCGCCGCGTCCGCGGGGTGTTCGATTCGGTCGCCTCGCGCTACGACCTGATGAACGACGTGCTGTCGCTGGGCCTGCACCGCGCCTGGAAGGCCTACGCCGTGGCGCTGGCCGCGGTTCAGCCGGGCATGCGCGTGCTCGACATCGCCGGCGGCACCGGTGACCTCGCGCGCGCTTTCGCGCGGCAGGTCGGCGCCGGCGGCCAGGTGGTGCTCACCGACATCAACGAAGCCATGCTCCGCGTCGGTCGCGACCGCCTGCTCGACGAGGGCCTGGTGGTACCGAGCGCAGCCTGCGATGCCGAGCGGCTGCCTTTCGCCGACGGCGCCTTCGACCTCGTCAGCGTGGCCTTCGGCTTGCGCAACATGACGCACAAGGAAGCTGCGCTGCTCGAGATGTGTCGCGTACTGCGCCCGGGCGGCCGGCTGCTGGTGCTGGAGTTCTCCACCCCGGCCCCTGTGCTGCGCAAGCCCTACGACTGGTATTCGTTCACCGTCATGCCGCTGCTGGGCAGGCTGTTTGCCAACGACGCCGATAGCTACCGCTACCTGGCCGAAAGCATCCGCATGCATCCCGACCAGGCCACGCTCAAGACGATGATGAAGAGCGCCGGCTTCGGCCATGTCGATGTCCACAGCCTGGCCGGCGGCATCGTCGCGCTGCACGTCGGCATCAAGTGCTGAGGGGCGGGTTGCTGCCCCGCGGTCCGATCTGCGACAGCGGCTGTCACCCACGGCAACACCCGAGGACCGATCCATGAACCTGACGATGATCGATACCGCTTTCGCCGCCCGTCGCTGGTTGCCCTCGGCGGCCTTGATCGCGGCGGTGGCGCTCGTCGGTTGCGGCGACAAGAGGGACCTGACCATTCAGGTCGCCGCCAGGGTCAACAAGGACGCGATCACGGTCCCCCAGGTCAACTTCGTTCTCCAGCAGCAGCGCGGCCTGCAGCAGAACCAGGTGGAGGTCGCAAGCCGGCAGATCCTCGAGCGCCTGATCGACCAGGACCTGGCGCTGCAACAGGGCGAAGACCAGAAGATCGACCGTGACCCGCGCGTGGTGCAGCAACTGGAGGCCGCGCGCCGCGAGATCATCGCCCGCGCCTACCTCGAGAAGGTCGGTGAGGCAGCCGTCAAGCCCACGCCCGAAGAGATCCAGAAGTACTACAGCGACAACCCGGCGCTGTTCAGCGAGCGGCGCATCTACAGTCTGCAGGAAATCGCCATCGAAGCCAAGCCCGATCAGGTCGCCGGGCTCAAGGACCAGCTGGCCGCCAGCAAGAACATCAACGACTTCGTCGAATTCCTCAAATCCCACGACTACCGCTTCGCCGGCAGCCAGGCGGTGCGCGCTGCCGAGCAGCTGCCGCTGAACAGCCTGACGGCCTTCGCGCGCATGAAGGACGGCCAGGCGATGGTCGTGCCGGCCAACAACGGCGTTCAGGTCGTGGTCCTGGCCGGCTCTCGCAGCCAGCCTGTCACGGCCGAGCAGGCGCGCCCCGCGATCGAGCAGTTCCTGCTCAACGACCGCAAGCGCAAGCTGGTCGAAGAAAAGCTCAAGGCCCTGCGCGCCTCGGCCAAGATCGAGTACATGGGCAAATTCGCCGCAGCGCCTGCTTCGGCGCCGACGGTCGGTGCAGCCCCGGCACCGGAGAGCGCGCCCGACGCCGGGCTGCCTGCCAGCAGTGGCCCGACTGGCGGCGACAGCGGCAAAGGCATGGGACTGAAGTGATGGCGAAGCCCTCGGGCTGCTGTTGCTGCAGCATCGGCCACTGCATCCGCACGTAGTCGCGGGCATGGCCCCGGTCGAGCATCTTGCCGCGGTTCGCCGCTGGGCATGACGCGGCGGCGTCGCGCGTAGCGGCGAGAATGGCGGCTTGGGCGCCGGGCGGTCCGGTGCCGGCCCCCTGTCGACTGGAAATCCAGCCCCGCCCATGAAAGTCACTGTCGTCGGCACCGGTTATGTCGGACTGGTCACGGGCGCCTGCCTGTCGGAGATGGGCAACCACGTGGTCTGCCTCGACGTCGACGAGCGCAAGATCCGCATGCTCAACGAGGGCGGCATCCCGATCCACGAGCCGGGGTTGGAGCAGATCGTGCATCGCAACGCCGCCGCTGGCCGCCTGCAGTTCACGACCGATGTCGCCGCCGCGGTGGCGCACGGAACGATTCAGTTCATCGGCGTCGGCACCCCGCCCGACGACGACGGCTCGGCCGACCTGCAGTACGTGCTTGCGGCGGCCACCAACATCGGCCGCCACATGACCGACTACAAGGTCATCGTCGACAAGAGCACGGTGCCGGTGGGCACGGCCGACAAGGTGCGCGACGCGGTGCACCAGGCGCTGGCGGCGCGCGGCCTGGGCGACACTGCCTTCGCCGTCGTCAGCAACCCGGAGTTCCTCAAGGAAGGCGCGGCGGTGGAGGACTGCATGCGGCCCGACCGCATCGTCGTCGGCGCCGACGACGAGCGCGCGGTGCTGCTGATGCGCGCGCTGTACACGCCCTTCATGCGCAACCACGACCGGCTGCAGGTGATGGACATCCGCAGCGCCGAGTTCACCAAGTACGCCGCCAACGCGATGCTGGCCACGCGCATCAGCTTCATGAACGAGCTGGCGCTGCTGGCCGAGCGAGTGGGCGCCGATATCGAGATGGTGCGCAAGGGCATAGGCAGCGACCCGCGCATCGGCACCTATTTCCTCTACCCGGGCACCGGCTACGGCGGCAGCTGCTTCCCCAAGGATGTCAAGGCGCTGATCCACACCGGGCACGAGAACGGCATGGACCTGGGCGTGCTGCAGGCCGTGGAGGCGGCCAACGAGCGCCAGAAGCACGTGCTGGTCGACAAGATCACGGCGCGCTTCGGGCAGGACCTCGGCGGGCGCACGTTCGCGCTCTGGGGCCTGGCCTTCAAGCCCAACACCGACGACATGCGCGAGGCGCCCAGCCGCGTGATCGTCGACGAGCTGACGCGCCGCGGCGCCGCCGTGCGCGCATACGATCCGGTGGCAATGGACGAGGCGGCTCGCATCATGGAAGGCACGCCGCGCCTTCACTTCGCCGCCAGCCAGGCCGATGCGCTGGCCGGTGCCGATGCGCTGGTGCTGGTGACCGAGTGGAAGGAATTCCGCAACCCCGACTTCGACGCCATCAAGGCGGCGCTGAAATCGCCGCTGATCTTCGACGGCCGCAACATCTACGACCCCGTGCTGATGGCCATGCACGGGATCGAGTACAGCGGCATCGGCCGCCGCGCCGTGACGGCCCCAGCGTCTGCCTGACCGCGGCGGAAACAATATTTCTTGCCGGCCGCGCATTCGCCGCACTTATCGGTTACATTACGTCGGTAGATTTGAGCAAGATTGTTGTTTGACGGTTTCTGGTGGGCCCGCGCAATGCGGGGTGTTCAGCGGATTCCTTGATCGGTGATTTTCTTGGCCGCATCTGCACTGCGTCAGCATGTGCTGCGCAGCAACCGTGAAAGGAATATCGACATGACGACGCAAACCGGAACCGTGAAATGGTTCGACGATGGCAAGGGCTTCGGCTTCATCACGCCTGACGGCGGTGGCAAGGACCTCTTCGCCCATTTCAGCGAAATCCAGAGCACCGGCGGCTTCCGCAGCCTGGCCGAAGGCCAGAAGGTGGAGTTCGAGGTGAAGCAGGGCCAGAAGGGCCCGCAGGCCTCGGCCATCAAGTCGCTGTAAGGCGCAATCGGGGCTCCGGCCCCGGAACGGAAACCGCAGCTTCGGCTGCGGTTTTTTTACGCCTGCCGCCTGCTACAGCGGCGGCAATTCGGCCTGCGCGAGCAGCGGTGCCGCAGCGTCCTTGGGCGCGATCAGTGGCGCATGCCCGGTCACCCGCGGCCAGGTGACCCCGATCGCGGGGTCGCTCCACAGGATGCTGCGCTCGCAGTCCCTGGCGTAGACATCGGTGGTCTTGTAGAGGAAATGGGTGTCGTCGGTGAGCGCGACGAAGCCGTGCGCGAAGCCCTCGGGAATCCAGAGCTGCAAACGGTTGGCGGCCGAGAGATCCAACCCCGCCCAGCGCCCGAAGGTCGGCGAGCCGGCGCGAATGTCGACGGCGACGTCGAACGCCGCGCCCTGCACCACCCGCACCAGCTTGCCCTGGGCATGCGGAGGCAGCTGGTAGTGCAGCCCGCGCAGCACGCCGGCCTTGCTGCACGAGTGGTTGTCCTGCACGAAGCGGCGCGCCGGCGGCAGGCCGAGTCCGGCCAGGCCGTCGTTGAAGCGCGCCTCGTTGAAACTCTCGTAGAACCAGCCACGGTCGTCGGCGAAGACCGTGGGTTCGACGATGACCACGCCGGGCAACTCGGTCGTCGTCAACTTCATCAGAAGGCCCTTTCGCGCAGCACCTGCATCAGGTACCGGCCGTAGCCATTCTTGAGCATCGGCGCGGCGAGCTGCTCGAGCTGCGCGGCGGCTATCCAGCCGGCGCGGTAGGCGATCTCTTCGGGGCAGGCGACCTTCAGGCCCTGGCGCTTTTCCAGCGTGGCGATGAACTGGCCGGCTTCGAGCAGGCTGTCGTGGGTGCCGGTGTCGAGCCAGGCATAGCCGCGGCCCATGATCTCGACGTCGAGCTGGCCCTGGCGCAGGTATTGCGCATTGACCTCGGTGATCTCGAGTTCGCCGCGCGCGCTGGGTCTGATGCCGGCGGCGATCTCGCAGACCTGCTCGTCGTAGAAGTACAGGCCCGTGACGGCGTAGTTGCTCTTCGGCGCCTCGGGCTTCTCCTCGATGCTCAGGGCGCGCTTGTCGGCATCGAACGCGACCACGCCGTAGCGCTCGGGATCGTTCACGTGATAGGCGAACACGGTGGCGCCGGTGCTGCGTGCGTCGGCGCGAGCGAGCAGCTGCCCGAAGTCGTGGCCGTAGAAGATGTTGTCGCCCAGTACCAGCGCGCTGGGCGCACCGCCGACGAAGTCGCGGCCGAGGATGAAGGCCTGCGCCAGGCCGTCGGGGCTGGGCTGCACGCAGTACTGCAGCGACATGCCCCAGCGGCTGCCGTCGCCCAGCAGGGCCTGGAAGCGCGGCGTGTCCTGCGGCGTGCTGATCACCAGCACCTCGCGCATGCCGGCCAGCATCAGCGTCGACAGCGGGTAATAGATCATCGGCTTGTCATAGACCGGCAGCAGCTGCTTGCTGATCGCCAGCGTGGCCGGGTGCAGCCGGGTGCCGGAGCCGCCGGCGAGGATGATGCCTTTGCGTTGCATGTCGGGATCCTCGGTTCAACGGTCGAGCACTTCGGCCAGCATGCGCTCGACGCCGACGCGCCAGTCGGGCAGCGTGAGGTCGAAGGCCGCGCGCAGCTTGCCCGTATCGAGGCGCGAGTTCAGCGGCCGCCTTGCCGGCGTGGGGTAGGCACTGGTCGGAACCGGACGGACCGCGTCGGGCGCGACCTTCAGTGCCAGGCCGTGCGCGCGCGCCCATTCGATGACGAAGCTGGCGTAGCCGTGCCAATGCGTTTCGCCGCCAGCCACGCAGTGGTAGGTGCCGCCGAGCTCCGGCGCGGCCTGCACGCGGCGCAGCGCATGGGCGCTGACGTCGGCCAGCATCTCGGCGCCGGTCGGCGCGCCGAACTGGTCGGCGATGACATTGAGCGCGTCGCGCTCGGCCGCGAGCTTGAGCATGGTGCGGGCGAAATTGCCGCCGCGCGCGGCGTAGACCCAGCTCGTGCGCAGGATCAGGTGGCGGCAGCCGCTGGCGCGGATGAGCTCCTCGCCCTCGAGCTTGGTGCGGCCGTAGACGTTCAGGGGCCCGGTCGGCGCATCTTCGTCGCGCGGCACATCGCCGCTGCCGTCGAAGACGTAGTCGGTGCTGTAGTGCACCAGCAGCGCGCCGAGGGCCGCCACCTCGCGTGCGATCACGCCGGGCGCGGCGGCGTTGATCGCGCGCGCCAGTTCGGGCTCGCTCTCGGCCTTGTCCACCGCGGTGTGCGCGGCCGAGTTGACGACGATGTCCGGCCGCAGGCAGCGGATCAGCGGCGGCAGCGAATCGGGCTGCGAGAAGTCTGCCCTGAGCTCGCCCGGGCTGTCGAAGTCGCAGGCCACCAGGTCGCCCAGCACGCCTAAAGCGCGCTGCAACTCCCAGCCGACCTGGCCGTTCTTGCCGAGCAGCAGGATCCTCATCGGGCGGCGTAGTTCGTGGCCAGCCAGTCGCGGTAGCCGCCGCTCTGCACGCTGGCCACCCAGTTGGCATGGCCGAGGTACCACTGCACCGTCTTGCGGATGCCGGACTCGAAGGTCTCCGCAGGGCGCCAGCCGAGTTCGCGCTCGATCTTGCGCGCATCGATCGCGTAGCGGCGGTCGTGGCCCGGGCGGTCGGCGACATGCGTGATCAGGCGCTCGTAAGGGCCTTGTCCGCTCGGCCGCAATTCGTCGAGCAGGGCGCAGATGCGGTGCACGATCTGCTCGTTGGTCTGCTCGTTCCAGCCGCCGATGTTGTAGGTCTCGCCGACGCGGCCGCGCGCGAGCACGACGCGGATGGCGCTGCAATGGTCGGCGACGTAGAGCCAGTCGCGCACCTGCTGACCATCGCCGTAGATCGGCAGCGGCTTGGCGGCCAGGGCGTTGACGATCATCAGCGGGATCAGTTTCTCCGGGAAGTGATAAGGCCCGTAGTTGTTGCTGCAGTTGGTCGTGAGCACCGGCAGGCCGTAGGTATGGTGCCAGGCGCGGACGAGGTGATCGCTGGCCGCCTTGCTGGCGCTGTAGGGGCTGTTGGGCTCGTAGGGGTGGGTCTCGGTGAAGGCCGGCTCCCCGGGGCCCAGGCTGCCGTAGACCTCGTCGGTCGACACGTGGTGGAAGCGGAACGCTGCCCTGGCCTCCGGCGCCAGGGCCGACCAGTGGGCGCGCGTGGCCTCGAGCAGCGTGAAGGTGCCTTCGACATTGGTCTTGATGAACGCGGCCGGTCCGTGGATGCTGCGATCGACATGGCTCTCGGCCGCGAAGTGCAGCACCGCGCGTGGCCGGTGCTCTGCCAGCAGCCGGTCGAGCAGCGTGCGATCGCAGATGTCGCCGTGCACGAAGACATGCCGCGCGTCGCCCTTGAGCGACGCCAGGTTGCCCAGGTTGCCGGCATAGGTCAGCGCATCGAGGTTGATCACCGGCTCGTCGGACTGCGCGAGCCAGTCGAGCACGAAATTGCTGCCGATGAAGCCGGCACCGCCGGTGACGAGGATGGTCATGATCGGCCGTAGGTGTCTTCGAAACGCACGATGTCGTCCTCGCCCAGGTAGCTGCCCGACTGCACCTCGATGATCTCCAGCGCCACCTTGCCCGGGTTCGCGAGCCGGTGCGTCTGGCCCAGCGGGATGTAGGTGCTCTGGTTCTCGCTCAGCAGGATGACCTTGTCGCCGACGGTCACCTCGGCGGTGCCGCTGACCACGATCCAGTGTTCGGCGCGGTGGTGGTGCATCTGCAGGCTCAAGGAGGCGCCGGGCTTGACCAGGATGCGCTTGACCTGGTGGCGCGGGCCGTTGTCGATGCTGTCGTACCAGCCCCAGGGCCGGTGCACCTTGCGGTGCAGGGCATGCTCGCCGCGCTGCTCGCGGCCGAGCTGGTTGACGATGTTCTTGACGTCCTGGCTCTTCTCGCGGCTGGCCACCAGCACGGCGTCGGCCGTCTCGACCACGACCACGTCGTGCAGGCCGACCACGCTGACCAGCCGGCTGGTGGCGTGCACGAGGGAGTCGCGGCTGTCGCTGACGATCGCGTCGCCGACGGTCGCGTTGCCGGCGGCGTCCTTCTCGGCCACCTGCCATACCGCTTCCCAGGCGCCGAGATCGTTCCACCCGGCATCCAGCGGCTGCATCCGGATGTCGAGCACGCCAGGGCAGCGCTCGAGCACCGCGTAGTCCACCGACTCGCTGGGCACGGCGGCGAATTCGGCCCTGGCCGGGCGCACGAACTTGGCATCGCTGCCGCGCTGGGCCCAGGCGGCGCGGCAGGTGCTCGCGATGTCGGGGCGGAAGCGTTCGAGGGCGGCCATCCACACCGAGGCGCGCAGCACGAACATGCCGGCGTTCCAGTAGTAGCCGCCGGCGGCGAGGTATTTCTGCGCCGTCGCGTGGTCGGGCTTCTCGACGAACTGGACCACGCGAGCGCCGTCGGCGCGGATGTAGCCATAGCCGGTCTCGGGCCGATCCGGCGTGACGCCAAGGATCGCGATCGCGCCCTCGGCCGCCATCGCGACGGCAGCCTTCAGCGCGGCGCCGAAGGCGGCGGTGTCGGTCACCGTCTGGTCGGCCGGGGTCACGACCAGCACCGGGTCCACATCGGCACCGGCGCCTTCCAGCGCCTGCAGCGCAGCCAGCGTCACCGCCGGCGCGGTATTGCGGCCGACCGGCTCGAGCAACACGGCGGCGGGCTCGGCGCCAAGCTCGCGCAACTGATCGAGGATCAGGAAGCGATGCTCTTCGTTGCCCACCACGAGCGGCGCGGCCACCGCGATGCCCGCATCGCCCAGGCCCTGCAGGCGCGAGACGGCCTGCTGGAACAGGCTGGTCCGACCCGACAGCACGAGGAACTGCTTGGGGAATCCCGAGCGCGACAGCGGCCACAGCCGGGTGCCCGAGCCACCGGCCATCACCACCGGCTGGACGTCGATCTTCTTCGTCATGTCTCAAACCCCCCCGGGTTCATCGATTGCCAGCGCCAGCTGTCGGCGCACATGCGGGCCAGATCATGCTGCGCGCGCCAGCCCAGAAGCTCGTGGGCGAGCGTGGGGTCGGCCCAGCAGGCGGCGATGTCGCCGGGCCGGCGTGGCAGCACCGCGTAAGGAATCTCGCGGCCGCTGGCGGCAGCGAAGGCGGCGACCACCTCGAGCACGCTGTGGCCGCGGCCGGTGCCCAGGTTGACCGTGAACGACCCCGGGCTGTCGAACAGTCGCCGCAGCGCGGCCGCATGGCCTTGCGCCAGATCGACGACATGGATGTAGTCGCGCACCCCGGTGCCGTCGGGCGTGGGGTAGTCGTTGCCATACACCGACAGCCGCGCCAGGCGGCCGACGGCCACCTGCGCCACATAGGGCATCAGGTTGTTGGGCACGCCGCGCGGGTCTTCGCCGATGCGGCCGCTCTCGTGCGCGCCCACCGGGTTGAAGTAGCGCAGACATGCCGTCTGCCAGCCGGGGTCGGAGGCACCCAGGTCGCGCAGGATCTGCTCGCTCATCAGCTTGGTCTGGCCGTAGGGGTTGGTGGCCGACAGCGCGGCGTCCTCGCGCAGCGGCAGCCGTTCGGGCTGACCATAGACGGTGGCGCTGGAGCTGAACACGAAGCGCCTGACGTCATGCCGCTGCATCGCGGCGCACACCGTGAGCATGCCGCCAAGGTTGTTGGCGTAATAGGCCAGCGGTCGGGCGACCGACTCGCCGACCGCCTTGAAGGCTGCGAAGTGGACCGCGGCATCGATGCGATGGCGCTCGAAGATGCCTTCCACCGCTTGCGCGTCGCACACGTTGGCACGCTCGAACACCGGCTCGGCCCCGGAGAGCTCGCGCAGCCGGCCCAGTACCGCCGGCGAGCTGTTGGAGAAGTCGTCCACCCCGACCACGGCAAAGCCTGCCGCCTGCAGTGCGAGCCAGGTGTGCGAGGCGATGTAGCCGGTCGCACCGGTGAGCAATACCGTCGGTGTCATTGCTGGAGCCGGAGCTTGCCGAGGCAGCCCGCCGCGCTGTCGTCGAGCGGGCTGACGATCCGGCCGCTGGCGCTGCGCCGCGATCCGATGATCACCAGCCCGGGCGAGCCGAGTTTGACGTCGATCGCGACCGCCGGCGGTGGCTCGAGAAGCGCCGGCAACAGCGAGGTCACCGAACGCGGCGCGCCGTAGAAGGTTCGTTTGTAGCCTCGGTCTTCGAGCATCGGGGGGAGGGCTGTCAGGCGGTCCACGACGGGGTCTGGCGAGCCCCCGGGAAACGAAGGGGCGTTCGAGTCCTTGCACGACACACCGCACGGCAAGCGAGTCATTGTGTCCGAAGTCGTGCTCGCTTCAGCGGGCCGCGCATGACCGCGATCACAGGGCCGCTGCCTACAATCGCGCAATGCTTCACAGTCTGCAAGCCCTGCTTGCGCCGGCCATCGCCGAGCGCCTGACTCTGGTCATCAACCATGTGCTGGGCGGCGAGAGCGCGGCCACCGCCCGGCTGCGCCCGCATGCCGGGCGCAGCCTGGTGCTGACGCTGACCGGCTGGCCTTCGTTGCTGCCGGCGCCGCCGCCGCTGGCCTGGCTGATCACGCCGGCCGGCCTGCTGGAGTGGTGCGGCAGCGAGGGCGCGGCGACCCAGGACCTGGCGGTGCAGATCGACGCCTCCAACCCGGCGCTGCTGCTGGCGCGCATGCTCGCCGGCGAGACGCCCGCGGTGCAGATCGACGGCGACGCTCAACTCGCCGCCGATGTGAACTGGCTGCTGCAGAACCTGCGCTGGGACGTGGCGGCCGATCTCGAGCGCCTGTTCGGCCCGGTGGTGGCGCAGCAGCTGCACCGTATCGGCAGCGCCGTTGCCGGTGGGTTGCGCACGGCGCTCAAGGGCGCCGCCACGCTCGGCGAGCGCTTGCGCCCTCGAGGCCCTTGAGGCCCTTGATGTCGCCGCGCCAACGGGCCGGCCCGGGCGCTGCGGCCGGGAGGCCGTCTTGAGCCACGTCGGGCGTCTGGTGACGATCGTTGTCACCGTGTTGCGCTTCGGCCTGGACGAGGTCGCACTGTCGGCCTTCCCGCAGCGCTCGGTGCGGGCCCTGGTGCGGCTGGTGACCATCGGTCGCCGGCTCGACGCGCCGCGCGGCGAGCGCCTGCGCCTGGGTCTGGAGCGGCTGGGGCCGATCTTCGTCAAGTTCGGCCAGGTGCTGTCCACCCGGCGCGACCTGATCCCGATCGACGTCGCCGACGAGCTCGCGCGCTTGCAGGACCGGGTGCCGCCTTTCCCGGCGGCGCAGGCGCGCGCGCTGGTGGAGAGGGCCTTCGGCCGCCGCATCGAAGAGGTCTTCGCCAGCTTCGAGGCCGAGCCGGTGGCCAGCGCCTCGATCGCCCAGGTCCACTTCGCGGTGCTGAAGGATGGCCGCGAGGTCGCGGTGAAGGTGCTGCGGCCGGGCATGCTCGAAGTCATCGACCAGGACCTGAACCTGCTGCATCTGCTGGCGCGCTGGGTCGAGCGGCTGTCGGCCGACGGCAGGCGGCTCAAGCCGCGTGAGGTGGTGGCCGAATTCGACGGCTACCTGCACGACGAGCTCGACCTCGTGCGCGAGGCTGCCAACGCGGCGCAACTGCGGCGCAACATGGACGGCCTGAACCTGGTCTTGGTGCCCGAGATGGTGTGGGAGCTGTGCACCAACGGCGTCATCGTGATGGAGCGCATGCACGGCGTGCCGATCAGCCAGATCGAGCGCATCCGCGCCGCCGGCGTCGACATCCGCAAGCTGGCGCGCGACGGCGTGACGATCTTCTTCACCCAGGTCTTCCGCGACGGCTTCTTCCACGCCGACATGCACCCGGGCAACATCCAGGTCAGCCTGGACCCGCGCACCTTCGGCCGCTACATCGCGCTCGACTTCGGCATCATCGGCACCCTCACCGAGACCGACAAGGAATACCTCGCCTACAACTTCATCGCCTTCTTCCGCCGCGACTACAAGCGGGTGGCCGAGCTGCACATCGAAAGCGGCTGGGTGCCGCCGGGCACGCGCGTCGATGCGCTCGAAGGCGCGATCCGCGCCGTCTGCGAGCCGCATTTCGACCGCCCGCTGAAGGACATCTCGCTCGGCCAGGTGCTGATGCGCCTGTTCCAGACCTCGCGCCGCTTCAACGTCGAGATCCAGCCCCAGCTCGTGCTGCTGCAGAAGACGCTGCTCAACATCGAGGGTCTGGGCCGCCAGCTCGACCCCGAGCTCGACCTCTGGACCACGGCCAAGCCTTTCCTCGAGCGCTGGATGAACGAGCAGATAGGCTGGCGCGGCATGCTGGAGCGGCTGAAGAACGAGGCCCCGCGCTACGCCCAGCTGCTGCCCGAGTTGCCGCGCCTGCTGCATCAAGCGCTGCAGCGCCAGGCGCGACCGGACGAGGGCGACGCGACGCGTCTGCTGCTCGACGAACAGCGCCGGACCAACCGCCTCCTGCAGGCCATGCTGTGGATCGCGGCCGGCTTTTCCGGCGGCCTGGTCCTGACGCGCCTGCTGCTGTATTGGCTCAGGTGACCGGGAAATCCCGGGCCGCCCTATAATTTCGCCTTTCGAATCAATGGTTTAGCTACGACCTAACTTGAGTGCAAGTTAGTCCTCACTGAAACTCCGCCCACGCCATGCCCATTTACGCCTACCGCTGTGCCACCTGCGGCCACGCGCAGGACGTGCTGCAAAAGCTCTCTGACCCCGTCCTCACGGCCTGCCCGGCCTGCGGTGCGGCCACCTACGTCAAGCAGGTCACGGCCGCGGGGTTCCAGCTCAAGGGCTCGGGCTGGTACGTGACCGACTTCAAGGGCGGCAGCAACGCCGCGCCCAAGAAGGAGGCCGAAGAGGGCAAGTCGTCCGCCGAGGGCGACGCGGTGGCGGCCAAGGGCGACAAGACCGTCGCTGAAGCCCAGGGCGATGCTGTCGCGACGCCGGCCGCGGCGAAGCCTTCGGACGCCTCCGCCAAGACGACCGCAGCCCCCGCACCCGCATCCCCGGCGCCATCCCCGAGCGGCAGCAGCTGATGCGCCGCCGCTGCCAGCCGTGAAGAAATACATCGTCGCCGGGCTGCTGGTATGGCTGCCACTGGCCATCACGATCTGGGTGCTGTCGTCCGTGCTGGGCGCGCTCAACGGCGTGTTCGACGCGCTGCTGTCGACCTCGCAGTTCGTGCTGCCCGACTCCGCGCGCGAGGGCATCGAGATGCTGCGCCGCGTGCCCGGCCTGGGCGTCGTCGTGATGGCGGTGGGCCTGCTGCTGACCGGCGTCTTCGCGACCAACATGTTCGGCCAGTGGTGGCTGCGCCAGGGCCATGCGGTGCTGAGCCGGATCCCGATCGTCAAGTCGGTCTACAACTCGGTCAAGCAGGTCTCGGACACCCTGTTCTCGAGCAACGGCAACGCCTTTCGCGAGGCGGTGCTGGTGCAGTACCCGCGCCAAGGCTCCTGGACGATCGCCTTCGTCACCGGCAAGCCCGGCGGCGAGGTCGCGGCCCATCTGCCGGGCGAATGCGTGAGCGTCTACGTGCCGACGACGCCGAATCCGACATCGGGCTTCTTCCTGATGATGCTGCGCACCGACGTGCTGCCGCTGAAGATGAGCGTCGACGAGGCACTGAAGTACGTGATCTCGATGGGCGTCGTGGTGCCCGGCGCGGCCGCCGAACTGGCTGCCGCAGCGCGGCCGGCCCGAAATTGACCGGGCTGGGCCGGCCCGGCAGCTGCCCAGTCCTGACGAGACCGCCGCCTTTGTCGGCCGCAGGCTCGCGCGAGCGCCGCCGCCAACCAACCCCATCGAACCGAATCCGAAGCATCCGTCTGGAGTGAAGCCATGAGAACCACCTACTGCGGCCTGGTCAGCGAGAAGCTGATGGACCAGACCGTCACCTTGATGGGCTGGGCCCATCGCCGCCGCGACCATGGCGGCGTGATCTTCATCGACCTGCGCGATCGCGAAGGCCTGGTGCAGATCGTCTGCGACCCCGACCGCGCCGAAACGTTCGGGACCGCCGAGGACGTGCGCAACGAGTACTGCCTGAAGGTCGTCGGCCGCGTGCGCGCGCGCCCCGCGGGCACCGAGAACCAGGTGCTGACCAGCGGCAAGGTCGAGGTGCTGTGCCACGAGCTCGAGGTGCTCAACCCGAGCGTGACGCCACCGTTCCCGCTCGACGACGAGAACCTTTCGGAGACCGTGCGTCTGACGCACCGCGTGCTCGATCTGCGCCGGCCCCAGATGCAGAAGAACCTGATCCTGCGCTACCGCGTCGCGATCGAGGTACGCAAGTTCCTCGACGAGCAGGGCTTCATCGACATCGAGACCCCGATGCTCACCAAGAGCACGCCGGAGGGCGCACGCGACTACCTGGTGCCGAGCCGGATCCACGATGGCATGTTCTTCGCGCTGCCGCAGAGCCCGCAGCTCTTCAAGCAGCTGCTGATGGTCGCCGGCTTCGACCGCTACTACCAGATCACCAAGTGCTTCCGCGACGAGGACCTGCGCGCCGACCGCCAGCCCGAGTTCACGCAGATCGACATCGAGACCTCGTTCCTGAACGAGGAAGAGATCCGCGCCGTCACCGAGGCGATGATCCGCCGCGTCTTCCGCAAGGCGCTCGGGGTGGAGCTGCCGGTGTATGCGCAGATGACCTACGCCGAGGCGATGCACAAGTACGGCTCCGACAAGCCGGACCTGCGCGTGAAGCTGCAGTTCACCGAACTCACCGATGTGATGAGCACGGTCGACTTCAAGGTCTTCGCTGGTCCGGCCAACGCCAAGGGTGGGCGGGTGGCCGCGTTGCGCGTGCCCGCCGGTGCCGAGATGAGCCGCAGCGAGATCGACGGCTACACCGAATTCGTCAAGATCTACGGCGCCAAGGGTCTGGCCTGGATCAAGGTCAACGATGCCGAGAAGGGCCGCGACGGCCTGCAGAGCCCGATCGTCAAGAACCTGCACGACGCCGCACTGGCCGAGGTCGTCGCCCGTACCGGTGCACGCAACGGCGACCTGATCTTCTTCGGCGCCGACAAGGCCAAGGTCGTCAACGACGCGCTCGGCGCGCTGCGGCTGAAGGTCGGCCACAGCGAGTTCGGGCGCAGCCATGGCTTGTTCGAGGACAAGTGGGCGCCGCTGTGGGTGGTCGACTTTCCGATGTTCGAGTACGACGACGAGGCCCGGCGCTGGAACGCCGTGCACCACCCGTTCACGGCGCCCAAGGACGGCCACGACGAGCTGATGAAGACCGACCCCGGGGCCTGCATCGCCAAGGCCTACGACATGGTGCTCAACGGCTGGGAGATCGGCGGCGGCTCGGTGCGCATCCACCGCGCCGACGTCCAGGCCAGGGTCTTCGAGGCGCTCAACATCACGCCCGAGGAGCAGCGGGTCAAGTTCGGCTTCCTGCTCGATGCGCTGCAGTACGGTGCGCCGCCGCACGGCGGCCTGGCCTTCGGGCTGGATCGCATCGCGACGCTGATGACCGGTGCCGAGAGCATCCGCGACGTGATCGCCTTCCCCAAGACGCAACGCGCGCAATGCCTGCTGACCGGCGCGCCGAGCCATGTCGACGAGGCGCAGCTGCGCGAGTTGCACATCCGACTGCGCAACCCGACGCCGGCGTGAGACGGGGGGACGTCGTGTCCCAGCCACGGCCGTACAAGATCCCCGAGTCGGTGCTGGTGGTGATCCACACGCCGGCCCTCGAGGTGCTGCTGATCGAGCGCGCAGACAAGCCGGGCTACTGGCAGAGCGTGACCGGCTCGCTCGATCGCGTCGACGAATCGCTGGACGAGACCGCGCGGCGCGAGGTGCGCGAGGAGACCGGCATCACCGGGGGTCTGCTGCGCGACTGGGGCCTGGTCAACGTCTACGAGATCTATCCGGTCTGGCGCCACCGCTACGCGCCAGGTGTCACCCACAACACCGAGCACGTGTTCGGCCTCACGGTGCCGGCGGCAACGCCGGTGGCGCTCAGCCCGCGCGAGCACCTGGCGCACCTGTGGCTGCCCTGGCGCGAGGCCGCCGACCGCTGCTTCTCGCCGAGCAACGCAGAGGCTATCCTGCAGCTACCGCGCTTCCAGGGCGCCGGCGACAAACCGACATGAAACCGATGCAGTCCACCCTGATGCCGCCGTACAGCGGGATCGGCAGCCTGCGCGTCGCCACCTACAACATCCACAAGGGCGTGCGCGGCGTGGGCCCGCGCAAGCGGCTGGAGATCCACAACCTGGGGCTGGCGGTGGAGGCGCTCGACGCCGACCTCATCTGCCTGCAGGAGGTGCGCCTGTTCCACACCCGCGAGGCGCGCCGCTTCGACCGCAGCTCGTTCGGCTGGCCGCAGCAGGGCCAAGCCGAGTTCCTCGCCCCGCAGGGCTACGAGGCGGCCTACCGCACCAACGCCGTCACGCGCTGGGGCGAGCATGGCAACGCGCTGCTCGCGCGCTGGCCGCTCGGCGACGTGGGTCACCGCGATGTCAGCGACCATCGATTCGAGCAACGTGGCCTGCTGCATGTGCCGGTGACCTGGAACGGCTGCACCGTCCATGCGCTGGTCGTGCATTTCGGCCTCGCGCACCGCAGCCGCGTGCGCCAGGTGGAGCAGCTGGCGCGCTTCATCGAGACCGAGATCCCGGCGGGCGAGATGCTGCTGGTGGCCGGCGATTTCAACGACTGGGGTGAACGCCTGGACGCACCGATGCGCGATCTCGGCCTGACGCGGGCGGTGGCGCCGGGCGCGCGCCGCACCGAGTGCGCCACCTTCCCGTCGCTGGCACCGGTCTTCGCGCTCGACCGCTTCTACCTGCGCGGCCTGGCCTGCCGCTCGACGATGGTGCCGCGCGGCCTGACCTGGGCGCGCATGTCGGACCACCTGCCGCTGGTGGCCGAGCTCGAGCCGACCCTCGAATGACGCGCGGCTGCGCCTGCCTCGCCGGCCGCTCCCTGGCTGCGCCAGGACCCTGGAGGCGGCCATGGTGAAGGAGCTCGACCCCCCGGCCCTGGGCGGCTTCCTGCCGCCGCAGGAGCCGACTCTGCTCGGTGGCAACCGCGTCGAGCTGCTGCAGGGGGGCGACGAACTCTTCCCGCGCATGGTGCAGGCCGTCGATGGCGCGCGCGTCGAGGTCTGGTTGGCGACCTACATCTTCCATACCGACCCCGCCGCCACCGCGGTAGCCGATGCGCTGGTGCGCGCCGCTGCGCGCGGCGTGGCGGTGCACGTGGTCGTCGATGGCTTCGGCTCGATGGCCTCGCTGCCGGGGCTGCGTCGCCTGTTCGCAGGCAGCGGCGTGCGGCTGGAAGTGTTCCGCCCGCTCGACCGCTGGTACGCCTGGCTTCAGCCCGGCCAGCTGCGCCGCCTGCACCAGAAGCTGTGCGTGTGCGACCAGACGCTGGCCTTCGTCGGCGGCATCAACATCATCGACGACCGCAACGACCTGAACCACGGCTGGGGCCCGATGCCGCGGCTGGACTTCGCGGTGGCCGTGCAAGGGCCGACGGCCGCCGCGACCCACGCCACGGCGCGTGCGATGTGGCTGCGCGCTCGCCTGTGGCATGGCTGGCGCGAAGAGGTGCGTGAGCTGGCGCGCAGCGAAGAACCCGTCAGCGACGCGCTGAACCTGGTGCGCCAGATGCGTGGCGTCGGTGCGCTTCCAGGCGGCGAGGAGGCCGCTGCAGCCGGCCCGGTTCGCGCCGCCTTCCTGGTGCGCGACAACCTGCGCCAGCGGCGGTCGATCGAGCGCAGCTACGTGCTGGCGATCCGGCGCGCGCGCGAGCGGGTGGACCTCGCGGTGCCGTACTTCTACCCCGGCCACGGCTTTCGCCGCGCGCTGCGCAGCGCCGCGCGGCGCGGCGTGCGCGTGCGCCTGCTGCTGCAGGGCAAGGCCGACTACCGTATCGCCGTCATGGCCGCGCGCGCGCTGTACGACGAAATGCGCGACCGCGGCGTGCGCATCTACGAGTACACGCCGGCCTTCCTGCACGCCAAGGTGGCGGTGGTCGACGAGCACTGGGCCACCGTGGGCAGTTCCAACATCGACCCGTTGTCACTGCTGCTGAACTACGAGGCCAACGTCGTCGTCCACGACCGCGGCTTTGCCGCGGCGCTGACCGAGCGCTTCGAGCTCGCGCTGGCGCAGTCGCTCGAGGTCACCGGTGCGCCGGATGGCGCGGGCTGGCGCCGCTGGCTGCGGCGCGGGTTGATCGCCTGGTTGGCCAACGTCTATCTTCGCGTGGCGGGAATCACGGGCCGGTACTGATCGTGGCCGCCCGGTCCGGCCTCGGCCCGCCGCCGGAGCCGCGGCACTCAGTCCTGCGCTGGCTGGCCCACCATCTGCACCTCCAGCCGCGGCTCCTTGACGCGGGCGTCGATCCGGCTCTCGACGAAGATGCGCCTGGAATCGACGCCGCGCTCGGTCAGGAAGCGGCGCACAGCGGCCAGTCGCGCCGGCGTCAGGTCGCGCTCGTGCGCGCCGCTGCCGTCGATCTTCCACGGCCCTTCGGGCACCACCAGCGCCACCTCGATCCGCATGCCGAGCGCCTCGATGACCAGCTCCGAGAGCTTGGCCTTGGCGGCGTCGCTGAGCTGGTCGCCGACGAACAGGCCACGCGCCGGCATCGAAGTGCTGCGCACACGGTCCTTGTCGTTGCTCGGCTTGCCGGCGGGCAGCGGCGGTACCGGCTGGTCGCCGGGGGCTGCGACCAGCGCACCGGAGCCGAACACGATGGAGCCGCCGACCAAGACTTGGATGGCGGCCTGCCTGGACTTGTTCATGGACCTTCCCTCTGTCTGTTGCTTCGGATTGTCGCGCCGCTCGCGGGCCGTCGTGGGTTGAGACAGGTCAACCATCCGGGCCCGGTCCGGCCGTCAAATGACGCATGCTGGAAGAGGGGCTTGCGCGATGACCGACGACGCCGTTCGCATGTCGCGCGTCGATACCGCCTGGTTGCGCATGGACAGCGAGCGCAACCTGATGATGATCGTCGGCGTCTGGCTGCTGCAGCCGGCGCTCGGCTGCGAGGCGCTGCGCGAGCGCCTGCAATCCAGGTTGCTGTGCTACGAGCGCTTCGGGCAGAAGGTGGTGCGCGAGGCCGTGCTGTCGTACTGGGTGCGCGACGAGGCGTTCGACATCGAGCGCCACGTGGTGCGCGAAAGGCTCGTGCGACGGCGAGGCCAGAGCGAACTCGCGGCGCTGCAGGCACGGGCCGGCGAGCTCGCGGCGACGCCGCTGGATCCGGCGCATCCGCTGTGGCAGATCCATCTCGTCGAGCATCACGGCAAGGGCAGCGCGCTGATCGTGCGCATCCACCATTGCATCGCCGACGGCGTCGCCCTGAGCGCGCTGCTGATGTCGATCGCCGATGGCGCCGCGGGCCTGCAGCCGCCGCCGCAACGCGGAGCGCAGGCGGCCCACGGCGGCGACTGGCTGTCCGAGTCCGTGGTCGAGCCGCTCGCGGGCCTCGCCGTCAAGGCGATCGATCTCTACGGCGACGGCGTCGTCAAGATGCTGCATGCCGTGGCCCACCCGCAGCAGCCGGTGGCCGAGGCGGCGGACCTGGCGCGTGTCGCGGCCCGCGTGCTGCGCGACGCCGCGGCCCTGGCGCTGCTGCCCGACGACTCGCGCACCCTGCTCAAGGGCCGGCTCAGCGGGCAGAAGGTCGTGGCCTGGTGCGAGCCGTTGCCGCTGGTGCAGGTCAAGGCGGTCGGCAAGGCCCTGGACTGCTCGGTCAACGACGTGCTGCTGTCGTGCGTGGCCGGCGCGATCGGCCGTTACCTGCGCGGCCGCGGCGAAGACGCCGCAGGCAAGGACATCCGCGCCATGGTGCCGGTCAACCTGCGGCCGCTGCAGGACGCCTGGCAGCTGGGCAACCGTTTCGGCCTCGTGCCGCTGCTGCTGCCGATCGGCATCGCCAACCCGATCGAGCGCCTGTACGAGCTGCGACGACGCATGCGCGAGCTCAAGGGCAGCTACCAGCCGCTGCTGGCCTACGCGCTGCTGGCGGTCTCGGGCCTGCTGACCAAGCCGCTCCAGGATGCGATCTCGAACCTGTTCCTCAAGAAGACCACCGCGGTGATGACCAACGTGCCCGGCCCGACGCGGCCGCTGCGGTTCTGCGGCAGCACCTTGCGTCAGTGCATCTTCTGGGTGCCGTCGTCGGGCGACGTGGGGCTGGGCGTGAGCATCGTGTCGTACGCCGGCGGCGTGCAGTTCGGCGTCGTCGCCGACCGCAGGCGCTGCCCCGACCCGCAGCGGATCATCGACGGCTTCAGGCCGGAATTCGAGCGCCTGCTGCTGCTGACGATGATGCTGCCCTGGGCCGGCGACGGCCGCCTCGCTGGCGCGCCGCCGGCGGGGGCCCGCATGGCCTAGCATCACGGCCATGGCCGTGCGACACACCCACACCGGCCGGCCCAGCCGGCTGCATTCCGCGCTCGAAATGCGTGCCTTGGTCGAACTGGCGCTGCTGCCGCCGGCGCTGCCGATCCTGGCCGCCGCGCCGCACGGCGACGGCCACCCGGTGCTGTTGCTGCCGGGCTTCATGGGCAGCGAGGCGACCTTGATCGGCCTGGAGCTGTTCCTGCGCAATCGCGGCTATGCGGTCGAGACCTGGGGCCTGGGGCGCAACGTCGGCTTCCGCCCCAAGCATGCGGCGGCGCTGGAGCAGAAGATCCGCCACCTGCACCACAAGACCGGGCGCAAGGTCAGCCTGGTGGGCTGGAGCCTGGGCGGGGTGTTCGCGCTCTACGGCGCGCACCAGGCGCCTGATTGCGTGCGCAACGTCGTGACGCTGGGCAGTCCGGTCACGGTGGACCCCGAAGGCAGCGCCTCGCCGCCCCTGGTCAAGGCGATGTACCGGTTGATCGCGCACCCGCTCGGGCCGGCCGCCCACACGATGCAGCCGCGGGCCCGCAAGCTGCGCGAGCGCCATCACCTGCCGATGCCGCTGAGCTGCCTGTATTCGCTCAGCGACGGCGTCGTGCCGCCGCAGGAGGCCACCGTCGACGGCGACCCGGCCCGCCACGAGAACATCCGCGTTCCCGGCAGCCACCTCGGGCTGGGCTTCAACGCCGCGGTGCTGTGGATCGTGGCCGACCGGCTGGCGCAGCCCGAGGGGCGGTGGCGACCGTTCGCGGCGTCGGGGCCTTTGGGCGCCGCCTACCGGATGCTGACCCACCCGGCCGTGCCGGTCTGAGCGGCGGCGCGGCCGCAGCCGCAGGCTGGGCCAGGGCCAGGTATTCCTGGAAGCTGTCGCGCACGCATTGCGTGAAGGCCTGCGGGTCGGGCATCAGCTCGCGGCACGAAGTGGGCGAGATGACGATGCGGCCGTCGTAGCGGGTGACGGCGAAGACCAGGCCCATGCCGTCCGCGATCGGCAGGATCGCCGAGTAGTAGGTCATGCGCGCGCCGCCCAGGTACATCGGCACCGAAGGCCCAGGCACCGGGGTGACGGTGCAACTGGCCGGCGGCATGCCGCGCCCGGTCACGATCGACGAGTGCCCGAACAGCTTGCGCGTGACGGCCAGCGTGGCCGCGGGCGCCTGCTCCTCGACCTCGCTTTGCGCGCGGGCGGCGGCAGCGCGCTCGATCGACGGCGCTGCCCGCGCCTGGCCGCGGATCAGCGCCAGCCGCTCGACCGGGTCGACCAGGTTGGTGCCCAGCTGGACCTGGCGCCACGATGCGGTGGTCCCGCCCCTGGCGGGCCCGAGCGCCGTCAGTGCCGCCAGGTCGGCCGCGGGCAGTTCGCCGTGGGCCGCGAGATAGCGGCGCAGGCCGCCGGCGCAGACCGCCAGCACCGCGTCATCGACGCTGGCGCCGGGCACCAGGCGGCGGATGCTCTCGAACTCGTCGCACATGAAGCGCCGGGTGTCGAACACCCGGTGCGCCGAGACCACCGAGTTGAAGCGCGTGGCTGTCATCAGGTGCTCGGGCCGCAGCAGGTCGCGCGCGAAGGCCATCGCGGCCGGCGCCAGCCGCGCCAGCGGCCCTGCCAGCCGCAGTGGCGACAGCAGCGCATGAACGGCGCCGCGGCACATCAGCGCCAGCGCGCCGGGAGGCTGTTCCGGAAACCACGGCTCCGGCGGTTCGGGCCGCGGCGGCCGGCGCGTGGTGTCGTGCAGCACCTCGACGATCTCGTTGTGGCTCTCGACGTCGATGGCCGCGTGGTGGATCTTGGTCAGCAGCGCGAAGCTGCCCGGCGGCAGATCGACGATGCTGTCCAGCCCCTCGATGACGTAGATCTCCCACAGCGGCCGGTGCAGGTCGAGCGCCCGTGCGTGGATGCGCGAGGCCTGGATGCAGAACTGGCGCCAGTCGCCCGGCGCCGGCAGCGCGATGTGGCGGACGTGGTACTCGAGGTCGAAATGCTCGTCTTCGACCCAGTACGGGTGGTCCAGCTCCAGCGGCACGCGCTGCAGCTTGCTGCGGAAGATCGGCGAGCGGTGCAGCCGGCTCTCGATGTGCGCCAGGATGCTCTTGAAGCGCACCTTGCCTCCGGGTGCGGTGCTCTGGTCGTAGATCTGGATGAAGGTCACGTTGGCATTGGCGTGCGCGGTGTCCGAGTAAAGGAAGCTCGCGTCGTGTCCGCTGAGTTGGCGCATGGCTGGGTTCCGGTCGGGTGTCGGGTGGGGCGGTTCAGGTTGCTGCTGCCGCCGCGGCGCGGCGCCAGCGGCGTGACGACGGGCGGCTCCTGGCCACCAGTTCGTCCAGCGCGGCCAGCAGCGCCGCCGAGACCTCGCGCGCGTCGGGCACCGCACTGCGTGCGGTGGTGAAGCCGAATCCCATCGCGCCAGCGTAGCTCATCACCGTAAGGTTCACGCCCAGGCCATGCTCGACGATCGACAGCGGCCAGTAGCTGGCCATGCGCGCGCCGGCCGCGTACAGCGGCACCTGCGGCCCGGGCACGTTGGAGATCACGACGTTGGCGACCGGCGGCATCGCCGCGATCAGTGGCATCCTCGGTACGCCGCCATGCGCCGAAAGATAGCGGCGCAGTGCGCCGCTGCACAGTGCGAGCACGATGTCGTTGAGCTTGGCCTCGTGCGCGGCCGCCAGTCGCCTGAGCGTGTCCGGCGGGATCGACACCGCAGCGAAGCCGCGCTCGCCGGTGATCGGCGCATTCAACGGCGTCTTCGGGCCGAAGGCGAAGTTTTGCCCGAGCTGCGCCTGCGTACCGGGGGGCGGCAGGGTGACGCGTTGCACGTGGTAGTCGAGATCGATGGCGTCGTCCTCCACCCACAGCGGGTTGGCGAACTGCAGCGGCATCGGTGCCAGCTTGCGCCTGAACACCGACGCCAGGTGCACGCGGCTGCGCATCAGGCGCTGGATGTCGGCGTGGAAGTCGCCGCGGTAACCCGGCGGCAGGTCGAACAGGTGCAGCGATGCGACGTGCATCGGCGTGCTCGGCGTCTCCAGGTGCAGGAAGGCGCCGTCCAGTCCGCTCAAGGCTTGCATCAGCCGTCTCCTTGCCTTCCATCGAAGCCGGCCTCGAAGCTAGCACGGCCGGGCCGGTGGGCAGGTGGCTTCGATCAATGCGGCAGCCCGGGCGGCAGGGCCTGCGCGGGCGCAGAATGAACACACGTCGTCCGCGCCGCCCGAGCCCGACCATGCCACGCAAGCCATCGCCCGCACAGCTGACCGCGTTGATCACCGGCGCGTCGTCGGGCATCGGCGAGGCGCTGGCGCGCTGCTTCGCGCGCGACGGTCACCGCCTGGTGCTCGTCGCCCGCAGCGTCGACCGCCTGCACGCGCTGGCCGACCGGCTGCACGCCGAGCATGGCACGCGCGCCGAGGTGTTGCCGGCCGACCTGGCACGGCCCGGCGCCGCCGCGGCGCTGGCGGCAGCGCTGCGGCGCAAGCGGCGGCCGGTGGACGTGCTGGTCAACAACGCCGGGGTGCTCGAGCAGGGCGCCTTCGCCAGCGGCGACGCGATGCGCCACCAGCGGCTGATCGACGTCAACGTCTCCGCGCTGACCGCGATGCTCGCCGCCTTCGTGCCGGCGATGGTCGCCCGTGGCAGCGGGCGGGTCCTGAACCTGGCGTCGATCGCGGCCTTTCAGCCCGTGCCCGGGCTGGCGACCTACGCCGCGAGCAAGGCCTACGTGCTCTCGCTGACCGAGTCGCTGGCCGAGGAACTGCGCGGCAGCGGCGTCACCGTGACCGCACTTTGTCCGGGCATCACCGCCACCGCCATGCTCAGCAGCGCCGCCGCGCACAACGCCAGGTTGGCCGACCTGCCCGCCTTCCTGGTCGGCGATGTCGGCGAGGTGGCTGCGGCCGGCTACCGGGCCTGCCTGGCCGGCGAGGTGATCGCCGTGCCAGGCGTGGTCAATCGGGCCGCGACGCTGGCCGCGGGCGCCACGCCCAAGTGGCTGCTGCGGCGCATTGCCGGCGTGCTCGGGCGCACGGTGATCTGAGGCCCTCCGGCGCGCGGGTCCGCCGGGCGGACCGACGCCTTGCGCCACACCGTTGACATACCGCAACGGCAAGGACGGGACCCGGGGCTAGAAATGACGCCGGCCTGCGTCGCAGCCGTTGGCGGCGTCCTCTGCGCGCGCCGGGCCGACGAAGCGGGAGTCGGCCCGTCACCGTCGACCTTCGCCACGAAAGGAACCGCTCCATGTCGCTGCGTTCCGGTCTTCTACATCGTCCCCACCGAGCGCTGGTACATCGAGCGCTCGGTCTGGCTCATCGCCGGCGTCGTCATCCTCGCCGCCACCGCCCTGGCCGCGTGGGTCCATCCGCTGTGGGTGCTGTTGGTGATCGCGACCGCGGCAGCGTCGATCGCGGTCGCCCTGACCGGCTTTTGCGTGGTCGGCAACCTGCTCGCCCGCATCGGATTCATGCCCATGCTGGCGCGGCCAGGCTGGAAGCCGGGGCAGTGGTACTTCATGCAGACCGACCGCTGGTACCTGGAGCGGCGCATCTACCTGGCCGTCGGCATCAACCTGACCCTGGCCTCGGTGCTGTCGCTGGTGCACAGCCCCTGGTGGCTGGCATTCACCGGCTTCGTCGGCGGGGCGATGGTCTGGTTCGCCGGCACCGGCTTCTGCATCATGGCCAACGGCCTGTACTGGATGGGCGCCGAACCCCGTCTGGTCCCCGGGGGCGCGGCGACGCCGGCCCAGGGGTCGGTGCCCGAACGCGAGGCACCTGCCTGAGACGGTGCGCGACGACGAGCCATGAACCCGTCGCGCGCGGCGGGCCACTAGGCGAGGGGCGGAGGCGCGAGCCGCTGCGCGAGTTCGCGTTCGTCCAATGCCGTGTAGTCGGCCGCCACAGAACGCAGGAGCGCCAGGTTGGCCTGTTCGGTCAGGTGCTCTTTCAGGTGACCGAGGAACGGGTTCGACGCCACCAGCACGAGCCCGGCGCAGCGCCCGGCGGCGACGCCGTCGTTGAGCAGCTTCGCCACCTCGCGCGCGAAACGGTCGTGTTCGCGCTCGCGCGGAGCGGTGCGGGGATCGTAGGAGGAACTCCCAGCGCCATGCGCCGCCATGAAGGCGGGCTCGTGACCGGGCCGGTCACCAGCCAGATCCGTGCCCTTCTGACGGCTCTCGGGGTGGACGAGGTCGGCGACGTGGACGTACACGCCAGGCTCGTTGGATTGCTCGAGCACGCGCGCCCTCGAGGCGTTGGCGACGACCAGCCAGTTCTTCATCGAAACTCTCCTTCCGCCAGCGGCGCGGCGACTCCCATAAGAGCTTACGCGTTCAATCTGCGGCGGCCTTGAGGGTGCGCAAGCGAATCGCGCGTAACCCGCCCGGCCGGCTGCAGCAGTCCGACACCGGCTTGCCGGGCGTCGAGCGTTACGACCTCTTTACCGAGGCTTCACCGAATGGCTTGAGCGAAGTCAAGAAGCGGGCCGCGGCGCACTCGCAGACTGAATCGCGTCGGGGATACCGTTGGCAGGCCGGCAGGGATCGGTTGCAGGTGCTGTCGACGGCTCTGCCCGAATGCCCGAAACGAGACCATGTCGATGGCGATCAGCCCGCAGACACCGGCGGCGCAAGCGGCGCCGGTGTCGATCTCCGGACCACCCGACGGCCGGTGTGGCGCCATCAACGAGGCCGGCGCGGCGCTGAAGACGCAGGCGCTGACACGACGCTTCGGCACCCACACGGTCGTCGATACGCTGGACCTGACGGTGCGGGCAGGAGAGGTCTTCGGCCTGCTCGGACGCAACGGCGCTGGCAAGAGCACCCTGATCAAGATGCTGACGACGCTGCTGCCGCCGTCCGCAGGCAGCGCCTGCGTCGAAGGCTTCGATGTCGTGCGCCAGGCCACGCAGGTGCGTGCGGCGATCGGCTACGTTCCCCAGGCCCTGTCCGCGGACGGCGAGCTGACGGGCTACGAGAACCTGCTGATCTTCGCCCGCCTGTACGACATCCCGCGCGCCGAGCGCGCGCATCGCATCTCCGAGGCCCTGGCCTTCATGGACCTGCAGGAGGCCGCCCACCGGCTGGTGGCCACCTACTCGGGCGGCATGATCCGCCGGCTGGAGATCGCGCAGTCGATGTTGCACCGGCCGCGGCTGCTGTTCCTCGACGAGCCGACGGTCGGGCTCGACCCGGTGGCGCGCGAGACGGTATGGGCGCATATCCGCCAGCTGCGCGCGAACTTCGACACCACGATCTTCATGACCACCCATTACATGGATGAGGCGCAGGCGCTGTGCTCGCGCTTCGGCATCCTGCGCGCCGGCAGGCTGGTGGCCTGCGGCAGCCTGGACGAGCTGCGCGCGGGCAGCGGGCAGACCACGGCGACGCTCGATGAACTGTTCGCGCTCTACACCGGCGAGTCGGCAGAAGCCGCCGATGCCTTCCGCGCAACGTCGAACATCCGCCGCGCCAGCCAGCGGCTGGCCTGAACCCGTCGGGCCGTCCCAATGGCAAAGACCGGAGCGCGCAGCGCCTAGGAACCCCGATGAGCGAGCAGCGCGCGATGTCGGCTTCCGTGTTGGTCCGGGGTGGCCGCTACCTGGCCAAGGTGGCGGCGATCACGGGCATGGACATGCGCAAGCTGCGCCACGACCCGACCGAGTTGCTGACGCGAGCCATCCAGCCGATGCTCTGGCTGCTGGTGTTCGGGCAGGTGTTCGCCCGCACCCACGGCATTCCCACCGGCGGCATCGACTACCTCGCCTTCCTGGTGCCCGGCATCCTGGCGCAGAGCGTGCTCTTCGTCGCCATCTTCAACGGCATCTCGGTGATCTGGGAGCGCGACCTGGGCATCGTGCACAAGTTCCTCGCCAGCCCGACGCCGCGCACGGCGCTGGTGCTCGGCAAGGCCTTGGCTGCGGGCATGCGGGCGCTGACGCAGGCCGTCATCGTGTACGGGGTGGCGGTGGCGCTCGGCGTGCCGCTGGTCTGGGCCCCGCAGGCGCTGGCCGGCGTGGTCGCTCTGGTGCTGCTGGGTGCGGCGCTGTTCTCGACCTTCTCGCTCATCATCGCCTGCATCGTCAAGACGCGCGAGCGCTTCATGGGCATCGGGCAGGTCCTGACGATGCCGTTGTTCTTCGCCAGCAACGCGATCTATCCGACCGACATCATGCCGCCGTGGTTGAAGGTGGTCGCGCATGCCAACCCGCTGAGCTTCGTCGTCGACGGGCTGCGCTCGCTGATGCTGGTCGGCGGTGTCAGCACGCTGGGCTTGGGCCTGGACTTCGGCGTACTGTCGGTGGGGCTCGCCTTGCTGGTCTGGGTCGGCGGTTGGATGTACCCGCGGCTGATCACCTGACCTGATCTCCTGCGGATGCCGGATCGACGGTCGACGCTCAGGCCCGCTCTGCGGCCTTCACGATGGCACGCCGAACCAGCGTCTCGAAAAGCGGCAGCTTGTAGCCGTTCTGGGCCAGCGGGGTGGCGCCGTCGAGCGCCGCGTGCGCCGCTTCCTTCGTCACTTCGTCGGTGATGCGTCGGCCGGTCAGCGCGGCCTCGCAGGCTCTTGCACGGTGAGGCACGGGTGCCGCCGCGCCGAGGACGACCGCTGCGCGCCGGCAGGTGCCATCGCCGGCGAGGTCGAGCACGACGGCGACGTCGGCCAGCGGCCAGTCGAAGGAGTCCTTCTCGCCCTGCTTGAGGTGCGCCATGCGCGTGGCTGGCGGCAGCGGCGGCAGCAGGATCGCGGTCAGGATCTCGTGCGGTCGGAGGTCGTTTTCCCGTTGCAGGTCCCGACCCGGCGAGACGAGGAAGTCCTCGAGCAGGACCCGGCGCAGGGCAGCGTCGGCATCGCTGAGTTCGACCGTCGCACCCAGGGCCACCAGCACCGTCGCGGCGGTCGAAGGATGGACGATCGCGCAAGCGCGGTTGTCGAAGACCGCGTGATACTGGTTCTCGCCGTCGATCGCGTAGCAGTGGCCGCCACCCTTGCGCAGGCAGCGGAACGCGGCGGCGCGGAAGTACCAGCAGCGCGGCCTTTGCAGCAGGTTGCCGCCCAGGGTCGCGACATGGCGGATCTGCGGGCTCGCGGCCGCGCCGACCGCATCGCAAAGTGCAGGGTAGCGGCGCCGCACGAGCGCGTTCGCGGCCAGATCGGCCAGCGTCGCCGTGGCGCCGATGCGCAGGCCGCCGTCGGCCTGTTCTTCGATGCGGTCCAGGCCTGGAACGGCCGCCAGGCTGACCAGCATCGCCGGCGACAGCAGGCCCTCCTTGAGAAGATCGAGCAGATCGATGCCGCCGGCCTTCACCACCGCGGTCGCGGTTGCCGCCGCCGCGACGGCCGCATCGGGGGCCGCGCACATCGCGTCGGCGACCGTGGTCGACGCTGCCGCGGCGGCCTCGCGAGGGGTTCGGGCGGCCGACCAGGCAAAGGGATTCATGACATTCGGCCCGGGGCGGAAGCGCGGCCCAGCGCGGCGAGCACCGCGGCCGGCGTCATCGGCAGCGACCGCAGCCGAACGCCGATCGCGTTGTAGACGGCGTTGGCGATGGCCGGCGCGGTGCCGATGTTGGCCGGCTCGGCAATGCCGTAGGCATCGGTCGCGCTGCGGCCCTGGTAGTCCTCCAGCAGCACGACCTCGATCTCGGGCGCCTCGTGCGGCCCCGCCAGCTTGTACTGCTCCAGGTTCGGGTTGACCATGCGGCCGGTGTGGCGGTCGAGTCGGCGGTCCTCGAACAGAGCGTACGACAAGCCCATCAGCACGCCGCCCTGCACCTGGCTTTCGATCAAGCGCGGATTCATCGGCCGGCCGCAATCGTGCACGGCGACCACGCGCTCGACACGCACGATGCCGGTCTCGGTGTCCACGGCCACCTGAACGAACTGCACCCCGCCCAGGTCCTGCTGCGCCAGCGCGGCGTCGGCGCCGATGCGCCGGCGAAAGCCGCCGTAGTCGTCGCTGCGTGAAGCCACCTCGCTGATGCGATCGGTGCGCAGCAGCGCGGCCGCCGCGCGAAACGCGATGCCGCGTGCGGGCTGGTCGCGCACCACGATGCGCCCGCCGCGCGCCACCAGATCGGTGGGGGGTGCCTCGAGCGCCGGCGCCGCCACGAGCAGCAGCGACTGCAGCGCCCGCCACGCAGCGGTCCGCGCCGGCGGCGTGATCGACGCCGTGGTGCGGCTGCCGTACGACGGCGGCCCGGCCGGGAACTCGGTGTCGCCGATGCGCACCGTGATGTCTTCGGGGCGCAGCCCGAGCACCTCGGCGACCACCTGGGCCAGCACGGTGCCGATGCCGGTGCCGATGTCCTGCACGCTGGACAGCAGCTCCACCATGCCGTCGCGATGGATGCGAACTTCGCAGGCCGAGTTGGTCTGCACGTTGGCGCCCCAGATGGCCTGCGCCATCCCGATGCCGCGCTTCACCGGCCCGCCGTCGGTGCCCGGGGCGTGGCGCCGCGACCAGCCGATCCGCTCGGAACCGAGGCGCCGCTCTTCGCGCCGCACCGGGCTCGGATCGATGCGATCGCGCAGTTGCAGGGGGTCGATGGCCAGCTTCTCGGCCAGCTCGTCGATCGCCTGCTCCAGGGCCCAGGCGCCCGGCGTATTGCCCGGCCCGCGCATCGCGCAGCCGGGGCCGGCGTTCGTGAACACGTCGTCATGCGCCGCATCGAAAGCGGGGCAGTCGTAGAGCGCCTGCGCGTTGTTGCCGACGCCGGCGCCGAGGGCCACGCCGGCAGTACCGTGGCTGCGCAGCGAGATCGCCGTGAGCGCACCGTCGCGACGGGCGCCGATGCGCAGGCGCTGCCAGGTGGCCGGGCGGTTGCCGGCGTCCATCTGCTCTTCCTGGCGATCGAGCGCCACGCGCACCGGCGCGCCGGCCTGGCGCGAAAGAGCCACGGCGATGCGCCCGTAGTTGCCGAGCGACGACTTGCTGCCGAAGCCCCCGCCCATGCCGTCGACGACCACGCGCACGCGGCCGGGCGCCAGCCCGAAGGCGGCCGCCAGCTCCTGCCGCACGCCGGCCGTGAACTGGGTCGACTGGTAGACGGTCAGCCCGTCGGCGCGCCAGTCGGCGACGGTCGCGTGCGGTTCGAGGCAGCAGTGGGTCTGCACCTGCGTGCGGTACTCGGCCTCGACGCTCACCTCGGCTTGCGCGAAGCCCTGCGCCACGTCGCCCCGCGCTGCGGTGGCCGGCCCGCGCACATTGCCCACCAGCGGCAGGCCGTGGCCGGCGGGAAAGCCCGATGCATGGCCTTGCGGCGCCGCGGCGCTGTCGAAGACCCGCGGCGCGGCCGGATCGCGCGCGGCTTCCATCTCGGTGACGAAGGGCAGCGCCTGGTAGTCGACCCGGATCAGGCGCAGCGCTTCGTCGGCCACGGCGACCGAGACGGCGGCGACGGCGGCCACCGGTGCGCCGACGTAGCGCAGGGTCGCCGAGGCGGGATCCTCGGGCCGGGCGATGGCGACGGCGGCACGGACGCCGGGCAGTCGCGCGGCCGCCGACAGGTCGATGGCGCGGATGCGCGCATGCGGCAGCGGCGAACGCAGGATGCGCCCGTGCAACATCCCGGGCAACTTGATGTCCACCGTGTAGCGAGTGGCGCCGGTGACCTTGGCACGGCCGTTCTGGCGTGGCGTCGGCCTGCCGATCACCGCCAGCGCCGCGTTCGGCGCCAGCGCCGGCGGCTCGCCGGCAGGCACCTGCCGTGTCACCGCGGCGAGCCCGACGCTCGCAATGCCGACGGGGAAGGTCTCGGCGCGCGTCGTCGTGTCGTTGGCCATGATGTCGGGTCTGGTGGGTCAGGCCTTGCGCCGGGCGGCCGCAGCCAGCGTCGCCGCGACCACATGCGGATAGGTCCCGCAGCGGCAGAGATGGCCGCTGATCGCGGCCTTGACCTCGTCTGCGCTCGGATGCGGCTGCTGCTCCAGCAGCGCGGCGCAGCTCATCGCCATGCCCGGCGTGCAGAACCCGCATTGCATCGCGTCGTGTTCGATGAACGCCGCCTGCACGGGGTGCAGGTCGTCGCCGCGCGCCAGGCCCTCGATCGTCGTCACCCGGCGCGCGCCGACCTCGACGGCCAGGATCATGCAGGAGCAGACCGTGACGCCGTCGAGCCAGACCGTGCAGGCCGAACAGGCGCCGCGGTCGCACGCGATCTTGGTGCCCGTCAGGTCCAGCGGGCCGCGCAGGGCCTCGGCCAGGGTCGTTCGCGGCTCGACCTGAAGCGAGCGCGCGACGCCGTTGACCATCAACGTGATCGGCACCGCTGCCGGCCCGACCGCGGGCGGCCCGCCTGCCGCTGCCGCGGGCGCGACGGGCGCCGAGCCGGCGTCGATCATGCCCATCCCGACCGTCGAAGCGGCGGAGCCGCGGAGAAACGAACGACGGGAAAGTCCATGCGGCATACGAGATCGCAACGGGTCGGCGGCGCGGGAAATCGAGTCTCGACCGGCGGTGCAGAAGCGCGTTGAGCAGGCTCAATCCGGGTCCGCCATCCGGCGCTGCCGAGGGCGCAACGCCGGCGGTCACGCCGCGCGCGTCACTGCATCAGGCTGCGGCGCCCTGCCGCATCCAGATCGCGTCTTCCTGCTCCAGCTCCTCGAGCCGGTTCTCGATGTCGTAGATCGAGCGGCTGAGCTCGGGCAGCATCACGTCCTGCAGGGCCCGCGCGCGGCGCACCGAGCGGCGGTACTCGAACGACAGGCGCTCGAGGTTGCCCGCCAGTGCCGCCAGCGGGGCGGCCGCGGCCAGCAATGCGGCGAAGGCGCGGCGGCAGGCCTCGGCTTCGGGCGACGGGTTCACGGCCGGCGGCGCCGGCTTGGCTTCGGCCACGAGCCCGGCCTGCTGCAGCCGCACGCCCATCAACGATCGCCGCTGGCCGGCCACCTGCGCCTGCGAAAGGTCCGCGGGCGGATGGACCTGCAGACCCTCCAGACCATGGCGGCCCACTGCCGCCTGCAGCGCCGCCATCGCGCTTTCGTGAAGCGCGATCCACTCGCCTTGAAGCCGGCCGTACTGCGCCAGCTCGCGCAGGATCTCGCCGGCCAGCAGCAGGCATTTCTCGTCGAGGAAGACATAGCCCTCGTGCATCGCACGGCGCTCATCCTTCATCTCGATGACGGCGCTGCGGGTCGGGTTGGCGTCGCTCACGCGGGGTCCCCGGCGTGGCCGTCGATGTGGGCCGCGATCTGCGCATCCGACAGGCGCGTGAGCTCGCCCTTCGGCAGCGCGGCCAGCAGCTGCCAGCCCAGCGCCATGCTCTGCTCGAGCGTGCGCGCCTCGCTCTGGCTGGCCAGCATCTGCTCGAAGTCGGTGCCGAAGCGCAGGTACTTGCGGTCGGTGTCGGCCAGGCCCTCTTCGCCGACCACGCTGGCCAGCACGCGGGCCTGGGCGGCGCGGGCGTAGGCGGCGTAGAGCTGGCTGGCCAGCGCCGGGTGGTCGGGGTGGGTGTACTTGCCGCCGGTGCCGTCCTTCATCAGCCTCGACAGGCTCGGCAGCACGTTCACCGGCGGGTAGATGCCGCGCCGGTCGAGGTCGCGCGAGAGCACGATCTGGCCTTCGGTGATGTAGCCCGTGAGGTCGGGGATCGGGTGGCCGATGTCGTCGGCCGGCATCGTCAGGATCGACAGCTGGGTCAGGGTTCCCGGCCTGCCGCGCAGGCAGCCGGCGCGCTCGAACAGCGTTGCCAGGTCGGAGTACATGTAGCCCGGGAAGCCCTTGCGGCTGGGGATCTCGCCCTTGCTCGACGACACCTCGCGCAGCGCCTCGCAGTAGTTGGTCATGTCGGTGAGGATCACCAGCACATGCTTGCCCAGCGTGAAGGCCAGGTACTCGGCGGCGCTGAGCGCGAAGCGCGGCGTCAGCAGGCGCTGGGTGCTGGAGTCGCTGGCGAGGTTGAGGAACAGCGCCGTGCGCTCCAGCGCACCGCCCTGCTCGAGGCTGCGGCGGAAGTACTCGGCGCTGTCGTAGGGCACGCCGATGCCGGCGAAGACGATGACGAAATCGTCGGACCGAGCCATCCGCTGGGCCGCTCCCGAGGATGGCTCACCCCCTCGGGGGGCGAGCGCCGTAGGCGCTCCGGGGGCTGCGGGTCGCGCAGGCGGGCGTGGCTGGCGATCTCCACCGCCAGCCGGTCGTGCGGCAGCCCGCCGCCCGAGAACAGCGGCAGCTTCTGCCCGCGCACCAGGCTGTTCATCAGGTCGAGGGTGGAGATGCCGGTCTCGATGAAGTCGCGCGGCAGCGCGCGCGCCACCGGGTTCAGCGGCAGGCCGTCGATCGGCACCTTGCGGTGCACGGCCACCGGCGGCCCGCCGTCGATGACCTGGCCCACGCCGTTGAAGATACGGCCCAGCAGGCCCGGGCCGAGACCGAACTGCAGCGGCTCGCCGACGAAGCGCACCACCGTGCCTTCGAGCGTCAACCCGGAGGTGGACTCCAGCACCTCGATGGTCATGAACTCGTCGTCGATGGCGGCGATGCGCCCCAGCCGCGCGCGGCCATCGCTGCCGCGCACTTCCACCGCGTCGGCCAGGCCGACGTCCAGCGTGCGCCGCAGGAACAGCAGCGGGCCCTCCAGCCGCGTGGCAGCGCCTTCAACCGTGAGCCGCATCGCTCGCTTCCGATGGGCTTGCCGGCACGAGCTGCGCGAATTCGCGCTCCATCCGTGCCAGCAGTTCGTCCAGCCGCGGCAGCTCGTGGTCGGCGATGTCCTCGCCCATGCGCTGGAGCTGTCGCATGCAGGGCAGGGCGGCGATGCGATCGGGCTCGGCGCCGGCGGCCAGCGCGGCCTCGGCGCCGTCGATGAAGCGGCCCAGCAGCCGCATCATCGCGGCCTGGCGCGCCGGGCTGCAGACGCGGTCGATCTCGGAGAACGCCGACTGGCGCAGGAAGGCTTCGCCCACGAGCTCGGCGCACAGCAACGTGAGCTGCTGGCGCGCCGGCAGCGCATCCTTGCCGATGATCCGCGCCATGCGCTCGAGCTGCGCCTGTTCGTCGAGCAGGGTCAGGAAGCGCCGGCGCAGCGCCAGCCACTGGCCGTTGCCCTGCGCCGCCCACCAGGGTGCGAACTCGCGCGCATCTTCGGCGTAGGACTGCAGCGGGTGGATGGCGGGGTAGAAGCGGGCCTGCGCGCGCTTGACGTCCAGCGCCCAGAAGGCCTTGACGTAGCGCTTGGTGTGGCTGGTGACGGGCTCCGAGAAGTCGCCCGAGGGCGGGCTGATCGCGCCCATCACGGTGACCGATCCGGTGTCGCCGGCCAGCGTCTCGACCAGCGCCGCGCGCTCGTAGAAGTCGGCGATGCGGCTGGACAGGTAGGCCGGGTAGCCGCCCTCGCCGGGCAGCTCGCCGAAGCGGCCCGAGACCTCGCGCAGCGCCTCGGCCCAGCGGCTGGTGGAGTCGGCCATCAGCGCCACGTGCAGGCCCTGGTCGCGGAAGTATTCGGCCACCGTGATCGCGCAGTAGATGCTGGCTTCGCGCGCCGCCACCGGCATGTTGCTGGTGTTGGCGATGATCACCGTGCGCTCCATCAGCGGGCGGCCGCTGCGCGGGTCGGTCAGGGTCGGGAATTCGTCGAGCACGCCGGCCATCTCGTTGCCGCGCTCGCCGCAGCCCAGATAGACGATGACGTCGGCGTTGCAGCCCTTGGCCAGGGCTTCCAGCAGCACCGTCTTGCCGGTGCCGAAGCCGCCGGGGATTGCCGCCTTGCCGCCCTGCGCCACCGGGAACAGGCAGTCGAGGATGCGCTGGCCCGTCACCAGCGGCGCCAGCGCCGGCAGGCGGCGCGCCACCGGGCGCGGCACGCGCACCGGCCAGACATGACTCATCGCCAGTTCGCGAAGACTGCCGTCGCCCGCGCGCAGCACGCAGACCGCGGCGTCCTCGGCGAGATCGCCGGGGGCGACCACCGAGACGACTTCGCCGCCGGCGTCGGGCGGCGCCAGGCAGCGCTGCGCGCGGCCCTGGGCGCCGCGCGCCTCGCCGATGACGGCCCCGGGTGCCAGCATGGCGCCCACGGCGACGGCGGGCTCGAAGTGCAGCCGCGCCGCTGCCGCCGTGCGCAGGCCCGGCTGCACGAAGGCCGAGTCGGTTCCCGACAGGGGCCGCAGCAGGCCGTCGAAGATCTGCCCCAGCAGACCGGGCCCGAGGCGGATCGCCAGCGGCTGCCCGCCGCCGTGCACTTCGGTGCCGGGACGCAGGCCGGTGGTGTCCTCGTAGACCTGGACCACGATCACGTCGTCGTGGATGCGCACCACTTCGCCCAGCAGCGCCTGCGGCCCGACGCGCACCGATTCGCGCAGCGCGAAAGGCCCCTGCTTGACCGCGTGCAGCACCGGCCCGGCGATCCAGCGCACGATGGCCAGGCTCATGCGGCCGACTCCAGTTGCTGCAGCAAGCGCGCCTCGATCTCGGCGCGGTCGGCCAGCAGGCCGGCCAGCGTGCCGTCGATGACGTTGCCCTGGGCCATCACCTTCAGGCCGGCGGTGATCGACGGCTCGGCTTCGAAGCGCGGCGCAGTGCCGGTCGCGGCCGTCAGGGCGTCGGCCAGGGCCTGTTGCTCCGGCAGCGGCCAGCCCGGCGCATGCACGATGCGCCAGCCGCCTGGCGCAGGATTCGGCAGATGCGCCCGCGCCGACGCCAGCACCTGCGCCACCCAGGTTGCCCTGGTGCCCGGCTGCTGCCACAGCGCCGTCAATTCGCCCGGCAACTGCTCCCAGGCCAGCCGCAGCCATGCGGCCGTGCGCTGCTGCCGGTGCAGGCGGCGCTGGGTGGCCAGGCGCGCCTGCGCCGCGGCGATGGCGCCCTGCTGGCGCTGCCGTTGCTCGGCAAAGGCCGCCCGCATGCGCGCGCGCGCCTCGGCATGCGCCTGGGTGTGCAGCGCCGCCGCGCGGGCATGGGCTTCGCCCAGGACCTGCGCGCATTGGCGGTCACGGTCGGACTCGACCAGGTCGAGCAGGGCGCGTGCCTGCTGCTCGAGCTGCGACGGGGCGGGCCCGTGGGCGTTCATGCCTCGAGCCCCAGCTGCCCGCGCAGCCGCGCCGCGAGGTCGGGCAGCGGCACCTCGCCCAGGCGGTCGGGCACGATCAGCACGAGCGGCGCCAGCGCCAGCTGCGCGGCGCGCAGCGCGGCCTCGCCGATGCCCGCGGCCACGGTCGCGGAGACGAGCACCAGCGGCGAGCGCGCGCAGGCCCAGGCCAGGGCAGCGGCCTCCTCGCCACGCCGCGGCGTGCGCACCAGCGCCCCGGCCAGCCGGTAGCCCGCTGCGCTGACCTCGTCGCCGAGATAGACCGGTGCGGCCATCACCCCAACCGGTTGAGCATCAGGATGGCCACGATCAGCCCGTAGATCGCGATCCCCTCGGCCAGGCCGATGAAGATCAGCAGGCGACCGAACAGCTCGGGCTTCTCGGCCAGGGCACCGACGGCCGCAGTGCCGACGCGGGCGACCGCGAAACCGGCGCCCAGCGACGATGCGGCGGTGGCCAGTGCGGCGCCGATGAAAAGCCAGCTGCTGTCGATGCCGCTCCCTCTGGCGGCGGACGCGGCGGCGTCGGCGGCGGCGTGGGCGTCGGGCGACCAGAGCAGCAGCGCCGTGCCGGCCAGCCCCAGCATCAGCGTCAGTGCCAGCCAGGGCAGCGGAAGGCCGGGCCGTTGGTTCATCTAGTTCTCCTGGGTGATGAAAGGGGGTGCGGGCAGCGGGCGGAATGCGCGCCCCTGCGCCTGCATGAAGCGGGTGAAGAATTCGAACAGCACCAGCCGCGTGGTCTGGATCGATACCACCATCGCCTCCAGCACGATCACCAGCGCGTTGCCGAGCACCAGCACCAGCGCCTTGACCGCGAACGAGTCGGCCGCGTCCATCATGGCGACGACGGCCGACGACAGGCCCGCATGGGCCAGCGCGAAAGCGCCGACGCGCGCGAACGACAGCGTGTTGATCAGGATCTGCAGCGTCTTCTCGACCAGCTCGCCGATCGCCCCGAAGGCGGCCGCCAGGCGTCGCGCCTGTACCGCGTGGCCGACGCAGTAGGCCAGCGCGCCGGCCGCTGCCACGGCGAGGGCGGCCGGCGCCACGAAGGCCGCCAGCAGGCTCAGATAGACGAGCACCAGCGCCGCGTCGGTCAGCAGCCAGCGGCCCCATTCGTGGCGCCACCAGGCCGCCATTGCATCCAGGCCCAGCCCCAGGGTCAGCAGCAGCGCGCCGCCGACGAGCGGCGCCAGCAGGACCGCGAGCGGCGCGTCCAAGGGGTGCAGCCACAGCGCAGGCAGCAGGCCGTGCAGGCTGAACAAGCTGCCGAACGCGAGCCCGAAGACGGCCGCTGCCAGGCCGCCCACCATCAGCAGGCGGGCGACCGGCGAACGCTTGCGAAACCACCAGCCGCCGGCTGCCAGCAGCAGTCCCTGGCCGACGTCGCCGAACATGTAGCCGAACATCAGCGGCACCGCCACCGCCAGCAGCTCGCTCGGGTCGGCCTCGTTCGACGAAGGCATGCCCAGCGCGCGGCTGAAGATCTCGAACGGCTGGGCCCAGCGCGGGTTGCTCAGCAGCAGCGGCGCCCGCGCGCCGGCCGGCGGCGGCGGGAAGTGCAGCAGCGCGCGCGCGCCGCATTGCTGCAGCGCCTGCGCCAGGGTGCTGCCGTCGACGTCGATGGCCCAGCCGGTGATCCAGCACAGCAACTCGCCGGATTCCAGCGCGTGCACGTTGTGCAGCACCCATTGCAGGCGGTCGGCATCGCCCAGCGCGCGCGGCAGGTCGTGGCGCGGGTGCAGCGCCTCCAGCGCCGCGCTCGCTTCACCCGTCTCCCGGGCGATCGCCGCGAGGCGCTCGGCCAGATGGGCCTGGTTCTGTCGGCCATCGGTCCGCAGCCAGTCGGGCACCTGGTGGGCGCTGCCCTTGAGCGCGGTCACCGCCTGCGCCACGGCCTGCACGGCTTCGGGCCTTCCGGCCACCAGCAGGACCACCGCAGCTTCGATCTCGATGCCGCTGGCCAAGGTCTCGAGCCCGCCCGCGCCGGCGGGCAGTGCCAGCGCGGGATCGGTGCCCGGCGGCAGCACGAACAGCCGCACCGCCAGCCAGGGCCCGGCGCCGACCAGCGGTCCGGGGTCGATCGCACGCGCGGCCAGCGCGGCGAGCACGCGTTGCCAGAGCAGCAGCTCGTCGCGCTCTGCCGCATCGCGCTGCAGGGTCCGGATCAGCGGTTCGCCGTCCTGCGCCCAGGCGCGGATCGCCGCCAGGCTGCGCCGCAACGCAGCCACCGGCGCTTCCGGGAAAGGCGAGGGCCGGCAGGCCTGCGGCGGCGGCCAGTAGGTGCGGTAGCGCGCCGCCAGCTCGTGGTATTGCGCCAGCAGCGGCAGCACCTCGCTCAGGGCCGCGGGCAGCACGACGCTGGTGCGCGCCTCCAGTTCGACCGCACCGGTGCGTGCCAGCGCCTCGAGCACCAGCGTGGCATCGTCGCGCGCGGCGAGGATCTCGAACCAGCGGGCCGGGCGCGGGCGCAGCATCAGGCCACCTTCGAGCGCGGGAACAGCACGCGGCTGAGCAATTCGGAGCGCAGCCGCTCCAGCTCCAGGGCCCACAGCGCGATGTGGATGAAGGCGGCGGCCGGCTCGAGCGCCACGCGGCGCAGCAGCAGCGACAGCCGGTCGCGCAGCGCGCCGCGCAGCATCCAGCCTTGCCCCGCTGCGGCTTGCGCGAAGGCCTGGCGATGGCCGGCCAGCGTACGCGCCAGCTGCGCCAGCGCGACGTCGGCGGTGCCGGGCGCACGCGGCAGGCGGCGGCGCCACTCGGCCTGCCAGGCCCGGCCGAAGGCATCGGGCGCGGGCCACGCAACGGCCAGCGGCGCCAGCGGCCCGGCGGCCAGCGCCGCGGCGCGCTGCGACGGCGTGGCTTGCGCCAGTGCGCGCCAGTCGCCGTCGGCCTGCATCCAGGGCGGCGGCGCGGCGCCGCGCGCCAGATGTTGCAGCGCTGCGAGGTCAGGCAGCACCGCGCACCAGGACACCGCGGACTGCCAGGGCCCCGGCATCCAGCCCGTGACCTCGGCGATGAGCTTGCGCCAGTGGCCGCGCAGCGTGGCCTCGATCTGGTGCGCACCGCTGTCGGCGGTGATGCCGACCAGCCAGGGCCGCAACGCGGTGGCGCGAGCGCCGTCGAGCAGCGGCGAGAAATCGCGCAGCACCTCGATGCGCCGCCAGGCGGTCTCGTCGGGCCGTTGGCCATGGCGGGACTGCAGTCGCGCGCAGGCATATTCGAGGCTGCCGCAGTCGATCACGGCGGCCCTCCGACCAAGGCCCTGGCCAGGGCCCGCACCTGCTGCGCCACTTGCGCCCGCTCTGTCGGCGTGAGCGGCTGGAGTGTCGCCAGTCGCGCCGCCTCGGTCTCGATGGCGGCCAAGCGGGCCGTCAGGTCACGCTCGAACGCGGTGGCCGCGGCGCGGATGCGGCGCTCGGTTCGCTCGGCCACCGAGCGCGCGGCCAGGCGCGCTTCCTCGGCGATCTGCTGGACTTCCGCCCGCGCGCCTTCGATCGCGGCCCGCGCCGCGATCTCGGCGCCGAGCACGCGCGCAATCGCTGCCGCGGCGTCGCCAGCACTGCTGTCAGGGGTCGGACTCACGCGCTTCTTTCACGGTTCAAGACCTGGATGCCCGGCCGGCCTGACCAACCGCCTGCGCCGCGCACGCCACGCACGGCATCGATCGGAACCGCACTGCCACGCTGTCCAACCAGTACTTGGCCGATCTCACGAAGCGCAGCCGGTCTCCACCCACCTCGGATTGCATGTTGCGGCTGCGGCCGGCAGCCGAGGTTGACCCACCTCAACGGGTCCGCGGCGCCCGCCGCTCAGCCTGGCCCCGGCCATGCCGCCGGTGCGTGTTGCCGCAGCCGTGCCGCAAAGGCTTCGATTTCCGGCGCTTGCGGGGTGGTGCCGATGGCCGGCCCGGCGTCGGCCAGCGCTGCGCGCAGCACGCGCTGCAGCGTCTCGGGCTGCGGCGTCAACGGTCCGGCGAAGCGAACCCCTTGGTCGTCGACCACGACCAGGGTCGGAAAGGTCTCGACATCGAAATCGCCGACCAGGGCGGCCTCGTCCTCGATGTCGATCCAGTGTGCCTGCAGGCCCGGGTGCTGGTCGCGCAGGCCATCGACCGCGGCCTCGAACACCGGCGCGTAGCTGTCGCACAGCCGGCACCAGGCGGCGCACAGGCAGGCGATGTGAAGGGCAGGCGTGGTGGCTTCCATGCGGCGGACGAACGAGGACTCGGCTCAGGTGCAGCCAGCGCATTGTCGGTACGCCAGGCCGAACCCGCGGTCGCGCGGGCGCGGGTTGACTCCAGTGCCCTGGTTCAGCCCAGCAGTCGCGGCACGAGGGCCGCATCGGCCAGCGTCCAGACCCTGGCGATCAGCGCGCGCGCCTCGGCTTCGGTTGCGCCCCCTGCGTACTGCGCCAGGCGGATCGCCTTGTCCTCGATCTCGGCGCGGCTGAGCGTGTTGCCGGGGTCGCCTTTGGGTTCGTCGACGCGGCCGGCCAGCCGGCGGCCGTCGCGCGTGAGCAGTTCGACCTTGCCGATCCAGCGCGCCGGGTAGGCGGCATCGACCTCGGGGTCGAGCACCATGCGCACGCGGTCGCGGAAGGCCTTCGCGCCGGCATCGGCGAAATGGGCGTCGAACTCGGCCATCCCGGCGCGGCCGTGCAGCGCGGCCATCGCCAGCACGGTGCCCATCGAGAACTTGGCCTGGTGCACGGTCTGCGGGTCGGTCACCGGCCCGAGCACGTCGATCGCGCCCTGGTGCACGCGCGCCGTCACCTCGGCGATGTCGTCGCTGCGCAAGCGGTGCTCGCGCATCACCTGCAGCAGCGCGTCGGCCGCCGGATGCGTGTGGCGACAGGCGGCGTGGAACTTGAACGAGGTCTCGGCGGTCGCCCAGCGCTTGCCCAGGCCGGCGACCAGGCGCTGCGGGTCGCTGTCGCTGGACATGCCCGCGGCCATGCCCTGGGCACCGGTGAGGATGCGCCGCGCGCCGGTCAAGCCGTCGGCGGCCAGGTAGGCTGCGGTCAGCCCCGCCGCCGCCGCATGCGCGGTATGGAGCTGCTTGCTGTCGGCGGCGTCGCGCAGGAATTCCCACAGCCCCGCGGCCTGCGTGCCCGCCGAGCCCAACGCGTGCAGCATCCGGTCCGGCGTCAGGCGCAGCAGATGGCCCACCGCAGCGGCCGCGGCCAGCGTGCCGGCGGTGCCGGTGGTGTGGAAGATCTTGTAATGCGAGCGGCCGAGGAACTCGCCGACCCGGATGCCGACCTCGTAGCCCGCCACCGATGCCGCCAGCAACTCGCGCCCGCTGCGGCCCAACGCCTGCGCCACCGCCAGCGCCGGCGGGAACACCACCGCCGCCGGGTGGAACACCGAGCCGTTGTGGACATCGTCCTGCTCGGCGAAATGCGAGGCCGCGGCGTTGATCGCCGCGGCCACCAGCGGGCTGCTGCCGCGGCGGTCGATCAGGATCTCGGACGGACCCTGGTCCGGGCCTTGGCTGCGCCAGAAGCGGGCGATTGTCTCCACCGGCCGCGCGCCCTTGCCGGCCAGTGCCGAGCCGGCCCAGTCGAGCAGCAGGTCCTCGGTGCGGCGGACCACGGTGGCGGGAATGGCTTCGAAGCGCAGCGTGGCGGCGAATTCGGCCAGCGCCTGTTCGGACGGGGCTTCTTGCATGGGCAGGTCCTCCTGGTCTGTTGAGGAGCTCAGATCGCACCGGCGCGGCGCAGCGCGGCGATCTCGGTGTCGGCATAGCCGAGCTCGGCGAGCAGGGCGTCGGTGTGTTCGCCCAGCGCGGGCACCGGGTCCATGCGGGCGTCGAAGCTCTCGGGCAGGCCCGGCGGCTTGAGCGCGGGGATGGCGCCGGCGGGGCTGCCGACCTCGACCCAGCGCTCGCGCGCGCGCAGCTGCGGGTGCGCCCACAGGTCGTGCATGTCGTTGACGCGCGCATTGGCGATCTGCGCTGCCTCCAGCCGCGCCACCAGTTGTTCGGCCGAGAGCTGCGAGAACACGTCGTCGATGATCGCCGACAGCGCTTCGCGCGCGGCCATGCGCTTCGCGTTGGATGCGAAGCGCTCGTCGCTGGCCAGCGTCGGCCGCTCCAGAACCCGGGTGCAGAAGACCTGCCATTCGCGCTCGTTCTGCAGCCCCAGCATCGCGGTCTTGCCGTCGCCGGTGGGGAACGGGCCGTAGGGAAAGATCGTCGCGTGCGCGGCCCCGGCGCGCGGCGGCGGCGGTGCGCCGTCGTAGGTGTAGTAGAGCGGAAAGCTCATCCACTCGGCCATCGCCTCGAGCATCGAGACGTCGATGCGGCAGCCCTTGCCGGTGCGGCCGCGCTGCAGCAGCGCGGCCAGGATGCTGCTGTAGGCGTTCAGGCCGGCGGCGATGTCGGCGATCGAGCAGCCGGCCTTGGCGGGCGCCTCGGGCGTGCCGGTGACCGACAGGAAACCGGCCTCGCTCTGGATCAGCAGGTCGTAGGCCTTCTTGTCGCGATACGGACCCGGCCGCGTCGGGTCGTCGCCGTAGCCCGAGATGTCGCAGACGATCAGCTTCGGGTACCGCGCGTGCAGGGTCTCGAAGCCCATCCCCAGCCGCGCCGCGGCGCCGGGCGCGAGGTTCTGGACCAGCACGTCGGCGCTGGCCAGCAGCCGCGCCAGCACCTGCGGTGCCTGCGCGTGCTTGAGGTCCAGGCTCAGGCTTTCCTTGCTGCGGTTGGTCCAGACGAAATGCGACGACAGGCCCTTGACGCGGGTGTCGAGCGCACGCGCGAAGTCGCCCACGCCGGGGCGCTCGATCTTGATCACGCGTGCGCCGAGGTCGGCGAGCTGGCGGGTGCAGAAGGGCGCGGCGATCGCGTGCTCGAGGGCGATGACGGTGACGCCGTCCAGAGGCCGGAGCGAGGCGGGCATCAGAAACTCCGCGGCAGCCCGAGCACATGCTCGGCGACATAGCTCAGGATCAGGTTGGTCGAGATCGGCGCCACCTGGTACAGCCTTGTTTCGCGGAACTTGCGCTCGACGTCGTATTCGCAGGCGAAGCCGAAGCCGCCGTGGAACTGGATGCAGGCGTTGGCCGCCTCCCAGCTCGCCTTGGCTGCCAGGTACTTGGCCATGTTGGCCTCGGCGCCACAGGGCCGGTGGGCATCGAACAGGCGGCAGGCCTGCCAGCGCATCAGGTCGGCCGCCTCGACCTCGATGTGGGCCTCGGCGATCGGGAACTGCACGCCCTGGTTCTGGCCGATCGGGCGGCCGAAGACGATGCGCTCGCCGGCGTACTTGGTCACCTTGTCGATGAACCAGCGACCGTCGCCTATGCACTCGGCGGCGATCAGCGTGCGCTCGGCGTTCAGGCCGTCGAGGATGTACTTGAAGCCCTGGCCCTCCTGCCCGATCAGGTTCTCCGCCGGGATCTCCAGGTTCTCGAAGAACAGCTCGTTGGTCTCGTGGTTGACCATGTTCGGGATCGGCCGCACCGTCATGCCGTGGCCGATGGCATCGCGCAGGTCGACGATGAAGATCGACATGCCCTCGCTCTTCTTCTTCACCTCGGCCAGCGGCGTCGTGCGGGCGAGCAGGATCATCAGGTCGGAATGCTGGATGCGCGAGATCCACACCTTCTGGCCGTTGACGACCCAGCGATCCGCCTTCTTGATCGCAGTCGTCTTGATCTTCGTCGTGTCGGTGCCGGTGCCGGGCTCGGTCACGCCCATGCTCTGCAGACGCAGCTCGCCGCTGGCGATCCTGGGCAGGTACAGCGATCTTTGCGCCACGCTGCCGTGGCGCAGCAGGGTGCCCATGTTGTACATCTGGCCGTGGCAGGCGCCCGAGTTGCCGCCGGCGCGGTTGATCTCTTCCATGATCACGCTGGCCTCGGCCAGGCCCAGCCCCGAGCCGCCGTACTCGGGCGGGATCAGCGCCGCCATCCAGCCGGCCCGGGTCAGCGCAGCTACGAAGGCCTCGGGGTAGCCGCGCTGCTCGTCGATCTTGCGGTGGTACTCGGGCGGGAACTCGGCGCACAGCGCGCGCACGGCGTCGCGGATCTCGGTGTAGGCGGTGTCGGACATGGGCTGGGCCTGGCGGCGGGGTGTGGGGCGGCGCCACCGCTCGACGCGGCGCGGGACAGGCATCGATTCTGAAGCAGGCGGCCGCCCCGGCGCGCCGTCCCTGCGGGTCCGGCGGGCGACGCGGAGGCAGCGTCGCTGCCGGCAGGTCCAGCATGATCGATTCGCCGATGTCGATGAGCGTCGGGTCGGGCATCATCACGCGGCCGGGGTACGCCGGGCGCTGCGTCGGTCGCGCGCTGCCCCCCTACCTCGAAAGCGAAGGAGAAGCTGGTGCTGATGTCGGCCGCGGTCTCGCAACTCGTGCTCGTGGACTGCCAGCAGCGGCTGATGCCGGCGATCCCCGATGCCGGCGCGGTGGTCGCCAACATCCTGCGCCTGGCGGACCTCGCGCAGGCCCTGCAGGTGCCGGTCTGGGGCACCGAGCAGAGCCCCGACAAGCTCGGCCCCAACCTGCCGGCGATCCGCGCTGCCTGTGCCCGCACGCTGGCCAAGACCGTCTTCGACGCCACCGCCGATGGCCTGCTCGAACTGCTGCAGCCCGGCCGCGACGGTGGCCGTGCCGATGTCGTGATCGCCGGTTGCGAAGCCCATGTCTGCCTGCTGCAGACCACGCTCGGCCTGCTGGGCGCCGGCTTCGCGGTCTGGGTCGTCGGCGATGCCTGTGGCTCACGCAGCGCGCACGACCATGCCGCGGCGATGGCCCGGCTGACGCGCGCGGGGGCGCAGATCGTGAGCACCGAGATGGTCGGCTTCGAGTGGCTGCGTCGCGCCGACCATGCGGGGTTCAGCCGTTGGCAGGCGACGATCCGGTAGCTCGCCGTCGATGCCAGGCCCGCAAGGCCGCCACGATCTCCGCCACCACGCCCGTCCAGTCTCCTGGGGCGCGCTGGCGGAACAGTCGCATCACGCCGGGGTACCAGGGCGAGTCACTGCGCTCTTCGAGCCAGCGCCAGTCGGTCATGTGCTCGGGCAGCATCACCCACACCGGCTTGCCGAGCGCGCCTGCGAGATGCACGGTGGCGGTGTCGACGCCGATCACCAGGTCGAGGTTGGCGATGACCGCGGCCGTCTCGGCGAAGTCGGTCAGCGCGTGGCCCAGCGCCGCCAGCTGCAGCGGCGCCGGCGTCCGGCGCGCCTCGTCCTCGCCGGCGCCCCGCTGCAGGCTGAAGAAGCGCGCGCCGGGCACCTCGGCGAGCGCAGCAAGCGTCGCCAGGCCCGGCAGCGAGCGATCGGCGTCGTTCTGGTGGCGCGGGTTGCCGCGCCAGACCAGACCGACGCGCAGCGCTTCGTTCGGCGCCGCCCGCGCCAGCCGCCGCTGCCAGCGCGCCACGGCGGCAGGGTCGGGATGCAGGTAGGGCAGGGCCGCCGGCAGGTCGTCGATGCGCGTGCCGCACAGGAAGGGCAGGCTCAGCGCCGGTGTCCACAGGTCCCAGGCGTCGCGCGCCAGGGCTCGTCGCCGCCGAGCACGCGGTCGAAGCCGGCATCGCGGGCCAGCAGCGGCTTGAGCGCCGGCTGGCAGTACAGCGTCAGCGCGGCGGCACCGCGGGCGCGCAATTGGGTGGCGTAGCGTGCCATCTGGATCAGGTCGCCATGCCCGGCATCGCTGATCACGAGCAGCGAGCGCCCGCCGACGTCTTCGCCGGCCCAGCGTGGCGCGTCCAGCTGCGCCTGCAGGGCGGCCAGGCCGGGGCGCGCCTCCAGGCACAGCAGGCCGTCGGCCCAGCGCCCCTGGCGCAGCAGCGGGTAGCCGAGGTTGAAGCGCGCCTTGTCGAAGCGCGGATCGAGGCGCAACGCATGCCGGCAGCAGGCCAGCGCGTCGGCATCGCGGCGCAGGCCGCCGAGCATCGCGCCCAGGTTCGACCAGGCGGCAGGCGATGCGGGTCGCAGCGCAATGGCCTGGCGGTAGCGCTGCTCGGCCGCTTCGAAGCGCTTGAGCCGCGCGAGCACGCCGGCCTGGTTCAACAGCGCCGCGAAGAACAGCGGGTCGAGCGCGAGCGCCTGCTCGTAGCAATCGGCAGCCGACGCCCAGTCGCCTTCTTCTTCGTGGCGCAGGCCGCGGCAGGCCCGGTCGAGGGCCGTTTGCTGCGCAGCGCCGGTTGGGCCCGGGGCGATGTCGGTGCGGTCCAGGAGCGCGGAGTCCATCGGGGAAGGGGTGGGCGGCGACGCCACCGAGGGTAGGCGGCCGGCGCAAGCCGAGAGACCCCGATAAGTGGCAGCAAACGGCTGCAGATCGGCGGCGCAAGGCGGCCGGGCGTCAGCTGCCGGCCAGCCGCTCGCGGAACATCAGCACGAGGTCGGTCTTGGTGACATGCCCGGCCAGGCGGCCATCGGCATCGAGCACCGGTAGCCGCTCGCCCGGGTGGCGGGCGAAGGTCTCGAGCACCTGCCACACGGGTGTGTCGGTCTGCACGCGCGGGAAGTCGGCGCGCAGCAGCGATGCCGGCCAAGGCGCTTTCGCCTGCTCCGGACGCCGGATCAGCTCGGCCATGTCGTACAGCGGAATCGCGCCGGCGAACCGCCCCTCTGCGTCCAGCACGTAGACATGCTGCCAACGGTAGCGCAGGAACACGGCTTCCAGCTCGGCCAGGGTCCCGCCGGCCGGCACCGTGGCGCACTCCGGGCGCAGGATGTCGGCCGCGACGGTGAGCGTCGGCGTCGGCACCGAGCTGCCGGCCGCCTCCGAGTAGATCGATGCCGACCGCAGCGTGCGCGAGATCGAATAGGCGACCACGCAGGCGAGCATCGAGGGCACGACGACGCCGTAGTTCTCGGTCATCTCGAAGATCATCAGCACCGACATCAGCGGCGCGTGGGTGCAGGCGGCGAGGAAGGCGCCCATGCCGACGGCGACGACCGCCGACGCGCCCGGGGCGGCGGGCCAGACCGCGTGCAGCATCGCCGCACACAGCGCGCCGGCGGCAGCGCCGACGAACAGCGTCGGCGTGAAGATGCCGCCGACCGCGCCCGAGCCCGTGGTGGCGGCGACCGCCAGCACCTTCAGCAGGAGCAGCAGCAGCAGCGTCTGCCAGACCCAGCCGCCGTGCAGGATCGAGCTGACCACGCTGTAGCCGTTGCCCCAGACCCCGGGGCTGGCCAGCGACAGCGCGCCGACGATCAACCCGCCGGCACCCAGCCGCAGCCAGGGCGGTGCCGGCCAACGCTTGAACAGGACGTGGCCGCGGTCCAGCACCCACAGATACAGCGGCGCCGCGACGCCGGCGACGAGGCCGATCGCCGACAACAGCAGCGTCGCGCCGCCGCTGCCGAGCGCGAACTCGGGCACCCGGTACAGCGGTGCCGACGGCGTCAGCGCCATCGCCACCAGGTGCGCCGCAAAGGAGGCCACGAGCAGCGCGCCGACGGTCTCGATGGCCAGCGAATGCAGCACGATCTCGGCCACGAACAAGGCCCCGGCGATCGGTGCGTTGTAGGCCGTGGCGACCCCGGCGGCGGCGCCGCAGGCGACCATCAACCGCCGGCGCGGCACCGACGCGCGTCGCCAGCGTCCGACCAGCGAGCCGGTCAAGGCCGCGAGCTGGACCATCGAGCCCTCGCGGCCGATCGCGCCGCCGGTGCTCACGCTGGCCGCCGACGACAGCGCACGCAGCAGCGAGACCCGCACCGGCAGGTCGCCGTCGCCCAGCGCGATCGCTTCCATGTAGTCGTTGCCGCTGCTGCGCCGGGCGATCCGTCGCGCCTGGCTCAGCAGCAGCCCGGCGACGACACCGCCCAACGCCGGCGATGCCAGGCGCTGCCACCACGACAGCCCGGACGCGATCAGCACCAGGCCGTCGGCGCGACCGAACATGACACGCTCGGCGGCCCACAGCAGTTCGCGGAAGCCGATCGTCGCCAATGCGCCCAACACACCGATGGCAGCCGCCATGACGAGGATGCGCTGCCATTCCGAAGGACGCAGGCGGGCCAGCAGCAGGACGCCGAATTCTCGAAGGGGACGCATGGACACGACGGGGTGACGAGGCTGCCGATGGTATCCGCCGCAGCCCGGGCGCCGGCTTCATCGCAGTGGTGGCCGCGCCACCGGGGCATACTGGCGAGGTCGAAGGAGGGTCCATGCGGGAGCGCCGCAATCCGGGTTCTGCTGACGGTCTGCGCCGTCTCGTCGCCGCGCGAGGCCATTCCGGCGCCGGCCCCGCATGACGGCCCTGCGCGGACTGGCGCTGCTGCTGTTGCTGCAGGCCGCGGGCGAGGCGCTGACCCATGCGCTGGCGCTGCCCGTCCCGGGGCCGGTGGTGGGCATGGTGCTGCTGCTGCCGGCGCTGGGCTGGCCGGCGCTGCGCGAGCCGGTGGCGGCGGCCGCGGCGCTGTTGCTGCAGCACCTGTCGCTGCTGTTCGTGCCGGTCGGCGTCGGCGTGATCACCCACCTCGACTTGGTGTCGCACTACGGCCTGCGCCTGCTGGCGGTCATCGTGCTGTCGACCTGGATCGGCATGGCGGTGACGGCGCTGGTGCTGCGCGGCCTGTTGCGGCGCGAGGCGCCGGCGGTGCCGGCACGCCCCGGGGAGCGGCCGGATGACTGACTTCGTGCATCTGTGGGTCTATCTGGCGTCGACGCCGTTGTTCGGCCTGACCGCCACCCTGGCCACCTATGTCGCCGCGCAGGGTCTGTACGACCGCCTGCAGCGCGCGCCCTGGGCCAACCCGGTGTTGTGGTCGGTGCTGGTCATCGGCAGCGTGCTGGTGCTTACGCGAACGCCTTACCCGAGCTACTTCGCCGGCGCGCAGTTCGTGCATGTCCTGCTCGGGCCGGCGGTGGTCGCGCTGGCGTGGCCGCTGTGGCTGCGGCGCGCCGAGGTGCGCCGGCGCGGCCTGGCGCTGACGCTGGCCGCGCTGGCCGGCGGGATCGCGGCGGCGGGCAGCGCGGTGGCGCTGGGCTGGGCCTTTGGCCTGCCAGGCGAGGTGCTGCGCTCGCTGGCTCCCAAGTCGGTCACCGCACCGGTGGCGATGGGCATCGCCGAGCGCGTGGGCGGCGTGCCGGCATTGGCCGCGGTGTTCGCGGTGCTTACCGGCATGGTCGGGGCCTTGTCGGCGCGGACCCTGTTCGGGCTGCTGCGGATCGACGACTGGCCGGTGCGCGGCTTCGCCATCGGCACCGCCGCGCACGGCATCGGCGCGGCGCGGGCGCTGCAGGTGCACCCGGACGCCGGCGCCTACGCAGGGATCGCGCTCGGCCTGCAGGTGCTGCTGGCCTCGCTTCTCATGCCCTTGCTGTTCCGCTGGTTCGGTTGACCGTCGGCCCGGTCCGTCGTCGCGAACCGGGTCGGCCCTTCGCGTCTCCCGCGATCAGAAGTCGTCGTGGTCGTCGCCGTGCGGCACGCCTTTGTCGATGACGACGCTGGTCGCGCTTGCCGGCGCGGTCACCGTCAGCGTGCCAGCGGCGTAGCTGCCGCGCACCAGCACCAGGTCGCCGGCCTTGATGCCGGCCGCCAGCATCCGGCTCCACCGGGCTTCGCCACCGAGCACGGCCGCCGGATCGGCGCTGACCGCCAATCCGTGGACCCAGAACGTGGTCGGCGATCCCGCGCTGCCGTTGACCGGCGCCGGCGTGGCATCGACGATGCCGCCGATGCTGGCCGCCGACACGGCCGGCACGATGGTCACCGACATCGCGCTCAGGTTGCCGTTGCCGTCGGCCTGCGCGGACACCAGCAGGTGTTGCGAGGCGCTGGCTGCCAAGTAGGTCTGGAAGGTGCCGATGTTGAACGGGTTGGCCGTCGGGCCGCCGTGATGGCCGCGCAGCGAGCGGTCGGCCAGGCGGGTGCCGGCATCGACGGCGATGGTCTGGCCGAGCAGCGTCAGCAGGTAGCTGTTGGCGGTGGCGCCGGCGGCGACACCGGCCGCGTCGCCTTCGAAGCCGTAGGTGGCGCTGCGCGCCGCGTGCAGCACGGTGACCGCGCTGGCCGCGACCGAGGTACCGCCGGCGGCGACGGCGCCGGTCACGCGCACGATGTCACCCAGGGCAGGCAGGCTGCCGCCGGCCAGCGCCGAGGCATCGACGCCAATGCCGCGCAGCACGAAGGAGGCCGGCGAAGCGGTGACTGCCGAGACCTTGCCTTCGAGCTCGACGGCGGCGCCGTCGGTCTGCACGGGCAGCCTGCTGCGCAGGCGCGCCACCGCGGGCTGGAAGCCGGTGGCCGGCAGCGCCGGCATCGTCGCGCCGACCGCGGAGACGACCTGGCCGCTTGCGAACGCGCCGTTGCAGGGGGTGGCGGCGCCGCTGGCGAAGCAGGTGGCAGTCGACAGGTCGAGCGTCAGGCCGCCGATCGTCGCCGTGCTGCCGCTGGCCGCGGTGACGACGCCTTCGGCCTTGTAGGCAACCGGGCCGGGGCGGGTCGGCAGGTCGTTGACCACCACCAGGGTGGCAACGATGTTGGCGCCGCTGGCCACCCCGCCGCCGGCGTAGAGATAGCCGTAGACGGTGACGTAGTTGCCGGCGGTCAGGGTGCTGCCGCTGCCGCTGGTGGCGCCGAGGTCCGACTGGCCGGCCACCGGTGCACAAGGCGTGGTGGCCGTCAGGCAGGCGCGGTGGTCGCTGAAATTGGTGGCCGCCGTGAGCTGCACGCTCTGGCCCATCACGGTCAGCGTGCTTGCGTTGCTGTCCGACGCATCGACGACGCCGCGCGCCAGCGGATGCAGGTGCACCTCGGCCGCCACGGGGTGCGCCGGCGTGCTGTCCGCCGCCGCCAGCACGTCGACGCTCATGCCGACTTCCAGCGCCGCAGCGCCGAGGTCGGCCGGACCCTGATCGTCGTCGATCACCCGGGCCGAGTCGGTGGCGAACTCGTGGCCGTTGACGAACACGCTGCCGAACGCGCTGATGCTGCCCGACGAGCTCAGCCCCACCGCCTTGCCGTTGTCGTTGCTCGTTGCGGTAGAGCCGCCGCCGCAGGAGGCCAGCGCCACCGCGGCCAAGAGGGCGGAGGCGATCCAGAGTCCTTGTCTGCGCTTCATCGGCATCTCCTTCGCTGTTGAACGCGGCATGGCCGGCCTGCGTCGGCATGGCCCTCACCGTCCGGGTCCGCGGATTTTGCGCAAACCCATGTGTCCTTGTATTGCCGCGAAGCTAAAAGCGGTGAGCGGAAAGGCAAGCATGTAACTCTTTGCCCGGCCGCCGACCGAGCGGGCCCTCGGCAGCGAGGGCACACTCGCGACTCCGGGCTGCGATGCGAGGAGGATCGGTGCGCGTCCTGTTGGTGGAAGACGACGAGATGATCGGCGACGGCCTGCGCGCGGCGCTGCGCCGCCAGGGCTTTGCTGCCGACTGGGTGCGCGACGGCCGCGCCGCCGACGCGGTGCTGGCCAGCGAGCGCTTCGACGCCGTGCTTCTCGACCTCGGCCTGCCCCAGCGCAGCGGCGTGGAGGTGTTGCGCGGGCTGCGCGCGCGCGGCGATGCCACGCCGGTGATCGTGCTCACTGCGCGCGACGCGCTGGCCGACAAGGTTGCGGCGCTGGACGCCGGCGCCGACGACTACCTGGTCAAGCCCTTCGAACTCGACGAGTTGCTGGCACGGCTGCGCGCTGTCGGCCGCCGCGCAGCCGGACGCGCCAGCTCGGCGCTGCAGGTGCAGGACCTGCTGCTCGATCCCGCCACGCGCGAGGTCTCGCGCGGCGGCCGGCCGCTGCTGCTGTCGGCGCGCGAGTTCGCGCTGCTGCAGGCGTTGATGGAGCGCCCGGGCGCGATCCTCTCGCGCGCCCAGCTCGAGGACCGGCTCTACGGCTGGGGCGAGGAGCTGGAGAGCAATGCGATCAGCGTCTATGTGCACCAGCTGCGCAAGAAGCTGGGCGACGACCTGATCCACAACCTGCGCGGCGTGGGCTACTACGTCGGGCCGGCCAAGGGCCAAGGCTGAGGCGGGACATGAGACAAGAACTGCTTCTTGTCGAATGCCAGCCGAAGGGCAGGCGCGTGCCGCGCCAGCGCGGCCTGCAAGGCTGAGGCGGGACATGAGACAAGAACTGCTTCTTGTCGAATGCCAGCCGAAGGGCTGGCGCGTGCCGCGCCAGCGCGGCCTGCAAGGCTGAGGCGGGACATGAGACAAGAACTGCTTCTTGTCGAATGCCAGCCGAAGGGCAGGCGCGTGCCGCGCCAGCGCGGCCTGCAAGGCTGAGCGCCGATGAACTCGCTGCGCGGGCGCCTGTTCGTCTTTCTGCTGGCGTTGGCGGCAGTGGCCGCGCTGCTGGTCGGCGGCGGGACCTACTTCAGCGTCAATGCCGAGACCAACGAGCTGTTCGACTACCACCTGCGCCAGATGGCGCTGTCGCTGCGCGACCAGGGCCGTATCCCCGACGACGAGCGCGCGGCGCTGGCCAACGCCGACTTCGACTACGTGGTGCAGATCTGGTCGATCGACGGCGTGGCGCTGTACAGCACGCTGCCGGCGCCCCGCCTGCCGGCGCGCGCGGTGCTCGGTTTCAGCACGGTGCGGGTCGGCGGTGCGAACTGGCGCATGTTCTGCGCCGCCACGCCGCTGCGCATCGTGCAGGTGGCGCAGCCGCTGGCGGTGCGGCGCGCGCTGGCGACCACCGCCGCCTGGCGCAGCGTGGTGCCGATCGCGCTGGCCGCGCCGCTGGTCGCGCTGGCCATGTGGTGGCTGGTCGGTGCATCGCTGGCGCCGCTGGCGCGGGTGGCGAGCGCGGCGCGCCAGCGCGATGCCGGCGCGCTCGATCCCCTGCCACTGGACGGCCTGCCCTCCGAGATCACACCCCTGGTGCAGTCCTTCAACACCCTGCTCGGCCGCCTGGCGCAGGCCTTCGACGCGCAGCGCGCGTTCGTCGCCGATGCCGCGCACGAGCTGCGCACGCCGCTGACCGCGCTCAAGCTGCAGCTCGGCCTGCTCGGCAGCGCCGCCGATGCGGCCGAGCGCGACGACGCGGTGACGCGACTGAACGCCGGCGTCGAGCGCGCGCGACACCTGGTCGAGCAGCTGCTCGCGCTGGCGCGCGCCGACCCGTCGGTGGCGGTGACGATGCGCGAGATCGACCTCGCCGAGGTGGCGCGCGCCGCGGTCGCCGACAGCCAGCCGCTGGCCGCCGCGCGCGGCGGCGAGGTCACGTTGGCGGCGGCGCCGGCACCGCTGCGCGGCGATGCGGAAGCGCTGCGCAGCGCGGTGCGCAACCTGATCGACAACGCGCTGAAATACGCTGGCCCGGCGCCACGGGTGCGGGTCGAGGTCGCGGCCGCCGCCGATGGGGCTTCGGTGCGCGTCGACGACGCCGGCCCCGGCATTCCGGCCGACGAGCGCGAGCGCGTGTTCGACCGTTTCCACCGCCGCGAGCCCGGGCGCGACGGCGGCAGCGGCCTCGGTCTGGCGATCGTGCGCGCGGTGGCGCAACAGCATCGCGGCCGAGTGACCCTGACCGATTCGCCGCAGGGCGGGTTGCGCGCCGAGCTGTGCCTGCCGCGCGCAGGCGCGCAGCCTGGCACCGCAGCCGGCAGCAGCAACGGCACTGGGGGTTCCAGGCGCGCCGGCTCCTAATATTCACCTCACCTCCGCCTCACGCTGCGCTCATCCGCGGTCTCTACAGTGGCCGGCAAGGTGGCCGTCCGGCCGCCGTTGCCAACAGGAGATACCGCCATGAGACGCACCCTCACCGCCACTGCATCGGCCCTCGCCCTCATGGGCCTGGGCGCCGGCGCCGCCCAGGCCTGGTCGCTGCCTTCCTGGCTGCATCACGACGAGCAGACGACCGTCGCCGAGGCCGGCACGCCGGCGATCGTCGCACCCGCCCCGGCGCCCATCGCACCGCTGGTCGCCGGGGCGATGCCCAACTACCGCGCCATCGTGCAGACCTACGGCCCGGCCGTCGTGGGCGTGACCGTCTCGGGCATGCACAACGTCGGCGGTGACGACAACGGCCCCTCGCTGCAGGACGACCCCTTCTTCCGCTTCTTCCGCGGCGTGCCGGGCTTCCACATGCCGCAGCAGGGCCGGGTGCCGTTCCGCGGCCAGGGCTCGGGCTTCATCGTCAGCGCCGACGGCCTGATCCTGACCAACGCGCACGTGGTGCGCGACGCCAAGCAGGTCACTGTCAAGCTCAAGGACCGGCGCGAGTTCAGCGCCAAGGTGCTGGGCACCGACCCGGCCACCGACGTCGCGGTGATCAAGATCGACGCCAAGAACCTGGCCACGGTCAGCCTCGGCGACCCGAAGGCGATCCAGGTCGGTGACTACGTGCTGGCCATCGGCGCGCCCTACGGCTTCGAGCAGAGCGCCACCCAGGGCATCGTCAGCGCCAAGGGCCGTTCGCTGCCGGGCGACAGCTACGTGCCGTTCATCCAGACCGACGCCGCCGTCAACCCCGGGAACTCGGGTGGCCCGCTGTTCGATGCCAGCGGCCGCGTGATCGGCATCAACGCCCAGATCTACTCGCAAAGCGGTGGCTTCCAGGGCCTGGCATTCGCGATCCCGATCGATGTCGCGCTGCACGTGAGAGACCAGATCGTGGCCCAGGGCCATGTGGACCACGCCCGGCTCGGGGTGGTGCTGCAGGACCTGTCGGCGCCGCTGGCCGAATCCTTCGGCATGAAGTCGCCCGATGGCGCGCTGGTCTCCAGCGTCGCGCCCAAGACCGCGGCGGCGCGCGCCGAACTCAAGCCGGGCGATGTCATCACCGCCATCGACGGCCGGCAGGTGCACACCGCCGGTGATGTCTCCAGCCGTGTCGGCCTGGCCGCGCCCGGCGACAAGATCACGCTGACCGTGTGGCGCGACAAGTCGCCGCGCGAGCTGAAGGTGGCGCTGGGCAAGGCGCAATCGGAAGACAACACGGTGGTGGCCTCGGCCGGGGGTGGTTCGCTGGGCCTGACCGTGCGGCCGCTCAACCGCGACGAACGCAAGCAGGCCGGCGTCGATCATGGACTGCTGGTCGAGGACGCCGCGGGCCCCGCGGCGCAGGCCGGCATCGAGGCCGGCGACGTGCTGCTGGCGCTCAACGGCAAGCCGGTGGAGAACGTCGATCAGGTTCACCAGGTGCTGCAGCAGCACCCGCACCATGTCGCCTTGCTGATCGCGCGCAACGGGCAGCAGATCTTCGTGCCGGTGGAGCTGGGCTGACCAGCTGCCGGGGGCCGGGCGGCCGCGACCGCCCGGCCCGTTCGGAGCCCGTTCAGAGTCCGGTCAGTGCGCGCCGCCAGCGCCGATGCCGGCCCCCGGCCTCGGCCTGGCCAGCCAGATCACGCCGACGAGCAGGAAGAACAGCACCGACGACAGCCAGAACACGTCGGTCACCGCCATCGTGTAGGCCTGCTGGTCGATCATGCGGTTGATGGCGGCCATCGCCTGCTCGTGGTTCAGGCCGCCGGCCATCAGCTGGCCCAGGGTCTGCACCGCCTGCTGGTTGCCCGCGTTGATCGTCTCGGCGAGCTGGGCGTGGTGCAGGCTGGCGCGGTCTTCCCACAGCGTCGTGAACAGCGAGGTGCCCACCGCGCCGGCCGTGATGCGCACGAAGTTCGACAGGCCCGCGGCCGATGGCATCTTGTCCGGCGTCAGGCCGGAGAACACGATCGCCTGCAGCGGGATGAAGAAGAAGGCCATCGCCGCGCCTTGCAGGATGGTGGGCACGAGGATCGTCGCGAAGTCGGTCTGGGTGTTGAAGCGCGAGCGCATCCACAGCACGAGTGCGAAGCCGAGAAAGGCCACCGTGGCCAGCTTGCGCGGGTCGATGCGACCGACGTTCTTGCCCACCCAGGGCGACAGCAGGATCGCCAGCAGCCCCACCGGCGCCGTCACCAGCCCGGCCCAGGTGGCGGTGTAGCCCATGTACTCCTGCAGCCACAGCGGTAGCAGCACCACGTTGCCGAAGAACAGGCCGTAGGCCACCGACAGCGACAGCGTGCCCATCGTGAAGTTGCGCCTGCCGAACAGGCGCAGATCGACGATCGGGTGCTTGTCGGTCAGCTCCCAGGCGAGGAAGAACAGGAAGCTGATGGCGGAGACCACGGCCAGGATCACGATCTGCCTGGACGAGAACCAGTCCAGTTCCTTGCCCTTGTCGATCATGACCTGCATCGTGCCGACGAAAAGCACCAGCAGCAGCAGGCCGACGCGGTCCAGTGGCACCCGGCGCGGGCCGGGGTCCCGCTTGCGGTAGATCGACCAGGTCAGCGCGGCGGCGAACAGGCCCACCGGCACGTTGATGTAGAAGATCCAGGGCCAGGAGATGTTGTCGGTGATCCAGCCGCCGAGCAGCGGCCCGGCGACCGGTGCCACGAGCACCGTGATCGCCCACATCGCCATCGCGGTGCCCGACTTGGCCGAGGGGTAGCTGGCCAGCAGCAGGGTCTGCGACAGCGGAATCATCGGCCCCGCCACCAGGCCCTGCAGGACGCGGAAGGCGATCAGGACGCCGATGCTCGGCGCCAGCCCGCACAGCCAGGAGGCGATCACGAACAGCAGCACGCTGGCCGTGAACAGCCGCACCTGGCCGAAGCGCCGGGTGAGCCAGCCGGTCAGCGGCACCGAGATCGCGTTGGCGACCGCGAACGAGGTGATGACCCAGGTGCCCTGCGCGGGGCTCACGCCCATGTCGCCGGCGATCGCCGGGATCGAAACGTTCGCGATCGAGGTGTCGAGCACGTTCATGAACGTCGCCAGCGACAGCGCCAGCGTGCCCAGGACCAGGGCCGTGCCCTTCAGGGGCTCGAACTCGAGGGGGCGCACGCGCCCGGCGGGCGGCGCCGGCTGCGGCGCGGGCGCGCTGCCGCCAGCACCTTGTGCGCCGCTCAGTGCGGCTGAGGTGGAAGTCATGGCCTGCGGCTTTCGCGGGGCAGCGGGTCTGGGAATCAGTTCGGACGGCCGTGGTGCGCGAGCGCACCGGTGACGGCGGCCGCGGCCAGCGCGGCGTCGCTGGCCCGTGCCGGGCCTTTCCGGCTGGCCACGCGGGCCTGGCTGGCACGGCCGCCGTTGGCGGCGATGATGCGGCGCACCTCGGCATCGGCGGCCGCGCCGTTCTGTTCGAAGACCTTGGTCTGGGCCAGCGGCGAGCGCTCGCCGTCCGCGGCCAGCATGCGGCCGTCGGTGCGGCTGACATCGACCTTCGCATCCATCGACAGCCCCACCCGCAGCGGATGAGCGGCCAGCTCCTTCGCGTCGAGCGTGATGCGCACCGGCACCCGTTGCACGACCTTGATCCAGTTGCCGGTCGCGTTCTGCGCCGGCAGCAGCGCGAAGGCAGCGCCGGTGCCCGCGCCCAGGCCTTCGACGACGCCGTGGTACGGCACCTTGTTGCCATAGACATCGGCCACCAGCTCCACCGGCTGGCCGATGCGCAGGTTCTGCAGCTGGCTCTCCTTGAAGTTGGCCTCGACCCAGACCTGGTCGAGCGCGATCAACGACATCAGCGGCGTGCCCGCGGCCACACGCTGGCCGAGCTGCACGCTGCGCTTGGCGACGAAGCCGTCCACCGGCGCCAGCAGGCTGGCGCGCTTGAGTGCCAGGTAGGCCTCGCGCACGCGGGCCGCGGCGCGCAGGACGCCGGGATGCTGCTCGACGGCGATGCCTTCGGTCAGCGTCTGGTTGGAGGCGAGTTGCTCGCGTGCGGCGAGCACCGCCGACTGCGCCGCGGCGACGCTGCTCCTGGCCGCCGCCAGTTGCGTCGTGACGTGCTCGAACTCTTCCTTGCCGACGGCGCCGCTGGCCACCAGCGGCGCCCGGCGGGTGACGTCTTCCTGCGCCCTGGCGAACTCGGTCTTCGCGCGCGCAAGATCGGCCTCGCGCAGCGCGATCTGGGCCGTCAGCGTGCTGTTGTTGGCGTACAGCGTGCGCACCTCGCGCACGGTCTGCGCCAGTTGCGCCTCGGCCTGGTCGAGCGCGACCTGGGCATCGGCCGGGTCGAGCTTGACGAGCAGCTGGCCGGCCTTGACGTGGTCGGTGTCGTCGGCGCCGATGGCGACGACCGTGCCGCCGATCTGCGGCGTGAGCTGGACCACGTCGCCCTGCACGTAGGCGTTGTCGGTGGACTCGTAGTGGTTGAGCACCAGCGCCCAGTAGACACCGTAGGCGATGCCGGCGACGGCGACCAAGGCGGCCACCGCGGTCAGCGCCTTCCTGCGCGCCGGGTTGCCCGCGGGGGTGGGAGTGGCTTCGGGCGTGTTCATGACAGGGCTCCGGACTTCGATTCGATGCGGTTCGATGAGGGTGGGCGCGGCGGGGCTCAGCCGCCCGCGGTGGCGCTGCGCTGCGCGAGTGCGGCGTCGGGCGTGTAGCCGCCGCCGAGGGCGCGCGCCAGCGCGATCTGGCCATCGAGTGCGCGCGCCTTCAGGTCGGCGGCCAGACGGCGCTGGTTGAGCACCCCGGCCTCGGCGTTGAGCACCGTGAGGTAGGTGCCCAGGCCGGCCTTGAAGCGCTGGCCCGCGAGGTCGTAGGCCGACTCGGCGGTGGCCTGCGCCTGGGCCTGCTCGGCCTGCTGGCGCGCGATCGAGCGCAGCGAGGCGATCTGGTCGGCCACTTCGCGCACCGCGTCGATGACGGCGGCGTTGTAGCTGTCCACTGCGGCATCGAAATCGGCCGTCTTGATGCGCAGGTTGGCGCGCAGGCGGCCGGCGTCGAAGATCGGCAAGCGCAGCGCCGGGCCGACGCCGTACTGCTCGCTGCCCGACCTGAGCAGCCGGTCGAGGCCGATGCTCGACAGCCCGACGAAGGCCGTGAGGTTGACGTCGGGATAGAACTGCGCCTTGGCGCCGCGGATCTCGCTGCCGGCGGCTTCGACTCGCCAGCGCGCGGCGGTGATGTCGGCGCGGCGGCCCAGCAGGTCGGCCGGCACGCGCGCCGGCAACGCCACCGCGTGCACGCCGGCGAGCGGCACGCGGAGCTCGTCGAGCGCGTCGGGCGCCTGCGCGGTGAGGGCGGCCAACGCATGGCGGGTGAGCGCGATCTGCTCGTCGATCTGTTCGATCTGCTGCCGGGTTTCGGGCAGGGCGGCTTCGCCCTGCCGCAGCTCGACATTCGTGTCGAGCCCGCCCTGCACGCGCTGGCGGATCAGCCCCAGGATCTGGTCGCGCTGGGCCAGCGAGCGCTCGGCGACCTCTCTTTGCGCGAACAGGCGGCCCAGCTGCACGTAGGCGCTGGCGACCTTGCTCGCCAGCATCGTGCGGGCGGCCTCCATCTCGGCCTGCGAGGCGCGTTCCGCGCCCACGGCGGCCTCGATGGCGGCGCGGTTGCGGCCGAAGAAATCGGCCTCCCACGAGGCGCCGGCCTGCAACGTGCCCATGTTGAGGATCGCGCCGCCCAGCGGCGGCGGGTAGATGCTGTTGGCGCTGAAGCGCTGGCGCGTGATGTCCAACTCGCCGTTGACCTGCACGCCCTCGCGCGATCGGGCACCAGCCACGACGGCGCCGGCCCTGGCGACGCGGGCCTGCGCCGCCTGCAGGTTGGGGTTGCCGGCGAGCGCGCGCGCGACCAGCGCGTCGAGCGTGGCATCGCCGAACCCATGCCACCAGTTGGCGGCGATGGCGTCGCCGGCCTCGCCGCGCGCGGGCGGCTGATGGGCCAGGCCGACGCTGGCCGGGTCGATCGGGCGGGCGCTGGGCGCGATGCCGGCGCTGCTGGCGCAGCCGCCCAGGGTCAACATCACGGCCGAGGCCAGCGCCACCGCGGTGGCGGTCAGCGCCGGCAGGGCGGCGCGGCTCGGGCGCCGGGCGCGCCGATGCCCTGGCTGCGGCACCCGCCCCGCCGGCTTGGCGGCACGCGGGCGGGAGCTTGCTTGTCGAGATGTCATGGCGATCCTGGAATCAGACTCGTTGAGCGACAAAGGTCCAAGGCGTTGGCTGGGCTGGGGCGTGGTGCGTGTCAATGCGCCTCGCGCAGGACGTCGCCGTTGGCGACCATGCGCTGCAGGAGCGCCTTCAGGGTCAGCCACTCCTCCTTGGAAAAGCCGGCCAGCAGCTCGTTCATCACCGTCGCGAGCACCGCGGGCACTTCGGCGATCGCGGCGCGGCCCTCGGGCGTGAGTTCGACCTGCACGACGCGCCGGTCTTCGGTCGAGCGCACGCGCCGGCACAGGCCCTTGTGCTCGAGGCGATCGAGCATGCGGGTCATGGCCCCGGCGTCGATCAGGTTCCAGCGTGCCAGCTCGGCCACGGTCGCACTGCCCACCTTGTGGATGCGGAGCAGCGGGCCCCATTGCGCGCTCGTCAGGCCATGCACGTCCAGGCGCTTGTCGGCCTGATGTACCACGGCGACCATGATGCGCTTCATCAGATAGCCCACGCTCTCCTCGGCGCAGTAGCCTGAGGCGCTGTAGAAGTCGGCAGGGACAGGCGGGATGTTCACGGGTTCATTGCCGGTGCTCATGGCGGCCCGGGAGACGGAATGGGGCTGGAATATATTTGCCTAGGCAATTACTGTCAAGTCATTTGCTGCTCATGCAGCTTGCATCGCCGCGATCTCGGCGCCCGCCGGTCAGGCGTCCCAGGCTGGAACGCAGGTGTCGCTGCGCGGCCCAGCGGCGGGCCGCTCCGTCGAGCCTCGGCCCGAAGGCCCTCAGCGCACGGGCTCGCCGATCTCCAGGCGCAGGTCGCGCTTGCCCAAGGCGACCGGCGCACTGAGCACCTCCCAGTCGCCTGGCGCGGGAATGGCATTGCCGGTCTTGCTGATGCGCGCGCCGACGACCACCTGCGGGGTCGACGACAGCCGCGCGGCCGGGCTCATCGACATGCTGTCGTCGAGACTGAAGTCCAGCGGCAGGTCGCTGACCTTCTTGCGCAGGATCGCCAGCGGCATGCGCGACCCGCTGGGCGCGCGGGCATAGATGAACACCGTGTCGTCGGGCGAGACCTTGCTCTTGATGTCGGCCCTCAAGGTGACGCGGCCGGCCACGGTGGCGCTGGCCGTCGCGGCATCGGGCTCGGCAGACCCACCCGCGGCCGGGCCCGCGCCGGGCGCGGCTAGCGCCACCGGCGGCAGGCCGGCGCGCTTGCGGGCTTCGTCGATCGCACCCTGCAACTGGCCGCCCAGGCTGCTGTCCGGGCCGCTGGCCTTGATCGCCCGGTCCCAATAGCCGATGGCCGCCTTGTAGTCGGCGTGGTTGAACGCCACCGTGCCGGCCAGGGCCAACGCCTTGACGTTGGCCGGGTCGAGCTTGATCGCCTGCATCACGAGCTTTTCGGGCTCGCCGTCGAGCGATCGGTTGTTGACCATCGCCAGGCCGTCGGCGTAGTCGGCCATGGCCTGGGCGTCCTGCGGCTGCAGCTCGTAGGCCTTCTTGTAGGCCGGCAATGCGTCGGCGTAGCGGCCCTGTGCGGTGTACGAGCGACCGAGCATGGCCCAGCCCTCGGCGTCGTCGGGCTTCTCCTTCAGGCGCTCCGCCAGCCGCGCGATCATGGCTTCGATCTGGGCCTTGTCGGTGGCGTGAGGCGCGCCGTCCTGTGCTGCCACCTCACCGGAGTCGCCGGGACCGACGTTCCAGCCGGCATGGTTGCCGAGCAGGGCATAGGCACCGCCACCGAAGACGAGCACGAACAGGGCCACGCCGGCCAGCAACCGGCCCGAAGGCCGCGCCGCGGCGGCGGGTTGCGCCGGCCCGCCGACGGCAGCATGGGTCACCAGGGCCAGCACCTGGCGTTCGAGGTCGTCGCGCGCCCGCTTGGCTGCCGCTCCGGTGAGCGTGCCCTCCGCAATCAGCGCGTCGACCTGCGCCAGCTGGCGCTTGAGCCTATCCAGCGGGGCCGAGGTCGATTCCATCGTCGGGGGTGTCGGGGTCGAAGGCATCGGGGCTGGCGCGCTGGCGGCGGCGCAGGGTGACGAACAGGGCTGCCAGCGCGATGAGCAGCAACAGCGGCGGCCCCAGCCACAGCAACGCGGTGGTGGGCTTGAACGGTGGCTTGTAGAGCACGAAGTCGCCGTAGCGATCGGTCATGTACTTGCGGATCTGCTCGTCGGTCTGGCCGCGGGCGATCATCTCGCGGATCTCCTGGCGCAGGTCGGACGCGAGGTCGGCATGCGAGTCGGCGATGGTCTGGTTCTGGCACACCAGGCAGCGCAACTCCTCGGCCAGCGCCATCATGCGGGCTTCGAGCGCCGGGTTCGCCGAGGCCGACGCAGCCTCCTTGGTCCCGGCCGGTGGCGCGGCCAGGACCGCGGCCGGGCTCATGGCGACCATCACCACCAGCGCGAGCACGCGCAGCATCGCCGTCACCAGCGCCGACGCAGGGGACTGCCGCGGCTCAACCATTCAATCGTCTCACCAGCGGCTCGATCTCGTCGCGCAAGACCTCGGGCGTGACTGGCCCGATGTGCTTGTAGCGGATGACGCCGCCGCGGTCGATGATGTAGGTCTCGGGGACGCCGTAGACACCGTAGTCGATGCCTATGCGGCCGTCGGGGTCGAACAGCGAATCGGTGTAGGGGTTGCCGCGGCTGCGCAGCCAGGCCATGCCGGCGTCGCGCGTGTCCTTGTAGTCCAGGCCGTAGATCGGCACCACGCCGCGGCGCGAGAACTCGACCAGGAACGGGTGCTCCTCGCGGCAGCTCACGCACCACGAGGCCCAGACGTTGAGCATCCAGACCTTGCCCGCCAGATCCTGCTTGCTGATCGACTGCTCGGGCTTGTCCAGCAAGGTGGCGCGGAAGGCCGGCGCCGGCTTGTCGATCAGCGGCGACGGCACCTCGCGCGGGTCGAGCTTCAGGCCGAACGCCAGGAACCCTGCCAGCACCAGAAAGAGCAGCAGCGGCCAGATGAAACGGTTCACGCCCGACCCTCGCCGGTGCCCAGCGCCGACGGCACCGTGGCGGTCTGGCGCACCCGGTAGCGCCGGTCGCTGAGCGCGATGATCCCGCCGGCCATCATGATCAGGCAGCCGCCCCAGATCCAGATGATGAAAGGCTTGTACTGGACGCGCACGATCCACTCGCCGCTGTCGAGCCGTTCGCCCATCGAGATGTAGAGGTCACGCAGCGGGTTGCTGTTGACCGCGGCCTCGGTCATCGGGTTCTGCTGCACACGGTAGATGCGTTTCGCGGGGAACAGCGTGGCCACCAAGCGGTCGCCGCGGGAAACCTCGACCCGCGCCTGGGCGGCGACGTAGTTGGGGCCCTGCACGTCGCGCACGTCGATCATGCGGAAGCTGTAGCCGGCCAGTTCGGTGACCTCGCCCGGGCCCATCTTCACGTCGCGCTCGACCTCGTAGGTCTTGACCATCGAGACGCCGAAGGCGAAGGCCGCCACGCCGAGGTGCGCGACCATCATGCCGATCATCGCCCGCGGCAGCTGGCGTGCACGGTGGCCGATCTGCGCCACGGTGCCGCCGCTCGGCAGCAGCCGTTCCTTCAGGTCGACGGCCAGCGTGGTGACGATCCAGAAGGCCATCATCAGGCCGCCGGTGGCCGGCAGCGAGATGCGCCCGGCCGCCAGGCCGACCGCGATCGCGGCCAGTACCGTCACCACCGCCGCGCCCCTCAGCCGGCGCAGCAGCGGGCCGGGCTCGTCGCTCTTCCAGCGCGCCAACGGCCCGATGCCCATCACCAGAACCAGCGGCACCATCAGCAGGTAGAACACGGTGTCGAAATACGGCGGCCCGACCGAGATCTTGCCGAGGCCGAGGGCGTCGAGAAACAGCGGGTACAGCGTGCCGAGCACGACCGCGGCGCAGGCCGCGGCCAGCATCATGTTGTTGGCCAGCAGCAGCGACTCGCGCGAGAACAATCCGAAACGCTGGCCCAGCCCGACCTTGGGTGCGCGCCAGGCGAACAGGGCCAGCGAGCCGCCGATCACGATCACCAGGAAGGCGAGGATGAACAGGCCGCGCCGCGGGTCGGTGGCGAAGGCGTGCACCGAAGACAGCACGCCCGATCGCACGAGGAAGGTGCCCAGCAGCGAAAGCGAAAAGGCCACGATCGCCAGCCACACGGTCCAGACCTTGAAGCCGCCGCGCTTCTCGCTCACGGCCAGTGAATGGATCAGCGCCGTGCCGGCCAGCCAGGGCATGAAAGATGCGTTCTCGACCGGATCCCAGAACCACCAGCCACCCCAGCCGAGCTCGTTGTAGGCCCACCAGCTGCCCAACGCGATGCCGAAGGTCAGGAAGATCCAGGCCGCCGTGGTCCAGGGCCGCGTCCAGCGCGCCCAGGCGGCGTCGAGATTGCCGCCGAGCAGCGCGGCGATGGCGAAGGCAAAGGCGACCGAGAAACCCACGTAGCCCATGTAGAGCATCGGCGGGTGGCTGACCATGCCCGGGTCCTGCAGCAGCGGGTTGAGGTCGCGCCCGTCGGCGGCCGCCGGCAGCAGCCGCTCGAAGGGGTTGGACGTGAGCAGCATGAACAGCAGGAAGCCCACCGCCACCAGGCCCATCACGGCCAGGATGCGGGCCACGAAGGGCAGGGGCAGGGTGCGGCTGAAGCGCGCCACCGCGACCGTCCAGACGTTGAGCATCAGCACCCACAGCAGCAGCGAGCCCTCGTGGCCGCCCCAGACGGCGGCGAAGCGGTAGTACGAGGGCAGGGCCGAATTGGAATTCGACGCCACGTAAAGCACCGAGAAGTCGTTGCGCATGAACGAGGCAGCCAGGCAGGCGAAGGCGGCGGCGACGAACAACGCCTGCAGCTGTGCCGCCGGGCGCGCCAGCGCCATCCAGTCGGTGCGCCCGCGCTGGGCGCCGGCCAGCGGCACCACCGCCTGCGCGAGGGCGACGGCGAGCGCCAGGAACAGGAAGAGGTGGCCCAGCTCGGGGATCACTTGCGATCTCCGGCCACCAGCGTGCCTGCCATCCGCGCCTCGACCTGCTTGGCGCGCTGGACGGCGTCGGCGGCTTCGGGCGGCATGTAGTTCTCGTCGTGCTTGGCCAGCACCTCGCGGGCGACGAACACGCCGTCGGGGCCGAGCTGGCCCTGCGCGACGACGCCCTTGCCTTCCTTGAACAGGTCGGGCAGCACCCCTTCATAACGCACCGGCACGGTCTTGGCGGTGTCGGTGACGAGGAAGCGCACGGTCACGCCGTCGCGCACCAGGCTGCCGGCCTGCACCAGCCCACCGATGCGGAAGGTGCGGCCTTGCGGGGCTTCCTTGGACGCGATCTGCGACGGCGTGTAGAAGAACACCAGGTTGCTGTTGAAGGCGTTGAGCACCAGCGCCACCGCCACCCCGACGGCGGCCAGCACGCCGAGCACGATGGCCCCACGCTTGTGACGAGGCTTCATGACTGCTCTCCTTCGCGTGCCTGCAGGAAGGCGGTGCGCTGCCGGCGCATCGCCAGCGCTGCCTCGGTGGCCATCACGGCGAAGGTCACCCCGTAAGAACCCCACACGTACAGCCCGTAGCCGCCCATGTGCAGGAAGTCGCCAAACGAATGCCAGACCATCGCTATTCCTTCGCGCCCGCGACCAGCGAACGCACCCACTCGGTGTCTGCCTCCTGCTCGAGCACGATGGCCCGGGCGCGGGTGAAGACGACCGCGAAACTGTAGGCCCAGAAGCTCAAAGTCAAGAGCAACATGGCCAATAACATGGTTGCCGCCATCTTCGGCGCCGCGGTCATGCTGATAGATGAGCCCTGGTGCAATGTGTTCCACCAGCGCACCGAAAAATAGATGATCGGGATGTTCACCGCGCCGACCAGGGCCAGCAGCGCCCCGGCGTTGGCGGCCCGGCGCACGTCGTCGATGGCTTCGGTGAGCGCGATGTAGCCGACGTACAGCAGCAGCAGGATGAACTCCGAGGTCAGCCGCGCGTCCCACACCCACCAGGTGCCCCAGGTCGGCTTGCCCCAGAAGGCACCGGTCCACAGGGCGATGAAGGTGAACAGGGCGCCGGTCGGGGCCAGCGCGCGGGCGTACATCGACGCCAGGCGGGCGTTCAGCATCCAGCCCCAGGCGGCCCAGAAGGCCATCACCAGGTAGATCAGCATCGACATCCACGCCGCGGGCACGTGGATGAAGATGATCCGGTAGGCGTCGCCCTGCTGGAAGTCGGTCGGCGCGATGCCGAAGCCGACCCACAGCCCGGCGGCGCCGAGCACCAGCGCCACGCCCCAGAACCACGGCACGAGGCGGCCGGCCAGGGCGTAGAAGCGCGACGGGGCGGCGAAGGTGGACCAGCGCAAGCTGCTCATCACGGGCTCAGTTCAGTCCAGCGAAATGCGCAGCGCCGACGCGGTCGCCAGCGGCGCGCCGAGCGCGGTGACGATCAGCAGCGCGCCGATCAGCGAGAAGTGGGCCTTGGGCGAGAGCCCGCCGTCGACCGCGGCGACGGCGCCGGTGCCGAAGATCAGCGTCGGGATCGTCAACGGCAGTACGAGCAGGAAGACCAGCGCCGCGCCGCTGCGCAGGCCCAGCGTCAATGCAGCACCCACCGCACCGAGCAGACTGAGCACCGGCGTGCCGACCAGCAGCGTGGCGGTGAGGGTGGCGATGGCCGGCCCGTGCATGTCGAACAGGACCCCGAACAGCGGCGCCGCGATCACCAGCGGCAGCCCGGTGGTCAGCCAATGCGCGAACACCTTGCCCACCACCAGCAGGGTCAGCGGCTGCGGCGCGAGCAGCATCTGCTCGAGCGAGCCGTCGGCGAAGTCGCTGGCGAACATCTGGGTCACCGACAGCATCGCCGCGAGCAGTGCGCAGACCCAGACCACCCCGGGAGCGATCTGGCGCAGCATCTGCGGCTCCGGACCGACGCCGAGCGGAAACAGCCCGGCGGCGACGATGAAGAAGCCGAGTGGCAGCAACACCTCGACCCGCCGGCGCCGGGCCAGCAACAAGTCGCGTTGGGTGGTGGCCAGCAGCACCGAACTCATGGACCGGGCTGCCGAGCATGGCGGGGAACTTCACTCATCTGCGCGGCGAATTGTAGGTGGGCGTCGCCGCAGGGAAATTAAGGCAGGTCAAAGACCGGCGCGGCCAAACCGCGCCGGCGGAGGCGGGCGGCGCCTCACTCTTCGTCGGGATCGCGGTATTCCTTGGGCAGGTGGTGGGCGATGCCCTTGTGGCAGTCGATGCAGGTCTTGCCTTCCTTCTGCGCGCCCATGTGCTTGGTGTAGATGCTCTGCTTCTGCTTGTCCGAGCTCATCGCGTCGAACGAATGGCAGTTGCGGCATTCGCGCGAACCGGAGGCCTCCATGCGGTTCCACTCGTCGGTGGCCAACCGCATGCGGTTGGCCTCGAACTTCTCCTTCGTGTCGACCACGCCGGTGATCTTGCCCCAGATCTCGAACGCCGCCTTGCTCTTGCGGATCAGCTTGTGCGTCCAGTCCTTGGGCACGTGGCAGTCGGAGCAGATCGCGCGCACGCCGGTGCGGTTTTTGTAGTGGATCGTCTGCTTGTATTCGGCGTAGACGTTGTCGCGCATCTCGTGGCACGAGGTGCAGAAGGCCAGCGTGTTGGTGGCCTCCATGCCGGTGTTGAAGGCGCCCCAGAAGATGATGCCGCCGAAGAAGCCGACCACGAGCAGGGCGAGCAGCGAATACTTCGCGCTGGGCCGGCGCAGTGTCTGCCAGAAGCGTCGCAGGGCGCCGCCCTTGGCGGCGGGTACGGGGTCGTTGGGGTTGGTGTTCATGGGCGGCCGAAACAATGACAGGTCATGATCGTCTGGCCGTGCAGTACAGCGTGCGCTACCGGACGCGAAAGATCCCCGAAGGGTCCGGGGCTGCCCGAGCGGGCCGGCGGCCCGCCGGGATCAGCGCGAAAGGATCCAGTCGACGAGGTTCTTCAACTCGGCATCGTTCTCGACCTTGACGATCTTGTGTGCCTCCTCGTGGCCATCGGGGAACTTGGCCTTCTCGCCGGTGGTGAGGTGCTTGATCAGGATCGCCTGGGCGTCGGGCTTGCCCTTCAGCTTTGCCGCCACGTCGTGGTAGGAAGGACCGTCCTTCGCCTTCTCGATGCCGTGGCACTTGAAGCAGTTGTTCGCCCGTGCCGTTTCGCGGGCGGCCTCGTCGTTCACCGCCAGGGCGTGCTGGCTGAGGGCCAGCAGGGCACCGGCGGCCAGGAGCTGAACGAGACTGCGGACCGATGCGTTTGCATTCATGCTGATGTCACTCGCTTGGATGGAACAGAACCGGATTGCGCCGGCGGCAACTTGTGGGCTCGCCGATTGCATTCGGGACGGGAGCGAGTTTCGCTTCTGCGACGCGATATTGGCGGCCTGGTTGAACCAAGATTGATGCGTATCAAATCGGCCATCGGCAACGGGCGACCCCGGCGCCCGCGAGACGACGAAAAGGCAACATCGGCGCCGGACGGCTGGCGCCAGCGTCGCGCCGGGGGGCCTTCGACCCGCCGCCGCCGGCGCTTCAGCGCAAGGTCTGCGTCTCGAGCTGGTATTCGCGCAGGCCCGGCAGCGAAACCGTCTGGTGGCTGGTCAGCAGCACCGCACCGCCGCGCGCCGCCTGGGCGCTGACCAGCGCGGAGAGGATCCCGGTGCTGGCATTGTCCAGCGAGTCGTAAGGCTCGTCGAGGATCCAGGTGCGCGGCGCGTCGTCCAGCGCCAGGCGCGCCAGCGCGCCGCGCCGGCGCTGGCCCTGAGAGAGCGTGCGCACCGCGAGATTGCGCTGCGGCGCCAGGCCCATCCGCTCGAGCGCCTGCTGCGCGCGCGCCTCGGCATCGGGCAGCTCGGCCAGCCGCGCCAGGTAGGCCAGCGACTCGAGCAGGGTCAGGTCGTCCTTGATCGCGTTGGCATGGCCGATGTACAGCGTGCCGTCGCGCGCAGCGCGGCCGGCGTCGCGCAGCGGCTGGCCGTTCCACAGCACCTCGCCCGCTGCCGGAGCCGACAGCCCCGCGAGGATCCGCATCAGGCTGGTCTTGCCGCTGCCGTTGGTGCCGCGCAGCCAGGTGATCGTTCCGCCCTCGAGCCGGATGCCGAGGCCGGTGAACAGCAGCCGGCGCCCGCGCCGGCAGTCGAGCGCGCGGCCTTCGAGCAGGCCGCCGCGCGAAGGGGTGGCAGCGGCGGCGACGGCTGGCGCTGGAGGGGCGGTGAGCAAGGGCGGGCGGACGGTGGACGGGCCGGGCGCAAGCCGATGGCCGGCGCAGCGAAGGGCTGAACTCTAGCCCAGCGCCGCCTGGCACCGCCGCCGCGTGATGCGATGATCCCGGGGGGCAGGCCGATGCCGCGCCTGTCACGGAGGGCTCGGGCTCATGGACGATCGATCATGCCGGCGCGTTGCAGCGGTCCGCCGTGGCGGCATGGCGCTCGCCCTGTTGCTCGCGGCCTGCAGTGGCCAGCCGTGGCGGGTCGATGAGGTCGCGGTGCATGCATTCGCGGTGCGTGGCTACGCCGCCGCCGTGCAAGCGGCGGTGTCCGTCTCGCGCCACGACTGGAGCGTGGCCCGCGAGCCGGTGACCGTGGTCCTCGCGCGACCCGTGGATGTCGCCGCCGCGCCGCTGCTGATCTACCTGCCCGGGCTGGGCGAATCCAGCGATGCCGGCGCGCAGTGGCGCATGGCCTGGGCGGCGGCCGGCTACGCCGTGTTGTCGGTGCAGCCGCTGGCCGACGACGCGCTCGCCTGGCGCTCGCCGCTGGCGCGCGAGGGCGAGTTCAAGGCCCTGGGCCAGGAGCGCTACGCCGCGGCCGCGATGCGCCGCCGCGTGCAGGTGCTGTCGGCAGCCGTCGACGAGGCGCGACGCCGCGCCATCGCCGGCGATGCCGGCTGGCAGGGCATCGACTGGGACCGGCGCGCCGTGGCCGGCTTCGATCTCGGCGCCTACACCGCGATGGCGCTGGCCGGCGAGCAGATCGAAGGTTCCGACAGCCTGAGCACACTGGTGCCAGTGCGTGCGGCGATCGCCTTCAGCCCTTACATGAACCTGGCCAACGGCCGGCTCGACACGCGCTACGGCGCCGTCTTCGGCCCCGTGCTGTCGGTCACCGGCGACGCCGACGGCGACCCGCTCGGACTGGTGGCCGGTGCCGCGCAGCGACTGGCACCGTTCGATGGCATGCCCGGCCCGGACAAGTACCTGCTCTTGCTGCGGGGGCTGGTGCATGCGCGGTTCGACGGCGATGGTGCCGCTGCCGAAACCGAGCAGGCGGCCGACGCGCGAGGTCGCAGCGCCGAAGCCCGGTCCGGCGACGATGGTGGCGGCACGCGCGGCCGCGGCGGCCGTCATCGCAGCCAGGGCGACGACCGCGCGGGCGACGGCGGCGCTGACGCCGACGAGCCTGGGGCCCACGGCGGCCGGGGGGGCGAGGGCGCGCTCTCGCCGACCGCCGTTCGACTGCGGCTGACCGCAGCACAACAGATCAGCACGGCGTTTCTCGACGCCTATGTCAAGGACGACCCGCTGGCGCGGGAATGGCTTGCGGGGTCGGCCGCGCGCTGGCTCGGTGCAGCCGGCGAGTTGCGCCACAAGCAGTAGATCGCAGCGACCGAACGCCGTGAACACCTGGCCTCCATCCCGTCGCAAGCGCTTGCTGGGCCTGGGCATTCCCTTGGTGCTGCTGGCCGCGACTGTCGCAACGGCGCAGCCGCAGCGGGCTGGCTTGCCGGCCGTCAACCTGACGGTCCAGGTGCGGGTCGCCGACGAGGGGGAGCTGAACGCCGACGCCGCGCCGGCCAGCTACACGGTCGGCACGCGCCGAGAGGCGGAAGCCACCGCAGCGCCGGTGTCGCTGTCGGTGATGAACGGACAATGGGCCAACCTGCGTCTGGCGCGCTCGGTGCCTGTGCAATGGATGCAGGCCGGCGTGTTGCAGGGGGCGGCCGGTGCGGCCAGCGGCGCCGCGCCGGGGGCGGGCGGGCGCTTCGGCGGCGGCGTCGTCAATGCAGTGACCTGGATGGACGCCGGCCAGGGCCTGGCGGTGCGCGTGCGCTGGCCCGGGGGCGGTCGCCCGGCTGCGGTGGAGTTGCGTCTCGACCGCGCCGGCATCGACCCGCGGGACGGTGCCGCACTGCCGGCCGCGCGACACACGCACGCGGGGACCCGGCTGCTCGTGCCACTGGGCCGCTGGGTGAGCTTCGCCGCCGTCAATGCCGGTGCTGTGCCGACCGAGGCGACCGGCGCCGAGCACGGCAGCCGCTGGTCCACGGCCGCGCCCGCCGGCGGCCGCCGCCTGATGCAGGTGCGCGTCTCGGCGTCCTGACCACCGCCGCGCGCGCGGGGTAAGCTTTGCGCTCGGCGGGCCGCGCGATTGGCCCCGATGAACCGCCCGCAGGAGACAAGCCGATGAACCAAGCGACCGCAGCTTCCGACACCCGTGCCCCACGCGACGGCCTTTCGCACGTCGTGGGGTCGAGTCAGCCGCCGCTGTCGGAGCTGACGATCCCGGCCTGGCTCGACGCCACCGCCGAGCGCTACCCCGAGCGCCCGGCCTGCGTCTTTCGCGAGCAGGGCCTGCGCTGGACCTGGAGCGAGCTGCGCGAGCAGGCCGATGGCTTCGCTGCCGCGCTGCTGACGCTGGGCTTCGCCAAGGGCGACCGCATCGGCATCTGGTCGCCCAACCGCAGCGAGTGGATCCTGGCGCAGTACGCGACCGCGCGCATCGGCATCGTGCTCGTCAACATCAACCCGGCCTACCGACTGGCCGAGCTCGAGTACGCGCTCAACAAGGTGGCCTGCAAGGGCATCATCAGCGCGCCGGCGTTCAAGACCAGCCAGTACCTGCAGATGCTGCAGACGCTCGCGCCCGAGCTCGCGCATTGCGCGCCAGGGCGCTTGCAGGCCGCGCGGCTGCCCCACCTGCGCACCGTGATCCGGATGGGCAGCGAGCCCACGCCCGGCATGTTCAACCTGCCCGTGGTTCTGGCATGGGCCGACGCTGCCGGCGTGTCCGAGGCGCGCCGCATCGGCGCCGGCCTCTCGTGCTTCGATGCCATCAACGTCCAGTTCACCAGCGGCACCACCGGCAACCCGAAAGGCGCGACGCTGACCCATCACAACATCGTCAACAACGCCCGCGACGTCGCGCGCACGATGAACCTCGATGCCGGCGACAGCCTGTGCATCCCGGTGCCGCTGTACCACTGCTTCGGGATGGTGATGAGCTCGCTGGCCTGCACCGTCACCGGCGCCACGATGGTCTTCCCGGGCGAGGGCTTCGACCCGCTGGCCACGCTGCGCGCGGTGCACGACGAGCGCTGCACCCATCTGCACGGCGTGCCGACGATGTTCATCGCCGAACTCGACGCGCCGGGCTTCGCCGACTTCGACCTGCGCTGTCTGCGCGGCGGCATCATGGCCGGCTCGCCCTGCCCGGTCGAGGTCATGAAGCGCGTCAACAGCGAGATGCACATGACCGAGGTGACGATCGCCTACGGCATGACCGAGACCTCGCCGGTGTCGTTCCAGAGCAGCGTCGACGACCCGGTGGACAAGCGCGTGTCGACCGTCGGCCGCGTGATGCCGCACCTGGAGGTCAAGGTCGTCGACGCCGACGGCGCCATCGTGCCGGTCGGCCAGCCGGGCGAGCTGTGCACCAAGGGCTACAGCGTGATGCTCGGCTACTGGGACGATGCCGAGCGCACCGCGGCGGCAGTCGTCGACGGCTGGATGCACACCGGCGACCTGGCCACGATCGATGCCGAGGGCTACGGCAACATCGTCGGCCGCGTCAAGGACATGCTGATCCGCGGTGGCGAGAACGTCTATCCGCGCGAGGTCGAGGAGTTCCTGTTCCGCCACCCCAAGGTCGCGCAGGTGCAGGTCTTCGGCGTCCCCGACCCGAAGTACGGCGAGGAGGTCTGCGCCTGGGTCGTGCTCAAGCCGGGCACCAGCGCCACCGAGGCGGAGATCCGCGACTTCTGCCGCGACCAGATCGCCCACTACAAGGTGCCGCGCCACGTGCGCTTCGTCACCGAGCTGCCGATGACCGTCACCGGCAAGGCGCAGAAGTTCGTGATGCGCGCGCAGATGGTCGAGCTGCTCGGCCTGACCGAGGCGCGCACCGCCTGAGCCTGCTTCCCCCTTCTACAGGAGCCTTGCCGATGACCGCACGTCCCGCCATCGATCTCGCGCTGACCGAGCGTATCGACGCCGCCGCGCTGGCCGCCGAAGCGCAGGTCGTCGCCTGGCGCCGCGACTTCCACCAGCACCCGGAACTCGGCAACCGCGAGTTCCGCACCGCCGCCATCGTCGCCGATCACCTGCGCAGCCTCGGCCTCGACGAGGTGCGCACCGAGGTCGCGCACACCGGCGTCGTCGGCCTGCTGCGCGGCGGCCTGCCCGGCCCGGTGGTCGCGCTGCGCGCCGACATGGACGCGCTGCCGGTGGCCGAGGCGGTCGACCTGCCCTTTGCGTCCAAGGCCACCGCGCCGTGGAACGGCGAGATGGTCGGCGTGATGCATGCCTGCGGCCACGACTGCCACACCGCGATCCTGATGGGCGTCGCCAGCGTGCTTGCCGGCCTGCGCTCCGAGCTGCGCGGCAGTGTCAAGTTCATCTTCCAGCCGGCCGAGGAGATGCCGCCCGAGGGCGAAGACGGCGGCGCCAAGATGATGATCGAGCAGGGCGCGCTCGAGAAGCCGACGCCGCAGGCGATCTTCGGCCTGCACGTGACCTCGCGCCTGCCGCTGGGCGTGGTCGGCTACCGGCCGGGACCGACGATGGCCAGCTCCGACCGCCTGAAGATCACCGTCCACGGCCGCCAGACCCATGGCGCCGCGCCCTGGCTGGGCGTCGACCCGATCGTCACCGCGGCGCAGGTCGTGCTGGGGCTGCAGACGGTGGTCAGCCGCGGCCTCGACCTCACGCGCGAGCCCGCCGTGGTGACCATCGGCGCGATCAAGGGTGGCGTGCGCGAGAACATCATCCCCGACTCGGTCGAGATGCGCGGCACGATCCGCGCCTTCGACGAAGGGATGCGCGACGAGATCCACGAGCGCGTGACGACGCTGGCCGAAGCCGTCAGCCGCGGCTCGCGCGCGGGCTGCACGGTGTGCATCAGCAAGAACTACCCGGTCACCGTCAACGACCCGGCGCTCACCGAGGCGATGCTGCCGACGCTCGCCCGGGTGGCCGGTGCGGGCCTGCAGCTGGTGCCCAAGGTCACCGGCTCGGAAGACTTCTCCTACTTCCAGCGCCTGGTGCCGGGTTTGTTTTTCTTCGTCGGCGTCACGCCGCCGGGAACCGATCCCGCCACCGCGCCGTCGAACCACTCGCCCCGCTTCTTCGCCGACGAGCGCAGCCTGCTGATCGGCGTGCGCTCGCTGGCCCACCTGGCTGTCGACTACCTCGCCGCAGGCGCGTGACGCGACTCGAACCCGCAAAGGACATCTGCATGAAGCTCAAGGACAAGGTCTGCATCGTCACCGGTGCCGCCAGCGGCATCGGCCGTGAGATCGCGCTCACCTATGCCCGCGAGGGCGGCAGAGTGGTGATCGCCGACCTCAACCTGGGCGCATCGCAGGCGGTGGCCGACCAGATCGTCACCGGCGGCGGCACGGCGATGGCCGTGGCGATGGACGTGACCAGCGAGGAGCAGGTCAATTCCGCGGTGGCCGCGGTGGTGGCTGCGTACGGCGACGTCGACGTGCTGGTCAGCAACGCCGGCATCCAGATCGTTCACCCGGTCGAGGAATTTCCTTTCGCCGACTGGAAGAAGATGCTCGCGATCCACCTCGACGGCGCCTTCCTCACCACCAAGGCCTGCATCCCGCACATGAAGGCCTCGGGCCGCGGCGGCAGCATCATCTACATGGGCTCGGTGCACTCCAAGGAAGCGTCGGTGCTCAAGTCGGCCTACGTCACCGCCAAGCATGGGCTGATCGGGCTGTGCAAGACGGTGGCCAAGGAGGGCGGCAAGTACGGCGTGCGTGCCAACGTCATCTGCCCCGGCTTCGTGCGCACGCCGCTGGTCGAAAAGCAGATCCCCGAGCAGAGCGAGGGCGCTGGGCATCAGCGAGGACGACGTGATCAAGAAGGTGATGCTCAAGGACACGGTGGACGGCGAGTTCACCACCGTGCAGGACGTGGCCGAAGTGGCGCTGCTGTTCGCCGGTTTCAACTCGAACGCGCTGACCGGGCAGTCGGTCGTCGTCAGCCACGGCTGGTTCATGCAGTGACCGGCAATGCCCGTGTCATGTGATGTCACATGATGCAATGGGCTATCCTTGCGGCGGTCATTTGTAGCAATATAGTTTTGGCAGAATGCAAAGTGGCCAATTCCGGCCGAATTCAAGTGACTGCGGGTCGAAAGCCCCGCCTCGATGGAGATCCCACAGTGACCACCGCCAAGACCTATGCGCTCCTGACCCTGCTCGCTGCCACGCTGGCGGCCTGCAGTTCCACGCCCACCGTCAAGCCCGCGGCGGCACCCGCGCCAGTGGCTGCGCCTGCGCCTGCGCCGACGCCCGCGCCGCCGCCGGCTGCGCCGAAGGCGATGGACCAGTCGATGATGCAGAGCGAGCCGCTGCCGGCCTACCTCGATCCCAGGAGCAGCGATCTCCACCGAGCGCAGCGTGTACTTCGATTTCGACAAGTACAACCTGAAGAAGGAGTACGACCAGGTCATCGAACTGCACGGCAAGTACCTGTCGTCCAATGCCGCGCTGGCGGTGAAGGTCGAAGGCAACTGCGACGAGCGCGGCAGCGCCGAGTACAACCTGGCACTGGGCCAGAGGCGTGCCGAGGCGGTCGTCAAGGCATTGGAGATCTACGGTGTCAAGGGTTCGCAGATGGAAGCCATCAGCTGGGGCAAGGAAAAGCCCAAGGCGCTGGGGCATGACGAAGCTGCGTGGGCCCAGAACCGCCGCGCCGACATCACCTACCCGACCAAGTGAAATTCACACGGCCCGCGCGCTTGCGGGCTGTACAGGTGCATTGAACCAAATATATATTCCAGCTACCGCTTGGCGCCCAACCGCGCCGGGCGGCCAGGAGTAGCAAGTTTTCGGGGCCCTTCGCGGGCCCCGCTTTTTGGGGCGCACTCGGCCGTGACCCGACCGAGCCGCTGCGGCGACCCAGGAATGCACCATGCCCGACAAGACCCCCGCGGCGGCGGCCGCCGCCGCGTTCGACGATTCAGGCCAACGGCCAGGCGGCAGCCCGCGTGCTGCGCCGGTTCAGGCTCGTCTTCAACACCGTCAAGACCCACTTCCAGCAGGTCGAGAAGCGGGCCGGCGTGGGCGGCGCCCAGCTCTGGGCGCTGAGCGTCATCCAGGCCCGGCCCGGCTTGGGCGTGAACCAGCTGGCCCAGGCGATGGACATCCACCAGACGACGGCGAGCAACCTCGTCAAGGCGCTGGTCAAGGCGCAGATGGTCGCCGCCGAGAGGAACGGCCCCGACCGGCGCACGGTGCAACTGCGCGTGCTTGCCCGCCGGCCAGCGCGTGCTGCGCAAGGCGCCCGGCCCCTTCACCGGCGTGCTGCCCGAGGCGCTGGCGCGGCTCGACCCGCAGACGCTGGAGCGGCTGGACCATGACCTGGCGGTGCTGATCGCCGTGCTCGGGGCCGACGATCGCGCCGCCGGGATCCCGCTGGCGCAGATGTAGCCGCCTGGGATGCGGCGCCTGGACGCATCCGCGTCCTTCGGGCTGGTCGTCTCTGCCGGCAGCGACACGATCTTGACGCGTTCTTGATCCCGACCCCTCGCAGCCGCGGTACCTGGCCACCGAGGCGGCCGTGGGCTATCGCTTCGTGCCGTGACGGGAGGCAGAAGACACGCATTTTTGCGTGTGCGCAATGGTCCCGATACCGGCCGGTGCTGGAATGCCCGGCATCGGACGCCGCGCCCGCGGCCGATGAATGGGTCGCCCGGCGGGTGCAGCGGCACCGCTTCGCCGCTCGCGCGGCCTGGAAGGAATGACCATGAAAAGAGTTTCGTCGACTGTCCTCGTCGCCGCATTGGCGCTCGCTGCCGGCTCGGCACTGGCCCAGCCGCGCCACGATCATCGCGGCCCCGGTGGCCCGGCCGGCCCGGCCGGCTACCGCGGCGGCCTGGTGCTGGACCAGCGCTACCGTCACGACCATTACTACCCGGCGCGGGGGGCCTCGCTCTCGATACTGCCGCGCGGCACCGTCAGCATCGGCTTCGGCGGCGGCAACTATTTCTTCCACGGCGGGGTCTGGTTCCGCCCGCTGGGCGGACGCTTCGTCGTCGTCGTGCCGCCGGTCGGCATCTTCGTGCCGTTGCTGCCACCGGCCTACGTGACGCTGTGGATCGGCGGCGTTCCCTACTACTACGCCGACGGCGTCTACTACGCCGCCGTCCCCGGCCAGGGCTACCAGGTTGTGGGCCCGCCGCCGGGCGCCGATGCTGCGCAGCCCGGGCCGACCGCTGCCGCGCCCACCCGGCCCGAGCCGGTGATCTATCCGCGCAATGGCCAGTCGGCGCAGCAGACCGAGGCCGACCGCCAGGAATGCAACCGCTGGGCCACCACCCAGCCCGCGGCCCTGGCCGACGCCGATGTCTTCCAGCGCGCCGTCGCCGCCTGCATGGACGCGCGCGGCTACACCTTGCGCTGAAGCCCGGGCCGGGCGGGCGTGCTGCGGCCCTCGGCCGGGCGGCTTGCATTGGCGCCGGTCCTTGGGCCGGCGAGGGTTCGCTCGCGCGGCCTGGCGTCCCGGCTCAGCCGGTGATGCGCCCGTCCACGACCTGGATGATCTTGTCGCAGCGGCCGGCCAGCGCCGGGTTGTGGGTGACGAACAGCACGCTGGTGCCCTGCTCGCGGTTGAATCGTCGCAGCAGCGAGAACACGTCGTCGGCGCTCTTGGTGTCGAGGTTGCCGGTGGGCTCGTCGGCGAGCAGCACGGCCGGGTTCATCGCCAGCGCGCGGGCCACCGCCACCCGCTGCTGCTGACCGCCGCTCAGGTTGGCTGCGCCGTTGTGCTGATGGTCGGTCAGGCCGACGCTCGCGATCAGCATCGCCGCACGCTCGTGCATCGCGGCGTTCGGAAAGCCGGCCGCACCGAGCATCGGCATCATCACGTTCTCCAGAGCGCTGAAGGCGGTGATCAGGTGGTGGTACTGGAACACGAAGCCGATGCTGTGGCCGCGCAGCCGCGTCAGCGCCCGGTCGTCGAGCGTCGTCGTCTCTTCGCCGCAGACGCTGAGCGTGCCGGCGCCGGGGCGGTCGAGCAGGCCGACGATGTTCAGCAGCGTGCTCTTGCCCGATCCCGAAGGTCCCATCACGGCGACGAATTCGCCCTTGCGCAGCGTGAGGTCGATGCCGTGCAGCACCTCGGTCTCGATCGGCGTGCCGGGGTTGTAGGCCTTGCGCACGCCGCGCAGTTGCACGACGACCTCGCTGCCGGGGGCCTGGCCGGCGTCAGCCACGGATCGCCACCACCGGGTCCAGCCGCGCCGCCCGCAGCGCGGGGGCGAAAGCCGCCACCAGGCCCGTGAGGCTGGCCAGCAGCAGGGCGGCGCTGAACAGCCAGGGGTCGAAGACGAGCGGGAAGAAGGGCGTGCCGTCGGGGTTGCGCGCATAGCGCTGCCACAGCAGCAGCGCGAGCGCGCCGATGGCGCATCCGACCAGCGACCCGCCCAGGCCGAGCAGCCCGCCCTGGAGCAGGAACACGCGCAGGATCTGCCCCTGCGAGATGCCCATCGCGCGCAGGATGCCGATCTCGCGCGACTTCTGCACCACCGTCACCACCAGCACGCTGGCGATGCCGAAGGCCACCGACAGCCCGACGAAGAAGCGGATCGCGGTGTTGGCAGTGACCTGCGCGCTGACCGCGGTGAAGAACTGCGCGTTGGTCTTGATCCAGCTGTCGGCCTCGACGCCGGTGTCGGCGGTGATGCGCTCGGCGATGCGTTCGGCGGCGTACACGTCGCGCACCGTCACCTCCAGGCTGGTCACGCCGCCGGGCAGGCCGAGCAGGCTTTGCGCGGTGTGCAGCGCGACGTAGGTCGTGCGCTGGTTGGCGCCCTTGTTGCCGAGGTCGAAGATGCCGGCGATCGTCAGCGTGCTGCCGGCGCTGACGGTGTTGCCGCCGGCATCGGTGGTGCTGGTGCCGACGCGCAGCTTGTCGCCCACGTCGACGCCGAGGTCGTTGGCGAGGTCGATGCCGATCAGGATGTCGGTGGCGGTCAGGCGCGTGCTGCCGCGGACCATCTTCTCGCGCAGGTCGACGATGCGGAAGTACAGCGCCGGCTCGATACCCACCAGCGTGATCGCGCGGCTGGCGCTGCCGCGCACGACCAGGGCCGAGCCGCCGGCCACCGGCGCCACTGCCAGCACGTCGGGCAGGCCACGGATCTGCGCCGCCACCGACTGCCACTGGTCGATCGACTTCAGACGCTGCAGCGGCGGCTGCACGATCGCTGCCTCCAGTTCGCCGGGCGTGGCGCCCGCGCCCTGGCGCTGCGGCCGCGACACCGCCTGCGGCGGCAGCAGCTGGATGTGCGACTGCGCCGACAGCACGCGGCGTATGAAGTTGGCCTGCAGACCGGTCAGCAGCGCCGACATGAAGACGATCACGCCGACGCCGATGGCCACGCCGGCGATGATGAAGACCGTCTGCAGGCGACCTTCGCGCAGGAAGCGGATGGCGATGATCCACTCGAAGGGCAGCCAGCGCGCGAACATCGGAGCCGGCCGCTCAACGTGCCTGGGCGATGCGCACGCGGCCGCCGTCGGCCACCTGGGCCCCGACCGGCACCAGGCGGTCGCCGGCGCGCAGACTGCCTCGGGCATCCGGCGCGTTTGCGATCACCTCGCACCAGCCGCCGGCGCACAGCCCCAGGCGCACGGCGCGGTGCACGGCGCGGCCGTCCTCGACGCGCTGGACCCAGGGCGCCGGGCCGTCGGCGGCGTGGACCACGTCGATGGGCACGACGAGCGCGCCCGGCCGGCGCGCGACCTCGATGTCGACCGACACCGTCATGTCCTGGCGCAGCGCGGCCGGCGGCGCGGGCACGTCGAGCTTGACCTCGACCGCGCCGGTCTGCGCGTTGATGCCCGGGTTGATGTAGACCAGCTCGGCGGCGAAGCGCTGCTGCGGGTAGGCGTCGGCCGCGGCCAGCGCCTTCTGGCCGAGTGCCAGCAGGTGCAGATTCTTCTCGTCGATGGCGACCACGAGCTGCGTGCGCCCCGTCGGCGACAGCGTCATCAGCACCTTGCCTGGCTGCACCGTGTCGCCGGCCTCGACGTTGCGCGCGATCAGCACTCCGGTGGCGGGGGCGCGGATCGTCGCGTAGCCGCTGCGTGCGCGGGCCGCGGCGGCGGCCGCCTCGGCCTGTGCGAGCGCTGCCTCGGCGACGGCGGAATCGCTGCCCGACGGGCCTAGCGTCTCCAGCTGCTTGCGTGCCGCGCGCCACTGCGCGTCGGCCAGCGCCAGCGCCTTGGCCGAGTCGTCCAGCGCCGCCTGGCCGACGAAACCCTGGCGGAAGAGGTCGCGGTTGCGCAGCTCCTGCGCCCGCGCGTTGTCCAGCGTCGCCTGCGCCTGGCGCAGGGCCTGTTCGGCCACCGGCGCCTGCACCTCGCGCAACTGTCGCAGGTGCGCCTGCGCCTGCACCACGGCCACCTCGGCCTGGCGCTGTGCCGCCTGCAGCTCGGTGGCGTCGAGCACGACCAGGACCTCGCCGGCCTTCACGGTCTGGCCCTCGGCCACCGGCACCCGGACCACGGCGGCGGTGATCTGCGCGCCGATATCCACCCGGTGCGGCGCCTCGACATGACCGCTGGCGACCACCGTCTGCACGAAATCGCGCTGCACCACGGTGGCGACGGCGACGCTGGTGCCCAGCTGCCAGCGCAGCACGCCCCAGGCCACGGTGGTCGCGACCAGCAACGCGGGCAGCAGCCAGACGCGCCAGCGCGGCTTCGAGGTCGATGCGGTCATGTTCGAAAATCCGGTTGCCGCCGAGTATCGGCCGCGCCGGTGCCGGCGCGCCACTGCCGACGCCGGTGTTTGACGGCGATCAAACGCGCGCCGGCCGGCGCCGCCTCAGACCCGCGCCAGTACCAGCAGCAGGTTGTTGGCCGGCATCGCCACCCGCTCGCGCAGGGCCAGGCCGGCAGCTTCGGCGGTGGCGACGACGTCGGACAGCAGGCGCAGGCCCCAGGCCGGGTCGCGCGCGCGCAGGTCGGCGTCGAAGGCGACGTTGCCCGCGGCCAGCGGCTCGCCGTCGACGCGGTAGGGGCCGTACAGCAGCAGCAGGCCGGCCTCGTCCAGATGGCGCGCCGCGCCTTGCATCAATGCGGCGCAGGTGGCCCAGGGCGCGATGTGCAACAGGTTGGCGCAGAACACCAGATCGACCGGCGCCGGCGCGCCCGCCCAGGCCGGTGCCAGCACGTCGAGATGCAGCGGCGGCAGCACGTTCGGCAGCCCGGCGCACCAAGCGGCGATCGACGGCAGGCTGCGCGCGTCGCCATCGGTCGGCTGCCATTGCCAACCTGGCAGGGCAGCGGCGAAATGCGCCGCATGCTGCCCGGTACCGGTGGCGATCTCCAGCGCCAGGCCGCACGCCGGCAGCAGGCGCAGCAGCTCGCCCAGGATCGGGCCGCGGTTGCGCTCGGCGGCGGGGCTGTGCCGGCGGGAATCGGCTTGCATCGTCATGAGCGGGTCGGCGGCATGCGGCCGCGCTCAGGCCATGCGCAGCAGGCGCGCAGCTTCGTCGGCGCGCGTGTCCTCGATCTCGCGCATCACGCTGCGCAGGTCCACCGCGCCGGCCCGGCGTTCGTAGCGGCCGCTCAGCGCCACCTCGGGGTGCAGCATGCCGCGCGCGTACAGGTCCCAGATCTCGGGCCCGTACTGCGTGGCCAGCAGCTCGGGCGCGGCGCGGCCGAAGAAGCGGCGCAGGTTGTCGACGTCGCGCAGCAGCATGCGCGGCGCGTGGTTGTTGCCGGCGGCGTCGACCGCCTGCGGCAGGTCGATGATCACCGGGCCATCGGCGCCGAGCAGGATGTTGAACTCCGACAGGTCGCCGTGGACGACGCCGGCGCAGAGCATGCGCACGACCTCGCCGAGCAGCGCGGCATGGTGCGTGCGCGCCTCCTGCGGCGTGAACGGCAGGTCGTTGAGCCGCGGTGCGGCGTCGCCGTCGGCGTTGGCGACGAGTTCCATCAGCAACACGCCGTCGTGGAAGTTATAGGGCTTGGGCACGCGCACGCCGGCCGCGGCCAGCCGGTACAGCGCATCGACCTCGGCGCTCTGCCACGCCGCCTCCTGCTGCGCGCGGCCGAAGCGCGTGCCCTTGGCCATCGCGCGCGCCTGGCGGCTGTTCTTGACCTTGCGGTTCTCGGTGTAGTCGACGGCCTGGCGAAAGCTGCGCTGGTTGGCTTCCTTGTAGACCTTGGCGCAGCGCACGTCGTCGCCGCAGCGAACGACATAGACCTGGGCTTCCTTGCCGCTCATGAGCTGGCGCAGCACGTCGTCGATCAGGCCTTCGTCGATCAGCGATTGCAGGCGTTGGGGAGCTTTCATCGACGCATTTTGCGCTGCGGCCGCAAAGGGCTGCTCGCGGTCCGTCTCGGCGGCCTGCCGGAAGCCGGCCTCGCCACCTGTGCGCGGCTCAGTTCGGCAGCACGGCCCGGTGCAGCGCCCGGACGAGGTCCGACTGCGTGATGATGCCCACCAGGCGTTCGTCGTCGTCGACGATCGGTATGTGGTGGTGCCCGCCTTCCGAGAACAGCTGCAGCAGTTCGATGACCCGCGAGTTCTCGCCGGCCACGCGCACGCTTCGGGTCATGATCTGGCCCACGCGCTGAGGCGGCGCCCCGGCCTCGGCCGGCGTCGCCGCGGCGAAGCTGCCCAGCAGATCGGCCCGGGTCACGATGCCCACGATGCGGTCCGAGCCGTCGACGACCGGCAGCGCCTTGATCTCGCGTGAACGCATCAAGGCGCCGACCTCGGCGGTCGAGGTCTCGCGAGTCACTGCGACCGGCTTGTGCGACATGATGTCGCCGCATCGAAGCGCACCGAGGTTGCGACGAAAGGCAGCTGTCTCGGCGTAGTGAAGAAGCTCTTCCAGGTCGTCCCGGCTGACGTCGAGCACCTGGTTGTAGTGCGTCAGCGCCGCATCGAGGTCGGCTGCCGTGAACCGTGATGCCGCCTGCGTGGCCGGCGCGGCGGGCGGCGCCTGCAGATGCGGATAACGCCGCCCGGTGACCGTGTTGTAGAGCATGGCGACGAGCACCAGCAGGGTGGAGTTCAGCAGGATCGGCAGCAGCGCGAAGCGCGGGTCGCTGGCATGGCTCAGCACGGCGAGCAGGGCCGTTGCGCCGCCCGGTGGATGCAGGCAACGGAGCAGGAACATGACGGCGATGGCGGCGGCCACCGCGACCGATGCCGCGCTGGCGGTGTCGCCGATCGCCGCGGCACAGGCCAGGCCGACGAACGCGGAGATCGTGTTGCCGCCGATCACCGCCCAAGGCTGGGCGAGCGGGCTGGCCGGTACGGCGAACACCAGCACGGCGCTGGCGCCCAGAGGGGCGGCCAGCCAAGGGACGATGCCGAGCTGGCCGCCGACCCAGTGGCTGATCGACGCCGTCACCAGGATGCCCAGCGCCGAGCCGACCACGGCGCGCCAGCGTTCCCTGGCGTCGACCCGGAATGCCGCTGGCAGAAAGGCGACCAGCCAGTCCACGGTACTTACGGTGTAGCGTCTCAATTTCGTCCGGCCGCATGCATACGGCGAGTTCAGGTTGCCATCGTGCCCGGTGTGGACGCCGCACAGTCCGGGTCGACCATGGCCCGGGTCGGGCCGCACGACGACGCTGCAGATTCTCATTGTCACGCACCGCGCCCGCCGTTTGCGGCACGCGACGACAGAAGCCCTGCACCGCAGTCGCGTGACCGCAAGACATACGGCCGCGTTGATTCAACGCAAGCTGGCTGTCGAAAGCCACCCGGGTAGTCCTTCCGGACGATGCGCGGCCGCGGCAGCATCGTCCTTCTGGCGCGGGCCGACCGTCCCATCGACGGATGGGCAATCGGTCGGACCGTGTCCACAGTCGTGCCATGCGACAAGGAGATCGCCGAATGGCTCCCGACAAGGTCCCGTTGCCACCCAGGGCCTGGTCCGTGCTGGCCGTCAGCACGCTGGCTTTCACCACCTGCTTCATGGTGTGGATGATGTTCGCCGTCATCGGCATCCCGCTGAAGAAGACGCTGGGCCTGAACGCCACCGAATTTGGCCTGCTGACGGCGATGCCGGTGCTCAGCGGCTCGCTGGTGCGCGTGCCGCTTGGCATCTGGACCGACAAGTACGGTGGCCGAATCGTGCTGGCGGTGCTGCTGGCCGTCACGGTGCCGGTGATCTGGCTCATGGCCTACGCCACGGCCTTCTGGCATTTCCTCGTCATCGGACTCGCGCTCGGCCTGGCCGGGGGTTCGTTCTCGGTCGGCACGCCCTACGTGGCGCGCTGGTTCCCCAAGCACCGCCAGGGCATGGCGATGGGGATATTCGGTGCCGGCAATTCGGGCGCCGCGGTGAACAAGTTCATCGCCCCCGCGCTGGTGGTCGCCTTCGGCTGGACGATGGTGCCCAAGGTCTACGCCGCGATCATGCTGGGAACCTTGATCATCTTCTGGCTCGGCAGCGCCAGCGACCCCCGGCACCTGGTGCCGCCGAGCACCCGGCTCGCCGACCAGTTGCGCCTGCTGAAGGACCCGCGGGTGATCAAGTATTGCCAGTACTACAGCATCGTGTTCGGCGGCTACGTCGCGCTCAGCCTGTGGATGGTGCAGTACTACGTCGGCGAATACGGCCTCGACATCCGCATCGCGGCGCTGCTGGCGGCCTGCTTCTCGCTGCCGGGGGGCGTGCTGCGCGCCGTCGGCGGCTGGATGTCCGACCGCTTCGGTGCCCACAGCGTCACCTGGTGGGTCATCTGGGTGAGCTGGGTCTGCCTGTTCCTCCTGTCCTACCCGCAGACCGACATGACGATCGTCACGGCCAACGGCCCGCAGACCTTCCACATCGGGCTCAACGTCTACGCCTTCACCACGCTGCTGTTCCTGCTGGGTGTCGCCTTCGCCTTCGGCAAGGCCAGTGTCTTCAAGTACGTCAGCGACGGCTTCCCGGACGACATCGGCACCGTCAGCGGCATCGTCGGCCTGGCCGGCGGCATGGGCGGCTTCGTGCTGCCGATCATGTTCGGGGCGCTGATGGATCTCACCGGCATCCGCTCCAGCGCATTCATGTTGATGTACGGCGTGGTCTGGGTCTCGCTGATCTGGATGTACCGGACCGAGGTCCGCAAGACCGAGGTGATCGGCAGCGACACCCCCGCCTCCCCCTCGGCGCGCAGGGTCGCGCGCTGAAACCTCGAATGGAGAACCTCATGAACTCGGATGCAATGGGCGCGCGACGCGGCCGCACGCTCGAGATCTGGACCCCCGAAGACAAGGCCTTCTGGGCCCAGCAAGGCGAGGCCATCGCGAAGATCAACCTGTGGATCTCGGTGCCGGCGCTGTTCCTGGCGTTCGCGATCTGGCAGGTCTGGAGCGTGGTCGCGGTGAGCCTGCCCGCGCTGGGCTTCCAGTACTCGACCAACCAGCTGTTCTGGCTCGCGGCGGCGCCGGCGCTGTCCGGCGCCACGCTGCGCATCTTCTACTCGTTCATGGTGCCGCTGGTCGGCGGTCGGCGCTGGACCGCGATCTCGACCGCGTCGCTGCTGCTCCCGGCCATCGGCATCGGCTTCGCGGTGCAGGACAACACCACCAGCTACCCGACGATGCTGATGCTGGCGCTGCTGTGCGGCCTGGGCGGCGGCAACTTCAGCTCGAGCATGGCCAACATCAGCTTCTTCTTCCCGAAGGAGCGCAAGGGCTCGGCGCTGGGCGTCAACGCCGGGCTGGGCAACCTGGGCGTCTCGGTCGTGCAGTTCCTGAGCCCGCTGGTCGTCACCGCCGGCATCTTCGGCATCTTCGGCGGCGACCCGCAGACCATCGTCAAGGGCGGCGAGCCGGTGCAGGTGTGGACGCAGAACGCGGCCTTCATCTGGGTGCCGTGGATCGCGATCGCCGCGGTCGTGGCCTGGTTCGGCATGAACGACCTGGCCGAAGCCAAGGCCTCCTTCGCCGAGCAGGCGGTGATCTTCCGGCGCAAGCACAACTGGCTGATGTGCGTGCTGTACCTGGGCACCTTCGGCTCGTTCATCGGCTATGCGGCCGGCTTTCCGCTGCTCATCAAGAGCCAGTTCCCGGGCATCAACCCGCTGGCCTACGCCTGGCTCGGGCCGCTGGTCGGCGCGGCGGTGCGCCCGTTCGGCGGCTGGCTGGCCGACAAGATGGGTGGCGCGCGCGTCACGCTGTGGAACTTCATCGTGATGGCCGTCGCCGTGTGCGGCGTGCTGTTCTTCCTGCCCAAGGGCAGCGCCGCAGCGTTCGCGCTGCCCTGGGGCCCGCAGCACGGCAGCTTCGCCGGCTTCTTCGTCAGCTTCCTGGTGCTGTTCTTCACCACCGGCATCGGCAACGGCTCGACCTTCCGCATGATCCCGGTGATCTTCCAGACGCTCAAGCTGCGCGGGGTCGATGCGAACGACCGCGACGCGGTCGCGCGCGCCACCAAGGAAGGCAACACCGAGGCGGCGGCGACGCTGGGCTTCACGGCCGCGATGGCGGCCTACGGTGGCTTCTTCATCCCCAAGAGCTACGGCAGCTCGATCACCCTCACCGGCGGGCCCGAGGCGGCGCTGTACGTCTTCTTCGTCTTCTACCTGGTCTGCATCGCGCTGACCTGGTGGCACTACGCCCGACGCAACGCACCGATGCCCTGCTGAATCCGAAAGCCATCCCCATGAGCCATTTTCTCGACCGCCTGACCCACTTCCGCCTGCCCAAGGAGAGCTTCGCCGACGGCCATGGCGTGACCACCGGCGAAGACCGTACCTGGGAGGACGCCTACCGCAACCGCTGGGCGCACGACAAGATCGTGCGCAGCACGCATGGCGTGAACTGCACGGGCAGCTGCTCGTGGAAGATCTACGTCAAGGGCGGCATCGTCACCTGGGAGACGCAGCAGACCGACTACCCGCGCACGCGCTGGGACATGCCCAACCACGAGCCCCGCGGCTGCGCCCGTGGCGCCAGCTACTCCTGGTACCTGTACAGCGCCAACCGCGTGAAGTACCCGATGGTGCGCGGCCGCCTGCTCGAGCGCTGGCGCCTGGCGCTGAAGCTGGCCCCGACGCCGGTCGATGCCTGGGCCTCGATCGTCGAGGACGACGCGGCGCGGCGCGACTACCAGAAGGTGCGCGGCATGGGCGGTTTCGTGCGCAGCAGCTGGGACGAGGTCAACCAGCTCATCGCCGCCGCCAACGTCTACACGATCAAGAAGTACGGCCCCGATCGGGTGGTCGGCTTCTCGCCGATCCCGGCGATGAGCATGGTCAGCTATGCCGCCGGCAGCCGCTACCTGAACCTGATCGGCGGCGTCTGCCTGAGCTTCTACGACTGGTACTGCGACCTGCCGCCGGCCAGCCCGCAGGTCTGGGGCGAGCAGACCGACGTGCCCGAATCGGCCGACTGGTACAACAGCAGCTACATCATCGCCTGGGGCTCCAACGTGCCGCAGACGCGCACGCCGGACGCGCATTTCTTCACCGAGGTGCGCTACAAGGGCACGAAGACGGTGGCCGTGACGCCGGACTACTCCGAGGTCGCCAAGCTCTCGGACCTCTGGCTGCACCCCAAGCAGGGCACCGACGCGGCGCTGGCGATGGCGATGGGCCACGTGGCGCTGAACGAGTTCTACTTCAAGCAGCGCAGCCCGTACTTCGACGACTACGCGCGCCGCTACACCGACCTGCCGCTGCTGGTGATGCTCAAGGAGCACACCCTGGCCGACGGCAGCGTGACCCATGTGCCGGACCGCTATCTGCGCGCCAGCGACTTCAACGGCAAGCTGGGCCAGACCAACAACCCCGAGTGGAAGACCGTGGCTTTCGACACCGACGGCCGCGCCGTGCTGCCCAACGGCAGCATCGGCTTCCGCTGGGGTGCCGAGGAGCGTCCCGACCTCGGCAAGTGGAACCTGGAAGCCAAGGAAGCGCGCCACGGCGCCGACGTCAGACTGAAGCTGTCGGTGCTGGAAGACGGGGCGCAGGACCACCAGGTGCGTCGATGTCGGCCTGCCTTACTTCGGCGGCGTCAGCTCGCCGCATTTCGAGTCCAACGCCCAGCAGGGCGATGTCAATCGCGTCAAGGTGCCCGCAGTGCGCCTGCGCCTGGGCAAGGCCGGCGACGAACGCCATGCGCTGGTGGCCACGGTGTTCGACCTGCAGGCCGCGCAGTACGGCATCGACCGCGGGCTGGGCAGCGGGGCCCGGGGGGCCCGACGGCGCCTACCCGTCCAGCTACGACGACGACGCGGCCTACACGCCGGCCTGGGCCGAGAGCATCACCGGCGTGCCGCGCGATCAGATCGTGACCGTCGCGCGCCAGTTCGCCGACAACGCCGACAAGACCCACGGCAAGTCGATGATCATCATCGGCGCGGGCGTGAACCACTGGTACCACGCCGACATGAACTACCGCGGCGTGATCAACCTGCTGATGATGTGCGGTTGCGTCGGCCAGAGCGGCGGCGGCTGGGCGCATTACGTGGGACAGGAAAAGCTGCGCCCGCAAACCGGCTGGACGGCGCTGGCCTTCGCGCTCGACTGGATACGCCCGCCGCGCCAGATGAACGGCACCAGCTTCTTCTATGCCCACACCGACCAGTGGCGTTACGAGAAGCTGGGCATGGAGGAGATCGTCTCGCCCACCTTGAGCGAGGCCGCCAGGAAGATGTTCGCCGGCAGCATGATCGACCACAACGTGCGCGCCGAGCGCATGGGCTGGCTGCCCTCCGCGCCGCAGCTCAAGACGAACCCGCTGCAAGTGGTGAAGGACGCGGCTGCTGCCGGCCTGGACGCCAAGGACTACGCGGTGCGCGCGCTCAAGGACGGGACGCTGCAGATGAGCTGCGAGGACCCCGACGCGCCGCAGAACTGGCCGCGCAACATGCTCGTCTGGCGTTCGAACCTGCTGGGCAGCAGCGGCAAGGGCCACGAGTACTTCTGCAAGCACCTGCTGGGCACCGAGAACGGCGTCCAGGGCAAGGACCTCGGCAAGGACGACGCAAAGCCCAGCGAGGTCACCTGGCACGACAAGGCCCCCGAAGGCAAGCTCGACCTGCTGGTGACGCTGGACTTCCGGATGAGCACCACCTGCCTCTATTCGGACATCGTGCTGCCGACCGCGAGCTGGTACGAGAAGAACGATCTCAACACCAGCGACATGCACCCCTTCATCCACCCATTGAGCGCGGCCATCGACCCGGTGTGGCAGTCGCGCAGCGACTGGGAGATCTACAAGGGCTTCGCCAAGGCCTTCAGCGAGGTCTGCATCGGCCACCTCGGCGTCGAGAAGGAGGTGGTGCTGACGCCGCTGATGCACGACACCCCAGCCGAGCTGGCCCAACCGTTCGACGTCAAGGAATGGAAGAAGGGTCAGTGCGAGCTGATCCCCGGCAAGACCGCGCCGCAGATCGCGGTGGTCGAGCGCGACTACCCCAACGTGTTCAAGCGTTTCATCGCGCTGGGCCCGTTGATGGACAAGCTGGGCAACGGCGGCAAGGGCATCGCCTGGAAGACCGGCACCGAAGTCGAGCAACTCGGCCAGCTCAACGGCAAAACGCTGGCCGAGGGCGCGACGAAGGGGATGCCGAAGATCGTCACCGACATCGACGCCTGCGAAGTGATCCTGCAGCTCGCACCCGAGACCAACGGCCATGTCGCTGTCAAGGCCTGGCAGGCCCTGGGCAAGCAGACCGGGCGCGACCACACCCACCTGGCCCTGTACCGCGAGGACGAGAAGATCCGTTACCGCGACATCCAGGCCCAGCCGCGCAAGATCATCAGCAGCCCGACCTGGAGCGGCATCGAGAGCGAGACGGTCAGCTACAACGCCGGCTACACCAACGTGCACGAACTGATCCCCTGGCGCACGCTCACCGGGCGGCAGCAGTTCTACCAGGACCACCCGTGGATGATCGCCTTCGGCGAAGGCTTCTCGACCTACCGTCCGCCGGTGGACCTGAAGACCACCTCCGGCATCCACAACGTCAAGGGCAACGGCAACCCGGAGATCCTGCTGAACTTCATCACGCCGCACCAGAAATGGGGCATTCACAGCACCTACAGCGACAACCTGATGATGCTCACGCTCAACCGCGGCGGCACCGTGATCTGGTTGAGCGAGGACGACGCGAAGGCGGCCGGCATCGTCGACAACGACTGGGTCGAACTGTTCAACATCAACGGTGCCGTGGCCGCGCGTGCGGTGGTCAGCCAGCGCGTGAAGCCCGGCATGGTCCTGATGTACCACTCGCAGGAAAAGACCATCAACACCCCGGGATCCGAGATCACCGGCGTGCGCGGCGGCATCCACAACAGCGTGACGCGCATCGTGCTCAAGCCCACGCACATGATCGGCGGCTACGCGCAGCTGAGCTACGGCTTCAACTACTACGGAACCATCGGCGCCAACCGGGACGAGTTCGTCGTCGTTCGGAAGATGGACAAGGTCGACTGGCTCGACACGCCACGCGACGACCACCTCGCCGCCGCCTACCAGGGCCAAGGAGAAAACCCGTGAAGGTACGCGCTCAGATCGGCATGGTGCTGAACCTCGACAAGTGCATCGGCTGCCACACCTGTTCGGTCACCTGCAAGAACGTCTGGACCAGCCGGCCCGGCGTCGAGTACGCCTGGTTCAACAACGTCGAGACCAAGCCCGGCATCGGCTACCCCAAGGAATGGGAGAACCAGGACAAGTGGAACGGCGGCTGGACGCGCCACGCCGACGGCTCGATCACGCCGCGCCAGGGCGGCAAGTGGAAGCTGCTGATGCGCATCTTCGCCAACCCGAACCTGCCGCAGATCGACGACTACTACGAGCCCTTCACCTTCGACTACGACCACCTGCAGTCGGCGCCGGAGATGAAGCATGCGCCGACTGCGCGCCCGCGCAGCCTGATCACCGGTCAGCGCATGGAGAAGATCGTCTGGGGCCCGAACTGGGAGGAGATCCTCGGCGGCGAATTCGCCAAGCGGAGCAAGGACCGCAACTTCGACGACATCCAGAAGGACATCTACGGCCAGTTCGAGAACACCTTCATGATGTACCTGCCGCGGCTGTGCGAGCACTGCCTGAACCCGGCCTGCGTGGCCTCCTGCCCGAGCGGCAGCATCTACAAGCGCGAGGAAGACGGCATCGTCCTCATCGACCAGGACAAGTGCCGCGGCTGGCGCATGTGCGTCAGCGGCTGCCCGTACAAGAAGATCTACTACAACTGGAAGAGCGGCAAGGCCGAGAAGTGCATCTTCTGCTACCCGCGCATCGAGGCCGGCCAGCCGACGGTGTGCTCGGAGACCTGCGTCGGCCGCATCCGGTATCTGGGCGTGCTGCTGTATGACGCCGACCGCATCCAGGAGGCCGCCAGCGTCGAGAAGGACAAGGACCTGTACCAGGCCCAGCTCGACATCTTCCTCGACCCGCACGACCCGGCGGTGATCGAGCAGGCGCGGCGCGACGGCATCCCCGAGAACTGGCTCGAAGCGGCCAGGAACAGCCCGGTCTACAAGATGGCGGTGGACTGGAAGGTGGCGCTGCCGCTGCACCCCGAGTACCGCACGCTGCCGATGGTCTGGTACGTGCCGCCGCTGTCGCCGATCAGCGCCGCAGCCAACGCCGGCCAGGTCGGGACCAACGGCGAGATCCCCGATGTCAACCAGTTGCGGATTCCGGTCAAGTACCTGGCCAACCTGCTGACCGCGGGCGACACCGCGCCGGTCGTGCGCGCGCTCGAGCGCATGCTGGCGATGCGCGCCTACCAGCGCGCCAAGCATGTCGATGGTGCCGCCAACCAGGCCGCGATCGACCAGGTGAAACTGAGCGTGGCCGAGGTCGAGGAGATGTACCGCGTGATGGCGATCGCGAACTACGAAGACCGCTTCGTGATCCCGACCACGCACCGCGAGTACGCCGAGAACGCGTTCAACGTGCGCGGCGGCTGCGGCTTCTCCTTCGGCAACGGCTGCAGCGAGGGCGTGTCCGAGACGAGCCTGTTCGGCAGCGAGAAGAAGCGGACGATCCCGATCAAGGCGGAGGTCTGAGCGATGACGATCTTCAGGACCGCCCCCGCGACGATGGCCAGGACGCTGCGCGTGCTGGGCCATCTGCTGAGCTACCCCGATGCCGAATTGCGCGCCTACCTGCCCGAGATGCGCGATGCGCTGCGCGACGAGCGCGCGTTGACCGCCGGGCGGCTGATCGAGATCGACGCCCTGATCGACCGCCTGCGCGGGCCGCGGCCGCTGGAGGTCGAGGCCGCCTACGTCGAGCTGTTCGACCGCGGCCGCGGCACCGCGCTGCACCTGTTCGAGCATGTGCACGGCGATTCGCGCGACCGCGGGCCGGCGATGGTCGACCTGGTCAAGACCTACGAGCAATCCGGGCTCCTGCTGGCACCCGGCGAACTGCCCGACTTCCTTCCCGTCGTGCTCGAGTTCGCGTCGACGCAACCGCCGGCGCAGGCGAGCGAGTTCCTGCGCGAGATCGCGCACATCCTGCAAAGCCTGTTCGGCGCCCTGATCGAGCGCGAAAGCGCCTACGCCAGCGTGCCCGCCGCGCTGCTCGACCTGGCGGGCGAGAGGGCGCAGGCCGTCAGGCTGCCCGCCGAGCCCGCGATCGACGAGAGCTGGGAGGAGCCGATGGCCTTCGGCGGCTGCTCGACCGAGGGCCAGGCCAGGCCGGGCCAGCCGCAGCCGATCCGCATCGTCAAGCAGCCGCCAGCGGACGCGGCACCAAATGGAGCCCGCACATGAACCCTACCCTGAACAACATCCTGTTCGGCGTCTATCCGTACATCTGCCTGACGGTCTTCCTGATGGGCAGCCTGGCGCGCTTCGACCGCGACCAGTACACGTGGAAGAGCGATTCGTCGCAGCTGCTGCGCGCCGGGCAGCTGCGCTGGGGCAGCAACCTGTTCCACGTCGGCATCCTGTTCCTGCTGTTCGGACACACGGTCGGGCTGCTGACGCCGCACTGGGTCTATGAACCCTTCATCTCGGCGCCGCAGAAGCAGATGTTCGCGATCGTCTCGGGCGGCCTCGCGGGACTGGCCTGCTTCGTCGGGCTGACGCTGCTGCTGCACCGGCGCATCTTCGATCCGCGCATCCGCCTCACCAGCCACCGCACCGATCTGGCGATCCTGGTCATCCTCTGGGTCCAGCTGAGCCTGGGGCTGGTGACGCTGCCGCTGTCGTTCGCACACCGCGAGGACGCGCACGCGATGCTGGTGCTTGCGAGCTACCTGCAGGGCATCGCCACCTTCCAGCCCGAACCGAGCGTGCTGGCCGCCGTCGAATGGCCCTTCAAGGTCCACATGTTGCTGGGCATGACGATCTTCCTGCTGTTCCCGTTCAGCCGCCTGGTGCATGTCTGGAGCGGGCTGGCGTCGGTTTCCTACCTGTTCCGCCCGTACCAGGTGGTGCGCTCGCGCCGCCTCAACCTGCCGGCCGGCCACGATCAGCCGCGGCGCACGACCTGAAGCCCGGGGATGCCGACCATGACCACCCTCTCGAGCCCCGCGGCCGTCAACGGCGTGCCTCTGCAGACCCCGCAAGAGGCGCTGAGCGCCGACGAACTGCGCCAGCGCGCCTGCACCGAGCTGCTGCGCCAGGCCGCGATGCGTGCCCATCTGCTCGCCGCCGAGGATCCGGCGCCGGTCGAAGGCGCCACGAGCGCCGCCGCCGCGGCCGCGATCGAGGCCTTGCTCGACCGCGAACTGCAGGTGCCCGAGCCTGCGGACGAAGCCTGCCGCCGCCACCACGCGGCCAACGCCGGACGCTACGCCGTCGGCGAGCGCGTGCAGGCGCGCCATGTGCTCTTCGCGGTGACGCCGGGCGTCGATGTCGGCGCCCTGCGCCAGCGCGCCGAGGCCTGCCTGCTCGACCTGCGCTGCCAGGACGGCGGGGACCGCTTCGCGGTCGTCGCCGCGCAGACCTCGAATTGCCCCAGCGGCGCCGCCGGCGGCGAGCTCGGCTGGTTGACGGTCGACGACTGCGCGCCCGAGTTCGGGCGCGAGCTCTTCGGCCACGCCGAGGTCGGGGTGCTGCCGCGATTGGTCCACAGCCGCTTCGGCCTGCACGTGGTCGAAGTGATGGCGCGCGAGCCGGGCCAGCTGCCGGCCTTCGAGGCCGTGCGCTCGGCGGTGGCGCAGTCGCTGCGCCAGCAGGCCTTTGCGACCGCGCTGCGCCAGTACCTGCAACTGCTGGCCGGCCAGGCCCGCATCGACGGCGTGGAGCTCGACGCCGCGGCCACCCCGCTGGTGCAGTAGGCGGCGCGCCGCCCCGGCTTGCGTGCCCGACCGACATCGCAGACGCCGCGAGTGAAGACCCTGCCGATCCGACCGGTGGCGCCTGCGGTAGCGCCGCCTGCAGCCGCGCCTGCCGCCGCGCGCTGGCGCTTCGCGCGCCTGGCGACGGCACCGCACCGCCTGGGCTTCTTCGCTGCCGCGGTGCTGATGGCGGCCAGCGCACTGTGGTGGGCCTTCGCGCTGGCGACCCGCAGCCTGGGCATCGCGCTGCCCTGGGCGGTGCCGCCACCGGTGGCGCACGGCCTCGTGATGAGCCTGGGCTTCATGCCGCTGTTCATCACCGGCTTCCTGTTCACCGCCGGCCCGCGCTGGCTGGGCCTGCCCGATGTCGCCACGGCAAGCCTGCGTCTGCCGGTGGCGCTGATGGTCGGCGGCTGGCTGCTGGCGCTGGCCGGGTTCCATGCGGCGATCGAGGTCGCGGCGGCCGGCGTGGCCGCGGTCGCCCTGGGCTGGAGCGCTCTCGTGCTGCGCTTCGTGCGCCTGCTGCGCGCCAGCCGCGCCGCCGACAAGCTGCATCCCCGGCTGGTGGCCGTCACTGCCGGCATCGGCGCCGGCGCACTCTGGTGGGCCGCGCTGGCCTTGGCCGGCGGCGAGGTGGGCGCGGTGCGTGCGGCCACCCAACTGGCGCTGTGGGGCTTCCTGGCGCCGACCTTCGCGGTGGTCTCGCACCGCATGCTGCCGTTCTTCACCGCCAGCGCGCTGCCCCTGCTCGACGCCTGGCGACCGACCTGGCTGCTGTGGGTGATGGTCGGCGTGCTGTGGCTGCACGGTGCGTTCGCCCTGGCTGCCCTCGCAGGCGGGCCGGTGCCGGCCGCGCTGGACTGGGCCCAGGCCGCGATCGAGGCGCCGGTGGCAGGCCTGATGCTGTGGCTGGCCTGGCGCTGGGGCGTCGTGCAGAGCCTGCGCATCCGCCTGCTGGCGATGCTGCACGCCGGATTCGTCTGGCTGGGCATCTCGCTGGCGCTGTCGGCGCTGTCGCAGGCCCTGGCGGCCGCCAGCGGCGGCGCGCTCTCGCTCGGCCTGGCGCCGCTGCACGCCCTGACGATGGGCTACCTCGGCGCGACGATGATCGCGATGATCACCCGCGTGGCCGCCGCCCACAGCGGGCGGGCGCTGGCCGTCGACAGCCTGGCCTGGGGCCTGTACTGGAGCCTGCAGACCGCCACCGTGCTGCGCGTGGGGGCGGCGCTGTGGCCGGCGGCGGGCGAGGTGCTGACGCTGCTGGCGATCGCCTGCTGGTCGGTGGCCGCGGTGGGCTGGGCCTGGCGCTACGGCGGCTGGCTGGGTCGACCGCGCGCCGACGGTCGGCCGGGCTGAACCGTATCGCAACGAGGAGCAAGCCATGGCCCAAGCGCACGCCAGATCCGGCGAAGTCGTCAGCCTGCGGCCGCTGGCTGCGCGCCTGAAGGAAACGCGGACGACGGCGATCCTGAAGGCCGAACAGCTCGAGATCGTGCGCCTCGTGCTGCTCGCGGGGCAGGGCCTGCGCGAGCACGAGGCGCCGGGCGAGGTCACGGTGCTGTGCATCGAAGGCGAGGTCGAGTTCGACACGCCGGGGGCGACGCAGGTCCTCGCCGCCGGCGACCTGATCCACCTGCGGCGGCGCGAGCCGCATGCGCTGCGCGCGCGCAGCGACGCCTCGCTGCTGGTCACGATCTGCCTGGAGCCCCCGCGGTGAGAGCGGCTCGCGCGTCGGCGAGAGGCGAGATCCGGGCCGGGCGCCGGGTGGCCGCCAGCCGAGGCATCATCCGGTCATGTCGCTGATCGCGTTCTATTCCCCGCTGAAGGCGGCGCACCTGTCGCTGGTCACCTGCAGCGGCGCCTTGTTCGCCACCCGCGGCACGGCAGCGCTGGCCGGTCGACGCTGGCCGCTGCGCAAGCCCTGGCGTGTGCTCAGTGTCGTCGTCGACACCGCGCTGCTCGCCGCCGGCGCGGCCCTGTGGGCGCTGCTGTCGCTGAACCCGCTGCACGACCACTGGCTGGGCACCAAGCTGGTCCTGCTGGTGCCCTATGTCGTGCTCGGGACGCTGGCACTCAAGCCCGGCCGCGCGCCGGCCGTGCGCTGGCTCAGCTTCGCCGCCGCGCTGGCGGTCTACCTGTTCATCGCCTCGGTCGCGCTGACGCACGATCCGCTCGGGCTGCTGGCCGGGGGCGGCGCGCCGTGACATCGTCGCTCGCCCTCCATGCGGCGCCTGGCGCCGGCTTCGACGATCCCTTCGCGATGCTGCTGGCCTGCCACGAGCGCGTCGAGCGCATGCTGGGGCTGCTCGAGCGGCTGGCCGACCACCTGCGCGACAAGGGCCCAGACGCGCCGGCGCGCCAGGCCGCTGCCGACGTGACGCGCTACTTCGACCTCGCCGGGCCGGCCCACCACGAAGACGAGGAGCGGCACCTCTTTCCGGCGCTCGCGGCGGCCGGCGAGCCGACGATGGTCGACCTGGTCGAGCGCCTGCACCAGGAGCATCTTGCGATGGCCGAGCGGTGGGCCGCGATCCGGTGCGACCTGCAGCGGGTGGCGGCCGGCGCCTGGACGGCGCACTGCGTCGCCGACGCCGCGCCGCGCTGGGCCGCCTTCGCCGCGCTGTACCGCGAACACATCGCGGTCGAGGAGGGCCGGGCCTACCCTGCCGCGCTCGCGTTGCTCGACAAGCCGGCGCAACAGGCGATGGGCCGCGAGATGGCGCAGCGGCGCGGCGTCGCCGGCGCCGCGGCCTGAGGCGCGCGATGTCGCCGGCGACTGCCGATACCCGGCCGGCCCGCACGCACCGGGCCTGGACGCTGGGCAACAAGCTGGGCGCGATCGGCGGCAGCCTGCTGCTGCTGGCGTTCGTCTCGATCGGTCTCACGCTGTGGGTGACCTGGCAGCTCGAAGGCGGCGCGGCGGCGCTCAACGAGGCCGGCCGCATGCGCATGCAGACCTGGCGGCTGGCGCAGACGCTGGCCAGCGGCGACGCGGCCCGGGTGCAGGCGCTGATCGACCAGTTCGACCAGAGCCTGCGGACGCTGCGCAATGGCGACCCGGCGCGGCCGCTTTTCGTGCCGCGCGACGAGCGCTCGCGCGCCACCTTCGCCGACGTGCAGCGTGGCTGGCTGGCCCTGCGCGCCGACTGGTCGGCGGCCCCGGCGCCGACGGCGTCGGCAGCGGCGCGCCAGGCCGAGGCCTTCGTTACCCGCATCGACGCCTTCGTCTCGGCCATCGAACGGCATTCGGCGCGGCTGACGGCGGTGCTCAACGCCTTCCAGCTTCTGATGGTGGCGCTGACCATCGTCGCCGCGGTGACGCTGCTCTACGCGGTCTACCTGTTCGTCTTCAACCCGCTGGCCCGCTTGCAGGCCGGGCTGGCGCGCGTCGGCGAAGGCGACCTCCAGGCCCGGGTCGAGGTCGGCGCCGACGACGAGTTCGGCGCCCTGGCCCAGGGCTTCAACCGGATGGCGCAGACGCTGCAGGGGCTGTACCAGAACCTCGAGGCCAAGGTGCAGGAGAAGACGCTGACGCTGGAGGCGCAGCACGCCAGGCTGTCTGCGCTGTACGAGGTGGCGGCCTTCGTCGCCCGCGCGCCGACGCTGGAAGACCTGGCGCAGGGTTTCGCGCGCCAGGTCCGGCAGGCGGCGCGCGCCGATGCCGCGGCCGTGCGCTGGTCAGACGAGTCGAACCAGCGCTACCTGCTGCTGGCGTCCGACGGCCTGCCGCAGGACATGGTGGAAAAGGAGCGCTGCATCCCCACCGGCGACTGCTTCTGCGGCCAGCCGCAGGGCGAGGCGCGCACGCGCGTGATGCCGATCCACGCGCAAGGCGCCACCAGCGCGCTCGGCCATTGCGAGCGCGCCGGCTTCGCCACCGTGATCAGCGTGCCGGTGCGGCTGCAGGAGCGCATGGTCGGCGAGCTGGAGCTCTTCTACCGCGCCGCGACCGGCCTGGCCGATGACGACCGCGCCCTGCTCGAGACCCTGGCCAGCCACCTTGCGGGCGCGATCGAAGGTCTGCGTGCGGGCGCGCTGGAGCGCGAGACCGCGGTCGCCGAAGAGCGCGCGCTGCTGGCCCGCGAGTTGCACGATTCGATCGCGCAGAGCCTGGCGTTCCTGAAGATCCAGGCCGGCCTGCTGCGCCAGGCACTGAAGCAGCAGGACGCGGCGCAGGTCGAGCGCACGCTGGGCGAACTCGACGCCGGGGTGCACGAAAGCCTGTCCGACGTGCGCGAACTGCTGCTGCATTTCCGCACCCGCACGAATGCCGAAACCATCACGCCGGCGCTGCAGACGACGCTGCAGAAGTTCGAGCATCAGACCGGCCTGCGCACCCACCTGACGATCGAGGGCAACGGCCTGCCGCTGGCCCCCGACGTGCAGGTGCAGGTGCTGCACGTGGTGCAGGAGGCCCTGTCCAACGTGCGCAAGCACGCCCAGGCCAGCCAGGTCTGGGTCGAGGTGCAGCAATCGTCGCCTTGGCGCGTGGAGGTCCGCGACGACGGCTGTGGGTTCGCCGAGGGTGGGCCGGGCGCCGACGAGACCCATGTCGGCCTGCGCATCATGCGCGAGCGGGCGCAGCGCATCGGGGCCAGCGTCGAGGTGGTTTCGGTGCCCGGCGCGGGCACCTGCGTGACGCTGGAACTGCCCGCGCGCGAGGCGGTCGCGGCATGACAGCGCAAGCGCCGGTCCGCGTCCTGGTGGTCGACGACCACACGCTTTTCAGGCGCGGCGTGATCGCGCTGCTCGCCGGCGACCCCCGCTTCTGCGTCGTGGCCGAGGCCGGCGACGCGGGCGAGGCGCAGCGCCGGGCCGCCGCGGCGCAGCCCGACGTGATCCTGCTCGACAACCACCTGCCCGGCGTCAGCGGCGTCGACGCATTGGTCGGGCTCAGGGAAGCCGCGCCGCGGGCCCAGGTGCTGATGCTGACCGTCAGCGAGGACGAACAGGACCTCGCTGCGGCGCTGCGCAACGGCGCGCGCGGCTACCTGCTCAAGACCGTCGACAGCGAGGTGCTGGCCAGCACGATCCTGCGCACGATGGCCGGCGAATCGGTGGTCAGCCCCGAGATGACCGGCAAGCTGGTCACGGCGTTCCGCTCGCTGCAGGGCGAGCCCGCGCCCGTTGCCGCGGCGCCCGAGCCGGCACCGCCGCACAACCTGTCGCCGCGCGAGCAGGAGATCCTGGCCCACATCGCTCGCGGTGCCAGCAACAAGGAGATCGCGCGCGCGCTCGACATCGCCGAGACCACGGTCAAGATCCATGTCCAGCACATCCTGCGCAAGCTGAACCTGAGCTCGCGCGTCCAGGCCGCGGTCTGGGCGGCGGGGCGCAATCCCTGACGCCGCCCGAGCCGGGTCGATGCCATGCCGGGCGGCTGACGGGGGAGGGCGGGCAGGTATCAGCGCCGCACGCGCTGCCTTCGCATCTGCGCCAGCGGCCGCTTGCCCTTCAACTGCCGCTCGATGCCGTCGTTGAGCGTGGTGCGCAGCGCGTGCACCTCCTCGACATGGCCGTAGACACCCGGAAAGCGCAGGTCCAGCCACAGCCACAGCGTGCATTCGCGCAGGGCCTGCTCCATGCGCTCGAGCCGGCTGTGGCCGTCGACCTCGTCGAGGAACGCCGGGCGGCCGGCGCGCCCGGTCTGGGCATGGCGGTGGCTCCAGTCCAGGAAGGCCTGGACCTGCGATTCGGTGCGCGTGTCCACCGGGGCCTGGGCGTAGAGGAAGCGCTCCTTCAGCGTCAGCCTCGACGCGCTCTGGTCGAGCCGCTCGGCCAGGTCCAGCATCTGCTCGAGTTCGGCGACCGCGAAATGGGCGTCGTCCAGCCGCAGCTGTTCCATGAACACGCCCAGCACGTCGCGCAAGCGCGTCTTGTGCAGGCGCGACGAGATGGTGTCGACGTGCCAGCCGTTGGGCGCCACCGGGGCCTTGAAGTCGCGCGGCGCGCGCGGCGTCTTGGCCAGCAACTCGCGCAGCACCCGCAGCGCCTGCGGTTCGGCCTCGGCGAGAACGCCGACGAAGCCCTCCTCGTGGATGCCGAAACGACCGGCGCGGCCGGCGATCTGGTGGACCTCGGACTCGTCGAGCGTGCGGTCGCCCTGGCCGTCGAACTTGGTCATCGTGCTGAACAGCACGCGCCGGATCGGCAGGTTCAATCCCATGCCGATCGCGTCGGTCGCCACCAGGATGTGCGATTCGCCGCTGGCAAAGCGCTCGGCCTCGCGCCGCCGCACCTCGGGCGGCAGGGCACCGTAGATCACCGACACCGGGTGACCGTTGCCGGCGATCTGGTCGCGCAGCATCAGCACGTCGCGGCGACTGAAGGCGACCACCGCGTCGCCGAGCTTGAGCGCCGCGATCGGCAGCGGCTGCGGCAGCAGCTCCACATGCTGCATGCGGCCGAACTCGCGCACGCTGCAACGTTCGCCGCACAGGCCGAGCAGGTTCTCGATCGCCGGTACCGCGTAGGCCGAGCAGATCACGATCACCTCGTTGGCGGGCACGCCGACGATGGCCTGCGTCCAGGCCCAGCCGCGCGCCGGGTCGAAGATCATCTGCGCCTCGTCGATCACGGCCACGTCGATCGGCTTGCTGGTGCCCACCATCTCGATCGTGCTGCTGACCACGCGCGCGCCGTCGGCGGGCACGTTCTCCTCGCCGGTGAGCAAGGAGCAGGGCACGCCGCGCGCGACCAGGCGGTCGCGCCCTTCCAGCGCCAGCAGGCGCAGCGGTGCCAGGTAGGCACCGTCGAGGGCCTGCGCGAGGCGCTCGAACGCGGCATGCGTCTTGCCGCTGTTGGGCGGACCGACATAGAGGGTGACGCTGCGCTGCAGCCGGCGCGCCGTCTCGAAGGTGTCGGGGTAGCCCTGGAAGGCGAGCTCGCTGTGCAGGCTCTCCAGCGTGTCGAGCTCGGACACCGCATGTTCCCAGCGGTCCTGCGCCCGGCTGCAGGCGGTCCTGAGGGCCTCGAGGGTCTGTGGCGTGGCGCATTCGCTTTGCAGCCGCGGCAGCAGCGAGGCCAGGTGGTGCGGCTTGAAGCCGCGGCTGCGGTCGATCAGCGATGCCAGATGCGCGGTCAGCTCGGCCGCCTGCGGATACGGCGGCGGTGCGCCCAGCGCCTGGCGCAGCGCGTCGACATCGCCGCTGCGATAGAAGGCCCAGATGGCCTGCGCGTCGACGGGCACGCGGAACAGCACCGGCACCTTCCAGTCCGGCTCGGGCAAGGGCAGCGCATGGCTGATCAGCCTGGTCCACTGGCCGGCGCGGCGCTGCACGCCCAGCGCCTCGAGCGCGGTGGTGCGTTGCTGCAGCAGCGGCCGCGCATCGGGCCCGGCGCCCACGGCGTCCAGATGCGCCAGCGCGCTGTCCATCAAGTCCGGGGCGATCCAGCGGCTGGGGCGAGAGCCGGGCACGCTCTTCTGCAGCAGCACGAGGCCGAGCTTGTCCAGATGCTGCTCGAAGCCGGGACTGCCTTCGGCGATGTAGTCGGCGGGCTTGACCACCTGCGGCAGCACGTAGGCGGCCTGGCGGATGCGGGCCAGCTGGTCCTTGGCGATGTGCGGCGGCAGCCGCTCGGCGTGGCGCGGGTTGGGCAAGTTCAGGGGCATGGATGCCCGATTGTCGGGGCTGCGGAGCCGGCCGGCCCCGCAGCGCCGACAATCGGAGATGACCAACGAGACCGGCCCGTCCTTTGCCAGCCTGCCGCTGCCGGCGGCGATGCTGCAGAACCTGCAGCAACTGGGCTACCTGGCGATGACGCCGATCCAGGCTGCGAGTCTGCCGCTGGCGCTGGCCGGTCACGACCTGATCGCGCAGGCGCGCACCGGCAGCGGCAAGACAGCGGCCTTTGCGATCGCCTTGCTGATGCGGCTGCAGCCGCGCCGCCAGGAGGTGCAGGCGCTGGTGCTGTGCCCGACGCGCGAGCTGGCCGACCAGGTCACGCAGGAGCTGCGCCGGCTGGCGCGGGCGGAGGACAACCTCAAGGTGCTCACGCTGTGCGGCGGCGCGACGATGCGGCCCCAGCTCGCCAGCCTGGCGCATGGCGCGCACGTGGTCGTCGGCACGCCGGGGCGGATCCTCGACCACCTCGAGCGCGGCAGCCTGCAGCTCGGTGCGCTGAACACGCTGGTGCTCGACGAGGCCGACCGCATGCTCGACATGGGCTTCTTCGACGACATCGCCGCCGTGGCCAGGCAGTGCCCCAGGCAACGCCAGACGCTGCTGTTCTCGGCCACCTACCCCGAGGGCATCGCCAAGCTCAGTGCGGCGCTGATGCGCGAGCCCAAGGAGGTCAAGCTGCTCGCCGCGCCCGCCGCGGCCCAGATCCGCCAGCGCTTCTACGAGGTGCGTGAAGAAGAGCGGCTGCATGCCGTGGGCCTGCTGCTCGACCACTACCGGCCGGTCAGCACGCTGGCCTTCTGCAACACCAAGCAGCAATGCCGCGACCTGCTGGCGGTGCTGCGCGCGCAGGGCTTTTCCGCGCTCGAACTGCACGGCGACCTCGAGCAGCGCGAACGCGACCAGGTGCTGGTGCGCTTCGCCAACCGCAGCGCCAGCGTGCTGGTGGCCACCGACATCGCCGCGCGCGGCCTCGACATCGCCCAGCTCGAGGCGGTGATCAACGTCGAGATCACGCCCGACCCGGCGACGCACACCCACCGCATCGGTCGCACCGGGCGCGTCGACGAGGCCGGATGGGCCTTCAGCCTGGCCAGCGTCGACGAGATGGGCCGCGTGGGCGCCATCGAGCAGGCGCTGGGCTTCAGCTCCGAATGGCATCCGCTGGGCGAACTGACGCGTGCCGGCGACCAGCCCTTGCTGCCGCCGATGCAGACCCTGCAGATCCTCGGCGGGCGCAAGGAGAAGATCCGCCCCGGCGACGTTCTGGGGGCGCTGACCAAGGACCTGGGCCTCGCTGCGGCGCAGATCGGCAAGATCAATGTCAACGAGTTCTCGACCTATGTCGCGGTCGAGCGGAGCGTGGCCGCGCAGGCGCTGCGCGGGCTGGCCGCGGGCAAGGTCAAGGGTCGCAGCGTGAAGGTGCGGATGCTGGAGGGCTGAAGAGTCCCTGCGCGACCCATCGAATCGGATCGGCGCGCGGCGATCAGGCCCTCTGGCGAGGAGGCAGCAGCGCGAGCATGCGGTCGAGCAGCATCGCCATCTCCTGCGGCCCGTCGAGAAAGAAGCGCGCCTTCGATCCCGGATCGTTGCGGCCTACGCGCACCGTCAGCCAGCTTGCAGGCGCCGACGCGAACACCGGTTCGTCGTTGACGTCGTCGCCGGCGAACACCGCGCAGTCGGCCTGGCAGCGGGCGACCAGGGCGTGCACCGCGTCGGCCTTGTCGGGCGCGTCCGGCGGCGACAGGTTGACGACCATCTTGCCGTCGAACACGCGCAGCGACCCGGCGATCGGTGCCAGCAGCTCCCGGATCAACGTCAGGGCCCGCTCGCGCTGCCGCGACAAGCGGTAGTGCAAGGCGATCGACAACTGCTTGTCCTCGACCGTCACGCCCGCCGCTGCCAGCTCGTCGCGCCGACCGTGCAGCAGTTGGCGCAACGCGTCCAGCGCGGGTGCCGGCCGCACCGGGCCGGCGCCCGCCTGCTCTTCCTCGGCGCCGTGACTGCCGACGACGTAGGCCGGATCGAAGTCGAGCCTGGTGCGAACGTCGGCCACCGAGCGCCCGGTGACGATCGCCACCGGCAGCCTTGCGCTCAAGGCGCGCAGCCGCATCGATACGGCCTGCGCGATGCGGGCCTCGTCGGGCCGGGCCACGATCGGTGCCAGCGTGCCGTCGAAGTCGAAGGCCAGAAGCGGCTTGCGCCCGAGGGCGGCCGCCAGGCTGGCCTCGCCTTCGGGGCTGAAGAGATGCCGCATCTCCATCGGGTGATCCTCCTGGCGTCGATTCATTCGACCTGGTGGCGCCGCACGCGCGCCTCGATTCGCGCCCGCAGGCGCCAGCGCCCGGCGTCGGCGAGCATGCGGCCGGCCCAGCGGAAGACGTTGAATTCGCGCACCGTGCTGCGCAGGCTGGCCATGCGCTCGCGCTGCTCGGCGGGCGGCATGGTCGCCGCACGGTGGAGCGCATCGGCGGTCTCCTCGACGTGGTACGGGTTGACGATCAGCGCCTCCGACAACTCGCGCGCCGCACCGGCGAAGCGGCTCAGCACGAGCACGCCCTGCAGGTCGTCGCGCGCGGCGACGAACTCCTTGCAGACCAGGTTCATGCCGTCGTGCAGGCTCGTCACGACGCAGACGTCGGCGGCGCGGAAGAGCTCCATCACCGCGTCGTGTTCGTGGTGTTGCACCAGCAGGTGCACCGGCTGGTAGCCGGGCCGGCCGAAGCGCGCGTTGATGCGGTCGGTCAGGCGCTGGATGCGCTCGTGGAAGCTGCGGTACTCGTCCAGCGCCGTGCGGGTCGGGGCCGCGACCTGGACGAAGACGAAGCGGCCGATCCACGAGGGCCATTTTTCGAGCATGCGCTCGACGGCGTTCAGCCGCTCGAGGATGCCCTTGGTGTAGTCGAAACGGTCCACGCCCACCGCCAGGCAGACCTCCGCCGGCAGGCCCAGGCGCTCGATCGCGTTGCGGCGGCAGCTTGCGATGGGGGGCCAGCCGGCGACCTCGGCGTCGCTCGGCCATTCGATCGAGATCGGGTAGCTCTCGATCAGGGTCTCCTTCTCCTGGTAGGCGATGGTCGAATGTTCGTGCTCGATGCGGGCTTCGAGGTAGCGGTCGACCGTCTCGATGAAGTTCTTGCAGTGGAAGCGCGTGTGGAAGCCGAGGATGGTGCTGCCGAGCATGCCCTGCAGGATCTCGCGCCGCCACGGGCAGATGCCGAAGGACTCGGGGTTGGGCCAGGGGATGTGCCAGAAGGTCAGGATCGTCGCCTGCGGCAGCTTCTCGCGGACCATCGCCGGCAGCAGCGCGAAGTGATAGTCCTGCACCAGCACCACGGGGTCTTCGCTGCGCGCCTCGGCGACGACGGCGTCGGCGAAGCGCTGGTTGACGGCCTTGTAGGCCTCCCAGTCGGATTCGCGGAACACGGGTCGCACATGGGCCACGTGGCACAGCGGCCACAGGCCTTCGTTGGCGAACCCGTAGTAGTAGCCCTGCTCCTCCTGCTCGGTCAGCCAGACGCGCCGCAGCCAGTAGTCGGCCGATCCCGGCGGCACGCGCACCCTGTCGCCGGCGTCGACGACCTCGCGGTCGGCGTTGCCGCTGCCATGCGCCACCCAGGTGCCGGAACAGGCCCGCATGACCGGCTCCACCGCCGTCACCAGGCCACTGGCGGGCCGCCTGACGACCAGGCCCGTGGCGTCGCGCTCGTGGATGTAGGGCTCGCGGTTGGAGACCACGATCACCTGGTCGCCGCGCAACTGCGTGCGCAGCAGCGTGCGCAGGCGCTCTGCCGTCCACTCGCCCTCCGGTCCCTGCGCGCGCCGGTACTCGTCCTCCAGGTCGCGCAGCCGGGCGCGCAGGTCGGCGGCGAACGGCGCCAGTTCGGGCGCGGGCATCAGCGGACTGAGCAGGCCTTCGCCGCGCATCAGGGCCCGCGCGCCGTTGACCCAGCCGCGCCAGCTGATCTGCGCGACGACCACGGTGATGAACGCGATCACCAGGCCCAGCGCGGTGATCAGGCCGATCAGGTAGCGACGCGTGTCCTGGCTGCGGCGCTCGATGAAGCTGAGGTCGTGCAGCAGGACCAGCCGGCCGACCAGCACCGCCGCGGCCGCGTCTTCGGCCGGCGGCGGCCGCGGGTCGAGCGTCGGCAAGGCCTCGTCGGGCAGAACATCGGGGGCCGGGTTGACCAGCGGCGGCGGGGGCGGCGGCGGCCGGTGTCCCATGATGTCGTAGACACCGACGTCGACCGAGCCGCCCTTCAGCGCGAGGTGGGGCTCGGCCTGGCCCGCCAGCTCGAAGGCCTCGGCGCAGCCCAGCTCGGCCGGGAAACGTTCGGTGGCCTGCAGCAGGCGGCCATCCGGGGCGCACAGGCCGATCGCGAACAGCCGCTCGTCCTGCAAGGTGCGTTCGAACAGCGGTTGAAGCCGTGACAGCCGGCCGGAGACCAGCGCCTCGGCCACCGAGTCGGACAATGCGTTGGCGACCACCGCACCGCGGCTGTTCAGGTCGCGGCTGAACCAGCGCAGCGTGACCTGGTCGAGCAGCGGCACCGCGAGCGTCGCCGCCACCACCAGGGTGGCGACCAGCGGGAGCAGGAACCGCAGCTGGAGACGAAGGGTCTTCAGCGCCATCGGCGGCCCGAAAAACGCAGAAGTGGCAAGAATGACGATCGATGCATGCTGATCCGGTATATATTGATTCGAATATAACCCCACTCGCGTCGCCACCTGGCAGCCCGTGAAGAGCGAACATCTGCCCATCGACCTCGACGAACCAGCCTCGGCCCAGCTGGCCGATGACCCCCTCTGGTACAAGGACGCGGTCATCTACGAACTGCACATCAAGGCGTTCTGCGATGGCAACGGCGACGGTATCGGCGACTTCGCCGGCCTCACGACCAAGCTCGACTACGTGCGCGACCTCGGCGTCAACGCGATCTGGTTGTTGCCGTTCTATCCGTCGCCGTTCCGCGACGACGGCTACGACGTCGCCGACTTCACGAGCGTGCACCCGGCCTACGGCACGGTGGCCGATGTCCGCCGGCTGGTGGCCGAGGCGCACGGGCGCGGCCTGCGCGTCATCACCGAGCTGGTCGTCAACCACACCTCCGACCAGCACCCCTGGTTCCAGGCCGCACGGCGGGCGCCGAAGGGATCGGCCGAGCGCGACTTCTACGTCTGGAGCGACGACCCGAACCGCTACGGCGGCACGCGCATCATCTTCACCGATGCCGAGAAGTCCAACTGGACCTGGGACGAGGTGGCCGGGCAGTACTTCTGGCACCGATTCTTCAGCCACCAGCCCGACCTGAACTTCGACAACCCCCTGGTCCGCCAGGCGGTGTTCGGGATCATGGAGTTCTGGCTCGAACAGGGCGTGGACGGGTTCCGGCTCGACGCGATCCCCTACCTGGTCGAACGCGAGGGCACGAGCAACGAGAACCTGCGCGAAACCCACGGGGTCATCAAGGAGCTGCGCCGGCGGCTGGACGCCAAGTACCGCAACAAGCTGCTGCTGGCCGAAGCCAACATGTGGCCCGAGGACGTGCGCGAGTACTTCGGCGACGACGACGAGTGCCACATGGCGTACCACTTCCCGCTGATGCCGCGCATGTACATGGCCATCGCGCAGGAAGACCGCCACCCGGTGGTCGAGATCCTTCAGCAGACGCCCGACATCCCGCCGGCCAGCCAGTGGGCCATCTTCCTGCGCAACCACGACGAGCTGACGCTGGAGATGGTGACCCACAAGGAGCGCGACTACATGTACAGCATGTACGCCGCCGACCCGCGGGCGCGGCTCAATCTCGGCATCCGTCGCCGCCTGGCTCCCCTGCTGGACAACGACCGCGACCGGATCAAGCTGATGATGAGCCTGCTGCTGTCGATGCCGGGATCGCCGGTGCTCTACTACGGCGACGAGATCGGGATGGGCGACAACATCTTCCTCGGCGACCGCGACGGCGTGCGCACGCCGATGCAGTGGAGCGGCGAACGCAACGGGGGCTTCTCGCGCGCCGAGCCGCAGTGCCTGTACCTGCCGCCGATCCAGGACACGGTCTACGGTTTCGAGGCCGTCAACGTGGAGCGTCAGTCGCGCGACCTCTCGTCGCTGCTGAACTGGACCCGCCGCATGCTGGGCGTGCGCCGCTCGACGAAGGTGTTCGGGCGCGGCCGCATCACGATGCTCCACCCCGGCAACCGCAGGATCCTCGCCTACCTGCGCGAACTCGGCGACGAGGTCGTGCTCTGCGTGGCCAACATCAGCCGCACGGCGCAGCCGGTCGAGATCGACCTCGCGCGCTTCAAGGGCCGGGTGCCGGTCGAGATGGTCGGCACGGTCGCCTTCCGGCCGATCGACGAGTTGCCGTACGTGCTGACGCTGCCGCCGCATGGCTTCTACTGGTTCCGCCTGGCCGCCGACGTCGCGCCGCCCGACTGGTACGCCGACCGGCGGCCGGTCGAGGACCTGGCGGTGCTGGTGCTCTTCGACGGCTGGAACAGCCTGTTCCGCGACCGCGTCGTGCCGTGGCGGATCGCGATGGCGACCAGGACGCTGGCCCAGTTCGAAGGCGAGTTGCTGCCGCCGTTCGTCGCCCGCCAGCGCTGGTTCGCCGGCGGCGACGAGACGCTCGCGCGAATCCGCATTGCCGACCACGCCGTGTTCGAGCATGGCGGGCGCGACTGGCTGATCACCCTGCTCGATGCCCCGGCGGCCGCGGGCGAGCTTCGCTGGTTCGCACCCTTCGCGCTGGCCTGGGAGGACGGCGAGGAAGAGCGCCTGCGCCAGCTGGCGCCGGCCGCGCTGGCCAAGGTGCGCGTGCAGGCGCGGGTCGGCGTGATGGCCGATGCCATGGCCGACGAACTGTTCTGCCGCGCCGTCGTCCAGGCCATCGGTGGCGGACGCGAACTGCGCAGCGCGCACGGTACGCTGCGGTTCCGGCCGACGCGTGCCTTCGAGGCCGTCGTCGGCAATGCCGCGGAGGCGGCCGGATTGCGCGCGCTGCCCCAGTCACGCGGCTCGGCGGTGGTGCTCGGCGACCGGTTGTTCCTGAAGGCCGTCCGGCGCGCGCGCTCCGGCGTCAACGTCGAGCTCGAGGTCGGCCGCTTCCTGACCGACGTCGCAGGGTTCGAGTACTGTGCCCCGATGGCAGGCAGCGTCGAGCATGTGGCGGCCGACGGCAGCACGAGCGTGCTGCTCGTGCTGCAGGGTGGCGTGTCGAACCAGGGCGATGCCTGGGGCTTTGCCGTCGACCATCTCGCGCGTCAGCTCGAGCGCGCGTCGGCCGCCGACGGCGGCAGCGCCGAAGCCGTCGACGGCGGCTTCATCGCGCGCGTGCGGACGCTGGCCCTGCGCACCGCCGGGATGCACGCCGCGCTGGCGCTGCGCAGCGGCGACGCGGCCTTCGAGCCCGAGCCGATCGCCGCTGCGGACGTCCAGCAATGGGCCGCGCAGGCGCGCAAGCAGGCCCTCTCGACGATCGCCTCGCTGCGTGAGAAGGCTGCCCAGATGCCGGCCGGCCTGCAGGCTCTGGCGCAGCGGGTGGCGGGCGCCGCCGCGGTGCTGGAGGGGCGCATCGCGGCCTGCGCGGCGCAGCCGGTCGCGGGCGTCAAGACGCGCGTTCACGGCGGCTACCGGCTGCAGGAACTGCTGCTGGTCCACGACGACTTCATCGTCGTCGATTTCGAAGGCGACCCGGCGCGAACGCTGGAAGAGCGCCGCGCCAAGCAGTCGCCGCTGCGCGACGTGGCCGGCATGCTGCGCTCGTTCGAGGCCGTTCGTCACGCCGCGTTGCACCTGGGCACGCACTCCGACACCGGCATCGCCCGCCGCGAGCCGGCGGCGACGGCCTGGGCCGAGGCCGTGCGCGATGCCTTCCTGCAGGCCTACGCCGAGGCGGCGGTGGCGGCGGGGCTGTATCCGGATCTCGAGGGATTCTCGGCCCAGCGCCCGCTGCTGGACCTGTTCGAGATCGACCAGGCATTGCGCGAGCTGCGCGACGAACTGCGGCGCCGGCCGGACGCCGTTGCTGCGCTGCTCACCGGGCTGGCGGCCCTGATCGGCGTCTGACCCCTTGCAAGGAGGATCCATGGAAACGCTCAACATCGCCGTCGAACCCCTGCGCGCCTTCCTGGTCCAGGTCGGCGCCTACCTGCCGCGCCTGGGCGTGGCGCTGGCGGTCGTGCTGGCCGGCTGGCTGTTCGCCAAGGCGCTGCGCTTCAGCGCCGTGCGGGCGCTGCGCGCGCTGAACTTCCACGTCCTGACCGAGCGTGCCGGGGTCGACGCCTTCCTGCAGCAGGGGGGCACCGAGAAGGACACGACCGACCTGTTCGGCCTGATCGTCTTCTGGCTCGTGGTGCTGGGCGCGCTGATCGTGGGCTTCAACGGCCTGGGGCTGACCCAGGTGACCGAGCTGCTGGGCCGTGTGCTGCTGTTCCTGCCGAAGCTGCTGGTGGGCCTGCTCGTGCTGGTGTTCGGGCTGTATTTCGCCCGCTTCGTCGGCCACTCCGTGCTCGCGTATTGCCGCAATGTCGGCATCGGCGACGCCGAGCTGCTGTCGCGCGTCGCCCGCTACGCCATCGTCACCTTCGTGCTGCTGATCGCGATCGACTACGTGGGCGTCGGCGGTGGACTGGTGCAGCAGACCTTCCTGATCCTGCTCGCCGGCGTCGTGCTGGCGCTGGCGCTGGCGTTCGGCATCGGCGGACGCGACCGCGCGGCGGCGCTGCTGGAGCGGTGGTTCCCGCGCGCCGACGACGCCAAGGACCGCTGAGACGACGGCGCACCCCGCGAGCGTTCTGCTAAGCCGGCCTGCCAGGCATTGCCAGCGCTCGCTCGATGCGCCGCGGCGCCACGCCGGTCTTCGGCACCCTGAAGTCGAACCAGCTCCGCACGTCCTCCTCCAGCCCGATGCCGTGCATGTAGTTGTAGAGCGCCTTCTTCAGCCCCACGCCCAGCGCGTCGTGGTCGGTGCCCGTCGGGTCGACGAAGCCGACGTCGTTCTTCGCGAAGCGCCCCGGCGGCAGCGGCTGCAGCGTCACGCCGTAGGCCTGCGGGTCCTTGCCCACCGGCGAATGCACGGTGCAGGCGAAGCGGTGCCAGAAGCCCGACTGGATGCAGCCGGCGGCGAAGAGCTGGCGCACGACCTCGAGCGCATCGACGGTGTCCTTCACGGTCTGGGTCGGGAAGCCGTACATCAGGTAGGCGTGGACCAGGATGCCGGCATCGGCGAAGGCGTGCGTGACGCGTGCCGCCTGATCGACCGAGACGCCCTTCTTCATCAGCGCCAGCAGCCGGTCGCTGGCCACCTCCAGCCCGCCCGAGATCGCGATGCAGCCGCTGTCGGCAAGCTGCCGGCACAGCGATGGCGTGAAGGTCTTCTCGAAGCGGATGTTGCCCCACCAGCTGATCGCCAGCCGGCGCCGGTCCAGCTCGGCGGCCAGCGCCTTCAGCGCCTTCGGTGGCGCCGCCTCGTCGACGAAGTGAAAGCCGGTCTGCCCGGTCTCGGCCACGATGGCTTCGATGCGGTCCGCCAGCACGCCCGCGCTCGCGGCGTCGTAGCGGCTGATGTAGTCCAGGCTCACGTCGCAGAAGCTGCACTTCTTCCAGTAGCAGCCATGGGCCACGGTGAGCTTGTTCCAGCGCCCGTCGCTCCACAGCCTGTGCATCGGGTTGAGCATGTCCAGCAGCGACAGGTAGCGGTCGAGCGGCAGGCCATCCCAGGTCGGCGTACCGACTTCGTCGAAGGCGATGTCGGGCTCGGCCAGGTTCGTGTAGACCACCTGCTGCGTGGCCGCGTCGCGCGTGAACGCGCGCACCAGCCGCTGTTTCGATCGGCGGCCCTGCAGATGCTCGATCAGCGCCAGCAGCGGCCGCTCGCCGGCATCGAGCGTGACGAAGTCGAAATGGTCGAACACGCGCGGCTCGCCGAGTTCGCGCAGCTCGGTGTTGACCCAGCCGCCGCCGAGCGCGGTGACGATGCCGGGATCTGCGGCCTTGATCGCCTGCGCGATGCGGAAGGCGGCATAGGCTGCACCGGGGAAGGGGACCGACACCAGCACCAGCGTCGGCCGGTGGCGCGCGACCGCGGCCAGCGTCAGCGCCTGCAAGGTGCGATCGACCAGGTTGGGCGCTGCGGCCAGCGCTGCGGCCAAGGGGTCGAAGCTGGGCTGGCTCTGCGCCAGGCGCTCGGCATAGCGCACGAACTCGAAGCGCGGGTCCACCGCGTCGCGCAGCACGTCGGCGATGTCGTTCAGGTACAGCGTGGCCAGGTGGCGCGCGTGGTCCTGCACGCCGAGGGCACCGAAGGCCCAGGCCATCGGGTCGCCGCTGCCGTCGCCGGCGGGGTCGACATACCGGTCCAGCGTGCGGAAGCGCGGCCCTTCGGGCAGGAAGGCGCGGGTGCAGATGCGGTGCGCCAGCGTCGCGTCGCGGCCCTGCACGAAGGCGATCGTCGGCGCGATCGTGAAGAGATAGCGATCGAAGCCTTCGTCGAATGCCGCGACCGCCTGCGTGCGCGCGGACTGCGGCATCGCGGCGATCACGTCGCGCACTGCGCGCAGGCCCTTGGGCGACAGCAGTTCGAGGATCAGCCCCAGCGCCAGGTCTTCCTGCACCGCCACGAAGCCGCGCGAACGCAGGAAGCCGGTGAGGTAGGCGGTCGAAGGGTAAGGCGTGTTGAGCTGCGTCATCGGCGCGATGATCGACAGCACGCGCGGCGGCTCGGGGTTCTTCGCAATCGTCATGGGGCCTCGATTGTCCCCGCGTGCCGGCGGTGCTGCGCGCTGTGCTCAGGCGGTTGCGCAATCGTCGCGCAGCCATTCGACGAGCTTGCGGCACACCGCGTCGCTGCTCAGCAGGGCCAGGTGGCTGGTGCCGTAGACGACGTAGCGACGCTCGGGCGCGAAGTCCAGCCGGCGCCGGGTTTCGCGGTGCTGACCGAGCGCGCTGGCCAGCGGCACCAGGCCGTCGCCGAGCAGCCGGTCCTTGATGTCGCCGCCGCGCTTCCCCGTGCTGGCGCCGATCGCGAAGCAGCGCACGCCGGCCGGCAGCGGCAGGGGCCGGCGGTGATCGTGGTGGTCGGCGAAGCGGTCGTGCGCGGCCCAGTCCTCGTCGAGCACGTTGCCGTGGCGCAGGTCGGTGATGCCGGCGCTGCGCACGCGCGCCAGCCGCGCCAGCGGCGCTGCATAGGGCAAGGCGCCGAGCAGCATGCCTATGCCCTGGCCGCCGCGTTCCAGCGGTGCGCCCTGGTGCGGCGTGCCCAGGAACACGATGTCGGTCAGGCGCGCCGGCCAGGCCATGCCGGCCTCTGCGGCCAGGTGCTGCGCGCTGCGCGCGATCAGCCCGCCCATGCTGTGGCCGAGCAGCACCAGGCGCTGCACCGGCACCGGCCAGGCGGCCAGCAGCTGCTCCAGCAGCGTGGCCAGCGCGCGGCCGTTGGTGGAGACATGCAGGCCGCTGTTGTATTGCAGATAAACCGGCGTGAAGCCCAGCGCCTGCGCCAGCGCGGCGCCGTGGTCGTGGCCGTCGCGGCGCCACTGCCGGTCGCTCATGCACAGGCCGTGCAGCAACACCAGCACGCGCGGGCCGGCAGCAGGCAGGCGTTCGCGCAGCGCTTCGCGTTCCAGCGTCAGCGGCCGGCCGTCGCGGCGCATGGCCATCGGCGTGGCCAGCGGGTTGGCGCTGTTTGCGAGGTGGTCGCCGAGCACGCCGTTGAGCGCAGCCAGCAGCGCCTCGCGCCGCTCGCCGGCCGGTGCCGACGGGTCGCCGGCCGTGGCGCCGAGCGCCGGTGCGAGCCAGCCCAGCAGCGCATCGACGCCGCCGCCCGCGGCGCGCGCCACGCCGCGCACGCTGCGATAGACGAAACCGGTCAAGCCCGTCGTCCGCCCCGCCGCGCCGGCCTTCGAGGCGGGGGCGAACGGCACGCGGGCGATGCGCGCGTGCATCGCCTCGACCAGGTCGGTCAGCCCGGTGGTGGCCTCGGTCGCGAGGCGGGCGGCGCCGCGCAGGTCGGCTGCGGTTTGCGCCGAAGGCCGTGGCAGGCGTTTGGCGGCCATGGGCGGATCGTTTGTGCGCGCGGGCGGGGTCAGAACAGCCCGGCGGCGATGTTGATCGTCAGCGCCAGCACCGTGGTGTTGAAGAAGAACGCCAGGATGCAGTGCAGCACCCCCACCGGTCGCAGGTCGGCCCCGTTGAAGGAGACGTCGGCGGTCTGGGCCGAGGTGCCGATGATGCAGGCGAAATAGAAGAAGTCGCCGTAGCCCGGATCGCTGGTGCCCGGAAACGCCAGCGGGTCGGGCCGGTGGCGGCTGCGCGCGAGGTAGAAGTCGTGCGCGTAATGGAGCGCGAACAGGGTCTGCGTGAACAGCCAGGACGTCATCACGGTCAGCGCCGCCAGCGCCAGATGCCAGGTCTTGAGCGCGCCGTGCAGGCCCTTGACCACCGCCAGCTGTGAGCCGATGGCCAGGATCACCGCCACCGCGGCCACCACCACCAGCGCCAGCACGAGCATCCGGCCGTCGTCCTGGCGCAGGGCGCGCCGCCGCATCTGGGTCGCGCTCGAGCTCAGCCCCATGTGCAAGGCCAGCCCCAGGTGCACCAGGGCACCGGCGTTCCACGCCAGCAGCGCGCGCGTCGGCGCGTGGTGGGCGACCGCTTCCGGCAGGAGCCAGAACACCGCCAGGCCGAAGAGCACCGACGACCACAGGCGCGGTCGGGCGCTGAAGAGGAGAGTTGCGCGACGGAGGCGGTGCATCGTGCGATTCTGGCGTCTGCCGGCGGCGTGCGCACTTGAACTCGACACCGGAGAAGCGGGGATTGCCGCCATGAAGACCAGGGTCGCGGGACGCGCGGCGAAGAAGATCGAAGCGGCCGGCGCCGACACCCGGGTGACGCTGGAGCAGGGGCGCAGGGGCGGCGCGTCGCCGAGCACCGTCTCGCGCAGCCTCGACGGCACCGCGGTGGTTAGCGACGACAACGCCAGGCCGTCGACGCGGCGATCGCCCGCTGGGCTCTGCAACCCGCGGCGCGCAGGGGGGCGGCCGGGCGCACGCTCAGCTGGGTCCTGACCAGGCCATGTTGCCTGTTCCGGCGCGCCGCTCGCGGCTAAAAATGCGGCTAGCGGGATGGTAAACCGGGTTGTCAGCGGCAATGGAACTCGACGAGAGACCAGCTGTTTGGGAAGTTTTGCCGCCGCTTGACGGCCTTGTATCGCAGCTGGCCGCCTGCGGGACAGCCGCCCCGGCGCGCGCGGCGGCCTACGTGGTGGTGACCGGCGCACTTGCGATCCCACGGCTGACGGCGCACCGTTGACAACCTCGAGGGCGCGCGCCTGGCCACCCACCACCTGCGCGCTGGAAGGTACCGTGTATTTCGACTTGCCCGCGTCTCCGGGTTGCGGTACCACCGTCGCCACTTGCTTGCCTGGTTCCTCGCTGACGAGCGAGCAAATCGTCTTCTACGATACGAACGGCACCCCGACAACATCCGATGACACAGACCTCGCCATCATCAATTGGACGGCCGCCAATCTGAGCGGCGTGACCATCAGCAACCTGCAGTTCGACGGCGGCGGAGCCGTGCAATACCTTGCCACCACCGGCCCGTTCGATACGAATGGCACCCCGACAACATCCGATGACACAGACCTCGCCATCATCAATTGGACGGCCGCCAATCTGAGCGGCGTGACCATCAGCAACCTGCAGTTCGACGGCGGCGGAGCAGTGCAATACCTTGCCACCACCGGCCCGTGTCCCGTCCGCGCAGCCGACCCCAGTTGACCGTCATCGGTGCTGGGTTTGGCGGATTCGAGAACGATTTGTTTTCGTTGCAGTTCGTCATCAACGAGCCGGAGACCACCGGCCCGACAACTTCAGCGGGCCGCGGCTTTCGTGGATCTCACCCGAATGTATTGCCAACCAATGCGGGGGAGAGCAACGACGTTGTCAACAACGCGCCTGTGAGACTTCACGATCACCCAGGTCCCGGAACCCGCGAGCCTGGCGCTCGTGGCCGCTGGGTTGCTCTGCTGCCGGGGTCGCCACTCGTCGAAGCCGCAGCTCTCGGGGCGCCCGGCGCGGCGAGCTGAGCTCGATCGCGCGGCAGCCCGTCGCAGCCCGCGGCGCGAGCCGCCGCGCGTCCCTCAGGCGGTGGCCGCTGCGTGCCGAGGCGCAGATAGCGCAGCCCGCACGGCCTCGCCGGTTTCCCAGCGACTTCCGTCCTGCCACGCGGCGTCGAAGCTGGCGCCCGACAACTCACCGCGCAAGGTGTCGAGCCAGGCCTGCCAGCGCTGCCCTTCGCGCGGCAGCCGGTCCAGCGCCAGGCGCGCTCGCCACTTCTCGACGGCGGCGGCCAGTTGCATCGCCAACGCCGGCTGCCCGCGGGCCTGCGCCAGCTGCGCATGGTCTTCCAGGCAGGCGAGTAGCTCGTCCCGCATCTCGAAGGCCTGGAAGGCCTGCAGGGCCTGGGCCAGCCGCTCGCGCGCAGAGGTCTGGGAGGCCTTCGGCGAGGTCGGCCTTGCCCAGCCAGCGCAGCGCATTGGCTTCGTTGCGCTTGTCGGCAGCATCCTGGCAGACGGCCAGCGAGCGATTGAAGCGATCGCGGGCCGGTGCCGGACGGCCCTGCTCGAAGTCGATCTCGCCGAGCATGAGTTCGCATTCGGCCTCGATCTCGCGGTGCCCGATCTCGCACGCGATGGCCAGGGCCTGCTCCAGTTCGACGCGCGCCTGCGCATCGTCGCCGAGCGCCATCGCGCATTCGCCGAGGTGCTGCAGCCCTATCGCTTCGCCGATCCTGTCGCCCAGCGACCTGAAGATCTGCAGCGCCTCGCGCTCGCATCCGGCCGCACCTTCGACATCGCCGCCGTGCCTCAATGCCATCGACAGCGTCGACAGCGTCGCCGCGATCTCGACCGGCTTGCCCAGGCGGCGGCGCAGCTCCAGGCAGGTCTGCAGCATCTGCCGCGCCTGGGCATGGTCGCCCTGGTAGCCGGCCAGCACGGCGCCGACATACAGCGCGTGGGCCTGCGCCATCTCCGAGGCGTGCACCGCCGGCAGCGCCAGCGCGGCCTGGACCACGGCGCGGCCTTCGCTGGCGTAGCCGCGCAGGATCCAGAAGCCCTGCAGCGCCACCGCCATCTTCACCGCGATGAAGGGGTCCGCACCGCCCGCCAGTGCCAGCGCGGTGGCGCTGCGCAGGTTGTCGAGGTCGGATTCGAGCCGTTCTATCCAGAGCGCCTGGTCGGGGCCCTTCAGCCCGTCGCGCGCCTGCTTGGCCAGGGCGAAGAAGTATTCGCAATGCCGGCCCGCGGTGGCGGCGTCGTCGCCGGACTGAGCCAGCTTTTCGAGCGCGTAGTCGCGGATCGTCTCCAGCATCCGGTAGCGCGTGCCCTGCGCCTGCAATTCCATCGTCGCCAGCGATTTCTCGACCAGCGAGCGCAGCAGGTCCATCACGTCCAGGCTGTCCAGCTGGTCGGCGCCGCAGACCTGCTCGGCCGCCGCCAGGTCGAAGCCGCCGACGAACACACCGAGCCGCCGCAGCGTGGTCCGCTCAGCGGGGCCGAGCAGGTCGTAGGACCAGTCGACCAGCGAACGCAGCGTCTGTTGCCGTTGGTGCAGGCTGCGGCCGCCGCCGGTCAGCAGCTTGTAGCGGTCGCGCAGCCGCAGGTTGATGTCGGCGACGCTGAGCGAGCGCACGCGCGCGGCGGCCAGTTCGAGCGCCAGCGGGATGCCTTCGAGCCGCGCGACCAGCTCGGCCACCGCAGGGGCCTCGCGCTCGCCCAGCGTGAAGGCCGGCTGGTGCAGCTGCGCGCGCTCGACGAACAGGCGCACCGCTGTCGACTGCATCAAGGTCTGCAGGTTGGCGCTACGCCCGGGAACCGGCAGCGGCAGCACCGGGTAGGCCAGCTCCCCGGGCACGCGCAGGGCCTCGCGGCTGGAGGCCAGGATGCGCAGCCCGGGCGCCGCCCGCAGCAGTGCATGGGCCAGGTCCGCGGCGGCCTGCATCAGATGCTCGCAGTTGTCCAGCACGAGCAGCACGCGTTTGGGCCTGAGGTGGGCGCACAGGGTCTGGATCAGCGGGCGGTCGGGCTCGTCGCGCAGGCCCAGCACCTGCGCCGTCTCGGCGGCGACCAGCGCCGGGTCGCGGATCGGCGACAGGTCGACGAACCAGACGCCGTCGGGGAACAGGTGCCGGACTTCGGCGGCCAGCTGCAGCGACAGCCGGGTCTTGCCGAGCCCGCCCATGCCCAGCAGGGTCAGCAGTCGGACCTGTGCCAGCTGTGTCTTGAGCTCGCGCAACTCGCGCTCGCGACCGATGAAGGTCGTGGCCTGCTGCGGCAGGTTGTTCGGGATCTCGCGCAGCGGCAGCCAGCGCTCGCCGCTGCGCACCACCCGGTAGGCCTTCTCGCCGTCGTCGGGCGGCGCGCCGGACGCGTCGCCGTCGCCCGGCTCGAACAGTTCCACCGGCTCCGACACGCCCTTGAGCATCCAGTGACCATGCGAGTGCAGGTGCAGATCGGTCTCGCCGAGCGCCGCGCGCGCCTCGGCGGTCAGCAGGATCTGTCCACCGCGGGCGAGCGACATCACGCGCGCCGCGGTGGGCTTGGCCAGGCCGTCCACCTCCAGCGGCTTGGCACCGCGGGCGATGTCCTCGGCGCGGTTCTCGCGCAGGATCACCGGCCCGAAGTGCAGGCCGGCCCGCGCCGACAGCGGCACCGGCAGCACCGCCAGCGCGCGCTGGTAGGCGCTGGCGTAGCGGACGGCGTCGGCGACCTCGTCGAACAGCAGCAGCATGCCGTCGGTCTTGTCGATCTCGCGTCCGCGCCAGACCGGCAGCAGGTCGCGGGCCGCGCGGTCATGCGCCGCCCAGACGCCGACCATGGCCTCGTCGCCGAGGTCTTCCGACAGCTGGGTGCTGCCGACCACGTCGGTGAGCAGCAGGGCTTTGAGCTCGCTCATGGTTCCGGTGCCTGGGCGCCGTGCGCGCGGCGCGATTGCCGCATCGTGCCCTCGGCGCCGTGCCCGGCCAGCACCGCTGCCAGCTCCTGCAGGCTTTGCAGGTTGTGCGCGGGCAGGAACAGATCGACCTGCGGCAGCATCGCGCGGATGCCGGCGGCGCGCGGCTGGAAGGCCTCGAAGCGCAGCAGCGGGTTCAGCCACACCAGCTTGCGGCAGCTCTTGTGCAGCCGCTCCATCTCGAAGCGCAGCTGGTCGCAGCGCGGGTCTTCGGGCGTGCCATGTTCCAGGCCATCGGAGATCAAGAGCACGGTGGCGCGGCCCGAGAGCACGCGCCGCGCCCAGCGCTGGTTGAACTCGCGCAGGCAGGCCGTGATGCGCGTGCCGCCCGACCAGTCGGCGACATCGCGCACGACGCGCGCGACGGCGATGTCGGGGTCGCGCTGGCGCAGCGCGCGCGTGGTGCGCGTCAGCCGGGTGCCGAAGACGAAGCTCTCCACGCGCGCGTCGGCATGGCCGATCGCATGCGTGAAGTGCAGCAGCATGCGCGAGTAGCGGCTCATCGAGCCCGAGATATCGGCCAGCACCACCAGCGGTGCCGGCTTGCTGCGCGGCCGGCGCCAGCGCATCTGCCAGACCTCGCCGCCGTGGCGCGCCAGGGCCTGCAGCGTGGCGCGGCCATCGACACGGGCCTGGCGCCCCGGGCCCGGGGCGCGCTCGCTGCGGCGGGTGGCGATCGGCTCGAACAGAGGCGCCATGCGGCGCAGCATCGCCTGTGCCGCGCGCCACTCGTCGGCGGTCATGGTCTCGAAGTCGGCCTTTCGCAGCAGCTCGCGCTCGTTCCAGGTCAGCGCCGCATCGACCTCGATCTTCTCCGGCGGCGGGGGGCCCGGCGCCTGCGGCTGGTGCGGGAACAGGGCTTCGCCCAGGCGCCGGTTCTCCGGCAGCGGTGCCTGCTCGGTCTTGGCCTGCACGCGAGGCAGCAGCATCGCCATCATGCGGCCGGCCAGGTCGGGGTCGCGCCAGAACAGCTGGAAGGCCTGGTCGAACAGCTCGCGGTGCTCGACGCGATCGATGAAGCAGGCGGCCAGCGTGTCGTGGAAGTCGCGCTTCGATTCGAGCCCGGCCACCTGCAACGCGGTCAGCGCGAGCTGGATGCGGTCGGTGCCCAGCGGCATGCCGGCCTGGCGCAGCACGCGGCCGAAATGCATCACGTTCTCGGCCAGGTGGCCGGGCAGGGCGGAGTTCGACGGAGCGCGGAACATGGCTTCATATTCTCTCCCGGCCGCCGCCGGCCCGAGGCCGGGGTGGGGTCTGTCCGGCAGAGGTCGAGAACCCGTCGCCCACGCGTCCGGCCGCTTGCGGCTGCGCCGCGCGGTGGACTGGACCGCCGCGCCTGCGATTGGCCTCCGGCGTGACGAACCCTTCGCGCGCGGGTACGCTCTCGGCCGCTCGCATGCGCGTCTTCGGCGGCACGCCTGCATCAACATCCACGAACAGGAGTTCGCACATGGGCACCACGATCACCTTCAAGCGCCCCGACGGGCAGAGCGTCCAGGGCTATCTCGCCGAGCCGGCACAGGTGGCGGGCGCGCCGGCCGTCGTCGTGATCCAGGAATGGTGGGGCGTCAACGACCAGATCCGCGGCGTCGCCGATCGCCTCGCCCAGGCGGGCTATGTCGCGCTGGTGCCCGACCTCTACCGCGGCAAGTCCACGGTCGAGGCCGAGGAGGCCCATCACCTGATGACGGGCCTGAACTTCGCCGACGCCGCCTCGCAGGACATCGCCGGCGCGGTGCGCCACCTCAAGGCGCGCGGCGGCAAGGTCGGTGTCACCGGCTTCTGCATGGGCGGCGCGCTGACGATGCTGACGGCCTGCTTCGTGCCCGAGGTCGATGCGGTGGTCGTCTGGTACGGCTGCCCGCCGCTCGAATACATCGACGCCGGCAAGATCAAGGCGCCGCTGCTGGGGCATTGGGCGACGCAGGACGAGTTCTTCCCGATCGCCACCATCGACCAGTTGCAGGACAAGCTGCGCGAGGCGGGCGTGAACTTCGAATTCCACCGCTACCTGGCGCACCACGCCTTCGCCAACGAGACCGCCGTCGGGCCGGGCCGCATCCCCGCCACCCAGTACGACCCGGTCTGGTCGCAGCAGGCCTGGGACCGCACGTTCAGCTTCTTCGGCCGCTGGCTGACCTGAGTGCCGCGGCTCCGGATCCGCCCGCCGCCTCAGCGCGCGGTCTCGGCCTCCTGCCGCACCTGTGCCAGCAGCCGCGCCGCCTCGCTGCCCTGCACCTTGGCGATGTCGTCCTGGTACTTGAGCAGCACGCCCAGCGTGTGGTTGATCGTCTCGGGGTCGAGCACCACGGCGTCGAGCTCCATCAGCGCGCGCGTCCATTCGATGGTCTCGGCGATGCCGGGCAGCTTGTAGAGCTCGATCTCGCGCAGCTTCTGCACGAAGGCGACGATCTCGGCCGCCAGCTTGGCCGGCGCGCCGGGCACGCGGCGCTCGAGGATCGCGGCCTCGCGCGCCGCGTCGGGGAAGCCCACCCAGTGGTAGAGGCAACGGCGCTTGACGGCGTCGTGGATCTCGCGCGTGCGGTTGCTGGTGAGCACGACGATCGGCGGATGGACCGCCTTGACGGTGCCGAACTCGGGGATCGTGATCTGGAAGTCGCTCAGCACCTCGAGCAGGAAGGCCTCGAAGGGCTCGTCGGCACGGTCGAGCTCGTCGATCAGCAGCACCGGCGGCACCGGCTGTGCCGGGTCGATCGCCTGCAGCAGCGCGCGGCGGATCAGGAAACGGTCGGAGAACAGCTCGCTGGCCAGCTGCTCGCGCTTCAATCCTTCCGCCTCGCCGAGGCGGATCTCCAGCATCTGGCGCGCGTAGTTCCACTCGTAGGCGGCGCCGGCCAGGTCCAGTCCCTCGTGGCATTGCAGGCGGATCAGCGGCCGGCCGAGCATCGTCGCCAGCGTCTTGGCGATCTCGGTCTTGCCGGTGCCGGGTTCGCCTTCGAGGAACAGCGGGCGCTGCAGCCGCAAGGCGAGGAACACGGTCGTGGCGAGCGCGCGCTCGGGCACGTAGTCCAGCGCCAGCAGGCGCGCGGCGGTGTCGTCGATGCTGGTCGGGAGGTCGGTCGTGCTCACGGCATGATTCTCGGGCAATGAGCAAAGGAAACGCCGCACGCGCAGTGCGGCGTTTCGCTCGAGCCGGCGGTGTGCGTCAGCCGACCGCGCGCGCCGCCAGCACCGGGATCAGCGCGGCGCGGTACTCGGCCGTGCCGTGCAGGTCGCTGTTGAGATCGTCGGCGGGGACCGTCGCGCCGGCGAGGGCCGCAGCCGACCAGCTGGCGGCCAGCTTGGCCTCCAGCGTGGTCGCGCGGAACACGCCGCCGGCGCCGGCGCCGGTCACCGCCACGCGGACGCCGGCCGGGCCCTTGCTGACGAACACGCCGACCAGCGAAAAGCGCGACGCCGGCTGCTTGAACTTCTGCCAGCCGGCCTTCTCGGGGACCGGAAAGCTCACCGCGGTGATGATCTCGCCCTCCTGCAGTGCCGTGGTGTACAGGCCCTGGAAGAAGTCGTCGGCCGCGATCGACCGCTGGTTGGTCTGCACCGTCGCGCCGAGGCCGAGCACGGCCGCCGGGTAGCAGGCCGCGGGGTCGTTGTTGGCCAGGCTGCCGCCGATGGTGCCGCGATTGCGGACCTGGCGGTCGCCGATGTGGCCGGCCAGATCGGCGAGCGCGGGGATGGCCTGCCGGACCTCCTTCGAGGCCGCCACCGCGGCATGCGTGGTGCCGGCGCCGATCGTGACCTTGCCGGCGGACACGCTGATGCCCTTGAGGTCGGGGATGCCGGAGATGTCGATCACCGCCGATGGCGCGATCAGCCCCAGCTTCATGGTTTGCAGCAGGGTCTGGCCGCCGGCCATCAGCTTGGCGTCTTCCTGCATCGCCGCGCGTGCGGCGTCGGCGACCGTGGTGGGGGTGCTGTAGGTGAATGCTTGCATGTTGTCGGTCCTTGTTCAGCGTGCAGCCTGGATCGCCTGCCACACCTTGTGCGGCGAGGCGGGCATCGGCATGTCCTTGATCGAAAGGGCATGGCAGATGGCGTTGATCAGCGCCGGCGGGCTGCCGATCGCGCCGGCCTCGCCGCAGCCCTTGACCCCCAGCGGATTGTGGGTGCAGGGCGTGCCCTTGACGGTCTCCACCGTGAAGTGCGGGAAGTCGTCGGCGCGCGGCATCGCGTAGTCCATGTAGCTGCCGGTCAGCAGCTGGCCGCTGTCGGGGTCGTAGACGCAGTCCTCGCGCAGCGCCTGGCCCAGGCCCTGCGCCAGGCCGCCGTGGACCTGGCCTTCGACGATCATCGGGTTGATGACGTTGCCGAAGTCGTCGCAGGCGGTGAAGCGGTCGACGCGCACGACGCCGGTCGCGGGATCGACTTCCACCTCGCAGATGTAGGTGCCGGCCGGGTAGGTGAAGTTGCTCGGATCGTAGAAGGCGTTCTCGTTGAGGCCCGGCTCGAGCTTGTCGTGCGGGAAGTTGTGCGGCACGTAGGCGGTGAGCGAGACGCTCGCGAAAGGCACGCTCTTGTCGGTGCCCGCGACCTTGAAGACGCCGTTCTCGAACACGACGTCGGTGTCGGCCGCCTCCATCAGGTGGGCGGCGATCTTCTTGCCCTTGGCGATGACCTTGTCCAGCGCCTTGACGATCGCGGTGCCGCCCACGGCGAGGCTGCGACTGCCGTAGGTGCCCATGCCGAACAGCACCTTGCCGGTGTCGCCGTGCTCGATCGTGATGTCCTCCAGCGGGATGCCCAGCTTGTCGGCCACGACCTGCGCGAACGTGGTCTCGTGGCCCTGGCCATGGCTGTGGCTGCCGGTGAAGACGGTGACCTTGCCGGTGGGATGCACGCGCACCTCGCCGGCCTCGAACAGGCCGGCGCGCGCGCCCAGGGCGCCGGCGATGCTCGATGGCGCGATGCCGCAGGCCTCGATGTAGGCCGAGTAGCCGAGGCCGCGCTTCAGGCCCTTGGCCGCGCTGGCCGCCTTGCGCGCTTCGAAGCCGGCGACGTCGGCGAGCTCGATCGCACGCGACATCGTCGCCTCGTAGTCGCCGGTGTCGTAGGTCAGGCCGACCGGCGTCGCGTAGGGGAAGGTCTTGATGAAGTTGCGCCGGCGCAGCTCGGCCGGGTCGATGCCCAGCTCGCGCGCCGCGGTCTCGACGATGCGCTCGACCGTGTAGGTGGCCTCGGGTCGGCCGGCGCCGCGGTACGCATCGACCGGGCTCGTGTTGGTGAACACCGCGGTCACGGTGCAGACGATCTTCGGCGTCGCGTACTGGCCGGCCAGCAATGTCGCGTAGAGGATGGTCGGCACCGCGGTGGCGAAGGTGCTCAGGTAGCCGCCCAGGTTGGCCGTCGTGTCGACGCGCAGACCGAGAAACTTGCCGTCCTTGTCCAGCGCCAGCTGGACGGTGGTCAGGTGGTCGCGACCGTGGGCGTCGGACAGGAAGGCCTCCGAGCGGTCGGCCGTCCACTTGATCGGGCGCCTGATCTGCTTGCTGGCCCAGACCAGCGCCGTCTCTTCGCCGTAGAGGAAGATCTTGCTGCCGAAGCCGCCGCCGACGTCGGGAGCCACGACGCGCATCTTGTGCTCGGGGATGCCGAGCACGAAGGCGCACATCAGCAGCCGCTCGACGTGCGGGTTCTGGTTGGCCACGTACAGCGTGTAGCTGTCGTCGCTGGGGTTCCAGCTCGCGTTGGCCGCGCGCGGCTCGATCGCGTTGGGCACCAGGCGGTTGTTGCGGAAGCTCAGCGTGCTGACATGCGCCGCGCCCTTGAAGGCTTCGTCGACGCCGGCAGCGTCGCCGATCTGCCATTGGTAGCAGCGGTTGTCTGGTGCCTCGTCGTGCACCGCGGCGCCGGTGGCCGTGACGTTGGCGGTGTCGATCACCGCCGGCAGCACCTCGTAGTCGACCTCGATCATCTGGGCCGCTGCCTTGGCCTGCTCCAGCGTCTCGGCCACCACCAGCGCGACGCGGTCGCCGACGTAGCGCACCTTCTCCGAGGCCAGCACCGGGTGCTTGGGCTCCTTCATCGGCGTGCCGTCGATGTTGTTGATCAGCCAGCCGCAGGGCAGGCCGCCGATGGCCTTGAAATGCTCGCCGGTGAAGACGCCGAGTACGCCGGGCGCCTTGGCTGCTGCGGCGGTGGACAGCGACTTGATCTTCGCGTGCGCATGCGGGCTGCGCAGGAAGTAGGCGTAGGTCTGGCCGTGCAGCGTGATGTCGTCGGTGTACTGGCCGCGGCCGGTGAGGAAGCGCGCGTCTTCGCGGCGCACCACGCTCTGGCCGATGAATCCTTGTCTTGCGTTCATGGGGTCGGCTCCTGAATCAAGCGGTGGTCATGGCGGCGGCACCCTGCTGGACCGCCTTGACGATGTTCTGGTAGCCGGTGCAGCGGCAGAAGTTGCCTTCCAGCGCCTCGCGGATCTTGCCTTCGCTGCTGCAGTCGTGGTTCTTCACCAGGTCGATCGCGCTCATCACCATGCCCGGGGTGCAGAAGCCGCATTGCAGACCGTGGCACTGGTTGAAGGCGGTCTGCATCGGGTGCATCGCACCGTCGGCGGCGGCCACGCCTTCGATCGTCGTCAGCGCGCGGCCCTGGGCCTGCACGGCCAGCATCGAGCAGCTCTTGACCGCCTGGCCGTCGAGATGCACGGTGCAGGCGCCGCATTGGCCGGTGTCGCAGCCGGTGTGGGTGCCGGTCAGGCGCAGGTGTTCGCGGATGAACTCGACGAGCAGCGTTTGCGGCGCGACTTCGCGCGACACGCTGGTGCCGTTGACGGTGAGGGTGAGCAGGGCCATGCGCTGAGTCTCCTTGGATGGGGTGTTGCCGGCCGGCACCGACTGCTCGCGGATGCGCGCTTTCGGCGCGTCCGGCGCGGGCCCGGCGTGGATCCGCAGACAATGACGAATCGGCGCCGCAGCATAGGCCTTTGCGCGCACCTCGCATCAGGGAAACCGAGAACAGGCCCGACCCCGGAAGGGATGCTCAGGCGCCGACCTGCCCGCGCTGCAGCCGCCGGTAAAGCAGGCCGCGCGAAACACCCAGCATGCGAGCGGCCCTGGCCACGTTGCCACCGCACTGCTGCAATGTGTCCCGGACCAGCTGGTCGCTCATGGCGCGCAGCGAGGCCGGCGTCGGGATCCCTTCGCCGGTGTTCCGTTCCGGAACAGTCAGCGGCATCGCCCCGGCCCCGTCCGCGCTCGGCCGCGCGCCCCGGCCAGGCGGCAGCGCCCGCATCCACAGCCGCAGACCGCTGGGCAGACGGTGCATTGCCGGCGCGCGCGCCTGCAGCAGGCGGTGCAGCAGGGGCAGGGTCAGGCCGAGCAGGCTCTCGACATCTTGCGCGCAGTCGTTCGACCCGGGCTGCAGCAATTTCGCGCCGGCAGCGTTGAGCCCGACCACCTTGCCGTTCTCGGCCACAGCGGCGCGGCCTTCCAGCGGCGTGCCGAGCAGCGCCGGGCTGGCCTGGAAGCACAGCATCACGTCGTCCGTCGACTGCGCCGCCAGCAGCCGGTTCTCGATCCCGGCCACGCACAGCCGCACCAGCGCCAGCGCGTCGAAGGCGAAAGGCCCGCCCTGGATCGACAGGTCGAGCACGCCGGCCATGCGGCCTTCGCGGTCGCGGATCGGCGCTGCCGCGCAGTGCAGCTGCTGCAGCAGGCCGAAGAAGTGCTCGCCGCCGTTGACCGCGCAGTCCAGCCCGGTGCTCACGCTGATGCCGGGAGCGGTGCTGCCGAAGTTGGGTTCGCCCAGGTAGACACCGACGCGGCCGATGTCGTCGAGCAGCGCGCCGGCTCCGGTCCCGGGCGGCGTCGAGCGCATGACGACGCCTTCGCGGTCGGTGAGCACGGTCTTGCAGCCGGTGCCGGAGAGCATCGCGTCGAGCTGGTCGATCTCGGGCGCGGCGGCCTGGAGCAGCGGGTGGCCGCGCTCGAGCACGGCCTTGGTCCGCGCGCGGGTGACCGGCTCGAACTCGGGCCGCTGCTGCGGCTGCAGGCCTGCGCCCAGGCAGCGCGTCCAGGACTGGATGACCGCCTCGCCGACGATGCCCGTCGGCCGCTGCCCTTGCTCGAAGAAGCGCTCACGGGCCAGCAGCATCCGTTGTGCCGCCGTCGTGAAGAACGGACCGGCAGCTGGCAGGTGGGCGTGCGACGTCATGCGAAGCTCCGGTTCCGGCTGAAGGCAGCGAGCATACGACCGGCCGGCGGCCGGCCACGCCTAGGTGCCCAGGAGCTCGCTCACGCCCTTGAAGTGGTTCACGCGGTCGCACACTGCCTTGACGACCATCAGCAGCGGCGCGCCCAGCAGCAGACCCCACAGGCCCCACAGCCAGCCCCACGCGAGCACGCCGACGAAGACCACCACCGGGCTCATGCGGCTGGCCCGGCCGGTCAGCCAGGGGCTCACCAGGTTGCCGACCACGGTGTGGATCGCCAGCGAGCTGCCGCCGACCAGCAAGGCCTCGCCGGCGGAGCCGAACTGCAGAAAGCCCACCAGCGCCGCGCTGGCGCTGATCGCCATCGAGCCCAGGTACGGCACCAGGTTGAGCACCGCCGCGGCCACGCCCCAGACTGCCGCATGGTCGAGGCCGATGAACAGGAAGGCGATGCCGGTGGCCAGGCCGACGAGCACGCTGCCGAAGATCTGCACGCGCAGATAGGACTGGATCTGGCGCGTGATGTCGTCGAGCACCTCGATCGTGATCCGCTTCTCCGCGAAGCCGGGCCCGGCGATCCTGACCATCTTGCGGCGGAAGCTGTCGCCGGAAGCGAGCAGGAAGTAGGCGACGAAGCACACGACCAGCGCCTGGCCGACGATGCCGACCAGGCCCAGCGTACCGGTCCACAGATAGTCCTGAATGTCGAAATGCGCGCGCTCGACCTGCACGCGGGTCACGCCGCGCTGCGCGGGAGTTGCGGGCTGGCTGCGCTCGGCGGCCGCCTCCTCGAGCTTGGCCGCCGCGCGCTGCACCTTCTCGATCGGGCTCTCGGGCGCGCCGCGCCCGGCGCGCAGCGAATCGCGCACCTTCTGCGCCGCGTCGGGCAGCGACGAGATCAGCACCGCGGCATCGTCGCTGAGCGAATACACCAGCGAACCGAACCCGCCGATGGCACCGCCGAGCAGCAGCGCGGCCCCGATCGCACGTGGCACGCGCCAGCGCTGCAGGCGATCGACCAGCGGCGCGAGCGAATAGCTGACCAGGAGGCCGAGCGCGAGTGGAATGAACACGTCGCGCGCCCAGTGCAGCGCGTAGATGCTGGCCAGCGCTGCGATCAGCCCGAGCGCGGCGCTGCGCACGTCGATGGGCATCGGCAGCAGCGCGTGCTCGTCCGCGGCTGGCAGCGCCGCCGCAGCGTCGGGCGGCTGGGCCCCGGGTGCGGGCTCGACGGGCAGGTGGTTCGGGGTTTCGGCGGTCGGGATCATGGCCAGTTGCATTGTCGCCGGTGCATGGGCGCGGTTCGGCGCATCGCCGTCCAACCCCCGCGCAGCGCCTGCGCAGCTAGACCGCGCTGCGACCGGTGATCAACTGGTACAAGACCATGATCACCGCCACGGCCAGCAGGATGTGCAGCAAGCCGCCGGCGGTGAACGACATCGCCAGGCCGAGCACCCAGAGCATGACGAGGACCAAGGCGATGGTGTAGAGCATGGTTCTTCTCCTGACGGTGGCTGGGCCGGGGACGCGTCGCTGCCCCGGAACACGCGGAGCATCGCGCCCGCGGCGCGGCGCCGCCATCGGCCATCGGCTCGTGCCGCTGTAGGCGCGCGCCGACAGCGGCGGCTCCGGCCGGGTCGTCCAGCCTGTGTGGCCGATCCGTCACTCTCAGGGTGCACCCGGCCCATGACCCGCCGGCGCCTGACCTACGATAGAGGCCGGCTGCTGCAAGGCCTCGACGGCGCAGCGCGTGCCGGAGGGAGGCTTGTGTATGCCTGCGTTGGCACATCGACAGGGAGGAACGAGCGCGTGAACGCCCACGACCCAGCCGAGGTCATCCTGGCGCTGCGTGCCGAGGTCGACCAGTTCCGCCTCCTCGCCAACAACCTGCCGGCCGCGATCGCCTATTACGAGCGCCACGGCTACACCTGTCGCTACGCGAATATCGGCTACGCGACGATGTTCGGCCTGACCGAGGCATCGATCATCGGCCTGACCGTCGCCGAGGTCATCGGCGACGAGGCGGCGCGCCAGATCGAGCCGCAGATCGATGCCGTCGTGCAGCGCAAGCAAGGCAGCAGGTACGAGCGTCAACTGCCCGCAGAAGGGGGCGGCAGGCGCTGGATCGAAGTGTCTTTGCTGCCGCACGTGGGCGCCGACGGGGAGGTGGTCGGCGCCTTCGTGCTCATCAACGACATCAGCAAGCACCGCCAGGCCGAGGCGGCGCTGCGCGAAAGCGAGGAGCGCCTGGCCAAGTTCCTGCTGGCCAGCGCCGAGGGCATCGTCTTCCACAAGGACGGCGTGATCACCGACGTCAATCCGCCCTTGCTGGCGCTGATGGGCTATACCCTGCCCGAATTGCTGGGCCGGTCGGCGCTCGACTTCGTCGAGCCGCAGGAGCGCGAACGCGTCGCGGCGGTCATGAACGCGGGCGCCGAGGTGACCTACGAGACGGCCCTGACGCACAAGGACGGCAGCCGGCTGCCGGTCGAATTCATCGTGCGCACGATGCAGTACCGGAACGAGCGACTGCGGATGACGATCGTGCGCGACATGCGGGGTCACATCGAGGCGCGCTCGCGCATCGCCTTCCTCGCCCACCACGATTCGCTGACCGGCCTGCCGAACCGCGCCGCCTTCATCGACCAGGCGCAGGCCCTGCTCAGCGTGGCGCAGACCAATGGGCGGCGCCCGGCGATGCTGTTCATCGATCTCGACAACTTCAAGCGGGTCAACGACTCGCTCGGCCACCTCGCCGGCGACACGCTGCTGCAGACGGTGGCGCGGCGCATCACCGGCACCCTGCGCAGCGGTGACCTGGTGGCGCGCTTCGGCGGCGACGAGTTCGTCGTCCTCCTCTCGGGCGACACGCCGCCGGCGGCCGTGATCGAGGTGTCGAACAAGCTGCTGGCCGCGATCGGCGAGCCGCTGGAAGCGGGCGGCGCGACGATCTCGGTGACGCCGTCGATCGGCGTGGCGATCTACCCGGAAGACGGTCGCAACTCAGACGAGCTCATCAAGCACGCCGACACGGCGATGTACCACGCGAAGTCCAGGGGCCGTGCGAATTGCTGCTTCTTCGAGCTCGCGATGGCCGAGTCGGCGATGGCCGAGCTGGCGATGGAGAGCCGGCTCGCGCAGGCGGTGCGCGAGCAAGAGTTCGTGCTGCACTACCAGCCGCAGTTCGCCCTGCGCGACGGTGCGCTCGTGGGCTGCGAGGCGCTCATCCGCTGGGCACCGTCGGGCCGCTCGCTGGTGCAGCCCGACCAGTTCATCGCGCTGGCCGAGTCGAGGCGGCTGATGCTCCCCATTGGTCGATGGGTGCTTCGCGAAGCCCTGCAAGAGGCGCGTCGCTGGCGCGACGCCGGCATCGTGCTGCCGGTGGCGGTGAACCTGTCGACGCTGGAATTCCAGACTGCCGGTTTCGTCGAGATGGTGAGCCAGGCGCTCGCCGAGGCCGGCGTCGAAGGACGGCTGCTCGAGCTCGAGCTCACCGAGCGCATGCTGATGGACGACCTGCCGGTGGTGCGCGAAGCGCTGGCGCGCCTGAAGGCGCTCGGCGTGAGCATCGCCGTCGACGACTTCGGCACCGGCTACACCTCGCTCGGCCACCTGAAGGACCTGCCGATCGACCGCCTGAAGATCGACCGCTCGTTCGTGAAGGACCTGCCGGCCGATCGCGGCTCGGCAGCGATCGCGAGCGCGATCGTCCAGATGGCCAAGGGCCTGGGCCTGCGCACCGTCGCCGAAGGTGTCGAGAACGCGGCGCAGCAGGCCTGGGCGCTGGCGCAGGGCTGCGACGAGATGCAGGGCGAGTTCGCCGCGCCGCCGATGGCCGGCGGCGATCTGGCGCTCTGGCTGCAGGCGCACCGGCGCCCGCCGGGGCCCTGACGGCTACCCAGCGGCCCAGGCCCTGTTCCAGGTGGCTCTGCGTCTTACTTGAACAGGCCCTTGAGCTTGTCCTTGAGCAGGTCCTTCGGCGTGACCGGCGCCGACGCTGCACTCGCACCTGCCGGTGGCAGTCCGAGCTTGGCGCCCAGCGTCTCGGCGAGCTTGTCCTTGATCCTGCCCTTGACCGCCGCCGCGGCGACCTCCGACCACCGGATCTTCCAGGCGATGGCGTCGAACGGACCCGACAGCACCACGGGCACCGTGACACCGCGCAGCGCTTCGAGCCCGGCGCCGCCCTGGCCGGTCGGCGAGGCGATCACGGTGGCGCGGGCGGTGTAGTCGATGCGGCCGCGGACGATGTCGAAACGTCCCGCGCCGGCTATCCTCAGGAACGGGCTCTTCAGGTCGAGGTCGTCGCTCTGCGCCACCCCGCCCGCGATGCGCGCGCTGGCGCTCAGTTCGGAGAAGTCGGTCTTCTCGGTGCTGCTGGCCTGCGTGATGGCGTCCTCCTTGAGCGACAGCGCGGCCTGCGCCTGGCGAAACGAGCGTGCCAGGTTGATGCCCTTGATCGCGCCATCGCGCAGACGAACGGCTGCGGTGCCGGCCAGGTTCGAGCGCAGCGCACCGATGCTCGCGCCGCCGGAGTTGAGATCGGCGACGACGCGGCCGGTGCCCTCGAGCAGATCCTTGTCGGCCAGGTCCTTCAGCAGCGCATTCACGTTCACGCTGTCGGCGTCGAGCTTGACGGCCATGCGGCCGCTGTTCGCATCGGCGCTTGCGCTGGCCGCGAAGCTGCCGCCCCAGGAGCGACCTGCCAGGCGCGAGACGCGCAGGCGGCCGTCGTCCAGCGTGGCGGCGATCTTGGCATCGGTCACCTTGTACTGGCGGAACGCCAGCGCACCGGCATCGAGCGTGAACTCGCCGTTCAGGGCCTTCAGGCCGTCGAGTCGAACCGGCGTGTCGGCAGGCCTGGTGGCGGTCGAGGCCCCCTTGCCCGCTGCCAGCAGCTTGTTCAGGTCGAGGGCATCGAAGTGGGCCGTCGCCTCGATGTCGGGTGTCGCGCCGGCGAAGGCGGCCCGGCCATGGGTGTCGAAACGGTTGGTGTTGAGCGAGCCGTTCAGCTGCCATTGCGCGGCCTTGGCGTCGCCTCCCGCGCTGCCCTGCACGGCCAATTGAAGCGGCTGCAGGCCGGGCTCGGCGATCGCGGCACGCATGTCCAGTCGTTCCAGCGCCGCTGCGCCGCGGCCCGGATGCAGCAGCAGGTCGGCTGTGGCGCTGCCCTTGATCTTGCGTTCGCCGGCCTGGCCCTCGAGCGTCACGGCCAGGCCCGGCAGGCGCAGTGCGTCGAAGTCTCCGCTCGGCGCAGCCGAGCGGAAGCCGCCCGCCAGCACGGTCGGCCCGCCGAGCTTGAAGGTCCCCGACAGGGCGCTGCCCTCGAGCTGTTGCGCGTCGACGGCGAGCCGCGGCCAGGCCAGCGACAGCTCGAACGGGCGCGTGCCTTGGCGGCCTGCGAGCGCGATCTCGAGGGCCTGCAGTTCGAGCCGATGGCCGCCCGGGTCGAACAGCGCGCGCTCCACTGCGATCGTCGATGGCGCCAGCGAAGTCGTGCCGAAGCTCCCGCCCTTCAGCGCCACCCGCAGCGGCCCGGCGCGCAGCGCGCTGCCGTCCCAGGCCAAGGCCCCCTCGAGTGCCATCGACAGGGCCTTGACGCCAGCGCCTTCGCCCTCGACGTCGAGTTTCAAGCCGGTCGTCGAGACATTGTTCTTGTCGAGATCGAGGGCCAGGGTCATGCGGCCATCGAGCGCCAGCTTCAGCGCTTGCGGCCGGGTCAGCTGGACGGTCGCGCGCAGCGACACCGGCGAGTCGGCCTGGTTGGCGAGGCGGCCCGACGAGAACGACTGCACGGCGACCTCGCCGGCGAGCTTGACCATCTCGTCGCGCACGCGCAGGCGCAGATCGTCGAGCTGCACCGCGCTGACGTCGAAGCGCAGACCGGTGCTGCCGGGCGCCGGCTCGCCGGGGCCGGCCTGGGCACCGGCGCCGCCGGAGGACAGCAGGTCGTCGATGTTGCGCACGCCCTTGGCGTCGCGCAGGTAGGTCGCGCGCACGCCGCGCGCGCTGACACGGTCGATCACCAGCTGCTTGCGCAGCAGCGGCAGCACCCGCACCGCCAGCGCGGCCTCGTCGACCGCGACGAATTCGTCGTCGCTGCCGCGTTCGGAAATCCGCAGCCTGGAGACCTTCACCGCCAGGCGCGGAAAGACCGACAGCTCGATCGGCCCGTCTATGGCCAGCTTGCGCTGGTGCTCGGTCTGCATCCAGTCGATCGCCACGGTCTTGTAGCGGTTGGCGTCGAATGTCGCCACCAACACCAGGGCGACCGCGAACAGCAACAGCACCAGCGCGCCGACGGCGATGGCAGTGCGGCGGATCCAGGGCGATTTCATGGTCGTTCAGCGTCGAGATTCCGCTCGCGTTCTCGCGCGCTGCAGACGAGGAGCCGGCGTCTCAACCGCGTGCCGCGGTGCGGTCGAGGATACGCCTGTGCACGAGCTGGATGTGGCTGCGCAACGCGTAGAGCTCGTGGGTGTAGGACAGCGGTACGCCGATGCGCTCGGCCTGGGCGTCGATGCGTTCGAGCTCGGCCAGCAGCCGGTCCAGCGCCGGCGCCGGACCCTCCAGCGCATGCTCGACGGCCCGCAGGTGGGCGTACCAGCGGTAGACGCGCGATCGCACGCGCTGCTCCACCAGCGGCGGCAGCACGCGGGACAGCGGGATCATCACGGCCACCAGCGGCAACAGCACGATCCACATCCGGTCGACGAAGTTGGCCAGCCAGAAGGGCAGGTAGCGCTGCAGCCAGGGCACGCCGTCGCGGTAGAAGCGCTTCGCCTCGGGCGCGATCGGCAGGTCGGACGCGCTCGGGTTCGGGAACTCGCCCGCGGCGTTGAACCAGCCGGCGTCGCCATGCACTTGCTGCGCCGCCTGCACGAGCAGCTGGATCAGCGCCGGGTGCAGGTCCTTGCGCACGACCAGCGAGGCGGTCACCCCCACCAGGCGAACGTCCTGCGGCGGCCGGTCGGCGGCGAGGTCGACGATGCCGTGCAGCAAGGTCAGGGGGCGCAGGAACGGAAATCGGCGCGCGTAGGCGTCGGCCTGCCTGAACTCGAGCAGGCGCATGCCGGGCGTGTGCAGGAGGTACAGCACCAGCGGCGCATCGGCCGCCGCCACCATCAGCAGCGCGTCGGTGCGGCCCTGCAGCAGGTCGACGACGCCGAGCACGGTCGGCTTGTCGCCGAGCCGCAGTTGCGCCGCCTCCAGGCCGTTGGCCGCGGCCAACTGGCGGAACAGCGCTGCGGCACCCGCGCCGCTCGGCCCGGTGTTGATGCGCCAGCCCGCCAGTTGCGACAGGTCGGTCAGCGTCGTCGTGCCCAGTCGTTCGCGTGCACTGGCCTCGCTGTAGAAGAGCCAGACCGGCTCGTACGCGACGCTGCCGAGCGACTCGACGGCGGGCTGACCGTCGGTGTCCTCGGTGTCGATGCCGCCCTGGACGAAGGCGGCGTGCACGCCGGAGTGGGGCGCCCGCAGCAACGCGAGGTTTTCGCTCGAACCCTGCGTCTTGCGCAGTTCGACCGTGAGCCCCTGCGCGCGCAGCAGCGGAACGTAGCGCTTGGCGAATTCGATGTAGGCACCCTGCTCGGGTCCGGTCGCGATCACGATGTGCTTGTCGGGGGTCGGGTCGAGCACCCGGTACGCCGCAAACAGGCTCAAGGCCAAGAGGAAGATCAGCAGGCCGACGACGAGCGGCCCGGCACCGATGACGGCGTCCCACCAGCGGCCCGGACCCGACCGGATCGGCGCAATGGATTCCATCGCTGAACGATAGCGCAGCCGGTCCGCGGACCGCCGACGGCTATGAGTTGGCCCGCACTTCCTCGATCGAGGTCACCCCGGCCAGCACCTTCTCGATGCCGTCCTGGCGCAGCGTGCGCATGCCCTCGCCCAACGCATGGCGCAGCAGGTCGTCGGCGCGGTGGCCGGTCTGGATCAGCTGGCGCAGGCCGCGCGAGACCATCATCAGCTCGTGGATGCCGGCCCGGCCGCGGTAGCCGGTGCCGCCGCAATGTTCGCAGCCGGCGCTGCGGTACAGCGTCAGGCGACCGGCCTGCTCGGCGCCTTCGCGGCTCTCGCTGCCGAAGCGGCGACGCCAGTCGGCCCGCACTTCGCCGGCGTCCGGCGCGTTCTCGACGCCGGCCAGCCCCTGCATGTGGTCGTGCAGCAGCTCGTCTTCCTCTTCCGCCGCGGCCTCGCGCTCGCTGCGGCAATGCAGGCACAGGCGGCGTACCAGCCGCTGCGCCAGCACGCCCAGCAGCGCATCGGCGAAGTTGAACGGGTCCATGCCCATGTCGAGCAGCCGCGTGACGGTCTCGGGCGCGCTGTTGGTGTGCAGCGTGGAGAGCACGAGATGGCCGGTGAGCGAGGCCTCGATGGCGACCTGCGCCGTCTCCTGGTCGCGGATCTCGCCGACCATGATCACGTCCGGGTCGGCGCGCAGGAAGGCGCGCAGCGCCTTCGCGAAGGTCCACTCGATGCGCGGGTTGACCTGCACCTGGCGCAGCCCGGGTTGGGTGATCTCGATCGGGTCCTCTGCGGTCCAGATCTTGCGCTCGGGGGTGTTGATGGCGCCGAGCAGCGAGTGCAGCGTGGTCGTCTTGCCCGAGCCGGTGGGCCCCACGCACAGCAGCATGCCGTAGGGGCGCTTGGCCGCCCCCATGAGCTGCTCGAAGTTGCTCGCCGACAGCCCCAGGTTTTCCAGCGGAATCGGCTTGCTCGACGAGAGCAGGCGCAGCACAGCGTCTTCCAGGTTGTTCTGGGTCGGGATCGTCGCCACCCGCAGTTCCAGCCGCAGGCCCTGCACGAACTTGGCGAAATTGATCTTGCCGTCCTGCGGCTTGCGGCGCTCGGAGATGTCGAGGTCGCACATGATCTTCAGCCGCGCGATCAGTGCGCTGCGGTAGCTGGGCGGCAACTCCAGATACGGGCGCAGCTGGCCGTCCCTGCGGAATCGGATGCGCACCTTCTCGCGCCCCGGCGCGCATTCGACATGGATGTCGGAGACGCCCTGGGCGTGCGCCTCGAGGATCATCGAGTTGATCAGCCGCACCAGCGTGTTGTCGCTCTGCTCGATGGTTGCGTCGCCATCGTCGTCGATGCGCGCGTCGGCGCCGCTCTCCATCGTCGCCAGCAGCTTGCTCGCGTCGCCGAGCTCGAACTCGATCGGCGCCATCGGGTCGCCGGGGATGCGCTGCGCGAACGTGGCGATGCCCACCTTTTCGTAGGCGCGGTCGATGGCGCCGATCAGCACGCCCGCACGCGCCAGCACCGGCACCACCTTGCATTGCGCGGCGAACTCCAGCTCGTCGAGCTTGGCGCGGTCGGAGGGGTCCTCCACCGCCGCGACCAGGCGCCCGGCGCGGACCATCAACGGCAGCGCCGGCACCCGCGACGCCACCGCGTAGGGCAGGCGCGAGACGGCCTCGGCATCGGCCGGAAACTGCAGTACGTCGACCAGCGGGTAGCCCATCTTGCGTGCCAGCGCGGTCTGCAGGTCGGCGCGCGAGACCAGGCCCTGGCGCACCAGCAGCTCGCCCAGCGGCACGCTACGGTCCTGCCGCTGCTCGATCAACGCGTCCTCGAGCTGCGCCTCGGTGATGAAGCCCAAGGCCGTGAGCGCTTCGCCGATGCGCACCATCGGCATCCGCGCCTGGTGGTCGATGGCTTCGGCGAGCTCTTGCGGCGTGATGATCTGGCGCAGGAGCAGCAGGTCGCCGAGACGGCGCTGGCGCAAGGCCTCCTGTTCGGCGAGCGCCTCTTCGATCTGCTCGGGCGTGGCCGAACGCTGGGCGACCAGCGCCTCGCCGATGCGCAGGCCGATCTCGGCCTCGACATAGGCCGCGCGCGGCACGAACCAGCGCCGCACCGTTCCGCGCTCGTCCAGCGGCTCGAACAGGAACAGCCCATACGCCTCTTCGCGGTGGCCTACGGTGCCGCCTTGCCAGACGCTGCCATCGCCGAACTCGACGCGAAACGGCAGCTGCGGCCCGAAGGCCGCCAGGTCGCGTGCATCCCCGGGGGCGTCGACTGCGGCCAGCGGTTCGAGCAGGCGCAGGCGACGAAACTGGTCCAGCCGCAGCGGCAGCGGCTTGCCCGGTGTGAGCATGCTCAACTGCAGCAAGCCCTGCGCGGGGTCGAAGACGATCAACTGGCCCGCGATGGTGCGGCCGTTGAGACCCTCGATCTCGCACGCCGGCGCTCGCGCGGCGACGGTCGGCGCGGGGTAGCCCGCCAGGTCCGGCGTGGGCCAGGCGAAACCACGGCCCTCGCCGCTGAGCAGCGACGCGCTGGGCTGGGACAGGTCGGACATCGCGATTCCTCCGGCAACGCTGGTGCGGCGCCGGTTGCGGCGCGTGCAGGGGTGCTGCGGGCGATCCTAGGCCGGCGCGGCCGGGTCAGCGGCCGGAAAAGCGGGGTCGCGGGGACTCAGATCAGCGCCACCGCGGAGACCACGAGAAGGAAGGAAGGGCAGGGTGACGCGCGCGATCAGGACGATCGCCGGGTCCTCGCCGATGCCGGGCCGACGCAGAATCCGCTTCGTGCAACACCGATGCGGATACAGCCATGCGAATTCATCCCGGAGCGTCGACCGACCGCTGGCAGTTCTGGATCGACCGCGGCGGCACCTTCACCGACATCGTCGGCCGCGCACCCGGCGGCGATCTGCGCACGCTCAAGTTGCTCAGCGAGAACCCCGAGCAGTACGCCGACGCCGCGGTCGAAGGCATCCGCCGCCTGCTCGGGCTGGCGCCCGGCGAGCCGATCACGCCGGATCGGGTGGACTGCGTGAAGATGGGCACCACGGTGGCCACCAACGCGCTGCTCGAGCGCAAGGGCGAGCGCACGCTGCTGGTGACCACGCAGGGCTTCGGCGACGCGCTGCGCATCGCCTACCAGGCGCGGCCGCGCCTGTTCGACCGCCACATCGTGCTGCCCGAGCTGCTGTACGAGCGCGTCATCGAAGCGCACGAGCGCGTCGGCGCGCACGGCGAGCTGCTGCAGCCTCTCGACGAGGTCCATCTGCGCTCCGAACTGGAGGCCGCGCGCGCGGCCGGCCTCGCCAGCTGCGCCATCGTCTTCATGCATGGCTGGCGCTACACGGCGCACGAGCAGGCCGCGGCGCGCCTGGCGCGCGAGCTGGGCTTCACCCAGGTCAGCGTCTCGCACGAGGTCAGCCCGCTGATGAAGCTGGTCTCGCGCGGTGACACGACGGTGGTCGATGCGTACCTGAGCCCCATCCTGCGCCGCTATGTCGATCGGGTCGCCGCGCAGATGCCCGGCGTGCGCCTGTTCTTCATGCAGAGCAGCGGCGGCCTGACCGAGGCCCATCGTTTCCAGGGCAAGGACGCGATCCTCTCGGGCCCGGCCGGCGGCATCGTCGGCATGGTGCGCACCGCCACCGCGGCCGGGCACCACAAGGTGATCGGCTTCGACATGGGTGGCACCAGCACCGACGTGAGTCATTACGCCGGCGAGTTCGAGCGCGCCTTCGAGACGCAGGTCGCCGGCGTGCGCATGCGCGCGCCGATGATGAGCATCCACACGGTGGCCGCCGGCGGCGGGTCGATCCTCGGCTTCGACGGCGCGCGGCTGCGCGTGGGCCCCGACAGTGCCGGTGCCAACCCCGGCCCGGCCAGCTACCGCCGCGGCGGTCCGCTGGCCACGACCGACGCCAACGTGCTGCTGGGCAAGATCCAGGCCGATCACTTTCCCCGGGTCTTCGGCCCGCATGCCGACGAGGCACTCGACCGCGAGGTCGTCGCGCGCAAGTTCGGCGCGCTGGCCGAGCGCGTGCGCGAAGCCACCGGCCGTGCCGTGACGCCCGAGAGCCTGGCCGAAGGCTTCCTGCAGATCGCGATCCAGAACATGGCCAACGCGATCAAGCGCATCTCGGTGGCACGCGGTTACGACGTCACCCAGTACACGCTGCAATGCTTCGGCGGCGCCGGCGGCCAGCATGCCTGCGGCGTCGCCGACGCGCTGGCCATGAGCCGGGTGTTCGTCCATCCGCTGGCCGGCGTGCTCAGCGCCTACGGCATGGGGCTGGCCGACCAGATCGCGATGCGCGAGGCCGCGGTCGAATTGCCCCTCGACGACACCGGGCTGGCGGCGGCCGAGGTGCGGCTGGCGCAGCTCGGCGCGGCGGCCGAGGGCGAGCTCGCCGGCCAGGGCGTGGCGGCCGGGCGCATCACGCTGCGGCGCCAGGTGCATGTGCGCTACCAGGGCACCGACACCGCGCTGGCGGTGGGCTTCGGCGCCATCGACGCCATCCGCGATGCCTTCGCGGCCGCCTACCGCCAGCGCTTCGCCTTTCTCATGCCCGACCGCCGGCTGGTGATCGAGGCGGTGTCGGTGGAGGCCGTCGGTGCCGGCGAGCGTCATGCGGCCGACACCGGCGTCGCGCCCGTCGTCGACCACGCCGCACGCCCCGACGCCCGGGTGCAGATGCACAGCGGCGCCTGGCTGGAAGCGGGCCTGTTCAAGCGCGAATCGCTGCGCCCCGGCGCGACGATCGCCGGCCCGGCGATCATCGCCGAGCGCAACGCGACGACGGTGGTCGAGCCCGGCTGGCGGGCCACGCTGACGGCGGCGGGCGCGATCGAGCTGCAGCGCACGCAGCCGCGCGCCACCCAGCACGCGATCGGCACCGACGCCGACCCGGTGATGCTCGAGGTCTTCAACAACCTGTTCATGAACATCGCCGAGCAGATGGGCCTGCGGCTGCAGAACACCGCCTACTCGGTGAACATCAAGGAGCGGCTGGACTTCTCCTGCGCCCTCTTCGACGCCCAGGGGCAACTCATCGCCAACGCACCGCACATGCCGGTGCACCTGGGCTCGATGAGCGAGAGCATCAAGACGGTGATCGCGCGCAACCCTTCGATGCAGCCGGGCGACGTCTACCTGCTCAACGACCCGTACCACGGCGGCACCCACCTGCCCGACGTGACGGTGGTGACGCCGGTCTATCTCGAGCCCGGCGATGCGCGGCCTTCGTTCTTCGTCGCCAGCCGGGGTCACCACGCCGACATCGGCGGCATCACGCCGGGATCGATGCCGCCCTTCAGCAAGACCATTGCCGAGGAGGGCGTGCTGTTCGACAACTTCCTGCTCGTGCGCGACGGCGTGCTGCGCGAGGCCGAGCTGCTGGCGCAGCTGCGTTCGGGGCGCTACCCGGCGCGCAACCCGCAGCAGACGATCGCCGACCTGCGGGCCCAGATCGCGGCCAACGAGAAGGGGGTCCAGGAGCTGCGCGCGATGGTCGCGCAGTTCGGCCGCGCCACGGTGGCCGCGTACATGACGCATGTTCAGGACAACGCCGAGGAATCGGTGCGGCGCGTCATCACTGCGTTGAGCGACGGCGCGTTCACGCTGCCGCTGGACAACGGGGCGCAGATCAGCGTCAGCGTGACCGTGCACAAGGCCGAGCGCGAAGCCACGATCGACTTCAGCGGCAGCAGCGCGCAGTTGCCGAACAACTTCAACGCCCCGAAGGCGGTGACGATGGCGGCCGTGCTCTATGTCTTTCGGACGCTCGTCGACGACGACATCCCGCTCAACGCCGGTTGCCTCAAGCCGCTGCACGTCATCGTGCCCGAGGGCTGCATGCTCAACCCGAACCCGCCGGCGGCGGTCGTCGCCGGCAATGTCGAGACCAGCACCTGCGTGACCAACGCGCTCTACGGCGCCCTGGGCGTGATGGCCGCCGGCCAGTGCACGATGAACAACTTCACCTTCGGCAACGAGACACACCAGTATTACGAGACGATCTCGGGCGGCTCGGGGGCGGGTGTCCTGAAGGACGCCGCGGGCCGTGTCGTCGGGGGCTTCGACGGCACCAGCGTGGTCCAGACCCACATGACCAACTCGCGCCTGACCGACCCCGAGGTGCTCGAGTTCCGGTTCCCGGTGCGGCTGGAGGGCTATGCGATCCGCCAGGGCTCGGGCGGCGCCGGGCGCTGGCACGGCGGCGACGGCGGCGTGCGACGGGTGCGCTTCCTCGAGTCGATGACGGCGGCCATCCTCAGCAACGGCCGCGTCGTGCCGGCCTTCGGCATGGCCGGCGGCGAGCCCGGCGCCTTGGGCGTCAACCGCATCGAGCGCCGCGACGGCAGCCGCGAACTGCTTGCCCACATCGGCTCGGCGGCGATGGCGCCGGGCGACCTGTTCGTCATCGAGACGCCGGGCGGCGGCGGCTACGGCGCCCCGGTGCAGGCGCGCAGGGCCGACGACTGAACGCTCGGCGACCCGATGGCGGCGCAGGCGCGCCGGTGCCGGCACAATCGGCCGCCATGTCGCCCGCCCGCATCCTGGTCACCGGCTTCGAACCCTTCGGCGGCGAGACGCTCAACCCGTCGTGGCTGGTCGCCCAGGCGCTGGACGGCGAGTGCATCGCCGGCGCGCGCGTGACCGCGCTGCAACTGCCCTGCGTCTTCGGCCAGGCGCGGGCCACCTTGGGCGAAGCGCTCGTCGCGCTGCGGCCGACCCTGGTGCTCGCGCTCGGACAGGCCGGCGGTCGCGCCGAACTCACACCCGAGCGGGTGGCGATCAACATCGACGACGCACGCATCGCCGACAACGCCGGCAACCAGCCCATCGACAGGCCGGTGCTCGCGGGGGCGCCGGCGGCCCACTTCAGCACGCTGCCGATCAAGGCCATGGTCGCTGCGATGCGCGAGGCCGGCCTGCCGGCCGGCGTGTCGCAGACGGCCGGCACCTTCGTCTGCAACCATGTCTTCTTCGGCCTCATGCACGCGCTGCGGCGTCGGCGCGGCGTGCGCGCCGGCTTCATGCACCTGCCGCTGCTGCCCGAGCAGGCCGCGGCGCGGGCCGGCCAGCCCAGCCTGGCGCTCGATGCGATGGTGCTCGGGGTGCGCGTCGCGCTGGGCGCCGCGCTCGCCACCGCGGCCGACCTGCGCGCCAGCGGCGGCGCCGAATCGTGACCGCGTTCGGCGACGGCGCTGCCGCCGCTACTGGTCGTTCGGCCTGAAGTCGACGGTCAGCGGCGACGGAACGATGCCGTGCTCGTCGGGCGGCAGGCGACCGGTGCGGTCGATCGCGCGCAGCACGGCGTCGTCCCATTCGGGATGGCCGCTGCTCTTGACGATGCGGCGCGAGATGATCGTCCCCCCGGGCGCGGTGATGACCTCGACCTCGGTCGGATTGTTGTCGGGCAGGCTGCCGGCGAAGCGCGAGTTGCGGCGGATCGTCGCTGCCAGCTTGGCGGCATAGGCAGCCGACGGGCCGGCGTTGCGGGCGTCGCTGCCGTTGCCCGTGTTGGCGGTGGCCTTGCCGGCCTCGCCCATCATCCGCGCCAGGGTCTGCTCGCGCTGCTTGGCCAGGCGTGCCTCTTCGGCCTTGGTTTCGCGCGCTGCCTTCGCGCGCTGCTTGCTGTCGGCCTCGGCCTGTGCCTTCTGCGCCGCGATCCGTTTGCGCTCGGCCTCGGCCTCGGCATCGGCCTGGCCTTGGCCTTCGCCTTCTCGCGCTCCTTCTCCAGTTCGGCCTTGCGCCGCGCGGCGCGTTCGATGGCGATGTCGGGTTCGGGTTGGGGCGGCTGGGCGCTGTGCGCCGGGGCCGGCGGCGGCGCGGGTGTCGGTGCGGGGACGGGGGCGGGTGTCGGGGCCGGCGCAGGCGGCGGCGGGGCCGGTGCGCCGGCCACCTGCGGCACCGCCGACCACAGCTCGGCGCTGACGACGTCGGAAGACCGCGAATGCCAGTCGACCGCCGTCGTCAGGGCCAGGATCAGGGCCGCATGCACGAGCAGCGACAGCACCACGCCCGCGCCGTTGCCGCCGGGCGGGCGCGGCAGCAGGGCGTCGTGCCTGAGGGCGAGGGAGCCGGCCTGCGCCATCGTCGCTGCGGCCTAGGCCGGGCCTTGCTTGACCGACAGGCCGATGCGCTTGACCTGCGCCTTCTGCAGCACGTTCATCACGTCGACGACCTTTTCGTAGCGCACGCTGCGGTCGGCGCTGATGACCACCGCCACGTTGGCGTCGCCGGCCTGCAGTTCCCGCACACGGTCGGCGAGCCCCGCCAGGTTCACGCCGGCCGGCTCCTGCTGGTCGACGCGCAGGCGCAGCTTCTCGTCGACGCCGACGATGACCTCGATCACCCGCGCCGGCCGTTGCTGGCTCTTGCCGACCGAGGGAAGGTCGACGACGCCGGTCGTGATCAGCGGTGCGGTGACCATGAAGATGATCAGCAGCACCAGCATCACGTCGATGAACGGGACCATGTTGATCTCGTTGATCGAGCGCCGGCCGCGCGCATTGCGTTCAGCGACCGCCGGCATCGCGCCCTCCGCGGTGTTCGGCGGCTGTACGGCTCTTGCTGCGGCCGCCCATCACCGGCTCCCGGCGCCGACGACGGCGGTGGCCGGCTGCCCGGCGTTGCGCTGCAGGATGTTGCTGAATTCCTCGATGAAGGTCTCGAGCTGGATCGCGATGCGGTCGATGTCGCGCGCGAAGCGGTTGTAGGCCACCACCGCGGGGATCGCCGCGAACAGACCGATCGCGGTCGCCACCAGCGCCTCGGCGATGCCCGGCGCGACGGTGGCCAGCGTCACCTGGGTCATGTTCGACAGGCCGACGAAGGCATGCATGATCCCCCAGACGGTGCCGAACAGGCCCACGTAGGGGCTGACCGAACCGACGCTGGCCAGGAAGCTGAGGTGGCTCTCGATGACGTCGAGCTCGCGCTGGAAGCTGGCCCGCATCGCCCGGCGCGCGCCGTCGATCTGGGCCCCACCGTCGAGCCGCTTCTCGCGCAGCTTGAGGAACTCGCGCATGCCGCTGGCGAAGATGCGCTCCATCGGTGCCGTGTGCGGCTTCTGCCCCACCGCCTGGTTGAGCTCGGTCAGGCTGCGGCCGGACCAGAACTCGCGTTCGAACTCGTCGTTGCTGGCGCGCACCCGGCGCAGGCCGAAGACCTTGCCGAAGATCACGGTCCAGCTGGTCAGCGAGGTCAGGGCCAGCCCGGCCATGACGATCTGCACGACGAGGCTGGCCTGCAGCACGAGGGTGGTGATCGAGAGGTCTTGGGTCATGTGAGGGTGTCGGCGACTTGGTTCGGAATCCGGCGCGGTCTGAAGGTTCCGCCATCGACGCAGCCGATGCGGATCTCGCCGTCGGCCAGCAGCGTGGCACCGCGCCAGGCCTGCTGGGTGATGGTCATCGAAGCGCTGCCGCGGTGGCGCAGCGCGACCGTGACTTCGAGCAGGTCGTCCAGCCGCGCCGGCGCGCGGTAGCGAACGGCGGTGTCGGTGACGACGAACAGCGCGCCGGTCTGCTCGCGCAAGGCCTGCTGGCCCACCCCCAGGTGGCGCAGCCACTCGGTGCGTGCGCGCTCGAAGAACTTCAGGAAGTTGGCGTAGAACACCACGCCGCCCGCGTCGGTATCCTCCCAATACACGCGCAGCTGGTGGCGAAAGGGCGGGTGCAATGCGGCGGGGGCGGTCGGTGCGGCAGGCGACATCGGCGCGCCGATTATGCCGCCGACCTCCGGCGCGGCCAGCGCAGCGCTAGGGCAGGGCCTTGCGGTAGACCGGGCCCCACAGCGGATGACCGGCCTCCGAGCGGCTCAGCGCGAAGGCGGGGTCGGCGGCGCGCGCGGCGCGGAACTCGGCTCCGCACTCGGCCAGCCGCTCGCTGGTGCAGGTGATGAAGGCCAGCAGCTTGTGCGCGCTGGCTTGGTCGCGGCCGCTGCGCAGGCCGGCGGCCAGGGCCTTGCGCAGCGCGGCCTCGGCCTGCGGGTACTGGCCGTCGTCGTAGGCGCGTATGCCTTCGAACAGCGCCCGTTCGGCCGGTCGCTCCATCAGCTCGGCCAAGCCGACAGGTGCCGGCGGGGGCGACGATGCACAGCCGGCGAGAAGGGCGAGCGTCAAGGCCGCGCCGACGGCAAGCGGGCGCAAGACGCGAAGGGCTGGCAGGAGGGGCGGGCTCATGGTCCGAAACGATGACGCACGGTCACCGCCCTGTCGGCGCTCACCTGGACGGTGGCGTTGAACGGGGTGAAGTCGGCGTTGCGCAGGGTGATCTGGTGGACGCCCGCACTCAGCGTCAGGCTTGTCAACGGCGGCGTCGTGCCGGCAGGTGCGCCGTCGATCTCGACCTCGCCCCAGGGACTGACGGCCAGATGCACGGCACCGGTGACCGGCACCGCGGGCACCGCCGCGGCGATGGCGTTGCGTGCTGGCCGCAGCAGCGCCGGCCTGGCGCCGGCGTGGCCGCTGCGATGCGGCTCGCGCGCGTGGGCGGCCGGTCGGGTCGGGGACGCCGGTGCGGCTGGCGACACTTGTCCGGACGGCGCCGCGGAGCCAGCCTGCGCCGCAGTCTCGACGGCCGGCTTGGTCGCGCCCTTGTCGGCTCGCACGGCAGGCTTGTCGGCGACCGCGACGGCGGGCGGCCTGGGTGCGCGGGCGCGCAACGCCAGCGCCAGCAACGCGACCGCGGCGAGACCCGCCGCCGCCATGGCCAGACGACGGCGCGCCGGGTTGCGAACAGCCGGGCGATCGGTCGTTGCTCCGGCGCGGTCGCTGGCGGTCGTCTCGCGCGCTGGATGCCGATCGACCCAGCGGCGGAGCTCGGCGGCCATCTCGCCGGCATTCGCGTAGCGTTCGGCCGGCTCGCGTGCCATCGCCCTGGCGGCGATCGCCGACAGCGTGCGCGGCACGCCCGGCCGCAGTTCGTGCGCGGGTGCCGGGTGGTTGCTGAGCACAGCAGTGGTGATCTGCTCGACGCTGTCGCCGTCGAAGGCCTTGCGCAGGGTCAGCAACTCGTAGAAGACGACGCCGAGGGCGTGGATGTCGGTGCGCGCATCGACATCGCCGCCCTGCAATTGCTCGGGCGCGAGGTAATGCGGCGAGCCGGCGACCATGCCGTCGAGCAAGGCGGCGGACGTCTGGCCTGCATCACCCTGCGTGGCTTGCCGCGTCGAGCGGTGGGCGACGCGCGCAATGCCGAAGTCGAGCACCTTGGGCCGGTCGCGCTTGCCGAGGAAGATGTTGGCCGGCTTGATGTCGCAATGAACCACGCCGCGCGCATGGGCGTAGGCCAGCGCGTCGGCCACGCGCCGCACCAGCTGCGCCGCCTGCCCGGGCGTGGGCCGCCAGCCGAGCGCCAGCCGCTGGCGCAGGTCCGAGCCGTGCAGACGCTCCATCGCGATGTAGACGCCGTGGGCCGACAGCCCGGCGTCGTGGACGGTGACGATGTGCGGGTGCGACAGGCCTGCCGCGGCACGCGCCTCGTTGAGGAACAGGCCGTCGAGCGAGACGCGCGAAGGCGTGTCGATGTCGAACTGCAGCGTCTTGACCGCCACCGTGCGCGACAGCAGCGGGTCCCAGGCCTCGTGCACCTGGCCCAGACCACCCTGGCCGAGCAGGCCCTTGAGCGCGTAGCGGCCGATGTGCGAGATGGTGGGCTGCTGCTCGACCGCGGCCTCGACGGCGAGCACGGGCAGGCTGTCGCCGCCGAGGTCGCTGGGTGGCCCCGAGGCCGCCGCGTCCAGGCCCGAGGGCCGCGAGTCGGCGGGTTGTGGCCACGACTCGGCGCCCGTCGGCAAGGACACCACGGTGGCGGCGAAATCGGTCGTGGCCGCATCGCTGCGCCCACGCCGCTGGAAGAGGTTGTAGCCCACAGACGCGCAGCTTATGCGCGTCCATGCGCCGCTGCGCCTGCAAAAGAGGGGCGATTGCGCCCGAGTTATCGCGTTGCGGCAGGCATCGGCGTGCGCTCGAGCTCGCGTGCCAGCCGGGTCATCGCCGCCTCGAGCCCGGCCAGCGAGCTGGCGAACGACAGGCGCACGAAGCGCGCGGCCTGCGCCGGCCCGAAGTCGCGTCCCGGCGTCAATGCGACATGGGCGCGGCGCATCATCTCGAAACAAAAATCCCAGCTGTCGGCGCTGAAGCGCGAGCAGTCGAACCAGGCGTAGAACGCGCCGTCGGGGGTCACCGGCACCTCCAGCCCCAGGCGCTGCAGGGCGGGCACGACGAAGTCGCGCCGGCGCCTGAACTCCAGCCGCCGCCGCTCGTACTCGCCCATCGATTCCGGCTCGAAGCAGGCCAGCGCCGCGTGCTGGGCCAGCGTGCTCGGGCAGATGTAGAGGTTCTGCGCCAGCTTCTCCACCGGCGCGACCAGCTCCGGTGGCAGCACCATCCAGCCCAGCCGCCAGCCGGTCATGCCGAAGTACTTGCTGAAGCTGTTGATCGAGACGATGTCCTCGCCCAGGGCGAGGGCGCTGTGCGAGAAGGCCTCGTCGTAGCTCAGGCCGAGGTAGATCTCGTCGACCACGGCGACACCGCCGCGCTCGCGCACGGTGCAGGCGATGGCGGCCATCTCGTCCGGCGCGATCGAGGTGCCGGTCGGGTTGCTCGGCGACGCCAGCAGCACGCCGCGCGTGGCCGCTCGCCAATGCGCCGCGACCGACTCGGCGTCGAGCTGGAAACGCGCCGCGGCGCCGGCCGGCAGCAGCCGCGCCCTGGCCCCCGCTGCGGCCACGAAATGGCGGTTGCAGGGGTAGCTGGGGTCGGGCATCAGCACTTCGTCGCCGGGCTCGAACAGCGCCAGGCAGATCAGCTGCAGCGCTGCCGATGCGCCCGCGGTGACGACGATGCGCTCGGGCGCCACCGCCAGCCCGAAGCGGCTGCCGTACCAGGCCGCGATGCGCTCGCGCAGCGCGGGCAGGCCGGTGGCCTGGGTGTACTGCGTCTGGCCGCGTTGCAGGCATTGCTCGGCGGCGCGCAGCACCGCCGGCGCGGCGCCGAAATCGGGCTCGCCGATGTTGAGGAAGATCATCGGCTCGCCGCCCTGGGCCGGGTCGCAAGCGGCGCTGCGCGCGATCGCCTCGGCGGCCTTGGCGCACTCCATCACGTAGAACGGCTCGATCTGCTCGAGCCGGCGCGCGGTGCGGATCATCGGTTGCGGGTCAACGGCGCGTCATCGCCGTGAGGGCCGCGCCTCGTCGGGCCGCAGCTCGGCCGCGCATTTGTCGAGCACGCCGTTGACGTACTTGTGGCCGTCGGTGCCGCCGAAGGTCTTGGCCAGCTCGACCGCCTCGTTGATCGCGACGCGGTACGGGATCTCGACGCAGTTCATCAGTTCGTAGACGCCGATCATCAGCACCGCATGTTCGACCGGCGACAACAGCGTGGTTTTGCGGTCGACGTGGCGCGCGAGCACCGCGTCGAGCGCCGCGGCCTGCTCGATGCTGCCGTGGAGCAGGGCGTCGAAGTGGGCGCGGTCGGCCTTGCCGAAGCCGTCCATCTCGTGGATATGCGCCTCGATCACGGCAACGTCGCCGCCGCCGAGCAGCCATTCGTACAGGCCCTGCATCGCGAGCTCGCGCGAGCGCCGGCGCGCCGACTTCGGCGCCGCCCTCTTGGCGGCGGCGGCATCGGTGGTCACGAAAGATCGTCCATCAGGTTGGCCATCTCCACCGCCACGCGGGCAGCGTCGCGGCCCTTGTCCTCGGCGCGGGCCCAGGCCTGGGCTTCGTTCTCGACCGTGAGGATCGCGTTGGCGATCGGCACCTGGTGGTCCAGCGCCACGCGGGTGACGCCGGCCGCGCTCTCGTTGGCGACCAGCTCGAAGTGATAGGTCTCGCCGCGGATCACGCAGCCCAGCGCGATCAGGGCGTCGAACTCGCCCGAATCGGCCAGCGCCTTGAGCACGACCGGGATCTCCAGCGCGCCGGGGACGACGACATGCGTGATGTCGGACGCGTCGACGTCGAGCCGGTCGAGCTCGGCCAGGCAGGCGCTGGCGAGCTTGCCGGTGAGCGCTTCGTTGAAGCGCGCGCGCACGATGCCGATGCGCAGGCCCTCGCCGATCAGCTCGCCGGCACTGCCCTGGTCAGCGGCTCGCATCGCGCGGGCCCGGAGTCGTGGGTGCCATGGGCTTGCTCCTCATCACGCCGCCGCGGCGGTGAAACCGGTGATCTCCAGGCCGTAGCCCGCCATGCTCGGCATCCGGCGCGGGCTGCCGAGCAGGCGCATGCGGTGCACGCCCAGCTCGCGCAGGATCTGCGCCCCGATGCCGTAGGTGCGCAGGTCGATCTGCGCCCGCGGTGTCGACGCCGCGGCGGCGTCGGACGGCGGCGCGACCTGCGCCAGCAGCGTCGCGGCGTCGCCGGTGCAGTTGAGCAGCACGGCGACACCGCAGGGTCCGCTGCGCAGCCGCTGCAGCGCGGCGGGCAGCGGCCACGAATGGCCGGCGCCGCCGGCATCGAGCAGGTCGAAGGCGGTGAAGGGCTCGTGGACGCGCACCGGCACCTCGTCGCCAGGCTGCCAGCGGCCATGGGTGAGCGCCAGGTGCAGGCCGCCGCCCTTGTCGCGGAAGGCGTGACATTCGAACTCGCCCATCGGCGTGCGCAGCAGGCGCTGGCCGGCGGCTTCGATCAGCGTCTCGTTGCGGCTGCGGTAGCCGATGAGGTCGGCGATGGTGCCGATCTTCAGGCCATGCTCGCGCGCGAAGACCTGCAGGTCGGGCAGGCGCGCCATCGTGCCGTCGTCCTTCATCACCTCGCAGATCACGGCCGCGGGCAGCAGCCCGGCCATGCCGGCAAGGTCGCAGCCGGCCTCGGTGTGGCCGGCGCGCATCAGCACGCCGCCGTCCTGCGCCTGCAGCGGAAAGACATGGCCCGGCTGCACCAGGTCCGAGGGCCTGGCGTCGCGCGCCACCGCGGCCTGGATCGTGCGCGCGCGGTCGGCGGCCGAAATGCCGGTGGTCACGCCCGTCGCGGCTTCGATCGACACCGTGAAGGCGGTGCCATGCTTGGTGCCGTTGCGCGCGGCCATCGGCGGCAGGTGCAGGCGCTCGCAGCGCTCGCGCGTGAGCGTCAGGCAGATCAGCCCGCGTGCATGGCGGGCCATGAAGTTGACTGCCTCGGGCGTGACATGCTCGGCGGCGAGCACGAGATCGCCCTCGTTCTCGCGGTCTTCCTCGTCGACGAGGATGACCATGCGGCCGGCGGCGAGCTCGGCCACCAGCTCCGGGATGGGGGAAATCGGCATGCCGCGATTGTAGGCGGCGGGGGTCTAGAAGGCCTCGCGCCCCGCCGGCCTCGCGCGCAGGCGGATATCGTCGCCGACCTGTTGCATCTCGATGAAGCGAAACGCCATCGCGCCGCCGAGGTCGGCCAGCGGCGGCAGCGCCGCCATCTCGCGCCCGGGGCCGATCAGCTTGGGCGCCAGATAGACCAGCAATTCGTCGACCAGTCCCGCGCGCAGCAGCGAGGCGTTGAGCCGGTGGCCGGCCTCGACGTGCAGCTCGTTGACGCCGCGCCGGGCCAGCTCATCCAGCATCGCGGCGAGATCGACCTTGCCGTTTCCGTCCGGCAGCAGCAGCACCTCGGCACCGCGCGCCGTCAGCGCCGCGCTGCGCCCGGGTGCGTCGACGGCGGCGAAGATCCACACCCCGCGGCCAGGCGGGTCCAGCAGCCGCGCGGTCGGCGGCGTTTCCAGCCGCGAATCGACGACCACGCGCAGCGGTTGCAACGCAGTCGGCACGGCGCGAACGTCCAGCCGCGGGTCGTCCTCGAGCACGGTGCCGATGCCGGTGAGCACGGCCGAGGCGCGCCGGCGCCAGGCATGGCCGTCGGCGCGCGCCTCGGCGCCCGTGATCCATTGGCTGACGCCGTTGTCCAGCGCCGTGCGGCCATCGAGCGAGGCCGCGATCTTCATCCGCACCCAGGGCCGGCCGCGCCGCACGCGCGAGAAGAAGCCGATGTTGAGTTCGCGCGCCGCGGCGGCGGTCGTTTCGTCGGCCATTTCGACTTCCACGCCCGCGGTGCGCAGCCGCGCGATGCCTTCGCCGTCGACCTGCGGGAACGGGTCGCCCACCGCGACGACGACGCGGGCGATACCGGCCGCGATCAGCGCGTCGCAGCACGGCGGCGTCCGCCCATGGTGGGCACAGGGCTCTAGGCTGACCCAGGCGGTTGCGCCGCGGAGGTCGCAGCCCGCGGCCTGGGCAGCGCGCAAGGCCATCACCTCGGCGTGCGGGCCACCGGCTTGCTGGGTCGCGCCGACGCCCAGCGTGCTGCCGTCGGCGCGACCGATGACGCAGCCGACGCGGGGGTTGGGCTCGGTGACGCCGATGGCCGACGCGGCCAGGGCCAGCGCCTCGTGCAGCCGGAGGCGGTCGAGCTCGCTCAGCGGCATCGGAACTGCACCGGTGAGGCCAACCGCTGCGCCGCGGCCAGTCGCCGCGGGCTCAGGGCGAGACCGCCGTCGAGTTGCCGGCCAGCACCCCGGGGCAGAGGTCGCCGGCCGGGATGACGAGAAAGTTCTGCTGGCTGAGCGCGGTGGCGACGTTCGCGTAGGCCAGCGGGTGCTGCGAGTTCGGAACCGGCACCAATGTCGTCGTGTAGCGGCAGACCTGGGGTGCACCAGGAAGCGCCAGCAGACGGCCCGAGCCCGACCAGACCGACGGCGGGTTCGACGCCGCCGAGATCGGGATCGCGCAGAAGTAGGCGACGTAGGCGCCCTGCGGCGCTTGGCTGTAGCAGTCGACCGTCGAGGCAGCAGGGAACGTCACATCGACCGCGACGCCGGTGGCCACGGCCGCGCCGTCGGGGATCAGCGCGTGGGCGACCGTGCCGTCGCTGGCGAAGGCGACGTAGCCGCTGAGCAGCAGGCCCGGCGAGCCGTTACAGACAAGGGGGTTGGGTGCCGCCGGGTGCGTTGCCGCGTAGTTGGCGAGCGCCGTGTTGTCGAGCAGGCCCGTTATGCAGAAGGTGATGACGCCGGTGACGTTGCTGAACAGCCATGCGGTCTGGTCGGCGCCGACGCGACCCGGCGGGATGTAGCCGCTGGTCCCGTTGCCGAAGTTCACCGCCGGCGTCGGGATGGCCGGATTGCGACCGTAGGCCCCCCGCGTGGGCACGCCGTCGGCGCCCACGTTGGCGGCCAGCGCCAGCGTGCCACCCAGCTCCGGCATGATGCGGGCGATGGCCGTGTTCAACTCGACGCTCTGGTTGGCACTCGTGCGATCGGCCCAACTCACCGTCACGCGCAAGGTCTTCAGGCGAGGGGCGTCGGAGTCGCCTGTGTCGCCCGAAGCTGCGACATCGCGCGTCAGGGTGTAGGTCGTGTTGGTCGTGAAGCCGGCGACCGCCTGGTTCAGCGCGCCGATGTCGCTGTAGGTGAAGCTGCCGCCCAAGGGCGAAACGAGCATGAACGAGCGCGAGTCTTCGATCGACTGCTGTGCCAGGCGCACGGCTTCCGATCGCTGCTTGGCGATGTCCGAATTGAAGCGCAAGGTCGACTGCACGCCGATGATGCCGAGCATGCCGAAGGCCATGATGGCCAGGGCGATCAGTGCTTCGATCAGCGAAACGCCACGGTGCGCGCCGATCCGCGTGCGCATCAGAAATCCTTCCAGCCGCCCGGCACGCGGACGAACGAGCCCGACGCCAGGCGCAGCGTGTTGAGAATGCCGAGGTCGTAGACGATGATGGGCGCGCCGTTGCCGCCGACGTCGCCCTCGGCGACGACCGCGCCCTGTACCGTGGGGCTGCCGCCGGTGACCCACGGCCCCGCGTCGTTGTACGCATAGACAAGGCCGAAGATGCGGGCCGGTGCCGTGGCGACGAGATTGCCGTGCGACACCAGCACGACGGGCGAGCTGGCCGAGCCGATGTCCACCGCGGCGTCGAGGCTGGCGTCGCCCTCGAGCCAGAGGATGCGGCCGGGGTTCTTCGCGGCCATCGCCGACAGCGCCGCGGCGCCGCATTGCGCTGGACAACTGAGCACGATGGTCGCCGGCTGCTGCTTGTAGGTGTCCCGGTTCATCCCGAACACCGATGCGAACATCAGGTCGGGCGCTGCGGGCAGGCCGGTGTCGATGTCGACGACCGAGCTGCCGCCCGGCGTGCCGGGCGTGCTGACCAGGGTCAGCCCAGCGGGCGCCACAGCGCCGCGGGCGTCGATCGTGGTGCCGTTGACGAGCGGCTCGGTGTTGGTGACCCGCGCCGCTGCGCCGCCGAGGTCGATGGCCCCGCCGGCAGTCAGCGCGGCACTGGGCGGCGTGGCGATGGCGCCCTTGAGGGCGACTTGAACCGTCACCCGGGCCACGGCATCGCCTTGGGCACCGACCCCCAGCGTGCCGAGGCAGTTGTCGCTGAGCCGTGTGCACGCTTGGGAGCGCAGATAGAACACGCCGGGCCGACCGCCGGTTCCGCTGGGATTGACGGTGAGCCGGAAGGCCGGCGCCGGGGCACTGCCGACCGGAGCGACCAGGACCGGCAAACCGTTGTCCGGGCAACTGCACGACCAACCCGCGGCCGTTCGAACGCATTCCGGCGTGAGCGTCCCTCCCCCAGGCGAGGTCTTGGCGGTGACCGCACCCGTGGCGGGATCGATCGCGAGGTATCGATCGCGGAACGATGTCGCCGCCGCGTTCGGTGTCGGTGCACACAGGCTGTCGATGCGGCCAGCGTTGACCATCGCCAGCGCCCACTCGGCGCCCGCATCCGCGGTCTCGAAGGCCTGTGTGGATCGATACTGGTTGGCCGACGTCTTCTGCTCGAAGATCATGTTGCGGCTCGAGTACGCGGCCACCAGGGAAATAACGAAGAACAGCACGAGCACGACGACCAGCGTGCCCACGCCGCGCTGTCGCCGGCGCGGATGCGAGGCGGAGGCTCGTCGCAAGGTCATGGCTTCATGTCGGGCAAAGCGGCTGCCCGGGGGGATTTGAGCAAGGCGGGAGGGCGGGGTTGTTGTTGTTGCAAATCTGATCGTTGCGCAGGCGCACGTTGCTGACGATCGAGCGGACGACGTTGGGGTCCGCAACCGACCGCCCCGTGATTTGCAACTGCAGTTCGCGCACGCGGACGGTGGGCCAACATGCGGTGCTGTTGGGGTAGGTGGGAACCGGGCAGAACGCGGGGCAGGCCAGCGGAGGCTCGGTCGTCGTGGTGACGAGCTGTGCGTCGAAGTTCGTGATGTCCAAGGTGGTCTTGTCGGTCAGATCCTGCCAGTTACCGGCGCCGTCCTTCAACTGCAGCACGCCAGGGGGGCCGGCAGTCCAGCGAAAACCGAGCGCGGTCGCCCCTGACCATGAAATGTCGATTTCGCTGTTTCCCACGACGTTGACCGCATCGTTCGGATTGGCATTGACGGGCTGGCCCGGAGACCAGACGGCGCTTGCAGCGTTGGTCCATTGCCCAGCCCGCCGGAGCTCGCGCGTCATGATGTCGGCAGTGGCTCTGAGATCCTGCTGAATCTGCGCCTCGACGACCAGCCGGCGTGAGTCGCCGAGCTGCGTCGCGACGACGGTCGCGGCCCCGGCGACGACGAAAAGGCCGATCGCCACGCCGACCATCAACTCGACCAGCGACAGCCCCCGCTGGGCAGCCCACGCGGCTTGACGTGAACGGCGGCTCAGGGACATCCGGGCACCCCTGGTACGGAACTGTCCGGCGTACACACGCTGGGCCGGCCCGCCGGGTTGACCGTGACCAGCAACTGACCCGAGGCACCGCTGACCCGCGATGTCATGAGCTTGTAGTCCCTGGTCGGTGACTGCATCCCGTCGACCGTGAATATCAGCAAGCCTTGCGGCGGCGTGTTGGGAGGTGTATTGGTGATCTGCACGTCCGTGCTGCTGAGGACCTGGGTCGTGCGCAACTCCTCGGATCCGCCCAGCCCGGGCACGACCGCGCATGCGCTGCCCGGCGGGTTCGTGCAGTCGCAGCCGCCGATCGCGCTGGGCACGAACAGCACGTAGCAGCTCATCGCCGGCGTGTGCATGAAGCTCACGACGATCGGGACGTTGCGCGAAACCGCCAGCGTGCGCGCGTACTGGAGATCGGTGACCAACTCGGCATTGACGCTCTTCAGTCGCTGGCGCACGATCAGCTCGCGCATCGAAGGCGCGGCGATGGTCAACAGGATCACCGCCACCGCGACCACGACGAGAAGCTCCACCAGCGTGAAGCCGTTCCGACGGGGCCTGGCCGGTGCGGCAGTCATCTTGCCCAGCAGCGGTTGGGATCGCTGACGGTGGCCGGAAGAACCGGCGCGGCACAGCCATTGCAGCCGCCGTAGAACACATTGCCGCCGGCGATCTGCAGGCGCATCGTCGTGCAGTTGGTGTCGCTGGCCTGCGTCGTGCCGGCCACCGCCTGCGCGGTCGTGACGTAGTTGGAAGCGTCGGCGACGTCGATCGTGAAGGTGTAGTAGGGCGATGGCTGCGGCGCATCGATGCCGTTCGGCTGGCCCGTCATCAGGCTGGCGTATTGCGGGTTGTTCGCACGCCAACGTTCCTGCGCCTGCTGGATCGCCGTCAGGCTCTTGATGGCGTCGGCGCGGCGACCCTTGCGCACCGAATTCATGTAGGACGGGTAGGCGACCATCGCCAGAACGGCCACGATCACGACGACGATCATCAACTCGACGAGCGTGAACCCCGCATGGCCCCGCCGCGCATCCGTGTTTCCAAAGGTCAACCGCCGCATGGGCGGATTATGGTCAGACGGGCCTGGGCACGACGATCCCCTCGCGCGCCATTCATCGCCTATCGGCCGCCGCCCATCGGTCGCTCTGGAGGGAATGGAGCCAGCGCTCGGTGATCGCGACCGCTAGCACCGCGCGTAACCGGGCAGCCCGGCCGTCGCCGCACAGGCCCGCACACGCCCCATGATGTTGACGATCACCCGGAGGATCTCGCCGTCGCGGCCCTGAACCTGCATCGTCGCTGTCGGGGTGATGGTCCCTCGCACCGCGTCGGCGAGGACCGACGCCGAATTCGATCTCACTGCCACGGGCGCGCCGGCAAGGAATGGCACGGTTCGCAAGGCCTGTGCACCGTTTCGGCAGACGGGCTCGCCCCGCACATTGCACTGGCAATCGTTCGCTCCGCCGGTGTGGATCACGTAGCACGCGAGCGCCACGTTGGACGTGAAGCCGATGCGGAGCGACTCGTTGCGCGCCACCGCCAGGCTGCGCATGTAGAGGATGTCCGTTTCCAGCTGCGCGGCTGCCCCCTCGACATGGCGACGCTGGATCATCTTATCGAAGTTCGGTGCGACGGCGCCGATGCTGACCGCGGCGATGGCGGCGACAACGCCGCACTCGATCAGGCTGACGCCGCGCTGGTGGCGGAGAGTTGGGATGTGCATCGGGATCTCCTTGGTGGACGGCATGGTCGTCACTCTAGGAAATCGCCGCCGGCTTGCCTTCCCCCGCGCTGGCGGTTCGCGGAGGGCGCCCGGTCGGGGCCCCCTGGAGGGGTGGTTCAGATGTCCCGGATCAACTGCCTGAACGCGTCGACGTCCTCGAACTCGCGGTACACCGACGCGAAGCGCACGTAGGCCACCTTGTCGATCCGCTTGAGCTCGCGCATCACCAGCTCGCCCAGCCGGGTGCTGGGCACTTCGCGGGCCGCGGTGGCGAGCAGCTTGTCCTGGATGCGCTCGAGCGCGGCGTCGACCTGCTCGACGCTCACCGGCCGCTTGCGCAACGCAAGCAGCATCGAGGCGCGCAGCTTCGCTGGGTCGAACTCGACCCGGGCGCCGTCCTTCTTGACCACCGCCGGCAGCGCGATCTCGGTGCGCTCGTAGGTGGTGAAGCGCTTCTCGCAATGCGTGCAACGGCGCCGGCGGCGGATGACGTCGCCCTCGTCGGACTCGCGCGTCTCGACGACCTGGGTCTCTTCGTGGGCGCAGTAGGGGCAGCGCACGCAGGCCTACCGGCGGGATCGCGGTGTCAGCGGTAGACCGGGAAGTCGCGCGTCAGCGCGGCCACCTTGGCGCGCACCGCCGCGATGCGGTCGGCGTCCTGCGGCTTGTCCAGCACGTCGGCGATCAGGTGCGCGGTCTGCCGCGCCTGCTCCGGCCCGAAGCCGCGGGTGGTCATCGCCGGCGTGCCCAGCCGGATGCCGCTGGTGACCGTCGGCTTCTGCGGGTCGTTGGGGATGCCGTTCTTGTTGCAGGTCATGTGCGCGGCCCCGAGGACGGTCTCGGCCTCCTTGCCGGTCAGCCCCTTGGGTCGCAGGTCGACCAGCATCACGTGGCTCTCGGTGCGGCCGCTGACGATGCGCAGCCCGCGCTCGATCAGCGTCTCGGCCAGCACGCGGGCGTTGGCGATCACCTGCTCTTGGTAGGTCTTGAACTCGGGCGCCAGCGCCTCCTTGAAGGCCACCGCCTTGGCGGCGATCACGTGCATCAGCGGGCCGCCCTGGATGCCGGGGAAGATCGCGCTGTTGATCTTCTTCGCGATCGCCTCGTCGTTCATCAGGATGATGCCGCCGCGCGGGCCGCGCAGGCTCTTGTGGGTGGTCGAGGTCACCACGTCGGCATGCGGCAGCGGGTTGGGATAGACGCCGGCGGCGATCAGGCCGGCGTAATGCGCCATGTCCACCATCAGATAGGCGCCGACGGCGCGGGCGACGCGTGCGAAGCGCTCGAAGTCGATGCGCAGGCTGTAGGCCGAGGCGCCGGCGATGATCAGCTTGGGCCGGTGCTCGCGGGCCAGGCGTTCCATCGCGTCGTAGTCGATCGCCTCGGCCGCGTCGAGGCCGTAGCTGACCACCTTGAACCACTTGCCGCTCATGTTCAGTGGCATGCCGTGGGTCAGGTGGCCGCCTTCGGCCAGGCTCATGCCCATGATCATGTCGCCCGGCTGCAGCAGGCCGAAGAACACGGCCTGGTTGGCCTGCGAGCCCGAGTTGGCCTGCACGTTCGCGAAAGTGGCGCCGAAGAGTTGCCTGGCGCGGTCGATGGCCAGTTGCTCGACGACGTCGACGTACTCGCAACCGCCGTAGTAGCGCTTGCCGGGGTAACCCTCGGCGTACTTGTTGGTGAGCTGCGAGCCCTGCGCGGCCATCACCGCCGGCGAGGCGTAGTTCTCGCTGGCGATGAGCTCGATGTGCTCTTCCTGACGGCGGTTCTCGGCCTGGATGGCGGCCCAGACCTCGGGGTCCACATGGGCCACGGTGGAAACGCTGCGGTCGAACATGGCAGTCCTCTTCGGATGGAAGGGCCTTCGGGCACCGGCAAACTCGTGGCGGGCCACGGTGCGCGGTCGAGGGCTGCCCAGGCGAACGGCTGACACCACCGCGGCCAGCCGCGACGGCCTGCGCTCCCCGGTGGTCGTCCACCTCGGAGCGTCGCCGCTCCTATCGCCAGTCGCGCAGGCCTGCAGTGTAGCGCCGGCGCTGCGCGCGTCAGGGCAGCAGGGCCACCCGCTGAACGGCGGGCGCCTTGCCCGGCTGCGTCGCCGCCGGCACGCCGGAGGCGGGTGCGGCGGCGTCCTTGACCTCGGCCACCGGCTGCATGCTGCTGGCGTTGACCGGTACCCGCTTGCCGTCGGCCACGTCGCGCATGTGTTCCTGTTCGGCCAGCACGCGGCCGACGTAGCCACCGTCGTCGGGGATCAGGGCCGCGCCTACATAGTTGCGCAGGCCTTCCTGCACGCTGCCGCCCTGGGCGATGCAATCGCGCAGGACCTGGACGCCGACGCGGAGATTGCTGATCGGATCGAAGGCGGCGCGCGTGCCACCGAAGGCGACGTACTTGTCGTCGTGCACCCGCGTCAGCACCTGCATCAGGCCCTGGGCACCGACGGTGCTCTGGGCGAAGGGATTGAAGCTGGACTCGACCGCCATGATCGCCAGGATCAGCGTCGGGTCCAGTCCGGCGCGGCGGCCGATCGACCAGGCCTCCTGAACGAGGGCACCGATGGGCTCGGGCGCGACCCGGTAGCGACGCGAGATCCAGTTGGCCAGCGCGGCCTGCTGGCGGGTGAGTTGCGCCAGATCGGTCGCCGTCGCGCGGGCAACGCCGGCCGGATCGGCGACGGTGGCCAGCACGTTCCCTGAAGCCAGCTCGCGGGCTTCCTGCCGTGTCTGCAACCATTCCAGTGCCACCGTCTCGACCTGGCCGCGGATGTCGGCCCGGCCCAGCGCGAACACGAGCACGCCGACGGCCAGCAGGCCGACCAGCGCCAGCGTGTTGTGACTGACTTCGAGCAAGCCGTGAACGACGTCGCCGGCGAACACGCGCAGCGATCGGGTGGCTTGACGTTGCGCCTTGCGCAGCAGAGCGGTGGCTCGCATATCGACTCTCTCTCCTGGCGTCTGCGGTGCCTCGCGCGCCAAGGGCGTGCGCAGGGCCGCAGCGATAATCGACCGCGGGTTCGCGACCTCGAACGGGCTCCGGCTCGTGCGTCGCAGCTGCAGCCCGTCGCGCTACCGGGCGATTCCCATCGGCGGCGCGGGTTTACCCTGAATCTCAGGACTGGGCCGATTCTAGGAACCGTCTAATACACGGTCAAGCATATCAATCGCATTTGTCATGCAAAAACTAGATGAAATACCGTGACCTGCGCGACTTCATGGCCCAGCTTGAGCGACTCGGCGAGCTCCGAAAGCTCGACGAACCCGTGTCGCCGCGCCTCGAATTGACGGCAATCGGTGACAAGTTGCTTCGCGCTGGTGGCCCGGCGCTGCTGTGCACGCAGCCGGTGGGTTACAAAATTCCCTGCCTGATCAACCTGTTCGGCACCACGCGCCGGGTGGCCCTGGGCATGGGCGCGGAGTCGCTGGCCGAGCTTCGCGACGTCGGCCGGCTGCTCGCCAGTCTCAAGGAGCCCGAGCCGCCGAAAGGCCTCAAGGACGCCGGGCGGCTGCTCCAGATGGCCAAGGCGCTGTGGGACATGAAGCCGGCGGTGCAGCGCGGCGCGCCTTGCCAGGAGGTGGTGCGCGAAGGCGATGATGTCGACCTCGGCGAATTGCCGGTCCAGACCTGCTGGCCCGGCGACGCCGGCCCGCTGATCACCTGGGGGCTGGTCGTCACCCGCGGTCCGCAGACGGTGGCCGCGCCGCGGCTGCGGCAGAACCTGGGGATCTACCGTCAGCAGGTGATCGGCCCGCGCGAGGTGATCATGCGCTGGCTGGCCCATCGGGGCGGGGCGCTGGATTTTCGCGAGTTCGCGCGTGCCAACCCGGGCCAACCGTTCCCGATCGCGGTGGCCCTGGGTGCCGACCCGGCCACGATCCTGGGCGCGGTGACGCCGGTGCCCGACAGCTTGTCGGAATACCAGTTCGCCGGCCTGCTGCGCGGCAGCCGCACCGAGGTCGTCGACACCGGCATGGGCGAGGGCACCTTGCGCCTGCAGGTGCCGGCCAGCGCGGAGATCGTCCTCGAAGGCCATGTCCCACCGGCGCCGCAAGGCTTCGAGGGCGAGTCGGCCCATGGCGTGAAGCTCAAGGAGAAGGGCGGCTACCTGCACGCGCTCGAAGGCCCGTTCGGCGACCATACCGGCTACTACAACGAGCAGGACTGGTTCCCGGTGTTCCGCATCGACCGCCTGACGCACCGGCGCGACCCGATCTACCACTCCACCTACACCGGCAAGCCGCCCGACGAGCCTGCGGTGCTGGGCGAGGCGCTCAACGAGGTCTTCGTGCCTATCCTGCAGAAGCAGTTTCCGGAGATCGTCGACTTCTACCTGCCGCCGGAAGGCTGCAGCTACCGGCTGGCGGTGATCTCGATCAGGAAGGCCTACCCGGGCCACGCCAAGCGGGTGATGTTCGGGCTGTGGAGCTTCCTGCGCCAGTTCATGTACACCAAGTTCATCGTGGTCACCGACGACGACGTGAACATCCGCGACTGGAAGGAAGTGGTGTGGGCACTTACAACGCGGATGGATCCCGTGCGCGACACCACGCTGGTCGAGCGCACGCCGATCGACTACCTGGACTTCGCGTCGCCGGTCAGCGGGCTGGGCGGCAAGATGGGGCTGGACGCGACGAACAAGTGGCCGGGGGAAACGCAGCGCGAGTGGGGGAAAACCATCCGGATGGACGCGGCGGTCGCGCAGAGGGCCGCGGCGTTGATGGCGAAACTGGCCCTCTGATGCCATGCGTTGTCGCCGCGCAGGGCGCAGTCAAGGGCATCGTCGGCTGGCTTTACAACTGGGCCGACCCGGGAAAGTGAAAGGGCTTGTTCCGTGACCCCGATGGCTACTCCAACTCCTTGATATGCATAGGGAATCTTCCCTGGAGATGGCGATGGCACGATCGGTGCATGCATAAGCGATCGATCAAGATCGACGGCCATCCGGCGCCGGTTTTTCGGGGCGTGCCCGCTCGACCATCACAAGGAGAAGAGATGAAAGCGGTTGAATCACTCACCCTGGCAGTCGCCGCTGCCGTCAGCTTCCCGGCCGCCGCCGACATCGTCAAACTGGACTTCGATGGCGTCACTCAGAATGCGAAGATCCAGAATTTCTACAACGGCGGAATGGACAGTTCGGGCAAATCGGGCACGACTGATGGGGCGGTCTTCAGCGATAACGCGTTTGCCATCCAGCCTAGTAATGCTGGCAATTTGCCTTCTGGCAGCCAAGTGATGACATTGGGCGGTAATGCCGGATCAGTCGCTTCTGCGACTCTCGGGTTCGCCGCCGGTCTTGAGAGTTTCTCGTTCTACTTCAGCTCTTACGCTGATATCACCATTGATGCGCTGGACGCCGGCGGGAAGAGCGTTATCGGGGGGGCAGTCGACATTTCCGCGAATGACGTACTGGGATCAACGAGTTGCAAAGACTCTAGCGGAGCCTCTGTCGGGCCGTTCTGCAATTGGACCCAAGTCGCGCCTTCCCTTAGTGGGACAGCATATTCGTTGGTATTCGGCGGTTCAGGTGGTTCAATAGCACTATTTGATAGCGTCGTGCTGACGACGGTTGGTGCGCCGCCGTCGCTTCCCGAGCCGGGGTCGATGGCGCTGGTGGGCTTGGCCTTGTCAGCGCTTGCGTTCGCTGGCCGCCGACGCCAACCAGCTTGATCCTCGAAGCATGGCCGCCCGGCCATTCGTCGATTTCGATCGGCTTGGGCTTGCATGCGCGGCAGCGTTGGCCTAACCTAGACATCGCCTGATTGCAGGCAAATCCAGACGGCGCAGACTCTGCGCGTCAGGAGCCCCGGACCTCATTTCTCCGGAGCTCCAACGGTGGCCCAGGCCACCCGCCCCTCCGGGCCGCAAGGTCCGGAGGGGTTCGTCGTTTCAGGGTCGAGCGTTCGTAACCACGCCCTGTGGACTCAGTGCCTGCAGCGGCACTCGCGGCGCTCAGGCAGCGCGCCGGGTCAGCCCGCCAGCGTCGTCAGCGATCATCGCCGCCGCCTTCTCGGCGATCATGATCGTCGGCGCGTTGGTGTTGCCAGAGACGATGCGCGGCATGATCGACGCATCGACCACGCGCAGGCGGTCCACGCCGTGCACCCGCAACTGCGCGTCGACGACGTCGTCGAGGCCTGGCCCCATGCGGCAGCTGCCCACCGGATGGTAGATCGTGTCGGCGTGGCCGCGGATGAACTGCTCGATCTGCTCGTCGCTCTGCGCAGCGGCCGAGCCCGGCAGCTCGCGGCCGCCCAGGCCGGCCAGCGCGGGTTGCTGCAGCAGGCGGCGCGTCAGCTTGAAGCCGCGCACCAGCCGCGCGACGTCGTCGGGATCGGCCAGGAAGGCGGGGTCGATGGCCGGCGCCGTGGCGGGGTCCTTGCCGGCCAGCGCGACGCTGCCGCGGCTCTTCGGCCGCAGCACGCAGACATGGCAAGAATAGCCATGGCCGAAGACCGCCTTGCGGCCATGATCGACCAGCTTGCCGATCACGAAGTGAAGTTGCAGGTCGGGCGCCGGCTCGTCCGGACTGCTGCGGATGAAGCCGCCGGCCTCGGCGAAGTTGGTCGTGAGCATGCCGCTGCGCTCGCGCCGCCATTCGAAGATGCCCTGCAGCGCGCGCCAGGCCCCGGTGAACGACAGGCCGAACAGGTCCTTGAGATGCGGCGCATCGACGATCTGTACCACGTCGACATGGTCGTGCAGATGTCGTCCCACGCCCGGCAGATGGTGCCGTACCTCGATGCCATGGCGCTGCAGCTGCGCGCCGTCGCCGACGCCCGAGAGCATCAGCAACTGCGGTGACTGCAGCGCGCCGGCACACAGCAGCACCTCCCGTCGCGCCTGCAACTGCCGCAAAGCGCCGCCTTCGCGGATCTCCACGCCCGTCGCGCGCAGGCCGTCGAACAGCACGCGCGTGGCCTGCACGCCGGTCAGCAACTGCAGGTTGCTGCGCCGGCCCAGATGCGGCGCGAGGTAGGCCGTGGCGGCGCTGTGGCGTTCGCCGTTCTTGTGCGTGACCTGGTACGCGCCGACGCCTTCCTGCGTCGCGCCGTTGAAGTCGCGGTTGACCGGGTAGCCGGCCTGCTGCCCGGCCTGTACGAAGACCGGCCCGAAACGGTTCGGGCTGCGCAGGTCCATCACGTTCAGCGGCCCGCCGCTGCCATGCCAGGCATCGGCGCCGCGCTCGTTGTGCTCGGCCTTCTTGAAGTAGGGCAGCACGTCGTCCCAGCCCCAGCCGGGGTTGCCCTGCGCGGCCCAATGGTCGTAGTCCTCGCGCTGGCCACGGATGTAGATCATCGCGTTGATCGAACTCGACCCACCCAGGACCTTGCCGCGCGGCTGGTAGCCGCGCCGGCCGTTCAGGCCCGGCTGCGGCACGGTCTCGAAGGCCCAGTTCGCCTGGCCTGTCTGCGCGATCAGGGCCAGACCGGCCGGGCAGTGGATGAGCACGCTGCGGTCCACCGGACCCGCTTCGAGCAGGCAGACGCTGACCGCGGGGTCCTCGCTCAGCCGCGCCGCGAGCACCGAGCCCGCCGAGCCACCGCCGACGATGATGTAGTCGAACATGATCTGACCCTCTCCTTTGAGTGATGGTAGCCGGCGCCAGGGCCCGCTTCTGGAGGCGGACACCTACGCACCGAGAGGTCCGACCGGCGCTGGCGCAGGCCGCCGGGCAACGTCGATAATCGCCGCCTCGCGGCCCTTGGCGGCCGCCGGCCGGCGCGGGCCATGCACCCGCGCCGGCCCGATCGTGCGCCCACGAGGCGCCCAGGGAGCCCGCTTGTTCCAGACCTTCGAACGCCTGGTGCCTCCGTACCCGGAGGCCCTGCCGCCACCGCCGCCGCGGCGCTTCTTCGCCTTCCTGTGGATGTGCTCGCGCGGCCTGCGGCGTTATCTCGCGCTGGTGACGCTGTTCACGGCCGCGATCGGCGCCTTCGAGGCGCTGCTGTTCAGCATGATGGCCCATGTCGTCGACGTGCTCGGCCATGTGCGGCCGACCGAATCTCTGGCACGAGCAGGGCCATGTGCTGGCGCTGCTGGCCGCGGTGCTGCTGGCCAGCATCGTCTTCGCGGCCTTGCAGGCCCTGTTCAAGTACCAGGGGCTGTTCAGCAACTTCCCGATGCGGCTGCGCTGGAACTTCCACCGCCTGATGCTCGAGCAGAGCATGGGCTTCTACCAGGACGAGTTCGCGGGCCGCATCGCGACCAAGGTGATGCAGACCGCGCTCGCGGTGCGCGACACCTGGCTGATCTTCACCGACATCCTGGTCTATGTCGTCATCTACTTCGTCACCCTGATCGCGGTGGTCGGCGCCTTCGACGCCTGGCTGGTGCTGCCCTTCATGGGCTGGCTCGCGCTGTACGCGATCACGCTGTGGTACTTCGTGCCGCGCCTGGGCAAGGTAGCGCAGGCGCAGGCCGACGCCCGCTCGCTGATGACCGGGCGCATCACCGACGCCTACACCAACATCGCCACCGTCAAGCTGTTCTCGCATTCGCAGCGCGAGGCGCATTTCGCCCGCGGCGCGATGCAGGAGTTCATGGTCACGGCCTATGGCCAGATGCGGCTGGTGACTGGCTTCGAGACCGTCAACCAGACGCTCAGCGTGCTGCTCATCGCTGCCACCGCGGCGTCCAGCCTGGTCTTGTGGACGCAGGGTGCCATCGGCGTGGGCGCGGTCGCCGCGGCCAGCGCGATGGCCTTCAGGCTCAACGGCATCTCGCACTGGGTGATGTGGGAGCTGGCTTCGCTGTTCGAGCACATCGGCACCGTGCAGGACGGCATGGCGACGTTCTCGCGCGCGCGCTCGGTGGTCGACCGGCCCGACGCCAAGGCGCTGACGGTGCCGCGCGGCGAGTTGCGCTTCGACAACGTGGTCTTCGCCTACGGGGGGCAGCGCAAGGTCGTCGATGGCTTCTCGCTCGTCGTGCGGCCGGGCGAGAAGATCGGCCTCGTCGGCCGCTCGGGCGCCGGCAAGAGCACGATCGTCAACCTGCTGCTGCGCCTGTACGACCTCGAGTCCGGCCGCATCCTGATCGACGGCCAGGACATCGCCGGCGTGACCCAGGAGAGCCTGCGCCGCCAGGTCGGTATGGTCACGCAGGACACCTCGCTGCTGCACCGTTCGGTGCGCGAGAACATCGCCTATGGCCGCCCCGACGCGAGCGAGGCCGAGATGCTGCACGCGGCCGAGCGCGCCGAGGCCCATGACTTCGTCGTCGGCCTCACCGACCCCAAGGGCCGCAAGGGCTACGACGCCCATGTCGGCGAACGCGGCGTCAAGCTCAGCGGCGGCCAGCGTCAGCGCATCGCGATCGCCCGCGTGATGCTCAAGGACGCACCGATCCTGCTGCTCGATGAGGCCACCAGCGCGCTCGACAGCGAGGTCGAAGCCGCGATCCAGGCCAGTCTGTACAAGCTGATGGAGGGCAAGACGGTGGTGGCGATCGCGCACCGCCTGTCGACGATCGCCGCGATGGACCGGCTGGTGGTGATGGACCAGGGCCGCATCGTCGAGACCGGCGATCACAGGAGCCTGCTGGCGGCCGGCGGCATCTACGCGCGCCTGTGGGCGCACCAGAGCGGCGGCTTTCTCGGCGAGGATGTCGACTTGGCGCCCGGCGCGGCTGCCGACGCGGTATCGATCGCCGGCAGCGCCGTCGCAGCCTGAAAGGTTCAGTGCGGCGACGACGAAGTCGCGTCGTGCGGCGCCGGCGCGCTTTCGGGTGTCTCGGCGCGCAGACCGGGACCGATCATCGGTGCGGTGTCGATCCAGCCTCGGCGCGGCGGCGTGCTTCCCTGCGCCATGCGGCCCAGGGCTCCTCCCAGCGCGTCGCGCCGGACCGTGGAGTCATTCGGGGCGGGCGGCGGTTCGGCGGCCAACGCGTCGAGTTCGACGTCCACGCTCAGCTTGCGCGGCGGCGACTCGTCGGGCAGGGCACCTGGCAACGGCTCGGCCCGGCGGCCGAGGTGTTCCCACCACGCGACAACCACTGCGACCGCGAGCAATGCTGCCCCGGCGCCGAAGACCCAATGCAGGAAGGCGTCCATGGCAGCAGGTATCGGCATGCCTTGCGCGGTCTTGAGCCGCCGGCGCCTGCACCCGAGCCTGCGGGCGCGCCGCCTTTGCTTGACGTTGCTGCCAGGATCTCCAGAGAGACTAGGGTAAACCCCTATCTCTGGTAAGCTCTGCGTATCAACAAGAGCACACCATGCCCAAGTTCATCGAATTCCTCAAGAACCTGATCCCCAGCATCGAGCCGCCATCGGCCCGCGACGAGGCCTACTTGGCCGAGGCCGTCGACATCTACGACCTCGAGCGCCGGATGGAAGAGATCGACCGGCGCAGTCGCAGTGCGCAGCCGGCGCTCACCTTTGCGCAGGGCCTGCGCTGACGCGGTGGGTGCCATGTCTCATTCGCGCCTTGCATCGCCCACGGTGACGCCCTTGGCGCCGAACCTCCTCGCGGCGATCGTCGGCAGCGCGATGGCAGCTGTGCAGACCGGGATCGGTCTGTTGCGCCTGCCGTTCGACACCGCCCGCGCGCAGTACGCGCGCGCCGTCCAGGCCGGGCTCGTCGAACGCTCGATGCTGGCCTCGCGTGACTTCGAGGGCTTGCTCGGCGCGATGGAAGCGATGGCGCTGGGCCCACTGGCGCGGCGCGTGTAGCGCCGCGCGCCAGCCAGGCTGCGTTCGGGACCGCGGCGGCCAGGCGGCCGCCTAACGCTGGCCGAAGCTCGCGCCCGCGAACAGGTCCTTGAACTCGCGCGGCTGCGAGCGCCAGTACTGCCGCGGTACGGTCACCTGCGCCCCGAGTTTGGCCGCGGCATGCCAGGGCCAACGCGGGTCGTAGAGCATCGCACGGGCCAGCGAAACGGCGTCGGCCTCGCCCTTGGCGATAATCGCTTCGGCCTGTTCGGGCTCGGTGATCAGGCCCACCGCGATTGTCGGCAGTCCGGCTTCGGACCTGACGCGCTGGGCGTAGGGCACCTGGTAGCCGGGCCCGAGCCTGATCGCCTGCGCCGGCGAAAGCCCGCCGCTGGTGACGTGGACCGCGGCGCATCCGCGCGCCTTCAGCGCCTGCGACAGCGCCACCGTGCCTTCGATGTCCCAGCCGCCTTGCACCCAGTCGGTGGCCGAGATGCGCGCCCAGACCGGCCGCTCGGACGGGAAGGCGGCGCGCACGGCGTCGAACACCTCCAGCGGAAAACGCATGCGATTGGCCAGACTGCCGCCGTAGGCGTCGTCGCGCCGGTTGGCCAGCGGCGACAGGAACTGGTGCAGCAGGTAGCCGTGCGCCATGTGCAGTTCGACGCCGTCCAGCCCCAGCCGCGCGGCGCGGCGGGCGGTGGCGACGAAGTCGTCGCGCACCTTGGCCAGGCCGGCTTCGTCCAGCGCCAGGGGCGGATCGTCGGTCTGCGCATGCGCCACCGCCGACGGCGCCAGGGTCTTCCAGCCGCCGGGCTCTTCGGGCCGGATCTGCGCGCCGCCGTCCCACGGTGCGCGGCTCGATCCCTTGCGCCCGGCGTGGCTGATCTGCATCGCGATGGCGATCGGCGAATGTGCGCGCACCGCGCCCAGGATGCGCCCCAGCCCGGCCTCGTTGGCGTCCGAGTACAGGCCCAGGTCGCCGGGCGAGATGCGTCCCTCGGGCGAGACCGCGGTAGCCTCCAGGATCATCAGCCCGGCCCCCGACAGCGCCAGATGGCCGAGATGGATCAGGTGCCAGTCGCCCGGCGTGCCCTCGCTGGCCGAGTACTGGCACATCGGCGCGATCGCGATGCGGTTGGGCAGGCGCAGCGCGCCGAGTTGCCAAGGGGTGAAGAGCTGGCTCATGGATGCCTTCGAAGTCGATCGATCGGAGTCGCAGGCAGGGTCGACGACGGGCCCGCCCGGCGCTCAGGGCCGCGCCGCCCCCGCCAGCTGCTTGCGCCTGAATTCTCCCTGGCGCTCGAGCATCCAGCCCGGGTATTCGTCCGGCAGGCGGCTCACCGCGTCGAGGGCGGCGAGTTCGTCAGCGTTCAGCGTTACCTGGGTCGCGGCGATGTTGTCGGCGAGCTGCTCGGGCCGCTTGGCGCCGACGATGACGCTGGTCACCTGCGGCTGGTGCAGCAGCCAGGCCAGCGCGATCCGCGCGACCGACACGCCGCGCGCCTGCGCCAGCGGGCGCATCGCGGCGATGCAGTCGTAGGCGCGATCGCGGTTCACGGGCGGAAAGTCGAAGTTCGTGCGCCGGCTGCCGGCCTCGCCGGGCTGGTCGCGGTCGAACTTGCCGCTGAGCAGCCCGCCGGCCAGCGGGCTCCAGACCATCAGCCCCACGCCTTCGCTGGCGAGCATCGGCACCAGCTCGCGCTCGAGGTCTCGGCCGGCAAGCGTGTAGTAGGCCTGCAGCGATTCGAAGCGCGAAAGCCCCAGCCGCTCGGCGATGCCCAGCGCCTTGACGATCTGCCATGCGGCCCAGTTCGACACGCCGACGTAGCGCACATGGCCCTGGCGCACCAGCAGGTCGAGCGCGCGCACCGTCTCCTCGATCGGCGTGGCGGGGTCGAAGCCGTGGATCTGGTAGAGGTCGACGTGCTCGAGCTGCAGCCGCTTCAGGCTCGCCTTCACGCCCTCGAGGATGTGGCTGCGCGAGGCGCCGCGCGCGTTCGGCCCGGCGCCGGTCTCGCCGAAGACCTTGGTCGCGACGACGACGTTCTCGCGCGGCACCTTCAGGCTCTTTAGTGCCTGGCCGGTGATCTCCTCGGCCAGTCCACCGGCATAGACGTCTGCGGTGTCGATGAAGTTGATGCCGGCGTCCAGCGCCTGACCGATCAGGCGCTCGGCATCGGCCTGCTGCAGGGAGCCGATCTGGCTCCAGATGCCGCCACCGCCGCCGAAGGTCATCGTGCCCAGGCAGAGTTCGGAGACGAACAGGCCGGTGCGGCCCAGGGGGTTGTTGCGCATGCTGCGGAGCTCCGATAGGTTGACGCTGCAGCCGGGCACGCCGCCCGACGACGGCGACAAGCATACGCAGGCCGCGAACGGCACGTCGGTTCAGGGCTGCTCGGCGGCGACCCTGCCGGCTGCCCGCAGCGGGCCCCGGGGTAGCGGCCCCGGGGATGCGGGTGCGGACGCCCCTAGCGGAACAGCCCCAGGCGCTGCGCTTCCAGCGCCGCCTCGGCGCGCGAGCTCACGTTGAGCTTGCGGTAGATCTGCTTGACGTAGTCGGCGATGGTGTGCCGGCTCAAGCCCAGCTGGACGCCGATCTCGGGCAAGGTGTAGCCCTTGGCCACGCGCAGCAGCACTTCGCTCTCACGGTCGGTCAGGTTGACCGCGGGCATCGCGTTGGCGTCGGGGTGCGGCTTGGCCTTGGCGCTGAAGTACGCCATCACGCGGCGCGCGATGCTTGGCGACAGCGGCGGCTCGCCCTGGCTGATGCGATGCAGCTGCTCGGTGATCAGCTCGCGCGGCTGCTCCTTCAGGATGTAGCCGAAGGCGCCGGCCTGCAGCGCCGGGAACAGGTGCTCGTCGTCGTCGTGGATCGTGACCACCACCGACTGCGCGTCGGGCTGCACGTCGCGCAGCTTGGTCACCACCGTCACGCCGCTGCCGTCGGGCAGACCGAGATCGATCAGTGCCAGGTCGAATTTGACCGCGGTGATGAGCTCCAGCGCGTCGTGGACGCGCGCGCTCTCGGAGATCGTGGCGCCCGGGAAGACCTGCAGCACGAGCTTGCGCATCCAGGCCCGGATCTCCGGCAGGTCTTCGAGCAGCAGAATGGTTTTCATCGAGGGGCCCGCCTTGGTCGCAATCGATGTTATCGGCGGCACCAGCGCGGCTCATGAGCCCTCGATCGCGCGATCCAGCGGAACCGTGAGGCGTATCACGGTTCCATAGCCTGGCCCGGACTCCACCAGGCACTGGCCCTGCAACTGCTTGGCGCGGTTCTTCATGCTGGCCAGGCCGTGGCCGCGGTCCAGGCGGCTGTCGATCTCGTGCGCGATGCCCTCGCCGTTGTCCTGCACCACGAGCTGGAAGTAGCCCTCGCTGATGCCGGCGCTCACCGCGCAGTGAGTGGCGCCGCTGTGCTTGATGATGTTGCTGGTGGCCTCGCGCAGGATGCGCGTGGTCTGGACGTAGGCGCGCGCCGACAAGGTCTGCGGCAGGTCTTCGGGCGCGTCCCAGTCGCCTTCGATGCCGGCCTGCGCCAGCCTCGACACGATCTCGGCGCGCCAGTCGCCCAGGGCGTCGGCGAGCCGCACCGGCTTGCCGGTGAGGCCGCGCACCGACAGCCGCATCTCCTCCAGCGCCTCGCGCGCCAGGGTGCTGATGCGCTCGCTGTCGCTCGTGTGCACGATCGTCAGCAGCTTGGCGCCGAGGTCGTCGTGCAGGTCGGCGGCGATGCGCTTGCGCTCGCGCTCGGTGACCTGTTCGACCCGCAACTCGGCGAGCTGTTGGAAGTTGCGCTCGATTTCGGCCGTGGCCTCGCGCACCCGCAGCTCCAGCTGCGCCTTGCCCTGCTCGGCCTCGTAGAGCGCGCGGCCATGCTGCTGTACCAGCCGCAGCCCGACGAGGACGAAGACCACCGGCACCACCAGTTGCGCCACATGCGAGGCCAGCGGCCGCGTGCCGGTCCACTGGGCGGCGAGCTCGATCGCGCCGGCCACTGCGGTCACGGCCAGCATGCCGGCCATCGGCCATACCGAGCGCATGCGCCACTGGCGCCTCAGGTGCCAGGCGGCCGCCACCGCCACTTCCAGCGCCAGCAGCAGGTACCAGGTGTTGGCCATCCGGTACAGGTGCTGCGGCCCGGCAGCCACCAGCGACAGCGCGAGCAGCGCACACTGCAGCGGCAGTCCCACGTCGGCGAGCCGGTAGCGCATGCGTGCATAGCGCAGCAGGAACTGCACCGCTGCCCAGGTGATGAAGCCCAGCATCGTGCAGAGCAGGAACTCGGCGCCCGCATGCCCGAGCGTCCACATCGGGATCGAGCGCAGCCAAAGTCGCGCGTCGATGATCGCCCAGCCCACCGACAGCGCGCCGAAGTAGGCCAGGTGGCGCTCGCGCCGGTTGATGAACCCGAGCACGAACATGAACCCGCCCATCAGCAGGAGCGTGGCGCTGACCGCCTGCGGCGCCCACACCTGAAGCGCGGTGCGCCGCGCCAGGCGCGCGGCGAGCTCGGCCTGGGGGCCGATGGTCAGCGTCGACAGGCCGCCGGCGCGGTCGCGCGATCCCACCTCGGCCAGCGGGTAGCCGGCGAGCTTGAGATCCAGCGTGTTGCCCTCGGGCCGCAGCAGCGCCGAGGGCAGCGGCACCAGCTGGGGGTGGTTGCAGTTGTTCGCGATCGGCTCGGTCATGCGGCCGCTGGTGTGCACGAGCTGGCCGTTGAGATAGACCTCGACATTGCTGCAGGCGCGCTCTATGAACAGCGCCAGCAGGTCGTCGCTGGCGAGGTCGGCGATGGGCTGGAAGCGCACGCGGTACCACTGCGGGCCGCTCGCGCCCGGCCGGCTGCGCGCCCAGTCGTCGGGCAGCGCCACGGTGACGGCCGGGGTCAGTTCGGGGAACGCGCGGCCGTCCTCGTCGGTGGCCCGAGCGGTGAGGGCTGTGCGCAGCTCCAGCGTCTGCGCTGCCGCCCGCTGCGGCCATGCGGCGGACGCGGCCATCAGGGCCAGCCAGCAAAGCCAGGCCGGCAGGGCCTGCCAGGAGCAGCGCAGGGGCAAAGGCAGCATCGAGCCGCGGATTGTGCCGACGCGCCGCGCCCGCGCGGCATGTTGCGGCAGCTGCGACAATCGCACGCCGTGCGATATTGCCCCGCTCCGTGATCCGCCGCCACGTCTTCGACGCTGCCGACAACCGCCGCCTGGCACATCTGTGCGGGCCGCTCGACGCCCATCTGCGCCAGATCGAATCGGCTCTCGGCGTGACGCTGGCGCGGCGCGACGCGAGCTTTCGCATCGAAGGTCCGCGCGACGGCATCGAGCGCACGGTGCGGTTGCTCGACGCGCTGTACGCCAAGGCGCAGCACCCGATCGGCGAGCGCGCGCTGCAGCTGGCCCTGCTCGACTACAGCGCGGCGGCGCAGGCATCGGCGGCCGGTGCGGCGCAGCCCGATGTCGACGGGGTCGTGCCCGAACCCGTCGTGCTGCACACCCGCCACAGCGACCTCGTCGGCCGCACGCCCAACCAGGCGCAGTACCTGCGTCAGATGCTGGCGCACGACATCACCTTCGGCATCGGCCCGGCGGGCACCGGCAAGACCTTTCTCGCCGTCGCCTGCGCCGTCGATGCGCTCGAGCGCCACGGCGTGCAGCGCATCGTTCTGACGCGCCCGGCGGTCGAGGCCGGCGAGCGGCTGGGCTTCCTGCCCGGCGACTTGGCGCAGAAGGTCGACCCCTACCTGCGCCCGCTGTACGACGCACTGTACGACCTGATGGGCTTCGACCGTGTCACCAAGGCCTTCGAGAAGGGCCTGATCGAGATCGCGCCGCTCGCCTTCATGCGCGGGCGCACGCTCAACCATGCTTTCGTGATCCTCGACGAGGCGCAGAACACGACGCGCGAGCAGATGAAGATGTTCCTCACCCGGATCGGCTTCGGCAGCCGATGCGTGGTCAACGGCGACGTGAGCCAGATCGACCTGCCCGCCGGCATGCCCAGCGGCCTGGTCGATGCGGCGGCGGTGCTGCCGCGCGTGGCCGGCATCGCGTTCACGCACTTCACCGCTGCCGACGTGGTGCGCCATCCGCTGGTGGCGCGCATCGTCGAGGCCTACGAGCGCGCAAGGGGTGCGGACAGCGCCGAGCCGGCGAGGCCTGCGGGGGACGCGCGTTGAAACCGGCACTGCAGCTGTCGCTGCAGTTCGCCGACCCGCGCCACCGTGCCCTGCTGCCGCGCCACCGCGTCGCGCGCTGGGTGCGCGCGGCGCTGGCCGCCCCGGGGCAGATCACGGTGCGCATCGTCGATGCCGAAGAGGGCCGCGCGCTCAACCGCGGCTACCGCGGCAAGGACTACGCGACCAACGTGCTGACCTTCGACTACGAGCGCGCGCCGCTGGTGCTGGCCGACCTGGTTCTGTGCGCGCCGGTGGTCGAGGCCGAGGCGCGCGCGCAGCGCATCCCCATCGAGGCCCATTACGCGCACCTGCTGGTCCACGGCACGCTGCACGCGCAAGGCTTCGAGCATGACCACGACGCCGATGCGGCGGTGATGGAGGCGCGTGAGAGCGAGGTCTTGCGCGGTCTCGGGCTGGACGACCCGTACGGGCGCTGAAGCTGCCGCGGCGCCTTGCCGTTACGATCCGCGCTTTTCGCCGCCAGAGACTCGCCATGCCGAATCCTCTTGTCCCGCTGCTGCGCCGATCGGTTTTCGCTCTCGTGCTCGGTGCCGCCGCGCTGCCGCTCCTGGCCCAGCCCGCGCCCGAAGGCGGCGGCCCGGAACCCGACCCGGCGAAGGACGCGCGCCTGGCCGAGCAGACGCAGACCAGCCAGGGCGTGGTCACCGCGCATGGCAGGCGCATCGAGTACCGCGCCGTCACCGGCCTGCTGCAGGTCGACGACAGCAAGGACGAGCCGAGCGCGGTGATGTCGTACGTGGCGTACTTCGGCAAGACCGAGCCCGGCGCGGCGCAGCGGCCGGTGCTCTTCCTCTACAACGGCGGGCCGGGCTCGGCCAGCGTGTGGCTGCACTTGGGTGCCTTCGGCCCCAAGCGCGTGCTCACCGGCAACGGCCAGCGAGGCCCGGCCGCGCCCTACCGGTTGGTCGACAACGAATATTCGCTGCTCGACGTGGCCGATCTGGTCTTCATCGACGCACCGGGTACCGGCTTCGGGCGCATCGTCGCGGTGGACAAGAACAAGGCCAAGGAGCGCGAGAAGCTGAAAGAGAAGGAAAAGGAGTTCTGGGGCGTGGACGAGGACGCGAACGCGTTCGCCCGCTTCATCAAGAAGTTCCTGACCCGCAACAGCCTCTGGAACGCACCGAAGTACCTGTTCGGCGAAAGCTACGGCACCACGCGCTCGGCGGTGCTGGTGAACCTGCTGCAGGAGCGCTACGACATCGACGTCAACGGCGTGATGCTGCTGTCGCAGATCCTCAACTTCGGCTTCAGCCCCGACGGCCCGCAATGGGCGCCGGGCGACGACCTGCCCTACGCGCTGGCGCTGCCGACCTACGCCGCCACCGCCTGGTACCACGGCCGGCTGCCGGCCTGGGCCGACCGCTCGCCGCAGACGCTGGAAAAGCTGGTTGCCGCGGCCGAGCAGTTCGCGCTCGACGAATACCTGCCGGCGCTGACCGCCGGCGCCGGCCTCGACCCGGCGCGCCGCCACGCCGTCGCCGAGAAGCTCGCCAGCTTCATCGGCCTGCCGGTGCCCTACCTCGAGAAGGCCGATCTGCGCATCACCGGCGGCATGTTCAGCAACCAGCTGCTGACCGACCAGGGCCTGACCACCGGGCGCCTGGACACGCGCTACAGCAGCCCCTCGCTCGATCCGCTGGCCAAGTCGGCCGAGTACGACCCGCAGTCGTCGGCCATCTCGTCGGCCTACATCTCGCTGTACAACGACTACGTGCGCAACGTGCTGAAGTTCGGCACCGATCTCGACTACAGGCCCGAGGCTCCGGTCTGGCGCAACTGGGACTGGAAGCACCAGCCGCCGGGCGCCCGCTACCCGCGCCGCGGCAGCGTCAACGTGATGCCCGACCTGGCCGCCGCGATGCGCACCAACCCGCGCCTGAAGGTCGTCAACTTCGCCGGCTACTACGACCTGGCCACGCCTTTCGCGGCCGCCCGGTTCGAGTACTCGCACCTGCCGATCCCGGCCTCGTTGCGTGCCAACATCGAGTTCCACCGCTACCCGGCCGGACACATGATGTACGACGACCCGGCGTCGCTGGCCAAGCTGCACGACGACATCGCACGCTTCCTGCGCGAGACCGCAACGCCGGCGAAGTAGCCGGCGCCGCGGAACCGCCCGCGCCTACTTGGTCCCGAACAGCCGGTCGCCGGCGTCGCCCAGCCCGGGCACGATGTAGCCGTGGCTGTCGAGCTGGCGGTCGATCGCTGCGACATAGACCGGCACGTCGGGGTGATGGGCGTGGAAGTTGGCCAGGCCCTCGGGCGCGGCCAGCAGGCAGACGAAGCGGATCGACTTCGGGCCCGTCTCCTTCAGCCGCTCCACCGCTGCGACCGCCGAATTGCCGGTCGCGAGCATGGGGTCGAGCACGATCGCGTCGCGCTCGTGCATCGCCTGCGGCATCTTGAAGTAGTACTCCACCGCGCCCAGCGTCTTCGGGTCGCGATACAGCCCCACATGGCCCACGCGCGCGCCCGGCACGACCTCGAGCATTCCGTCGAGGAAGCCGCTGCCGGCGCGCATGATGACGACGAACACGGTCTTCTTGCCGTCGATCACCGGCGAGCGCATGGTCTCCAGCGGCGTCTCGATCTCGATCAGCTGGGTCGGCATGTCGCGCGTGACCTCGTAGGCCATCAGCATGCTGATCTCGTGCAGCAGACGACGGAAGCTGCTGGTGCTGAGGTCCTTCCGGCGCAGCAGCGTGAGCTTGTGCTGCACCAGCGGGTGGCTGACGAGATGCACGATGGGTTCGGTCATGAACGGGCTCCGGGGCTGGCGCCGCGCCGGCCGCGGCGGGCTGCTTCTAGAAGATCGTGCCGTCGCCTTCGATGCGCAGCGGCGGCGCGCCGTCGGGGCGAAGTTGCTGCGCGATCTCGCGCCCGGCGGCCCAGGTGCCGCCCTCGAGGATGCAGGCCAGCGGCAGTTCGGTGGCGGTCCTGCCCAGCCGCTCGCGCACCAGCGCCGCCAGCTCGTCGATCAGGGCCACGGTGAGGGCACGCCATTCGACGACGAAGTCGTCGGACAGTTTCCACTGGCGCGCGAGGCTGGCGCGGTGGCGCGGCACGATGACACCGCCGTCGATCAGCAGGCCGCCGTTGCGGTACCCGGGCAGTGCGGTCAGCAGATCCAGCCCGGTGACCGTGACGCCGGCCCACCGCAGCGGCTCGACGAGCGAGTAGGCCAGCCACTGGCTGAGCTGGTGGAAAGGCACCCAGCCGCCGGTGGTCGGGTCGCGGCCGCCACCGCCGACGGCATCGTCGGCGCCCGCGGCGCCCACGGCGTCCCCTGCCCACCTATGCGGCCAGACATCGCCCGCCGGCAGGCCCTGCACGCGGCTGCCGCCGGTCCAGATCGGGCCCAGCACGCGCAGCAACTCGGCCAGCACCGCGTCGGCGCCGACTTCGCTTCGCGTGCCGCCGGCCGTCAGGCGGTCGTAGAGCAGGCCGGGCCGGGCCGGCAAGTCGCTGCGCGAGGCTTCGGCACCCAGCGCCGCGCCCAGGCGGACGAGCAGACCGGCGCGGCCTTCGAAGCCGGCCATCGCGTTGGTGGCGTTGACCTGGAACATGGCGCGCAGCGCGGTGGCGTCCATCTTCGCCAGCGTCGCGGCGTCGGCGCGCAAGGGATCGGCCGGCGACGCGGAGAAGGCGCCGCCGAGGAAGGCATGCCAGCTCGCCACACCCAGGCCCTCGGAGCGCGCCAGCGGCAAGCCGGTGCCGGGCTCGGTGTAGCGCCAGTCGGCGCCGGCACCGGCGTCGAGCAGCACGCTCGTCACCGTGAGGTCGAAGCGCGCACGCGCCGCGTCGGCCAGGCTGCGCCCGGCCAGCAGCGCGTCGAGTGCGGGCTTGCGATCGACGCCGCCGGCCTCGAAATGCCGCCAGCGGCTGTGGTACGGGATGTTCAGGTCGGGGAAGCGCCTGAGCGTCAGGTCCGCCACGCGCTCGGCCAGCGCCGGCAGCGCGCCGCGCTCGACCGTGAAATGTCCGCTGACGTTGCTGTCCACCGCACGCAGGATCGCGGCACAGCGGGCGCGGATCGTGCGCGGGTCGTGCAGCAGCGACAGCGGGTGGCGCGAAGGGCCGTCGGGCAAGGCAACGGGGGCCGGCGCTTCGAACGGCGGGCGGGCGTCACTCAAGGGGGCACCCCTGCGCTGCGGCCAGGTCGGCCGCGCCCCGGCTCATCGCGGTTGCCGCGTCGGTGCCGTGGCCGGGATGCGAGGTCGGGCGGATATGGCCGGTGGCGGCGCTGATTTCCATATGGGGTCCATGCCCGCGGGATTGCAGGAGCGAAGCGGCGAAAGATACGCCAGATTGCGCGGCCTGCCGCGACGACGCGGCGGCGCGGCCGTCCTCGACCCTGCGCCGCCCTGCGCCTGTCGATAGACTGCGGCGCCATGCGCCTGCTGGACCTGGGTCGCCGGCCCTACACCGAGATCGAAGCCGCGATGCGGGCGTTCACCGCCGCGCGCGGCGCCGACACCGAAGACGAGCTCTGGCTGGTCGAGCACGAGCCGGTGTTCACGCAGGGCGTGGCCGGACGCGACGCCCATGTGCTGGCCGCCGCCGGGATCCCCGTCTTGCGCGCCGACCGCGGCGGCCAGGTGACCTATCACGGACCGGGCCAGGTCGTGGCCTATCCGCTGCTGGACCTGCGGCGGCTGGGCATCTACGTCAAGGAATACGTGTTCCGCATCGAAGAGGCGGTGATCGACACGCTGTGGAGCTACGGCGTCGTCGGCCATCGCGTGCGCGGCGCACCCGGCATCTACGTGCGCCTGGCCGACCCCTTCGCACACGCCGTGCTGCAGCCGGCGGCCACCGACCCGTTCGCGGGCCTGGGCAAGATCGCGGCGCTGGGCATCAAGGTCAGCAGGCACCGCAGCTACCACGGCGTGGCCCTCAACGTGGCGATGGACCTCGAACCCTTCGGCCGCATCGACCCCTGCGGCTATGCCGGTCTGCGGACGGTGGATTTGCGCTCGCTGGGCGTCGAGCTGCCCTGGCACGACGCCGCGGGTCGGCTCGCCGATGCGCTGCAGCGGCGCCTGGACCTGCGCCGCGACTGAAGCACCGTCGGCGGGTGCAAGCTGCAGCCGTTAGACTGTTCATCCCGCCCCCAGCCAGGCACGCATCCTTTGCGCACCTGACCGCAGTGATGAGCCAGCCCAGCGCCTACGACCCCACCGCCAAGCAGAAATCGCAGGCCAAGACGGCGCGCATCCCGATCAAGGTCGTGCCGGCCGATGCAGGCTCGGTGCTGAAAAAGCCGGCCTGGATCCGCGTCAAGGCCGGCAGCCCGAGCACGCGCTTCTACGAGATCAAGCAGATCCTGCGCGAGCACAAGCTGCACACCGTGTGCGAGGAGGCCTCTTGCCCGAACATCGGCGAATGCTTCGGCCAGGGCACCGCCACCTTCATGATCATGGGCGACAAGTGCACCCGCCGTTGCCCGTTCTGCGATGTCGGCCATGGCCGGCCCGACCCGCTGGATCCGGAGGAGCCGCTGAACCTGGCGCGCACGATCGCCGCGCTCAAGCTCAAGTACGTGGTCATCACCAGCGTCGACCGCGACGACCTGCGCGACGGCGGCGCGGCGCATTTCGTGGCCTGCATCGAAAAGACGCGCGAGCTCTCGCCGGCCACCCGGATCGAGGTCCTGGTGCCCGATTTCCGCGGCCGGCTGGACCGCGCGCTCGAGATCCTGAAGGCCGCGCCGCCCGACGTGATGAACCACAACCTCGAGACCATCCCGCGCCTGTACAGGGAAGCGCGGCCGGGCTCGGACTACGCGTTCTCGCTGGGCCTGCTCAAGCGCTTCAAGCAAGCCGTGCCCGGCGTGCCGACCAAGAGCGGGCTGATGGTCGGCCTGGGCGAGACCGACGACGAGATCCTGCAGGTCATGCGCGACATGCGCGCGCACGGCATCGAGATGCTGACCATCGGCCAGTACCTGGCGCCCAGCGGCCACCACCTGCCGGTGCGGCGCTACGTGCACCCCGACACCTTCGGCATGTTCGAGCGCGAGGCCGCGGCGATGGGCTTCAGCCACGCCGCGGTGGGCGCGATGGTGCGCAGCAGCTACCACGCCGACCAGCAGGCTCACGCTGCCGGCGTGGCCGGCACCTAGAGCGGGCCGCTCGCCGCGGCGTCGGCCGACGCTTCGCTACAGTTCGGCATCGAGCCTGCCTGGACCGCCGCATGACCGAACCCGCCCGCCCCTCCGCCCGCGTCGAGCTGCATGCGCTGCTGCGCCGCATGCCCAAGGCCGAGCTGCACATCCACATCGAAGGCTCGCTCGAGCCCGAGCTGATCTTCAAGCTCGCGGCGCGCAACGGCCTGCCGCTGGCCTTCCCCAGCGTCGCGGCGCTGCGCGCCGCCTACGCCTTCACCGACCTGCAGAGCTTTCTCGACATCTACTACGCCGGCGCCAGCGTGCTGCTGAAAGCCGAGGACTTCTTCGACCTGGCCTGGGCCTACTTCGAGCGCGCCGCGGCCGACAACGTGGTCCACGCCGAGATCTTCTTCGATCCGCAGACGCACACCGACCGCGGGGTGCCGATCGAGGCCGTGATCGTCGGCCTGGCCCATGCCTGCCGCCGCGCGCACGCCGAGTTCGGCATCAGCGCCAGGCTGATCCTGTGCTTCCTGCGCCACCTCAGCGAAGAGGCCGCCTTCGCCACGCTGGAGCAGGCGCTGCCCCATCGCGAGCATTTCATCGGCGTCGGCCTCGACAGCTCCGAGCGTGATCACCCGCCGGAGAAGTTCGCCCGCGTCTTTGCGCGCTGCCGCGAGCTCGGCCTGCACGTGGTCGCCCACGCCGGCGAGGAGGGCCCGCCGGCCTACATCTGGAGCGCGCTCGACGTCCTGAAGGTCGAGCGCATCGACCACGGCGTGCGCTGCCTCGAAGACCCAAGCCTGGTCCAGCGGCTGGCGGCCGAACGCATGCCGCTGACGGTATGCCCGCTGTCCAACGTCAAGCTGCGCGTCTTCAAGTCGATGGCCGAGCACAACCTGCCGGCGCTACTGGCGGCCGGTCTGTGCGCCACCGTCAACAGCGACGACCCGGCGTACTTCGGCGGCTACCTCAACGACAACTTCATCGACGCCTTCGACGCCCTGCCGCAGCTCGGCACGGCGCAGGCCTACGCGCTGGCGAGGAACAGCTTCGACGCCAGCTTCGCGCCGCCCGCCGACAAGGCGCGCTGGACGCGGGCGCTGGACGCGGTGTTCGCCCACCCGGCCTGAGCGCGCCTGTCGATCCGGCCGGGCGCGTCCCGGCCATCAGTAGCTGTAGTGCAGCCCGATCGACGCGCTGGACCTGGGCTCCAGCTGCAGGCCCGTCACGCGCTGGTAGATCGGCAGCTGCACGAAGCCGTAGACCCTGAGGTGGTCGCCCACGGCCCAGGTCAGCCCCGGGCTCAGGTAGGCCAGCGTGGCACCTGAATTCGGCACGTCGGCATTCGCGCCTGATTCCTTGCCCTCGCTGCGCAGGTTGACCTGCAGGTGCGGCACCAGCGGCCCGTCGCCGACGTAGCGCAGGCCGGCGCTCAGGTTGACACCGGGACCTGGCTCGAACCGGTCCCTGGACGTCACCGGAATCTGGAACAGCGCGCTCGCGAACCAGTCCAGGTGCTGCGCGATGGTGCCGAAGCCGTAGGCGCCGAGCAGCAGGTCGGTCGATCCGGTGCCCGGCTGCAAGCCACGGTCCAGCGGCTGGCCGGCCTGTGGTCCGGCGGCGAAGTCGACGTCGGTCGCGCCGGTGGGCAGCTTGAGCCCGAACTGCAGGCCCCAGTTGCGCTCGGGGGCAACGCCCTGCCAGCGGCCGACGATGCGCATGTCGCCGACGCTGTTCGAAGCCGAGGTGGACAGTTCGGTGTCGCCTTCGGCGAAGGTCGTGTGGTGGCGGTTCAGCCACGGCAGTTGCAGGTTCAGGCCCCAGCCGTCGGCGAAGCCGTAGTCCAGCGCGAGCGTGGTGTTTCGGTTCACGGTCCGGTGCTGGATCTCCTGCTCCGCAGGCAGGCTGAGGGCCGCGCTGTCGACGCGGTCCGTGCCGCGGCGCAGGTCGTTCTGGTCGAACTGGTCGTAGCGCAAGTCCACGCTCAGGCCGCCGCCGGACTTGAAGCCCTGGGCGGACCAGTCGGAATTGAGCGTGCAGCCGCAGCTCGAACAGGCCAGTGCGGCGGTCGACGCCGCGCTCAGCGCCGCCGCCACGGTGATGAGGAGGGATGATTTCAAGGGGCTCTCGCAAGTCGAAGCCGGCCGGGCAGGGCGGGCCGGCGATGGAGGAGGACCCTGCGGCAGGGGCGCGGTCGCGTTGCCGCGGGTCGAGTCGGTGGGTGGCCGGGCCTGCGCCTCGCGCGCTCGGCATCTCGGGCCGGCGGGCTCGCAGGGAAATGCAGGGCCAGCGCCGCCGCGAGGGGCGCGCCGGCCGCCAACTCAGCCGCGTGCCGGAGGTCCGCGCGACAGGGGCGCGAGCCGGTCCGCGGCGAGGCGCGCGGCCGTCACGGGTGCGGCCGCCACCCGGCCGGCCGACGGCATCGGCGGCAGTGTCCGTGCCACCGGCGGCGCCGCCAGGGGCGTGGCGCAGCAGCAGTCATGGTGCTTGAGGTCGCCGCCCTTCAGCGGGTGGCCGTCGGCATCGACGCGGGTCGGGCCCGCGACCGAGCAGACCTCGATGCCGGTGGCCATCGCCAGCGCGTGCTGCGTGAGGATCGCGTTCTGGAACAGCAGCGCGATGGCGATCCACAAGGCCCAGCCTGCGCGTTGAAGCGCCCGGGGACGGGGATCCGATCTGCGGCCGTGTCGCACGCCGCGGATTCTAGTTGCGGCCTGCGGCCTCCCCGGCGCCTTGCAGCCGCTCGCCTGCGGTCCCGAAGGCGTAGGCGTCCATGCCCAGGTCGCCGAACTCCAGGCTCTGGTGGATCCGCCGCGCCGGCCCGCGGCCGCCCGCACCGGCGGCCACGAAGAAGGGCAGCAGGTGCTCGTCGGTGGGGTGCATGAGGGCCGCGAAAGGCGCCCGCGCGCGGTAGTCGAACAGCGCGTCCCAGTCGGCGGCCTGGCTGCGCGCGGCGAACCAGTCGCGGAAGGCCGTGCTCTCGGGTGTGGGCGGGCTGTCTACCGGGTGCAGGCCGCCGCCGCCGAAGACGCGCCGCAGGTTGTGCGTGATGCTGCCGCTGCCCAGGATCAACACGCCTTCGTCGGCCAGCGGCGCCAGCGCTTGGCCGAGCGCGAACAGCTGCGCCGGCTTCCACGACGGTGGCCAGGCCAGGGGCAGCACCGGCACGTCGGCGTCGGGGAACAGGTAGCGCAGCGGCGTCCAGATGCCATGGTCCAGCCCGCCTTCGTCGACGCGGTGCGACGCGATGCCCGCCGCCTGCAGCAGTCTGGCCACTTGCTCGGCCAGCGCCGGCGCGCCGGGGGCGTCGTAGCGCATCTCGTAGAGCCGCGGGTCGAAGCCGCCGAAGTCGTATATCGCCTCGTGCCTTGCCGCCGCCATCAGCACCGGTTCGCGGGTCAGGCTGTGCGCCGAGGCGACCAGGATCGCCCGCGGGCGGCCGAAGCGGGCCTCGATCGCCGGCCCGAGCTGCTGCATGAAGTGGCCGGCAGCGCGCGGCTCGAGCGCGATCATCGGCGAGCCGTGAGAGAGGAAGAGCGAGGGCAGGGTGTCCATGCACCGATTGGAGCACCCGGCCGCGCGGCGCGGGTTCAGTGCCCTTGCACGGTCAATTCAAGCGCTGCACACAGCCGCAACCTGCTTGCGCTACCGTGCGCCGATGAACGAGCTGCATCCCCCTTCGATCGCCGCCCTGGCCTGGCGCCAGACGCGGCGCGATTTCCGGGCCGGCGAGCTGCGTCTGCTGGTGGTGGCCGTGCTGCTCGCGGTGGCGGCGCTGACCGCGGTGGGCTTCTTCGCCGACCGCCTCAGCGCCGGCCTGCAGCGCGACGCGCGGCAGCTGCTGGGCGGCGACGCCGTGGTCGGCAGCGACCAGCCATTGCCGCCGCAGATCGAGGCCCGGGCGCTCGCGCTCGGCCTGCAGGTCGTGCACATCGCGGGCTTCCCGAGCATGGCCAGGGCGCCCGACGACAAGGGCGGCGCGGCGCGGCTGGTGGCGGTCAAGGCGGTGGGCCCGGCCTACCCGCTGCGCGGCCGGCTGCAATTGCGGGCCGGGCCGGACTCGGCGGTGCAGACGCTGGCTGCCGCGCCCGGGCGCGGCACCGTGTGGGTGGACGCTGCGCTGCTCGATGCCCTGCAGCTCAAGGTCGGCGACCCGCTGCTGCTGGGCGACGCCAGCTTCACGATCGCGCGCCAGATCGTCGTCGAGCCCGACCGCGGCGCGGGGTTCTCGAGCTTCGCGCCGCGCGTGATGCTGGCCCAAGCCGACCTGCCGGCCACCGGGCTGATCCAGCCGGCCAGTCGCGTGAGCTGGCGCCTGGCGGTGGCCGCGCCGGCGGGCCAGCGCGCCTCGCGCGGCGACGCCGCGGTGCGCGAGTTCGTGCGCTACGTCGATGAACGCATCAAGGCCGTGCCCTTGCGCGGCGTTCGCGTCGAGAGCATCCAGAGCGGCCGGCCCGAGATGCAGCAGACGCTGGACCGGGCCGAGAAATTCCTCAACCTCGTGGCCTTGCTGGCGGCGCTGCTGGCCGCCGTGGCGGTGGGTATCGCGGCGCGCGAATTCGCCTCGCGCCACCTCGACGATTGCGCGATGCTGCGCGTGCTCGGGCTGTCGCAGCGCCGCATCGCCGGCGCCTACACGCTGCAGTTCGCCTTCATCGGCCTGCTCGCCAGCGCCTGCGGGGTGCTGCTGGGGCTGGCGGTGCATTTCGTCTTCGTCTGGCTGCTGGCCGGGCTGGTCGATGCGGCGCTGCCGGCGCCCGGCCCCTGGCCGGCGCTGTTCGGCCTCGGCGTGGGCATGACGCTGCTGCTGGGCTTCGGCCTGCCACCGGTGCTGCAGCTGGCGCGCGTGCCGCCGCTGCGCGTGATCCGGCGCGATGTGGGCGCGCTGAAGGCGGCGTCGGCGGGCGTGCTCGTGGCCGGCACGCTGGCCTTCGCGGCGCTGCTGATGGCGGCTTCCTCCGACATCAGGCTGGGCCTGATCGCGGTCGGCGGATTTGCCGCTGCGGTCGCGGTGTTCGCGCTGCTGTCGTGGGCGGCGGTGCACCTGCTCAAGCGCGCCGTGCCGGAGGCCCGTGCACCGCGCTGGCTGGTGCTGGCCACCCGGCAGATCGCCGCCCGGCCGGCGTTCGCGGTGTTGCAGGTCTCGGCCCTGGCCGTCGGCCTGCTGGCGCTGATCCTGCTCGTACTGCTGCGCACCGACCTCGTCAGCAGCTGGCGCGCGGCGACGCCGCCGGATGCGCCCAACCGCTTCGTGATCAACCTGCAGCCCGAGCAGGCCGGAGCCTTCCGCCGCGAGCTCGAGGCCGCCGGCGTGCGCAACTACGACTGGTACCCGATGATCCGCGGCCGCCTGGTCGCGATCGACGGCAAGCCGGTCGGCGCCGACGACTACGCCGACCCGCGCGCGCGCCGCCTGGTCGAGCGCGAGTTCAACCTCAGCCACAGCGCGGTCGCGCCGCCGCACAACGAGATCGTGGCCGGGCGCTGGGTGGCGGGCGAGGCCGACGCGCTGTCGGTCGAGCAGGGGCTGGCCGAGGAGCTCAAGCTCAAGCTGGGCGACCGGCTGCGCTTCGACATCGCCGGCCAGATCCGGGAAGGCCGCATCACCAGCCTGCGCAAGGTGGACTGGAGTTCGATGCGCGTCAACTTCTTCGTGCTGTTCCCGCTGGCACGCATGGACGACCTGCCGCTGAGCTACATCAGCGCCTTCCGCGCCCCGGCGCAACCGGGCTTCGACAACCGGCTCGCGCGTGACTTTCCGAACATCACCAGCATCGACGTCTCGGCCTCGATCGCGCAGGTGCAGCGCGTGCTCGACCAGGTGATCCGGGCGGTGGAGTTCCTGTTCGGCTTCACGCTGGTGGCCGGGCTGGTGGTGCTGTTCGCCGCCGTCTCGGCGACGCGCGAGGCGCGCGCCCACGAGTTCGCGATCATGCGCGCGATGGGTGCCGGCAGCCGTTTGCTGGCGCAGGTGCAGCGCACCGAACTGCTGGGCGTCGGTGCGCTGGCCGGGCTGCTCGCGTCGCTGGCCGCGGTGGCGGTGGGCTGGCTGCTGGCGCGCTACGCCTTCGATTTCAGCTGGAACCCGTCGCCGTGGGTGCCGCTGGGCGGCACCGTGGCCGGCGCATTGCTCGCGCTGGCCGCCGGCTGGTGGGGCCTGCGCGAAGTGCTGCGCCGGCCGGTGCTGGAGACGCTGCGCCGCGCCATGTGACGCGGTGCCGTCGGCGGCGACGGGTCAGAAGGTTTCCCAGTCGCCTTGGCTGCCGTCAGCGGCAGCGGCCGATGACGAACGCTGCGCATCGGTGGGCGGCGCGGCGGCCGGTGCCGGCCTGGCGGCTTGTGTCGGCGGCGGGCTGGGGTTTCTGGCCTGCGAACGGACGCGGGCGACCACCGCCTGGGCGACGACCTTGGCCGGCGCCGCCGGCCGCGCGGCCGGCGACGTCAGGGCGGTGGTCGTCGTTGCGTTCGCCGGCCCGAGCTGAAAGCGCTTGACCACGTCCGACAGGCGCGCAGCCTGTTCGCGCAGGCTCTCGCCGGCCGCGGCACCTTCTTCCACCAGCGCGGCGTTCTGCTGCGTCATGCGGTCGAGGCCGGTGACCGCACCGTTGACCTGGCCGATGCCGCTGCTCTGCTCGCCGGCAGCGGCGCTGATCTCGCCGATGATGTCGCTGACACGCTGCACGCTGGCGACGATCTCGCCCATCGTGCTGCCGGCGTCGGCCACCAGGCGCGAACCCGATTCGACCTTCTCGACGCTGGCGCCGATCAGGCCCTTGATCTCCTTGGCGGCTTCGGCCGAGCGCTGCGCGAGGCTGCGCACCTCGCTGGCCACGACTGCGAAGCCGCGGCCCTGCTCGCCGGCGCGCGCGGCCTCGACCGCGGCGTTGAGGGCCAGGATGTTGGTCTGGAACGCGATGCCGTCGATGGTGCCGATGATGTCGGCGATCTTGCGGCTGCTGGCGCTGATCTCGTCCATCGTCGAGACGACCTGCGAGACGACGTTGCCGCCGCGCTGGGCGACGCTGCTGGCCGAGGCCGCGAGCTGGTTGGCGGTGCGCGCCGCATCGGCGGTCTGGCGCACGGTGACGGTGAGCTGCTCCATCGAACTGGCGGTCTGCTGCAGGCTGGACGCAGCCTCTTCGGTGCGCTGGCTCAGATCGGTGTTGCCGGTGGCGATCTCCTGCGAAGCGATGCCGATGTGGTCGGTGGCCTGGCGCACGGTTTGCAGCGATTCGCGCAGACGCGCCACCATGTGGCCGAGTGCGCGCATCAGCTCGCCGATCTCGTCGTCACGCTCGCTGTGGGCGGCGACGTCGAGCCGGCCGGCCGCCACGTCGGCGCCCAGGCGCACGGCGTGGCCGAGTTCGACCACCACGCGGCGCTGCATGCGCCAGGCGGCAGCCAGGGCGCCGCCGGTGACGAGCAGGGTCAACAGCCCCAGCAGTTCCATGCTGTGCAGGCTGCGGGCGTTGGCCGCGTCGGCGCGCTCGGCGTGCAGCGCGTCGGAGCGTGCGCCCAGGCCCTGCAGGTCCTTGTCGAGCTCGGCGAAGGTGTCCTCGGCGGCGCGCATCGCACCGGCGCCGACGTTGGGATCGACGCCGCTGAGGTCGATCGCCTTGTCGCATTGCTTGGCGTACTGCGCCAGCAGCGGCGCGGCTGCCGCGGCGAGCTTGCCGATCTGGGCGTCGTCACCGGCCTTGGCCGGCATCGCGGCCACCGCCTGCGCCACCGCTTGCACCTGTTGTGCCAGTTCGCCGCGCACGGCCTTGACCTTGGCGTCGTCGAGCGAGGCCAGCAGGACCAGGGTGCGGAACACCCCCGCCCGCACCTCGGCCAGCTGCGTCTGCGCCTGACCGACGGTCTTGAAGTTCTCGAGGTCGGCCGCATTCGCCTCGCGCGCCGCGACGCTGTCGTGATGCGCCAGGCTCGCATAAAGGGTGCCCGCGCCGAGCGCGACCGCGGCGGTGAGCAAGGGGGCGATCAACAGCTTGGGGCCCAGCTTCATGCGGCTTCCTTCGGTATTCCGGTTGTGCGGGCGATGGCCGGCTCAGGGATAGACGCCGCCGCAGACCGCGGTCTCGCCCAGCTTCTCGCAGTACATCACCTTGGGTTCGACCTTCTTGCTCACCGGGTTGGTGAACTTGTAGTCCTGCCAGGCGCCGGCGGGCTTGGCCTTGACCATCGCCACGCGTTCCTTGACGAAGTACTTGCCGTCGACGTCGGTCAGGTCGATCAGGTTGCGGCCGATCATCTTGGGGTTGGCGCCATGGGCCAGGCAGTGGCCGTCGAGGCCGTAGACGACGAGGTAGAGGTCGCGATCGATGAACTGACCGCTCTTGTTGTCGATTTCGGCGTAGCCCTTCTCGGTGCCGTTGGCGTTGATGAAGGCGATGCCCTTCTTGACCATCGCCACGGCCTCGTCCTTGTTCGCGTTGCTGGCCAGCGCGGGCGCGGCGGCCAGCGCGAGCGCGCAGGCAGCGAGGGTGGTGCGGAAGGTGAAGTGGTGTTTCATGCGTGGCTCCTTGGCCGGCGGGTGGATGGAGGAAGGGCGTGGTCAGTGACCGATCAGCCCCATGTCGGCGCTGCTCATCAGGCCTTCGATGTCCATCAGGATCAGCATGCGGTCTGCCTCGCCGGTCTTGATGGTGCCGATGCCCGTGATGTACGAGGCATCGATGCTGGAACTGAGTTCGGGTGCGGGCTTGATGTCGTCGCGCGCGAGTTCGAGCACGTCGGAAACCGAGTCCACCACCGCGCCGACGACGCGGCCGCGCACGTTGAGCACGACGACCACGGTGAAGTCGTTGTATTCGACCTGCTCGCAGCCCAGCTTCAAGCGCAGGTCGATGATCGGCACGATCACGCCGCGCAGGTTGACCACGCCCTTGATGAAGGACGGGGCGTTGGCGATCCGGGTGGGCTGCTCGTAGGAGCGGATCTCCTGCACCCGCAGGATGTCGATGCCGTATTCCTCCGCCCCCAGGCGGAAGGTGAGGTACTCGCCGCCGGACGCGGCTTGGCCGGCGGCGGCCTTGGCGTTGCCCCGCGCGGCTTCGTGGCGGGCAACGTGGCTGGCTTCGGCGATCATCTCCATGGCGATTCCTTGCGGTTGACTTCGGTCTGAGGGGTTATCGGCGCTGCGGCGGCGTTTCTGAAGGTGGGCGGCGCGGTGGTTCAGGCCTGCGCCGGCACCGCGGCGGCGCCGCCGCTCTGGTCCAGGCGGAAGGCGCCGAGGAGGCCGCCCAGGCGGGTGGCGTGCTCCTCGAGCGCTGCGGCCGCGGCCGTGCTTTGCTCGACCATCGCGGCGTTCTGCTGCGTCATGCGGTCGAGGCCGGTGACCGCACCGTTGACCTGGCCGATGCCGCTGCTCTGCTCGCCGGCAGCGGCGCTGATCTCGCCGATGATGTCGCTGACACGCTGCACGCTGGCGACGATCTCGCCCATCGTGCTGCCGGCGTCGGCCACCAGGCGCGAACCCGATTCGACCTTCTCGACGCTGGCGCCGATCAGGCCCTTGATCTCCTTGGCGGCTTCGGCCGAGCGCTGCGCGAGGCTGCGCACCTCGCTGGCCACGACTGCGAAGCCGCGGCCCTGCTCGCCGGCGCGCGCGGCCTCGACCGCGGCGTTGAGGGCCAGGATGTTGGTCTGGAACGCGATGCCGTCGATGGTGCCGATGATGTCGGCGATCTTGCGGCTGCTGGCGCTGATCTCGTCCATCGTCGAGACGACCTGCGAGACGACGTTGCCGCCGCGCTGGGCGACGCTGCTGGCCGAGGCCGCGAGCTGGTTGGCGGTGCGCGCCGCATCGGCGGTCTGGCGCACGGTGACGGTGAGCTGCTCGATCGCGCTGGCGGTCTGCTGCAGCGAGCTGGCGGCCTGTTCGGTGCGCTGGCTCAGGTTCTGGTTGCCGCTGGCGACCTCCGCGCTTACGACGCCGATGCTGTTGGCCGAGGCGCGCACTTGGCCGACCAGGCCGCGCAGGGACTGCTGCATCGCGACCAGCGAGTGCTGCAGCGCGGCGGTCTCGTCACGGCCTTGCGGCTGCAGCGGTTGCGTGAGGTCGCCTTCGGCGATCGCGCTGGCGAAGCGCGCCGCCTGCTCCAGCGGCCGCGCGAGGGCCTTCGCCGTGCGCCAGGCCAGCAGCGTGCCGACGGCCAGCGCGACCAGGCAGGACAACAGCAACACGAACTGAGTGCGCTTCACGTCGGCGCCGAGGGCGAGCGCCGATTCGGCGCTGCGGTGGCGGATCGCCTGCTGGAGCCGGTCCAGCGAATGCTCCATCGCGGCGGCCCGTGGCAGCAGGTCGTGATCGATGCGCGCGGCGCCTTCGCCGAGCAACAGGTCGTCGCGGATCTGGGCGCGCATCGCGACGAAGCGGGCGCGGTCGGCGTTGACGGCGTCGATCAGCGGTTTCAGGCCGCCGGTGCTCTGCGCAGCGGTGACGGCGAGCTGGGCCTGCGATTTCGTCGCCGCGGCGGCCGACTGGCTCATCGCCTCGTTCAGTTGGGACGTCAGCGAATCGAGTCGCCGGCGCACGCCGTCGTCGTCGCCGGCCGCGGCGTCGAGCCGGGTGGCGGTGATCGCGCGGTCGAGGTTGCCGCGCACGATCGTGATCCACTCGGCGACGGCGGCGAGCCGGGTCTGCTCGATCACCATCCTGTCGTTGGCCTGGGCCATGCGGTGCAGTTGCCAGCTGGCAATGCCGGTGGCGAGCACCATGATGCCGAGCAGGGCGGCAAAGCCGGCGCCGAGGCGGTGGCTGAGACGAGCGAAGCGGATCATGGGCAGCTCCTGCGCAACGTGCGTGTGGATCGGAAGATCACTCGGTCGTGGTCCGAGGGCGATGCCGCGGCTGGCGGGTGGGTGGCAGGTCCGGCCGGTGCCGCGGGGCCGATCCCCTACGCGGCGCGGGCCTCGCGCCGGACCTTTTCGATGACTTGCTTGGCGGCCAGCTTCGGCGGCGCGGCATGCGCTGCGGGGGCGAGCGCCTTGGCCGCGGCCGGGCGGGCAGCGGGCGCGCTCGACGGGCCCGCTTCGAGATGGAAGGCGGCGACCACGCCGGCCAGGCGCGCGGCCTGTTCCTTCAGGCTGTCGGCCGCAGCGGCCGACTCCTCGACGAGGGCGGCGTTCTGTTGCGTGGCCTGGTCGAGCTGGCCGACCGCGCTGCCGACCTGGGCTATGCCCTGGCTCTGCTCGCCGGTGGCGGCGCTGATCTCGGCGATGATGTCCGAGACACGCTGCACGCTGGCGACGATCTCGCCCATCGTGCTGCCGGCGTCGGCCACCAGGCGCGAACCCGACTCGACCTTCTCGACGCTGGCGCCGATCAGACTCTTGATCTCGCGTGCCGCCTCGGCGCTGCGCTGCGCGAGGCTGCGCACCTCGCTGGCCACGACCGCGAAGCCGCGGCCCTGCTCGCCTGCGCGCGCGGCCTCGACCGCGGCGTTGAGGGCCAGGATGTTGGTTTGGAACGCGATGCCGTCGATGGTGCCGATGATGTCGGCGATCTTCTTGCTGCTGACGTCGATCTCGTTCATCGTCGAGACGACCTGCGAGACGACGTTGCCCCCGCGCTGGGCGACGCTGCTGGCCGAGGCTGCGAGCTGGTTGGCGGTGCGGGCCGAATCGGCGGTCTGGCGCACGGTGCTGCCGAGCTCTTCGAGGCTGCTCGCCGCCTGCTGCAGGTTGCTCGCGGCTTCCTCGGTGCGCTGGCTGAGGTCCTGGTTGCCGGAGGCGATCTGCTGGCTCGCGGTGACGACCGAGTCGCTGCCGGTGCGCACCTGGCCGATCAGCTTGCGCAGCGATTGCTGCATGCGCGTCAGCGAGGCCAGCATCTGGCCCATCTCGTCGCGGCCGCCGGCCGGCACCGGGCGCGTCAGGTCGCCGGCGGCCATCGCCTCGGTGGCCTCGACGGTGCGGCGCAGCGGCGCGGTGATCGAATGCGTGATCAGCCAGCCCAGCCAGGCGGCGATGCCGGTGCCCAGCGCCAGCAGCCCCAGCGCGACGAGCTGCGCGCTCGACAGTTGCTGCTTGATTTGCTCGCTGCCCGCGGCCGCCCGTTCCTTCTCGTGCTGGGCGAGTTCGTCGATGGCTGCGACGTAGGCCCGGCTGGCGGGCACCATCTGGTCGTCGAGCGCCTTCTTCGCGGCGTCGGCGTTGGCGGCCTTGGTCTGTTCCAGCACCTGCTGGCGGGCGGCCAGGTAGTCGCTGCGCCGGGCGGCGATCGTCGCCAGCAGCGCCTTGTCCTTTTCGCCGTCGACGGCCCGGCTCAGGCGCTCCTGCACTTCGGTGATGCGGGCACTGGTGTCCTTCAGCGGCTTCTCGAAGAAGGCGGTGACGTCGGCCGCGCCGAAGGACTTCGCGATCGCCAGCGCGCGCGCGGCGTTCAGGTCCGTCATCGCGCGCCACTGCTCGGCGGCGGCTGCGCGCTGCTGAAGGTCGAGCAGGTGGTCGGTTTCCCGGCTCGCCGCCTGCAGGCGCAGCACGGTGAAGCCCACGACGAGGGCCATCAGCGCGATCACCGCGCCGAAGCCGAGAGCCTGGCGGGTGCCGGTCTTGAGATTGTCGATTCGCATGATGTTCTGGTAAGGATGGGGGCGGCGCTGCCGGCGGCGCAGCAACGAGATCAGTGACGCGAGCGCCGCACCAGCGAGCCGACGTCGAGGATCAGCGCGACGCGGCCGTCGCCCATGATGGTCGCGCCGGAGATGTCGTCGACCTTGCGGTAGTTGCTCTCCAGGTTCTTCACGACGACCTGTTGCTGGCCGAGCAGTTCATCGACGAGCATGGCGACGCGTCCGCCCTCGGCCTCGACGACGACCATGATGTTGCTGACATGCTCGAAGTCGAAGCGCGGCACGTCGAAGACCCGTTCCAGGTCGATCACCGGCATGTACTCGTCGCGCACTTCGACCACCCGGCCCGAGCTGCCGATGGTCTTGATCATCCCGGGCGTGACCTGGAACGACTCGACGACGCTGGACAGCGGCAGGATGTAGCACTCGTCGCCGACGCCGACGCTCATCCCGTCCATGATCGCCAGCGTCAGCGGCAGGCGCACGCGCACCGTCATGCCGTGGCCCTCGGCCGAATCGATCTCGACCGTGCCGCCCAGCGCGGTGATGTTTTTCTTCACCACGTCCATGCCGACACCGCGGCCCGAGACGTCGGTGACGACCTCAGCGGTGGAAAAGCCGGGCGCGAAGATCAGGCCGTAGACCTCGGGGTCGGTCATCGAGTCGGGGGCCTCGATGCCGCGCTCGCGCGCCTTGGCCAGCAGCTTGGCGCGGTCCAGGCCCTTGCCGTCGTCGCGTACCTCGATGACGATGCTGCCGCCCTGGTGGCTGGCGATCAGCGTAATCGTGCCGTGCTCTGGCTTGCCCTTGGCCAGGCGCTCCTCGGGCAGCTCGATGCCGTGGTCGCAGCTGTTGCGCACCAGATGGGTCAGCGGGTCGGTGATCTTCTCGACCAGGCCCTTGTCGAGTTCGGTCGCCTCGCCCACCTGCACCAGCTCGACCTTCTTGCCGAGCTTGCCGGTGAGGTCGCGCAGCATGCGCGGGAAGCGGTTGAAGACCAGCGACATCGGGATCATGCGGATGCCCATCACGGCTTCCTGCAGGTCGCGGGTGTTGCGTTCCAGGTCGGCCAGGCCCGAGGACATCTGCTGGTGCAGCGCGGCGTCGACGCCCTTGCTGTTCTGCGCCAGCATGGCCTGCGTGATGACGAGTTCGCCGACCAGGTTGATGAGCTGATCGACCTTTTCCACCGACACCCGCAGCGTGCTCGATTCGGGGGCGGCAGTGGTCCTGGCGGCTACCGGGCGCGCTTCGGCGGCCGAGGCTGTGGCGGCGGCGGCTGCTGCTGCGGCCGGCGCGGCGGCACCGGGGGCACCGGGCGCGTCTTCGAAGAAGCCGTATCCCGGGTCGCTGTCGGTCTCGGACGGCTCGGGCGCACCGGGCGAGCCGGGGTGGAACCCGTAGCCTGCCGTCAACGGCGCCAGCCGCACCTCCTCGCGCGCGACGTGGAAGCTGAACAGGTCGATCAGGTCGTTGTCCGACGAGGTCGTGATGACCTTGAAACGGCGCATCCCGTCGGCGGCTTGGCCGGCGTCCAGCGGTTCGATCGTGCCGAGGTCGGTGATTTCCTTGAACAGCTCGACCAGTTGCTCGGCATGTGCGACGTCGTGCAAGGGCCCGACGGTGAGCTCGAGTGCGCGCACGACCGGCCGGACGGCGGCTGGCGCGGGCGCAGCCGCGGGCTCGAAGTGTCCGGCCGCTGCCGGCGCACGCGGGGCGGGGGCGACCGGCGCATGGCCGCCGTCGGTCATCTGGCGGATCGATGCCAGCAGCCCGGCGGTGTCGATGGCGCCGGCGCCATTGCCCTGGTGGCGCGCGAGCTGGCCCTTGAGCGCATCGCCGGCGGCGAGCAGCACGTCGACCATCGCCGCGGTGGGTGTCAACTCGTGCCGGCGCAGCTTGTCGAGCAGCGTCTCCATCTGATGCGTCAGCTCCGCCACGTCGGAGAACCCGAACGTGGCCGCGCCGCCCTTGACCGAGTGGGCGCAGCGGAAGATCGCGTTGAGCTCCTCGTCGTCGGGGTTGGCGATGTCGAGGTTGAGCAGCCTCTGCTCCATGGTCTCGAGGTTCTCGCCGGCTTCCTCGAAGAAGACCTGGAAGAACTGGCTCAGGTCGATGCCTGCCGACAGGCTGCCGCCCTCGTTGGTCATTTCACCCATGTCGGCTCTCCTGCCTGTTGTTGTGGGGCGGTCAACGGATGACCTTGCCGATGACCTCGATCAACTTGGTCGGGTCGAAGGGCTTGACCAGCCAGCCGGTGGCGCCCGCGGCACGACCGGCCTGCTTCATCTGGTCGCTGCTCTCGGTGGTCAGGATGAGGATCGGCGTGGTCTTGAACTTGGGGTTCTCGCGCAACTTCTTCGTCAGGCTGATGCCGTCCATGCGCGGCATGTTCTGGTCGGTCAGCACGAGGTTGAAGTCGCGGCCGTTGGCCTTCTCGAACGCGTCCTGGCCGTCGACGGCCTCGACCACGTTGTAGCCGGCGTTCTTGAGCGTGAACGTGACCATCTGGCGCATCGAGGCGCTGTCGTCAACGGCAAGGATCGAGTGCATGGTTTCTCTCCGGGAAGGGCTTGTTCGTCTGGCGGACTGGGGGCAGCGGGCAGGGCCGGTCTAGAACAGCTCGATCGAGCCGGCGTCCATCTCGTCCTGGGTCACGGGGTTGGGATGCAGGGGCGCGTCTTCGATCAGCGCCGCGCCGTCCTCGTCGTCGTCGCCCATCGTGTCGCGGGCGATGCGGTCGGCGCAGTTGCGCAGCCGTCGCGTGGTGTGGTCGATGAGCTGGTTGGCCATGTCCTGGAACTGCAGCGCGGTGATCGCGCCGCCGATGGTCTGCCGTGCGGCGACGAAGGCGCCGTTCTCCAGGTGCCCGGTGGCCTGCGTGAAATGCCCCATCAGCGCCTGGCTGGCACGGTCGAGGAGACGCTGCAGGCGTTCGAGGTCGTTGCTGGCCACCATCAGGTGGTCTTGCAGGTCGGCAGCGGCGAGCAGCGCCAGGCCGGAACCGTCGCAGGACGGGTCCGGTGTCGGGGGCTGCACGTCAATGGCTTCCTGGGCGAGCATCCAAAGTCCTTGTTGTTCCGAAGACGGGCAGCGGCGCGCGGGGCTCTGCCCCGTGACGTCCCGACAGACTGTCTCCCAGGGCATTTTCGGCAGCGCTGCCGCCGACATTGAGGGGAAGATGCGCCGAATCCGACGCTATTTCCGCGCCTGCCGTCGGCCGCGGCGACGGCGCCCTGCGGCCGGACCGGCGCCGCTTTGCGATACTGGGCACATGAACGGCATCGCCAGCACGTCGGTGCCCGCATCGGCGGGTACCTTCCGCCTGCTGCACCTCGAGGACTCGGAGCCCGACCACGCGCTGGCCCTGGCCTATCTGCGCCGCAGCGGGCTGCAGGTGGACGCTCGCCGCATCGAGACGCGGCAGGAGTTCGAGGTCGCGCTGGCCGAAAGCTGGGACCTCGTGCTCTCGGACTACCACCTGCCCGGTTTCACCGGGCTGGACGCGCTGCAGATGCTGCGCGAGCGGGCGGCGTCCGGCGCCAGCCCGGCCGCGCATGTGCCCTTCATCCTGGTCTCGGGGCAGATCGGCGAGGACACGGCGGTGGAAGCGATGCGCAACGGCGCCAGCGACTACCTGCTCAAGAACAACCTGGCACGGCTGGCGCCGGCGGTGGAGCATGCGATCGCCGCCGCGCGCACGCACCGCGCCCGCGTGGCCGCCGACCGCGAGCTCAAGGCCTCGCGCAAGCGCCTGTCGGAGCTGGCGCAGCACCTGCAGACCAGCGTCGAGGCCGAGCGGCAGGCGATCGCGCGCGAGATCCACGACGACGTGGGCGGCTCGCTGACGGCGCTGAAGTTCGAGCTCGACTGGATCCGCCGCCACGCCGGTACGGCCGAGGTGCAGCAGCGCGCGCTGGCGGCGCTGGAGACGGTGACCAGCGCGATCGAAGCCAGCCAGCGCATCATGCAGAACCTGCGCCCGGCGATCCTCGAGCAGGGCCTGCTGGCGGCGCTGCAATGGATGACCAGCCGCTTCGAGAAGCGCACCGGCATCGTCTGCGAGTTCCGCGCCGGCGACAACTTCCAGCACGAAGGCGCGGCGATGCCTGCGGGCGTGCCGCTGGTGGCCTACCGCACGGCGCAAGAGGCGCTGACCAACGTGAGCAAGCATGCCGACGCCAGCCGCGTCGTCGTGGACCTGTCGTACACCAGCGGCGTGCTGTCGCTGGAGATCAGCGACAACGGCCGCGGCCTCGGGCCCGCCGACCTCGCCAAGGCGCGCAGCTTCGGCATCCGCGGACTGCACGAGCGCGCTTCGACCGTTGGCGGCTGGGTGGACCTGAGCAGCGGTGCGGCCGGCACCTCGTTGATCCTGTCGGTGCCGCTGCAGGCCGCGTCGCGCGGCGCGGCCGCCGGCGCACCTGCCGATCAGGGCGACCCCGACGAGGCCGAGAACTCGGCCTGGACCGCACTGTGAGCCTGATCATGAACCCGACGCCGACCCCGATCGAAGCATGATCCAAGTCATCCTCTGCGACGACCACGCGCTGATTCGCCGCGGCATCCGCGACACGCTGTCCGATGCCGCCGACATCGAGGTCGTCGGCGAGGCTGCCGACTACGGCGAACTGCGCACGCTGATGCGCACCAGGCTCGGCGAGCCCGGCCGCGCCAGCCCCTGTGACGTGCTGGTCCTGGACATCAACCTGCCCGGGCGCAGCGGCCTGGACGTGCTGCACGTGCTCAAGGACGAGGGCTCGCAGATCAAGGTGCTGGTGGTCAGCATGTACCCCGAGGACCAGTATGCGATCCGCGCCCTGCGGGCAGGCGCCCACGGGTATGTCAACAAGGGCGGTGACCCGCAGTTGCTGGTGCAGGCGGTGCGCACGGTGGCCCAGGGCCGCAAGTACGTCACGCCGGAGATCGCGCAGATGCTGGTCGAAAGCCTCACCGCGCCGGCCAGCGAGAACGCGCACAGCAGGCTCAGTGACCGCGAACTCCAGACGCTGGTGATGATCGCCTCGGGCAAGCGGCTGGCCGACATCGCCGAAGAGCTGACGCTCAGCCCGAAGACGGTGTCGGTCTATCGCGCCCGCGTGCTCGAGAAGCTGCAGCTCGCCAACAACTCCGAGCTCACCGTCTATGCCATCCGCAACGGTCTGGTCGGGCAATAGCCGCGCGGCGCAGCCGCAGCCGCTGGACGACCCGCAGGCGGTCCGGCATGCGGGGCCGGACTTGCTTTCGCTGGCGCTGATCGACGCCCGCAACCACCTGCTGCGGCTGCTCGCCCAGGGCGAGTCCGAGGCCGCGCTGCGCATCGCCGCGCGCGCCGGCGGCTACCAGGAATACTGGATCGCGCGCCATGTCCAGCGCCAGCGCGGCGAGGCCTGCGACCCGCGCGCGCCGCGGCTGGCCGGCATCGACCCGCGCATCGACGCCTGGATGGCGGGCGACGCCTCGCCACCGACGCCCGAGGCGCTGCGCCAGTACCTGGCCGAGACGCTGGAGATCACGCTCGACCTGCTCGCCGGCATCGGCCCCGAGGCTGCGGCCGACGACGCTGCGCTGTACTTCTACCGCCTGAGCCTGCTGCACGAGGACCGGCTGTGCGAGGCGCTGGCCGAGCGGCTGGACCAGGGCGCGCCACCGGCGCGCGCCCAGCGGCCGCCGATCTGGATGCCCGCGCAGCGCTGCCGGCTCGGCGCCGAACGCGGCGCCGCGGGCGAGCCGACGGGCCTGGTGCCGCACAACGAGCGCTGGGCACACGAGGTGGCGGTGCCGGAGTTCGAGATCGACGCCCAGGCCGTGAACTGGGGCCAGTACGCCGAGTTCGCCACCGACGGCGGCTACGACCGGCGCGAACTGTGGTGCGCGCCCGGCTGGGCCTGGGTGCAGGCACAGGGGCGGCGCGCGCCGCGGCGGGTCGAACAACTGCAGGGCGGCGTGCTCGTGCAGCGCCGGGGCGGCGTGCAGCGCGTGCCGGTGGCGCAGGCGGCGATGCATGTCAGCCGCTTCGAGGCCGAGGCCTGGTGCCGCTGGGCCGGCCGGCGCTTGCCGACCGAGGCCGAGTGGGAGCTGGCCGCCCGCGCCGGGGCCGGCCGCGGTTTCGTGCACGGCGATGTCTTCGAATGGATGCTCGGCAGCGCGCGCGCCTGGCCGGATGCCGGTGCGGCGGCCCCCGGTTCGCTGGACGCCTTGCCCCCGCCGGGCACCCAAGGCGTGCTGCGCGGTGCCTCGTTCGCGACCCGCGCGCGTTGGCGTCAAGCCACGGCTCGGCGCTTCGCCGAGCCGGCCCGCGATACGATGTTTTGCGGCTTTCGCAGCTGCGCCCTTTGACCTGGTGCCGGTCGGCACCGCCTTATCCGACGAGAACCTCCGATGACCCGAATCGATTTCACGCTCAACGGTCGCGCCGCCGCGACCGCGGCCGAACCGGCCACGCTGCTGGTGGACCTGCTGCGCGGCACGCTGGGCCTGACCGGCACCCATGTCGGCTGCGACACGGCGCAATGCGGCGCCTGCACCGTGCTGCTCGACGGCCAGGCGGTCAAGAGCTGCAGCGTGCTGGCATTGCAGGTCCAGGGCCGCAGCGTGACCACGGTCGAAGGCCTGGCGGGTTTGGCTGGCCGGGGCGATGGCGCGCTGCACCCGCTGCAGGAGGCCTTCATCGCCTGCCACGGCCTGCAATGCGGCTTCTGCACGCCGGGCATGCTGATGACCGCCGCCTGCCTGCTCCAGCACAACCCCGCGCCGGGCGAAGAGGAGATCGTGCAGGCGCTCGAGGGCAACCTGTGCCGCTGCACCGGCTACGTCAACATCGTGGCCGCCGTGAAACAGGCCGCCGCGGCGATCGCCAAGGAGGCGGCATGAACGCGCCCGAACTCGACATCGCCGCGCGCTTCGGCAGCGGCCACGCGGTGCGCCGCATCGAAGACCCGGCACTGGTGCAGGGGCACGGCCGCTTCACCGACGACTTCGCACCGCCGGGCCAGGTCTTCGTGCGCTTCGTGCGCTCGGCCCAGGCCCATGGCCGGCTGCTGGCGATAGACGCGGCAGCCGCGCGGGCGATGCCCGGCGTGCTGGCCGTCTACACCGGCGCCGATCTCGCGGCCGCGGGCGTCAAGCCGCTGCCGCCGGCGGCCGGTTTCATGCGCCCCGATGGCCAGCCGATGAACCCGCCGCCCAAGAACGTGCTGGCGCTGGACCGCGTGCGCTACGTGGGCGAGGCGGTGGCCATGGTGGTGGCGGAGACCCGCGATGCCGCGCACGCCGCGGCCGACGCGGTGGAGGTCGAGATCGAGCCGCTGCCCGCAGTCAGCGATGCCGCCGCCGCGCTCGCCGGCGCGGCGCCGGAGATCTGGCCCGGCGCACCGGGCAACGTGGTGGCCGCGATGCGCCATGGCGACGCCGCCGCGGCCGAGGCCGCGTTCGGGCGTGCCAGCCACCGCGTTGCGCTGACCCTCGTCAACCAGCGTCTGGCCGCCAACCCGATCGAGCCGCGGTCGGTCCTCGGCTATCTCGACCAAGGGCGGCTGACGCTGCGCCTGTCGAGCCAGATGCCCACCGGCGTGCGCGCCGGCCTGGCCGCAACCTTGCCGGGCTGCACGACCGAGAACGTGCGCGTGCTGGTCGGCGACGTCGGCGGCGGCTTCGGCATGAAGACCGGCATCTACCCCGAGGACGTGGCGGTGGCCTTTGCCGCGCTCCAGCTCAGGCGGCCGGTGAAGTGGCAGGCCGAGCGGCTCGACGAGTTCCTTTCGTCGGCGCACGGCCGCGACGTCGTCAGCCGCGCCGAACTCGCACTCGACGCCGGTGGCCGCGTGCTGGCGCTGCGCGTGCGCTCGTTCGCCAATGTCGGTGCCTACCCGAGCGCCACCGGGGTCGCGATCCAGTTGCTGATCGGCTCCTGGGTCAGCACCAGCATCTACGACATCCCGACCATCGACCTCCACCTCTCGGCGGTGCTCACCAATACCGCGCCCACCGGAGCCTACCGCGGCGCCGGCCGGCCGGAGGCCATCTACATCATCGAGCGCCTGCTCGACGCCGCTGCGCGCGAGATCGGCATCGACGGCGCCGAGCTGCGCCGCCGCAACATGATCCGGCCCGAGCAGATGCCGTACCGCAACCCGATGGCCCAGGTCTACGACTGCGGCCAGTTCGAGCGCATTCTCGACCAGGGGCTGGCGCTGGCCGACTGGAACGGGTTCGCGGCCCGGCGCGATGCCTCGAAGGCGCGCGGCCGGCTGCGCGGGCGCGGCATCGCGACCTTCCTGGAGTGGACCGGCGGCAACGCGCTCGAGGAACAGGTGCAGGTGCGCATCACCGGCGACGGATTCGTCGAGCTGACGGCGGCCACGATGCCGATGGGGCAGGGCATCGCCACCAGCTACGCGCAGCTCGCGGTCGACGTGTTCGGCGTGCCGATCGAGCGCATCCGCGTGCTGCAGGGCGACACCGACCGTGCCAACGGCTTCGGCAGCGCCGCCAGCCGCTCGCTGTTCACCGGCGGTGCAGCGGTACGGGTGGCATCGCAGCAGGCGGTGGCCACCGCGATGGACCTGGCCTCGCAGGCGCTGGAAGCGCCGGCGGCCGACATCGAATACCGTGCCGGCCGCTTCACGGTCGCCGGCACCGACCTCGGCATCGGCCTGTTCGAGCTCGCCGGCCGCCAGGGGGGCGGCGTGATCCTGGCCGAGGGCGGCGCCAAGGCCAGCGCGCCGAGCTGGCCCAACGCCTGCCACATCGGCGAGGTCGAGATCGACCCTGCGACCGGTGCGGTGGAGGTGGTGGCCTATGCCTCGGTCAACGACATCGGGCGCATCGTCAGCCCGATGATCGTTCAGGCGCAGGTCGAAGGCGGCGCGGTGCAGGGTATCGGCCAGGCCTTGTGCGAGCGCGTGGTCTACGACGACCAAGGGCAGTTGCTGAGTGCGAGCCTGATGGACTACGCGCTGCCGCATGCCGATGTCTTCCGCGGCTTCAAGACCGCTTTCGATCAATCGGTGCCCTGCCTGACCAACAGCCTGGGCGCCAAGGGCGTCGGCGAACTGGGCACCATCGGCGCCACGCCGGCGGTGGTCAATGCGGTGGTCGATGCGCTGGCCCATGCCGGCCAGGGCCGAGCGGCCGAGCAGGTGCAGATGCCGCTGACCGCGGAGACGGTCTGGCGTGCGCTGCGCGGCGAGTACCCGGCGCCGCGACTGCCGGCCTGAGCGCCGGGCCCGGCGCTTGGCGGCCTCGGCGTGCCGAGGCGTTCAGGCGCAGGCGACGCCGCGCAGCGCGGCCCCGATCACGAATCCCGGTCCGCGGCGCCGTACAGCACTGCGAGTGCGACCGAGGCGACGCGCGACTGCAGCGAATCGGCGCGCGAGGTCAGGACGATCGGTACCCGGGCGCCGAGCACCAGCCCGGCACAGTCGCCGCCGCCGACGTAGTTGAAGCTCTTGTACAGCATGTTGCCTGCGTTCAGGTCGGGCACCAGCAGCAGGTCGGCGTCGCCGGCGACCTGCGAGTCGATCTTCTTGATCCGCGCCGCCGCGGCCGAGAACGCGTTGTCGAAGCCGAACGGACCTTCGATCACCGCGCGCCCGAAGCGGCCCTGCGCGGCCATCTCGACGAGCGACCTCGCGTCCAGCGTGGCGGGGATCGCCGGGTTGACGGTCTCGACCGCCGCGACGATGCCGACCTTCGGTTCGGCCGCGCCCAGGCGCCGCAGCAGATCGATCGCGTTGAACAGGATGTCGTGCTTGGTCTGCAGCTTGGGGGCTATGTTGACGACACAGTCGGCCAGCGCCAGCAGCTTGTGGTAGCTCGGCAGGTCGAAGACGAAGGCGTGGCTGATGCGCCGCTCGGTGCGCAGGCCGAGGTGGCGGTCGACCACCGCCGACATCAGCTCGTCGGTGTGCAGCGAACCCTTCATCAGCGCCGCCAGGGCGCTGTCCCGCACCAGCGCCACGGCCCGCGTCGCGGCAGCGTTCGCGGCCGGCCCGGTGGCGACGATCTCGAACGCGCCCGCGTCGACGCCGGCCAGGTCGGCAGCGCGCAGGATGTCCTCTCGCGATCCGATGAGCAGGGGTCGCGCCATGCCGGTCTCGGCGATGCGGCGTGCGGCGTCGAGCGCCAGCCCGTCGACCGGATGCACCAGGCCGACGACCGGCAGCGCGCGACCGGCGCGCTCGCGCGCCGCGCCGATCAGCGCGCTCAGCCGCGGGTGCGGGGCGGGCTCTGCGGCGGCCTGGGCCGCCGGCGCATCGTCGGTGTCAGCCACGCCGAGCCGGCCTCAGACATAGTCCTTGTACTTGTCGAGGAAGCGAACCGGCTTGGACAGCGCGTCGCGCCGGAACGGGTCGCCCAGTTCGCGCGTGCACATGATCTCGATGACGCAGGTCTTGCGCTGGTTCATCTGCAGATCGACCGCCTTCTTCAGTGCGGCGCCGACATCCTCGATCCGGTCGACGACGATGCCTTCGGCGCCCATCGACCTGGCGATGCCGGCGAAGCTGGGGCTTTCCAGCTCGCCGGCGACGAAGCGGCGGTTGTAGAAGTCGACCTGGTTCTTCTTCTCGGCGCCCCACTGGCGGTTGTGGAACACCACCGCGGTGACCGGGATGTCGTGCCGCACCGCGGTCATGATCTCGACCATGCTCATCGCCCAGGCGCCATCGCCGGCGTAGGCCACGGCCGGGCGGTCGGGGGCGGCGAGCTTGGCGCCGATCATGGTCGGCAGCGAGTAGCCGCAGTTGCCGAAGCTCATCGGGGCGAAGTAGCTGCGCGGTTCCTCGAAGCGCAGGTAGCTGTTGGCCACCGAGTTGATGTTGCCGATGTCGGTGGAGACCATCACGCGCGGCGGCATCGCTTTCTCGAGTTCGCGCAGCACCTGGCGCGGGTGCAGGTACCGGCCGCCGTTGAAGGTGTGCTCGGACCTGGCCTCCTCGATCATGTCCAGGCTGTAGGGGTCGCGCTCGTGCGTCCAGGCGTCGAGCTCCTTCTCCCAGGCCGCCTTCTCGGCCGCGATCCTCGCCGCACGCTCGGCCTTGCTGGCATCGCAGGCCAGTGCGCGGCCACCGATGCGCGCGAGCAGTGCGCGCGCCGCCGCCTTGGCGTCGCCGTGGATGCCCACCGTGATCTTCTTGACCAGGCCGAGGTTGGTGTGGTCGGCCTCGACCTGGATGATCTTCGCGTCCTTGGGCCAGTAGTCCAGGCCATGCTGCGGCAGGGTGCCGAAGGGCCCCATGCGCGAACCCAGCGCGATCACCACGTCGGCTTGCGCGATGAGCTTCATCGCCGCCTTCGAGCCCTGGTAGCCGAGCGGGCCGCACGCCAGCGGATGGCTGGCCGGGAAACTGTCGTTGCGCAGGTAGCCGTTGACCACCGGCGCGCCCAGTCGCTCGGCCAGCGCCTTGCACTCCTCGACCGCGTCGCCCAGGACCACGCCGCCGCCGGCGAGGATGACCGGGAAGCGCGCGCCGGCCAGCAGATCGGCGGCCGCGTTCAGGCTGTTCTCGCCGCCGGCCCCGCGCTCGACGCGCATCGGCTTCGGGATCTCGCAGCTGATCTCGCCGTAGAAGTAGTCGCGCGGGATGTTGAGCTGGGTCGGGCCCATCTCGGAGATCGCGCGGTCGAAGCAGCGCGCGGTGAACTCGGCCATCCGCTTCGGGTTGTTGACATGGCCCTGGTACTTGGTGAACTCCTGGAACATCGGCAGCTGGTTGGCTTCCTGGAAGCCGCCCAGCCCCATGCCCATGGTGCCGGTCTCGGGCGTCACGATGACCACCGGGCTGTGGGCCCAGTAGGCCGCCGCGATCGCGGTCACGCAGTTGCTGATGCCGGGGCCGTTCTGGCCGATCACCACCCCGTGGCGGCCGGAGACGCGGGCGTAGCCGTCGGCCATGTGCGCCGCACCCTGCTCGTGCACGACCGGGATCAGCGTGATCCCGGCCGGCGCGAAGATGTCCATCGCGTCCATGAACGCCGAGCCCATGATGCCGAACATGTGCTTGACCCCGTTGGCGGCCATCGTCTCGACGAAGGCCTCGGACGGGGTCATCTTCTGCGGACCGGTGGCGACGGGTGGCTGGGTGGCGGGCATTTGATGCATGGCGGTTGTCTCCGGGGCGGGGGTTCTGGCGGGCGAATTCGGCATGTCTGGTTCCGAAATCCGCAACCCCGGCGACTCTAGGCAAGCGGCGTCCCGATGTCAATCGAAATGACAATTTTCGGAACGTTGCATTCTGGCTTTCGGAAAAGTGCATATCATGGCGTCCATGGAACTCGTCCGCGACCCGGGGGATGGCGGCGCCATCAACGGCGACACGCCGACGATGCGCCTGTTTGCGCTGCTCGAGGTGATCGCGTCGCGCGACCAGTTGTTCTCGCTCCAGACCCTGACCGAGGAAACGGGGCTGCCCAAGCCCACGCTGCACCGGATGCTGGCGCAGCTCGAGGCCGCAGGCCTGCTGCAGCGGGAGGGTGACGGGCGCCACTACAGCGCCGGCGTGCGTCTGCGCCGGCTGTCCGAGAACCTGCTGCTCAACAGCGGCCTGCACGGGGCGCGCCACGCGGTGCTGCGCCGTCTCGTCGACGAGGTCGGCGAGAGCTGCAATCTCACCGCCCTCAGCGGCAGCGAGGTGGTCTATCTCGACCGGGTCGAGACCGCTGCACCGCTGCGCTTCTACCTGCACCCGGGTTCGCGCGTGCCGGCGCATTGCTCGGCCAGCGGGAAGCTGTTCCTGGCGCAGATGCCGCCGGCCCAGCGCCGCCGCCTGCTCGCGCATGGGGTGCTGGAGCGCTACACGGCCAACACGCTCACCGCGCTCGACGCGCTCGAGCAGGAGCTGGCGCGCGTGCGCCGCGACGGCTACGCGCTCGACAACGAGGAGTTCCTGCCTGGCCTGCTGTGCGTCGCGGTGCTGGTGCCGCGCCCGGGCGGGCGGTCGAACCTCGGCATCGCAGTGCAGGCGCCCGTGATGCGGCTCGGCCCCGACAAGGCGCTGCAGGTGCTCCCGGCGCTGCAGCGCGCGGCCGCCGCGCTGGCCGAGATCGATGCCGGCACGGCCGCGGCCGGCCTCGAGCAGGCCTGAACCCGTAAGGAGACCCGCGTGCCCGACCGGCCCGATTGGCAACCCGAGCTGCTCGTCGCGGTGCGCGAGCGCTTCGGCATCGACAGCGACCTGCGCGTGCCGGCCTTCGCCGAGCGCGACGAGCACGTGCCCGACATCGACCCGGCCTACCGCTTCAACCCCGATGTCACGCTGGCGATCCTGGCCGGCTTCGCGCGCAACCGGCGGGTGATGGTCCAGGGCCTGCACGGCAGCGGCAAGTCGACCCACATCGAGCAGGTCGCAGCGCGGCTGAACTGGCCCTGCGTGCGGGTCAACCTCGACGGCCACATCAGTCGGCTGGACCTGGTCGGCAAGGACGCCGTGGTCTTGCGCGACGGCTTGCAGGTCACCGAATTCCAGGAAGGCATCGTCCCCTGGGCCCTGCAGCGCCCGGTGGCGCTGGTCTTCGACGAGTACGACGCCGGGCGGCCCGACGTGATGTTCGTGATCCAGCGCGTTCTCGAGCGCGATGGCCGGCTCACCCTGCTCGACCAGAACCGGGTCATCCGCCCGCATCCCTGGTTTCGCCTGTTCGCGACCGCGAACACGGTCGGCCTGGGCAACCTCAACGGCCTTTACCACGGCAGCCAGCGCCTCAACCACGCCCAGATCGACCGTTGGAACATCGTCGCCGCGCTGAACTACCTGCCGCGCGACGAAGAGATCGCGATCGTGCAGGCACGGGTGCCGGCGCTGGCGGATCCGGCGGGCGCCGAGCTGGTCGCCGCGATGGTCTCGGTGGCCGACCTGACGCGCAAGGGTTTCGCCGCCGGCGACCTGTCGACGCTGATGTCGCCGCGCACCGTGATCACCTGGGCCGAGAACCTGGAGATCTTCCACGACCTGGCGCTCGCGTTCCGGCTGTCGTTCCTGAACAAGTGCGACGAGGCCGAGCGCCCGGTCGTCGCCGAGTACTTCCAGCGCTGCTTCGATCGCGAGCTCGACGAAGCGGCCCTGCGCGCGCCGGCGGGCTGAGCGGGCCGCCGCGCCGCCGGCGCAACCGAGCGATCCGCACCATCGCATGAGCCTGTCCGAGGACCGCGACCGCGCCCGGCTGCAGCAGCAGGTCGAGGAGCTCTGCGCGGCGGCGATTCGCGCGCTCAGCGGCGAGGCCGACCTGCACTTCCGCTCGCGCCGGCTGCACCGCGGCGGCCGGCCGCTGCCGCTGTACGCCGCGCACTTGCACCCGCGGCTCGAGAAGGACGACATGCGCTCGTTCCGCGGCGCCGCCGACGGCCTGGCGCTGCGGCTGCTGCGTTCGGATGCGGTCCTGCACCGCCGCCTGTGCCCGACCGAGCCGGTGCCGCGGCTGCTGTTCGAGCTGCTCGAGCAGTTGCGCGTCGAGTCGCTCGTGCCACCCGGCATGCCGGGTGTCGCGCACAACCTGCGCCACCGTTTCGAGGCCTGGTCGCTGGGCTTCCACCATGCCGGCCAGACCGAGAACGCGCGCGGGCTGCTCGTCTACACGCTGCTGCAGATCTGCCGCTCGCGGCTGACCGGCGACGCGGTGGTCGAGGAAACCGAGGACCTGCTCGAGTCGACGCGCGCGGCGATCGCGCCGCTGATCGGCAGCGACCTGGCCGGCCTCAAGCGTGAGCGCGCGAACCAGGCCGGCTACGCCCGGCATGCGCTGGCGATCGCGCAGCGCATGGCGGCGATGCTGCTCGAGGGCGGCGACGAGCCCGCGGCGACCCCGGGCGCCGGCGACGAGCCCGACGACGAGCGCCATGCCTTCGCGCTGGTGATGGAGCTCGATCCGCAGCCGCAGGCGCCGCAGGCCGGCGCGGCGGCCGGCCGCAGCCGCGTGCTCGACGCCGACAGCGGCGTGTACCGCGTCTACAGCGCCGCCTACGACCGCGAACGGATCGCCCGCGCGGGTCTGCGGCCGCAAAGCCTGCACGAGTACCGCGCTCGACTGGACGCACGCATCGCCGGCCAGGGTGTGAACCTGCACCGGCTTTCGCGCGAGCTGCGCGCGCTGCTGGCGCGACCCGCGCGCGAAGGCTGGGACGACGCCCGGGAGGAAGGCCTGGTCGACGGGCGTCGCCTCGCCGGCCTGATCGCCAGCCCGGGCGAGCGCCGCCTGTTCCGCACCGAGCGCAGCGAGGCGCGGGCCGACGCCGTGGTCGCGTTCCTGATCGACTGCTCGGGCTCGATGAAGGAGCACGTCGAATCGGTGGCCATGCTCGTCGACGTCTTCGTGCGCGCGCTCGAGCAGGCTGGCGTCGCCAGCGAGGTGCTGGGCTACAGCACCGGGGCCTGGAACGGCGGCCGCGCCGCGCGCGACTGGCAGCGCGCCGGCCGCCCGCCGCATCCGGGGCGCCTGAACGAGCGGCTGCACCTCGTCTTCAAGGACGCCGACACGCCCTGGCGCCACGCACGCGCGGGGATCGCGTCGCTGTTCGAGGTCAGCCGGTTCCGCGAGGGCCTGGACGGCGAGGCGCTGGACTGGGCCTGCCAGCGGCTGCAGACGCGAAGCGAAGAGTGCAAGCTGCTGCTCGCGATCAGCGACGGATCGCCGATGGACAGCGCCACCAGCCTGGGCAACGACCCGCAGTACCTGGACCACCACCTGCGCGACGTCGTCGGCCGCCATGAACGCGCCGGCCGCCTGCGCCTGCACGGCCTGGGCGTCGGCCTCGACCTGAGCCCCTATTACGCCAACAGCCGGGTGCTGGACCTCGACATGGCCAGTGGTCACCAGCCCTTCGGCGAGGTCATCGAACTCATCGCGGGCCGGCATCGCCGCTGAGGCACCGTCGGCAGGCCCCGCGCTCGTCCCGCGGCGGCGGGAGCCGGACGCCGCCGCGCGCGAGCCGAAAGGGGTTGCCGGTGCAGCTGCGGGTTCTCCCGATTGACGCCGATCTGTCTCGTCGTAAATTCCAACATCTAGAAATTGATTCTAGATACTGGAATGGACAAGACGCTGATCAAAGGGGTGCAGCTGCTCGACGCGCTGGTGCGCGCGGGCCGGCCCATGGGCGTCAGCGAGCTCGCGCGCCAGACCGAACTCGCGCCGAGCAACGTGCACCGCACGCTGCAGACCTGGTCGTACCTGGGCTTCGTCGCCCAGGACGAAGCCAGCGGGGGTTACCACTGCACGTTGCGCCTGTTCGAGTGGGGTTGCCGGGTGGCCGACACCTACGACGTGCGCCGTGCGGCACGCGAACACCTGGCGCGCCTGGCGCTGGACACGCAGGAGACGATCCACCTGTCGGTGCTCGACGGGGCCGAGATCGTCTATCTCGACAAGATCGACAGCCCGCAACCGGTGCGCGCCTATTCCGAGATCGGCGGTCGCGCGCCGGCGCATTGCGTCGCCACCGGCAAGGCGCTGCTGGCACATCGGGGCGAGGCGGCCCTGGCCGTCCTGCCCGCGCCGCTGACGCGTCCGACCGCCAGGACCGTGGCCAGCCGCGAGGCCTTGCGGGCGCAGCTGGAGCAGGTTCGCCAGCGCGGCTATGCCGTGAACCGCGAGGAGTGGCGCATAGGCGTCAGCGGGCTGGGCGCGCCGGTCTTCGACCAGCACGGCCAGGCCGTGGCTGCGGTCGGCCTGTCGGCTCCGACGCCGCGCCTGGGCGCCGCGCGCGAGCGCGAACTCGGCCTGCGCGTGGTCGCCACCGCTGGCGCCGTCACCCAGGCCCTGGGCGGCGCGACGACCCGAAACACCCGCCACACCGCCACCACGACATGAGACAGGCCATGCCCCGAAGCTTCACCTCGACCCGCGGCCCGACGCCCGCCTGCGCAGCCGGAGAACTCCGTTGAGCACCGGAAGCGACGCCAACACCCAGGCCATCGCCAGCCTCGTCGAGCGTGCCCGTGCCGCGCAGCGCGTGGCCGACGCCTACGACCAGCAGCGCACCGACGAGCTCGTCGCCGCCGCGGGCTGGGCAATCCTCGAGCCGGCGCGCAACCGCGAGCTCGCCGAGCTCGCCGTGGCCGACACCGGCATCGGCAACGTCGAGGACAAGATCCGCAAGAACCATCGCAAGACGCTGGGCCTGCTGCGCGATCTCGCCGGCGCGAAATCGGTCGGCGTGATCGCCGAAGACGAGTCGCGCGGCCTGATCGAGATCGCGCGCCCGGTCGGCGTGGTCTGCGCGATCACGCCGTCGACCAACCCAGGGGCGACGCCGGCCAACAAGATCATCAACGCGCTGAAGGGGCGCAACGCCGTGATCGTCGCGCCCTCGCCCAAGGGCTGGACCACGGCCGAGCGCCTGATCGGCCACATCCACGCCCAGTTCGACCGCATCGGTGCGCCGCACGACCTGGTGCAGTTGCTGCCGGCCCCGGTCGGCAAGGCCTCCACCGCCGAGCTGATGCGCCAATGCGACCTCGTCGTCGCCACCGGCTCGCAGGCCAACGTGCGCAGCGCCTACGCGAGCGGCACGCCGGCGTTCGGCGTCGGCGCCGGCAACGTGGCCGGCATCGTCGACGAGACGGCCGACGTCGAGGCCGCCGCCGACCGCGTGCTGCAGTCCAAGACCTTCGACAACGCCACCAGCTGCTCGTCGGAGAACAGCCTGGTGATCGTCGCGGCGGTGCGCGCGGCGATGATCGCCGCGCTCGAGCGCCGCGGCGCGGTCGTCGTCGACGGCCGGCGCAGGGCCGCGCTGGAGCAGCTGATGTGGACCGACGGCCACCTGTCACCCGCGGTGATCGGGCAGAGCGCCCGCGTCATCGCCGAGCGCGCCGGCTGGCCCGACATCGCGGCGCGCGACCCGCGCATGCTGATGGTCGACGAGGACGGCTTCGGCCCCGGCCACCTGTTCTCGGGCGAGAAGCTCAGCCCGGTGATCGCGATCTACACCGCGCGCGACTTCGACGAAGCCGCGCGCATCGTGCGCCGGATCTACGCCTGGCAGGGTGCCGGGCACTCGGTTGGCCTGCACAGCGCGCTGCCCGAGCGCGCGCTGCAACTGGGCCTGTCGCTGCCGGTGGCGCGCGTCATCGTCAACCAGGCGCATTCCGCGGCCACCGGCGGCAGCTTCGACAACGGCCTGCCGTTCTCGCTGTCGATGGGCTGCGGCACCTGGGGCCGCAACAACTTCTCCGACAACATGAACTACAGGCATTACCTCAACATCACGCGCGTCTCGCGCCCGATTCCCGAGCGCGTGCCCGGCGAAGCCGAGATCTTCGGCGCGTTCTTCGACAAGTACGGCCGGGCATGACGATCGCTGCCACCGTCCGCGAACTCATCGAGCGCCAGGCCGCGCAAAGGCCTGACGCGCTCTACGCGATCGCCGCCGACGGCGAAGGCGAGATCCGCTACGGTGAACTCGCCGCCGGCAGCCGACGCATCAGCGCGCTGCTGCAGCGCCACGGTGTCGCGCCCGGCGAGACGGTGGCGCTGGTGATGGCCAACGGCCTGGGCACCTTGCGCCTGCTGCTGGGCGCGCTGTGGGGCGGGCGCTGCGTCAACCCGGTGAACCTGCTCTCGCAGCCCGAGCAGATGCGCTACGTGATCGCGCATTCGGACTGCAGGCTCGTCGTCGTGGCGCCGAGCTGGGAGAGCCAGGTCCGCGCGCTGCTCGAACGACTGGATCGCCCGGTTGGCCTGCTGGTGGCCGATCCCGATGCGCTCGCGCTGGCGGACGAGGTCGAGGCCGAGGCCGCGGGCGCCGCGGCCGACCCGCCGCCGGCGCCCGACACGATGGCGCTGCTGATGTACACCTCGGGCACGACCGGCGTGCCCAAGGGCGTGATGCTCAGCCAGGCGAACCTGGCCGCCAACGCACAGGCCATCGCGGCCGAGCATGCGCTGACGCCGGTCGACCGCGTGCTCGGCGTGCTGCCGCTGTACCACATCAACGCCTTCGCGGTGACGATGCTGGCGCCGCTGGCCAGCGGCGGCAGCGTGGCGATGAGCAGCCGCTTCTCGGCTGCGCGCTTTTGGTCGCAGGCGCTCGACTCCGGTTGCACCTGGCTCAACGTCGTGCCGACGATCGCGTCGTACCTGCTCGAGGGCGAAGCCCCGGCGCCCGGGGCGCTGGCCGGTATCCGCTTCTGCCGCTCGGCCTCGGCCGCGCTGGCGCCCGAGCACCTGCGCGGTTTCGAGCAGAAGTTCGGCATCGGCGTCATCGAGACCATGGGCCTGACCGAAACCGTCGCGCCTGCGTTCTCGAATCCGCTCGATGCGGCCGCCCGCAAGATCGGTTCGGTGGGCCGGCCCTCGGGCTGCGAAGCCTGCGTGATCGACGCCTTGCTGCAGCCGGTGGCCGACGGCACGACGGGCGAGATCGCGATCCGCGGCCCGAACGTGATGCGCGGCTACTACAAGAACCCGCAGGCCACCGAGGCCGCGTTCACGCCCGACGGCTGGCTGCGCACCGGCGACCTGGGGCACCGCGACGCCGACGGCTTCTTCTTCGTCACCGGGCGCATCAAGGAGCTGATCATCAAGGGCGGCGAGAACATCGCGCCGCGCGAGATCGACGAGGCGCTGCAGCGCCACCCGGCGGTGCTCGAGGCCGCGACCTGCGGTGTCCAGGACCGGCATTACGGCCAGGACATCGAGGCCTACCTGGTGCTGCGGCCGGGGACCAGCGTCGATGCGCCCGGCCTGCGCCAGCACTGTCTTGACCAGCTCGGCCGCTACAAGTCGCCGCGCACCTGCCATGTCGTCGACGACCTGCCGCGCGGTCCGTCGGGCAAGGTGCAGCGCCTGAAACTGCAGGAGATCCCGGCGGGCCGGATCAAGGCCACGCTCAGCCTGCATTGAACCGAACAATTCGAGGGCGGCCGACCGCCCCATGAATTCCATCACCAACAGGAGACATCGATGTCCAGAATTGCCAAGACCCTCTGCACCCTCGCGCTCGGCGCGCTGCTGCCGCTGGCGCACGCCGCGTTCCCCGACCACCCGATCAACTTCATCGTGCCCTGGGGTGCGGGGGGCGGCGCCGACCTGCTGGCGCGAACCTCGTCGAAGATCATGGAGACGGGGCTCGGCGTCTCGCTGCCCGTGATCAACGTGCCCGGCGCCGACGGCATGGTCGGCATGACCAAGCTGCTGACCTCGCCCGCCGACGGCTACAGCATGGCGGTGCTGATCGGTGACACCTACGCGCTGCTCACGCGCAAGAACCCGCCCTTCAAGCTCGACCAGATCATTCCGCTGGCGATCATGATCCAGCAGCCCTCGGGCTACTGGGTCGATGCCAAGGGGCCGCTGAAGACCTGGGCCGACCTCGTCGCCGCGGCGAAGAAGAAAACCCTGACCGTCGCCGTCACCGGGTTCGGCAGCGCCGACGACATCTCGACGCGCTACCTCAAGTCCAAGGGCATCGACCTGCAGTCGGTCCCGTTCGCCAAGCCCGGCATGCGCTACAGCTCGATCCTGGGTGGCAACGCGGACATCGTCTACGAGCAGACCGGCGACGTGCGCAGCTACTTCGACTCCGGGAAGATGCGCCCGCTGCTGTTCTTCTACTCGCATCGGGTCCAGATCCCGGCCTTCGCGAACGTGCCGGTGTCCAAGGAACTCGGCTATGACGTCACGCTGCCGCAGTTCCGCGCCATCGTCGTCAAGGCCGGCACGCCACCCGAGCGCGTGAAGCAGCTCGCCGACGCGCTGGCGCAGGTCGCCAAGACGCCCGAGTTCAAGGCCTACCTCGACCAGCAGTACGCCGACCCCGACAGCTACGTCGACATGCAGGGCGCGGCGCCGTTCATGCAGAGCTGGCTGAAGCAGGCCGAAGAGACGGTCAAGCTGATCCATTGACGCATGCCGATGGCTGGAGATCCGCGATGAACCCGAGCCTCGTCAAGCGCCTGCTGCCCAACCTGGTGATGCTGTCCCTGGCCGGCTTCGCGTATCACCAGGCCGGGAGCTTCGCGGTCGGGACCGAGAACGGCGGCGTCGGCCCCGACCTGTGGCCGAAGATCGTCTGCGTGGTGCTCGCGCTGACGAGCGCCCTGGGCATCGTCGCGGCATTCTTCGCCGTCGAGGCGCCCGACGGCGAACCCGAGGAGGCGGCCGAGGGCCTGCCGGTGGTTCCCGAGACGCATCCGGGGCTGGTCTGGATCGGGGTGGCAGCCATCGGCCTGTACGTCGGCGCGCTGCCCACCCTGGGCTTCCCGTGCGCCACCACGATCTTCGCGATGGCGCTGCTGGTCATCGGGGGCATGCGGCGCTGGGCGCTGGTGCCGGTCGTCGGCGTCGTGCTGGCGATCGTCTTCACGATCATCTTCATGAAGGTCGTCTACGTCGCGTTGCCGCTCGGCGAGGGCCCCTTCAAGGAGGTCTCGCTGCTCGCCTTCCGCCTGCTGGGGATCCACTGACCATGCACCTGCTGCACGAATTGAGTCTGGGCTTCGTCCAGGTTTTCCAGCCCTACGACCTGCTGATGCTGGTGATCGGCCTGCTGGTCGGCATGCTGGTGTCGATCATGCCCGGCCTGGGATTCGTGATGGGCGTGATCCTGGCGCTGCCCTTCACCTACAAGATGAGCATCGAGCCGGCGGTCATCCTGCTCACCGCGATCTACTTCGCCGGCACCTACGGCGGCTGCTTCACGACCATCCTGTACCGCATTCCCGGCGAGCCCAACGACGTGCCGCTGCTGTGGGACGGCTACGTGATGGCGCAGAAGGAGGGGGCGGCCAAGCCGCTCGGATGGGCCCTGGTGGCGGCGCTGATCGGCGGCCTGGTGTCCTCGACGGTGATGGTCATGCTCGCCGGCCCGCTCACCGAGGTGGCGCTGCGCTTCAACGCCGAGGACTATTTCGCCGCCATCCTGTTCGGGCTGACGACGGTGGTCTCGCTGGCCGGCAAGGAGCTGACCAAGGCCTTCGCCAGCCTCTGCCTGGGCCTGCTGGTGGCGTGCATCGGCGTCGACAGCACCTACGGCACCAGCCGCTACACCTTCGGCGTGCCCATCCTGGGCGACGGCGTGCAGCTGGTCGCGGTGCTGGTGGGCATGTACGGCCTGGGCGAGGTCCTCAAGCGCATCGGCCAGGGCCTGAAGATCCAGGACATCGACCGGACCCAGGTGCGCAAGGTCGAGACCTCGTTCCCGAAGCTGAAAGAGATCTGGGCGATCCGCGGCTCGATCACGCGCAGCAGCATCATCGGCACCTTCCTCGGCGTCGTCCCGGGGGCGGGCGCGACGGTGACCTCGTTCATCTGCTACGGCATGGAGCGTCAATACAGCCGCGACCGCAAGAAGATGGGCACCGGCCACCCGAGCGGGATCGTGGCGCCGCAGATCGGCTCCACCGCCTCGGTCGCGGGGCACCTGATCCCGATGCTCACGCTGGGCATCCCGGGCAGCGCGGCGACCGCCGTCATCCTGGCCGCGTTCCTGCTGCACGGCGTGCAGCCCGGGCCGATGCTGCTGTCCGACCCGGCGTCGCGGCAGACGGTCTACACGATCCTGGCGTCGATGTTCGTCAGCGTGATCGGCATGTGCGTGATCGGCTTCTTCTGGATCCGCCTGGTGGTCAAGGTGCTGACGATCCCGCAGTACCTGCTCAACGCGATCGTGGTCCTGTTCTGCCTGGTCGGCGCCTTCGCCGACCGCAACTCGATGTCCGATGTCTGGATGATCCTGGTCTTCGGCCTGATCGGCTATCTGTTCGAGAAGTACAAGTTCCCGATCTCGCCGATGGTGCTGGGCGCGATCCTGGGCCCGATCGGCGAGAACAACCTGATGCGCAGCATGGTCGTGCACAAGGGCGACTGGACGGCGCTGTTCACGCAGCCGCTCAGCGGCGCGCTGATGGCGATGTCGATCTTCTCGGTGGCGGTGCCCACGCTGCGCGCGGTCATCCACTGGCTGCGGCAGCGCGAGCGGCTGGCCGACCGGCGTCGCCTGCTCGAACGCGCGTCCTGAGCAAGGCCGGCGCCGGCTGGCGGCAACGGATGGGCCGGACCGGCCCATCCGTTCGAGCGACAGGCGACAGGCATCAGGACGAGGCGCGCGCTCCCTCCAATCAGGCCGTTGACGCGGCCCGCCCGGTGCCGAATTCAGGCGCCGCGGAGTCGCGCCTGGAAATGCCGTTCATCAGCAGGACCGAGATCAGGCTGACGAGGGCCACGCCGACCATGTAGAGCACGACCAGCCAGGGCTTGCCGTCCCCGGCGCCGATCAACGCCGTGGCGATGAGCGGCGTCAGCCCGCTGGCGAAGATGCCCGAGAACTGGTAGGCGAACGAGACGCCCGAGTAGCGGACGTGCGCATCGAACTGGCTCGCGAAGAGCGACGACTCGGTGCCGTACACCAGCGGGTAGGCCAGCGAGAAGGGCAGGATCATCGCGAGCAGCACGGCGCCATAGTGATTGGCGCCGTAGGTGTCCATGATCCAGAAGGAAAGGATCGTCGACAGGCCGATCGCGATCGCCCCCAGCGCAAAGATACGCTTGAGTCCGAAGCGGTCCGCGAGCAGGCCGGCGATGATGATGAACGGCAGCATCACGGCCGAGGCAATGATCACCGCGTTCAGCGCCTGGCCGCGCGACAGCCCCAGCGAGTGGGTGATGTAGTAGATGATGAAGACGCCGAAGGTGTTGAAGCAGGCCCCTTCGACGTAGCGCGCACCGAGGGTCAGCAGGACCTCGCGCCTGTAATTCCGGATCAGCGTCAGGAACGGCACCGGAACGATCCTGTTCTCGGTGCGCACCTTCTCGAAGTCCGGCGTCTCGAGGATCTTCAGGCGCACGTACAGACCGATCGCGACGAGCAGGGCGCTGACGAAGAAGGCCACGCGCCAGCCCCAGGCGATGAAGTCGGTGTCGGGCAGGAGATTGAGCAGGGCCACGACGCCGGCGCTCGTCATCAGGCCGAGCGGCACGCCCAGCTGCGGCCAGCTGCCGTAGACGCTGCGCTTGCCCTTAGGCGCGTGTTCGATCGTCATCAGCACGGCTCCGCCCCATTCGCCGCCGATGCCGATGCCCTGCAGCACGCGCAGGATCAGCAGCATGATGGGGGCCGCGACGCCGACCGACGCCGTCGTCGGCAGGGCCCCGATCAGGAAGGTCGCCGCGCCCATGATCATCATCGTCATGATCAGGATCGTCTTGCGACCGAGGCGGTCACCGTAATGGCCGAAGATGATCCCGCCCACCGGGCGCGAGATGAAGCCGACGGCAAAGGTCGTGTACGCCGCCAGCGTGCCCATCACCGGCGACAGGTTGGGGAAGAACAGTCGATTGAGGGCGAGCGGCGTCAGCACGCCGTAGAGGAAGAAGTCGTACCACTCGATGGTCGTGCCGAGCGTGCTCGCGAAGACGATCATCGCCTTGCTCGACGTCGCCTTGTCCTGGGGATTCTGGCCAGCCATGTTGTCTCCGATTCGATTCAAGTTCGAGAGTTGAACTGCGGGATCCACGGCGCGTCGGTTCGCCTTCTGCCGTGGTGATTCACTTGCTGCCGCACCCGGTGCGGCGGGACCCGAAAGCCTGTCCCGGCCCGTCGTCCCTGCACTCCCTGACTTCGTTCGCGTATTGCCTGTGCCGCTCTGTCAGGCCCGTCTCGCGGCGTCCTCCCTGATCATGTCGGCGGCCTTCTCGGCGATCATCACGGCCGGCGCGTTGGTGTTGCCCGACACCAGGGCGGGCATGACCGAGCAGTCGACCACGCGCAACCCTGCGATCCCGTTGACGCGCAGCCGCGGATCGACCACCGCGCGCGGATCGCTGCCCATGCGGCAGGTTCCGCTGGGGTGGAAGATGGTGGCGCCGTTGTCGCGACAGAATTCGAGCAGCTCGGCATCGCTGACCAGCGCCGGCCCGGGCTTGACCTCGCGCCTGACATAAGGCCGCATGGGGGCCGACGCGGCAATCGCGCGGGCCGCCTTGACGGCGGCCACGGCCGTGCGGCGGTCCAGGTCGGTCGACAGATAGTTCGGCTGCATCGCCGGGGGCTCGAAGGGATCGGGCGAGCGAATCCGCAGATGGCCGCGGGATTCGGGCCGCAGCTGGCAGACCGACATCGTGAAGCCCGAGAAATCATGCACCTTGCCGCCTGCCATGTCGGCCGACAGGGTCGCGACATGGAACTGGATGTCGGGGGTGCGCGCCTCGGCCGGCAACGCGCGCATGAAGCAGCCGCCCTGGTTGATGCCGACGGCCAGCGGGCCCGCGCGGAACAGCAGCCATTGCAGGCCGAGCTGCAAGCGCCCCCAGATCGAGTTGAGCTGGTCGTTGGTCGTGATCGGCCGGGTGCAATCGAAGGTCAGGCGGATCTGCAGGTGATCCTGCAGGTTCTCGCCCACCTCCGGCGCGTCGACGAGCACCGGGATGCCATGCCTCTCGAGCAAGGCGCGCGGGCCGATGCCCGACAGCTGCAGCAGCTGCGGCGACTGGATCGATCCCGCCGCGAGCAGGACCTCGCCATCGCAGACGGCCTCCTTCATCGCGCCGCCCTGACGGTAGCGAACGCCGGTGGCTCGCTGGCCGTCCATGATCAACGAGGTCGCCAGGGCGTCGGTCTCGACGCGCAGGTTCGCGCGCCGGCGGGCCGGCTTCAGATAGGCCTTCGCGGTGCTGACCCGCCAACCCTTCGCGGTCGTCAGCTGGTAGTAGCCCGCGCCCTCCTGCCTGGCGCCGTTGAAGTCCTCGCTGCGTGGCACCCCGCTCTGCCCGGCGCCGGCGATGAAGGCCTCGATCAACTCGTGCCGGGCGCCGATGTCGGACACCTTCAGCGGCCCGCTGCCGCCGTGGAAGGGGCTCGCGCCGCGCACGTTGCCTTCGGACCGGATGAAGTAGGGCAGCACCTCGTCGTAGGACCAGCCCGGGTTGCCCAGCGCGGCCCAGTGGTCGTAGTCCTCGCGCTGGCCGCGGACGTAGATCAGTCCGTTGATCGAGCTCGATCCGCCGAGCGTCTTGCCGCGCGGCCAGTAGATGCGCCGTCCGTTCATGTTCGGATCGGGCTCGGTCTCGAAGCGCCAGTTGTAGGTGTCGCTCCACATCGTCTTGCCGTAACCGATCGGCAGGTGGATCCACAGCGAGCGATCGGGCGGACCCGCTTCCAGCAGCAGCACGCGCGTGCCCGGGTCCTCGCTCAGGCGCGCCGCCAGCACGCAGCCGGCCGAGCCGGCACCGACGATGACGTGATCGAACCGCTCGCTCATGCGGGAGCAAGCCGATCAAGCTCGGGCGCGGTCGGTCCAAAATTTGGAACAATCTGGCTCATTCAAGGTCATCGTATTTGCGAAGCTTTTGGAACACAACGTTCCATTTCTAAGGATTTCCCGGATGAGCGCAGACGTGGTTCGCAGGCAGGAACGAGCGCGACGGATCGGCCGCCGGCCGCTCGCTCGCGGTGTTGGCCCTGGTGGCAGCGGAGGGTCGACCGCTGGCGCTGGCCGAACTCGCGCTGCGCCTGCAGTTGCCGAAGGCGACGGTCCATCGCCTCTGTGCCCAGCTGCGCGAATGCGGCTACCTGGCGCGCGACGTGAACGAGCTCAGCTTCAGCGTCGGTCCGGCGCTGCGCCGGCTCGCGCTGGACACCCTGAACCACGGCCACGTGCGCGGCCAGCGGCATGCCGTGCTCGATGCGCTCGTGCGCGAGGTCGGCGAGACCTGCAATTTCACGACCCTGGACGGCGCGGAGGTGCTCTATCTGGACCGTGTCGAAGCCAAGTGGCCCCTGCGGCTGTCGCTGGACGTGGGCTCGCACGTGCCGCTGCACTGCACCGCCAGCGGCAAGCTGTTCCTGGCCACGATGCCGGCGGCGCAACGCGACGCGCTGATCGATCGCCTGGCGCTGCCGCCAATGACGCCGAACACGATCACCACGGCCGCGGGGCTGCGTGCCGAATGCGCGGCGATCGCGGCCTGCGGCTACTCGACCGACCGCGAGGAATTCATCGCCGGCCTGATCGCCGTCGCCGTGCCGGTCAAGGACAGTCAGGGCCTCACGCGGGCGGCACTCGCGGTCCATGCGCCGAGTGCGCGCCTGCCACTGGCGGCGGCGCTGGAACGCCTGGACGCGATGCGCGGCGCCGCCGCGCGCATGGCCGAGCTGCTGTGAGTCTGCGCCCTGTCGTGCGCGCTGGCGGTCCCGCTCGTCCTGCCGATCTCCACCATGCGACGCGAGGCCACCGATGACACCCCCTTCGAATCACCGCGTCGTCGTCGTCGGCACCGGCATCATGGGCCGCGGCATCGCGGCCGGAATGCTCGCCAACGGCGCCCGGGTCGTGCTGCTGGGCCGCACGGTGCAACGCGCCGAGCAGGCCTGCGCTGCCGTGCTGGAGACCGCCCGCAGCCTGGTGGCCACCGGGCCGGCCGATGCGGCGCCGGGCCTGAAATGCGGTGGCGTCGAAGACTGGAACGACTGGGACGGCGTGAGCCTGGTCATCGAGACCGTGGCCGAGGAGCTGGCGGCCAAGCAGGCCCTGTTCGCGCATCTCGACGGCCGCGTGCCGCCCACGGTGCCGATCGGCAGCAACAGCTCGAGCCACCCGATCTCGACCATCGCCCGCGGCCTGTCCGGCGCCGCCCGCATGTTCGGTACCCACTACTTCATGCCGGCGCATGTGGTGCCGCTGGTCGAAGTGGTGCTCGGCGAGGCTTCGGATGCCGCGCTGGGCTCCGAGCTATGTGCCCTGTTCACAGCCCTCGGCAAGAAGCCGGTGCTGGTGCGCAAGGACGTGCCTGGCTTCCTCGCCAACCGCATCCAGCATGCTCTGATGCGCGAGGCGCTGTCGCTGATTGAGGCCGGCATCGCGACCGCCGAAGACGTCGATCTCGCGGTGCGCTACAGCTTCGGCTTTCGCTACGCCGCGGCCGGTCCGATCCTGCAGAAGGAGATCTCGGGCTGGGATACCCAGTGCAGTGCGGCGACGGCCATCTATCCGTCGCTGTCCAATGCACGACAGGTGCCGCCAGGCCTGGCCCGGATGGTCGAGCGTGGCCATATCGGGATGAAGTCGGGCCAGGGCTTCTTCCTCTGGTCCGCCGAAGACATCGAGAAGGCCCGGCGCCGGTACGACCAGAAACTGCTGGCCGCGATCGACCTCCTGAAGGACGACGATCGCGCTCCGGTCTGACGGCGGCGCCGCCGCCGCAGGAGCGCAGCGGCGCTCCTGGTCAAAGCCGCTGGCAGAAGTCCATCAGGTGATTGCGAAACCACTGGTGACCGGCATCGGTGTCCAGCGATTCGTGCCAGAGCAGGTAGACGGGGAACCGCGGGATCCGCAGCGGCACGGCGTGGGACTTGAGGCGGAAGTTGTCGGAATACAGCTGTGCCATGCGCCGGGGCAGGGTGCAAATCATGTCGGTCGTCTGGACCATCACCGGCATCGAGATGAAATGCGGCACCGACACGGCGATGCGGCGTTGCAGGCCGCGCTTGGACAGGGCCAGATCGATCATCGGCCGTGAGTTCGAAGGCGCCGCGAGCACGATATGCGGCAAGGCCAGGTACAGCTCCAGGCTCAGGCGATCGGTCAGCACCGGGTGGTCGCGCCTGGACAGGCTCATCAGGGTTTCGGTCAGCACGCACTTGCTGCGGTACGACGCCTCGGGCGGGGCGAAGTAGTCCAGCGCCAGGTCGACCCGGCCTTCGCGCAAGTCGGCCTTGAGCTGCGCGCTCGACTCCGGGCGGATCCGGATGCGCACCCTGGGCGCGACGGCGGCCAGCCAGTTGATGAACCCCGGCAGGATCACCGCTTCGCCATAGTCCTCCACCGCGATCACGAATTCGCGATCCGACTCGGCGAAGTCGAAGCTGTCTTCGAAACGCAGGCCGCGCTCCAGCGTGTTCAAGGCCTGGCGGATCGGTTCGACCAGGCGCTTGGCGCGCGGTGTCGGCAGCATGCCCTGGGCGCTGCGTTCGAACAGCGGGTCCTGCAGTCGCTCGCGCAGTCGCGCCAGCGCATTGCTGACCGTGGGTTGCGACAGGTGCAGCTTGTCCGCCGCCCTGGAAATGCTGCGTTCGCCATAGACGGCGTCGAAGATCAGCAGCAGGTTCAGGTCCAGCGAGCGGAGGTTCACGGGTCGCGATGATATTTGGAATATGAATTCTGAGTATTCGACAACAAAAGTTGTTGAATGTTGTGGAGCCTCCCAGAATCGCCGCCAGAACGACAGGTGTGGAGACAAGCCGGATGGCGCAAGCGATGGCCCCCGTGGTGCTGGACCGTCCGCTCGAGGGCGTGGCCAGGCTGCGGCTGAATCGACCCGAGACGCGCAACGCCCTCAACACGGCACTGCGCCAGGCCCTGGCGCAGGCCTTCATCGAACTCGATCACGACGAGGCAACGCGCTGCGTCATCCTGTGCGGATCCGGAACTTGCTTCGCGGCCGGCGCCGACCTGAAGGAGGTCCGCGAACTGGGCAGCGCCGAGGTCCGGCATCTCGGCGTGCCGGGCTACTGGAAGGCGATCGCCGAGTTCTCCAAGCCCTTGATCGCGGCCGTGGCCGGCCCGGCCCTGGGCGGCGGCTGTGAGCTGGCCCAGCATGCCGACATCATCCTGGCGGCGCGCAGCGCCAGCTTCGGCCAGCCCGAAGTCGCGGTCGGCATCATGCCCGGTGGTGGCGCTACCCAGCGGCTGTTCAAGGCCCTGGGCAAGTACCGGGCGATGAAACTGCTGTTCACCGGCGAGCCGGTGAGCGCCGACGAAGCGCTGGCCATCGGACTGGTCAGCGAGGTGGTCGCCGACGACGCGCTCGAGGCGCGCGCGCTGGCGATGGCCGCGCACATCGCCTCGCGCCCCCCGCTGGCGCTGCGCCTGATCAAGGAGGTCGCGCTGGCCGGGGCCGACGCCCCTCTGGCCACCGGTCTGATGCTGGAGCGTCGGGCGTTCGAGCTGCTGTTCGACACCGCCGACCAGAAAGAGGGCATGCGCGCCTTCGCCGAGCGGCGGCCGGCCGTATTCGCCGGCCGATGAGCGCCGTGGCCGGCACCGAAACCATCCCAACCCTGGGTCGAGGAAACAGCGCCATGCGCTCACAAGTCGCCATCGTCGGTTACGGCCGCACGCCCTACAGCCGGGTCAAGCCGGGCGAGCCGCGGCTCACGGTCGATGAATACATCGCCTGGGCGGCCGAGCTCGCGCTGCAGAAGGCGGGCATGAGCAAGAATGACTTCGACGATCAGGGCCTGGCCGTCGCGCATGCCGAAGCCGCCCACACCGTCAACTGGTCGGCGGCGGTGGCCGAGAACCTCGGCATCAGCCCGACCATGCTGTTGCGCGCCGATCAGGGTGGCTCGTCGGCGGCATCGATGCTGATCCGGGCCGCGGCGATGATTCACGCCGGCATCGTGGACCGCGTGCTGGTGGTCGGCGCCGACACGCCGCTGAGCATCCCGTCGGCGGCGCCCGGCTTGCCGCTGTCGCCCGAGCGCACCCGCGGCGTGTACTGGGATTTCCAGGGCCCGTTCGGCGTGATGGGTGCGAGCGCGCAGTTCGCGCTCATCCTCACGCGCTACCTGCACGAGCATCGGCTGACGGTGGAACAGCTGGGCAAGATCGCCGTCAACGCGCGCTACCACGCGTCGCTGAACCCCGGCGCGATCTACCGCCAGCCGTTCACGGTTGACGACTACCTGCGCTCGCGGATGCTGTCGGACCCGATCCGCCTGCTCGACTGCGTGCCCATCGTCAACGGCGGGCTAGCCTACATCGTGACCTCGGCCGAGAGCGCACGCAAGATCACCGACCGCCCGGTGTACCTGCGCGGCTTCGGCGAGGCCAACAACTACTACCGCGGCTCGCGCGCGCTGCCCGACGTCACGCACACCGGGTTCGTGCACGCCGCGCCGAAGGCGATGGCGATGGCCGGCGTGGCGCACAAGGACATCGACTTCCTCCAGCCCTACGACGACTACCCCTTCATCGCGATGATGACGATCGAGGACCACGGCTTCTGCCGCAAGGGCGAGGGCGGCGCCTTCGTCGAGGCGCACGACCTGCACTTCGACGGCGATTTCCCGCTCTCCACCGATGGCGGCCAGCTCTCCGGCGGTCAGCCCGGCGGTGCGATCGGCGGCTTCATGCCGCTGATCGAGGCGGTGACGCAGCTGCGCGGCGAGGGCGGGCCGCGCCAGGTGCCCGGCGCGTCGGTCGGCGTGGCCTGCGGCTTCGGCGGCATTCCCTACGGCCGGCCCGGCCGCACCTGCATTTCCCTGGTCCTTTCGACGGAGCCCTGACCATGATCGAACCCGTCCGGGGCAAGCCGCTGCCCGAGATCACCGACCTCACGCGTCCGTTCTGGACTGCCGCCAGGGCCGGCCGGCTGGTGCTGCAGAAATGCCAGCGCTGCGCCACCTTCAACTTCCATCCCAAGCCCTGGTGCATCGAATGCGGCAGCCGCGAACTGGTCTGGACCGACGCACAGCCCTTCGGCACCGTGTACGCGCACACCATCTCGCGCTCGGTGGCGATGAACTACCCGGCCTGGCAGGCGGAGCTGCCGGTGCTGATGTGTCTGATCGACCTCGACGACGGGGCGCGGATGTACGGCCAGGTCACGCACTGCGCGCCCGAGGCGCTGTACATCGGCATGCGCGTGCAGGCGTATTTCGAGGCCATCAGCGACGAGGCCGGCATCCCCAAGTTCAGGCCCCTGGGCGCGACAACGGAGGCGGCGCGGCGATGAGCGAACACGCGATCCCCGACCCAAGTCTGCTCGCCAGGGCCGGGATGCGCGACGTGCCTTTCGACTGGCGCGACGCGCTGCGCCTGGACGACCAGCTGACGTCCGACGAACAGATGATCCGCGACAGCGCGCGCCGCTACGCGCAGGAGCGGCTGATGCCGCGCATCCTGCAGGCCCACCGCAACGAGCAGTTCGACATCGAGGTGATGCGCGAGCTGGGCGAGCTCGGCTTCCTCGGCGCGACGATCCACGGCTTCGGCTGCGCCGGCATCGGCTACGTCGGCTACGGCCTGATCGCGCGCGAACTCGAGCGCGTGGACACCGCGTTCCGCTCGGCGCTCGGTGTGCAGAGCACGCTGAGCATGATGGCGATCTACCTCTTCGGCAGCCAGGAACAGCGCGAGCGCTACCTGCCGGCGATGGCGCGTGCCGACCGGCTCGGCTGCTTCGGCCTGACCGAGCCCGACCACGGCTCCGACCCGGGCTCGATGACGAGCCGCGCGCGCAAGATCGAGGGCGGCTGGCGGTTGAGCGGCAGCAAGACCTGGATCACGCATGCCCCGATCGCCGACGTGATGATCGTCTGGGTCAAGGACGACGACGGACGCGTGGCTGGCTTCATTCTCGAGCGCGGCTTGAAAGGCCTGGCCACCAGCAAGATCGAGGGCAAGTTCTCGGTCCGCGCGTCGCCCACCGGCGAAATCCACATGGACGACGTGTTCGTGACCGAGGCGCAGCGCCTGCCCGGCGCGCGCGGCATCGCAGCGCCGTTCGCCTGCCTGAACAACGCCCGCTTCGGCATCTGCTGGGGCGCCTTGGGTGCGGCCGAGTTCTGCTGGCACGCCGCTCGCCAGTACGTCATCGACCGCAAGCAGTTCGGCCGGCCGTTGGCCGCGAACCAGCTGGTGCAGAAGAAGCTGGCCGACATGCAGACCGAGATCACGCTCGGCCTCGTCGCCTGCCTGCAGCTCAGCCGCCTGCGCGACGAGGGCAAGGCCAGCCCGGAGATGGTGTCGCTGCTCAAGCGCAACTGCGCCGGCAAGGCGCTGGACATCGCGCGCCAGGCGCGCGACATGCATGGCGGCAACGGCATCGCCGACACCTATCACGTGATCCGCCATGTCCTCAACCTGGAGACCGTCAACACGCTCGAGGGCACGCATGACATCCACGCGCTGGTGCTCGGACGGGCCCAGACCGGCATCTCCGCATTCAACTGATCCGCCTCCGATGACCGCCGACAACCCCGCCAGGCGCGCTGCGATGAACGGCCTGATCCGTCCGCGGTCGATCGCCATCGTCGGCGCCTCGTCCGACCTGTCGAAGATCAGCGGCCGGCCGCTCAAGCACCTGCTCGCGAAGGGCTATGCCGGGCGCATCCTGCCGGTGAATCCGACGCACGCGCAGATTGCCGGGCTCACCTGCTATCCGACCATCGAGAGCCTGCCCGAGGCTGCCGACCTGGCCATCGTCGCGGTGCCGGCGGAGCAGGTGCTCTCCAGCATCGAGGCCCTGGGGCGCCGCGGCGTGCGCGCGGTGGTGATCTTCAGCTCCGGCTTCGGCGAGACCGGCCCCGACGGCCTGGCGCAGGAGCAGGCGCTGGTGGCCTGCGCGCGCAGCCACGGGATGGTGCTGTGCGGTCCCAACTGTCTGGGCTTCGTCAACGCGTTCGACAAGGTGTATGCCACCTTCAGCCAGTACGCCGACGGTGAGACCGGCCCGGGGCCGATCGGCTTCGTGACCCAGTCGGGTGCCTTCGGGACCGCGATTGCGGCGCTGGCGCGGGAGCGTGGCCTGGGCCTGGGCTACTTCATCAACACCGGCAACCAGGCCGACCTCGACTTCAGCGAGCTGATGCTCGGCGTGATCGAGGACCCGCGCATCCGGGTTGCCGCGGGCTATCTCGAAGGGCTCGACGATGGGGCGTCGCTGATCCGCCTGGCCGAGCGCTGTCGCGAACTCGGCAAGCCGCTGGTGCTGACCAAGGTCGGCCGTCTGGCCTCGGGCCAGCGCGCCGCCGCCTCGCACACCGGCGCCCTGGCGGTGGCCGACTCGGTCTTCGACGCCGTGATCCGCCAGCATGGCGTGCTGCGGGCGCGCAACGAGGAGCAGATGCTCGACATGCTGCAGGCCCTGGCGCAGGACCGCCGCCCCACCGGCAATGGGCTGGGCATCGCCACCCAGTCGGGTGGCGCCGGCGTGATGATGGCCGACCGGGCCGAGGAAGTGGGGCTCGCCGTTCCCGCGCTGGCGGGCGAGACCCGCGCCCGCCTGGCAGGCGTGATGCCGGCATTCGGGTCTTCAGACAACCCGGTGGACGTGACCGGCCAGTTCGTCGCCCGTCCCGATCTGCTGCGCGAATCGGTGGTGGCCTTGCTCGACGACCCGAATGTCCACGTCGGCATCGTCTGGCTGCAGTTGATGACGGCCCATGTGGAGACGCTGGTGCGCATCTTCTGCGAAATCCGCGATCGCACGACCAAGCCCTTCTTCGTCTGCTGGGTGGCCGCACCCGCCGCGGCGATGCAGGAGCTTCGCGATCAGGGCATCGTCGTCTTCACGGCCGGCGAGCGCGCCGTCGAGGCGGTGGCAGCGCTGGTCGGCCACGAGGCCTTCCAGCGTCGCCGCGCCGTTGGCCGGGCCGCTGCCGCACCGGCGCTGCCGGCGCCCTGCGAGGACTTTCTCGAGGGCGTGCAGGCCAGCGTGCAGGCCGGCGCCTGGCTGCGCGCGGCCGGCGTGCCGGTGGCGCCGGTGGCGCTCGCGCGCGGCGAGGACGAGGCGGTGGCGCAGTGGCGGTCCGTCGGTTCGGCCGTCGCATTGAAGATCGAATCGCCGGACATCACCCACAAGACCGAGATCGGTGGCGTGATGCTCGGGCTCGACGACGAGGCCGCGGTGCGCACCGCCTACCGCACGCTCATGCAGCGCGCGGCCTCTGCCTTGCCGCACGCCAGGCTGGACGGCGTCCTGGTGCAGGGCATGGCGAGCGGGCGGCTGGAACTGGTGGTCGGTGCGCGCCGCGATCCGGTCTTCGGCATGGTCGTGATGGTCGGCCTCGGCGGCATCCTGGTCGAGGTGCTGAAGGACGTGGTCTTCCGTGGCGCGCCCTTCGATGTCGACGAAGCTCATGCGATGCTGCGCGAGCTGCGGATGTCCGCCTTGCTCGACGGTGTGCGCGGCCAGCCGGCCGTGGATAGGGCGCCGATCGCGCGCCTGCTCAGCGACCTGTCGCGCTGGGCCGCAAGCATGCAGCCCGTGCTGTCCGAGCTCGATCTGAACCCGGTCATGGTCGGCGCCGATGGCCCCGTCGCCGTGGACTGCGTGATGGTCTTCGCCCGTCCGCCGGCAGAGCGCCGCGGCCCGCCGCCGCAGCCGTGCCCCTGACAACCCCGCCGTTCCCGCCCCGCCCGATTCCGACACAACCAAGGAGACAAGACCATGCAGCACCGGATCCCGACCCGCTTGGCCAGGCTGCTCGCCTGCGCCGCGATTGCGACGCTCTCGTCGACCAGCGCCCCGGCGCTGGCCGACGGGCCCTACCCGAACCACCCGATCACGATCGTCGCGCCCTACAGCGCCGGCGGCGACGCCGACCTGGCAGCGCGCAACTTCGCGGCCGCCGCGCAGCGCGTCCTCGGCCAGACGATCATCGTGATAAACAAGACCGGCGCCAGCGGCATCATCGGTTCCGCCCATGTGGTCGCCGCCGCGCCCGACGGCTACACGCTGCTGCTTGCGCGGACCGGCTCGCAGGCCATCCTGCCGGCGATCGAACCCACCGCCACCAAGTACAAGTGGGACGACTACACCTTCATCGGAACGCTCGAACTCAATCCCTACGGCTGCATGGTCAAGGCCAACTCGCCGTACAAGACCTTCGACGATCTCGCGCGCGCCATCCGCGCGAAGGGCAAGAGCCTGAGCTATGCGACGGCCGGGACGCTGACGACGAACGACATGGGCCCGCGCGAACTGTTCAAGCTGCTGAAGGTGACGCAACAGGTGCCGACCCAGATCCCGTTCAAGGGCACCGGCGAAGCCGCGCTGTCGCTGATGCGCGGCGAGACCGCGTTCTCCTGCGGCAGTCTCGGCTCGTTCCTCAACCTGATCAAGAGCGGCGATCTGCGCGCGCTGATGGTCACCACCGCCGAGCGCATCCCCTCGATGGCCGACGTGCCGACGGCGCGCGAGCTGGGCTTTGCCGACATGGAAAAGATCGTCGGCTGGAGCGCGGTCTACGGGCCGGCCAAGCTGCCGGCCGACGTGCGCGACAAGCTGGTCGCGACGCTGAAGACCGTCGCGGCCGATCCCGCGTGGCAGGCGGGCACCGCGATGACCGGTTCGCTGCCGTACGTGAAATCGCCCGAGGAGACGAAGGAGTTCGCGCGCGGCCAATACGATCTGTACCGGTCGCTGGGCGAGTCGCTCAACATCATCGACCGCAAGATGTAGGCGGCGCTCGTGCCGCTGCAGGCCCCAACCCCGAGGCCCAGGATGACAGGTGGAAATTTTCGCGGCGCCGATGCCCTGGCAGCGGCTCTGGTGCGGGTCGGGGTACGGCAGATCTTCAGCCTGTCGGGCAATCACGTGATGCCGATGTTCGACGCTGCGCTGGAGGCGGGGGTGCGCATCGTCCACACGCGGCACGAGGCGGCAGCCGTGCACATGGCCGACGCCTGGGCCAGGCTGACCGGCGAGCCCGGCGTTGCACTGGTGACCGGCGGCCCGGGGCATGCCAATGCCCTGTCTGCGCTCTACACCGCGCAGATGGCCGAGTCGCCGGTCGTCCTGCTGTCGGGCCATGCACCGGTCGGCCAGCTCGGCATGGGTTCGTTCCAGGAGATGCGCCAGGCCGACCTGGCAGCGCCGCTGACCAAGGCGGCCTGGACCAGCACCGACGCCACCGCCCTGGCGAGCGACCTTGCCCGCGCGACGCGCATCGCGCGGTCGGGGCGGCCGGGGCCGGTGAACCTGAACCTGCCGACCGACCTGCTGGAAGGCGCTGCGTCGCGGCAAGGCCTGCCCGACGCGGCTGCGTTCGGGCCGATGGCGATGCCTCTGAACGAGCCGGCCGCGGCGGCGCTGTCGGTGCGCCTGCGCCGGGCCTCGCGGCCGCTGATCCTGGTCGGACCGGCCTGCATGTCCGCAGGTCGGCGCACCGCTGCGCTGGAGGATGCGACCGGCGTTCCGGTCATCGGCATGGAAAGCCCGCGCGGCATCCAGGACCCGAGCCTGGGCGCCTTTGCCGAGGTGCTCGCGCTGGCCGATTGCGTGTTCCTGCTGGGCAAGCGCCTGGACTTCACGCTGCGCTTCGGCAAGGCGCCGGCCCTGCGGGCCGACTGCGTGTTCCTGCAGATCGATGCCGACCAAGACGAACTCGAGCGCACGCGCCGCGCCGTGGGGTCACGGCTGGAGGGCAGCGCCCTGGCCGATGCCGACTCGGCGATCGACGCATTGCTCCGATCCGCGCCGCGCGCCGGCGTAACGCACGCTGCCTGGCGCTCCGAGGTGCGCGATGCCATCGCCCTGCGGCCGTCGAGCTGGGCCGCGGCGGCATCCTCCAGGCCCGGCCTGCTGCATCCGGTGCAGGCGCTGCGTCCGCTGCAGGCGCTGCTCGACAGCCACCCCGACTCCGTGTTCGTGTGCGACGGGGGCGAGTTCGGCCAGTGGGCACAGGCCTGCCTGAAGGCGCCGCATCGAGTGATCAACGGCGTCGCCGGCGCGATCGGCGCGGCCTTGCCGTTCGCATTGGCGGCGCGCATCGCCAAGCCCGACGGCGTGGTGATTGCGGCATTGGGCGACGGCACGTTCGGCTTTCATGCCGCGGAGATGGACACCGCGGTGCGCTACGGGCTCCCCTTGGTTGCCGTCGTCGGCAACGACGCGCGCTGGAATGCCGAGTACCAGATCCAGCTCCGCGACTACGGTGCCCAGCGACTGGGCGGCTGCGAACTGCTGCCCACGCGCTACGACCAGGTGACGGCCGGCTTCGGCGGCCATGGCGAACAGGTCACCGATTCGGCGGAAATGGCCTCGGCGGCACGGCGCGCCGTGCAAAGCGGCCTGCCGGCCTGCTTGAACGTGATGATCGAGGGCCTCGCCGCTCCCGCCGCCGCGCCGCTGGGCGCGCAGGCGGGAGTCGGCCTTCGCGGGCATCAGCACGGGCCGGTCTGAACGAGACCTCGGCTGGTTCCGGCCACGCGGTTCCAGCCTTCCCGCGGGGACCTGGCGCACAGCGGCAGGCCCCGCGGCGGCCCGCGCCTGCGAGAAAGGCGGTGGGCTGACCTGTCCCATCATGAGCCCCGCCGTCCGCGCCGGCGAACCCTGCCAGGCCAGATTGGTGCTGGTGCCGCGGGTCATCGGCGTGACAATGCCCGTCCACGGGAATGCAAGAGTCACAAACCGGCCAACCCGGCCAAGACGGCTCTGCGCCAGGAGGGAAACGACATGAACCTGATTCAGCGCGTTCAAGAGATTCTGCTCAAGCCCAAGGAAACCTGGCCGGCCATCGAGAAGGAGCCAGCCACCACCGCATCGGTCTACAGCGGCTACCTGGTCTTCCTGGCCGCCATTCCCGCCGTGGCCGGCTTCATCGGCCTGTCGCTCATCGGCGCCGGCGCATTCGGCATCAGCGTGCGGGTGCCGCTGCTGTCGGGGCTGGTGCACATGATCGTGGGCTACGTGCTGTCGCTGGTGGCGGTGTTCGTGCTGGCGCTGATCGTCGATGCCCTGGCACCGACCTTCGCCGGCACCAAGAGCCAGATCAATGCGCTCAAGCTGGTGGCCTACGGCAGCACGGCCGGATTCGTGGGCGGCATCTTCAGCCTGCTGCCGGCCTTGTCCGTGCTCGGGTTGTTGGCCGCCCTGTACTCGATCTACCTGATCTATACGGGCCTGCCGGTGCTGATGAAATGCCCGCCCGGGAAGGCCGGCGCGTATACCGCGGTGGTGGTCGTCTGCGGCATCGTCGCGATGGTGATCCTGGGCGCGCTCACGGCGCTGGTTCTGCCCGGCCGCGGCCCGGGCCTGACCGGGATGATGGGCGACCGCGGCGCGGTGAGCATCACGACGCCGGGCGGTGAGGTCAACATCGACGCGTCGAAGATGGAGCAGGCGTCGCGCAAGATGGACGAGGCGCGGCAGCGCCTGGAGGCGGCGCAGAAGTCGGGCGACACCGCAGGGGCCGGCAAGGCCGTCGGCGACATGATGGGTGCGATCACCGGCGGCAACGCCACGCCCATCGCGCCGCAGGACCTCAAGGCGCTGCTGCCCGAGTCGCTGGGCAGCCTGAAGCGCGAATCGTTCGAAACCTCGGGCGGTGAGGCGATGGGCATCGCCGGCTCCTCCGCCAAGGCGGTCTATGCGGCGGGCGACCAGCGCGTGCAGCTCACGATCACCGATCTGGGTGGCCTGGGCGGCCTGGCGACGCTGGCCGGCTGGGCCAACATGACGGTGGACAAGGAGACGCCGGACATGATCGAGAAGGTCTACAAGCAGGGCGGGCGTACGGTGCGCGAGGAATACCGCAAGGACGGCAGCCATGGCGAATACACGGTGATCCTGGGCAACGGCGTGCTCGTGGAGACTCAGGGCGACAAGATCGAGATGCCGGCGCTGAAGACGCTGGCCAGCGGGGTGGACCTGGGTCGCATCGAGGCCCTGAAGCGCGCTGCAAAGCCCTGAGTTGCCGGCAGCGACGGCCAGGGTAGGCCTGGCCCCGACGGTACGCCTTCAGCCGCCCGCAGGCTTGACGACCCAGCCTTCCTGCTTCAGCCACTCGATCACGCGCTCGCGGTGATCGCCCTGCAGCTCGAGCACGCCGTCCTTGAGCGTGCCACCGGCGCCGCAGGCCGTGCGCAGACGCTTGCCCAGCGCCGCCAGCGGGTCGCCGGTCAGAGGCACGCCGCGGATCACCGTCACGACCTTGCCGCCGCGGCGCTGCGTCTCGCGGCCGACGCGCACCACGCCGTCACCTTGGGGCCGGGCTTGCGCCGCCTTGCCGCACAGGCAGTCGGCCACGGGCTGGCGGCAGACAGGGCAGGTGCGGCCGCCTTCGGTCGTGTAGACCAGGCCCCCGGTCGCTGGTTTGCGCATCGCTGGATTCTTGCTCACGCCAGGCGCGACACGAGAGGGTTCTGGTCCTCAGGTGATCACGGTCGGGCTCTTGCGCCCGGTGCGCGATGCGATGCCGGCGATCCGGTCGGCCGCGGCGATCAGTCCGGCCAGCGCCTGTTGCGTGGGCTGGCCTTGGCGCGCCGGGTCGGGCTCGAAGCGCTCGAGATAGACGCGCAGCGTCGCGCCTTCGGTGCCGGTGCCCGACAGGCGGAACACGATGCGCGAGCCGTCGGCGAGCACGATGCGTATGCCCTGGCCGGTACTCACCGAGTCGTCGACCGGGTCGGTGTAGGCGAAGTCGTCGGCATGGGTCACCGTGCTGCCGGCCAGCGGCCGGCCGGGCAGGGTCGGCAGCGCTGTCGTCAGGTGGGCCATCAGGCCGCGCGCGGCGCCGCTGTCCACGCCCTCGTAGTCGTGGCGCGAATAGATGTTGCGGCCGTAGCGCGCCCAGTGGTCGCGCACGATCGCCTCCACCGGCTCGCCGCGCACGGCCAGGATGTTGAGCCAGAACAGAACCGCCCACAGGCCGTCCTTCTCGCGCACATGGTCGCTGCCGGTGCCCGCGCTCTCTTCGCCGCAGATCGTGATGCGGCCGGCATCGAGCAGGCTGCCGAAGAACTTCCAGCCGGTCGGCGTCTCGTAGCAGGGGATGCCCAGCGCCTGCGCGACGCGGTCGACCGCGGCGCTGGTGGGCATCGAGCGCGCGACGCCCTTCAGGCCGGCGGCGTAGCCAGGCACCAGGTGCGCGTTGGCGACGAGCACCGCCAGGCTGTCGCTCGGGGTGACGATGAAGCGGCGGCCGACGATCATGTTGCGGTCGCCGTCGCCGTCGCTGGCGGCGCCGAAGTCGGGCGCGTCGGGCGCGAACATCGCGGCGACGAGCTCGGCCGCGTAGGTCGGATTGGGGTCGGGATGGCCGCCGCCGAAATCCGGCAGCGGCGTCGCGTTGACGACGCTGCCCGCGGGCGCACCCAGCCGCTGCTCGAAGATCGCCTTCGCGTACGGCCCGGTGACCGCGTGCATCGCGTCGAAGCGCATCCGGAAGCCGGGCCGCGCGAGCAGGGCGCCGATGGCATCGAAGTCGAACAGCTCGGCCATCAGCGCCGCATGTTCGGCCACCGGATCGATGACCTCGACCTCGGCATCGCCGACATGCTGCACGCCCAGGGCGGCGAGATCGATGTCGGGCGTGTCCAGCGTGCGGTAGCGGGCTATCTGCAGCGTGCGCTGGTAGATCGCATCGGTGAGCTTCTCGGGCGCGGGGCCGCCGTTGCCGGCGTTGTACTTGATGCCGAAGTCGCCCTCGGGCCCGCCCGGGTTGTGGCTGGCCGACAGGATGATGCCGCCGAAGGCACCGCGGACGCGGATGACGGCGCTCGCCGCCGGCGTCGAGAGGATGCCGCCTTGCCCCACCAGCACGCGCGCGAAGCCGTTGGCAGCCGCCATGCGCACGATGGTCTGGATCGCGCGGTCGTTGAAGAAGCGGCCGTCGCCGCCCAGCACCAGGGTCCGGCCTTCGATGCCTTCGAGCGCGTCGAAGATGGCCTGGACGAAGTTCTCCAGGTAGCCCGGCTGCTGGAACACCCTGACCTTCTTGCGCAGGCCCGAGGTGCCGGGGCGCTGGCCGGCGAGGGGCTGGGTGGCAATGGTGAGCAGGGTCATGGCGAGGCCTCGCGAGCGCAGTCTTTCGGGTGCGGCGGCCGGGCGCACGCGCAGGCGGCGCGCGCTCGAGCCTGCAGCCGCGCCAGCATCTCCGCGGCGACCAGCGTGACGCCGCTGTCGGTGCGGAAGAAGCGCTGCGCGTCGGCCTGCGCATCTTCGCCGATCACCGGCCCGTCGGCTCGATCGAGTTCAACCGACCCGGCTGAGCGACGCGGCACGCGACCACCGTCGCCTGCCGCGACTGCGGCGCCGGTCCGGCTTCGCTTAGCCTAGCGGGGTGCGCACCAACATCTTGCCGATGCCCCCCGTGACCGTTGCCGACCGCGAGCCTGGAAGGCCGCGGCGTCCATGAACCGGCGCGGCGGTGTCGTCCTCGCCCTGGGCAGCGCGCAGACGCTGGCCTGGGCCTCGTCGTACTACCTGCCGGCGATCCTGGCGCGGCCGATCGCGCGCGACCTCGGGCTCGCCCCGCCGACCATGTTCGCGGTGTTCTCGCTGGCGCTGCTGGTTTCGGCGCTGGTCGGCCCGCCGGCGGGGCGGCTGATCGACCGTCATGGCGGGCGCCTGGTGCTGATGGGCTCGAATGTCCTGTTCATGCTCGGGTTGCTCGCACTCGCGCTGGCGCAGGGTCTGGCCGGCGTCGTCGCCGCGTGGCTGATGCTGGGCGTGGCGATGGGTGCCGGCCTGTACGACGCCGCCTTCGCGGCGCTGGTGCGGCTGTACGGGCGTGATTCGCGCCAGGCGATCACCGGCATCACGCTGATCGCCGGCTTCGCCAGCACCGTGGGTTGGCCCTTGACGACCCTGCTGCTCGAACATCTGGGCTGGCGCGGGGCCTGCCTGTGCTGGGCCGGTCTGCATCTGGTGCTGGCGTTGCCGCTCAATGCCTGGCTGCCGGCTTCGGCGGCGCCGGGCGCGCAGCCGGCGAGCGCCGAAGCCGGCGGCGCCGCGCTCGCGCCGCCGACCGGCACGCGGACCCCGACGGCGGCCGATGCGCCGGTCGCGCCGCCTGCGCCGCCGCGCGCCACGGCCCCCTTGCTCGCGCTGCTGTTCGCGCTGATGGGCTTCGTCAGTACGGCGATGGCCGCCCACCTGCCGGCCCTGTTGCAGGCCGGTGGCGCGACGCTGGCCGTGGCCGTGCTCGCGGGCTCGCTGATCGGGCCGGCGCAGGTGGCCGCGCGGGTGCTCGAGTTCGGTGTCCTGCGCCGGCTGTCGCCGCTGTTCTCGGCGCGGGTGGCAGCGCTGACGCATCCGCTGGGTGCTGGCGTGCTGCTGCTGGCCGGCGGCGCGGGCGCGCTGCCTTTCGCCGTGCTCCACGGTGCCGGCAACGGGCTGCTGACGATCGTCCGCGGCACCCTGCCGCTGGCCCTTTTCGGCACCGCCGGCTACGGCGCGCGCCAGGGCTGGCTGGGCCTGCCGGCCAGGCTGCTCGGCGCCCTCGCGCCATGGTTGTTCGGCCTCGCCCTGGCGCGCTGGGGCGTGCGTGCGGTGTGGCTGTCGGGCGGGATGTGCGTGGCCGCCTTCGGCTGCCTGCTGTTGCTGCAGCCGCCGCGCGACTGACCGGCAGATGTTCGGCATGTCGCTCGACCATCTGATCGCGACCCAGGGCTACTGGTTGCTCGCGCTGGGCTGCCTGCTCGAGGGCGAGACCATGCTCCTGCTGGCCGGCTACGCGGTGCACCGCGGTCTGATGAACCCCTGGGCCGTGCTGGCCGTGGCTGCAGGCGCCGGCTTTGCCGGCGACGAGATCTTCTTCTGGCTCGGCCGCCGCCATGGCGCCGCGGTGCTCGCGCGCTGGCCGGCCGCGGCGCGCCAGACCGCGCGCGTGCAGCGCTGGCTGCAGCGCTACCACGAGGTGGTGATCGTCTTCGTGCGCTTTGCCTACGGGCTGCGCGCGGCCGGGCCGGTGATCATCGGCATGACGCCGGTGCCGGCGCTGCGCTTCGCGTTCTTCAATGCGATCGGCGCCGTGCTCTGGGCCGGCATCGTCGGCGCTGCCGGCTGGTGGTTCGGGCAGGCCACCGAGAGGCTGCTGGGCGATGTCCACGAAGCCGAAGGCTGGATCCTGCTCGGGCTGGGCCTGCTCGGCACCCTGGTCTGGCTGGTCCGCCACCTGCGGCGGCCTTGAGCAGGGGCAGCGCACGATGCCCAAGCAGATCCGCAAGTTCGGCCTTCGCCGCGGCGTGCGCAGCCTGGGCCCCGGCCTGATCACCGGGGCTGCCGACGACGACCCCAGCGGCATCGCGACCTATTCGCAGGCCGGTGCCCAGTTCGGCTACTCGATGCTGTGGACGATGGTCTTCACCTTGCCGCTGATGGCCGCGATCCAGCTCGTCAGCGCACGCATAGGCTACGTCACCGGCCGCGGCCTGGCGTCGAACATCAAGGCCCGCTACCCGCAGCCGGTGGTGCTCGGCGTGGTCGGGCTGCTGCTGGCCGCCAACCTGCTCAACATCGCCGCCGACATCGCCGCGATGGCCGAGGCGCTGCGCCTGGTGCTCGGGGGCCCGGCCCAGGTCTACGCCGTGACCTTCGGCCTGCTGTGCCTGCTGCTGCAGGTCTTCGTCAGCTACGCACGCTACGTGCGCTGGCTCAAGTGGCTGACGCTGGCGCTGCTCAGCTACGTGGCGGTGGCCTTCACGCTGAATGTCGACGTCGCCGACGTGCTGCACCAACTGGTCTGGCCGCGCCTGGCCGCAGGGCCACGCGGTGCTGCTGATGGTGGTGGCGGTCTTCGGCACCACGATCAGCCCCTACCTGTTCTTCTGGCAGGCCGGGCAGGAGGTCGAGGATGCCCACGTCGGCCCCGCCCACCCGCACAGCGGGCCGAGGTGCGCCGCCATCTGCGGCAGATCAAGTGGGACACGGTCATCGGCATGAGCTTCTCGAACCTGATCGCCTTCTTCATCATCCTGAGCACCGGGGCCACGCTGCATGCCGCCGGCATGACCGACATCCAGACCTCGGCCCAGGCCGCCGAAGCGCTGCGGCCGCTGGCCGGGCGGCTCACGTTCCTGCTGTTCAGCCTGGGCATCATCGGCACCGGGCTGCTCGCGGTGCCGGTGCTCGCCGGATCGGCCGCCTACGCGGTGGCCGAAGCCGCCGGCTGGCAGGGCAGCCTGACCCTGCGCCTGGACAAGGGCGAAGGCCACGGCTTCTACGGCGTCGTCGCGACGGCCACGCTGGGCGGCGTCGGGCTCGGCTTCCTGCCTATCGATCCGGTGCGCGAGCTGTTCTGGTCGGCCGTCCTCAACGGCGTCATCGCGGTGCCGATCATGACCGTGATGATGCTGCTGGCCAGCCAGCGCCGGACCATGGGCGAGCACGTGATCGGGCCGCGCCTGCGCTGGCTGGGATGGGCCGCCACCGCGGTGATGGCAGCCGTGGTGGTGGCGACGATCGTCACCGCGTGAGCGAGCGTGATCGGTTCACGGGCCGGCAAACCCGCCGTCGGCGCGCCAGCGGCACGGTGCCCCCCATGGTGCTATGGTGGGGCTCGTCCGCCCGAAGGAGTCCACTGAGTGACAGCGCCCACCCGAACGCCAACCGGCCTGCCCCGTGAAGCGCTGACGGAAGCCCTGCTGGCCACCGTCAGCCTGATCCAGCGCCGCCGCTGTGCCGAGATCGCCGAGGGCTACATCGACGGCTACGTGGCGCTCAACTGGATCGAATGGAACGGCGGCAGCCTGCGCCTGACCGTCACCGGCGACAACGTTCGCAAGCAACTCGTCGCCGGCCTGGCCGACCGCTTCGACACCGCTCGCTGAGGCTGGAGTCGGACCGGGACGGTCCAGTGCGGGGAGATCCCCGCGCCTGCCCTCGGGCCGTTGTCGATGCGGGCCGGAAATGACCTCCCGACGGGCCGCTATTGCGGCGCTGGCGCGCAGCGCCGCCCGGGACAATGGGCCACGATGATGGAAGCATTGCGCCCGGACGCCGTCGCCGCCCGCGTGGTGGCCTGGCACAACCGCCACCCGCTGGCGCGCCGGATCGTGCTCGCGCAGGTGGATTCGGTGGCCTACGTGGCGCTGCCCTTCATCGCGCCCGTCACGTCCCGGCCTTCGGCGCCGACGAGCGATGCGATGCCGCCGGCCGTTGGCATGCGGCCGGCGTTCGACGAGGACTTCATCGCGCCGCTGAAGCCGGGGCGGGTCGCCCGCTGGGCGGCGCGCCACGGCAGCTGCCTGCCGCGGCCGCCCGCCGACGCGCCGCTGCGCGAGGTGGAACGCGATGCCGGCGCTGCCGGCGAGCGGACGACACCGGTGTACCTGCTGACCGCGGCCATCGAGCTCGGCGGGCGGCGGGTGCATGTGCTGGTCGGCGCCGGCGAATGCGCCGCGGTGCTCGGGCCGCGACTTCCGAGCCGGCCGCGGCAGCTCGTCGCGGCGCTGGCGGTGCTGGCGTTGCCGCTGGTCGTGCTGGGCGCCGGCCTGCTGCGTGCCGCGCCCGGCGCCAGCGCGCCATCGCCGCAGGCGGCCATCGCCTCGGCCCCGTTGTGGTCGCCGATTGCCGCTTCGGCGCCAGCGCGCGTTGCTGCGCCGCGCCTGGGCCTCGTGATGCCGGCGCGGTCGGGGCTGCCGATCTCGGAAGCCGACAAGGCCGCGGCCCGCCGCGCCCGCGCCGCCCTCGTCGCCGCCGGCGCCATCGTGGAGCGGACCGTGGCCGCGCTGGCCGGCGCGGCTTCGGAGATCGGCGCTGCACCGGCCGACAAGGGGTCGGCACAGCCGGCCGCCAGCGCGGCAGACAGCGGCATCGCCGTCGCCGAGGAGGGCCGGATCAGCGCTGCGCCCCCGGCCTTCGCCGTCTCGACGCGGCCCCTGCGAACGCACGCCGAAGCCGAGCAGGTGATGGCCGCGATGGCGGCACTGCTGAGCCGACCCGGCAGCGGCGGCGTGCGCACCGAGATCCTGCCTCAGGGCGACGACTGGCGCGTCGCGAGCTGGCCGTTCGCGCGCAGCGACGAAGCCGAGAAGGTGCGCGCGCTGCTGGCGTCGCGCGGCATGCGGGTGCAGGTGGTGGCGTTCTGATCCGCCGCGCCCGCAGCGGCTACGATGCGCGCGAACGCGCCCCGCGCATGAACCCCTCACAGGAGAAGCTGGCCATGGCATCCGGAAAGATCCTCGTCGCCCAGGGCGGCGGCCCCACTGCGGTGATCAACCAGAGCCTGGTCGGTGTCGTGCTGGAGGCCAGGCGCCATGTCGGCATCCGCCGCGTCTATGGCGCGCGGCATGGCGTGCGCGGCATCGTCAACGAGGATTTCGTCGATCTCACGCAGGAGACCAGCCACAACCTCGAGCTGGTCGCGGGCACGCCGGCAGCAGCGCTGGGCTCGACGCGCGACAAGCCCGACCTGGCCTATTGCCAGGAGATGTTCAAGGTGCTGGCGGCACACGAGATCGAGCATTTCTTCAACATCGGCGGCAACGACTCCAGCGACACCGTGCGCATCGTGGCCGAGGAAGCACAGAAGGCGGGCTACCCGCTGCGCTGCATCCACATCCCGAAGACGATCGACAACGACCTCGTGCTCAACGACCACACGCCGGGTTTCCCGTCGGCGGCGCGCTTCGTGGCCCAGGCTTTCGCCGGCGCCAACCTCGACAACGCCGCGTTGCCCGGCGTCTACGTCGGCGTCGTGATGGGGCGGCACGCGGGCTTCCTCACCGCCGCGTCGGCGCTGGGCAAGAAGTTCCCCGACGACGGCCCGCACCTGATCTACGTTCCCGAGCGCACCTTCGTCATCGACGACTTCCTGGCCGCGGTCAAGGCGACCCACGACCGCCTGGGCCGCTGCGTGATCGCGGTCAGCGAAGGCATCCACGACGCCAGCGGCCAGCCTGTCCTGGCCAGCCTGGCCAAGGACCTGGAGCGCGACGCGCACGGCAACGTGCAGCTGTCGGGCAGCGGCGCGCTGGCCGATCTGCTGTGCGAGGAGATCAAGAGCAAGCTCAAGATCAAGCGCGTGCGCGGCGACACCTTCGGCTACCTGCAGCGCAGCTTCGTCGGCTGCGTCAGCGATGTCGATCAGCGCGAGGCGCGCGAGGTCGGCGAGAAGGCCGTGCAGTACGCGATGTGGGGCCAGCTCAACGGCTCGGTGGCGATCAAGCGCACCGGCTTCTACTCGGTCGACTACGAGTTGCTGCCGCTGGCCGCGGTGGCCGGCAAGACGCGCACGATGGAAGACGAGTTCATCGCCGCGAGCGGCACCGACGTGACCGACGCCTTCCGCATGTACCTGCGGCCGCTGCTCGGCTCGGGGATGCCGGATGCGTTCCGGCTGCGGCCGAACGCGGTGCCGAAGGTGCTGCGGCGCCGGTAGCAGTTGCCAGCAGGTCGCCGCGGCCCGCTTGCCGCTGCGCGGTGCCGGTGGAGCGCGATGCCGGCTACAGCGCCTTGGTCGCGATCCTGAAGTCCGGATCCTCGGGGTAGGCCGCGACCTGGAAGCCCAGGCTCGTCATCAAGCGCAGCATCGGAGCGTTGTTGACCAGGATCAGGCCCATGATCTCGGCCAGGCCCTTGCTGCGCGCGACGTCCATGATCGCCAGCATCAGCCGTGAGCCCAGGCCCCGGCCGGTGAAGTCGTCGGCGATCAGGAGCGCGAATTCGCAGCTCGTGCCGTCGGGGTTGGTGACGATGCGGCTGACGCCGATGATGCGTTCGATCTCGGTGACGCTGCCGTCGGCTTCGGTGTGCGGCTCCTTGATCACCGCCACCAGCGCCATCTCGCGGTCGTAGTCGATCAGCGTGAAGCGCGCCAGCATGCGCGTGGGCAGCTCGGGCAGGCTGCTGGCGAAGCGGAAGTAGCGGCTTTCCTGCGACACGCCGCGCACCAGCGCCTGCAGCATCTCGGCGTCGTCGGGGTGGATCGGGCGCACCGTGTACAGGCCGCCGCCCTTCAGCGGCCATTCGCGTTCCAGGCCCGCGGGGTAGGGCAGGATCGCCAGGTGCCCATAGCCGCCCGGCGCCTGCACCGCGCTGTCGACGACGATGCGGGCGTCGACAGCCACCGCGCCGTTCTCGTCGACGATCACCGGGTTGATGTCCATCTCGCGCAACTGCGGCAGCGCGCAGACCATCTCGCTGACGCGCAGCAAGACGCGCTCGAGCGCGCCGATGTCGGTGGCCGGCGCGCCGCGCCATTCGCCGAGCATTTCGGACACCCGGGCGCGCTCGATCAGCGCGCGGGCCAGGAACTGGTTCAGCGGCGGCAGCTCCATCGCGCGGTCGTTGATCAGCTCGACCATGGTGCCGCCGGCGCCGAAGGTGATCACCGGGCCGAAGGCCTCGTCGGTGGTCAGGCCGACGAAGACCTCGCGCCCGCGCCGCCCCAGGGGATGCCCGGCCATCGGCTGGATCGTCACGCCGTTGATGCGCGCCGACGGCTGCGCCCGCGCCACCGCCTGCAGGATCTCCTGGTAGCGGTCGCGCACCTGGGTCGCGTTGTGGACATCGAGCACGACGCCCTGGACATCGCTCTTGTGGCTGATGTCGGGCGATTCGATCTTCAGCGCCACCGGGTAGCCGAGCTGGCTGGCGATCAGCATCGCCTCGTTGGCGCTGCGCGCGAGCATGGTCCGCGTGACCGGGATGTGGAAGGCCGCCAGCAGCGCCTTGCTCTCCATCTCGGTGAGCACCTTGCGCCGCTCGGCCAGCACGCCTTCGATGAGCAGCCGCGCGCCTTCGGTGTCGGGCTGCGCGCCGCCGCCCAGCGGCGGCGGCGTCTGCTGCAGCAGCTGCTGGTTGCGGTAGAAGCTGGCGATGTTGTGGAAGGCATCCACCGCGGCCTCGGGGGTGCGGAACACCGGCATCTGCCTGGCCGAGAGCAACTCGCGTCCCGCGCGCACGCGTGCCTCGCCCATCCAGCAGCCCAGCACCGGCTTGGTCGCCGGCGAGAAGGCCTCGGCGATGGCCTGCGCGATGGCGTCGGAGTCCACCCCCGGCTTGGGCGTGTGGATCAGCAGCACGCCGTCGATCGCGCGATTGGCCACCGCGGCGCCCATCGCGGCGACGTAGGCCGCGCCGTCGGCGCATTCACCCATGTCCTCGACCTTTGCGACCTTCAGGCCCACCGAGCTCGCCCAGTCGGCGGCCAGCACCGCGGGGCCGCCGCCGTTGGTGACGATCGCCAGGTTCTCGCCCACCGGCCGGAAGCGGGAGGCCAGGCATCTCGCGGCCGAAAACAGCTGCGTGAACTGGCGCACCCGCACCACGCCGGCGCGGCGCAGCGCGGCGTCGAAGGCGTCGTCGGCACCGACGATGGCCGCCGAATGGGTCAGCGCCACGCGCGAGCCGGCGGGCTCGCGGCCGGACTTCATCACCATCACCGGCTTGACGTAGGCGGCGGCGCGCAGCGCGCTCATGAAGCGACGGGCGTTGCGGATGCCCTCCATGTAGACCAGGATGCTCTGCGTGCTGCTGTCGCTGGCCAGGTAGTCGAGCACCTGCGGCAGTTCGACCGCCGTGTTGGGCCCGAGCGAGACGACGGTGGAAAAACCCACCCCATGCTGGCGCGCCCAGTCCAGCATCGCCGCCGTCAGCGCGCCCGACTGTGAGACCAGCGCCAGCGGCCCGGCGGCGGCCAGCGGCCCCAGCGTGCTGGCGTTGAGCCGGATCGCCGGTCGCTGCAAGCCCAGGCTGTTGGGGCCGAGCAGGTGCATGCCGTAGCGGCGCGCGGTCTGGTGCAGTTCGGTGCACTGCGCGGCCGGCAGCCCGCTGCCCAGCACCAGCGCGGCGCGGCAGCGGATGCGGCCGGCGATCTCCAGCGCGGCCGGGATCTGCGCCTGCGGCAGCGCGATCAGCGCCAGGTCGGCGCGCGACTGCGCCAGGTCGCCCAGGGTGCCGGTGACGGCGACGTCGAGCCAGGTCACCGGCCCGGCGAAGCCGCCTTCGGCCAGCGCGTGGCGCAACACGCGGGCTTCGCGCGTGGCTGCGTCCGTGCCCGGGCTGTCCGCGGGGCCCGGGTCGGCGCCGTCGGGCCCGGCGAAGACGACGATCGACGCGGGGTGGAACAGGGGGGTCAGGGCGTGGCGGTCCAAGGCAGGCATCCGGCGGGAGGTGGCTCAAGCATAGGCCAGCAGAGCCCGCGGATGACTTGCGTCGCCGCGCGTGTCACCATTCGCCGCCCATGCCTGCCAGCGCCAAACCCGAGCCGCTCGACGATGCCTTGCTGCGCGCCATCGCCGCGCGCGGCGGCGTGCGCCGCTTTCCTGCCCATGCCGTGCTGGTGACCGAGGAGGACCGCTCCGACGCGCTGTTCGTCATCCTGAGCGGCCGCGTCAAGGCCTATGGCTCGACACCCGAGGGCCGCGAGGTCATCTATGCCACCCAGGGCGCGGGCGAATATTTCGGCGAGATGACGCTCGACGGCGGCCCGCGCTCGGCCTCGGTGATGACGCTGGAGCCCACCACCTGCGCCGTGGTGCCGGGCGCCGAGGTGCGCGACTTCCTCGCCGGCCATCCGGATTTCGCGCTCCATCTGGTGCGCAAGCTGATCGCGCTGGCGCGTGCGTCGACCGAGCATGTCAAGAGCCTGGCGCTCGAAGACGTCTACGGCCGCATCGCGCGGCTGTTGCGCACGCTGGCGCGCGACGAAGACGGCGTGGCCATGCTGCCCGAGAAGCTCACCCAGCAGGACATCGCCGATCGCGTAGGCTCGTCGCGCGAGATGGTCAGCCGGATCCTCAAGCCGCTCACCGAAGGCGGCTACATCGCGCTGCGCGGCGGGCGCATCGCGTTGCTCAAAAAGCTGCCGGCGCACTGGTGAGCGGCGCCGCAAGGCGCCGTGGCCGTGGATACTCGGCCCTGCGGGGTCGCAGCGCGCCGGGCACGGCGGGCCGGCCGCATCAGGAGTGACGGTGGCGCTGATCGATGCACTGGCCGTGCAGGCCGCCCATTTCCAGGCTTCGCTGGCCACGACCAGCGGCATGGTCGCCATTGCGGCGGCCGCGGCGGGTGGGCTGCTCGTCATCGTCAGCGCCTTCGTGCGCACGATGATCCCGCTGCGCTGGCTCGCGGTGGGCAGCAACGTCGGCTTCATCCTTTACGGCCTGACCCATCCGAGCCCGATCATGGTGGTGCTGCATTCGGTGCTGCTGCCCGTCAACCTGTGGCGCGTGGGCCAGATGGTGCGGCTGACGCGCCGCGTCTCCGCGGTCACCGCCGATCCGCAGCAGCTCGCGCTGTGGCTGCGGCCCTACATGCGCAGCCGTCGGCGCCGGGCCGGGACCCGGATCTTCGAGCGCGGGGCCCTGGCCGACCGGCTGTACTTCATCGTCGCCGGCGAGGTCGAGCTGCCCGAGGTTGGCCGCAGGCTGGGGGCGGGGGAGATGTTCGGCGAGATCGCCTTCTTCGCCCCCGACCGCAAGCGCAGCAGCAGCGCGCGCTGCGCCACCGATTGCACGCTGATGTCGATCGACGAGACGACGTTCCAGCAGCTCGTCTACCAGAACCCCGACTTCGGCCTGGCGGTCGTGCAGCTCATCGCCGGCCGCCTGAGCCAGGACGTGCAGCGCCTGCAGGCGTCGGTGCGTGCCGCGCCGCAGCCGGCGGCAGCGACCTGATTACACTGCGGCTGCCGTCACCCTCGCGGCCTTCGCCGTCGGGTCCCTCTTCAACTTCGCACCGGTGTCGAATGAAACCTGCTCTTCTGCTTCCTGCCCTCCTGCTGTCCACGGCGGTCTGGGCCGCCGGGCCCAAGACCAACCTGATCGACCACTCGAACCCCGCCCTCATCGACCAGGCGGGCGCGAAGAGCCTGATGGCCGGGATCATCCCGGCCAAGGTCTGGAAGATCTACCCGGCCAGCAAGTACACGATCCTGAGCCAGGTCGAGGGCGGCGTGACACCGTCGGGGATGTGCGTGGTCGCCGCGCGCGTGATGCTGCTGCCGCTGACGCCGACCATGAAGGCGGTGCTGTTCAGGCCGCAGAAGACGGCCACCGCGTTCGATGCCAAGGCCGTGACCGACCGCGACCAGTGCAAGGCGCTGGCCCACGACAAGCTCAAGGAAGCAACCGAGGCGATCGTCTCGGACCTGGTCAAGACCTGACCGCGGCGCCGGCGCCTCAGGCAGCCGGTGCGTAGAGCCCGCGTTCGCTGGCCATCAGCCGGGCGAGGCCGAACAGGGCATCGAGATTGGGCGTGGCCAGCCCGAGCTGCAGGGCGATTTCGCGCACCGCGCCGAGCAGCGAATCGAGCTCGAGTGGCCGGCCGGCCTCGGCGTCCTGCAGCATCGAGGTCTTGAAGCTGCCGAGCTTGCGCGTGATGGCGTGGCGCGCCTCGGGCGTCTGGTCGATGGTGATGCCGAAGGCCGCACCCACGGCCTGCGCCTCGCGCATCACGGCGCTGCACAAGCCGCGTACGAGTTCGTCGTCGAGGATGCGGTCGCAGGGCGCGCCGGTGAGCGCGGAGACGGGGTTCATCGTCATGTTGCCCCAGAGCTTGAACCACAGCTCGCGCTGGATCCGCTCGGACACCGTGACCGCGAAGCCGGCCTCGCCGAGCAGCGCGGCGAGCGCATCGACGCGGCCGTCCTTGCCGCCGGCTGGCGTGCCGATGATCAAGCCGCTGCCCTGGCCGTGGCGCACCCGGCCTGGCGCCGGCGTGCTGGCGCTGGCGTGCACGACGCAGCCGATCACCTGCGCCGACGGGATCAGTGCGCGCAGCCGGCCACCCGGGTCGACCGAGCTCAGCCTGAGCCCGGCGCAGGGGCCTTCCATGCCGTCGAAGAACCACCATGGCACGCCGTTCATCGCCGTCAGCACGCGGGTCTCGGGGCCGCACAGCGCATGCACCGCGCCGGCCACGCCGGCCAGCGCCGGACCCTTGACGGCGAGGATCACGAGGTCCTGCACGCCGAGCGCCTCGGCGCTGTCGCTGGCCAGCAGGGGCAGGCTGAGCGTGGCGTCGGCGGTCTGCAGCTGCAGACCGTGCTCGCGTACCGCGGCCAGCGTGGCGCCGCGCGCCAGCGCCGAGAGCTCGACGCGCCCCGGCGCCAGCCGGCTGCCCAGCCAGCCCGCGAAGAGACCGCCGATCGCACCCAGGCCGACGATGCAGACCCTCATCGTCGCCCTCCCGCCGGTCCTCAGTGCGCGGCCGGCTCGGCGGCCCAGCCGCCGCCCAGCACGCGGTACAGCGCGACCAGGCTCTGCGCGTCCTGCGAGCGCACCTGCACCAGCGCCTGCTGGGCCGCGAACAGCGAGCGCTGCGCGTCGAGCAGGTCCAGCGTGCTGGCAGCGCCATTGCGATACCGCAGGTCGGTCAGATCGACGCGGCCCTGTTCGGCCTGGACCTGGGCCTGCTGGGCCTGCAACTGCTGCACCAGCGTGGCGCGGCCGGCGAGCGTGTCGGAGACCTCGCGGAAGGCCGACTGGATCGCCTTCTCGTACTGCGCCACCGCGATCTCGCGGTTGATCTCGGCGATCTTCAGGTTGGCGCGGTTGCGCCCGGCGTCGAAGATCGCCTCCACCGCCTGCGGCGCGAAGCTCCAGGCGAAGCTGCCGGCCTTGAACAGCCCGGCGAGCGCATTGCTCGCGCTGCCGACGCTGCCGGTGAGCGAGATCTTCGGGAACAGGGCCGCCCGCGCGGCGCCGATGTTGGCGTTGGCGGCGACGAGCTGCAGCTCGGCCTGGCGCACGTCGGGGCGGCGCGTCAGCACCTCGGAGGGCAGGCCTGAAGGGAGGTCCGGCAGCTCGGGCCACGAGGGCAGCGGCGCCTGCTCGTCGATGGTCGCGGTCGGTGTCAGGTCGGCAGGCAGCGGCTGGCCGAGCAGCAGCGCCAGCGCGTTCTCGTCGAGCGCGCGCTGGCGCGTCTGCTGCGCCAGCGCCACGCGCGCGCCCTCGCGCAGCGACTCGGCCGCGTGCAGGTCGAGCGCGGAGGAGGCGCCGTTGTCGAAGCGCAGCCTCGTCAGGCGCAGCGACTCCTCGCGCGTGGCCAGCGTCTGCCGGGTCACGTGCAGCAGCTCGTCGTCGGCCAGCAGCGCCAGCCAGCCGTTGGCGACCGCGGCGACGAGGCTGATCTGCACCGCCTTGCGCGCCTCGGCGCTGGCCAGCACCTGCGCCGCCGCGGCGGCGCTGAGGCTGCGCAGGCGGCCGAAGAGGTCGATCTCGTAGGACGTGAGCTGCAGCCCCGCGGTGTACAGGCTGGTGATGCCACCGCTGCCGTTGGGCTGGCGCAGCCCGGTGATGCCGGCGCCGATCGTGGGCCAGAGGTCGGCGTCGCGCACCCTGGCCTGCGCCTGTGCCTGCTCGATGTTCAGCGCCGCCACGCGCAGGTCGCGGTTGTTCTGCAACGCCAGGCCGATCAGGCGCTGCAGCCGCGGGTCGGTGAAGAACTGCTGCCACGGCAGGTCGGCCGCCGCCGGCAGCGAAGCGGTGGCCGCAGCGGCTGCCGGCGACGACGAAGCGGCCGCCGCCGGGAACTGCGCCGGCACCGGCGCCGGTGGGCGTTCGTAGATCGGTGCCAGCGAGGCACAACCGGCCAGCGCCGCGGCCAGCAGCGACCCTGTAGCGATCCGCAGCGGCCTCATCGCGTGCCCTCCGTACCCTCGGCCGCGGGCGCTGCCGAGGGCGGCAGCATCAGCTCGGCCTCGTGCGCGTACATCCGGCGCTGGCGTTCGCTGCCCTTGAAGATGCCGCGCACGACGACGAAGAAGATCGGCACGAAGAACACCGCCAGCGTCGTCGCGCTGATCATGCCGCCCATCACGCCGGTGCCGATCGCGCGCTGGCTGGCCGAGCCGGCGCCGTGCGCCAACACCAGCGGCAACACGCCGAGGATGAAGGCCATCGAGGTCATCAGGATCGGCCTGAAGCGCAGGTGGGCGGCCGTGAGCACGGCCTCGACCAGGCTCTTGCCCTGGGCGTTCAGGTCCTTGGCGAACTCGATGATCAGCACCGCGTTCTTCGCCGACAGGCCGATGATCGTGATCAGGCCGACCTTGAAGAAGACGTCGTTCTCCAGCCCGCGCGCCTCGGCGCCCAGGATCACGCCGAGCACGCCCAGCGGCACGACCAGGATCACCGACAGCGGGATCGACCAGCTCTCGTACAGCGCGGCCAGGCACAGGAAGACCGACAACAGCGAGAAGCCGAACAGGATGAACGCCGTCGAGCCCGACAGCTTCTCCTCGCGCGACAGCCCGGTCCACTCGTAGGCGAAGCCCGCGGGCAGCTGCGCCGCCAGGTGCTCCATCTCGGCGATCGCGGCGCCGCTGCTGACGCCGGGCGCCGGCTCGCCGGCGATGCGCATCGTCGGGTAGCCGTTGTAGCGCACGGTCTGCATCGGGCCGGTGATCCAGTGCGTGCTGGCGAAAGCGGCCAGCGGCACCGGCTGGCCGGCACTGTTCAGCGCGTTGATCTTCAGCAGGTCCTCGGGCTGCATGCGTGCCGGCGCGTCGCCCTGCACCACGACGCGCTGCAGGCGGCCGGCGTTGGGGAAGTCGTTGACGTAGGCCGAGCCGAGCGAGACCGACAGCGCGTTGTTGATCGCGCTGAAGCTCACGCCGAGGGCGCTGGCCTTGTCGCGGTCGATGTCCAGCTGCAGTTGCGAGGCGTCTTCGAGCCCGTCGGGCCGCACCGCCACCAGCAGCGGGCTCTTGGCGGCCGCCGCCAGCAGCTGGTTGCGCGCCGCCAGCAGGGCCTCGTGGCCGTTGCTGCCGCGGTCCTGCAGCCGCATCGCGAAGCCGTTGGCGCGCCCCAGGTCGCGGATCGCCGGCGGGCTGACCGGGAAGATGAAGGCATCGCGGATCTTCGCCAGCGCGCCGAAGGCCCGCCGCACCAGGCCCTGGGCCGAATGCTCGGCGCCCTCGCGCAGGTTCCAGTCCTTGAGCGTGATGAAGCCCAGGGCCGCGTTCTGCCCGCTGCCCGAGAAGCTGAAGCCGAGCACGGTGACCATGTTCTCGACCTCGGGCTGGGCCAGCATGTACTGCTCGACCTGCTTCATCGCCGACAGCGTGCGGTTGATCGTGGCACCCGGCGGCAGCTGCACGTTGACGAGGATGTTGCCCTGGTCCTCGTTGGGGATGAACGAGGTCGGCAGGCGGCTGAACAGCAGCACCACCGCGCCGATGATCGCCGCGTAGATGACCAGGTAGCGCGCGGCGCGCTTCAGGATTCTCGCGACCAGGCCCTCGTAGCCCTTGGCGGTGCGCGAGAAGCCGCGGTTGAACCAGCCGAAGAAGCCGCGCTTGGCATGGTGGTGCCCGGCCTCGACCGGCTTGAGCAGGGTGGCGCACAGTGCCGGCGTGAACGACAGCGCGAGAAAGGCCGAAAAGCTGACCGCGCTGACCATCACGGCCGCGAACTGGCGGTAGATGTTGCCCACTGCGCCGCTGAAGAAGGCCAGCGGCACGAAGACCGAGACCAGCACGACGGTCACGCCGACGATCGCGCCCGAGATCTGGCCCATCGCCTTGCGCGTGGCCTGCAAGGGCGGCAGGCCTTCCTCGCTCATGATGCGCTCGACGTTCTCGACCACCACGATCGCGTCGTCGACCACGATGCCGATCACCAGCACCATGCCGAACATCGTCAGCACGTTGATCGAGAAGCCCAGAGCGAGCAGCGAGGCGAAGCTGCCGAGCAGCGCGATCGGCACCACCAGCGTCGGGATGATCGTGTAGCGGATGTTCTGCAGGAACAGGAACATCACCGCGAACACCAGCGCCACCGCCTCGAGCAGGGTCGCGACGACCTGGCGGATCGAGATGCTGATGAAGGTCGAGCTGTCGTAGGGGATCGTGGCCTTCACGCCGGCCGGGAAATAGGGCCGCAGTTCGGCCAGGCGCTTCTTCACCAGCGCCGCGGTGGCCAGCGCGTTGGCGGTCGGCGAGAGCTGGATGCCGACACCGGTGGAAGGCTCGCCGTTCAGCCGCGTGCGCACGCCGTAGCCCTGGGCGCCGAGTTCGATCCGCGCGACGTCCTTCAGCCGCACGGTCGAGCCGTCGGGGTTGGCGCGCAGGACGATGTCGCCGAACTGGCGCACCGAGGTCAGCTGGCCCTTGACCACGACGGTGGCGAACACCGACTGGTCGGGCGTGTTCGGCAGGTCACCGATGGTGCCCGAGGAGACCTGCGCGTTCTGCGCCGCGATCGCCGCGTTGACGTCGGCCGACGAGAGCTTGTAGCCCACCAGCTTGGCCGGCTCGATCCAGATCCGCATCGCGCGCTCGGTGCCGAAGAGCTGCGCCTGGCCGACGCCGGGCACGCGCTGCATCTCGGGCAGCACGTTGCGCGAAGCGTAGTCGCCCAGCGCCACCGGATCGAAGGCGGGGTTGTCGCTGGACAGGACGATGAAGAGCAGGAAGTTCGGGTTGGCCTTGTCGACCCGCACGCCCTGCTGCACCACCGCCTGCGGCAGCCGCGGCGTCGCGCGGCCGAGCCGGTTCTGCACGTCGACCTGGGCCAGGTCGGGGTTGGTGCCGGGTTCGTAGCTCAGCGTGATGCTGCCGGTGCCGTCGGCCTGGCTCACCGATTCGAAGTAGGCCAGCCCGGGCGAGCCGTTCATCTCGCGCTCGATGACGGCGATCACGCTGTCCTCCAGCGTCTGCGCCGAGGCGCCGGGGTAGCTCACGTTGACGACGATCGACGGCGGCGCCACCGGCGGGTATTGCGCCACCGGCAGCTGGGTGATCGCGACGCTGCCGATGACGAGGATGAACAGCGCGATGACCCACGCGAAGATGGGTCGGTTGATGAAGAACTGCGCCATCGCGGCCGCCCTCTCAGCGCGCGGCCGGGGCCGAGGCGACCGGCGCTGCCGCCGCTTGGCCGGTGCCCTGCGGCTGCCACGGCACGGCCTTCACCGGCGCGTTGCCGCGCAGCTTCTGGAAGCCATCGACCATCACCTGCTCGCCTGCGGCCAGGCCGTCGAGCACGACCCATTGGCCTCCCTGGGCGACACCGACCTTGACCGCCCGGGTGGCGACCTTGCCGTCGGCGCCGACCACCTTGACGCTGTCGCCGTCGCTGCCGCGCTGCACCGCCTGCTGCGGCAGCAGCATCGCCGCCGGCGCCTGCGCCTGCTCGAGCCGCACGCGGACGTACAGCCCGGGCAGCAGCGCGGCCTTGGGGTTGGGCACCTCGGCGCGCAGCGTGATCTGGTCCGAGCTCGGATCGACGGTGAGGTCGGAGAACAGCAGCCTGCCGTGCAGCGGATAGACGCTGCCGTCCTCCAGCACCACGCTGACCTCGGCCGAAGCCTGGGTGCCGGCGCTCTTCAGACGGCCGCCGGCGATCGCCGCGCGCAGGCGCAGCACCTCGGCCGCCGACTGCGTGAAGTTGACGTACAGCGGGTCGATCTGCTGCACCACCGCGAGCTGCGTCGCCTCGCCCTGGCCGACCAGTGCGCCCTCGGTGACCAGCGCGCGGCCGATGCGGCCGCTGATCGGCGCGGTGACGGTGGCGTAGCCGAGGTTGATCTGCGCCATCTGCACGCTGGCCTGGGTGGCGGCGACATCGGCCTCGGCCTGCTTCTGCGCCGCCTGCGCATTGACGTACTCCTGCTGGCTGATCGCGCGCGCGTCGAGCAGCGGCTTGTCGCGCGCGGCCTGGGCCTGGGCCTGCATCAGGTTGGCCTCGGCGCGCGCCTGCTGCGCCTTCGCGCTCGCCAGCGCGGCGCGGTAGGGGGCGGCGTCGATGGCGAACAGCACCTGGCCGGCGCGCACGTCGCTGCCCTCGCGGAACAGGCGGCGCTGCAGGATGCCGGCGGCGCGCGCGCGCACCTGGGCCACGCGCGAGGCCTCGGTGCGCCCCGGCAGTTCGGTGACCAGCGCGACATCGCCCGGCCGCACCGTGACCACGCCGACCTCGGGCGGGGGCGGCGTGCCGCCGGCGGCCGGCGTGCCGGAAGGCCCGCAGCCCGCGAGCAGTGCGGCCAACGCGGCCAGCGCCGCGAGCGCGGCGCGGGCGACGCGGGCCGAAGACGGGTCGGCCGCCGGAGCGTGCGACGAGCACGGGAAGCCATTGCCGGCCGGGCGCCATGCAGACATGCAAGACCTTTCGCGGGCAGCGCAGGGCAGGGCGCTGCGGATCAACTTGGGGAGAGGCGGAAGTATCGGTGGTGTCGCGCGCCGCGCGCCGCACCGCCGCCGGGGTCGCCGATTACTATACATACATGCCTGAATGTATGTGCCGGCCGGTGGATTGAGCGATGGCGCGCCACACCAAGCTGCAGGCGCAGGCCACGCGTGACCACATCCTGGACATGGCCGAGCTCGAGTTCCAGCGCCGCGGCGTCTCGCGCACCTCGCTGCAGGACATCGCGCGCGCCGCCGGCGTCAGCCGCGGCGCGATCTACTGGCACTTCGCCGACAAGGCCGACCTGTTCCAGGCCATGCTGCGGCGCGTCTCGCTGCCGCTGGAACAGCAGATCGCGCGCAGCGGCGAGGCCGGCCTGGACGACCCGCTGGCCCACATCCGCGCCAGCCTGCTGGCGACGCTGCACACCACGGTCACCGATCCGCAGGCGCGGCGCGTGTTCGAAATCGCGCTGCACCGGGTCGAGTACGTCGACGAGCTCGACATCGTGCGCGAGCGGCGTCTCTCCGGGCTGCGCCTGCGCGTGGGCCAGCTCGAGCGCGGCCTGCGCCGCGCGGCGCGGCGCGACGCTGCAGCCGGCGCGGACCCCAAGGGTTGGACGGTGCCGGCGCACGCGGCGGCGATCGGCCTGCACTCGCTGCTCGACGGCCTGATCCAGAACTGGATGCTCGACCCCGGTGCGTTCGACCTCGAGCGCGTCGGTCGGCAGGCGATCGACGCCTACCTGCGCGGCCTGCGCTTGCCGGACTGAAGCCGGCGCGGCGGCCGCGCCACCCCGCTGCCCGGCGCGCCGGCAAGGCCCAGCGCCTGCCAGCCCGCGGGGCCGAGCGCGCGCAGCGTCGCGATGTTGCGCTCGTAGATCGCCGCGGCGTCGGGGAACGTGGCCACCGCGCGCGCGACGCTGGCCTCGCGCAGCAGGTGCAGCGTGGGGTGCGGCGAGCGGTTGCTGCAGTTCGCCATCTCGTCCGCGGTGCTGCCGGCGAAGCGGTAGTGCGGGTGGAAGCTGGCGATCTGCAGCGTGGCGTCCAGGCCCAGCGCGCGCAGCGCGGCGTCGGCGACACCGAGGAAGTCGTTGAAGTCCAGGAAGTCGGCCAGCACCTGCGGGTGGACGATCACCGTCGTCTCGACCGCCTGCGGGTCGGCGGCCGCCAGCGCGTGCAGCTCGTCGACCAGCGTGGCCAGCAGCGCCTGCGGCGTGCGCGCCTCGGCCAGCACCCAGCGGATGCGGCCGTGCACATGCTCGGCCTTCGCGAACGGGCACAGGTTCAGGCCGATCACCGCGCGCTCCAGCCACGCCTGCGTGGCGGCGATCGGGTCGGCGGCGGCGTGGGCAGCGGGGTCGTCGGTGCTCATGGGGGTGCGGTGTCCGGACCCGCGGCGTCGCCCAGCCTTGCCAGCAGCAGCTCGCGCAGCAGCAGCACCGCCTGCTCGAGCAGCGGCCCGCGCGGACGCTGGGCCGAGGTCGCGATCCACAGCGTCGTCGTCAGCGGCGGCGGGCCGATCGGCCGCGCGCTGAACGCCGCCTCCTGGCCGCTGCCGCGGATCGCGCCCAGCGACAGCACCGCGTGCAACGGGTGCCGCCGAACGAGCTCGAGGATCGCCGGCACGCTCTCGACCTCCAGCTCCACGCGCGGCTTCAGGCCGGCCGCGGCCAGCGCCGTCTCCAGCCGCATGCGCAGCGCATGCGGGCGGCTCGGGATCACGAGCTCGTGCGCGGCCACCTCGGCCAGCGTCGCCGGCGCACCGACCAGACCGCCGGGGGCCGCAGCCTTCGGGGTCTTCGCGCCTTTCGCGCCCTTCGCGCTCCTGGCGGCCTTCGGGGGAGGGGCCGCCTCGTCGCGGGCCGAGACCAGGTACAGCCGCTCGTCGAGCACCGGCTGCAGGTCGATCGCCGCCGCCGGGGTGGCGTTGTAGACCACCGCGCAGTCGATCCGGCCCTGCACCAGCCATTCGAGCACGTAGGTCGACAGGCCCTCGACCATCGTCAGCTGGGCGCGCGGGAAGCGCTCGCGGAAGGCCTCGACCAGCGGCGCCGTCAGAGCGCGACCGACGCTGGGCGGCAGCCCGATCGACAGCAGCCCCGAGGCCACGCCGCGCTGCTCGGCGAGGTCCTGGCGCGCGCGCTCGACCTGCTGCAGGATGCCGCGGCCGTGCGCCAGCAGCCGCTTGCCGCCCTCGGTGAGCGTGACGCCGCGGCCGTTGCGGTCGAACAGCGGCTGGCGCAGCTCGACCTCGAGCGCGCGCACCTGGCGGCTGAGCGCCGGCTGCGCGATGCGCAGCACCTGCGAGGCGCGGGTGAAGCTGCCGAGCTCGGCCACCTGCACGAAGTACCCCAGTTGCTTCAGGTCCATGGGGTCGATTGTCATGCCACGATGACCTAGCAGCTAGTGCGGAAATAGCGTTGATGACACAGCGGCGCTGCCCAAGAATCGGCCGATGACGAACTGCGCCCTTCCTCGTCCGGCCTCGCCGAGGCCCGGGTCGACGCCATGACGGCCACGATCACCGGCATCTCGTCGATGGCCACGCGCCAGGTGCTGGCCGAGCTCGCCGCGGCCTACACGCAGCGCAGCGGCGTGGCGGTGGCGATCGAGTCGGTCGGCGGCGTCGACGCCGCCAAGCGCGTGCAGGCCGGCGAGCGCTTCGACGTCGTGCTGCTGGCCTCCGACGCGATCGACCGCCTGATCGCTTCGGGCCATCTCGTCGCCGGCAGCCGGGTCGACCTGGTGCGATCGCCGGTGGCGATCGCCGTGCGCGCCGGCGCTCCGCGGCCCGACATCGGCTCGGAGGACGCCGTGCGCCGGGCCGTGCTGGCCGCGCGCAGCCTGAGCTACTCGACCGGGCCCAGCGGCGTGCACCTGACGAAGCTGTTCGAGCGCTGGGGCATCACCGAGCAGATCCGGGGCCGCATCGTGCAGGCGCCGCCCAGCATGCCGGTGGGCCGGCTCGTCGCCCGCGGCGACGCCGAGCTCGGCTTCCAGCAGCTCAGCGAGTTGATGCACCTGCCCGGCATCGAGGTGCTGGGCACGCTGCCCGAACCGATCCAGTTCATCACCACCTTCTCGGCCGGCCTGTGCCCCGGCTCGGACCGGGCCGATGCGGTGCGCGCGATGCTGGCCTTCATGCGCTCGCCCGAGGCCGCCGACGCCAAGCGGCGCCACGGCATGACGCCGGCCTGACCTTCCCAGGAATCTCCCCCATGATCATCGACTGCCACGGCCACTACACGACCGCGCCGAAGGCGCTGGAGGACTGGCGCAATGCGCAGATCGCCGGCATCAAGAATCCGTCGGCGATGCCGAAGGTCGCCGACCTGAAGATCGGCGACGACGAGTTGCGCGAGAGCATCGAGCTCAATCAGCTGGCGAAGATGCGCCAGCGCGGCAGCGACATCACGGTCTTCAGCCCGCGCGCCAGCTTCATGGCGCACCACATCGGCGACTTCCAGGTCAGCAGCACCTGGGCGGCGATCTGCAACGAGCTGTGCTTCCGCGTGGCGCGGCTCTTCCCCGACCACTTCATCCCCGCGGCGATGCTGCCGCAGAGCCCGGGGGTCGACCTGGCGACCTGCATCCCCGAACTCGTGAAGTGCGTGGAGCAGTACGGCAACGTGGCGATCAACCTGAACCCCGATCCATCGGGCGGGCACTGGACCAGCCCGCCGCTGTCCGACCGTCACTGGTACCCGATCTACGAGAAGATGGTCGAGTACGACATCCCGGCGATGATCCATGTCAGCACCAGCTGCAATGCCTGCTTCCACACCACCGGCGCGCATTACCTCAACGCCGACACGACCGCCTTCATGCAATGCCTCACGTCGGACCTGTTCAAGGATTTCCCGACCCTGCGCTTCGTGATCCCGCATGGCGGCGGCGCGGTGCCGTACCACTGGGGCCGCTTCCGCGGTCTGGCGCAGGAGCTCAAGAAGCCGCTGCTCGGCGAGCACCTGCTGCACAACATCTTCTTCGACACCTGCGTCTACCACCAGCCGGGCATCGACCTGCTGACCAAGGTGATCCCGGTCGACAACATCCTGTTCGCCAGCGAGATGATCGGCGCGGTGCGTGGCATCGACCCCGAGACCGGGCATTACTACGACGACACCAAGCGCTACATCGAAGCCAGCACGATCCTCGGCGGCGACGACCGCTGGAAGGTCTACGAGGGCAACGCGCGGCGTGTCTATCCGCGGCTGGACAAGGCTCTCAAGGCCAAGGGCCTGTAAGGCTCGATCTCTCCCATCGAAGGAATCCGACCATGTTCGAACTCGGCGTCGTCAGACGCAACATCACCCGTGCCGACCGCGTGGCCGCCGATGCGCTCGGCCATTTCGGCTCGGCCACCGTGCACGAGGCGATGGGCCGGGTCGGGCTGATGAAGCCCTACCTGCGGCCGATCTACCCCGGCGCCCGCATCTCGGGCACCGCGGTCACCGTGCTGCTGCAGCCGGGCGACAACTGGATGATGCATGTCGCCGCCGAGCAGATCCGCGAAGGCGACATCGTCGTCGCGGCGGTCACCGCGGACTGCACCGACGGCTATTTCGGCGACCTTCTGGCCACCAGTTTCCGCGCCCAGGGCGCGCGCGGGCTGGTGATCGACGGCGGTTGCCGCGACGTCCGTGACCTCGCCGAGATGGGATTCCCGGTCTGGAGCAAGGCGATCAGCAGCAAGGGCACGATCAAGGCCACGCTCGGCTCGGTCAACATCCCCGTCGTCTGCGCCGGGATGATCGTCAACCCCGGCGACGTCATCGTCGCCGACGACGACGGCGTGGTCGTCGTGCCCGCCGCGATGGCGGTGGCCACCGCGGACGCCGCGACCAAGCGCGAGGCCCTGGAGGCCGAGAAGCGCGCCAAGCTCGCCGCCGGCGTGCTGGGGCTGGACATGTACAAGATGCGCGAGCCGCTCGAGAAGGCCGGGCTGCGCTATATCGACTGACGCGACGGGCGACGATGCGAATCGGTTTGATCGGCTACGGCGAGGTCGGCACCATCCTGGCCGAGGACCTGCGGGCGCAGGGGCTGGCCGTGACGGCCTTCGACCGCAAGCTCGGAGGCGCGGCCGGCAACGCGATGCGAGAGCATGCGGCCCGTCACGGCGTGATCCTGGCGCCGTCGCATGCGGCGGCGGTGCAGGGCGCCGAACTCGTCGTCTCGGCCGTCACCGCGAGCCAGGCGGTGGCGGTGGCCGAGGCCTGCGCCCCGGGCATCGCGCAGCAGGCCTTCTTCCTCGACTTCAACTCGGCTTCGCCCGGCGCCAAGATCCGCGCTGCCGGGTTCGTCGATGCCGCCGGCGGGCGCTATGTCGAAGGCGCGGTGATGACCTCGCTGCCGCCCTACCGCATCAAGGTGCCGCTGCTGCTGGGCGGGCCGCATGCGGCGGCGCTGCAGCCGGTGCTGGCGCGGCTGGGCTTCGCGCCCAGGGTGGCCAGCGACAAGCTCGGCGTGGCTTCGGCGACCAAGATGTGCCGCAGCGTGATGATCAAGGGCCTGGAGGCGATGGTCATCGAGAGCTTGACGACGGCGCGCCATTACGGCGTCGAGGACGCGGTGATCGCGTCGCTCTGCGAGACCTTTCCCGGCATCGACTGGCAGAAGCAGGCCAGCTACTTCTTCCAGCGCGTGATCGAGCATGGCCGGCGCCGCAGCGAAGAGGTGCGCGAGGTCGCCGAGACCGTGCGCGAAGCCGGCCTCGAACCCTTCAGCGCCGCCGGCACGGCAGAGCGCCAGGCCTGGATGGCCGATCTCGCCGACGCCGGACTCTTCGGCGCGCGCGGCACGCCGGGCTTTGCGCGCAGCGCCGACTGGCGCCTCGAGGCCGACCGCATCCTTCGACATCTGGACGAACGACCCGATGGCCTTTGAGAAGACCCCCGGCTGGCTGGACTGGTACGCGAACCCCAGCAAGCCGCGCTTCGTGCTGCCGCCGGGCAGCGTCGATGCGCATTGCCATGTCTTCGGCCCCGGCGCCGAGTTCCCGTTCGCGCCCGAACGCAAGTACACGCCCTGCGACGCGAGCAAGGCGCAGCTCTTTGCCTTGCGCGACCACCTCGGCTTCGCGCGCAACGTCGTCGTGCAGGCGACCTGCCATGGTGCCGACAACCGCGCGATGGTCGATGCCTGCGTGGCCAGCGGTGGCCGCGCGCGCGGTGTCGCCACCGTGCGCCGCAGTGTCAGCGACGCCGAGCTGCAGGCGATGCACGCCGCCGGCGTGCGCGGCGTGCGCTTCAACTTCGTGCGTCGGCTGGTCGACTTCACGCCGAAGGACGAACTGCTCGAGATCGGCCGGCGCATTGCGCCGCTCGGATGGCACGTGGTGATCTATTTCGAGGCCGTCGACCTGCCCGAACTGTGGGACTTCTTCACCGCGCTGCCGACCACCGTGGTCGTCGATCACATGGGCCGCCCCGACCTGAGCAAGCCGATAGCCGGGCCCGAGTTCGCGCTCTTCATGCGCTTCATGCGCGAGCACGCCAACGTCTGGAGCAAGGTGAGCTGCCCCGAGCGTTTGAGCCTGGCCGGCCCGCCGGCGCTGAATGGCGAGCAGGCGGCCTACCGCGACGTCGTGCCTTTCGCGCGCCACGTCGTCGAGACCTTTCCCGACCGCGTGCTCTGGGGCACCGACTGGCCGCACCCGAATCTCAAGAACCACATGCCCGACGATGGGCTGCTGGTCGACTTCATCCCGCACATCGCGACCACACCCGAGCTGCAGTACAAGCTGCTCGTCGCCAACCCGATGCGCCTCTACTGGCCCGAGGAATCCTGATGTCACTCGACAAACCCTACCTGGACATCCCCGGCACGACGATCTTCGACGCCGAGCAGTCGCGCAAGGGGTATCACCTGAACCAGTTCTGCATGAGCCTGATGAAGGCCGCCAACCGCGAGCGCTTCAGGGCCGACGAGCGCGCCTATCTCGATGAATGGCCGATGACCGAGGAGCAGAAGCAGGCGGTGCTGGCGCGCGACCTCAACCGCTGCATCGCCGCCGGCGGCAACATCTACTTCCTGGCCAAGATCGGCGCCACCGACGGCAAGAGCTTCCAGCAGATGGCCGGCAGCATGACCGGCATGACCGAAGAGGAGTACCGGCAGATGATGGTCGGCGGCGGTCGCTCGGTGGAGGGCAACCGCAGGCTCGGCGAGGACGGCGACGCCCAGCCGCAGCGGCAACCCCAGGGCGCTGCCGCGCAGACGGCGAGGCGCTGAGATGGCCCGCATCACCGCCAGCGTCTATACCAGCCACGTGCCTGCCATCGGCGCCGCGCTCGACTTCGGCAAGAGCGGCGAGCCGTACTGGCAGAAGGTGTTCTCGGGCTACGAGTTCTCCAAGCAATGGCTGCAGGACCACAAGCCCGACGTGATCTTCCTCGTCTACAACGACCACGCCAACGCCTTCAGCCTCGAGATGATCCCGACCTTCGCGATCGGCACCGCGGCCGAGTTCGCGATCGCCGACGAGGGTTGGGGCCCGCGCCCGGTGCCCAAGGTCATCGGCCATCCGCCACTGGCATCGCACATCGCGCAGAGCGTGATCCAGGACGACTTCGACCTCACGATCGTCAACCGGATGGACGTCGATCACGGCCTGACCGTGCCGCTCAGCCTGATGTGCGGGCAGGTCGATGCCTGGCCCTGCCCGGTGATCCCGTTCGCGGTCAACGTCGTGCAGTACCCGGTGCCATCGGGCCGGCGCTGCTTCAACCTCGGCCGCGCGATCCGCAAGGCGGTGCAGAGCTTCGACGAGCCCTTGCGGGTGCAGATCTGGGGCACCGGCGGCATGAGCCACCAGTTGCAGGGCCCGCGCGCCGGACTCATCAACGCCGAGTGGGACAAGGCCTTCCTCGACCGCCTGATCGCCGACCCCGCCGGGCTGGCGCAGATGCCGCACATCGACTACGTGCGCGAGGCCGGCAGCGAAGGGATCGAGCTCGTGATGTGGCTGATCGCCCGCGGCGCGATGGACGACGCACCGCCGGTCGTGCGCCACCGCTTCTACCATGTGCCCGCGTCGAACACGGCGGTGGGGCATCTCATACTGGAAAACCCATGACGATCAAAGTTGCGCTGGCCGGTGCCGGGGCCTTCGGCATCAAGCACCTCGATGCGATCAAGCTGATCGACGGCGTCGAGGTCGTCTCGCTCGTCGGCCGCGAGCTGGCCAAGACGCGCGAGGTGGCCGACAGGTACGGCATCGCCCACGTCGCGACCGACCTGGCCGAGAGCCTGGCGATCGAGCGAGATCGACGCGGTGATCCTGTGCACGCCGACCCAGATGCACGCCGCGCAGGCGCTGGCCTGCCTGCAGGCCGGCAAGCATGTGCAGGTCGAGATCCCGCTGGCCGACAGGCTCGCCGACGCGCAGGCGGTGGTCGCGCTGCAGAAGAGCACCGGGCTGGTCGCGATGTGCGGCCACACGCGGCGCTTCAACCCCAGCCACCAGTGGCTGCACAAGAAGATCGTGGCCCGCGAGTTCGCGCTCCAGCAGATGGACGTGCAGACCTACTTCTTCCGCCGCAGCAACATGAACGCGCTCGGCCAGCCGCGCAGCTGGACCGATCACCTGCTGTGGCATCACGCGGCGCACACGGTGGACCTGTTCCGCTGGCAGACCGGCGGCGAGATCGTGCAGGCCCACGCGATCCAGGGCCCGATCCACCCGGTGCTGGGCATCGCGATGGACATGAGCATCCAGCTCAAGGCCGGCACCGGCGCGATCTGCACGCTCAGCCTGTCGTTCAACAACGACGGGCCCCTGGGCACCTTCTTCCGCTACATCGGCGACAGCGGCACCTACATCGCCCGCTACGACGACCTGTTCAACGGCAAGGACGAGAAGATCGACGTCTCCAAGGTCGATGTCTCGATGAACGGCATCGAGCTGCAGGACCGCGAGTTCTTCGCCGCCATCAAGGACCGCCGCGAGCCCAACGCCAGCGTGGCCCAGGTGCTGCCCTGCTACGAGGTGCTGCACAAGCTGGAGCAGCAGCTGGTCGGCGCCTGATTCTGCCGCGCGGCGAGCACGGTCGCCCGCTGTCAGGACGGCTCCGCGTCCTCGGGATCCTGCTCGATCCCGTCCGGATTTCCGCTTTGCCCCTCGGCGTCGAGGCGCTGCATGTTCTCCAGGATCTTCAGCAGATAGTGAAGCGTGTGCGTGATGTCGTTGACCGAAAAATCGGCCAGCGCCTTCTCGTAGTAGGCGTGGATCTTGGGCAGCGCTTCGGCCTGCCAGACACGCCGCCCTGACCTGGTCATCGTGACCAGGCGCGACCGGCGGTCGCGTCCGTCCGGGGCCATCGCCAGATGCCCGTCGCGCTCCATCCGGCCCAGCAGACCGGACAGATTCTGCCGGCTCACCTTCAGGTAGCGGGCCAGGTCGCCGACGCTCATTCCAGCCTCGACGCTCGGCCGCGACAGCGCGCCGAGCACCGCCCATTGCTGCGTGGTCAGGCCCTCGTCGGCGACGGCTCGCGAGCCTGTTTTATGCAACATGTTGGCGCATTGATACAGGCGAAAGAACAGCCTGTTCGCGAGCTCCATCTTTGCCGTCGAGCCCTGTTTGACAGGGTTATCCATGATTTCTCCGAAAGAAAAGTGCTTGCCATTCCGCCTGTCCCATCCTAATATACGTCAATATATTGACGTATGTACGGTCCGAACCCGAAAATCGATGCGGACCGCGGCAAGCCCGGCAACCGATGGAGAACCCGATGCGAGGACTCGAAGGCAAGACGGTCGCAGTGACCGGTGGTGGTGGCGGCATCGGTGGGGCGACCTGCCACCGCTTCGCGACGGAAGGTGCACGCGTCGCCGTGCTGGACCTGGATCCCGACGCGGCCGAAAGGGTGGCGGGCGCGATTCGCGCCAAGGGCGGCCGCGCCGAGGCGTTTCGATGCGACATCACCGACCGCGCCAGCGTCGATGCCGCGGTCGCCGCCACCGAGGCCGCGCTGGGGCCGATCGACGTGCTGGTCAACAACGCCGGATGGGACGTGTTCAAGCCCTTCACGAAGACCGAGCCCGCGCAGTGGGACAAGCTGATCGCGATCAACCTGACCGGTGCGCTGCACATGCACCACGCGGTGCTGCCGCGGATGGCGGCGCGAAAGAAGGGCCGCATCGTCAACATCGCGTCCGACGCGGCGCGCGTCGGCTCTTCCGGCGAGGCGGTCTACGCCGCCTGCAAGGGGGGCCTGGTGGCGTTCTCCAAGACGATCGCGCGCGAGCATGCCCGGCACGGCATCACGGTCAACGTCGTGTGCCCGGGACCGACCGACACCGCCCTGTTCGCCGACTACAAGCAGGGTGCCGGCAACCCCGAGAAGCTGATGGAGGCGTTCACGCGCTCGATCCCGCTCGGCCGCATCGGCCAGCCGGACGACCTGCCGGGGGCGATCGTCTTCTTCGCCAGCGACGACGCCGGCTACATCACGGGCCAGGTGCTCAGCGTCTCGGGCGGCCTGACCATGAACGGCTGAGCCCGCCCCAACCCCTTTCCATCCCTGCGGAGAGATCACCATGACATTCGAAGACATCCTCTACGAAGTGCGCAACGGCGTCGCCTGGATCACGATCAACCGCCCCGAGAAGATGAACTCGTTCCGCGGCCAGACCTGCGACGAGCTGATCAAGGCGCTCAACAGGGCCGGCTACGACCGCAACGTCGGCGCCATCGTGCTGGCCGGCGCCGGCGACCGCGCCTTCTGCACCGGCGGCGACCAGTCCGCGCACGACGGCAACTACGACGGCCGCGGCACCATCGGCCTGCCGATGGAAGAACTGCACACGGCGATCCGCGACGTCCCCAAGCCGGTGATCGCCCGCGTGCAGGGTTACGCCATCGGCGGTGGCAACGTGCTGTGCACGATCTGCGACCTGACCATCTGCTCCGAGAAGGCGGTCTTCGGCCAGGTCGGACCGAAGATGGGCTCGGTCGATCCGGGCTACGGCACCGCGTTCCTCGCCCGCGTGGTCGGCGAGAAGAAGGCACGCGAGATCTGGTACATGTGCCGCCGCTATTCCGGTGCCGAGGCGGTCGCGATGGGGCTGGCCAATGCCTGCGTGCCGCACGATCAGCTCGACGCCGAGGTACAGAAGTGGGGCGAGGAACTGTGCGAACGCAGCCCCACCGCGCTGGCGATCGCCAAGCGCTCGTTCAACATGGACACCGCGCACCAGAGCGGCATCGCCGGCATGGGCATGTACGCGCTCAAGCTCTACTACGACACCGAGGAGTCGCGCGAAGGCGTCACCGCGCTGAAGGAGAAGCGCAAGCCCGACTTCCGCAAGTTCGCGAAATAGCCGCCGCCGTCGGTCCGGGCCGACCGGCCGGTACGCCGTCGGCGCACTGATTCTGGAGACGACACGATGAACCCCTATCTCGACGAAAACCTGGTCGCGCTCGGCGACCACGCGAGGCGCTTTGCGACCGACCGCGTCGCCCCCGGCTTCCTGGAGCGCGACCGGACCCGCGTGCTCGAGCGCTCGCTGATGCGCGAGATGGGCGCGATGGGCTTCATCGCGCCCGAGCTGCCGGAGGAATTCGGCGGCCAGGGACTGGGCTGCCTCGCCGCGGGCGTGATCCACGAGGAGATCGCCCGCGCGGACCTGAGCATCAGCTACATCAACCTGCTGGCTTCGCTGAACGGCCAGATCCTGTCGCAGCACGGTCGGCCGGAAGTCGTGAAGCCCTGGCTCGCCAGGCTCACGCGCGGCGAGGCGCTGTTCGCGATCGCACTGACCGAGCCGCGCGGCGGCTCGGATGCCGGCAACCTGCGACTGCGGGTCGAGCGCATCGGCGGCGACTACGTGGTCAACGGCGAGAAGACCTCGATCTCGGCCGCCGACCAGGCCGACGCGACGGTGGTCTTCGGCCGCACCGGCACGGTCGAATCCGCCGCCCGCGGCGTGACCGCGCTGCTGGTGCCGATGGACCTGCCCGGCGTCACGACCAGCCGCTTCGACTGCCACGGACAGCGCGCCATCGGCCGCGGCTCGATCTTCTTCGAGAACGTGCGCGTGCCGGCGAGCCACCGGCTCGGCGACGAGAACAAGGGCTTCGTGCAGGTGATGCAGGGTTTCGATTTCTCGCGCGCATTGATCGGCCTGCAGGTGCTGGCCGTCGCCCGTGTCGCACTCGAGGAGACCTGGGCGTACGTTGCGCAACGCGAGGCCTTCGGCAAGCCCCTGTCGGCGTTCCAGGGCGTCTCGCATCCGCTCGCCGACTTCGACACCCAGGTCGAGGCCGCGCGCCTGCTCTGCCTGCAGACCCTCTGGCTGAAGGACAAGGGTGCGCCGCACAGCGCCGAAGCCGCGATGTGCAAGTGGTGGGGCCCGAAGCTCGCCTACGACGTGGTCCACCAGTGCCTGCTGATGTTCGGCCACGGCGGCTATGACCACGGCCCGATGGAACAGCGCCTGCGCGACGTGCTCGGCTTCCAGATCGGCGACGGCACGGCGCAGATCATGAAGACCATCATCGCCCGCGACCGCGCCGGCCGGGCCGCCGTCCCGGCCTGAGCCCTCGAGACCGACGACACCACAAAGGAGACGACCCATGGAATTCGACGCCATCCTGCTGCCGCCCCGCCGCGCCGCCAGCATCGCCCAGGGCCTCTGGCACGACCGCACGATCAACGACGATCTCGACGCCTGCGCCGCCGGCGACCCGGACAAGCTGGCGCTGACGGCCGTGCGTGTCGAGGACGGGTCGATCCGCCGCTTCAGCTACCGCGAACTGGCAGCGATGGCCGACCGCATCGCCGTCGGTCTCTCGCGCCTTGGGGTCGGTCGCAACGACGTCGTCGCCATGCAGCTGCCGAACTGGTGGCAGTTCACGCTGAGCTACCTGGCCTGCTCGCGCATCGGCGCCGTGCTCAACCCGCTGATGCACATCTTCCGCGAGCGCGAGTTGTCGTTCATGCTCAAGCATGGCTCGGCCAAGGTCGTGATCGTGCCGAAGGTCTTCCGCGGTTTCGATCACGAGCAGATGGTGGAGGGGCTGAAGGACAGCTTGCCGGACCTGCAGCAGGTGGTGGTGGTCGGTGGCAGCGGGCCCAACAGCTTCGAGGCCTTGTTGAGCGGCCCCGCCTGGGAGCTGGAGCCGGACGCGCGGCAGATCCTGACCCGCCATCGCCCCGCGGCCGACGACGTGACGCAGCTGATCTACACCTCGGGCACGACCGGCGAGCCCAAGGGCGTGATGCACACCGCCAACACCTTGATGGCCAACATCATTCCGTACGCCGAACGCCTGCATCTGGGCCGCCGGGACGTCGTGCTGATGGCGTCGCCGATGGCGCACCAGACCGGCTTCATGTACGGGCTGATGATGCCGATCATGCTGCGCGCGAGCGTCGTGCTGCAGGACGTCTGGGAGCCGAAGAAGGCGATCGAGCTGATCCGCGCCGAGGGCGTCGGCTTCACGATGGCCTCGACGCCCTTCCTGACCGACCTGGCCAGGACGGTCGCCGCGACCGGGATCGGCGTGCCGACCTTGCGCACCTTCCTGTGCGCCGGCGCCCCGATTCCCGGGCCGCTGGTCGAGCAGGCACGCAGCGTTCTCGGCACCAAGATCGTGTCGGCCTGGGGCATGACCGAGAACGGCGCGGTCACGCTGATCAAGCCCGAGGACGACGACGAACTCGCGTTCACGACCGACGGCTGCCCGCTGCCCGGCGTCGAGGTCAAGGTCGTCGGCGTCGATGGTGCGGGCCTGCCCGCGGGCCAGGTGGGCAGGCTGCTGGTGCGCTCGTGCTCCAACTTCGGCGGCTATCTGCGCCGCCCGCATTGGAACGGCACCGACGCCGAGGGCTGGTTCGACACCGGCGACCTGGCGCGCATCGACGCGCGCGGCTACATCCGCATCAGCGGCCGCAGCAAGGACGTGATCATCCGCGGCGGCGAGAACATCCCGGTGGTCGAGGTCGAGGCCCTGCTGTATCGCCACCCCTCGGTCGCGCAGGCCGCCATCGTCGCCTACCCCGACGAACGGCTCGGCGAGCGGGCTTGTGCGGTGGTCGTCACCAAGCCGGGTCAAGCCCTGGACCTGGCGGGCATGGTCGAGTTCCTCAAGTCGCAGAAGATCGCGCTCCAGTACATCCCCGAGCGGCTGATCGTGCGCGACGCGATGCCGACGACGCCGACCGGAAAGATCCAGAAGTTCAAGCTGCGCGAGATCGTCCGGGAGGAGCCGAAGTGAGGGCGCGCCAAGCACCGGCGCCGTGGCCGGCCGCCGCCAGCCGAATGCGCGCCTCGCCGGCGACGAAACACGCGAAGGCATGAAGGCGCTCCTCGGCAGGCGCAAACCCGAGTGCCGGCAGCGCTGAGCCAGATCCATGCACGACCCCAACATCATGGCCATCGACACCGAATCTTTCGATCTGCTGCTCGCCAGCGGCGAGCTGATCATGTCGTTCGCGTTGACCGAGCCCGACGCCGGCTCCGATTCGGCGGCGATCAAGACCCGCGCCGAGCGCGACGGCGAGGTCTACCTGCTCAACGGAAGCAAGCGCTTCATCACCAACGCGCCGCGCGCCGGGGCGTTCACGCTGATGGCGCGCAGCGACGGGCCGGGTGCGGGCGGCATCTCGGCCTTCATCGTGCCGGCAGACCTGCCGGGCATCAGCCTGGGCAAGCCCGACAAGAAGATGGGCCAGCGCGGCACCAAGACCTGCGACGTGAACCTCGAGAACGTGCGCGTGCCGGCCCTCAATATCATCGGCGGCAAGCCGGGGCAGGGCTTCAAGACCGCGATGAAGGTGCTCGACCGGGGGGCGCCTGCACATCTCGGCGGTCGCCTGCGGCATGGCGCGCCGGATTCTCGACGAGGCGGTGGCCTACGCCCGCGAGCGCAGGCAGTTCGGCAAGCGCATCGGCGACTTCCAGCTCGTCCAGGCGATGCTCGCCGACAGCCAGGCCGAGCTCTATGCCGGGTGGTCCATGGTGCAGGACTGCGCGCTTCGCTACGACGCCAAGCCCGCGGGCAGGACCGATCCGGACCTGAGCATGCACGCTTCGTGCGCGAAGCTGTTCTGCACCGAGATGGTCGGTCGCGTCGCCGACCGCGGCGTCCAGGTGCACGGCGGCTCGGGCTACATCAACGAGTACCCGGTCGAACGCTTCTACCGCGACGTGCGCCTGCTGCGCCTGTACGAAGGCACGACGCAGATCCAGCAATTGATCATCGGCCGCGAGCTGATCGGGCGCGACTGAAGCCCTCTCCCCGACATTCGAGGAGGCCACCATGGCCATGAACAAGGCAAGCTTTCACTGGGACGACCCGCTGCTGCTCGACCGGCAGCTCAGCGACGACGAGCGGGCGGTGCGCGCCGCGGCCGCGACGTACTGCCAGGAGCGTCTCGCCCCGCGCGTGCTGAAGGCGTTCCGCGAGGGCACGACCGACCCGGCGATCTTCCGCGAGATGGGCGAGCTCGGCCTGCTCGGCGCAACGATCCCCGAGGCCTACGGCGGCGCCGGGCTGAACCACGTCTGCTACGGGCTGGTCGCGCGCGAGGTCGAGCGTGTCGACTCCGGCTACCGCTCGATGATGAGCGTGCAGAGCTCGCTGGTGATGGTGCCGATCCACGAGTTCGGCACCGAGGCGCAGAAGCAGAAGTACCTGCCCAGGCTCGCAACCGGCGAGTGGATAGGCTGCTTCGGCCTGACCGAGCCCGACCACGGCTCCGACCCGGGCAGCATGGTCACGCGCGCCAGGAAGGTGCCCGGCGGCCACGCGCTCACCGGGGCCAAGATGTGGATCACGAACTCGCCGTTGGCCGACGTGTTCGTCGTCTGGGCCAAGGACGACGAGGGCGCGATCCGCGGCTTCATCCTCGACAAGGGCGCCAAGGGCATGAGCGCCCCCGAGATCCACGGCAAGGTCGGCCTGCGCGCCAGCCTGACCGGCGAGATCGTGCTGGACAAGGTGTTCTGCCCCGAGGAGAACGCGTTCCCCGAGGTGCGCGGGCTGAAGGGGCCCTTCACCTGCCTCAACTCTGCCCGCTACGGCATCGCCTGGGGCGCGCTCGGTGCGGCCGAAGACTGCTTCCGGCGCGCGCGCCAGTACGTGCTCGACCGCAAGCAGTTCGGCAAGCCGCTGGCGGCGAACCAGCTGATCCAGAAGAAGCTCGCCGACATGGCCACCGACATCTCGCTCGGCCTGCAGGGCTGCCTGCGCCTGGGGCGGATGAAGGACGAAGGCACGGCGTCGGTCGAGCTCACCTCGATCATGAAGCGCAACTCCTGCGGCAAGGCGCTGGACATCGCCCGCACCGCGCGCGACATGCTCGGCGGCAACGGCATCAGCGACGAGTTCGGCGTCGCGCGCCACCTCGTCAACCTCGAGGTCGTCAACACCTACGAGGGCACGCACGACGTGCATGCGCTGATCCTGGGCCGCGCGATCACCGGGATCGCTGCGTTCTGACCCCGTGCAGCGCCGGCGCCGACGACGACGATCGGCGCGGCCGCGGCGCTCAGTCCTGCGTCGCGGGCAAGGTCAGCGTCAGGCCATCGACGGCCGGACCGGCCTTGATCTGGCACGCCAGCCGGCTGTTCGGCCGCCGCTCGGCGGCGACGTTCTCGAGCATGCCGAGCTCGACCTCCGAGGGCGGCGGCAGGTCGGCCAGCCGCGCCTCGTCGACATAGCAGTGGCAGGTGGCGCAGGCGCAGGAGCCGCCGCATTCGCCGACGATGCCGCCGACGCCGTTGGCGACGGCGGCCTGCATCAGGCTCCAGCCCTCGGCGACCTCGACGGTGGTGCGCTGCCCGTCGTGTTCGATGTAGGTGATCTGTGTCATGGCGGGTCAGTGCACGGCGAGGTCCAGCCGCAAGGGGCTGCGGAAGGTCGATGACGGCATCCAGGGCAGCGCGTCGGCGACCCGCGTGTAGTCGGGGACGACGCGGTGGAATTCCTCGAATGCGATCTTCACCGCCAGGCGCGCGATGGCCGTGCCCAGGCAGGCGTGCACGCCGCCGCCGAAGCCGAGGTGGCCGCGCGGCTTGCGTGCGATGTCGTAGCGGTCGGGGTCGGGGTACTGGCGCTCGTCGCGGTTGCCCGAGCCGTAGGCCAGGCAGACGAAGTCGCCCGCCTGCATGGTCCGGCCATGCAGGGTCACGTCCTTCAGCAGCCGGCGACGGAAGCGCTGCGCCGAGGTGTTGTAGCGCAGCGATTCCTCCACCGCATCCGCGAGCAGCGCCGGCTCGGCCACGCATTGCGCGCGCGCAGCGGGATGGTCTGCCAGGTTGAGCGCGAACATCATCATGAAGCCGCCGAGCGATTCGACGCCGGCCATGATCAGCGTGGTCGTGGTCAGCAGCACCTCGCGCTCGTCCAGGCGGTCGCCGTCGATCTCGGCGCTGGCGAAGTTGCTGATCAGGTCGTTGCGCGGCGCGGCACGGCGCAGCGCGATCACCTGCGCGGCATAGTCCTGCATCCAGGCATAGGCGGCCAGGTGTTCGGGGCCCTTGGCGCGGGTGACGGGGTCGCTCTGCACCATCAGCACGGCCTGCTCGCGCACGCTGGCTTCATCGACGATCGCCTCGTCGCCGCTGGGCAGTCCGAGGGCCGCCATCAGCACGCGCACCGTGAACTTGGACGAAAAGTCCTTGAAGTCGAACTGCCGCCGGCCGCGCAGTTCTGCCGCCGCGCCGCGCGCGATGGCGCGGATCGGCTCGCCCAGGCTCTCCAGGTTGCGCTTCATGAAGGCATGCTGGATCAGCCCGCGCAGGCGGTCGTGGCGCGGCGGGTCGGTGGTGCCCAGCGTCGCGCCGGCGCGGTTGGGCAGCTCGGTCATCAGGTTGCCGCTGGCGGAAGAGTAGGTTTGCCAGTCCTGCCCGGCGCCGACGATGTCGGCGTAGCGCGACAGCACCCACATCTGCGCTTCCTCGCTCCAGAAGCAGGGGTGCTCGTCGCGCAGCCGCCGGTACAGCGGGAAGGGGTCGGCATCGACGGCCGGCGAGTAGGGATCGAAGCGGAACATGGCCCTTGTCTCCTTCGTTGTGCGCGGTCCGCGACCGGCGCCGCGACGGGTGCTGCACTGTAGGGTGCAGCCGGCGCCGCGTCAGTGGACGAACCGCCCCCATGACTTGCACTTTTGGCGTAGGCTGGACGGACCATGCCTGCCCGCAACCCGCCCCGCCGCCGCGCCGGGCGCTCGACCGTACCCGCCTTCGCCCTCTACGGCGAGCCGGGCGTGCCCGGCGTCGACATGCTGCACCTGGAGAGCATCGAGTCGCGCAGCCGGCGCTACCGCTGGGAGATCGACGCCCATGTCCACCAGCGGCCTGCACCAGGTGCTGTGGCTGCGTGCCGGCTCGGCACGCGTCGCGCTGGACGAGCAGCGCCAGGAATGCAATGGCCCGGCGGTGATCGTGATCCCGCCCGGCGTCGTGCATGCCTTCCGCTTCGCGCCGCGCACCGACGGCTGCGTCCTGACCTTCGGCGCCGGCGCGATGGTCGAAGGCGACGCGCAGGCCGCCGGGCCGGCGCTGCGCACGCTGTTCGCCGCGCCGCGCGTGCTGGGCCTGGAGGGCGACGAGGCCCAGCCGCGCATCGCCGGGCTCTTCGGCCAGTTGGCCGAGGAGTTCCGCGCCCCCGGCCCGGCCGGATCGCCGGTGCCGCTGTGGCTGGCCCGTTCGGTGGTCTGGCGGCTGGGCGAACTGGTGGCGCGGCGCGACGCCGCGGCAGGGCCCGCGCGGCGCGAGCACCAGGCACTTTTCACGCGTTTCGTCGTGCTGATCGACGCGAAGCATCTGGCCCACTGGTCGGTGGCGCGTTACGCCGACCGCCTGGGCCTGACGCCCGAGCGGCTGAACCGCCTGGTGCGCGCCGAAGCCGGGCGCAGCGCGCTGGAGCTGATCCACGAGCGGCTGGCGCGCGAGGCCTGCCGGCGCCTGCTCTACGTCGCCGCGCCGATCTCGCAGCTGGGCTTCGAGCTCGGCTTCGAGGATCCGGCCTACTTCTGCCGCTTCTTCAAGCGGCGCCTGGGTTGCAGCCCGCGCGAGTACCGGCGGCGCGGCGCCGTCGCGCTGGCGCCTCCCTAGACCTGGAGCGCCTTCGGTACCACCGCCTCGACCTGCTCGCGCAGCCAGCCGTGCAGCGGGTCGGCCTGGTGGCGCAGGTGCCACACCAGGTACATCGGCATCGCGGGGCAGGGCAGCGGCACCGGCGCCGTCGCCAGACCGCGCAGCAGGTGCAAGCGCAGCAGGCTGGGCAGCGTGGCCAGCAGGTCGCTGCCGTGCAGGAAGGCGGCGACGCCGGCGAAGCCGGGCACGCTGGCGACGATGCGGCGGCGGTGGCCACGCTCGATCAGGGTCTGGTCGAGGTCGAGCCGGCGCCGCGGCTCGTACAGCACGGTGACATGGTCGGCGGCCAGGTAGGTGGCGGCGTCGGTCGGGGCACTGCGCTGCGCCGCGTCGTAGAACACGACGTAGCGATCCTCGAACAGGCGCTTCTGAACGACGTCGGCGGCGTCGGGCGGCCGCGGCGAGATCACGAGCTGGCAACGGCCGTCGCGCAGCATCTCGGCGCTGGGCACGCCGGAGGCGATCACGCGCAGCGTCAGCCCCGGCGCCTGCGTGCGCAGCCGTTGCAGCAGTGCCGGCAGCAGCAGATCGCGCTGGAGGTCGTTGGCGGCGATGGTGACCTCGGCGTCGAGCACCGCGGGGTCGAAGCCACCGGCGCTGACGAAGCCGCGCATGTCTTCCAGTAGCAGCCGGGCCCGCTGCGCCAGCGCCTCGGCGCGCGCGGTGGCGACGATGCCGCGCCCCGAGCGGATGAACAGCGGGTCGCCGACGATGGCGCGCAGCTTGTCCAGCAGGTGGCTGACCGCCGACTGCGTGACGCCCAGGCGCAGCGCGGCGCGGGTGATCGATTGCTCCTCGAAGACCGCCAGCAGCAGTTGCAGCAGACGGCCGTCGAGGTCGGAAAAATCGAAACGGCTCATGGGTGGAATGAGTGGCGCGGCGTTGGTCCGGTTGCCGAAACGGCGAATACTGCGCGGGACCGCGACGACGCAGGCTGAACGCAGCGCGATTGTGATCTGCGAGGAGTCCGACAACCCGCTGGAGACATCCGCATGAGCAAGCCCCCTCCGATCCCCGGCACCGTGATCTTCGACGGCGAGCAGGCCATGAAAGGCTACGCGCTGAACAAGATGTGCTTCTCCTTCAACGAGGCTGCCAACCGCGAGGCCTTCCTGGCCGACGAGGACGCCTACTGCGCCCGCTACGGCCTGAACCCGCAGCAGCGCGAGGCGGTCCGCGCGCGCAACGTGCTGCAGCTGATCGCTGCCGGCGGCAACGCCTACTACCTGGCCAAGTTCGCCGGCATCTTCGGCCTCGACATGCAGGACATCGGTGCCCAGCAGACCGGCATGAGCAAGGAACAGTTCCAGGCCAGGCTCGTGGCCGCCCGCGGCTGAACGCCACCCCTCCACCGGAGACGGATCGACATGGCCCAGATCATCGGTGGCATCACCACCTCGCACGTGCCGGCCATCGGCCGCGCCATTGCCAGGAACCTGCAGCAGGACCCCTACTGGAAGCCCTTCTTCGACGGCTTCGTCCCGGTGCGCAAGTGGCTGGCCGAGGTGAAGCCCGACGTCGTCGTCGTGGTCTACAACGACCACGGCCTGAACTTCTTCCTCGACAAGATGCCCACCTTCGCGGTCGGCGCCGCCCCCGAGTACCGCAACGCCGACGAGGGCTGGGGCATCCCCACCGTGCCGGCGTTCGAGGGCGACCCGGCGCTGTCGTGGCACCTGATCGAATCGCTGGTCGGCGAGGACTTCGACCTCACGACCTGCCAGGAGATGAAGGTCGACCACGCGTTCACGCTGCCGATGGCGCTGCTGTGGCCGGACCAGGCCTGGCCGGTGCGCACGATCCCCGTCTGCATCAACACCGTGCAGGCGCCGCTGCCCAGCGCCGCGCGCTGCTTCAAGCTGGGCCAGGCCCTGGGCCGCGCCGTGGCGTCATGGAAGGGCGACGAGAAGGTCGTGGTGCTGGGCACCGGCGGCCTGTCGCATCAACTCGACGGCGAGCGCGCGGGCTTCATCAACCGGGACTTCGACCTGAAGTTCATCGACAGCCTGAGCAGCGACCCGACCTGGGCCTGCCGGTTCGACACCCGTCAGCTGGTCGAGCAGGCCGGCACGCAGGGGGTCGAGCTTCTGATGTGGCTGGCCGCCCGCGGCGCGCTGGGCGAACGGGTGAACAAGCTGCATTCGAACTACCACATCCCGATCTCCAACACCGCCTCGGGGCTGCTGCTGCTGGAGCCCGCCACGGCCTGAGGCCGGACCCCGGCGCCTATACTTTTGCGGACCATGGGGCGCATTGCGCCCGGCCTGTCTTCAGCCCCGGAGTCCGCGCTTGCAGCAACGCACCATCGGCCCCTTCCAGGTCTCGGCCATCGGCCTGGGCTGCATGAACCTCAGCCATGCCTACGGCGCCCCGCCGCCGACGGCCGAAGGCGAAACCCTGCTGCTGGAGGCGCTGGACCGCGGCGTGACGCTGTTCGACACCGCGGCGCTGTACGGCTTCGGCGCCAACGAGGCGCTGGTCGGCCGCGTGCTCGGACCCCAACGCTCGCGCATCGTGCTGGCCAGCAAGGGCGGCATGGCGGGCGTGCAGTTCGACGACGGCATCAGGCGCGTCATCGACGGCCGCCCGGAGGCGATCCGCCGCAACTGCGAAGACAGCCTGCGCCGGCTGCAGACCGACCACATCGACCTGTATTACCTGCACCGCTGGGACAAGCAGCTGCCGATCGAGGACAGCATCGGCGCGATGGCCGACCTGGTGCGGGCCGGCAAGGTGCGCGCGATCGGGCTGTCCGAGGTCTCGGCCACCACGCTGCGCCGAGCGCACGCGGTGCACCCGATCGCCGCCGTGCAGAGCGAGTACTCGCTATGGTCGCGCAACCCCGAGCTCGGCGTGCTCGATACCTGCCGCGAGATCGGCGCCAGCCTGGTCGCGTTCAGCCCGTTGGCGCGCGGCTTCCTGACGGCGACGCTGCGCGACTTGAGCACGCTGCAGCCCAAGGACATCCGCCGCGGCATGCCGCGCTTCGAGGCGGCGCATTACGCCGCCAACCTGGCGCTGATCCCGCCTTACGAGGCATTGGCGCGCGAGGCCGGCTGCACCCCGGCGCAGCTGGCGCTGGCCTGGGTGCTGTCGCGCGGCGACCACGTGGTGGCGATCCCCGGCACGACCAACCCCGCGCACCTGCGCGAGAACCTCGGCGCCGTCGCGGTGACGCTGGGGCCTGCGCTGCTGGCGCGGCTCGACGCGCTGATCAACGCCGACACCGTCAGCGGCCTGCGCTACAGCGCGGCCAACCGGGCCGAGATCGACACCGAAGCCTTCCCCTTGGCCGGCTGACGGGGAAAGGGCGTCGCACATGCCGCAGTCCGAGAACACCGGTTCAGCGGCCAGCCACCGCATCGTCATCGTCGGCGGCGGTGCGGGCGGGCTCGAACTGGCCACGCGCCTGGGCGACACCCTGGGCCGACGCGGCCAGGCAGAGGTGACGCTGATCGAGACGACGCGCACCCATGTCTGGAAGCCCAAGCTGCACGAGATCGCGGCCGGCAGCATGGACATGAGCGACCACGAGGTGGGGTATCTGGCGCAGTCGCACTGGCACCATTTCCGCTACCGCGTCGGCGAGATGATCGGCCTGGACCGCGGGCGGCGCGAGGTGCTGGTGGCGCCGCACCTGGACGAGGAGGGCCGCGAGGTCACGCCACAGCGCGCGGTCGGCTACGACACGCTGGTCATCGCGGTCGGCAGCCAGAGCAACGACTTCGGCACCCCCGGCGTGGCCGAGCACGCGATGCGGCTGGAGTCGGCAGTCGATGCCGGGCGCTTTCACCGGCGCATGGTCAACGCCTGCATCCGGGCCCATGCCCAGACCGAGGCGCTGCGGCCCGAGCAGCTGCACGTGGCGATCATCGGCGCCGGCGCGACCGGCGTCGAGCTGGCGGCCGAGCTGCACCGCACGACGCGCGAGGTGGTCGCCTACGGGCTGGACCGCGTCGATCCCGACAAGGACATCCAGGTCACCGTCGTCGAGGCGGCGCCGCGCGTGCTGCCGGCGCTGCCGCCGCGGCTGTCGGAGGCGACGCAGAAGCTGCTGCAGGAGCTGGGCGTGAACGTGCTCACCAACGCCAGGGTCGCGGCGGTCGAAGCGCATGGCGTTCGCCTGGCCGACGGCCGCCTGCTGCCGGCCGAGCTGATCGTCTGGGCCGCGGGCGTGAAGGCGCCGGACTTCCTCAAGGACATCGCCGGGCTGGAGACCAACCGCGTCAACCAGCTGGTGGTCAAGGCGACGCTGCAGACCACGCGCGACGAGAACATCTTTGCCATCGGCGACTGTGCGGCCTGCGACTGGCCGCAGGCCAACCACGGCAAGGGCGGCCTGGTGCCGCCGCGCGCCCAGGCCGCGCACCAGCAGGCCTCGCACATGGCCGGGCAGATCCGCCGCCGGCTGGCCGGCAAGCCGCTGCGGGACTGGCGCTACCGCGACTTCGGCTCGCTGGTCTCGCTGGGCGAGTTCAGCACCGTGGGCAGCATGATGGGCGGGCTGATCGGCGGCAGCCTGATGGTCGAGGGCCTGTTCGCGCGGGCCATGTACCTGTCCTTGTACAAGATGCACGAGCTGGCGCTGCACGGCTGGGTCAAGGTTGCGCTGGACACGCTGGTGCGCCTGATCGTGCGCCGCACCGAGCCGCACGTGAAGCTGCACTGAGCGGCTCGGGCGGCGGCTTGCGGCTGACATGGCGGGCGACAATCGCAGCCCTTGAATCGGCGCCGGCCGGCCCCAATTGCGCTTCGCCCCGGGCCGGTCGCCGCGCGCGCCGGACGCAACTACCTTAGCAAGAGCATGCAAAAACAAACCCTGTCATTCCAGGCCGAGGTCAAGCAGATCCTGCACCTCGTCACCCATTCCTTGTATTCCAACAAGGAGATCTTCCTGCGCGAACTGGTCTCCAACGCGTCGGACGCCTGCGACAAGCTGCGCTTCGAGGCGCTGGACCGGCCGCAGCTGTACGAGGACGCGCCGAACCTGGAAGTGCGGGTCTGGTACGACGAAGCGGCCAAGACCATCACGATCCGCGACAACGGCATCGGCATGAGCGCCGAAGAGGCGGTGGCCCACCTGGGCACGATCGCCAAGAGCGGCACGCGCGAGTTCATGGCGGCGCTCGAAGGCGACAAGAAGAAGGACGCCAACCTGATCGGCCAGTTCGGCGTCGGCTTCTACTCGGGCTTCATCGTCGCCGACCGCATCACGGTCGAATCGCGCCGTGCCGGCCTGCCGGCCGACGAGGGCGTGCGCTGGAGCAGCGAAGGCACGGGTGACTTCGAGGTCGAACCGATCACCCGCGCCGAGCGCGGCACCGACGTCATCCTGCACCTGCGCGACGGCGAGGAGGAGTTCCTCTCGCTGTGGAAGCTGCGCTCGATCGTCGGCAAGTACTCCGACCACATCTCGCTGCCGATCTTGATGCGCAAGCAGAAATGGGACGAGGAGAAGAAGGAGCAGGTGTTCACCGACGAATGGGAGACGGTGAACAAGGCCGCGGCGCTGTGGACGCGCGCCAAGAGCGAGATCACCGACGCCCAGTACCAGGAGTTCTACAAGCAGATCAGCTACGACCAGGACCCGCCGCTGGCCTACACCCACAACCGCGTCGAGGGTCGCACCGAGTACACGCAGCTGCTGTACGTGCCGGCCAAGGCGCCCTTCGACCTCTGGAACCGCGACAAGCGCGGCGGCGTCAAGCTCTACGTCAAGCGCGTCTTCATCATGGACGATGCCGAGGCGCTGATGCCGGTCTACCTGCGCTTCGTCAAGGGCGTGATCGACAGCGCCGATCTGCCGCTGAACGTCAGCCGCGAGCTGCTGCAGGAAAGCCGCGACGTCAAGGCGATCCGCGAAGGCAGCACCAAGCGGGTCCTCTCGATGCTGGAAGACGTGGCCGAGAACCAGAAGGACAAGTACGCCGAGTTCTGGGCTCAGTTCGGTGCCGTGCTCAAGGAAGGCATAGGCGAGGACCACGTCAACCAGGAGCGGCTGGCCAAGCTGCTGCGCTTCGCGTCCACGCAGGCCGACGATGGCGTGTCGCTCACCGACTACGTGGCCCGCATGAAGGAAGGCCAGGAGGCGATCTACTACGTCACCGCCGATACGCTGGCCACCGCCAAGAACAGCCCCCAGCTCGAGATCTTCCGCAAGAAGGGCATCGAGGTGCTGCTGCTGACCGACCGCGTCGACGAGTGGATGCTGCTCGCACCTGTTCGAATTCGACGCCAAGCCGCTGCAGAGCGTGGCCAAGGGCGGCGTCGATCTGGGCAAGCTGCAGGACGAGCAGGAGAAGAAGCAGGCCGAGGAAACTGCCGAGACCTTCAAGCCGGTGCTCGACAAGCTCAGGACCGCGCTCAAGGACCGCGCCAAGGACGTGCGCACGACGACGCGGCTGGTCGATTCGCCGGCCTGCATCGTCGTCGACGAGGGTGACATGAGCTCGCACCTGGCGCGGCTGCTCAAGCAGGCCGGTCAGTCCGCCCCCAAGGGCATGCCGATCCTGGAGGTGAACCCCGAGCACGCGCTGGTCAAGCGCCTGGGCAGCGACGATCGCTTCGACGATCTGGCGCAGATCCTGTTCGACCAGGCGCTGCTGGCCGAAGGCGGGCAGCTCGAGGACCCGGCGGCCTACGTGCAGCGCGTCAACCGGCTGTTGACCGCATAGCCCGGCGCCGGGCGCCCCGAGCCGAATGCTCACGCTCGGGGGCGACGCCGCGGGCGTCTAGGGGGTCATTGCCTCGACCTGCTCGCGCAACTGCGCGGCCTGCTGGCTCCAGTAGGCCGCGCTGCCGAAGAACGGGAAATTGAGCGGGAAGGTCGGGTCGGTCCAGCGCTCGGCCAGCCAGGCGCTGTGGCGCAGCATGCGCAGCGTGCGCAGCGGCTCGATCAGGCGCCGCTCGCGGTCGTCGAAATCGCTGAACTGCTCGTAGCCCTCGAGCAGGGTGTCGAGTTGCTGCGCCATCGTCCGGTGGTCGCCCGAGACCAGCATCCACAGATCCTGCACCGCCGGGCCCTGCATCGCGTCGTCGAGATCGACGACATGCGGCGAGCCGTCGCGCCACAGCACGTTGCCGAGATGGCAGTCGCCGTGCAGCCGCAGCGTGGCCAGGGGCGCGGCGGTTTCGAACGCCGCCTCGACGGCTGTCAGCGCGCTTTCGCAGGCCTGGCGCCAGGCGGCGAGCTGGGTGTCGGGCACGAAGCCGCCGTCGATGAGCAGGGCCAGCGCGCGGCGGCCGTCGGCCCGTGGGTCCAGGTGATGCCGGTGCACGAACGGTCGGCGCCGTCCGACGGCGTGCATCCGGCCGATGAAGCGGCCGAGCTGGCGCAGCGCCGCCGGGTCCTCGAGCTCGGGCTCGCGGCCGGCGCAGCGCAGCGCGACGGCGTAGCGCTGCATGCCGGAGGTCGTGCCGCGACAGGCCAATGTGGGCGGATCGCCGAGCAGCAGGAGGTCCGAGGCGCCCGGCTGCGCCTGCAGCACCAGCGGCGGCACCACCGGCACTTCGGCGGCGGCGAGTTCGAGCGCGAAGGCGTGCTCCTCGACGATCTGCGCGTCGTTCCAGCGCCCGGGCCGGTAGAACTTGGCCACCACCACGCGGCCGTCTTCGAGAAAGACCTGGAAGACGCGGTTCTCGTAGGAATTCAGCTGCAGCACGCGCCCGTCGCCGCGCAGGCCGACAGCGTCGAGCGAATCGAGGACTTGCTGCGGGTCGAGGCTGCTGTAGTCCACTCAATCAGCGCCGCGTCGGGAGGGCCGCGGTTGCGACGCCTTGGGCCCGAAGCCGATCACCTCAGTGCCGCAGTCGCGACACCGGGGTGTCGATGACCACGCCGCCCACGTCGTCGGGCGCGACCGGGGTCTCGCGCATCGACACGGATCCGCCGCGCAGCGAGCCGAAGCCGCTGGGCACGCCGAGGTCGCCGCGAGCATCGACGCCGAAGAACGAGTCCTGCATGAAGCCCGAGTCCCGCCACAGCGTCCTGCGCTCGCGACGGCGCGAGGTCGCGGTACCTGCCACCATCTCACCCGCCCGCGGCACCGTCGGTGCGGGTTGCGGCCCGCGCGCCGCGGCGCCGCTGCTGGGCACCATCAGCTGCAGTTCCGGGATCGACGGCAGTTCGTCGGGCGCGCAGCGCAGATAGCGCACGCGGCAGGCGGCGAGCACCGACTTCTTGATCTGCATCGCGCGGCGCGAGCCGGCGCGTTCGTTGTCGAGGTCGATCGCGGCCAGCACGCGACCGTTGGCGCTGCACACGGCGAAGGTCACGTTGGCGGAGCCGAGCAACTCGTACCAGAAGCGCACTTCCTGGGGATCCGTGGGCTGGCAGAAGCGTACCAGCGGCAGCTTGGACAGCACGATGTGATGCGGCAGCGCCTCGCGCAACTGGCGGTATACGCGGCGCTCGTCGCTGCTGAACACCGGCCGCGCCGTCAACGTCCATTCGGTGGGCAGCGGGCGCGACTTGGGGTTACGCTGGCGCGCCAGCCACAGCGCTCCTGCACCCAGCAGCAGGGCGAATGACAGGGCGGCCAGGATCGAGGGGATGAGCTGCTGCATCTGCGGCCATATGCGGAATGGCTGCCGGTCGAGGAGGTTTTTGGCGCTCACACCTGAGCGCGAATCCCAATGTTACAGGCCAGCCGCCGAGGGGCCACCCCCGTGTTCGCGGGCCCTTTGCAGGGCCAAGGGGCGCGCTGCGCGCGGCCCGGCTCGCCGGTCGTTTGGCGGCAGGCCGAACGATGCCGCTATACTTACAGGCTTTTCCCGAATTCGGCCGGGGAGAGACGTGGTGCGAACCGAACCCTGCGACCCGTGCGCGGCGGTTGTCAGGTTTTCAGAGCTTCCGAGAGGCTGCCCGCAAGAGCAGTACCGAAGAGCGCACACCACGAGGCATGCAATCCAGACAGCCGTTTGACCTGCGCGCGGCGTTTGCTGCGCGTTTACCGGAAGACCCTCATGAAGACCTTCAGCGCCAAGCCGGCCGAGGTGAAGCACGAGTGGTTTGTGATTGACGCCACCGACAAGGTGCTCGGACGTGTTGCCAGCGAAGCAGCACGCCGTTTGCGCGGCAAGCACAAGGCCATCTACACGCCTCACGTCGATACCGGTGATTTCATCATCGTCGTCAATGCCGACAAGATCCGCGTCACCGGGGCCAAGGCCACCGACAAGATCTACTACCGGCACTCGGGCTACCCCGGCGGCATCTACGCCACGCCTTTCAAGGACATGCAGGCCAAACACCCCGGCCGCGCCCTGGAAAAGGCGGTCAAGGGCATGCTGCCCAAGGGCCCGCTGGGCTACGCGATGGTCAAGAAGCTGAAGGTCTATGCCGGTGGCACCCACCCGCACACCGCCCAGCAGCCCAAACCGCTCGAGATTTGAGGACGCAGCGATGATCGGACTTTGGAACTACGGCACCGGCCGCCGCAAATCGAGCGTGGCTCGCGTCTTTCTCAAGAAGGGCAGCGGCCAGATCGTCATCAACGGCAAGGCCATCGACGACTACTTCGGGCGTCAGACCTCGATCATGATCGTTCGCCAGCCCCTGCTGCTGACCGGCAACGAGGCGGCCTTCGACATCAAGATCAACGTCCACGGCGGCGGCGAATCGGGCCAGGCCGGCGCGGTGCGCCACGGCATCACGCGGGCGCTGATCGACTACGACACCGCGCTCAAGCCCGACCTGAGCCGCGCCGGTTTCGTCACGCGCGATGCGCGCGAGGTCGAGCGCAAGAAGGTCGGCTTGCACGGCGCCCGCCGTCGCAAGCAGTTCAGCAAGCGCTGATCCGCTGCGCGCGGTACCCCTGCTGCGGCAGGGGCGCCATGCCGCCTGCGCCGGAGGCGATGTCGCCTCTGCGCTTGCTTCGTGCCGACCCCGCGTCCCCCGGATGCCGGGGCGTTTCCACCGCCGGGAAAGCCCATGCGCACGCGATGGACGTGTCCCGCCTATGATGTCGGCCGAGGGCGCGGATGGCGATGACCGCTGTTTGAAGTCCGCCCGCATGCCTGCTTGCCATGTCCAACCACGGCCGACCCACCTGACCCACCCCCCGGAGCCCCGCATGAACGCGATTGCCGAACCCCTTGCCCCCGCCGTCGATGAGATGCCGCCGCCGCTGATCTTCACCGACAGCGCCGCCGACAAGGTCAAGCAACTCGTGGACGAAGAAGGTAACCCCGATCTCAAGCTGCGCGTGTTCGTGCAGGGCGGCGGTTGCTCGGGCTTCCAGTACGGATTCACCTTCGACGAGGTGATCAACGAGGACGACACCCAGATGAGCAAGAACGGCGTCACGCTGCTCATCGACGCGATGAGCCTGCAGTACCTCGGTGGCGCCGAGATCGACTACAAGGAAGACCTGCAGGGTGCGCAGTTCGTGATCAAGAACCCGAATGCCACGACGACCTGCGGTTGCGGGTCATCGTTCTCGGCCTGAACTTAGGCCGCCGGGCGGCCCGTCCTCGCTGACTGCAGAGCATCAGGCGGGGTACAGCGCCCCCAGCACCCGCGGTCCGCGGGCGCCGGTGACGGCGGGCACGTTGCCGGCGCGGCGCGCGACGAACGCCGCTGCCAGCCAGGCAAAGGCCAGCGCTTCGACCTGATCGGGCGGAATCCCTGCCGCCGCCGTGGTCTGCACGGCCACCGTCGCGCCAAGCAGGGCGCGCAGACGGTCCATCAGGTGGGCGTTGAAGGCGCCACCGCCGCAGACGAACAGTTCGCGCGTCGCCGGCGCCTCGCGCTGCAAGGCCTGTACGGCGGTGAGCGCCGTGAGTTCGGCCAGCGTCGCCATCACGTCCTGCGCGCTGACGGCGCCCGGCCCCAGGCGCGCTTCCAGCCAGGCGGCGTCGAACAGGTCGCGGCCGGTGCTCTTCGGTGGCGCACGTTCGAAGAACGGTTCGTCCAGCAAGCGCTGCAACAGCGGCGCATCCACGGCGCCGCCCGCAGCCCAGGCACCCGCGGCGTCGAAGGGCCGCCCCTGGTGGCGCGCGCACCAGAGATCGAGCAGCAGGTTGCCGGGCCCGCAGTCGAACCCGCGCACCTCGCCCGCGCTGCCCAGCAGCGTGAGATTGGCGATGCCGCCCAGGTTGAGCAGCGCGCGTTCGCGCCCCGGCTGCGCGAAGCAGGCGGCATGAAATGCGGGCACCAGCGGCGCCCCCTGGCCGCCGGCGGCCAGATCGCGGCTGCGGAAGTCGCAGACGACGTCGATGCCGCTGCGCTCGGCCAGCAGCGCGCCGTTGATCAGTTGCAGCGTGTAGCCGCTGGCGTCGAATTCGCGCGGCCGGTGGCGCACCGTCTGACCGTGGGCGCCGATCGCCCGAACCTCGCGCGCCGTCAACCCGGTCTGCGCCAGCAGGGCGGCGACCAGGGCCGCATAGCTGTCGCTCAGCGCATTGGCGGCGAGGGCGGCGCGGTGCAGCTCGTTGTCGCCAGGTTGGTTGAGGGCCAGCAGTTCGGCCGTCAGCGCGGCAGGAAAGGACTGGTGTGCATGGGCCGCGCTTCGCAGCGGCCCGCCACCGTCGGCCAGTTCGGCCAGCACCCCATCGACCCCGTCGAGCGAGGTGCCCGACATCAGCCCGATGAACCAGGCCACCGGGCGACGGCCTTACTCGGCCTGGGAGCGCTGGCCGAGCATCGAGTCGGCGACCTGGAGTTCGACCTCGGCGCTGTGGGCGACCTGCTCGAAGCTGGCAAGCGACGCCGCATCCAGCGGCACCACCTGCGAGGCCTTGGCGACCGTCAGCGGGTTCACGTGGGTGGCACCGACGCGGAACTCGAAATGCAGATGCGGCCCGGTGGCCCAACCGGTCATGCCGACGGCGCCGATGCGCTCGCCCTGCTCGACCCGCTCGCCGCGCCGCACGTCGATCCGGCTCAGGTGGCCGTACAACGTGCTGCGGTTGTTGCCGTGGCGGATGATGACGACGTTGCCGTAGCCGTTCTGCTGGCCGGCGAACTCGACCGTGCCGTCGCCCACGGTGCGCACCGGGGTGCCGATGGGGGCCGCGTAGTCGATGCCGTCGTGCTTGCGCCAGGTCTTGAGGATCGGGTGGAAGCGCATCGCGAAGCCCGAGGTGATGCGCGAGAACGCCAGCGGTGCGGCGAGGAAGGCGTGGCGCTTGCTTCGGCCATCGCTGTCGTAATAGCCGCCGCGGTCGCCTTCGGGCTCGAACCAGATCGCGTGGTAGGCCTTCCCGGCGTTGACGAACTCGGCGGCAAGCACGCGACCGGTGCCGTCGTTCCAGGTCACCGGCTCGCCGTCGGCAGTCAGCGTCTCGTAGACGACGCTGAAGGTGTCGCCCTTGCGTAGCTCGCGGTGGAAGTCGATGTCGGTCGAGAAGATCTCGGCGATCTGCCCGGCCGTGGCGTCGGACAGGCCGGACTCGTCGGTGGCGGCAAACAGCGAACTGCGGATCGTGCCACTGGCCAGGCGGGTCTCCGCACCCAGCGGCGCGACTTCCAGCTGCGCCAGCCAATGGCCGCCGACGCGGCTGATGGTCAGGCGGTTGAAGTGGGTCTTGGCCAGCTGGTCATCGGCGACCGGAAACCGGGCGATCAGCTCCTGCAGCGCGCCGTCGGCATCGGTGCGTGCCTGCACCATCTTGCCGCCTCGACCGGCCATCAACAGGCGCGCGGTGGCGTCGCTGCCGATGAAGGCGGCGGCCGACGGGTCGGCCACGCCCAGGCGCGACAGCAGCCGCTCGGCGGTGTCGGTGCTGCGCGTGACCTCGTTGCGGGTCAGCGAGAGCTCCTGCGACGCAAGCGCCGCCAGCTGCTCGTCGAGGCCCGCGGGCACGACTGTCTCGGTGATCAGGCGCTTGGGCAGCAGCGCCGCGTCGGGGGCGAGTGGCGCAACGGCCACCGCGGTGATCGCGAAACCCGCCATCAAGGTCACCGCAGTGGCCAGCAGGCCGGTGCGATGACTTCGGGCAAAGGAAACGATGCCTTGCAAGGCTTGCGGGAGGGTTGGTTCCAAGGCTCGGGCTCGGGGCTGACGCTGCAGCGACGCGTGCACGCCGCACCCAACGTGGTTTGGGGAACCGGTCGGGCTGCTGTCCTGAACCGAAGTCGGCAACAGACCGTCCACTAGAATCCACAGGCTCGGATCGGCTGCATTGACCGGCCCGTTTTGCATGTCGCGCGGCGAGTATAGCCAAGGCGCTGCCAGCCAAAGACGCCTACAAACCCCAGCCGTAACTGACCCGATGTCCGCGCCAGCCTCGCCGCCCTACCCCGTCACGGATCTCGTGCGCGATGCCCTCGCGGTGTCGCGACGCGGCTGCGATGAGCTTCTGCCCGAGGCCGAATGGCTGGCCAAGCTGGCGCGCTCGCAGGCTACCGGCAGGCCCTTGCGCGTCAAGCTGGGTCTGGACCCGACCGCCCCGGACATCCATATCGGCCACACGGTCGTGCTCAACAAGATGCGCCAGCTCCAGGATCTGGGGCATACCGTGATTTTTCTCATCGGCGACTTCACGTCGATGATCGGCGACCCCTCGGGGCGCAACACGACGCGGCCGCCGTTGACGCGTGAGCAGATCGAGGCCAACGCCCAGACCTACTACCGCCAGGCCAGCCTGGTGCTCGATCCGGCACGCACCGAGATCCGCTACAACAGCGAGTGGAGCGACCCGCTGGGCGCGCGCGGAATGATTGAGCTGGCGGCCAAGTACACCGTGGCGCGCATGCTCGAGCGTGACGATTTTACGAAGCGTTTCAAGGCCGGCACGCCGATCTCGGTGCACGAGTTGCTCTACCCGCTGATGCAGGGCTACGACTCGGTGGCACTCAAGAGCGACCTCGAACTCGGCGGCACCGACCAGAAGTTCAACCTGCTGGTCGGCCGCGCGCTGCAGGCCGAGTACGGGCAGGAGCCGCAATGCATCCTGACGATGCCGCTGCTCGAGGGCCTGGACGGGGTCGAGAAGATGTCCAAGAGCAAGGGCAACTACGTCGGCATCACCGAGCCGGCGAACACGATGTTCGCCAAGCTGCTGTCGATCAGCGACATGCTGATGTGGCGCTACTTCACGCTGCTGTCGTTCCGACGCGAGGCCGAGATCGCCGCGCTCAAGGCCGAGGTCGACGCCGGCCGCAACCCCAAGGACGCGAAGGTGCTGCTCGCCAAGGAGATCACCGCGCGCTTCCACAGCGCGGCCGCGGCCGAGGCGGCGGAGGAAGACTTCCAGCGCCGTGCCGCCGGCGGCGTGCCCGACGAGATCGCGGAGCTGGCGCTGGCCGGTGCGCCGCTGGCGATCGGGGCGCTGCTCAAGCAGGCGGGCCTCGTGCCTTCGACCAGCGAGGCGATGCGCCTGATCGAGCAGGGCGGCGTGCGCATCGACGGTGCGGTGGTCAGCGACAAGGCGCTGAAGGTCGGCGCCGGCACCTGCGTCGTGCAGGTCGGCAAGCGCAAGTTCGCTCGCGTCTCGCTCAGCGCCTGATCGCGGTGCTGGCGCTCGTCCAGCGCGTCAGCGCAGCCCGCGTCGAAGTCGATGGCGGCGTCGTCGGCGCCATCGATCGCGGCCTGCTGGTGTTCGTCTGCGCCGAACCTGCCGACACGCCGGCGCTGGCGGACCGGCTCGTGGACAAGCTGCTCAAGCTGCGCGTGTTCGCCGACGATGCGGGCAAGATGAACCGCAGCGTGCAGGACATCGGGGGCGGCCTGCTGATCGTCTCGCAGTTCACGCTGGCGGCCGACACCGCCAGCGGCAACCGGCCGAGCTTCATTGGCGCGGCGCCGGCGGCGCTGGCGCGCGAGCTCTTCGAAACCGTGCTGCGTCTTGCGCAAGCGCGCCACCCGCGGGTGGCCAGCGGCGTGTTCGGCGCCGACATGCAGGTGCAATTGACCAACGACGGGCCGGTGACGATTCCGCTGGCGGTTCGGCAATAGCGGCCTGGCGCAGCAGAGCGGTCGGCGCCGCAGTCCGCGACCACCGCGATACAGCCCGGCGTGTCGAGCACGCCGTCGGGCCGGGCTCGTTGGGCCGCCGGAGCTTCGCCGACGAGCCGGTGCCCGGCCGGCCCCGCGGCGGCCGATGCCCACGGCGGCCTCAAGTGCGGCGCGTCGGTTGTCGATAACTGGTCAGGCCACCCGGCACCCTCTGCTGCTTCCACTTGCCCATGCTGAAGAAGATTTCGGTCCGCCAGGTTCGCGTGGGCATGCATCTGCAGAAGTTGGAAGGGCCGTGGATCCGCCATCCGTTCTGGAAGACGCGCTTCGTCGTCGAGAGTGTCGACGACGTCGCGCGCCTGCGGGACAGCGGGGTGGCCGAATGCTGGATCGATGTCGCGCGCGGGCTCGATGTGATCGCGGACGAACTTTCTGCGGCCGTATCGCCGGCGCCCGCAACGCCAGCCGCCGCGGCCAGCAGGTCCGCTGCGCCCGAAGCCGCGCTGCCTTTGGCCGCGGAAATGCGTCAGGCGGCGGCGATCTGCGAGCGTGGCCGCGTCGCGGTGACGGCGATGTTCGCCGAGGCGCGCATGGGCCGCTCGGTCGATGCCGAGCGCTGCTTGCCCCTGGTGGCGGAGATTGCGGACTCGGTGCGGCGCAACGCGGGCGCGCTGGTCAGCCTGGCGCGCCTGAAGTCCCAGGACGACTACAGCTACATGCACTCGGTGGCGGTATGCGCACTGATGGTCGCATTGGCGCGTCAGCTCGGCCTGGACGACGAGACCTGTCGCCAGGCCGGCGTCGCCGGGCTGATGCACGACATCGGCAAGGCGCTGATGCCGCTGGAAGTGCTCAACAAGCCGGGCCAACTGACGGATTCCGAGTTCGAGATCGTGCGCACCCACCCCGAGCGCGGCCATGCGCTGCTGCTCGACGGGCGTGGCGCCACCGAGGCCACGCTCGACGTGGTGCTGCACCACCACGAGCGCGTCGACGGCGCCGGCTACCCGCACCGGCTGGTAGGCGATCGGATATCGCTGTTCGCCCGCATGGGCGCGATCTGCGATGTCTATGACGCCATCACCTCCAACCGGCCCTACAAGAGCGGCTGGGACCCGGCCGAGTCGATCACGCGCATGGCCAGCTGGAAGGGCCATTTCGACGCCACGGTCTTCGGCGCCTTCGTCCACAGCCTGGGCATCTACCCCATCGGCTCGCTGGTGCGGCTGGCGTCGGGGCGGCTGGCGGTGGTGGTCGAGCAGAACCCGCACGACCTGGTGGCGCCGGTGGTCAAGGTGTTCTTCTCGACCAAGTCGCAGATGCACGTGGTGCCGACACGGCTCGAGCTGTCGCGATCGGCTGACCGCATCGTCGGCCGCGAAGGACGCGAGGGTCCAGACGGACGTTTCCCGCATCTCGACGAGCTCTGGGCCGACCCCGAGGTGCTGCACAGGCTCAAGCGCTGAGCGGCCGGCGCGCCGCACTGCCGGGATGATGCCGGGGCGTCTTCGAGATCAGCGAGGCGTCCGGCAGACAGTCCCTCCCAGCCCGGGTCAGCGCGTGGCGCGCCGGCGCACCGCCTCGATGTAGGCCTGGCCATCGGGCGGCAGGCCGCTCTTCTGCGACGCCCAGATCATCTCGCCCAGGCATTCCATGACCTCGTGATGCGCCGCATGCAGCGAACTGCGGCGTGCTGCGAGCAGGCGCACCGCCTGGCGGATGCCGGTGGGCTGGTCGATCGCCGTCTGCTCCTCGATCGACAGGTGCATGGCCAGGTGCAGGAATGGGTTGGTGCGGCCGTCTTCCACGCTGTAGATCGCCTCGAGCGCGGCCGCCTCGTCGGCCAGTTCGGCGTCGTACTCGGGGTGCTCGGTGATCCAGCGCGAGGCGATGTCTTCCATCGGGTCCAGGGGCAGGCCACTGCGCTGCTTGGCATAGGCGCCGCAGAAGAATCGGCGGACATCGGACTGCGAGGGCTGGAACATCCGAGAATTGTCCCCTTTCAGCGCCGGACCACCATGCCCCTCATCCTCGCGCAGGCGACCCGCCTTGCCTGAAACGCTCACCCCGCGGGCCTCGTCCCCGCCCTGGCGCGAAGCGCTGCTGCTGGCGCTGTGGCTGCTGGCCACGATGGCCTGGCGGCCGCTGCTGCTGCCGGACGAGGGGCGCTACGCCGGCGTGGCCTGGGAGATGCTGCATGGCAGCCCGCTGGTGCCCCGGCTGGACGGCCTGCCGTTCTTCCACAAGCCGCCGCTGCTGTACTGGCTGGACCTGGGTGCCATGCGCCTGCTCGGCGCCAACGTGTTCGCGGCGCGGCTGGGGCCGGTGCTGCTGGGCTGGGGCCTGGGCTGGGCGCTGTTCCTGCACCTGCGGCGCTGGCACGGGCCGGCAGTGGCGCGCATGGGACTGGTGGTGCTGGCCACCAGCCCGCTGTTCTTCGTCGGCGCCCAGTTCGTCAACCACGACATCGGCGTGGCGGCCTGCATCACTGCCGCGGTGCTGGCGATCGTGCGCGCGGTCGACGATCCGGCCCGCACCGACCGCCGCTGGCTGGTCGCCGGCTGGGCGCTGTGCGGCCTGGGCGTGCTGGCCAAGGGGCTGATCGGCATCGTGCTGCCGGCCTTCGTGATCGGGCCGTGGCTGCTCGCGCAGGGCCGCTGGCGCCAGATGCTGGCGCTGCTGCATCCGCTGGGCCTCGTCGCCTTCGCCGCGGTGGTGCTGCCCTGGACCGGCGCGATGCAGGCGCGGTATCCGGGCTTCTTCGACTACTTCATCGTCGAGCAGCATTTCCGCCGCTTCACCGGCAGCGAATTCAACAACCCCATGCCGTTCTGGTTCTACGTCGTCGTGCTGCCGCTTCTGATGTTGCCGTGGAGCGCCTGGCTCGCACGCCTGGTGCCGTCGCTCGGCCGCGAAGCGCTGCGCTCGCCGCGCGTCGGTTTGTACCTTTGGTGGGTGGTGGCCATCGTCGGCTTCTTCTCGCTGCCTGCGTCCAAGCTGGTGGGCTACGTGATGCCGGCGCTGGCGCCGATGGTGGCGCTGATCGCGCTCGTCCTGCAGGTGCGTGGCACGCCGTGGCGGCGCGTGGGCGCGGCTGCGGCGCTGCTGTGCCTGGGACTGGTCGGGCTGTTGGCCTGGAAGGCACCGGGATCGCACCGCGAGCTTTCGCGCGCGCTCGCGGCGGCGATCGAGCCGGGCGAGCGGGTCGCGTTCATCGACGAGTACTTCTACGACCTGCCGTTCTATGCCCGGCTGGATAGGCCGCCGGTGGTGGTCTCGGACTGGGGCGCGAGCGACATCGCGCTGCACGACAACTGGCGCAAGGAACTCGCCGACGCCGCGCGCTTCGCCCCCGACCGCGGCGCGGCCACGCTGTGGACTTGGCCGCGGCTGGCCGAGCTCGCCTGCGGTACGCCACGGGTGTGGATCGTCGGCGCTGCCGAGCATCGCGCGCGCGTCGCCGCGGCGGTGCCGGGCCTGACGCTGGTGCAGGCCGAGCACGGGATCGAGTTGCTGAGTGCGCCAGGCCGGGCCTGTGCCACGCGCCCATGACCGGCGCCCCCGATTCGCTGCACGAACCGCTGCCCGAGCCATCCGACCAGCCCCGCATGACCCGCGCCGCCGCCGCCACCTTCAGCCGCTATCTCGGCGTCGGCGTCGCCGCCACCGCCGCGCACTGGGCCCTGCTGTCGCTGCTGGTCGAAGGCGCCGGCGTTGCCGCCTGGCTGGCCTCGGGCGCCGGCGCCGTGCTCGGCGCGCAGGTCGCGTTTTTCGGCAACCGCCGTTTCACCTTCGGCCATCGCGGCCCGCTCGCGCCGTCCTGGTGGCGCTTCATGGGCACGGCGCTCGTCGGTGGCCTGCTCGGGATGGCGATCGTCGCCGCCGGTGTGGCGCTGGGACTGCACTACCTGCTGGCGCAGGCGCTGGCCACCGGCACGAGCGTGGTCCTGACCTTCGCCGTCAACCGCGGGTGGACCTTCGCGGGTTGAGCGCGCCGGACCGGGCGGGCTGTCGCGGGGCGCCGACAGGGGCTTGGCGAGGCCCGCGCCACAGGCGCAGGTGCCGTCCTGGCCGGAGCCGCCGCGGCCGGGCACGCCCGCGCTTGCTGGTTGCGCAAGCCACCGCGCAGATCAGGTGGGCGGCCAGGCCGCCTGTTCCTGCACCTCGCATTTGGCCAAGTGCCGTCGTCCAGGTCAGCAGACCAAACGACGGCAGAAGGCCATGTGCAGTCGATCGGACCATTTCCCGGGCCTTCGCGCAGCCCCTCGCGAAGAGGGAATGGCTGCCGGAACTCGCGGGGTGTACAAAGCGGAGTCATGGAAACCGGGCCACCGCACCTGATGCCCACGGAGAAGGCGCTGGAGGCCTCCGAGGCGCGCTGCAATGCGCTGCTGTCGCTGTCACAGGATGGCATCTGGATTCACGATCGCGAAGGGCGCATCCGGTACGTCAACGAGGCCATCTGCCGCCTCCTCGACCATGGGCCCGCCGATATCCTCGGCCATGAGATCTCCGAATTCCAGCCCGGGGACGCAGCCGAGACCGTGCGCCGGTGGATGGCTGGCATGGAGGCGACGCACCAGCCCACGCCGCTGTCGGCGCTGCGCCTGCTCCGCCGTGACGGCTCCATGGTGGAGGTGGAAGCGTCGGCCAGACCGGTCATGCAGGGCGATGCGGTCTGGACGATCGTGGCATTCAAGTCCATCGGGCAGCGCCAGCACGTGGAGACCGCGCTCGATGCCACCAAGCAGGGTCTGCGCAGCACCTTCGATGCGCTGGCCGAAGGCATCGTGATGCAGGACGCCGACGGCCACATCGTCGACTGCAATCCGGCAGCCTGCAGGATCCTCGGCCTGGACGTCGAACAGATCGCCGGTCGAAGTTCGATCGATCCGCGCTGGCGCGCGGTGCACGAGGACGGGAGCCCCTTTCCCGGCGAGACGCATCCGGCCATGCTGACGCTGCGCACGGGCCGGCCCTCGCGCGACGTCGTCATGGGCGTCCATAAGCCGGACGGCAGCTTGAACTGGATCTCGATCAACGCCGAGCCGCTGTTCGACGCCACGCGGGCCGTGGCCGGCGTGGTGACGAGCTTCTCCGACATCACGGATCGCAAGGCCGCCGACCGTGAACTCGAGGCCGAGCGGCAGCTCAATGCACGGATCATCGAGACCTCACCGTACGGCATCTGCATCTACAACGACGCCGGCGACTGCGTGGCGGCCAACCCGGCGATGGCGCGCGACATCGGCGCCACGCTGCCGCAGGTGCTGGCGCAGAACTTCCACCGCATCGCCTCCTGGAAGCGAACCGGCCTGTACGACCTCGCGCTGGCAGCACTGAAGGGCGACGAGCCGCTGACGATGGAACGGCTCGTGGTCACCAGCTTCGGCAAGAACGCCTGGCTCGAGCTGACCTGCCGTGCACTCGACCTGGGCGGCCGGCGCGGGCTGATGCTGGTGACCCGCGATCTCACCGAAGCCAAGCGTGCCGAGCAGGCACTCGAGCAGAGCGAGATCAAGTACCGCACTCTGGTGCAGCAGGCCTCCGATGGCATCTTCATCGTCACGCCCGACGGGCGGTACACCGAGGCCAACGAAGCCGGCTGCCGAATGCTCGGCTATACGCGCGAGGAACTCCTCGCCATGCAGCTCCGCGATGTCGTCGATCCCGACGAACCGTCGCGTATCCCGTTGCAGCACGAGCTGCTGCGCAGCGCCGGACCGATGCTGATCGAGCGGCGCTTGCGACGCAAGGACGGCTCCATCGTGCTGGTGGAGATCAACGGCCGGGTGCTGCCCGACGGGCAACTCCTCGGGATCGTGCGCGACATCGGCCAGCGCAAGTCGGCCGAGGAGGCGCTGCGAGCGAAGGAGGTGGCCGAGCGGTCCAACCGGGCGAAGAGCGAGTTCGTCTCGCGCATGAGCCACGAGCTGCGCACGCCGCTGAACGCGATCCTCGGCTTCTCCGAGTTGCTGCAGATCGACCCGCAGCATTCGCTCGGCCCCGAGCAGAAGAACCACCTCGAGCACATTCGCGGGGCGGGGCAGCACCTGATGACTCTGATCGACGACCTGCTGGACATGTCTCGCATCGAGGCCGGTACGGTGACGCTGCGGTCGGTCGACCTCGATCTTCGCGACGTCCTGCACGATGCGCTCGACGACCTGGGCGCCGGCGCCGAACGCGCCGGCGTGCGCCTGTCGCTCGAGGTGCCCGCCGGGACCACGTCCCGCGTGCATGGCGACCGCACGCGCCTGCGGCAGGTGGTGGCAAACCTCGTGTCCAACGCGATCAAGTACAACCGTCGCGGTGGCACGGTGGTCGTGCGCTTGGCGCCATTCGGCGAGCGGCTGCGCCTGTCGGTGATCGACGACGGTCCGGGCATGACGCCGCAGCAACTGCAGAGCCTGTTCCAGCCGTTCAACCGGCTCGGGCGCGAGGCCTCTCGGGTGGAAGGCACGGGCATCGGCCTGGTGATCACGCGCGGCCTGGTCGAGTTGATGGGCGGGGAGGTGTCGGCGCACAGCGAGCCGGGCCGCGGCAGCGAGTTCGTCGTCGATCTGCCGGCCGCGAAGCGCGCTGCCGCGGCGCCCGCCACACCCGCGACCGCCGACATCGCCGCCGCCACCCGCCCCGACGTGAGCGGACGCGTGCTCTACATCGAGGACGACGAGGTCAACCGCCTGCTGATGCAGGCCTACCTCGCGTTGCGGCCCAACGTCGTGCTCGCACTGGCGGTGGACGGGAAGTCGGGCATCGAGGCGGCACTCTCCACCGCACCGGACGTGGTGCTGATCGACATGTCGTTGCCTGACATGGGTGGCCTGGACGTGCTGCGCGCGCTGCGCGCCCAGCCGGGCCCGCGCCGCGTCCCATGCATCGCGGTCTCCGCGAATGCGATGCCCGAGGACATCGCCACGGCGCAGGCGGCGGGGATCGACGGCTACCTGACCAAGCCGCTGTCGGCAGTGCAACTGCTGTCCACGCTGGACGCGCTGCTGTAACGCGACTGGTGGCTCAGCACCGGGTGGGGACTCGCTGAGCGTGCTGTTGTGCGTCGCGTCAAACGATCAGCTTGCGGGCCGGTCCAGCGTCACGCTGGCCGACTTCAGGTCCGCGGCGAACGCGGTGCTGCCCAGATAGGCCAGCTCGCGCGTGCGCGCCTCGGCGATCGCGTCGTGGCCTTCGTCACCGCCGCCGGCGGCCGCTTCGCCCGGGTGGCAGAAGATCAGCCCGCCGCCATCTGGCAGGTTCGCCAGCCAGCCCTGCATCAGGCTGCGGTAACGCTCGCCGCGGAAGTCGTAGACACCGAGCAGCGCCCGGTTCTGCGCCCGGCCTTGCGCCACCAGCGCCCGCCCGAGGGTGCGCCCACCCGTTCCGGCGATGAGCTGGCGCTTGAACGCGAAGCCCGGCCCGAGCACGCGGCCGGTGTGGCGCGCCGTCGTCCCCGGCCGCGTGGCCAGCAGCTCGAGCAGCAGGTCGCGCAGCTGCGGCAGGTGATGTACGTGCTGGTGGCCGTCCAGATGCGCCGGGACGTGGCCGCGTGCTTGCTCGAAGGCGGCGAGCTGGGCCTGCCACTCGGTGCGGATCGCGGCTACCGGCAAGCGGTGCAGATGGGCCAGAGCGATCAGCCGCGGCAGCGCCGGCAGCACCGACCAATGCGCGGCCAGCGCCCTGGACAGCGGCCGACCCTCGGTCAGGTTCAGGTGCAGGCCGACGCGCACGGGCAGGCCTTCGAGGTCGCGTTCGACCGCGACCCAGGCCGGCGCGTTGACGATGCACGAGACCTCGGTCAGCCGGCCTGCGGCCGCGAGCTGCGCGATGCCGCGGCTGATCGGCCGCGACAGGCCGTAGTCGTCGGCGCACAGCGCCAGGGCGCGCATCACGGCGCCGGCGGGTCGATCTGCCCCTGGCCGGCTTCCTCGCGCAGCAGGTACAGCGGCCGCCGCTTGACCTCGGTGAAGATGCGCCCGACATACTCGCCCAGGATGCCGATCGACAACAGCTGCACGCCGCTGAAGAACATCAGGCTGACGACCACCGTCGGCCAGCCCGGCACCGGGTTGCCGTTGAGAAAATGGTCGATGACGATCCACAACCCGTAGCCGATCGCCGCCATCGCCACCACCACGCCCAGCCCGCTCCACAGCCGCAGCGGCAGGGTCGAGAAGGCGGTGACGCCGGTCAGCGCCAGCCCCAGCAGGCGGGTCATCGAGAAGCTGCTGCGGCCCGAGGCGCGGGGCGCCGGCGTGTAGCGGATGAACTCGGTGCGAAAGCCGACCCAGGCGTACAGCCCCTTGAGGAAACGGTTGCGCTCGGGCAGGGCGAGGAGCGCGTCGACGACGCTGCGGTCCATCAGGCGGAAATCGCCGGCGTCGGTCGGGATCGGCATCGGCGATCCGGCGTTGACGATGCGGTAGAAGAGAGCCGTACCCACGCGCTTGGCCCAGGACTCGCCGGCGCGCGTGTCGCGCACCGCACTGACCGCGTCGGCTCCGGCGCGCCAGCCCTCGAGCATCCGGGGCAGCAATGCCAGTGGATGCTGGCCGTCGGCGTCCATCATCACCACCACCTCGCCGCGCGCGCGCTCCAGGCCCGCCGACAGCGCGGCCTCCTTGCCGAAGTTTCGCGACAGCGCCAGATAGCGCACACCGGGGGTCTGCAGCCAGGGGCGGATGGCGGCGGCGGTGTCGTCGCGGCTGCCGTCGTCGACCACCAGCACCTCCCAGCGCGGGCTCAGCGCCTGCAGCGCGGCGGTCAGCGGGGCCAGCAGCAGCGGCAGGTTGGCGGCCTCGTTGTAGGCCGGCACCACGCAGCTGATCGACGGTGTGGCATCGCGTGCGCGGCGCGCGGCATCTGCATTCATGACGGGGACGGTGCCCGCGCGGATTCAGGGACCGCTCGGGGTGTTCGACGGGGGCCACAAGTAGAACACGCCATCGCGCGGCTCGAAACTCGACCCCGCGGCATGTCCGGCGCGGCCAGCCTGATCGCAGCGCCGCGGGCGGCGAACTGCCGATCAGTCGTCGCCCGCCTCCTCGGGATGCCAGCCGCCGCGCGCGACCTGCGCGCTGCGCTCGGCACGCTCGCGCGACCACATCTGCTCGAGCTGCTGCCGGCCCTGCTTGGCGATGGCAATGAGCTGCTTCTCGTCGCTCTGGTGGGGCGCCATCTGTTCGAGCAGCTCGATGCTGTGGCGCCGGAAACGCAGCGCCTGGTTGCGCGCCGCGTGCGGGTGCCAGCCCATCAGCTCGAGCACGCTGCGCCCGCTCATCAGCGCCGAGTCCAGCGTCTCGCGCTCGATGTGCTCGACGCCGCGGCTGTGCAGCCCGTACCAGTGGGTGGCGTTGCGGGCGCGGGCGACGACCGTGGCCTGCGGGAAATGCTGCCGCGCCAGATCGACCACCGCCAGGCTCTGTTCGACGTCGTCGATCGCGACCACGATCACCCGCGCGCGCTCGGCACCGGCGGTGCGCAGCAGGTCGAGCCGGGTCGCGTCGCCGTAGAAGGCCGGCCAGCCGAAGCGGCGCAGGCCTTCGACCGCCTCGGCCGAATGGTCGAGCACCGTGGCCGACAGGCCGTTGGCATTGATCAGGCGGCCGACGATCTGGCCGTAGCGGCCGAAGCCGCAGATGATGATCGGCGCCTGCTGTTCCTCATGGATTTCCTCCGGGCCCGGTCCCCGGGGCTGGCGACCCAGCCGCGCCAGCCACCAGCGGTCGCCCAGCACCAGCAGCAGCGGCGTGAGCAGCATCGACATGGCCACCGCGGCGATCAGCAGCGACGCCGGCTCGGCGCCGATGACATGCGCGCCCAGGGCGGCCTGGAAGACGACGAAGCCGAACTCGCCGCCTTGCGCCAGCAGGATCACGAACACCGGCCGCTCAGACATCGGAATCGGGATCGCGCGCGCCATCCCCCACAGCACCGCCGCCTTCAGCAGCAGGAAGCCGAGGACCACCGCGGCGACCAGCGCCGGATGGGCGAGCACGACTGCGAAGTCGATGCTCATGCCGACGGCGATGAAGAACAGCCCCAGCAGCAGGCCCTTGAAGGGCTCGAGGTCGGTCTCGAGCTCGTGCCGGTACTCGCTCTCGGCCAACAGCACGCCGGCCAGGAAGGCGCCCAGCGCCATCGACAGGCCCACGCTCTGCATCAGCGCCGCCGTGGCCACCACCAGCAGCAGTGCGGCGGCGGTGAAGATCTCCGGCGTGTCGCTGCGCGCGATCCAGCGCAGCGCCGGGCGCAGCAGCAGCCGGCCGCCGAAGACGATGCTGCCGATCACCGCGAAGGCCTTGGCCGCGCCCAGCCAGCCGCCGCCGGCGCCGGCCGCACCGCCCGCGCCTGCGGTCGCGAGCAGCGGGATCAGGGCCAGGATCGGGATCGCCGCGATGTCCTGCAGCAGCGCCACGCTGAGCACGCTGGTGCCGGCGGTGGTGGCCGTCAGGTTGCGCTCGCCGAGCACCGCCAGGCCGATCGCGGTCGAGCTCATGCCCAGCCCCAGCCCGGCGACCAGCGCGAGCGGCCAGGGTGCACCGGCGAGCACGCCGAGGGCCAGCACCAGCAGCGCCGAGCCGAACAACTGCGCGCTGCCCCAGCCGAAGATCGGCCGCCGCAGCGCCCACAGCCGCCGCGGTTCGAGCTCGAGTCCGACCATGAACAGCATCAGCACGACGCCGAACTCGGCGAATTCGAGCATCGCCTTGGGGTCGGTCACCAGACGCAGGCCCCAGGGGCCGATCGCGATGCCGGCGGCCAGGTAGCCGATGATCGCGCCCAGCCCGAGCAGACGCGCCAGCGGCACCGCGAGCACCGCGGCGCCCAGGTAGATCAGGCTGGATTGCAGCCAGGCGGTGCCATGTTCCATGGTTGCCGCCTCAGTCTGCGGGCCGGGCGTCGGCCGGCACGGCGCAGTCGGGCGCGGGTTCCATCTCGGCGATCTCGGGCCAGTCGGGCCATTGCGTCAGGCGTTCGACGAAGACGGCGGCATGGGCCTGCAGCGCAGCCTCTTCGATGCGGTGCGCGCCGTGCAGCACCAGCGGCGGCAGCCAGCGCATGCCGACCAGCGCCGCGGTCTGCTCGTACGGGTACAGGAAGGCATCGAAGAAGTAGCGGTTGTAGCCGTCGGGCCGGTACGAGGCCTCGGGCCCGCCGGTGGAGCAGGCCAGCCACAGGTCCTTGCCGCGCAGCGCCCGGCCCCCCGGCCCGTAGGCCCAGCCGAAGGCGAAGACCTCGTCCAGCCACAGCTTCATCAGCGGCGGCATCGAGTACCAGTGCACCGGGTGCAGCCAGACGACGAGACGGGCCGCCTGCAGCGCCGCCTGCTCGGCCGCGATGTCGATGAAGTAGTCGGGGCACAGCCCGTAGAGCTCGCGCAGCGCCAGCCGTTCAGGGTTCGCCGCTGCGGTCCGGGCGCAGGCCTGCATCAGCGCGCGGGTGACGCGCGAATGCGGGATCTGCGGGTGGGCGGCGATGACGAGGATCTCGGCCATCTGGAGCGACAGGCGCGGTTGGGTCGGGGGCTCGCGTGGGTTTGCCCGCAGCGGCGGTGCCGGCGGCGCCGGTACCATACCCGACAAATCAGCGCTGCACCGGCGTCCTGCGGCGCCAGGAGAGGAGAGCAAGCCATGCCCGTCATCGTGGTCGCCAACCCCAAGGGCGGGGTCGGCAAGAGCACGCTGGCCACCAACGTGGCCGGTTGCCTGGCCGCCGCCGGCCACGCCGTGATGCTGGGCGACGTCGATCGCCAGCAATCCAGCCGCCGGTGGCTCGCGCAGCGCGCCGGCCTGGGGCGTCCGCAGCTGCCGGTGATCCACGGCTGGGACGTGGCCGCCGACGACATCGTGCGCCCGCCCCGGGGCACCACGCATGTCGTGCTCGACACCCCGGCCGGCCTGCACGGCAAACGCCTGGACGCCGTGCTGCGCATCGCCGAGCGCATCCTGATCCCGCTGCAACCCAGCCTGTTCGACATCCAGGCCACGCACGACTTCGTGCAGTCGCTGCGCGGGCACCGGCGCGCGCACGAGTTCAAGCTCGGCCTGGTCGGCATGCGCGTGCGCGAGCACACGCTGGCCAACGAGCACCTGCACCAGTACCTCTCGACGCTGCCGGTGCCGGTGGTGGGCTGGCTGCGCGACACCCAGAACTACGTCCAGCTCGCTGCTCGCGGCCTCACGCTGTGGGATGTCGCGCCCGGCCGCGTCGAGCGCGACCTCGAACAATGGCAGCCGCTGGCGGCATGGATTCAGGCATGAAGCATTACCCCCGTCTCGCCGACCTGCAGGCCCTGGTCGGCCACGAGATCGGCACCAGCGACTGGCTGGCGATCGACCAGGCGCGCATCGACCGCTTCGCCGAGGCGACCGGCGATCACCAGTGGATCCACGTCGATCCGCGGCGCGCCGCGGCCGGCCCCTTCGGTGCGCCGGTGGCGCACGGCTTCCTCACGCTGAGCCTGCTGCCGCACCTGTTCGAGACCGCGTTCGCGATCGACGACGTTCGCATGGGCGTGAACTACGGCCTGAACAAGGTGCGCTTCCCGCACCCGGTTCGCGTCGGCAGCCGGCTGCGCGGGCGTTTCAGGCTGGTCTCGTTCGAGCCGCTGGACAACGGTGCGCAACTGACGGTGGAGGCCACGATCGAACTCGAGGGTGCGGCCAAGCCGGCCTGCGTGGCCGAGACGGTCTCGCGGCGCTTCGTCTAGCGCGGGCATGGTCTCCCGCGGCGGCACCCCCAAAGTGGGGGCGCGTCGTGCCGGGACGACGGGCCCACAATGGTCCGGGCTGGTCCTGGGCGCGACGCACGGAGGAAGGCGATGAAGGTGCTGCTGGTCGACGATCACCCGCTGGTGCTGTCGGCGCTCGAGGCCGTGATCCAGACGATCGGCAGCGACACCACGGTGGTTGGCGTGGACAGCGCCGACGCGGCACGCGCCGCCTTGCGCGAGGATGCCGACTTCGACCTCGTGCTGCTCGACCTGGCGCTGGGCGACGCCGACGGCTTCGACGTGCTGGTCGAGTTCCGCAACGCCTACCCGTCGGTGCCGGTGGTCGTGGTTTCGGCTTCCGACCGCGCCAGCGACGTGATCCGCGCCATCGACAGCGGCGCGATGGGCTTCGTGCCCAAGCGTTCGTCGCATGCCGAACTGCACGAGGCGCTGCGCATGGTGATGACGGGCGCGATGTACGTGCCGCCCTCGATGCTGGGGCTCGAGTTCGGCCGCGGCACGGGCGGTGACACGGTGCCCGGCGTGATGCGGCCCTCCGGCAGCGCGCCGGTGCCGGGCGCGGCGCCGCTGGGGCAGGCAGCACAGGCAGAGGCGCACCAGAAGGTGCCGTCGATCGAAGACGTGGGTCTCACGCCGCGCCAGGCCGAGGTGCTCGGCCTGCTGCTGCAGGGCCTGCCCAACAAGCTGATCGCGCGCCAGCTCAACCTGTCGGTGGAGACCGTCAAGGACCATGTGGCAGCGGTGCTGCGGGCGCTGGGCGTGAGCTCGCGCACGCAGGCCGTGCTGGCGGTCAGCCAGATGACGCAGGGCCAGGGCGGCTTCTTCGCGCGGCGGCCGCCGCAGCGTTAGCAGCCGGCCGTGACCGAGCGCGCCGAAGAGCCGGCGGCCGACCGCGCGCCGCTGTCACCCTCGCCAGCGTCCGCCGCTGCATCGGCAGGGCAGGGCGAGATCGACCATATCCGCGCGCTCTATGTGCAGACGCCGGCCACGCTGACCGGCAACCTCATCGGCATGGTGCTGATGGGCCTGATCTTCTGGCCGCTGGCCACGCCGGCGCGGGTCCTCGGCTGGCTGGCGATGGTGGCCCTGTTGTGGCTGCTGAGGCTGGCGCATTACCTGCGTTTCCGCCGCCGGCCCGGCGCCGACGAAGCGACCTTGCGCCGCTGGCGCGGCAGCTGGAGGGCCTTGGTGCTGGGGCAGGGTGCGATGTGGGGGCTGGCGGTGTGGCTGTTCTGGGGCCTGGGCACGCCCTACCACGCCGTGTCGCTGATCCTCATCGTCTATTCGTACTGCCTGGGCTCGGTGCAGTTGCTGGCGACCCAGTCGCGCGTGTTCCTGGGCTTCATCAGCCTGGTGCTCATGCCGACCATCGCGCGCATCGCCAGCGACAGCAGCCAGTCCTGGCATCTGCAGCTGGCGGTGATCCTCACGCTGCTGTTCGGCATCACGGTGCTGATGGCGCGCACCTACAGCGGCGCGCTCGGCCAGGCGATCACGCTGAAGTCACGCACCGACGAACTCGCCGGCCGCTTGCGCGCCGAGATGGCGGTGACCGAGGAAGCCCGCCGCGCGGCCGAGGAAGCGCGGCGGACTGCCGAGGCCGCCAACCGCGCCAAGACCCAGTTCTTCGCCGCCGCCAGCCACGACCTGCGCCAGCCGCTGCACGCGATGGGCCTGTTCGCCGAGGCCCTGCGCCAGCGCAGCCACGACCCCGAGGTGGCCTCGCTGGTCAACAGCATCAACGAGTCGGTCGATGCACTGGAAGGGCTGTTCGGCGAGCTGCTCGACATCACGCGCATCGACACCGGCGGCGTCGAGGTCAACCCGGCGCCGCTGCGCATGCGCGACTTGTTCGCACGGCTGCGGCTGCACTTCGAGCCGGTGGCGTTCGAGAAGGGGCTGTCGCTGCGCTTCCGCGGCGAGCAGCATGTGGCACAGGCCGACCCGGTGCTGCTCGAGCGCATCCTGCGCAACCTGGTGAGCAATGCGATCCGCTACACCGACGACGGCGGCGTCATCGTCGCCTGCCGGTCGCGCCAGGGCAGGCTGCTGCTGCAGGTGTGGGACAGCGGCATCGGCATCTCCGAGGCCAGCCTGCCGCGCATCTGGGAGGAGTTCTACCAGGCCCAGACCAACCGGCCGCTGGAGGCGCACCACCGCAAGGGCCTGGGGCTGGGGCTGGCCATCGTCAAGCGCCTGGCGGACCTGATGGGCGCGCCGATCACGGTGCAATCACGCGTTGGCCATGGCAGCGTGTTCTCGATCGACGTGCCGGTGGGCAAGGCGCCGCGCAGCAGCGTCGACGCGGTGCCGGGTGGCCTCAAGCTGCCGCTGGGGCTGACCTTGCAGGGCCGGTTGATCCTGGTCGTCGAAGACGAGATCGCAGTGCGCGAAGGCCTGGTCGTGCTGTTGCAGGCCTGGGGCGCGCGCGTCGTGTCTTTCGACACCGTGGAGGCGGTGACGGCCTGGCTCGCGCGGCCCGGCGCCGAGCCGCCCGACCTGCTGCTCGTCGACTACCGTCTGCCGCAAGGCCGCACCGGCATCGAGGCGCTGACCGCCCTGCGCGCGCGCTGGCCGGGACAGCAGCTGCCGGCGATCATGATCACCGGCAGCAGCCTGGGCGGCCACGAAGACGAGGCCATCACCCACGACTACCACCTGTTGATCAAACCGGTGCTGCCCAACAAGCTGCGCGCGATGATCGCGTTCAAGCTCGGCGTGCGGTAGGCCAGGGCTGTTGCGTCGACGACCCGCGCATCCGCTGCGGCCGGGTCAGGCCCGCCGCGAATCCGACGGCAGCACGATGTGGTGCGAGTCCAGCACGCGGGCGACGCTGCCGCGCGTCACCGGCTTGAGAATCACCTCGTCGCAGCCGGCAAGGGCGGCGCGCACGCGATCGATCGGCCGCAACTGCGCCGCGACCAGCACCAGAAGCGTCGGGGCACCGCCGCGGCGGCGGCTGGCGTTGCGAACATGCTTGCACAGATCGATGCCGGCACCGCCGTCGGCACCGTCGAGCGCGATGTCGACGAAAGCGGCGGCGAAGGCGCGCGACGCGGCGAGTGCCGACGCCTTCCCGGGGTCGTTCACCGCATGCACGCCGAAGCCGAAGGCCCGCAGCAGGCTGCAGATCTGGTCGCGGGCGGTGTCGTCGGCGTCGAGCACCAGCACTTCGGGCACGGTCGGTGCGGCGACGCTGGCGGCCGACTCGCCGAGCAGCCGCTCACGGCGCACGAAGGCCCGCCTGGCGGTCCTGTTCAGCGCGAGCTGGGCGGCTTCGGTGATGGGCGGCAGCTCGGGGTCGGACATCACCAGGCCTTCCGCCGCGGTGGGTGGGCGCGGCGAGGGTGGCCCGGCGAGGACGGGTGGCGGCAGATCGATTTCGCGCAACGTGATCGACAGCGGCGCCGCTTCGGGCTCGTCGGCGGGCTCGGGCGGGCGCGGTGGCGCGACAGGGTCATCGAGCCACAGCGCGCTCGCCGGCCGGCCCTGCGTGGGCGGGCGCACCGGCGGCGCCCGCGCGTCCCAATCGCCCAGGGCGGCGCCGCAGACACTGCAGCGCTGCGCATCCGTCGGGATGACGCTGCGGCAGACGGGGCACAGGCTGGCGGTCATCGTGCGCAGACTCCGGGTTCGTCGAACGCCGTCGGGCTGATGCAGAGCCTGGGCTTCGATCGGTCAACCGGGGAAGGTTCCGGGCAGCAGGGTACTGCGATCCACCGTGTCGATCCGCGTGTGGCCGCAGAAGGCCATCGTGAGGTCGAGCTCGCGATGGATGATCTCCAGCGCCTTGATCACCCCCGCCTCGCCCATCGCTCCCAGCGCGTAGAGGAAGGCGCGTCCGATGTAGGTGCCCTTGGCGCCCAGCGCGACCGCCTTGAGCACGTCCTGGCCCGAGCGGATGCCGCCGTCCATGTGGACCTCGATCTGCGAGCCGACGGCCTCGACGATGGCCGGCAGCGCCGCGATGCTGCTTTGTGCGCCGTCGAGCTGGCGCCCGCCATGGTTGCTGACGATCAGCGCATCGGCGCCGCTGGCCACGGCCAGCTTCGCGTCCTCGACGTCCTGGATGCCCTTGAGGATCAGCTTGCCGCCCCAGCGCTTCTTGATCCACTCGACGTCGCCCCAGTTCAGCCGCGGGTCGAACTGCTGCGCGGTCCAGGCCCCCAGGTCGGCCATGTCGCTGACGCCCTCGACATGGCCGACGATGTTGCCGAACTGACGGCGCGAGGTGCCGGCCATGCCCAGACACCAGCGTGGCTTGGTCGCCATGTTGAGGATGTTGGCCAGCGTCAGCCGGGGCGGCGCCGACAGGCCGTTCTTCAGGTCCTTGTGGCGCTGGCCGAGGATCTGCAGGTCCAGCGTGAGCACCAGCGCCCCGCAGCGGGCGGCCTGCGCGCGGGCAATCAGGCGCTCGATGAAGCCGCGGTCGCGCATCACGTAGAGCTGGAACCAGAACGGCGCCTTCGTGTTCGCGGCGATGTCCTCGATCGAGCAGATGCTCATCGTCGAGAGCGTGAACGGAATGCCGAACCTCTCGGCCGCCTTGGCGGCCAGGATCTCGCCGTCGGCGTGCTGCATGCCGGTCAGACCGGTGGGCGCGATCGCCACCGGCATCGCTGCATCGACGCCGACCATCTTGGTGGCGGTGCTGCGGTTCTCCATGTTCACCGCCACGCGCTGGCGCAGCTTGATCTTCTGGAAATCGCTCTCGTTGGCGCGGTAGGTGCTTTCGGTCCACGAGCCCGAGTCTGCGTAGTCGTAGAACATGCGCGGCACGCGCTTGCGGGCCAGCACGCGGAGGTCTTCGATGTTGGTGATGACGGTCATGGTGTCGGCGGTCTCCTCAGCGGCGGATCGTAGCGGCTCGTGTCGCCCACGGGTGGGCATCTACAGCCGCACCAGCGAGCCCGCACGCACACCCAGCAGGCGCAGCCTGCGGCTGAGATCGACCCGCTTGAGGCACCGCCCCGCGGCTTCGCGGATCGCCGCCGCATCGGCCACGGCGGTCGGCAGCGTGAGGTCGCGCGTGACGGTCCTGAAATCGTCGAAGCGCAGCTTGATGCCGATCGTGCGGCCGGCGTAGCCCTTGCGCTGCAGGTCGGTGGCGACCTGGGTGGCCAGCGAGGTGAAGATGCGGGTCAGCTCGGCGCGGTCGCGCACCGCGTCGAGGTCGCGCTCGAAGGTCATCTCGCGGCTCATCGACACCGGCTCGCCGTGCGTCACCAGCGGCCGGTCGTCGATGCCGTGTGCGGCGTCGAACAGCCAGCGGCCGTACGGGCGGCCGAACTGCTCGACCAGCCAGGTGCGCTCGTGCTGCGCCAGCTCGCCGATCGTCGTGATGCCCAGGGCGGCGAGCCTGGCACCCGCCTTCGGCCCGATGCCGTTGATGCGCCGCACCGGCAGCGGCCAGATGCGCGTGGGCAGATCGGCCGCGGTGAGCACGGTCAGGCCGTCGGGCTTGTCGAGCTCGCTCGCGATCTTGGCCAGCAGCTTGTTCGGCGTGACGCCGATCGAGCACGACAGGCCCGTGCTGCGGCGCACGTTGTTGCGGATCTCCTGCGCCACCGCGCGCACGCCGCCGGCGGCGTCGTGGCCGACGCTGTCCTGCGCCCCCGGCACCTCGGTCAGGTCGATGTAGATCTCGTCGATGCCGCGGTCCTCGAGCACGGGAGCGACCTCGGCCACTGCGGCCTTGAACAGCCGCGAATAGTGGCGGTAGCGATCGAAGTCGGTCGGCAGCAGCACCGCCTGCGGCGCGCGCAGCGCGGCCTTCATCAGCCCCATGCCCGAATGCACGCCGAGGTCGCGCGCCGGGTAGGTGGCAGTGGTGATCACGCCGCGCCCGGTGTAGCCGGCCAGGGTGGCGAAACGCCGCGTGCCGTCGGGCAACAGCGTCGGTTGGTGGCGCCGGCCGCCGCCGATGACCACCGCCTGCCCGGCCAGCTCGGGGTAGCGCAGCAGTTCCACCGAGGCGTAGAACGCATCCATGTCGAGGTGGGCGATCCAGCGGCGCGGCGGCATGGGGGTGGGTGAGGTGGCGATCGGTGGCTGGGGCTTTATACAGTGTTTGCGCCGGCGCGGGACGCCGGCTCGGAGGCTGCCGGCGTCCCCCTCGGGTCGACCATCGGCCTACACTGGATGCATCGCCCCGATGTCGTCCGCAGGAGGCCGCCATGACCGATAACCCCGCCCAACGCGCGCTCACCGCCGCCACCTTCGCGCTGGTGGTGGCGGTCGCCGCGATAGCGATGTTCCTGCCGCCGCTGGCCGAGCGCACGCTGGCCACCGTGCTGCGCACCGTGGCCACCGCGCTCGTGCTGGCGGTCGCGCTGCTGCTGCACTGGGCCTTCGTCGGCATCGCGGCGCACCGCATGCAGCGCGCGATGGGCTTCTGGGTCGGACTGGCGGTGCTGCTGTTCCCGATCGGCAGCGCGGCGGCGCTGATCTTGCTGGGCTGGTTCGCCGACGAGGGCCCGGCGCCGGCGCCAGGCCGTGGTTGAGGCCGCGCATGCGAGGCACCGGCGCCGGCTCGCCGCGCTAGCATTGGCGCTGTGTGCGGCTCGTGCCGTGATCGCCGAGCCCGACCCTCAGGCGCAAGCGCAGGGCCGGCTCCAGGCGCTGGCGCAGCAGGTCGCGGACGCCGAAAGGGCGTTCGCGCGCAGCATGGACGAACGCAACCATGCCGCCTTCACCGCGCTGCTGTCCGAGCAGGCCGTCTTCTTCAGCGGCCGCGGGGTGCTGCGCGGCAAGGCGGCGGTGGCGGCGGGGTGGAAGAAGTTCTTCGACGGCCCGGCGCCGCCGTTTTCCTGGTCGCCCGACGATGTGCAGGTGCTGGGCGACGGCACGCTGGCGTTGTCTACCGGTCCGGTGCTCGACCCCGGAGGCAAGCCGATTGCGCGCTTCAACTCGATCTGGCGCCAGGAGGCGCCAGGCGTGTGGCGCATCGTCTTCGACAAGGGCCAGCCTCCCGACGGGCCCTGACCGGCCCCGGACGCGCCGTGCTAGGCGGCCAGCCGGGCGCGGTGCCGCGCCACCTGGGCCAGTACCTGCGCCGGCGCCGTGCCGCCCAGCAAGTCGCGCGCCGCCAGCGAGCCGCGCAGCGTCAGCACCTGCTGGACGTCGGCTTCGATGCCGGGCTGCAGCGCCTGCAACTCGGCCAGCGGCAGCGCGGCAAGGTCGACGCCGCGGCCGATCGCGATCTTCACCGCATGCGCCACCGCCTCGTGCGCGTCACGGAAAGGCAGGCCCTTGCGGACCAGGTAGTCGGCCAGGTCGGTGGCGGTCGCGTAGCCCTTGAGGGCCGCACGCTCCATCGCGTCGGCCTTGACCTCGATGCCGCCGACCATCTCGGCCATGATGCGCAGCGTGCCGGCCAGCGTGTCCACGGTGTCGAACAGCGGCTCCTTGTCCTCCTGGTTGTCCTTGTTGTAGGTCAGTGGCTGGCCCTTCATCAGCGTGAGCAGGCCCATCAGGTGGCCGACGACGCGGCCGCTCTTGCCGCGGGCCAGTTCGGCGACGTCCGGGTTGCGCTTCTGCGGCATGATCGACGAGCCGGTGCAGTAGCGGTCGGCGAGGTCGATGAAGCCGAAGTTCTGGCTCATCCACAGCACGATCTCCTCGGCCAGGCGCGAGACATGGACCATGCAGATCGAGGCGAACGAAGCGAACTCGAGCGCGAAGTCGCGGTCGCTCACCGCGTCCAGGCTGTTCTGGCAGACGCCTTCGAAGCCCAGCGTGCGCGCCACCCGCTCGCGGTCCAGCGGGTAGCTGGTGCCGGCCAGCGCGGCGGCGCCCAGCGGCAGGCGGTTGGTGCGGCGGCGTGCGTCGGCCAGGCGCTCGGCGTCGCGCTGGAACATCTCGACATAGGCGAGCAGGTGGTGGCCGAAACTCACCGGCTGCGCCACCTGCATGTGGGTGTAGCCGGGCATCACGGTGTCGACATGGGTGGCGGCCAGCTCGACCAGCGCGCGCTGCATGTCGGCGAGCAGGGCGGCCAGCTTGTCGATCTCGCCGCGCAGCCACAGCCGCAGATCGGTGGCCACCTGGTCGTTGCGGCTGCGCCCGGTGTGCAGCCGCTTGCCGGCGTCGCCCACGATCTGGGTCAGGCGGGCCTCGATGTTGAGGTGCACGTCCTCTAGTTCGAGCCTCCACTCGAAGCGGCCGGCCTCGATCTCGGATGCGATCTGGCTCATCCCGCGCCGGATGTCGGCCAGGTCCTGCCCCGCGATCACGCCTTGCGCGGCGAGCATCTCGGCGTGCGCCAGGCTGCCGTCGATGTCGGCCCGCCACAGGCGCTGGTCGAAGCCGACGCTGGCGGTGTAGCGCTTGACCAGTTCGCTCATCGGCTCGCTGAACAGCGCCGACCAGGCCTGGTGCTTGTGGGCCCATGGATCCGATGAACGATCTTGTGACATGCCAGGATGGCCGCAGGCGGCCGCAGCGAGAGGACTCCGTATTATCCGGGCCGAGATGAGCTGCCCCGCGCCGCAGGACCCCGACGGGCCGGCCGACTCCCCGTTCACGGTGAGCCGGCCGGCCAGCCTGTGGCCCGAGACGACACGGCCGGCGGCCTTGCCCAGCACCGGTTTCTCGGTCACCCGCTTCGACCCGCTGGCCGAGGAGCGCGCGCGGCTGCAGACCCAGGCCGCGGCCGCCTTCGACGTCTGCCACCCGGCGCTGGCCCTGCGCGCGGTGCTGCTGGTGCAGGCGGTGCTGGCGATCGCCGCACTGGCCGGCGCCGACGGCGCGGCGCAATGGGCGGCTCGGCAGGCCGCGCTGGCGTTCGGCGGCGTCGCAGGCACCCTGCTGTGGCTGGTGGCGATCTGCGCCTTGCGCCGGCCGTTGCGCGGCGCCGAGCAGCCGCTGCGCGCGACCTTCGTGCTCGCCCTCGGCGGCCTGGCGGCGCTGCTCGCCTGGTGGCCGCTGTGGTGGGCCGGGGTGGCCGGCGACGACAGCGCCTGGCGCGTGGCCGCGGTGGTCCTGGCCGGGGTGGCTTTCGCAGCGCTGCTGTGGGCCTGGCTCGACCTGCGCGCGCGCATCTGGCATCCGGCCAACGCGAGCGCGAGGCTGGCCGAGCTGCAGTCGCGCATCCGGCCGCATTTCCTGTTCAACGCCCTGAACACGGCGCTGGCGCTGGTGCGTGTCGATCCGGAGCGGGCCGAGAACGTGCTGGAGGACCTGGCACAGCTGTTCCGCGTCGCGCTCGCCGATGCCGGCGCATCGGTCACGCTGGAAGAGGAGATCGAGCTCGCGCGCCGCTACCTGGCCATCGAGCAGGTGCGCTTCGGCGCGCGGCTGGCGGTGCAATGGGAGATCGACCCCCGCGTGCACGCCGCGCGCGTGCCGCCGCTGGTGCTCCAGCCGCTGGTCGAGAACGCGGTGCGCCACGGCATCGAGCCCGCGGCGCGCGGCGGTCGCGTGGTCCTGCGCGCGCAGCTGCTGCGCGGGCAGGCGGTGGTCGTCGTCAGCAACACGCTGGGCGGCCCGGATGACGGGCCGGGCAACCCCGGCCACGGCATGGCGCTGCACAACGTGCGCGAGCGGCTGCGCCTGCTGCACGACGTGGCGGCGCAATGCGATGTCTGGCGCGAGGGCGAGATGTTCCATGCCCGCATCGTGGTGCCCGCAGAACCATGAGCGCATGAGGCTGGCGATCGTCGATGACGAGCCGCTGGCGCGGCTGCGCCTGCGGTCGTTGCTCGAGGCCCTGCCCGAGATCGGCGCCGAGATCGTCGGCGAGGCCGGCGACGCGACCGAGGCCTTCGCGATGCTGCAGTCCACGCCGGCCGATGCCGTGCTGCTGGACATCCGCATGCCCGGCGCGGGAACGAACGCGGGCCTGCGCCTGGCCGAACTGCTCAGGACCCTGGCACGGCCGCCGGCGGTGATCTTCGTCACCGCGCATGCCGAGCATGCGCTCAAGGCCTTCGAGATCGAGGCGGTGGATTACCTCACCAAGCCGGTGCGCCGCGAACGCCTGCTCGCCGCGCTGCAGCGCGTGGCGCAACGCCTGCGCGACCCGGCCGCGGCCGACCCGGCCCCGGTGCTGGTGTTCAGCGACCGCGGCCGCGTGCTGCGGCTGCCGGTGGCCGAGGTGCTGTACCTGAAGGCCGAGCTCAAGTACGTCACGCTGCGCACCGCCGCGCACAGCCACGTGCTCGACGAATCGCTGTCCGCGCTGGAAGGCCGGCTCGGTGCGGGCTTCATCCGCGTCCACCGCAACGCGCTGGTGGCGCGGCGCGCGATCCGCGCACTCGCGATGCGCGGCCGCATCCCCGACAGCGACGGCGACGGCTGGGCGGTGCGCGTGGCGCCGCTGGATGAGTGGCTGGCGGTCTCGCGGCGTCAGGTGGCCGAGGTGCGGGCGGCCCTGGCCGATCCGCAGCCCTAGCGAAGCGGCTGCATCAGCCGGTGTTGCGCAAGCCCGCTGCGATGCCGTTGATCGACAGGTGGATGCCGCGCTGCAGCCGATCCACGCCAGCCTGCCCTTCGCGCCGGTTGCGGTAGCGGCGCAGCAGTTCGACCTGCAGGTGGTTGAGCGGGTCGAGGTAGGGGAAGCGGTGGGCGATCGAGCGCGCCAGCGGCTGGTTGGACTGCAGCCGCTGGTCCTCGCCGGTGATCAGCGCCAGCGCGCCGTCGGCGCGCTGCCATTCGGCGCGCAGGGCGGCGAAGATGCGCCTGGCCACCGCCTTGTCCTCGACCAGTTCGACGTAGCGTGCGGCGATCCGCAGGTCGCTCTTGGCCAGCACCATGTCGAGGTTCGACAGCAGGGTGCGGAAGAACGGCCATTGCCTGTGCATGCGCTGCAGCAGCTCGACGCGGGCAGCTCGTTCGCCGCCGGCCAGGAAGACCTCGACCGCGGTGCCGAAGCCGCACCAGCCGGGCAAGGCCATCCGGCACTGGCCCCAAGAGAAGCCCCAGGGGATCGCGCGCAGGTCCTCGATCGCGCGCGTGGCCTTGCGCGAGGCCGGGCGCGAGCCGAGGTTGAGCTCGGCGATCTCGCGGATCGGCGTGGCGGCGAAGAAGTAGTCGGTGAAGCCCGGGGTCTCGTAGACCAGCTTGCGGTAGGCGGCGAAGCTGGCCGCACTGATCTCGGCCGCGGCGTCGAGGAACGACTTCGGCGCCGGCTTGGTCGGGTGCAGCAGCGTGGCCTCGAGCGTGGCGGCCACCAGCGTCTCGAGGTTGCGGCGGCCGATCTCGGGATGGGCGTACTTGGAAGCAATGACCTCGCCCTGCTCGGTCAGCCGGATCTGGCCGTTGACCGTGCCCGGCGGCTGCGCCAGGATCGCCTGGTAGCTCGGCCCGCCGCCGCGGCCGACGGTGCCGCCGCGGCCGTGGAACAGGCGCAGCGTGATCGAGTGGTCGCGGCCGAGCTCGGCGAACAGCCCGACCAGCGCCGTCTCGGCGCGATAGAGCTCCCAGTTGCTGGTGAAGAAGCCGCCGTCCTTGTTGCTGTCGCTGTAGCCCAGCATGACGTCCTGCTCGGCGCCGCCGGCCACCACCAGCGGCGCGATGCCGGGGAGGGCGTAGAACTCGCGCATGATCGGCTCGCTGCGGCGCAGGTCGGCGATGGTCTCGAACAGCGGCACGGTGATCAGCACGCTCTTCGCGCTGCCGTCCAGGGTGCCGGTGAGCAGCCCGGTCTCCTTCTGCAGCAGCAGCACCTCGAGCAGGTCACTGACCTCTTCGGTATGCGAGATGATGCAGTGGCGGATCGCGTCGCGGCCGTAGCGGGCGAGTGCCTCGCGCGCGGTCTCGAAGATCTCGAGTTCGCCCAGCGCCAGTTCCGAATACACCGCGCCGTGCACGCGCAGCGGTCGGGCATCGTTGAGCAGGGCCAGCAGGCGCTCGCGCCGCTTCGCCTCGGGCAGGGCGCTGTAGTCGGGCTCGATGCGCGCGCGCTGCAGCAGTTCGGCGACCACCGCCTCGTGCTTGTCCGAGCTCTGGCGCAGATCCAGCGTCGCGAGATGGAAGCCGAACACCTGCACCGCGCGCATCAGCGGCGCCAGCCGCGGCGCCACCAGCGCCTGCGCATGGTGCGAATGCAGCGAGCGCTCGATCACCTGCAGGTCGCGCAGGAATTCCTCGGCATCGGCATACGGGTCCTGCGGCGCCACCGCATGGCGCAGCGCCTCGGTGCCGGTCAGGCGCTGCAGCGTCGCCGCCAGCCGTGCGTAGATGCCGATCAGGGCGCGGCGATAAGGCTCGTCGCTGCGATGCTCGTTGCGGTCGGGCGAGCGGTCGGCCAGCAGCTGCATCTCGGGCGTGACCGGCGCGAGCAACGCCGACAGCGACAGCTCGCCGCCCAGCGCATGCACCTCGGTGAGGTAGTGGCGCAACGCGACCTCGGACTGCCGCGACAGCGCGTGGCGCAGCGTGGCCGCGGTGACATTCGGGTTGCCGTCGCGGTCGCCGCCGATCCAGTGGCCCATGCGCAGGAACGAGGCCACCGGGTGCCCGGGCAGCGCGCGCTCGATCTCGCGGTACAGGCGCGGGATCTCGCGCAGGAAGGTCGTGGGGTAGTAGCTCAGCGCGTTCTCGACCTCGTCGGCCACCGTGAGCTTGGCGGTGCGGATCATCCGCGTCTGCCACAGCTGGGTGACGCGGGCGCGGATCAGGGCCTCGTTGTCGGTGCGCTTGTCGGCGCTGCCCAGGTCGTCGCGCTCGCCGAGCGTCGCCGCGATGGCGCGCTCGGCGTCGAGGATGCTCTTGCGCTGGACCTCGGTGGGATGGGCGGTGAGCACCGGCGAGATGTAGGCATGGGACAGGGTCTGGGCGATCTCGGCAGCGCGGTGGTCGGCGCGGTGCAGGCGCTCGAAGCTCAGCGCCAGCGAGCCTTCCTGCAGGTCGCCGGCCTGCTCGTGCACCGCGCGACGGCGCACGTGGTGGCGGTCCTCGGCGATGTTGGCCAGGTGCGAGAAGTAGCTGAAGGCGCGGATCACGGTCACCGTCTGGTCGGCCGAGAGATTCTTGAGCAGGCGGTCGAGCACGCGCCCGGCGCTGGCGTCGGCCTTCAGCCGGTACGCCACCGAGAGCTGGCGGATCCGCTCGATGAGGTCGAAGGCGGCAGCGCCCTCCTGCTCGCGGATCACGTCGCCCAGGATGCGGCCGAGTAACCGGATGTCATCGACCAGCGGCTTGTTCTTCGCGGCGGCGTCGGCTTCGGCCCCGCTGCGACTGGATTTGGTGCGTGACACGGTCTTCGGGCGGGCGCTTGTGGTGCGCGGCATTTCGGCCTCCGGGGCATGTAACCAGGTTACCCATTGTGGTCGACCCGTGGAGTCCGTATGCCCGCAAGCTGCGTGCCCGTCAGCAGCCCGGTCGAGGCCGGACCGTTGCCGGACGGCTGGCTATCATCTGCAGATGAGCCAGCCCATCGTCATCGCCACCCGCGAGAGCCGCCTCGCGCTGTGGCAGGCCGAACATGTGCGCGACGCGTTGGTGGCGCGCTTCGGCCTGCGGGTCGAGTTGCTCGGGATGACGACCCGCGGCGACCAGATCCTCGACCGCAGCCTGTCCAAGGTCGGCGGCAAGGGCCTGTTCGTCAAGGAGCTGGAGACCGCGCTCGAACTGGGTCAGGCGCATCTGGCCGTGCATTCGCTCAAGGACGTGCCGATGGACCTGCCGGCGGGCTTCGCGCTGGCCGCAGTCTGGGAGCGCGAGGACCCGCGCGACGCCTTCGTCTCCAACCGCTACGACAGCCTGGACGAGCTGCCGCCGGGGGCGGTGGTCGGCACCTCCAGCCTGCGCCGCGTGGTGCAACTGCTCGCCCTGCGCCCGGATCTGCGCATCGAGCCGCTGCGCGGCAACCTCGACACCCGGCTGCGCAAGCTCGACGAAGGCGGCTTCGATGCGATCGTGCTCGCCGCCGCCGGTCTGATGCGGCTGGGCCTGGGCCAGCGCATCCGCGCCCGCTTCGAGCCGCAGGCGATGATTCCGGCGGCCGGACAGGGCGCCTTGGGCATCGAGGTGCGGGAAGACGCCAGCGCACTGCGCGAACTGCTGGCGCAGACGATTCACCGGCCGACCTTCCTCGCTGCGCATGCCGAGCGTGCCGTCTCGCGCGCGCTGGGTGGCAGCTGCAGCATGCCGCTGGCGGCGCACGCCAGCTGGGACGGCGCCACGCTGCGGCTCGACGTCGCCCTGGGCGACGGCGCCGATCCGAAGCGCCCCTTGCTGCGCGCGCACCTCGCCGCGGCGGTGGCCGACGAGGCCGCCGCCCGCGCCCTCGGCACCGCGGCCGCGGACCGGCTGCGTGCCGCCGGCGCCGCGGGCTATCTGCCGGCCTAGGATGACCGGGCACCGGCTGTCGCCCAGCGGCCGCGGCGGCCCATGATCGAGGTCATCGTCACTCGCCCGGCAGCGCAGGCGGCCGGCTGGGTGCGCGCTCTGCAGGCGCTCGGCCAGCCGGCTCAGGCGCTGCCGCTGATCGCCATCGCCCCTGCCACCGACCTGGCGCCGGTGCACGCCGCCTGGCAGCGGCTGCCCGAGTTCGCCCTCGTCCTTTTCGTCAGTGCCAACGCCGTCAATCACTTCTTCGCCGCCGCGCCACCGTTGGCAGGCTGGCCGGACCAGGTGAGCGCCGGCTCCACCGGGCCGGGCACCTCCGCTGCGTTGCGCGCCGCGGGGGTGGCCGAGGCGGCACTGGCCGAGCCGGCAGCCGACGGTCAGCGCTTCGATTCGGAGGCGCTGTGGGCCCGGATTGCCGGGCGCGACTGGGCGGGGCGGCGGGTGCTCGTGGTGCGCGGCGACGAGGGCCGCGACTGGCTGGCCGAGGTCCTGCGCGGCCGCGGCGCCACGGTCGAGTTCGTGGCCGCCTACCGACGCCAGCCTCCGGTGCCGACCGCAGCCGAACGCGAGTTGCTGGCAAGCGCCCGGGCCACCCCGGCCGCCTACTTGTGGCAGTTCAGCAGCAGCGAGGCGATCGCCAATCTGCGCCGGCTGGCGCCGGACGTCGACTGGTCGCGCAGCAGCGCCGTGGCCTCGCACGCGCGCATCGTGGAGGCCGCGCGGGCGGCCGGTTTCGGCCGCGTCGAGCTGACGCCGCCCGACCCGGCGGCGGTGGCGGCAATGGCCGCCCGGTGGCGGTCGATACAATCTCAGGCCCTGTGACCGAGCCGTCCGCGCCCCCTCCCGCCGTGCCCGACCCGGCGCCTCTGCCCGCAGCGTCCACGGCTTCCCGCATGCGCTGGCTGTCGGCCGCGGCAGGGCTGGCGCTGCTGATCATCGCGGCCGCGGCGCTGTGGCTGGCCTGGGGCGTCCAGCAGCGCCTGAAGACTCTGGAAGCCGAACTCGTCAAGCGCCAGCAGGACAGCGGCGCCCAGGCCACGGAGGCGCGCACGCTGGCGCGCGAAGCCGAGACGACGGTGCGCGAGTCGGACGCCCGGCTGGCGCTGCTCGAGGCGCGCGTGGCCGAAAGTTCGATGCAGCGTACCCAGCTCGAGGACCTGATCCAGGCGCTGGCCCGCTCGCGTGACGAGAACGTGCTGGCCGATCTCGAGGCCTCCATCCGCGTGGCGATGCAGCAGACCGCCATCACGGGCAGCGCCGACCCGTTGGTGCTGACGCTCAAGCAGGCCGACGAGCGCCTGGCACGCTACAACCAGCCGCGCCTGGAACGCGTGCGCCGCGCCATCGCGCAGGACCTGGAGCGCACGCGCAGCGCCGGCGTCACCGACATCACGGCGCTGAACATCCGCCTGGACGAGGTGGTCCGCGAGATCGACGACCTGCCGCTGCTGTCGACCCCCGAGCGGCGCGGCGCCAAGCGCGGACCGGCGGTCGATGGTTCGTCGCCGGCTACCGCGAGCGCGGAGAAGGCGGCGAGCGCGTCGAGCGCCAAAGGTGCCGCCAGTGCCGCCGCGTCATGGACCGAGCGGCTGGATTCGGTTTGGCGCGACTTCGGCGGCCACCTGTGGCAGCAGGCCAGAAGCCTGCTGCGCGTGACCCGGATCGACGAGCCCGACGCGATGCTGGTGGCGCCCGAGCAGAGCTTCTTCCTGCGCGAGAACCTGAAGCTGCGGCTGCTCAACGCGCGGCTGGCGCTGCTTTCGCGCCAGTTCGACGCCGCCCAGTCCGACCTGCGAGACGCCAAGGCGGCGCTCGACCGCTACTTCGACCGCAGCTCGCGCCGTGTCGTCGCTGCCAGCGATCTCGTGCGCCAGGTCATGACCCAGGCGCGTCTGGTCACCGTGCCGCGCCCGGACGCCACCCTGGCCGCCATCGCCGCCGCTTCGGCAGGGCGCTGACGCCCGCCTGCATCGACATGCGCAGCATCATCTGGCTCATGCTGCTGGCCCTGGTGGCGGTGGTGGCGGCCACCACGCTGGGACCGAACGACGGCCTGGTCAGCGTCTATTGGGGGGGCTGGCGGACCGATCTCTCGCTCAACCTGTTCGTGATCCTGCTGCTGGTCAGCTGCGTGCTGGTGATGTCGGCGGTGAAGGCGATCGGCTCGCTCGTCAGCCTGCCGCGTCGCGCCGGCGAATGGCGCACGCTGCGCCGCGAGCGCGCCGCGCAGGCTGCGCTGCGCGAAGCGCTGGCCGAGTACTTCGCTGCCCGCTATGGCCGAGCGCACAAGGCGGCCGAGCGTTCTCTGGCGATCGCCGACGGCGCCGCAGGCGTGGTGCTGGACGTCGAGTTCCGCGTCCTGGCCCACTTGCTGGCCGCTGGCAGCCTGCACCGCCTGCAGGACCGCAAGCGCCGCGACGAGGCCCTGCGCCTGGCGCTCAAGGCCGGCAAGGGCGCGCGCGGCGGCCCCGGCAGCGTCGAGGAAGCGGCACGCCTGCTGGCCGCCGAATGGGCGCTGGAAGACCGCGATGCGCGGCGCGCCATCGAGCTGCTCGAAGCCCTGCCGCCGGGTGCGGCGCGGCGCACCCAGGCCCTGCGCCTGAAGCTCCAGGCTCTGCGCGTGGCGCGTCGGCCGCTGGAGGCGTTGCACACGGCGCGGCTGCTCGCCAACCACGGCGCTTTCTCGGCCGTCGTCGCGCAGGGCCTGCTGCGGTCGCTGGCCGCCGAGGCGCTGGACAGTGCGCACGACCTGCAGCAATTGCGCCGGCTGTGGAGCCAGTTCGACGCCGCCGACCAGCGCGATGCCACGGTGGCCGCACGCGCGGCGCAGCGCGCGGTGCAGCTCGAAGCGGTCGACGACGCGCGCCATTGGCTGCGGCCATTCTGGGACCGCTTGGCCGAGCTCGCGCGTGAAGACCGCGAGCAGGTCGCGCTGGCCCTCATCGACGCCCGCGCCGGCATCGGCGTCGACTGGCTGCCGCGGCTGGAAAGCGCGGCGCAGGCCTTCGGCCATGAGAGTGCGGTCGTGGCTGCCGTCGGGATGGCCTTTGCGGAGCGCCGGCTCTGGGGCAAGGCGCGCCGACTGCTCGAACAGGCGGCTGCGGCACCCGGGCTGGCCGCGAGCACGCGCCGCGCCGCTTGGCGCCAGCTCGCGGCGCTGGCGCGCGAGGAAGCCGATGACGCGCAGGTGCTGCGTTGCGAGCGGGCAGCCGCGGCGCTGGACTGATCCAGCCCAGCCCGGCGTGGTATATTTTTCAGCTGCGCGGCTGTAGCTCAGTTGGATAGAGTACTTGGCTACGAACCAAGGGGTCGTGGGTTCGAATCCTGCCAGCCGCACCATCAATATCAACGGGCTAGCTTCCGCAAGGGGCTGGCCCGTTGTCCTCTGGGCCACCCACCGGTCGAGTCTGGCGCTGACGACAGTCAGTGACGCGTCGTCAGAATTCGTACTCCGCCTGCACACGCACCGTGCTGTGCGGTGAGCTGCTGTTCAAGCCGAGCAGCACGCCTGCGTTGTACCTGATCGACCTGCGACCGCCGAGGTCGATCCGCCCGAAGACAGCCGGCCCCGCGAGATGCTGTTGTGCGGCGGTCGGTGCCCAGTCGTTCCAGGGCCCGACAGCGCCGAATCCTTGCAGGCCGAGTTCCAGCGCCGGCATCCAGCGGTAATCCAGCTGCCACTGGTATCCGAACTCGGCGTCGGCCGCTTCGCTGCCCCGAATGCGCTTCTGTACCAGCAGGTTCAGATTCGCCTGAATGCTGGTCGTGAGATCGGCTTGAAGCAATGTGCCCCAGCGATATTCGTAGCCCTCGGCGCGGTCCTTGGGTCTTTCGACCTCGAACAGGAGGCCGACATCGACCGGGTATTCGCCGGTCTCGGTCAGCTGGAGCCTGTTTTCCCACTCCCAGGCGTCGAACCCGCGCGGCTGCCCCGGATCCTTGTGCCACTTCGCGTAGACCTCGGTGAACCAGCGTGAATTCGGGGCCCAGCCGAGACCGACCGAACTGGCGTCCTGGTGCATCCCGCTCGGCAGGGCTGCGCTGCCGGCCTTGAGGTCGATCTCTCGCTCGCCGTCTTCGACGATTGGCGAGACGACGTAATCCGCCGGCTCGGCCACCGCAGGAGCGACGAACGACAAGCAGCAGGCGGCGAGGGCGATCAACGCCCCCAGCTGAATCCCGGTTCGCATCGGTGACGTCGGAGTCGGGAGCAAGGCCCGTGAGCGGGGTCCGACCGCCACGGTCTACGCGTGTGACGATCGACCAGGCGTCGAGGCAGGGCTTGCCGTCGTTGCCAGGCGGATCCCCAGATAAATGAACGTCAGCACGGCGAGATAAGCCGTGAGCTGTGCGCCGGAGGGCTGGGCGTCGTACCCCACCAGGGCGTGGAGGACGGTGCCGAGTGCCGAGTCCGGCGCCAGAACGGCCGTGCTGTCCCACAACGGCGTGCTCCAGCGTTCGACGAGCCCGGCCTGGCCCAGCGTCCTGGCCAACTGGCTTGCGATCGAAGCCGCCAGCAACGCCACCAGGATGTTCGTGACGGCGAACAGGCGCTTCGTCGGAATCCGCGACAGTCCGACGTACATCAGGGCGCCGACGATCGCCCCGGCTGCCAGCCCGAGGGTGCATGACGTCAGCACGGATGTCGTGCCGCCGTTGCCGGACCCCGCGATCGAGCCGCCGACGAAGAGCACCGTTTCCGCGCCTTCGCGCAGCACGGCCAGCGCGACGGCGACGAACAAGGTCCAGGGCGCGCGCTGACCGTGGTTGATCGAACGACCCAGATCTCGTGCATGTGCAGCCATCTCCTGGCCGTGCGTCGATACCCAGACGCAATGCCAGACCAGCATGGTCAGCGCCGCCGACAGGATGCCGACGTTCATCAGGTCCTGACCGATCCCGTCGTACAAAGCGCTGATCCGTTCGGCCATCAGTGCGAGCACCACGGCACCCAGGGCGCCGGCGGCCACGCCGGCGATCAGCCACCGCGCGCGCCCTGCCAGCTGTTTGGTGGCCGCTGCGACGATGCCGACGAACATGGCGGCTTCCAGCGTCTCGCGGAAGACGATCAGGGCGGCGGGGAACATGATGTCGGTGCTCCAGTCACTCGGCCACGATCACGGCTTGTGCGCTGTCGGGGTGGTACTCGCCGAAGAATGAATAGCGGCCGGATCTCAGGGGGCCGATGAAGATCGCAGCCTTGGCCCCGGCCGGAATGAGCTTTTCACGGTTCAGTGCGTGGCTCTCGAATTCCTCCGGCGTGCCGTCCTGGTTGTGAACCACCAGCTTCAGGCGTTGACCGGATGGCACTCGCAACTCCGCTGGTTCGAACCGATGGTCCTTGATGGACAGCGCAATCTCCGCATCGGCCGCATGCGAGGGGTCCGAATGGCCGGCGACCAAGGTCACGGCGGTGCACAGCGTCAGGAGTGATCGTGCGTGGCGCGTCATCGGGTTTCGACGAAAACTCAGTATGAAAATGATAATACGAACGCGTCCTGTTTGCAATCTACTCTCGATCTCGCTGGAGTGATCGGCCTCTGACGACGAATCGCGGGCGGCATGGCAAGCGGGTCTACTGCGGCTCGACGGCGGATCTGGCCCTTTCGCTGCGCTCCTGGGATAGCCGGGGACATCAGAACCTGGGCATGCCCGGCATGACCATGGTCTTCCACGTCGGCGATCCGGCGATGCTCGACAGGGTCAAGCCGGGCGACAAGATCCTGTTCAGGGCGAGCGCGCCGACGGCGCCTGTCGTGACCGAACTCCGGCCGCGAAGTGAACGAGCGCATCTGCGCTCGCCCGCGCGAAGCGACTCGCCCCGCGCGCCGTGCGTTGATGCAGGTCAACCGGGCCGGAGGGCTCGCGCCCTAGGATGGCATCGAGCAGAGAACATTGCCGAGCATCATGTTTCGCCATCAACGACAGCTTCGCCGCTGGGCAGCGCGGGTGCTCTTCCTGTGGCTGTTCGGGATCGCGAGCGGGGTTGCCCATGCCTGTTTTGCGACGAGCCTGATGGCGCCGGGCGGGTGGCAAGCCGGGTCCACCGTCGCGCTCGAAGCGGCAACTGCCGGGGCGCCAGGATCGGCAGGTGGGCACCACCACGCGACGCATCAGATGTCGCATGACGGTGTCCCGGCTCACGATGGATCACCGGGCAGGTCGAACTGCAATGACTTCTGCGAGAAGTCGACCGTCTCGATCCCGTCGCCGAAGTCGGCACTCGACCATCTTCAGGATCACGCGCTGCCTTTGCCGGCGGTCGCCGTGGTCATTCCAGCCCCGGTGTTTTCTCCGGTGGAACTGTTGCTGCCGCGCCGGGATGGCGGTCTGGCGCAAGCGCCGATCACGATCGCCTTTCTTCGCCTGGCGTTGTAGCGCCTGACACCGGCCAGCGGCGACCTTCCGCCCTGGCCGGCGCTCCTGCCGTCCGAGCCGCGTTGTCGTCCGGCATCGGCGGGCCGAGCGGCACGCCTGCCTTGTCGAGTCCGACTCCGGCCCGCCATCGGCGGCCGGATCGATCCACCGCGACCGCATTCCATCGGGAGTTGATCCGCATGATCCCCTTTCGCATTCCCGTCGCTCGTCGGCATGACGCGCGGCGGCAAGAGCGCTCATGAAGCCGCAGATCATGAATCCAGCGCCGGCCGCCTCGGTGGCCAGGTGGTGCAGGCGCGGCCTGCTCGCCGCTGTCGTGGCCGGCTCGAGCACGGTCGTGGCCGCGCAGGCCCAGCATGCCGCGCTCGGAGCCAGCGTCCAGGGACTGCTCGACTACGCGCGCGCCCGTAGCCCCGAACTCGGCGCCGTGCGTCAGGAGGCCGACGCCGCGACACAGCGTGTCGGGCCTGCGGGCGCGTTGCCCGATCCGGTGCTGCGCGTCGAGCTGATGAACATCAACAATTACGGCACCGATGCCGCGCCCAGCCTGCTGCCCTGGCGCGTCGGCGAGACGAAGTACACGCTGATGCAGGCGCTGCCCGCCTGGGGCAAGCGTGAACTGCGCCGCGACGTGGCGGTCGCCGACGCCAGCCAGGCCTCCGCGCGCGCCGAGGCCACCTGGGCCGACCTCTCGGCGCGCATCAAGGCCGGCTACGCCGAGTACTACCGGACCGTCGGCAACGAGCGCCAGACGCAGGAGGTGCTCGGGCTGACATCGCAGCTCGAGCAGATCACGCAGGCGCGCTACGCCGGCGGCCTGGCGACGCAGCAGGACGCGATCCGTGCACAGCTGGAGCAGACGGCGATGCGCTCGGAACTGATCGCACTCGACAACCAGAAACGTCAGCTGCGAGCCCGCCTGAACGGGCTGCTGGGGCGCGACGGCGATGCCGCGCTGGCCGATCCGCAGGTCTTGCGCCCCTTGCCGAACCTGACGGTCGCGGACGCGATGGCGCTCGCCGATCGGGCGCGGGCCAACAATCCCTTGCTGCAGGTCGAGCAGGCGCGCCTGGCCGGCGCGCAGAGGAGCCGCGAGCTGACGCAGCGCAACCGCTACCCCGACCTGCTGGTGGGTCTGGCGCCCAGCCAGATGGGTTCGCGGATCACGACCTGGGGGGTGATGTTCGAGCTGAACATCCCGCTGCAGCAGGCCTCGCGCCGCTCGCAGGAGCGCGAGGCCGACGCGATGGTCTCGGCCGCCCGGTCGCGTATCGATGCCTTGTCGCGGCAGCTCGTCGCCGATCTCACCGGCGAGCTCGCGGCCTTCGACGCCGCGCGGCGCACCGAGGCGCTGATCCGCACGCAGATGCTCGCGCAGTCGGAACTGACGCTGCAGTCCGCGCTCGCGGCCTACGAGAACGGGAAGGTCGACTTCGCGACCCTGCTCGACGCGCAGCGGCAGATCCGCAAGGTGCGGCAGGACCTCCTGAACACCCAGGCCGAGGCGCAGATCCGCCTGGCCGACATCGAACGCATCGTGGGAGAGGACCTGTGAAGACATCGACGACCTTGCTCTCGATCGTCGTCCTCGGTGCCGTGGGCGCGGGCGGCTACTGGCTCGGCACCCGCTCGCCCGGCGCTGCGCACGAGCCGGCGGCCGCTGCGGCGCCGGCACCGGCAGCGGCTTCGCAGCGCAAGCTGCTGTACTACCGCAACCCGATGGGCCTGGCCGACACCTCGCCGATTCCGAAGAAGGATCCGATGGGGATGGACTACGTCCCGGTCTACGAGGGCGAGGACGAAGCCGGCACGGCGGCCTCGGCCAAGCAGGTGCGCATCAGCACCGAGAAGGTCCAGAAGCTGGGTGTGCGCGTCGAGGCCGCGCGCATGCGCGTGCTCCACCGGACCGTGCGCGCCTCCGGTCGCGTCGAAGCCGACGAGCGGCGCATCTATGCCATCGCGCCGAAGTTCGAAGGCTATGTCGAGCGGCTGCACGTCAACGTGACCGGCCAGCCGGTCGCCAAGGGGCAAGCACTGTTCGAGGCCTACAGCCCGGAACTGGTGTCCGCGCAGCGCGAATACGCGATCGCGGTGCAGGGCCGCCAGGCGATGACGGGCGCCGCCCCGGAAGCCCAGGGCGGCATGGCGCAGCTGGCGGCGTCCAGCCTGACCCGCCTGCGCAACTGGGACCTCTCGCCGGACCAGATCGCGGCGCTGACGCGGACCGGCCAGCCGCAGCGCACGATCACCTTCCCGTCGCCGGTCTCGGGCGTGGTGACCGAGAAGAAGGCGCTGCAGGGCATGCGCTTCATGCCGGGCGACATGCTCTACCAGGTGACCGACCTGTCGTCGGTCTGGGTGATCGCCGACGTGTCCGAGCAGGACATCGGCGCGGTCAGGACGGGTGCCGAGGCCAGCGTGGTGATGGCGGCCTACCCCGACCGCGTGTTCAAGGGGCGGATCACCTATGTCTATCCGACCCTGAAGGCGGAAACCCGGACCATCCCGGTCCGGGTGGAGCTCGCCAATCCGGGTCAGCTGCTCAAGCCGGCGATGTTCGCCCAGGTCGAGTTCGCGGTCGGCGGCAAGACCCCGGTGCTCACCGTGCCCGACTCGGCCGTGATCGACACCGGCACGCGGCAATTGGTGCTCGTCCAGGTCGGGCCCGGACGCTTCGAACCGCGCGAGGTCGAGATCGGCGCGCGCAGCGAGAACGACATCGAGGTCGTCAAGGGCGTGAGCGAAGGCGAGGAGGTCGTGGTCGCCGCGAACTTCCTGATCGACGCCGAGAGCAACCTGAAGGCGGCCGTCGGCGGCCTGGGCGCACAGGCCGGCCACGTCGGCCCCGCCCAGGGCACCGAGTCCGGCGCTGCGGCCGGCCCGGCCTCGGCGGCGGCAACCGTCGGGCACCGCGCCGAGGGCAGCGTCGACAGCGTGGACCTCGCGGCGGGCACCTTGACCGTCAACCACGGTCCCGTCGCGTCGCTGCATTGGCCGGCAATGACGATGGAGTTCAAGGCCGCCAATGCCGCGCTGCTGAAGGGTCTGCAGCCGGGCCAGGCCGTGAGCTTCGAATTCGTCGAGCGACAGCCCGGGGAGTACGTGGTGACCTCGATCACTGCCGGGCCCTCCAGGGCCGTTCTCCCGGCCGCGCCTCCGGTGGCGCCGCCATCGGACCCCGGTTCGCACCGCGGCCACTGAGCAGAGAACGCCATGCTGTCCAAGATCATCCAGTGGTCAGGCAGGAACCCGTTCCTGGTCCTGCTCGCCGCCCTGTTCGTCGTCATCGCCGGTGTCGTCGCGGTGACGAAGACACCGCTCGACGCCTTGCCCGACCTGTCGGACGTGCAGGTCATCGTCTACACCGAGTACCCCGGCCAGGCGCCGCAGGTGGTCGAAGACCAGGTGACCTACCCGCTGACCACCGCGATGCTCGCAGTGCCCAGGTCCAAGGTCGTCCGCGGCTTCTCGTTCTTCGGTGCCTCCTTCGTCTACGTGATCTTCGACGACGGCACCGACATCTACTGGGCGCGCAGCCGGGTGCTCGAGTACCTGAACTTCGCCTCCAGCCGTCTGCCCAAGGGCGTGTCGCCCTCGCTCGGGCCCGACGCCACCGGCGTCGGCTGGGTCTACCAGTACGTCCTGCTGGCCAAGAGCAAGACCCTGGCCGAGCTGCGAACGATCCAGGACTGGTACGTCCGCTACCAGCTGACCAAGGCCCCGGGCGTGGCCGAGGTGGCCTCGCTCGGCGGCTTCGTGCAGACCTACCAGGTCACCGTCGATCCGCTCAAGCTGCGCAGCTACGGCATCCCGCTGTCGCGGGTCTCGCAGGTGATCCGCGACTCCAACCGCGACGTCGGCGGCCGCGTCGTCGAGATGGCCGAGACCGAGTACATGGTGCGCGGCCGCGGCTACCTGCGCGGCAAGGGCGACATCGAGAATCTGGTCGTCAAGAGCGACGGCGGAACGCCGGTGCTGATCCGCGACATCGCCCGCGTCGAGATGGCACCCGACGAGCGGCGCGGCCTGTCCGAGCTGAACGGCGAGGGCGAGGTCGTCTCCGGCATCGCGATGTCGCGCTTCGGCGAGAACGCGCTCGAGGTGATCCGCAACATCAAGGCCAAGGTCGCCGAGATCTCCGCCGGCCTGCCCGAGGGCGTGACGATCCAGGCGGTCTACGACCGCTCGGACCTGATCTATCGCGCGATCGCGAACCTCAGGCGCACCCTGCTGGAGGAGAGCCTGATCGTCGCCGCCGTCTGCGTGGTCTTCCTGATGCACCTGCGCTCGGCGCTGGTGGCGATCGTGATGCTGCCGGTGGGGGTGCTGATCGCCTTCATCGCGATGCACCTGCTGGGCATGAACTCGAACATCATGAGCCTGGGCGGCATCGCGATCGCGATCGGTGCGATGGTCGATGCGGCGATCGTGATGATCGAGAACGCCCACAAGCACCTCGAGCGGCTCGAGCGGCTGACCCCTCTCGCGAGCGTCAAGGACCGCGCCGAGGCGATGCTGGCCGCCTGCCAGGAGGTCGGACCGGCGCTCTTCCTCTCGCTGCTCATCATCACGGTGTCGTTCCTGCCCGTGTTCACGCTCGAGTCGCAGGAGGGGCGCCTGTTCTCGCCGCTGGCCTACACCAAGACCTTCGCGATGGCCGGCGCGGCGCTGCTGTCGGTGACGCTGGTGCCGGTGCTGATGATGCTGTTCATCCGCGGCAGGATCATGCCGGAGGCGAAGAACCCGCTGAACCGCTTCCTGATCTGGGTCTACCGCCCGGTCATCGCGGCCGTCATGCGCTGGAAGAAGCTCACGATCGCGCTGGCGCTGATCGCGATGGCGCTGACCTGGATCCCGGCGTCCAGGCTGGGCAGCGAGTTCATGCCCACCCTCGACGAGGGCACGCTGCTGTACATGCCGGCGTCGCTGCCGGGCATGTCGATCACCAAGGCCGCCGAGGTCCTGCAGACCCAGGACAAGATCATCAAGAGCTTTCCGGAAGTGAGCTCGGTCTACGGCAAGGCGGGCCGGGCCAACACCGCGACCGACCCGGCGCCGGTCGAGATGTTCGAGACTGTCATCAACCTCAAGCCGCAGGAAGAGTGGCGTGCGGGGATGAGCACCGACAAGCTGATCGCCGAGCTCGACAAGGCGCTGCAGTTCCCGGGGATCTCCAACGCCTGGACGATGCCGATCCGGGCCCGCATCGACATGCTGTCCACCGGCATCCGCACGCCGATCGGCATCAAGGTGTTCGGCAAGGACCTGGGCGAGATGGAGAAGCTCGCCCGGCAGATCGAGACCGTGGTCAAGACGGTGCCCGGCACGAGCTCGGCGTTCGCCGAGCGGCTGACCGGCGGCAGCTACCTCGACATCGAGCCCGACCGCGAGCAGCTGGCCCGCTACGGCCTGTCGGTGGGCGACCTGCTGGACGTGATCGGCACCGCGCTCGGCGGCGAGATGGTGACCACCACCGTCGAAGGTCGCGAACGCTTCGGCGTGACGGTGCGCTACCCGCGCGAGCTGCGCGCCAGCCCCGGGCAGATCGAGCGCGAGGTGCTGGTGCCGGTGATGGCCGGCGCGATGGTGCCGCTGGGCCAGGTCGCGAAGGTGCTGGTCACCCGCGGCGCGCCCGGCATCCGCACCGAGAACGCGCTGCTGTCGGCCTACATCTACGTCGACATCCATGGTCGCGACATCGGCTCGTACGTCGCCGATGCGCGCAAGGCGGTGGCCGCGCAGGTCAAGTTCCCGGCCGGCTACTACATCACCTGGAGCGGCCAGTTCGAGTCGATGGAGCGTGCCGTCCAGCGGATGAAGCTCGTGATCCCGCTGACCCTGCTGACGATCTTCCTGCTGCTGTACCTGAACTTCAGGCGCCTGGCCGAGACCTTCATCGTCATGCTGTCGGTGCCCTTCGCGCTGGTCGGGGGTGTCTGGCTTATGTGGTGGCTGGACTACAACCTGTCGGTGGCCGTGGCCGTCGGCTTCATCGCGCTCGCCGGCGTCGCCGCCGAGACCGGGGTGGTGATGTTGATCTACCTCGACATCGCCTGGGAAGAGGCCAGGGGGCGATGCCGCGACGAGGGCCGGCTGCCCGGCCCGTCGGACCTGTACGCGGCCGTCATGGAAGGCGCAGTCGAGCGCGTGCGGCCGAAGATGATGACGGTGGTCGCCATCATGGCCGGCCTGCTGCCGATCATGTGGGGCAGCGGCACCGGCTCTGAGGTCATGCGCCGCATCGCGGCACCGATGGTCGGCGGAATGATCTCGTCGACGGTGCTGACGCTCGCGGTGATCCCGGCGCTCTATGCGCTCGTCAAGCAATGGCAACTGGCGCGCAGTCAGCGCCACCCGATGGTGCCGCAGATCGATGCGGCGAGTTCCATGTCCGACGCCCGATGAGGGCGCCACTCACCTTGAGAGAGACACACCATGCAAAGACGTCAATTCCTGATCGGCACTGGAGCCCTTGCCAGCCTGGCGGCGCTGCCCACCTTCGCCGCCTCGCGCCTGCCTGCGGTGCAGGTCTTCAAGAGCCCTTACTGCGGATGCTGCGGTGCCTGGGTGGAACACATGCGAGCTGCCGGCTTCGCAGTCACGGTGACCGAGGTCGCCGACACCGCGACCGCGCGCCGGCGCCTGGGCATGCCCGAGCGCCTGGGCAGTTGCCATACCGCGACGGTCGGCCGCTACGTCCTCGAGGGACACGTGCCCGCCACGGACGTGAAGCGCCTGTTGGAAGCGCGGCCCAACGCCCTGGGCCTGGCCGTCCCGGGGATGCCGCCCGCTGCACCCGGCATGGACACCGGCGGGAGCAAGCTGCCCTATCAGGTGTTGCTCGTCGATGCCTCGGGGCACGCCAGCGTCTATGCAAGCCATCCCGGTTGACCGCTGCCTTGGCACCGAGGTCTCGCTGAATGTTCGCATGCATCGAAAGCCGCCCAGAAGGCAAGCGATGAAGATCGTGCAAATCGAGCAAGGGGATCCGGATAGCGGTCCTCGCTCTCGTCGTCATGTGCCGGCGTCTTGATCCACCTCAAGCTCTTGTCGCCTCGACGGCAGGCCTGGGCTGGTCACTGCAGAAGACATGGGATATTTTCCCATATCAAGAACTCACGCCATTTGCAGAGATGTCCGAATCACGCTCCGAGCTCGTCCTTGGCGCCGCCTTGCGCGTGATGGCGCCACTGGTGCAACTGCTGTTGCATGAGGGTGTGACCTACCCGCGTCTGGTCATTGCACTCAAAAAGACCTTCCTCGACGCAGCGCCCGGTGTTCTCGAAGCCAGTTCAGCACAAGTCAACGACTCAAGCGTCAGCACCTTGACCGGCATTCACCGCAAGGATGTTCGGGAGTGGCGGATCGCTGGCAGAGCCCTTGCCTCGAGCGAAGAATTCCGGCGCGGCGATGGAGGTCTACACGCGCTGGGCCAGTGATCCTCTGTATTGCGACGACCGGGGTCGGCCGAGGATCTTGGACCGCGTCGGTGGCCCCGGCTCGTTCGAGGCGCTCGCAGCCTCGGTTTCGAACGACGTTCATCCGCGCACGCTGCTGCGCGAGCTGATCCGACTTGGGGTTGCCACTCACGTGGAAACCGAGTCGAACGCCGGAGGGTGACAAGGTGGCCTGTGCGTGGAGGCCTTCGTTCCCAGACAAGGTGCCGCCGAAATGCTGCAACTGCTTGCCGACAACGTCGGCGATCACCTTGCCGCGGCAACAAACAACTTGACGGGCAACCGACCCTCGATGCTCGAGCAAAGCGTCTTTGCCGACAAGCTGCGGGCCGAATCGGTGGCAGCGATGAACACCTTGGCGCGCCAGATCTGGTTGCGAGCTTTCCATGACCTCGTGCACGAGGCAACAGTCCTGAGCGAGCGAGACAGCGGCCAGGGCGGCGCAGATCAACGTATTCGCATTGGCATGTATTTCTATCACGGCCCCAACGTCGAGCCGTAGGCCGTCTCATTGGTCCGTACCTCTTCGAGGAACATCAAATGTCTACCTTTCTTCCCCCGCGCATTCGGCTCGCCGGCGCGATGGTCGCCACCTTGCTGCTCGCAGCAGCCTGCGGCGGTGGTGGCGGAACGACCGACCTTGGCGTCGGCTCCGGTGGCACCGGCTTCATCAACGGCTCCGTGACGAAAGGCCCGGTCGGGAATGCCGCCGTCGCGGCCTATGGCGTCGCGGGTGGTCAGGTGGGCGCGCAACTCGGCACGACGACCACCGACGCCGCCGGGAACTTCAGCGTGGCGATCGGTGCCTACACGGGGCCGGTGATGCTGCAGGTGAGCGCAGGAACTTACACCGACGAAGCCACGGGCAATCCGATGACCATGGCCCCGGGCGACGTGATGACGGTCGTCATGCCGACCATCGCGGCCGGTGCAACCACGGGCAGCGTTCAGGTGACGCCGGTCACCGCGATGGCCCAAGCGGTCGCGCAGCACATGGCCGGTGGCATGACGGACGCCAACATCGCTGCTGCCAATACGACGATGGGCAACTACTTCTCGGTGACGGACATCGTGCACACGCAGCCGATGAATCCGCTGGTGACGGGCTCGGGCACCAGCGCGAGCCAGGACGCGCAGAACTACGGCATGACGCTGGCAGCGATGTCGAAATACGCCCAGACGCTGGGCATGAGTTCCTCCTCGGCCATGGTCACGGCGATGATGAACGACGCGGCAGACGGGATGATGGACGGCAAGGCGGGCAGTGCTCCGGTGCCGATGGGTGGCATGGGCGGCGGGATGGTGATGCCGCCGACGGCTGGCACTTCCGGCCTGGGAGCGGCCATGAATGCCTTCATGACCTCCATGCAGAACAGGTCCGGCGTCACCACCCCGACGCTGATGGGCAAGCTCAACGGGGCCAACGGTCAGATCGTGGGCAGCGGGACGCCGATGACGAGCGCCACGTTGAGCGGCACGGCATTCGACGGACCGGTGAGCAATGCCATGGTGACGGCCTTTGCGATCAACGGTGGGTCGGTGGGGGCACCGATCGCCAGCGTCGCCACCGATGGCCATGGCAACTTCACCATGCTGCTGGGCAGCTACACCGGCCCGGTGATGCTGCAAATGAGCGGCGGCACGTACACCGACGAAGCGACCGGCGCGACGATGACCATGACCGCTGGCGATGTCATGAGCGCCGCGATACCGACCGTGAGCAGCGGAGCGAACGTCACCGGGGTCTGGCTGACGCCGATGACGTCGATGGCCCAGGCGCGGGCTGCCGGCATATCCGGTGGCATGACCGACGCCAACATCGTCGCGGCGAACACGGCCGTGGGCAACTACTTCTCGGTGACGGACATCGTCCACACACAGCCCATGAATCCCATGCTGGCAGGTTCCGGCGCCAGCGCGAGCCAGGACGCGCGAGACTATGGCATGACACTGGCCGCGATGTCGCAATATGCCAAGGCTCTCGGCATGACGACTTCGTCGGCGATGGTCACGGCGCTGATGACCGATGCGGCCGATGGCGTCATGGACGGCACGAAGGCGGGCAGCCCGATCTCGATGACCATGGGCGGCGGGATGATGGGGACCGGCATGATGGCGCCGACCGCCGGCACCAGCAGCCTGGCGACGGCGATGACGAGCTTCATGAATTCCACTGCGAATGCATCCGGCGTGACGGCAACCGACATGGCGGCACTCATCCAGAAGCTGACCAGTTCCAACGGGAACATTTGATGATTGCCTCCGTCCGTCCTGGACCTGGCTGGTGACGAACGACCCCGACGCATGCCGCAGCCTCGACAGATTCGTCGAGGCCCAGGAACCCGTGTTCGACGCCGTCTGCGCCGAGCTTGCCGGCGGCCGGAAGCGGACCCACTGGATGTGGTTCGTCTTCCCGCAGCACGAGGGACTGGGCGGCAGCGCGATGGCGAAGTTCTATGGCCTGTCGTCTGCCGATGAAGCGCTGGCCTACTGGCAGCACCCGGTGCTCGGCCCACGCCTGAAGACGTGCACGCAGCTCGTCCTGGCCCATGGCAAGAAATCGGCGCACGACATCTTCGGCTCGCCGGATGACTTGAAGTTTCGGTCGTGCCTGACGCTGTTCGAGGCGGTTGCGCCGGAGGAGCCCGTATTCAGGCGTGCACTGGACCAGTTCTTCGACGGCAAGGCCGATGGCCGCACTAAGGAGCTGGTGGGCGCCGGCTGCTGACGAGGATCACGCTGCGCGCTGCAAGTGCGCTCCCTGCGCAGCCGGTCGATACCGGACCATCAGCCAGCCATCGAATACGGCCCGCCGCGTTCGAGCGCGCGCCGGTACGCAGGCCGTTGCTGGAAGCGGCGCACCCAGGCGTCCATGTTCGGATAGCTGGCGCGGAGGCCGCGCGCGGCTTCGCCGACAAAGCTCATCTGCACGTCGGCACCGCTGAACGTGTCACCCAGCAGCCACTCGCGGCCTTGCAGCGAGCGGTCGACGAATCCCAGGTGGTTGGCCAGTTCGCTGTCGATGCGCGGCTTCAGCGGCGCACCGGCCTCGCCCAGTCGCGAGACATAGAGCTTGAGCAACAGCGGAAGCATCGCCGAGCCCTCGGCGTAGTGCAGCCATTGCTGGTAGGCCTCGAAGTCGGCCGAATCCGCTGCGGGCCGCAGGCGCGCGCCGCCATGGCGGCGGATGAGGTAGTCGACGATGGCGCCAGACTCGATCAGCGTCATGCCGTCAGCCTGGACCACGGGCGACTTGCCCAAGGGGTGCACCGCCTGCAGCGCAGGGGGCGCCAGCCGCGTCGTCGCATCGCGCTCGTAGTGGCGAACCTCGTAAGGCACGCCCAGTTCTTCGAGCAGCCACAGCACGCGCTGCGAGCGCGACTCGTTGAGGTGATGCACGATGATCATCGGATGTTCTCTCTTTGCTTGTCGACACCGGAATCATCCGGCCGAATGACTGACTGTCTCGGCTGCATCGCCGGCGGACGGGAAGGCGGTCCCGACGGTCGGGTTCAGGCCGGTGAACGCAGCAGGATCGCGAGCAATATCACGACGCCGAGAGCGAGGTTCACCGCGACCCAGCTGCGGATCTGCGCGAGGGCAGCGCCGCCGGCGGGCCAGTCGGCAGCGGCCACTGCGCGCGCGAGCCGCCTGTAGAGCGCGAATCGTATGTGCATGAAGACCGCCATCATCACCAGTCCCAGCAGCGCCATGGCCGTCCAGGCCCACGGCATCTGGAAGGTGCTGCCGGATTCCGCCACTTGCCTGGCGACGCGGGCAATCATCCATGCACCGCTGGCCAGCGTCAGCAACGAAGCCCCGAGCACGGCCCGGAAGAAGCGGCCGAGCACGTCGCGCATCAGGCTCAGCCGCACCGCCGGTTCGAGCTGGATCAGGGCGGGGCGCAGGAAGAAGTGCGCGAACACCATGCCGCCGATCCACACGATGATCGACAGCATGTGCACGGTCTTGAGGGCGGCAAGAATCATTGGGTGATCTTCACTTTTCGATTTCGGAAAACGGCGAGGACGGCGCCAAGAGTACCGGGCAGACATCGCGGGCGAGGCGTTCACCTCTTGTCCACGCTCCTGGATTCCTGGCTCGCCGCGTGCAATTGCTCGACGACCTTGAGCGTGTTGGCCACGTGGCCCTCCGGATTCATGCTGTCGTAGGCGTAGGCGATCCTGCCTGACGGGTCGATCACGTAGGAAACGCGATCGGCCATGCCGGGCATGAAGGCGATCTTGGCGTCGTAGGCCCGGATGACCTTGGAATCGGCGTCGGCGGCAACCGCGAACTTGTTGCGGCAGGCCTCCACCGAGAAGCGCTTCAGGGTGTCGATGTCGTCGTTCGAGATGCCGATCACGGTCGCGCCGAGGGCATTGAAGCGTTCGGTCGCTTCGGCGAACTCGTGGGCCTCGATCGTGCAACCCGTGGTGAAGGCCTTGGGAAAGAAGTACAGCACCACCGGCCCACGCGCCAGCGCGTCGGCAAGCTTGAAGGTGAACGGCTTGCCGCCGAGCGCGGCATCGGTGCTGAAGTCCGGTGCCTTGTCGCCGGGCTTGAGCGCAGCCTGGGCGACGGTCGCGACCAGAGACTGCGCGAGCAGCAGGGCGACGACGGCGGGTAGGGTCGACAGCTTCATGGGCACCTCCGTGATGGGCCCCGAGTCTGCCTGCAGCCGAGAGACCCGGCTCTCGACAGGCTTGAGCTCCGCGAGGTGGCGGGAGCTTCGTCCTCCGTCACCTCGTGGGCGCGCTCGCGCTGTCTGGGCTCAGTCCCTGTGCCCGCGCCATCCGCGACCGTCGTCGTCGCGATGTTCGCGAGCTCGCCGGCCGTAGCCGTCTTCGTCACGATGTCCGCGGTCTCGCCAGCCGTAACCGAGGCCGATGCTCACCGCCGGCAGCGGGTTCAGGTACGCCGGCGGAGCGTAGGAGGGGTCCGCATACGCGGCCTGAGGTGGCGCCATGTCGTACCCGGCCGGCGCAGTTGCCTCGCTGTAGGCCGGTGGCGCCGCGCCATAGGCCGGGGCGACGGCGACGCTCAGGGCGATCCGGTCGCCGGGATCTCGTGCCAGTTGCGCGTGCCGCCGCACGCCCTGGTAGTCGTACACGACGTCGAAGCCGACCGTGCGGTTCTCGTATCGGGTCACCGTTCGGCACTGCCGGACCGTCGAGGCCACCGGCGGCGCCGAGTCGCCTTCGATGCGATCCCCGATGATCGATCCTGCAACCAGGCCGATGCCGGTGGCCGCGGCGCGACCTGCACCGCCGCCGACGTTGTTGCCGATGGCTGCCCCCGTGATGGCCCCGATCAGTGCCCCGACCCCGGTGTTCGGCTGCTGGTACACGATCGGCTGGTCGACGCACTCGCGCTGGGCCACGGGGACTGCAGCCACGATCGGCGTGGACGAGACCACCGTGCCGTACTCGGTGGCCCACGCGCTGCTCGCGGCCACGCAGGACAAGGCGATGACGATGGAAGCAGACTTGAACCCGACTGTCATGACCGATCTCCCGATCCACGGCACATCGCCGGTATCGAGGAAACGCACGGCAGACCGCTTCGGTTGAAGCCCGGCACGTTAACGGGATGTAAATGACAGCGCGAGGAATCCCTGCTCAGGCGTCCTCTGGCGAGGCCCGGCGTCGGCGGACGAGCACCCAGGCATAGATGGCCAGGTTGGACGCGAGCACGACGAAAGCCAGGGCGAACTGGACATTCCTGGTCAGTCCCGAAGGGTAGATCACGGGCAGGATGTAGTGCTCGACGAAGCTCTCCGCGTAGCCGGCCTGTCCGGCCCTGAAGCGGAGATCGTTTTCCAGGTCCGTGAGGGGGCAGATCCGGCCAGTGACTTCCACGAAAGCGCCCCAGGCGGCGCATGGCAGATGCACGAGCGGCGCCCAACGCCAGTGAATGGCGAGCAAGGCGCCGAGAACCACGAAGACGATGAAGCCCATGTGGAGGACGAGTACGGCGTCAGCCGCCAGCCGCGCGAGCATCGAAAGGATTCGCCGCCTTGCACGGCCTGACGAACGAAGGGGCCTCGCTCTGTCCGGCGCCAGCCGCATCGCGGCGGCCGGTATTGAGGCCTGTCAATGCGGAGGCCCTGCACGCACCGACACTGGGCGATCAGTCTCCCACTCTCGGAGCTGGAGTTCAACCATGTACCAACGGATCATCGTTCCCGTCGACGGCAGTGCCACGGCCGCCAAAGGGCTGGACGAGGCCATCAAGCTGGCCAGGCTGACGGGCGCCAGCCTGCGCCTGATCCATGTGATCGAGCTGATGAACTTCGCGACCGGCTTCGAGCCCGCCGATGCCTATTTCAACGATGTGATTCCGGCGATGAAGCGGGCCGCCGAGGAGATCCTGGGCCACGCCAAGACCCAGGCGCTGGCTGGCGGTGTCACGGTCGACACCTGCGTGCTCGAGCGTCTCGGCGCCCGCGTCTCCGAACTGGTGATCGAGGAGGCGAAGTCCTGGGGAGCCGACCTCATCGTGATCGGCACGCATGGCCGGCGTGGCGTCGGGCGGCTGATGCTGGGCAGCGACGCGGAGCAGATCATCCGTCTGGCGCCCGTGCCCGTGTTGCTCGTCAGGGCGCCGCAGGGCGATCGCAAGGCGGCCACGCCGGCGTAGGGGGAGGAGGCGGCGCTGCCATCGAGCAGTCGGGAACGAGCCGATCGAGGCACTCGATTGGAAAGAGGCCAGGCGCGCGCGGCGACACTTTGGTTCACGCTACAGTGGAGTGTGCACCTGTCCACCGTCCACCGCATTGCCCCACTGGCACTGGTGCTGCTGGCCGGGTGCGCTTCCACGCCGCCGGAGACGACTAGCCCCCGTCCACCGGAGGCGTCGGCCGCCAGCGCCCCACGGGCAGCCTCCACCGAGGGCAATCCCGGCGCCGCGGCAGGCGGCGCGCCAGAGACGCAAACCGACCAGGTGATGGAGTCCGCCCGCGAATCGGTTCGATCGACCGCAATCTGGCTGGCGAGTGGTGTCGACAGCTGGTTCGGGGACCGACCCTTCACCGACGGCGGCAAAGTCACCGACGGTCGCCTGAGCATCTCCCTTCTCACCCGCCAGCGCGAGAGCCCCGACCTCGCCGTTCGCTTCAATGCCCGCTACCGCATGCCGAACCTCGATCGGCTGACCTACGTGTTCGTCGGGCGCGACGACCAAAGGGATGTCGTGACCGACAAGCCAGGTGCGCTGTCCGGCCAGGACCAGTTGCTGCCGCCGTCGACCCAGGACCGCACGTTCTTCGCCGGCCTCGGGCGCGCGTTGAACGACGACGTCGACTTCCGGCTCGGCGTGCGCGGCGGCCTCAAGCTCTATGCGCAGGCGCGCGTCCGCGGCATTTGGCAGATCGGCGCCGGCGATTTGGTCGATTTCCGCCAGACGCTGTTCTGGACCGTCGCCGACCGCGTCGGGTCGACCACGGCGGTGGCGTACGAGCATGTCTTTTCGCCGACGCTGGCGACGCGCTGGCTCACCGTGGCGACCATCACGCAGGCGTTGCCGAAGTTCGTGTGGTCGAGCATCGGGGGCGCCTACCAGTCGTTTGGCGACCAGCGCCTGTTGTCGCTCGAGGCGCTGGTCAACGGCCAGCAGGGCTCGGGCGTTGGCGCCACGGACTACGGGGTGCAGACGCGCTGGGAGCAACCGGTGCACAGCGACTGGCTCGTGGGTGGCATCGTCGTCGGCCGCTTCTGGCCACGCCCCGACGCGACGAGCGAGCGCCGGGGTGCCTGGGCGCTGGGCGCAAGCATCAAGATGCGATTCTGAGACTCCCCCGGCCCGTCGGTGGCGCCGGGTTGCCGATCACCCTCATCGGCCGGTCGACGTCCTCGTCGACGCGCCTCCCGACGCGGAGCCGCGTCGCCGAGGGCTTGGGTGCCTGTTGGCCGGCATACGCCGTGCCGCAGCGCGGGGCCCTACTGCGCGCGCAACCGGGCCAGCGCGTCGTGTCGGCTGCAGTTGACTTCCTCGAAGATCACCCGGCAAACGCGGTCCGACGACGAGCCCAGCAGGATGGCGAACCCGCGCTCGGGACGAGCGCCGTGGAACTCTGCCCCGACCGGGGGCACGTCGTGGAGTGCGCGAGCGACATGGTGTCGCCCGCCACCATCTTCGAGCGCCACCTCGTCGCCGTTCGCATGAGACACGCGGTAATGCGCCATAGGGACCCCTCGCTGCATGACTGCAGGAAATGGTAGCCAGCCAACATGTCGGGATCGTGAAGGCCATACCGGCTCAATGGCCGACGGGTCGACCCCGGTGTCATGCGGGGCGCTTCTCGCGGGCGCGTCGCGTCCATGCTGCGCCTTCCGGCATCACGAGAGAGGCGATGGCGATGATCGGCGGGGCAGGCGTGACATTCTTGGGACTTGAGGACCGGCACCGCATGCACCGTGGCTGGCATGCGGCGCACACTGCACCGTCGTCCCACGTCCGAATTCGGTTGCAGCAAATCGGGGAGAGGCATCATGGTCACGATGATGAGGTTCAGAGACTCCCTCAGGCGCACGATGACGCGAATGCAGCCGCTCGCGGCTTGGTTGGCACGGCTATCGTCCACGGCGGCTGCTCGGCAGCCGGCCGCAAACGCTCCCGGGGCCTACGCCTTGCTCGCCGGCATCGAGCACTCGAACGAGTAGCCCTCCGGTCTGGGGCGAAAGGGCTGCACAGACATCGACTCCTCGACTGTCGGAGTCCATCCGCGTGCTCGGTCGATGCTGCGCGACCGGGGCGCGCCGCTGGCAACCGTCGACGAGCTATCGCGCTACGAGGCGATCAACGGTCGACGGCCTCAGAACCGCGCCAGCACCGCGCCCGGGAACACCGCCACCAGCGCCGCGGCGGCAAGGCAGACGACGCTGGCGGTGACCGCGATGCGCCGGCTGCGGCCCGGTGCCTTGACGGCGGCGTCGGGGCTCATGAACATGAACTGGATCACCCGCAGGTAGAAGTAGATGCCCAGGTAGCTGCCGATCAGGCCCAGCACCGCATAGGTGGTGTGGCCGGCGGCCATCACGTTGCTGAAGATCAGGAACTTGGCGACGAAGCCCGGGAAGGGCGGAATGCCGGCCAGCGAGAGCATCGCGATGGCGATCATCACGGCCGCGGCCGGGGCGCGGTGGAACAGGCCCTTGAGGCAGGTCGAGTTCGTCGCGCTGGCGGTCGTCGTCGGCTGGCGGCAGCGCGGCCAGGGCGAGCAGGTTCATCAACCCGTAGGCCAGCAGGTAGAAGGCGACCGACTGCAGGCGGCCGGCGGCATCGCCGAGCAGGGCATAGAAAAGGTAGCCGGCGTGCGCGATCGAGCTGTAGGCGATCATGCGGCGCAGGCTCGGCTGGCGCATCGCCGCCAGGTTGCCCCAGACGATCGACACCAGCGGCAGCACTGCCAGCAGCCCGAGCATCATCGGCCCGACCGGCGCGAGGCCGAACAGACGCACCGCGGCGAGCAGCACGCCGGCCTTGACGATGGTGGCCATGTAGGCCGTCACCGGCACGCTGGCCGCCTCGTAGGCGTCGGGCGCCCAGGCGTGGAAGGGCACGATCGCGGCCTTCAGGAAGAAGGCCAGGATCACCAGCACCACGGCCGCGCGCGGCAGCGCGTCGGCGGCGCCGAGGGCCCCCGCGAAGCCGGCGATGGCGAGGCTGCCGCTGCTGCCGTAGAGCAGCGAAGCGCCCATCAGCAGCATCGCGCTGGCGGTGCCGCCGAGCACGAGGTACTTCAGCGCCGCCTCGGCGCTCTGCGGCCGGCGCCAGGCCAGCAGCACCAGCACGTAGACCGGCAGCGACATCAGCTCGAGGCCGAGGAACAGGATCAGGAAGCTGTCGGCCGACTGCATCAGGCACACGCCGTACAGCGACGACAGCAGCAGCGCGGTGAACTCGCCGCCTTCGAATTCGCCGTCGGACATCAACAGCACCGGCAGCGCCAGCGCCAGCACGATGGCCTTGGCCAGCAGGGTGCCCGGATCGACCGAGAACTGACCGGCGAAGGGCGCCGCCAGCGTAGCCCTGGAACGACAGCACGGCCGCGGCCACGGCCGCCGCACCGACGCTGAGCAAGGCCACGGCGAGTGCGGCACGCTGCGCGCGGCCGGCGATCTCGAGCACGATCACGACCACCAGCCCGAGCAGCAGCAGGTGCTCGGGCAGCATGGCGGTGAACAGGGTGGAGCCGTTCATGGCGCTCTCCCGGGCAGGCGCGATGTGGTGACGAGCTGCTGGTAGGCCTTGGCCGCGCCTTCGGTCTTGCGCATCGCGCCGTCCGGGAACAGGCCGAGCGCGAACACCGCGGCGACGATGAGGGCGAGGATGGCCTTCTCACGGCCGCTCAGGTCCATCAGCGGCTGGTGCGGTGCCTTCGCTGCGCCATAGAGGAAGCCGAGCGCGAAGCGCAGCATGTACAGCGCGCCGAGCACGACGCCGGAGACCGCCACCACGGCCAGCACCAGCGGTTGCGAATGGCCGGCAAGGTACTGCGGCCAGGCCGCCTTGAAGGCGCCCAGCAGGACCAGGAACTCGCCGGTGAAGCCGCTCGTCGTCGGCAGGCCGACCGAGGCCAGCGTCAGGATCATCAGGAACACCGAGTACACCGGCAGCAGCTTGGCGATGCCGCCGTAGGCCGCCAGTTCGCGCGTGTGGCAACGCTCGTAGATCATGCCGACCATCAGGAACAGGCCGCCGGCCACGAGGCCGTGGCTGACCATCTGGATCACCGCGCCCTGGATGCCCACGAGCTCCAGGCTGAGCAGGCCCAGCATCACGTAGCCCAGATGGCTGATCGACGAGTAGGCGATGATCTTCTTGATGTCGTCCTGCACCAGGGCCAGGCAGGCACCGTAGACGATGCTGATCACGGCCAGCGCCATCAGCCACGGCGTGAACAGGTGCGTGGCGTCGGGGAACAGCGGGAAGCCGAGCTTCATGAAGCCGTAGGTGCCCATCTTCAGCAGCACGCCGGCCAGGATCACCGAGCCCGCCGTCGGTGCCTGCACGTGGGCATCGGGCAGCCAGGTGTGCAGCGGCACCATCGGCACCTTGATCGCGAAGCTCAGCGCGAAGGCCGCCAGCAGCCAGCCCTGCACCTCCAGCGGCAGCCGCACCTTGACGAGGTCGGCGAAGGCGAACGAGGTGATGCCGGTGGTGGTGCGCAGCGAATAGACGAGGTAGATCACCGCCGCCAGCATCAGGATGCTGCCGAAGGCGGTGTAGAGGAAGAACTTGACGGTGGCGTAGATGCGCCGCTCGCCGCCCCAGATGCCGATCATCAGGAACATCGGGATCAGCATCGTCTCCCAGAACACGTAGAAGAGGAACAGATCCTGCGCGACGAAGGCGCCCATCATCGCGAACTGGATCAGGAACACCATCGCGTAGAACAGCTTCACGTCCTTCGTGATCGCGGTGAACGCGCCGGCGACGACCAGCGGCCCGAGAAAGGCCGTCAGCATCACCAGCAGCACGTTGTAGCCGTCGAGGCCGATCTGGTAGTCGACGCCCCAGCGCGCGATCCACGGCACGCGGGTCTCGAACTGCAGCCCGGCGACGTTGCTGTCGAAACGCATGTACAGCCAGGTCGTGATCGCGAGCTGCAGCACCATCACCGCCAGCGTGATGCGGCGCGTGTGGGCGTGGTTGCCGGCCGGCGCCAGCAGCAGCAGCGCGATGCCGATCAGCGGCAGGAACAGCACCAGGTTGAGCAGGCCGGCGTCAGACATGGTGCCAGCTCCACAGCAGCGCGCCGACGATGCCCATCGCCACGAACCAGGCGTACAGCTGCAGGCTGCCGGTCTGCACCTTGCTCAGCACCCAGCCGCTGCCGCGACCCAGGGCCGCCAGGCCGTTGAGCGTGCCGTCGAGCAGCCAGCGGTCCGAGAAGCGGACGAAGACACGGTCGGAGACCCAGACCAGCGGCTTGCCGATCAGGCGTTCGTAGAGCTCGTCGATGAAGTACTTGCCGCTCAACCAGCGGTGCAGGCCGGCGAAGCGCAGGCGCAGCGCCTCGGCGCGCGCGGCCGGGCCGCCGAAGACCCAGGCGGCCCCGGCCAGGCCGGCCAGCGCCAGCACGACCGACAGCACGAGCAGCGGCGTCTCGAAGGCTTCCAGGCTCTCGTGCACCGCGGGCAGCGGCAGCTGCGGCGCCAGGAAATGCGGCAGCGCGATGAAGCCGCCCACCGCCGACAGCGCCGCCAGCAGCACCAGCACGCCGGTCATGCTGGTCGGCGATTCGTGGACATGGTGCTCGACCTCGGGGCTCATGCGCGAGGGCACGAGGAAGGTCAGCCACAGCAGCCGGAACATGTAGAACGCCGTCATCAGCGCCGTCGCCGCAGCGGCCAGCCACAGCAGCGGCGATCCGCCGCTCTCGCTGGCGAAGGCGTACCAGAGGATCTCGTCCTTGGAGAAGAACCCGGCCAGCGGCGGGATGCCGGCGATCGCCGCGGTGGCCACCGCGAAGGTGACAAAGGTCAGCGGGATGCGTCGCGCCAGGCCGCCCATCCTGCGCATGTCCTGCTCGCCGCCCAGCGCATGGATCACGCTGCCGGCGCCCAGGAACAGGCAGGCCTTGAAGAACGCGTGGGTCATGACGTGGAAGATCGCCACCCCGTAGGCGCCGACGCCCAGTGCCACGAACATGTAGCCGAGCTGCGAGATCGTCGAGTAGGCGAGCACCTTCTTGATGTCGGTCTGCACCATCGCGACGGTGGCGGCGAAGAAGGCGGTGGCGACGCCGACCACGGCGATCAGGTGCGAAGCCTCGGGCGCATGCAGATAGATGCCCGACATGCGGGCGACCAGATAGACGCCGGCGGTGACCATCGTCGCGGCGTGGATCAGCGCCGACACCGGCGTCGGGCCGGCCATCGCGTCGGGCAGCCACACGTGCAGCGGGATCTGCGCCGACTTCCCGGTGGCGCCGATGAACAGCAGGATGCCGACCAGGCTCGCCGACACCGCCGGCGCGGCGCTGCCGCCGATGGCGAACGCGGCGTTGATGCGGTCCATGTCCAGCGTGCCGAGGGCCTGGTAGAGCGCGAACATCCCGAGCAGGAAGCCGGCGTCGCCGACGCGGTTGGTGACGAAGGCCTTCTTGCCTGCGCGGGCGTTGGCCAGGTCGTCGAACCAGAAACCGATCAGCAGGTACGAGGCCAGGCCCACGCCTTCCCAGCCGACGAACAGCACCAGCAGCGAGCGCCCCAGCACCAGCAGCAGCATGAAGAACAGGAACAGGTTCAGGTAGGCGAAGAAGCGGCCGTAGCTCTTGTCGTGCGCCATGTAGCCGACCGAGTAGATGTGGATCACCGAACCGACGCCGGTGACGATCAAGGCCATCACCGCGGTCAGGCGGTCGAAGTAGAAGGCGATCTCGAACGGGCTCGTGCCTATCGTCGCCCAGCGGTAGGCGACTTCGACGAGCGGCGCATAGGCCGCGGCCTGCAGGGCGAACAAGGACTTCAGCGCCAGCGCAAAGGCGATCAGCGGCAAGCCGCAGCCGACCACGGTGACGAAGGGTTTGCCGACGACGTTGCCGCCCAGGCGCGTGGCGAGCACGCCGTTGAGCAGGAAGCCCAGCAGCGGCAGCAGGACGATCAGGGTGAGCGTGCCCGGCATGGCCGTCTAGCCCTTCAGTTCGTTGTAGGCGGCCAGGTCCAGCGAACCGCGCTCGCGGACCAGCAGCAGGACGATGGGAATGGCCAGCGCGATCTCGGCCGTCGCGACGACGAAGACCAGGAACACCAGCACCGCGCCGGCGGTGGTGGCCGTCTGCTGGGCGAAGGTCACCAGGCTGAGGTTGACGCCGTTGAGCATCAACTCCATGCACATCAGCATCACCAGCACGTTGCGGCGCACGATCACGCCCAGCAGCCCGAGCGAGAAGAGGGCCACGGCCACGCCGAGCAGGAGCTGGGTTCTATCCATGGCGCTGCTTGCCGTCGGACTTGCGGTTGACCTTGATCACGGCCAGCGCCCCCACCACCGCCGCCACCAGCAGCACCGAGGTGAGTTCGAACGCGAGCCAGTATTCGCCGAGGAAGGCGGCCGAGAAGCCGGAGATCCCGAACGCCACGCTGCCGGCCTCGCCGGTGGGCGAGGGCAGCCCGCGCCAGATGCTGACGACGATGGCGCCGAGCAGCAGCACGAAGCCCGCCACGCCGGGCACGAGCAGCTTCGAGTAGCGCGCCATCGTGTCGCCCTTGCGCTCGAGCAGCACGATCGCGTAGACCATGAAGACCATCACCGCGCCGACATAGATCAGGATCTGGAACGCGGCGATGAAGTGCACGCCGAGCAGGCCGTAGATGCCGCTGAGGAAGACCATCGTCGTGATCAAGGCCATCGCCACCCGCATCGGCTGGCGGGCGAAGATCATCAGCACCGCGCCGCCCAGCGCTCCCAGCGCGAACAGCAGCAGCAGCAGGGTGTCGAGGTCGCCCAGCAGCGCGTCGAGCATCGCGGTCATCGCGCGTCTCCCTTGGCAGGCGGGTTCGGCGTCGCCGGCGTCGCCGCGGGGTAGGGCTTGGCGACATCGCGCGCCGGCTGCCAGCCGAGCATCTCGTCGAGCGTGAGCCACATCTGGTGGCGGTCGTCGGAGGGCAGGCCGGGCGTCTCCTTGGCCATCCGGATCGCGTCCTCGGGGCAGGCCTCGACGCACAGGCCGCAGAAGACGCAGCGCGAGTAGTCGATCTCGAAGCGCACCGGGTACTTGGGGTGGGCGGCGTCGCTGGGGTCGAAGCCGGCCTCGATCTCGATCACCTTGGCCGGACAGACGGTGGCGCACATGTTGCACGCGATGCACTGTGGGCGGCCGTCGGGGCGTTGCGTCAGCACATGCTTGCCGCGGTTCAGCGGCGCGTAGTCGGCGCGCGTTTCCTCGGGGTAGTAGGTGGTCAGCGCCCCCTTCTTGCCGCTGATCCAGCGTCCCATGTTGCGCAGGAAGATGCCGCTGGTGATGCCCAGGCCACGCAGGATCTCGGGCAGGTAGCTGCGCTCCCACGGCGTCAGCGTGGCCGCGTTCCAGTAGGTCTTGCGCTTGTAGGGCAGCTTCACCGCAGCCCTCCCTGGTGCGACCAGACGAGCAGCACCGTGACCACGAGGTTGACCAGCGCCAGCGGCAGCATGAACTTCCAGGCGAAGCGCAGCACCTGGTCGTAGCGGAAGCGCGGCAGCGTCCAGCGCACCAGGATCTGGAAGCTGCAGATCAGCAGCACCTTGACCAGGAAGACGACGAGCTGGGTCACGACCACCGCGCCGTGGCTCATCGCGAGCCCGTGGCCGCCGGGCAGCGCGAAGCCGCTGTCGTTCATGTACGGCAGGTTGTAGCCGCCGAGGAACAGCGTCGTGAACAGCGCGCCGATGATCGCGATCTCGATGAACTCGGCGAACATGAACAGGCCCATCTTCATCGAGGTGTACTCGGTGTAGTAGCCGGCGATGAGTTCGGACTCGGCCTCGGGCAGGTCGAACGGGATGCGCTTGTTCTCGGCGATCGCCGCGGTCATGAAGAGCAGCGCGGCGAAGGGCTGGTAGACCACGCCCCAGGCCGGCAGCCAGCCCCACACCAGGCCCGACTGCTGTCGGACCATGGCGCCCAGATCGACCGTGCCGTAGATCAGGATCAGCCCGAGCACGGTCAGGCCCATCACCAGTTCGTACGAGATCATCTGCGAGCCGGCGCGCAGACCGCCGAGCAGCGAGAACTTGTTGTCCGACGACCAGCCGGCGAGCATGGTGCCGACGATGGTCAGGCCGCTGAAGGCGAAGACGATCAGCAAGCCGGCATCCAGGCGCGCGATCTGCATCGGGTAGCTGCGCTCGCCGAACCAGCCGGCCAGGCCATGGAACAGCCGGCCCGGCTCGACCGCGCCGCCGAAGGGGATCACCGCGAACACCAGCAGCACCGGCGTGAACACGACCCAGGGCGCCACCGCGTAGGCCAGCGCGTCGTAGGTGCGGGGCTTGAAGTTCTCCTTGACCAGCATCTTGATGCCGTCGGCGATGCCGTGGAACAGGCCCCACCAGATCAGCTTGAACTGGGTGTAGGGAATGCGGATGTAGGCCCGGTTGGCGCCGATGCGGTCGGACATCACCGCCGCCTGCTTGCGCTCGACCCAGGTCAGCACGGTGCCGAAGGTGATCAGCATCCCCAGCGCATAGACGATGAAGACGGCATAGACGACCAGGTCCTGGGTCATGGCGCCGGCCCTTCGAGCATCGCCACGGGCACTGCCAGCGCGGCGAACAGGTCGGCCGCGTCGGCCACGCCGCCTGGCTTCCGGAAGCAGGCCTCGAAGGCACTGACGACGCCCTGGAAATTGGTGTAATGGCCGTTGCGCTCGGTCTGCGCGCTGATCGGCAGGAACACGTCGGCGTGGCCGTTCTCGGGCTGCAGCCAGCTGTTCAGGTAGACGATCTTCGCTTGCGGCGGCAGCTGCGCGAAGCTGAAGCCCTCGCCCCAGACCAGCACCAGGTCGGTGCCGGGCGGGAAGGCGCTGCGCGGGTCGGCGGGCAAGGCGCCGAACAGGGCTCGTGCGGCGGCGCCGTTCGGGTTCTTGTCGGGCTTGATCAGCAGCTCGTCCTCGATCCGCTCGCCGGGCGCGGCCTGCCAGTCGGGCTTGACGTAGCTCGCGAAGCGCGCGCCCAGCGCCTGCTGGAAGGCCGCGAGCTCCTCGTTCGAGCCCCAGCTCGAGACCAGCGCCACCGGCTGCCGCGCCGCCGCGACCAGCGCCCTGGCGGCGGCGATCGCCTGCGGCAACTCGACCGGCCGGCCCTTGAGCATGGCCTGCTCGGCCCGCGCGCGCTCGAAGATCTGCGCCAGGTCGCGGCCCTTGTTGCAGATCCACGGGCCGTTGACCGCCGGGTTCTCCAGCGGCGTGACGCGGTCGATGCGGGCGTTCTGCCTGGCGTCGAGGGCATGCAGCCGCCATTCGCTCTTGCGGTGCCAGATGTTGACCGTGCAGCCGCGCTCGCAGCCCGGGCACACCGAAGGCGTGGGCTGCAGGTACCAGACGCGCGCCTTGTGCAGGAACGGCTTCGAAAGCAGCGCCCCCACCGGGCAGATGTCGATCACGTTGTCGGAGTAGGGGTCGCTCTCGAACCCACCGTCCTCGACCGGGCGGATCAGCGAATGGTCGCCGCGCTGGCTGACGCCCAGCGCGTTCGACTTCGAGATCTCGCGCGTGAAGCGCACGCAGCGCGTGCACAGGATGCAGCGCTCGTTGTCGAGCACGATGCGCTCGGAGAGCTGGTAATGCTTGGTGGCGTGGACCTTGGGTTCGCGCGAGATCGACGGCGTGCCGTTGTAGGCGTAGTGGTAGTCCTGCAGCGTGCACTCGCCGGCCTTGTCGCAGATGCCGCAGTCCACCGGGTGGTTCAGCGTGATGAACTGCAGCGTTTCCTTGCGCCGCGCACGCACCTTCTCGGAATCGGTGAGCACGCGCATGCCCTTGACGACCGGCATGTTGCAGGCGATGTCGAGCCAGCCGCTGCCTTCGGCCTGGCCTTCGTTGGTCACCTCGACCATGCAGATGCGGCAGTTGCCTGGCACCGAAAGCTGCGGGTGCCAGCAGAAGTAGGGGATGAAGTAGCCGTGGGCGCGCGCCGCCTGCATCACGGTCTGGTTGTCCTCGGCCTGCACCGACTGGCCGTTGATGAAGATCTCAGGCATGGGCCACCGCCTCGCTTGCGATCTCGAGCCGGCCATCGAGGCGCGAGCGCTTGTGTTCGATGAAGTACTCGAACTCGTCTCGGTACTTCGCGATGATGCCCAGCGTGGCGTAGCCGGCGGCGTCGCCCATGCCGCAGATCGTGGTGCCGTCGTTGGCCTTGCTGATGCGGATGAGCTGGTCGATGTCGCCCGGCCGGCCCTCGCCGGCCACCATGCGGTCGATGATGCGGTGCATCCAGCCCATGCCCTCGCGGCAGGGCGTGCACTGGCCGCAGGATTCGTGGTGGTAGAAGCGCAGCAGGACCTGCAGCAGGCGGACCATGCAGGTGCCTTCGGCGATCACGACCATGCCGCCCGAGCCCACGCCCGAACCCGCTGCGGCCAGCGACAGGTGGTCGTAGGTCAGCGGCTCGATCTCGGCGGCGGTCAGCACCTTGGTCGAGATGCCGCCGGGCACGATGCACTTGAGCTTGCCGCCGCCGGGCACGCCGCCGCAGTCATCGAAGATGAAGCGGGCCAGCGGGTAGCCGTACTCGACTTCGTAGACCCCCGGCCGCCGGATGTGGCCCGAGATCGAGACCAGCTGCGTGCCCGGGCTCTTGGCGGTGCCGACGCGGCGGAAGGCCTCGCCCCCTTGCGCCACGATGGCGGTCACGTTGGCCAGCGTCTCGACGTTGTTGATGACGGTGGGCTGCTGGTACAGCCCGCGCACCGTCAGCCGCGGCGGCCGGTTGCGCGGGTAGCCCTTCTTGCCTTCGATCGAGGTGATCAAGGCCGAGGCCTCGCCGCAGACGTAGGAGCCGGCACCGCGGTAGATCACGATGTCGCAGGCGAAGTCGGTGCCGAGGATGCGCTCGCCGAAATAGCCCGCGGCGTAGGCCTCTTCCACCGCCGCCGCCAGGCGCCGGTACGGCAGGTCGAATTCGCCGCGGATGTAGACGAAGGCGTGGCGCACCTGCAGCGCGTAGGCGGCGATGAGCATCGACTCGAGCAGCAGGTGCGGCGCGTTCTCCAGGATCCAGCGGTCCTTGAAGGTGCCGGGCTCGCCTTCGTCGGCGTTGGCGCACAGGTAATGCGGCTGCTCGTCGTTGAGCTTGATCACGCCCCACTTGCGGCCGGCCGGGAACGCCGCGCCGCCATGGCCGAGGATGCCCGACGCCGTCACTTCCTTGGTGATCTCTTCCGGGCGCATCTCGCGCAAGGCCTTGCCCAGGGTCTCGTAGCCGCCGCGGGCGCGGTAGTCGGCCAGCAGGTGCGAGGTGGCCGTGACCGGGAAGGTCATGATGAGCTTGCGGCCGGTCATCGAGACAACTCCTCGATCAGCGCATCGAGCTTGGCCGGGCTCATGTTCTCGCGGTACGCGTCGTTGACCATGACCACCGGCGCCGTGCCGCAGGAGCCGAGGCATTCGACGGTCGACAGCGTGAACCGGCCGTCGGCCGTGGTCTGGCCCGGCGCGATGCCCAGGCGGCGGCTGAGATGCTCGACGACGCGCTCGGCGCCGTTCATCGAGCACGACAGGTTGTGGCAGGCCTGCAGGTGCCAGCGGCCGATCGGCGCGCGGCGGAACTGCGTGTAATGCGCCAGCACCTCCTCGATCTGGATCCGCGGTACCGGGATGTAGGCGGCGAGCTCGGCGATGTCGGCGTCGGCGACGTAGCCGCGGTCCTCCTGGATGCGGCGCAGGCAAGGCAGCACCAGCGACGATTCGGCGCCCGGCGGATAGCGCCTGCGCATGGCGTCGAATTCCGGGACCAGGTGCTTCACCGGTCGCACTCCCCGCCGATCATGTTGATCGAGCCGAAGGTGGGCACGATGTCGGCGAGCTGGCCGCCGTCGAGCATGCGGTGGGCGCCGCCCATGTGCACGAAGCTGGGCGATCGCACGTGCACCTTGTACGGCGTGCCGCTGCCGGTGCTGACGAGGTAGAAGCCGAGTTCGCCGTTGGGCGCTTCGTGCGCGCTGTAGACCTCGCCGGCGGGCACCGCGGGGCCGTCGATGACGAGCTTGAAGTGGTTGATCAGCGACTCGATTTCGGTATAGACGAGCGGCTTGTCCGGGAAGGTGCAGCGGCGGTCGTCGACGTTGATCGGACCCTCGGGCAGCATCTGCATCAGCTGCCGCATCATGTACACCGACTCGTCCATCTCGCGCATGCGCACGAAGTAGCGGTCGTAGTTGTCGCCCAGGATGCCCACCGGCACCTCGAAGTCGAGTTCGGCGTAGGCCAGGTAGGGCATGTCCTTGCGCAGGTCGCGCGGCACGCCGGTGGAGCGCAGGATCGGGCCGGTGTAGCCGTAGCTCAGCGCATCGGCGGTGCTGATCGTGCCGACGCGGCGCAGCCGGTCGATGAAGATGCGGTTGCGGTCGACCAGCGCATGGACGCGGGCGATGAAGTCCTCGTACTTCACGAGGATCTCCTCGAGCCGCTGCAGCCAGCCGTCGGGCAGGTCGCGTGCGAGGCCGCCGATGCGCCCGTAGGTGTAGGTCACGCGGGCGCCGGTCAGCGCCGCCAGGTGCTCGTACATGTAGTCGCGCACCATCACGAGGTAGAGGAAGGCGGTCATCGCGCCCATCTCCATCAGCCCCGCGGCCAGGCAGGTGAGGTGGTCGACGACGCGCGAGTACTCCGACAGCAGCGTGCGCAGGTAACGGCAGCGCGGCGTGATCTGCACGCCCATCAGCTCCTCGACGGCGCCGCAGTAGGCGAAGTCGTTGATCAGCGCCGAGACGTAGTTCAGGCGGTCGACGTACGGGATCAGGTTGTGCCAGGTGTGGTCCTCGCACTCCTTCTCGAAGCCGCGGTGGAGGTAGCCGCAGTGGACGTCGGTGCGCAGCACCTTCTCGCCGTCGAGCTCGGCGATGATCTGCACCGTGCCGTGCGTGGCCGGGTGCGACGGACCGATGTTGACGATGACGCTGTCGTCGCGCAGCGGCGGGTCGAACACCGAGCGAACGGGGTTCGGAATCGAGCGCAGGGGGGTGTCCACGGAAGCCGGCCGTCAGTTGCGGTAGGGCACGAGCGGCTGCTCCTGCCGCTTGGGGTAGTCCTTGCGCAGCGGATGGCCGACGAAGCCCTCGTAGAGCAGGATCGGGCGCAGGTCGGCGTTGCCGCGGAAGCCTATGCCGTACATGTCGTGGCACTCGCGCTCCATGAACGCGGCCGAGCCGTACAGCGGCACCAGGCTGTCGACCGTGGGGTCGACCTCGGCGACGCGGGTCTTCAGCCGCACGCGCTGCTTGTGCCGGGTCGAGTAGAAATGGTGCACGACCTCGAAGCGAGGAGTCTGGCCCAGCCAGTCGACCGCGGTGACGTCGAGGAAGATGTCGAAGTCGAACTCGTCGCGCAGCCGCCGCGCGGTGGCCAGCAGTTCGGCCGGCTGCAGCAGGAACACGAGCACGCCGTGCGAGACCCGGGCCGGTCCGGCAGCGGGCACGACTTGTGCCGCAAGGGTTTCGAAGATGGGCAGCGCCACGGTTCAGAACCTGTCGTTGATGATCTTGTGGCTGGCGCCGGCGATCTTTTCCTGCAGCTGCATGATCCCGTCGATGACCATCTCGGGCCGCGGCGGGCAGCCGGGGATGTAGATGTCCACCGGGATGACCCTGTCGATGCCCGGCAGCGCGGCGTAGTTCTGGTAGAAGCCGCCGCTGCTGGCGCAGACGCCGAAGGCCATCACCCACTTCGGTTCGCACATCTGCTCGTAGACCTTCAGCAGGATCGGCGCCTGCTTGTGGGTCACCGTGCCCACCACCATCAGCAGGTCGGCCTGGCGCGGCGAGAAGCGCGGCAGGGCGGCACCGAAGCGGTCGGTGTCGTAGGGCGAGGCGCTGACGGCCATGAACTCCATCGCGCAGCAGGCGGTGACGAAGGGGTAGGGGAAGAGCGAGAACTTGCGTGCCCAGCCGATCAGCTCGTCCTTGCGCGTCGTGAGGTATTCGAAGGCGCCGTCCTTGCTGTGGTCGGCGGGCACGATGGGCACGGTGCGTGCGTACATGGCTACTCCGTCACCGCCTCGATCAGCCGCGCCTTGTAGACGTAGAGCACGATCAGCACCAGCAGGAACATGAAGAACAGGAACGTGAGCAGCATGAAATCGGTCAGCGGCTGTGCAGCGAGCGCCCAGACGAAGAGGAAGACCGTCTCGAGATCGAACAGGATGAAGACGATCGCGACCGCGTAGTACTTGACCGGCACCGCCTTGACGTTCAGCGTGCTCACCGGCGTGGCGCCGCACTCGAAAGGTTCGAGCTTGAGCGCCGAGGCCACGGGCTTGGGCCCGAGCACGCCGTTGAGCGCCAGCGTGATGCCGACGAACCCGAGGATCGCCATCAGGTACAGCAGGAAGACGACATAGGGGCTCACGCAGTCGCCCCTTCGGGGTTGCTGGAACTTGCAGTCCGGACGCGCCAGGACACGATGCTCTACCTCGTTGTTCTTGTGCCGCGCTACCGAACATTCAGACCACGGCCCACCGATGCGTCGCAGGCTAACCGCGACCGCGCAAATCGGCTTGCGATAGATCAAGCGCCAGGCCCGCGGGCCGATACCGGCGACAGCGGACCAAGAGGCAGGCCTGCAATTCCTCGCAGTCGCCGCGCCGGGTTCACTGTTGCATCGATGCAGCGCCTCGACTCCAAGGCCGCAATCATTGATGTGCCGCAAGGGATCGCGCCTGGGCCCAGCATAAAAACGCCCACAGGAAAAGCGCGGTCAGGTACCTGCCCAGCTTGCGGGTTTACCCGGTCGGTTTTGGGGCAGGAGACCGGTGCCCGATGGGCGCCGCCGGAGGGGAACGCATGAAACGCTCGTCGATCTTGTGGGCCACTGTCGCCCTCGTGCTCGGGTCGCTGGCCGGATGCGGCGGAAGTTCGTCTTCCGACAATGCCGCGTCGACGCCGCCGGCCGCTCCGCCGCCGGTGGCCGTGCCGACCGGCACGTCGCCGATCACGCTCAGCGCGGCGACCCCGGCCGCCACCTTCGCGGCGCTGAACCTCAAGGTCAACGTCGGCCGCGTCGCCATCGACGGTGCGCCGGTGGTCGATTTCTCGCTCACCGACACCGACGGCAACGCCATCATCGGGTTCGGCAGCAGCTCGCAGAGTTCGACCGCGACCGTCGCCAGCCATCCGAACATCGCCTTCTCGCTGGCCAAGCTGGTGCCGGGGAGCAACGGCAGCCCGAGCAAGTGGGTGAGCTACATCGTCAGCACGGTACCCACGACCACCGCCGCGGCCGTGCCCACGCGGCCCTCGACCGACAACACCGGCACCCTGGTGGACCACCAGGACGGCACCTACACCTACACCTTCTACCGCGACGTCAAGCAGATGAAGGCCTTCGTCGACGGAGCCACACTGACCGCGCCCAACGTCGCCGCCGACCTCGGTGACCTGAGCTACGACCCGACGCTCACGCACCGGCTGGCGATCATCATCTCGGGCGCGGCGCCGGGCACCGGTTCGAACACGCCGACCGGCGCCACGAGCGTGCCGGCGGTGAACATGAGCCACCCGCTCAACGTCCTCTACGACTTCATCCCGGCCACCGGCCAGGTGGTCGCCAGCAGCGACACGCAGCGCGTGATCACCAACACCGCGAGCTGCAACACCTGCCACGCCAAGCTCGGCGGCCTGGTCGGAACCGCCAGCGCCAGCTTCCACGGCGGCAACCGCTACGACCCGGCGCTGTGCACCGTCTGCCACACCGACCAGCGCAAGTACGGGCGCAGCAACGTCGCGTCGACCAACCTCGCCTTCCCGGTGGCCTCGTCCACCTACGTCGCCGACGGCGTCACCGTCGGCAATCTGCCGGTGCTCGTGCACAAGGTGCACATGGGCAACGAGCTGGTCAAGCAGAACTACAACTTCGGCGGCGTGTTGCTCAACGAGACCAAGTTCCCGCAGGACATCCGCAACTGCACGACCTGCCACGACGGGTCGAGCACCGCCGCGCACCCTGCCCCGCAGGGCGACAACTGGAAGAACGTGCCCAACGCCACCGCCTGCGGTGCGTGCCACGACGGCATCAACTTCGCCACCGGGCTGGGCGTCACGCTGGCCGATGCGGCCCAGGGTCTCACCACCAGCAAGTACGGCCATGTCGGTGGCGCACAGCCCGACAACTCGCGCTGCGCCATCTGCCATACCCCGGACGCGATCAACGTCAGCCACACGCCGGTGACGCCGCCCGACCCGCGAACTCCCTGCTGGTGGCCAGCGGCAGTGCGTATACGAACGCGGCATCGCTGGCCGGCAACCCGAACCACCTGCCGGCAGGCGCGATCGCGGTCACCTACGACGTCAAGAGCGTGACCGTCGACGCGACGACGGGCCGGCCGAGCATGGTCTTCCGGATGCTGCAGAACGGCACCGCCGTGCCGTTCAACAGCCCGGCTTCCAGGGCCGAGATGTGGGACAACTTCGTCGGCTCACCGAGCGCCTACTTCGTGTTCGCGGTGCCGCAGGACGGCATCCAGGCGCCGGCCGACTTCAACGCCTCGGTCTCGGGCCACCTGCGCAACATCTGGAACGGCAGCGCCACCGGCACCGGCGCCGGCACGCTCGCCGGGCCCGACACCAACGGCTACTACACGCTGACGCTGACGGGGGTGAAGATTCCCGCCAACGCCGTGATGGTCACCGGCGGCCTGGGCTACGACTACGCCCTCAACGGCACCCAGCCGCTGACCCAGGTCAACCTGCCCGCATACCCGACGGCGGTCTCGCCCGTCAACCCGGCGCTGCTCACCGGCGGCCTGGTCACGATCGCGCCCGATGTCACGATGGTGGCCACCGGCTACACCGGGCGGCGCGCCATCGTGCAGGCCAGCAGCTGCAACGCCTGCCACCTGCGGCTGGGCCTGTTCACGGCCGAGGCCTTCCATGCCGGACAGCGCAACGACGGTGCGAGTTGCTCTTGGTGCCACAACCCGAACCGCACCAGCAGCGGCTGGTCGGCGGATTCGACTTCGTTCGTGCACGCCATCCATGGTTCGTCGAAGCGCACGCGGCCGTTCACTTGGCATGCGGTCTCGACGACCGACTCCTTCGCCGACATCGGCTACCCGGGCATCCTGAGCAACTGCCAGGCTTGCCACCTGCCGGGCACCTACGACTTCAGCGCCACCGCATCGGCCAGCGCGGTTCCCAACCGGCTGTACCGCACGGTGGCCACCGGCAAGTACAACGGCACCTCGTCGGCCAGCGCGCTGAGCATCTTCTCGCTGTCGCCGTACGTGATCGCCGACAACGTCACCGACTACGGCACCGGCTTCAGCTTCAACGCCGCGACGGCCAGCCAGGTCACCACGCCGGCGGCAGCGACGACGCTGGTGATCTCGCCGATCACCACCGCCTGCTTCGCCTGCCACGACGACGCTCTGGCGACGGCGCACATGACATCCAACGGCGGCCAGATCTACGCCCCGCGCGGCACGCTGGCGACCGTTGGGCTGCCGGGCTCGGGCAGCGGGGCATTGGGCGCCCTGAGCAATGGCAACGGCGAGGCCTGCCTGGTCTGCCACGGCCCGGGCAAGGTCGCGGACATCAAGGCGGTGCACCCGGCCCCGTGATTGCCAGCCGGGGCTTGGCAACGGAGCCGTCACAGTGGTACGGAGCATTCGGAGACCATCCTTGAACCGCAAACGCATCCTCGCCCTTCTCGCCGCCGCGCTCGCACCGATGCTCGCCGTTGCGGGGCTGGCCAGCGCGCACGCTGGTGTCGCGCCCGCTGCGGCGTCCGTCTCCGCGGCCAGCGCCGCCAGCGCGTCGAAGGCGAAGCGCCGCCCGGCTGCACCTGCAGCCAGGCTGGTCGACATCAACAGCGCCAGCCGCAGCGCCCTGATGACCTTGCCGGGCATCGGCAATGCCGAGGCCGGGCGGATCATCGCCGGACGCCCGTACCTGACCAAGGCCCATCTGGTCACGCACAAGGTGCTGACGATGGCGCAGTACCAGTCGATCAGCGGGTCCGTCATCGCGCGGCAGAAGGCACAGCCGCCGGCCGGCGCGAAGAAGGGCAAGTCATGAAGCTATTCCCGCACCCCTGGTTCGGCCGCTGCGCGGCAAGCCTGCTGGCCACGGCACTGGCAGTCGGCCTGGCCGCTTGCGGCGGCGGCGGTGGCGGCAGCGCCACGCCGCCGGCTGCGACCGTGACGCCGCCGGCGACTACCGGCATCTCCACCGGCGCCACCGGGCTGGCCGCAGCTTCGAGCCTGACGGTCACGGTCACCAAGGTCAGCATCAGCGGCCCGCCGGTCGTGGACTTCGTCGTCACCAACGAGGCCAGCGAGGGCATGACCGGCCTGGTCGCCGGCGACCTGCGCTTCAACATCGCCAAGCTGGTGCCGTCCGCGAGCGGCGGCCCGGCCGACTGGCAGAACTACATCAACCGCGCCAGCGGTGGTGCGGTCCAGGGCAGCCAGGAGCGCGTGGCCACCGGCTATCCCTTCGGCACCCTGGTCGGTCACGGCGGCGGTGCCTACACCTACACCTTCGCCACCGACATCACGAGCCCGGCGGCCAACCCCTGCCCGGGCCCGTGCACCGATGCATCGGGCAAGGCGCTCGACCTGAGCTACGCGCCGGCCCTGACCCACCGCGTCACGATCCAGCAAGCCAACAGAGCCTACCCGGTGGCCAGCGGTGTCTACGATTTCGTGCCGGCCGGCGGCGGCGTCATCACCGAGCGCGACGTGGTCGCCACCGCCACCTGCAACAGCTGCCACGCGCAGCTCCAGGTCCACGGCACGCGGGTCGACACCCGGCTCTGCGTGACCTGCCACAACCCCGGTTCCTGGGTCGCCGGCTCGCCGAACCAGCCGGTGGACTTCAAGGTCATGGTCCACCGCATCCACTACAACAATGCCGGCGCCGCCTTGCCCAGCGTGATCGCCGGCACGCCGTACAAGATCGGCAGCAGCGATTTCTCCGCCGTCACCTTTCCCCAGGACGTGCGCAGCTGCAGCCGCTGCCACGACAGCGCGCCGGCCGCGGTCACGACCGCCGCCACCCCACAGGGCAACAACTGGCAGACCGTGCCCAGCCGCGCGGCCTGCGGAGCGTGCCACGACGATGTCTATTTCGGCTCTGCACCCGACCCGACCAAGCCGTACCAGACCAAGGCCCACGACGGCGGCGTGATGACCGACGACAGCACCTGCGCCAGTTGCCACGCGGCGGGCAAGTTCACGGGCGGCCAGGACATCGTCGTGGCGCACAGCTTCCCGGCGCGCCTCAAGGCGGCGGCGGCCCGGTTCTCGTTCAACATCCTCGGCGTCACGTCGACCGCGCCCGGCGCCAAGCCGGTGGTCACCTTCTCGGTGACCGACCCGACCAACGGCGACGCGCCCTACGACATCAAGACCGCACCGGCCTTCACCGCCGGCAGCGCGAGCACGCTGTCGCTGCAGATCGCCTGGACCACGGCCGATTTCGCCAACCAGGGCAGCGGCCAGGGCTGGGGGCAGCCGGTGACGATCAACGCGCTGACGACCGCGGTGGCCGGTGCGGCCGCAGGCACCTACACGGTGACCTCGCCGGTGGCGATTCCGGCCGGCCAGAGCGGCACCTTGCGGGTGCTGCTCGACGGCCACCCGGCGGGCGCCGTCACCACCGCCGGCAGCTACACCGACCGGCTGGCGGTCAAGAGCGTGTTCAAGGACGTCGCCATCAGCGGCAGCGTGGTCGCTCGCCGCGTCGTCGTCGACGTGGCCAAGTGCGATGTCTGCCACAACGTGCTGAGCCTGCATGGCAACAACCGTACCGACGAGCCGGGCGTGTGCGTGGCCTGCCACAACCCGAACGCGACCGATGCCATCGTCCGGCCGGCCACGGGCGCCGTCGACGGCAAGGCCGAAGAGGCGATCGACTTCAAGGTCATGGTCCACGGCATCCACGCCGGCGAAGCCGACAAGGGCGGCTTCCGGACCAAGGGGCTCGTGATCTACGGCTACGGCGGATCGGTCAACGACTTCAGCGATGTCGTCTTCCCGGGGCGCCTGAGCGACTGCAGCACCTGCCACAGCGGCAACAGCTACCAGCTGACCGGGCTGTGGGCGGCGCCGACCGCGGGCGGCATCCTGGGCACCACGATCGCCTCGGGCGCCTCGAGCACCGACCCCGCCGACAACCTTCGCAACTCGCCCACCGCGGCCGTTTGCACCTCGTGCCACGACGGCGTGTCGACGCGGGCGCACATCCAGAATCCCGGCAACGGCGGCAGCTTCGGCGTGACCCAGGCGGCGCTCGCTTCCGGTCCAGCCGAGGGCTGCGTTCTGTGCCACGGGGCCGGTGCGATCTTCGACGTGAAGACCGTGCACGGCGTGAAGTAGGCGCGGCACATGAAGCACAAGGCATGGGCCGGTCGATCGCAAACATGGCTGACGGGCGGGCATCGATGAACATCAAGATTTCGGCATTCCGCGCGCTGCTCGTGCTGGCGGGGGTGGCGGCCTCGGCGCTGGCGATGGCCGAAGGTGCGGCGTCCGCGCCCGCACCGTCGCCTGCGGCCTCGGCGCCCGCGGTCACCAGCCGCCAAGGCATCGCCTACACCGAACAGGGCGCCGATACCTGCCTGGGCTGCCATGATCAGGACGACGCCGGCCCCACCTTCTCGTTCCATGCCATCTTCAGGAGCCCGCATGGCCGGCGCGGCGACCCCCGCGCGCCGTTCGGTCCCGGCGGGCTGCAGTGCGAGGCCTGCCATGGCCCAGGCGCTGCCCATGTGGCCAAGGGCAGCAAGAAGAAGCTGACGATCAACAGCTTCAAGCCCGATTCCATCTACACCCCCGCGCAGCGCAACCAGGCCTGCCTGAGCTGCCACGAGAACGGCGCGCGCATGGCCTGGCATACCGGTGCGCACGAGCGTGCCGGGCTGGCCTGCACCGACTGCCACAAGATGCACGTCGACCGCGACCCGGTGCTCGACAAGAAGACCGAGGCCGAGGTCTGCTACCGCTGCCACAAGCAGCAGCGCGCCGACTTCCAGAAGGCTTCGAGCCACCCGGTGCGCTTCGGCAAGATCGCCTGCAGCGACTGCCACAACCCGCACGGCTCGAGCAACCCGGCGATGCTGGTCGGCGCCACCATCAACCAGACCTGCTACAGCTGCCACGCCGAGAAGCGCGGCCCGCTGCTGTGGGAACACGCACCGGTCGCCGAGGACTGCACCAACTGCCATGTGCCGCACGGGTCCGTGCGCTCGGCGCTGCTGAAACAGAGCCCACCGCTGCTGTGCCAGCAATGCCACACCGTGGCCGGCCATCCGTCGGTGGCGCGCACCGGCGCGTCGTTGCCGGGCGGCAGTGCAGGGGCCTCGGCCTTCCTGCTCGCCGGCGGCTGCGTCAACTGTCACTCGCAGGTGCATGGCTCCAACCATCCCTCGGGCGCCAACCTGCTGCGCTGAGCGCCGCCGCAAGCAACCACGGACGCGCAAACATGACAACTTCCAAGCCCTGGCTGATGCTCGGCACCTTGCTGTCGGCCGCTGCCGCCGGCAGCGCCGTCGCGGCGGTGGACACCTCGCAGTGGAAATGCACGTCGTGCCCGGTGGAGACCGGCAGCAGCGGCACGCTGGAGGCGGGCGTCGGCGTCGTCTCGGACGCGTCGGCGCGCTACGGCGACTTCACCGGACTGGACCGCAAGGGCGGCCTGCTGCTGCTCGGCGGCAGCGCGCGCTATCTCGACGCGAGCGGCCTGTACGGCAAGTTCGAGGCTTCCGACCTGGGCACCGACGCCCGCTCGCTCAGCGCCGTGGGGGGTCGCGAAGGTCTCTTCTCGGTCAGCCTGGGCTACGACGAATTGCCGCGCCGCCTCGACGGCGGTGCGATGACGCCATTCCTCGGTGTCGGCGGGTCGGTGCTGACCTTGCCGGCCGGGTACCCGGCCGACGTCACGGGCGCGATGCCGCTGGCCACCACGCTGCAGGACGTCGAGATCGGCTACAAGCGAACGCGGCTCGACCTCGGCGCCACCTTGCTGCAGGGCCGGACCTGGAGCTTCACGGTCGGTGTCCGCCACATGACGCGCGACGGGACCCAGCCCACGTCGGGCTCGTTCTTCGCCACCACCTCCCAGCTGGTCGCGCCGCTCGACCAGACCACCGACAACCTGCAGGCCGCGGCTGCCTACGCCGGGCGCGAGCTGCAGGCCCGGCTGACCTACAGCGCCTCGGTGTTCCGCAACGCCGACGCTGCACTGACCTGGTCGAACCCCTTCACCAGCGGGACCTTGGGCGCGACCACGGGCCCGACCATGGGCCAGCTTGCCCTGCCGCCCGACAACCAGTTCCAGCAGCTCCAGGCCAGCGTCGGCTACCGGCTCGGCCCGCTGGCCCGCGTGAGCGGCGAGCTGGCGGTCGGTCGCATGACGCAGGACGCCGCTTTCCTGGAGCCGACATTGAACGCCGCGCTGGTCGTGCCCGCGCTGCCCTCGGCCTCGCTGCATGGGCTGGTCGACACCTTGAACGCCAACCTCAGCTTCAGCGCCGCGCCGCTGGCGGGGCTGCGCCTGAACGCGAGCCTGTCTCGCGACGAGCGCGACAACAAGACACCGACGGCCGCCTACCCGTCGGTGTCCACCGACTTGTTCGCAGGCCCGGACTACACCAACCGGCCGTACGGCTTCAGGCAGGACCGGCTCAAGCTCGGCGCCGATGTCCACGGGCCCGCGGGCCTGAAGCTGGACTTCGGCGTCGACTACCGCGAAACCACGCGCACGCTGCAGGTGGTCGACCGGACGCGCGACACGACCACCTTCGCCCGCCTGGCCGCGCAGGCCACGCCCAAGCTGTCGCTGTCGCTGAAGCTGGCCGAGTCCCAGCGCAGCAACAGCGCCTACAACAACGTGGGCTGGGCCGAGGCCGCCGAGAACCCGCTGCTGCGCCGATTCGACATGGCGCGGCGGGTCCGCGACAGCGCCGACGCGCGAGCCGACCTGAGCCTGTCCGACAACCTGAGCATCGGCCTGGACCTCGGGTTGGCCGACGACAGCTATCCCGACTCGGCGGTCGGCCTCACCGACGCCCACACCCTGGGCGTCGGCGCCGACCTCTCGCTGGCCCTGTCCGAGCGGACGCGGCTGCAGCTCTTCGCCCATGCCGACCGCATCCGCTCGCACCAGGCCGGCAGCCAGCAGGGCGGTCCGCCCGACTGGCGGGCCGGCAACAAGGACGCCGCCGACATGCTGGGCATCGGCGTCCGTCATGCCGCCATCAAGGACAAGCTCGACCTCGGCGCCGACCTCTCGTTCACGCGTTCGCGCAGCGATGTCGCGGTGGACAACGGCGTCGCGGCGCCGGCATTCCCGACCGCCACGACCACGATGGACAGCGCCAAGCTCTTCGCCACCTGGCAGTTGCGCGCCAACCTGTCGCTGACCGGCAGCTACTGGTACGAGCATTACACCGGGCAGGACTGGCACCTCGACGGCGTGCAGCCGGACACGATCCCGAACATGCTGACCCTGGGCGTGCAGGCGCCACGCTACAACGTCAACGTCGTGCGGGTGTCCATGCGCTACCGGTTCTAGCGGCCGGCCTTCGGGCCTGCGCCTCGGCGGCGCATGGGCCTGGCCCTCTCGACGATCGTCGCAGTCCGCCGGAGTTTCATCGTCCAGGGCGCCGCCGCGCGGGCGCAGGCCGGTCCGCACGGCTGCGGTCAGAGAAAAGGCCGCGCAGCGCGCGGCCTTTTCGATGCGCGGCGCTGCAGAGCCTATTGCGGAGCAGCCGCCTTGTCGGTGCTCGCGGGCTCTTCGGGATCCGCGTGCGCCACGCCGGTGTGGCAATCGATGCAGGTGGCCTTGCCGGCCAGGAACTTCTTGTGCGACCGCACGGCGTCCTCGGACTGCTTGCTGCTGTCCCAGGCCTTCGGATCGTGGCAGGTACGGCAGTTGGCCGAGTTGTTGGCGCGCATCTGGTCCCAGACGATGTTGGCCAGGCGCCAGCGTTCGTGCTTGAACTTCTCTTCGGTCGAGATCGTGCCCTTCAACTCGGCGAAGGCATCGGCGATGCCGGCCTTGGCCTTGAAGAAGAGGACGGCCGGATAGGTGTGCGGCACGTGGCAATCGGTGCACATGGCGCGCACGCCGTACTTGTTGGTGTAGTGGATCGACAGCTTGTGCTCGGGAAAGACGAACTTCTCGTGCGAGTGGCAAGCCGTGCCGCAGAACTCGTCGGTGCCCGTCAGGTGCAGGGCGACCTGGGTACCGATCACGCCACTGGCACCGACGACGACGCCGACCGCGAGCAGGACGAACACCGACAGCCGCACCGATGGCGAGAACAGCCAGCGGAAGAACCGGCGCGCGATTCCAGGTTCATTCGGTGCAGCCATGCCGTCGCTCCTCGATTTCGGTACTTGAATCCAACCAGCTGCCGGCAGGCCCTTGCGCCGGGTCGACGGAGGGCCGGGGTCGACCGCAGGATGCGGAGTGCCGGCGCCGCGGGCCTATTTCGTCGCCAGCACGAAGTGCACCAAGCCCTTCAGGTCGGCTTCGCTGGCCGCGACCTTCTTGTGCTGGTCGTCGGGATCGGTCTTGCCGCTCAGCGGCACGCCGGTCTTGAGCATCGCCACCAGCTTGTCGACCATCTCCGGCTTGTCCTTGTACTTGGCGGCGATCGAGGCCCAGGTCGGCGCCTCCTTGCTCGAACTGGCCTTGTGACAGCTGTGGCACTTGCCGGCGGTCACGAGCTCCTCGGGCGAGGCGGCCAGGGCGTTGCCGCCGAAAGCCAAGGCGGCGAGGGTGGCGATGAGGGTGGTCGACAGTCGCATGCGATGTGCTCCGGTTGAGACCGGCGACTCGCGCCGGCCTGCGGTTGAAGAAGACGGACTCATCCAAATCGTCCGTATATGCGAATTGTCGACCACCCGCGTGGTCCTGGCATTGATGTGGGTCAGTTGGGCGGTGGCCCGCTTCAGTGCCGCCGCAGCGTATCAGGCTGACGGTGGATGGCCAGATGGCGCGGCGTCCACGACGGGGCAACGCGGTGGACGAAGTTCGAGCGCGCGATGTGGAAGCTGGGGTCGAAGCCGTAGAAGTTGCGGTGCATGCGCGCCAGTTCCTCGGCCCGGTACGTGGCCAGCGGCTTGCGGGCCTCGTCGTCTTCGCGGCGCTGGCGCTTGGCCCGCAGCAGCGCCGGCAGCTCGGGGCTGGCGGCGAGGGCTCGCGCGCGGGCCAGGACGCATTGGACGAAGTCGTCCGCGCGCTCGTCCATGACTTCGTCGACGAGGCCGATCCGCGCTGCCTGGGCGGCAGAAATCGGCAGCCGCTGGTCCATGATCTCGGCGGCGCTTGCCGCGCGCAGCCGGCGCGGCAGCAGGTAGGTCCAGTACTCGGAGCCGTAGAGGTTGCCCATGTTCTTGTAGTGCGGGTTCAGCACCACGCCGCTGCGCGCCCAGACCCGGTCTGCGGCGAGGGCGACGAACACGCCGCCGGCGCCGGCGTTGCCCTGCATCGCAGCGACGACCAGGCGGTCGGTCGCCTCGATCAGCAGCTGCGTCAGGTCGTCGATGGCGTTGATGTTGCACCACGACTCGTCGGCCGGGCTGGTGGCGGCCTCGATCACGTTCAGATGGATGCCGTTGGACCAGAAGTCGGTGCCGCCGAAGAGCACCAGCACCTGCGCCGGCTGCGCCAGCGCGAAGCGCAGCGCCGCGCTCAGTCGCTCGCATTGCCCGGTGCTCATCGCGCCGTTGTGGAAGTCGAAATGCAGGGCGTCGACGCCGTCGTGCGCCACGTAGCGGATGTCGCGCCAGCCTGCGGATGCGGCTGCCTCGACCGGAAGAGCCCACTCGGGCAGGCTGCGGGTCTGGTCCGCGAAGGCCAGGGTCGCCGGCAGCTTGAAGCTGCCGGGCGCGTCGGTGCGGCGCACCTGGCCGATCCAGACCGCACCATCGACGGTGGTGCGCAGCACGGCCTCGGCGCGACGGGCGATCACGCGGCCCGGCGGGTGCGGCTGCGCCAGCGGCTCGGCATGGGCGTCGAACAGGTGGCAGGGCGTGTCGAACAGCATGTCCAGCACGCCAGGCGCGCCGTCGGCGGCGCGGATCTTGCGCAGCACCGATCGGCTGTCGTCGCGCTGCCAGTCGATCGCACGGTCGGCCTGGCGCATCGGCGCTCGCCAGCGGCCGCGTGCGCCCGAGCGGTCCAGCGTCGGCGCGCGTTCGCCGGACTTGCCGAAGCACTGCACCGCCGCCGCCACCGCGCGCGCCGCGGCGGCGGTGACCTCGTGGCGGTAGAGGCTGGACTTGGTCGCCTCGCGCATCGCGAAGGTCTCGGCCGCCCACACCGGGCCGGCGTCCATCTCGGCCTGCGCCTGCAGCACGGTCACGCCCCATTCGCGCTCGCCGTCCATGATCGCCCAGTCCAGCGCCGAAGGCCCGCGGTCGCCGACGATGCCCGGGTGCACCACCAGGCAGACATGGCGCCGCCATACCGCCTCGGGAATCGCCCGCTTCAGGAACGGCGCCACCACCAGGTCCGGGCGGAACAGCGCCACGGCCTCGATCGTCACCGCATCTGAGATGTCGAACTCGACCGCCACCTCGTGGCCGAGCGAACTGAGGTCGATGAACAGGCGCTGCGCCAGGCTGTTGAAGCTGCGGGTGAGGAAGAGGATGCGCACCGGCGCCTCAGCAGATCCGCGGCAACTGGTCGCCAGCCAGCCAGTCGACGATGCGCTTGCCGCCGAAGCGAGTGCGCATCTGCACGAAATGGTGCGCGTCGGCGGTGACCTCGCCGATCAGCGCCGCATCGCGCCCCAGCGGATGTGCGCGCATGGCGGCCAGCAGGCGCTCGGCCTGCGCCGGTGGCACGATGGCCACCAGCTTGCCCTCGTTGGCCACGTACAGCGGATCGAGGCCGAGGAACTCGCAGGCCGCCGCGACCTGTGGCTTGACCGGGACCGACGCTTCGTCGATCAGCATGCCGACGCCCGACTGGCCGGCGATCTCGTTGAGCGTGGTGGCCAGGCCGCCGCGCGTCGGGTCGCGCAGCACGCGCAACTCGGGCACCGCTTCGACCATCGCCGCCACCAGGCCATGCAGCGCCGCGGTGTCGGACAGCAGCTCGGTGCCGAATGCCAGCGATTCGCGCTGCGACATCACCGCCATGCCATGGTCGCCGACGCTGCCGCTGACGACGATGCGGTCGCCCGGCCGCGCGCGGTCGCCCGCAGTCTCGATGCCGGGCGGGACGACGCCGACGCCGGTGGTGGTGATGAACACGCCGTCGCCCTTGCCCGCCTCCACCACCTTGGTGTCGCCGGTGACGATGGGCACGCCGGCGTCGCGCGACGCCCGTGCCATCGAATCGACGATCCGCTTGAGCTCGGCCAGCGCAAAGCCCTCTTCGAGGATGAAGCCGGCCGCCAGGTACAGCGGCCGCGCGCCCGCCATCGCCACGTCGTTGATCGTGCCGTGCACGGACAGGCAGCCGATGTCGCCGCCGGGAAAGAACAGCGGCGAGACGACATGGCAGTCGGTGGACATCACGATCCGGCCTTCGGGGCGCGGCAGCAGCGCCTGGTCGTTGCGCTGGGCCAGCCACTCGTTGTCGAAGGCAGCGGCGAAGAGCTGCTCGATCAGCTGTGCCATCGCCCGGCCCCCCGAGCCGTGGGACATGTCCACCAGGCCGTGCCTGACGTCCAGCGGCCGGATGTAGTCCCGCCTCACCTTGCTCATGCCGCTGCCGCCACGGGAATCTCGCGGAAGCGCCCGTAGCTGAAGTAGGCGGCGCAGGCGCCTTCCGACGAGACCATGCACGAGCCGATCGGGTTCTCGGGCGTGCAGACGGTGCCGAAGACCTTGCAGTCGCGCGGGTGCTTGACGCCGCGCAGGATGGCGCCGCATTCGCAGGCCTTGTTGTCGGGCACCGATGCGGTCTGCAGGCCGTGGCGGCGCTCGGCATCGAAGGCGGCGAAAGCCTCGCGGATGCGCAGCGCGCTGTACGGCACCTCGCCCAGGCCGCGCCATTCGAAGGACCGCCGCAGCTCGAAGACCTCGGACACGAGGGCCTGCGCCTTGAGGTTGCCGTCGCGCGTGACGGCACGGGTGAATTCGTTCTCGACCTCGGCCCGCCCTTCGTTGATCTGGCGCACCAGCATCAGGATCGCCTGCATCACGTCCAGCGGCTCGAAGCCGGCGATGACGACCGGCTTGCGGTATTCCTCGGCGAAGAACTCGTAGGGCCGGCTGCCGATGACGGTCGAGACATGGGCCGGGCCGATGAAGCCGTCCAGCGGCAGCGTGCCGAGCTCGCGCACCTCGGGCGACTCGAGGATGTGGGTGATCGCCGCCGGCGTCAGCACGTGGTTGCAGAGCACGCTGAAGTTGCGCAGGCCCAGTCGCGCCGCCTCCATGACGACCAGCGCGGTCGGCGGCGTCGTGGTCTCGAAGCCGATGGCGAAGAACACCACCTCGCGGTCCGGGTGCGCCTGCGCGATCTTCAGGGCGTCGGCCGGCGAATAGACCATGCGCACGTCGCCGCCGCGCGCCTTGGCCTTGAGCAGCGAGAGATTGTCGGACGCCGGCACCCGCAGGCAGTCGCCGTAGCTGCACAGGATCACCTGGCGGTCGAGTGCGAGCCGGATCGCCAGATCGACGCGGCCGATCGGCAACACGCACACCGGGCAGCCCGGACCGTGGATCATGCGCACCGGCGCCGGCAGCAGGTCGGCCACGCCGTAGCGCGAGATCGCATGGGTGTGGCCGCCGCAGAACTCCATCAGGTTGTAGCGGCGGGCGGCATCGGCCTCGGCGGCGATCTTCGCGGCGATCTTCGCCGCCAGCTCGCCGTCGCGGAACTCGTCGATGTATTTCATGCGCGCTGCGCCGCGGCATCCGGCATCGTCGCGAACAACGCCAGCGTGCGCTCGGCCTCCTCGGGGTCGAGCCTGGCGAGCGCATAGCCGACATGCAGGATCACGTAGTCGCCGACCCGCACGCCATCGACCAGGGCCAGCGAGATCTGCTTGCGGATGCCGTCGAGATCGACGGTGGCGTTGGCCTCGTCGAGCAGTTCGACCACCCGCACCGGTATCGCAAGACACATCGTTCAGTCTCCCGCGGTCATTCTGCAGACGGCCACCCAGGCCTGGCCCAGCGCGATGCCGCCGTCGTTGGGCGGCGCCTGGCGGGCCTCGAGCACGCGCAGGCCCCGGGCCCTCAGGCGCTGCACCAGCAGCGAGCTCAGCAGCGCGTTCAGGAAGCAGCCACCACCCAGCGCCACCGTGCGCAGTCCGGTCGATTCTGTCGCCTGCGCCACCCAGCGGGCAAGGCCGTCGGCCAGGGCGTGGTGAAACAGCGCCGCGCCGCGCGGCGCATCGCTTTCGTCGGCCAGGCGGGCGATCAGCGGCGAGGGGTCGAGCAGCCCATCGGCTCCGACCTCGACCAGATCGCTCGACCCGGCCGGGGATGCCGGCGGGCCGGCGCCGCTGGCCAGCGCTTCGAGCAGCATCGGCGCCTGAGCTTCGTAGGCGCTGGTCTCGCGCACGCGCAACAGGCCCGCCGCGGCGTCGAACCAGCGGCCCATGCTGCTGGTGGGCGGGCAGCGCAGGTTGCGCGCGAGCATCTGCGCCACCGCCGCGGCCGCGGCGTGGGTGCCGAAGCGCGCTTCGATCGTTGCGCCCTGACCGAGGTGGTGCAGGGCCGCCGCCGCCATGCGCCAGGGCTCGCGCGCCGCGATGTCGCCGCCGGGCATCGCCAGCGGTGCCAGATGACCGATCCGCGTGAAGGCGGCGCCGTCGACGCGCAGCAACTCGCCGCCCCAGGCCAGTCCGTCGTCGCCGAGGCCGACACCGTCCAGCGCCAGGCCGAGCAGCGGCCCGTCGACGCCGTGCTCGGCCGCCACGGCCGCGACATGGGCATGATGGTGCTGCACGGCCAGCACCTTTGTCGCGGCCAGCGAACCTGCAGCGGCGTATTCGAGCGCGAAGCGCGTGCTGAAGAAATCGGGGTGCAGGTCGTGGGCCACCACCTGCGGTCTGCACGTCGAGAACGGCACAGAGATGGTCCACTGCCTCGACCAGCGCGGCGCAGGCGGCGCCGTTGTCGAGGTCGCCGATGTGCGGCGACAGAAAGGCCTCGTCGCCGCGCGTGATGCAGATCGTGTTCTTCAGCCAGGCGCCGGTGGCCAGCACCGAAGGGCCGGCGCGCGGCAGCCGGATCGGCCGTGGCGTGTGGCCGCGCGCGCGGCGGATGAACTGCGGCGCGCCCATCGTGCCCTGGCGCAGCACGCTGTCGTCGCAGCGGGCGACGATGTCGCGGTCGTGCAGCAGCAGCGCGTCGGCGATGCCCGAAAGCCGCGCCAGCGCCTCGTCGTTGCCGATCACCAGAGGCTCGCCGCCGGGGTTGGCGCTGGTCATCACCAGCAGCAGCTCCTGCGGCGCGTGCCGCCATGCGCTGCCCGCCGGCCTGCCGGCGGCCTCGTGGAACAGCAGGGTCTGGATCGGCGTGCAGGGCAGCATCACGCCGAGCCGGTCCAGGCCCGGGGCGACGCCGGCGATCTGCTCGGCGGCGCCCTGCTGCATCGGCAGCAGCACGATCGGCCGCGCGGCCGACTCCAGCAGCGCCTGCTCGGGTGCAACGGCATGCACCCAGCGCGCGGCCGAGGCGAGGTTGGCGACCATCACGGCGAACGGCTTTTCCTCGCGCTGCTTGCGCTCGCGCAGGCGCGCCACGGCGGACGCGTTGCGCGCGTCGCAGGCGAGGTGGAAGCCGCCCAGGCCCTTGATGGCGACGATGCGCCCGTCGCGCAGCAGCGCGAGCGTCCCGGCGATGGCGTCGCCGGCGATCGCGCGGCCCTGTGCATCGACCAAGGCCAGCGCCGGACCGCAGGCCGGGCAGGCATTGGGCTCGGCATGGAAGCGCCGGTCCAGCGGATCGCGGTACTCGCGCAGGCACAGCGCACATTGCGCGAAGCCCGCCATGCTCGTCTGTGCGCGGTCGTAGGGCAGGGCGCGGGTGATCGTGTAGCGCGGGCCGCATTGGGTGCAGTTGATGAAGGCGTAGCGCCAGCGGCGGTCGGCGGGCGACAGCAACTCGGCCAGGCAGTCGTCGCAGGTGGCCGCATCGGGCGGGATCGATGTCGTCACGACGCCCGGCCGGCTGGGCAGGATGCGAAAGTCGGCGTCGCCGTCGATCGCCACGCAGGCGATCGCCTGCAACTGCTCGACGCGGGCCAGCGGCGGCGCGTCGGTCCGCAGCCGGCGTTCGAACGCCGCCAGCGCCTCGGCGGTCCCCTGGGCCTCGATGGCCACGCCCTCGGCATCGTTGAAGACCCAGCCGGCGAGCCCCAGCGCCTGCGCCAGGCGATAGACGAAGGGCCGGAAGCCGACGCCCTGGACCGCGCCGCGCACGCGGATCGCGCGCCGCTCGGTGCTCATCGCGGAAGGGGCAACGGGGGCCAGCATCGCGGTGTCGCTCAGGGCGTGCGCAGCCGCGCCGCGCGCGCGCCTTGCCCGATCCACGCCAGCCAGCGGTCCATGCCCTGCCCGGTGGTGGCCGAGGTCTGCACGATCTCGATCGCCGGGTTGATGCGGCGCGCATAGCCCAGGCAGCGCTCGAGGTCGAAGCTCAGGTGCGGCAGCAGATCGACCTTGTTGAGCAGCATCAGCGAAGCGGCGTGGAACATGTCCGGGTACTTCAGCGGCTTGTCCTCGCCTTCGGTCACCGAGAGCACGACCACCTTGTGCGCCTCGCCGAGGTCGAAGCCGGCCGGGCAGACCAGGTTGCCGACGTTCTCGATCATCAAGACCGAGTCTTCGGCCACCGCCAGGCGATCGAGCGCGGCGGCGACCATCGCGGCATCGAGATGACAGCCCTTGCCGGTGTTGATCTGCAGCGCCGGCGCGCCGGTGGCGCGCACGCGGTCGGCGTCGAAGCTGGTCTGCTGGTCGCCTTCGATCACCGCCACCGGCAGGCGCTGCGAGAGCATCTCGATCGTGCGCACCAGCAGCGTCGTCTTGCCCGCGCCCGGGCTGGACACCAGGTTGAGCGCGAAGACGCCGCGCTCGGCGAGCCAGGCGCGGTTGCGCTGCGCCAGGCCGTCGTTCTTGGCCAGGATGTCGCGCTCGATCTGGACCATGCGCGCCTGCGTCATCCCCGGCGCCGACGCGCCGGCGGCGCCGGTTCCGTAATGCAGCTGGCCATTGCCATGCTCGTGCGGCTGCTCGTGCGGATGCGCGTGCGCCGTGCCGTCGGCATGCGTGTGCCAGCCGGTGTCGCCCTCGCGATGGACAGGATCGTGCGGATGGGCATGGCCGTGCACGCCGCCGTCGGGGTGGGTGTGCGCGTGCGCAGGGTCGGCGCCCTCGAGTCGGGCTTCGCCGCTGCCGCAGCCGCAGGTCAGGCACATGAGCGGTCTCCTTTGATTCCCGGGTTCATTCGATCTCGATCTCGAGCACCCGCATGCGATCGCCGCCGGTGACCTGCAGCTGCGCGCTGTCGCAGCGCGGGCAGGCATCGCCGCGGCGCGCGATCACCACCGGCTGCGAGCAGCGCATGCACCAGGCGCTGCCTTCGGTCTCGACGATCTCCAGCCGCGCCGTGTCGGCGAGCGTTCCGCGCTTGACGACCTCGAAGGCGAAGCGCATCGCGTCTACCTCGACCTGGGACAGCGCGCCGATCTCCAGCCGCACGGCGGCAACCCGGCGCGCGCCGTTGCCGCGCGCGGTCTCTTCGACGATCTCGCGCACGCTCTCGGCCAGTGACATCTCATGCATGCTCGATTTCGATCTTGCAGGCGACACAGGGATCCAGAGCATGGACCAGAACATTCGCGCGCGCCTTGACCTGATCGGGGTCGCCTGCATTTCGTCCCGTCAGCGACCTGGCGAGCACGCCTGCCGGGTGGAAGTTCCATTCGGTGGGCGCGACGATGCGGTAGGCAGCGACGCGGTCGCCGTCCAGTCGCACCTGATGGACGAGCAGGCCGCGCGCGTTCTCGACCCAGGCGATGCCGGTGCCCGGTGCCAGAGCCAGGGCGCCGGCCGCCGGCGCCGCGCGGCCGGCCAGCAGCAACGCGAGTTCGCGCAGGCGTGCCATGAAGCGGGCCGGGATGCGCGTGGCCGAGCGGCGTAGCAGCGCGGCGAGGAGCGGGTCCTGTTGTTGCCGCGCCAGTGCACCGGTCTCTGCCGGGGCACCGTGCCAGGTCGGCTGCTGCGCGAACCCGGGTTCGGTGTCGCCCGCTTGCGCGATCTCGGCCAGCCAGGCGGCGTCCGGCGTGGCGGCCAGCAGCGGGGCTGCCTGCGTGCCGCGCTCGTCGCCGTCGAGGGCGGCCGCATCGTCGTCGCGCACCCGGCGCATGAAGCGCGCGGCGGCGGTGGGCCCGGCGTCCATCCAGCGGTCGATCCCGGCCTCGCTGTCGAGCGCGAGCCAATCGCCGGCGGAGATGCCGAAGGCCGCGACCGCGATCGCCTGCGCGAGGGCCGGGGCGCCGACCGAGGCGCCGTCGCCGGGAGTTGCCGCTCGCCATGCCAGCGCGCTGCGCGCGGCGGCCATTGACTCGTCACTGGACGGCTCGGCCAGCCAGCGCGGCCAGTCCAGCAGGATGCGCCAGGCGCCTTCGCGCACGATCTCGGCCGAGACGGCGGAACTGCCGCGCGCCAGCAAGGCGGGCGACGCCGTCTCGCCGGCCGCGGCGGCGCAGGCCAGCGCGCTGACCACGGACTGCGAGTGGCCGCAGATCGAGAACAGCCGCGGCACCGCGGCCAGCACTTCGGCGCGGCGCCGGCCCTGCAGCAGCGAGCGCGCCACGTCGGGCCGGGTCGAACGGACCCGGACCTGCGCGACGCGCCCTGCGCTCAGCCGCAGCCCGATCTGCAGTTCGCCTTCAAGGCCCACGTTCGGCGCCGGGCGGCAGCCCGAGGAGAAAGGCGCGCTTGCTCAGGCCCCGGCGGGCAGGCGCCGGTTCGGCTGCGGCTGCCTGCGCCTCGCGCGTCCGGGCGTCGAACAGGGCATCGAGCGCCGCCTGAGCGGTCGCGCGGGCGGTAGCCTGATCGGCAAAGTCGAACATCGGCGAGAACAGCGAACAGGCCTGGAAGTCGCCCAGCGCCTCGTCGCGCGCACCGATGAACTCGAACACACCGGCCGGAAAGACATGCTGCCGCGTCTGGCGCTCGGCCATGGCCTGCCAGCGGGCAGCCACGCGCGGCATCAGCACCAGGTTCATGAACCAGGGCGTGACCAGCACACCGAGCCAATGCTCGCGCCAGGGCCTGAACCCGACCGCCTCGACCGCCAGCGCGGGGTTGACGATCGGCATGTCCTGCATCTGCTCGCACAGGATGCGGTGGAACGCGGCCTCCAGCGCTGCCGCAGGCGAGGGCCGGTCGGTGGCGTCAGGCATCGAGGCGCAGGAAGTCCTGCTTGAGCGCCGAGCAGTTGGGGCAGGTCCAGTGCGCCGGCAGGGCGGTGAACGGCGTGCCGGGCGGGATCTGCCAGACCTCGTCACCGAGCGCCGGGTCATAGACGGTCCAGCAGATCTTGCACTCGAGCCGCGTCGCGGGGCCGATGGAGCGGGCTTGCGCGGCGTCGACGTCGTTCGGGGGCTGGCTCATGATCGTCGCGACCGCTTCGGCGCCGCCGTCAGGCATTGCAGGCCGATTCACCCATCCATTGCACGAGCTCGGACAGGCGCTCGTGCGATTCCGCCAGGTCCTCGCGCGCGGCGATCGCCACCTCGGGCATCTCGACGACCTCGATCGTGTTCAGGATCAGGGTCTGCATGTTGTTGAAGTACTGCACGCGCCAGACGTTGCGCGCCGCGGTGCTGGTGATGCGGCAGTTGCCGAAGCCGCGCGACAGGATGACCACCGACCCGCCGTCGAGCAAGCGGTCGAGATGCGCCACGTCCTCGGGCGACAGCGGCAGCAGGGTCAGGTTGATCACGTGCGACGGTGTCTCGGGGCCGCTCTTGTCCATCGCCTCCTGCAACTCGTGGATCAGTGCCGGCACGTTCATCGCGCCGGCCGGCAGCGCCAGCTCGCGCAGCGTCGGCGCACCACGCTCGCGCGCGCTCCCGGTCACCACCGGCGGGATCGGTGCGGCGATCAGGTAGTCGTGCAGCAGGGCGCCATCGGCGGCGAAATGCTGCTCGCGCCAGACGCCCGAGAACACCGCCTCCTGGAGGCGGATCTCGGGGCCCGCATCGACGATCGCCGACACCTCGCCCTCGCCCAGCGATTCGTTGAGCACGCGCAGCACGTCGCCCGCCAGGCCTTCGAGATCGAGCGCCGGCGGTGGCCCGCCTTCGGCCAGCCAGGTCTCGAAGTGCGAGGCGAAGACCGCGAGAACGTCGCGCGCACCCGTCACGTCCATGCCGGGGCCGGGCTCGGGCACCGGCGGCATCGCGAAAGTCCCCATCTCGCGCGGCATCGGCATGTAGTCCACCGCATCGTCGGGTTCGGGCATCAGGCTGCGGATCGGGATGTTCAGGGGTCGCATGTTCGCCCTTCGGGTGTCGTCATTGGCGGGACGGGGGCTCGGCATCGCCGGCGGCCTTGACCGGGATGCCCACGGTCGGCGGCCGCGACGGTGCCGCGGTGAGCAGGCGCTCGAGCTCGCCGACGTAGACGTCCCAGTCACGGATGCCGTCGACGGCGCCGACATAGCGGCCGTCGCGCAGCATCACGAAGGCCGGCCAGCGCGCGAAGCCGAAGCGCGGTGCCAGCGCGCGCGACGCCGCCGGCGGCAGCAGCCCGACGCGGAAGCGGCGGCCGGCGGTGGCGTAGAGCTCGGGCACGATCACCGCCAGGTCCAGCGTTTCCTTGTAGCGCTCGGGGTCCTCGGCGAAGATGACCATCGCGATGCCGGGGCGGTTGGCCCAGGTGTCGAAGCTGTCGGTGTCGAGAATCGAGGCGCCGGTCTCGGCCACCAGGCGTGCGAGCAGCGGGTGCAGCGCGGCCATCGCTTCGGGGGTCGCGATCCGGCCGTCCATCACGGGCCCTTTCGCAGGTGCGCGGGCAACTCGGGCTCGCGGCCGACGAGGTCGGCGAAGAATTCGTCGACCTCGCCGTCGCCGCCGAGCACGGCCGCCAAGGCCCGGCGGCCGGCGCGCGCCTGCGCCGCCTCGAGCGCGGTCATGAGCTGGCGCGCCGCGCCATGGAAGGCCAGCACCCAGGAACCCACCGGCTGCTCGCCGACGAGCCGCATGTCCAGACGTTCACGTTCATCCCCGGCTTCGCACCAGGCAAAGCTGCCTTCGATCTGGACCACCTGCAGTGGCACGCCGATGCACATCAGCCTTGCTCCCGGCCGTGCAGGGGATTGAGGAAGCGCACATCGCCGATGCGGCAGGCATCGGCCGCGCTCGGGCGCTGGCTTTCGTAGGCCGCGAGTGCGAGCGGGCCGGGGCTCAGCGGCTCGTCGGGCGGCTCGCGGCGAGCGCGTCGGCTCGATGCCCCAGGCGCGCAGTTCGGCCACCGCGATCTCGACGGCTTCGTCCAGGCGCGCGCGCACCAGCGGGCTCAGGCTGCCGCCGAGATCGTCCAGCACGGCGGGCTGCACGCCGATCAGCGTGATCCGCGCCGGAAAGCGACCGCGCAGCCGGGCCAGCGAAAGCAAGTCCTGGAACGTCGCCTGGTGCAGGCTCATCGCGGTGTCGGACCAGACCGGCACCTCTTCGTCGCGGAACACGCGCAGCGTGCCCGGGGGCAGCCCGTAGTCGATCGCATCGAGCACCAGCACCCGGTCGGCGGCACAGACATGGTCGAGCAGGTACATGCCCTGCGTTCCGCCGTCGACCACCGTGACCCTGGGCGGCAGGCTCCAGCGCTCGTGCAGCGCCTCGACCGCCCGCACGCCGAAGCCCTCGTCGGCCCACAGCAGGTTGCCTATGCCCAGCACCAGCACCGACATCGCTGCGTCCGCCGCAGACCCGGCATCGAGACCGGCGGATCGTGCGTTCACTTCTTGGCCACCCGCCAGCCGTTGATCATCGTGCTGATGACGGTCTCGCCGCTGCAGATGTCCTCGCGCACGACCATGTAGACATGCGCGATCGTGAACACGATCAGGACCCACATGCACAGGTGGTGCAGCGTGTGCACGTTCTGGCTGTAGCCCAGCAACGGCATGACCCAGGACGTGAAGGCGCCGAAGACCCAGCTGTCGCGGCCCAGGCCCTCGCCGTAGATCGCCAGGCCGGTCACGATCATGAAGGCGGCGCCGAGCGCATACATGAAGAACATCGCCGACATCGCCAGCGGGTTGTGCCCCAGCCAGGGCTGCACCTCGCGCCTGATGAACAGGTAGTGTTTGGTCTGGTTGGTGAAGCCGCGCCACCACTGGCGCGTGAGCATCGTTCGCGGCACCAGGAACATCTCGCGCGAATAGCGGTTGCCGAAGAAGGCCCAGATCGCTCGCCAGACGAAGACGACGGCGAAGATCAGCCCGGCGCTGAAGTGCGCGAAGCGGATGTACCCGAAGAGGAAATGCGAACTCGCCTCGCCTCCGATCGACGGCGGCGGGCTGCCGATCAGGTAGCCGGTGATGCCCAGCACGACCATGCAGGTTGCCATCACCCAGTGCCAGATCCGCACCGGAAGCTCCCAGACGTAGGTCGGGGCGATCCTCATCTCATAGGTGCTCATGATTGCCTCCGAGGCCGCTAGCGGATCGTCACCCGGGTGATCTCCTCGCCCGCGGGCGAGATGACATGGCTGGCGCAGGCCAGGCAGGGGTCGAAGCTGTGGATCGTGCGCAGGATCTCCAGCGGCTCGTCGGCCTTGGCGACCTGCATGTTCATCAGCGCCGCCTCGTAGGCGCCGATCTGGTTGCGGCCATCGCGCGGCCCGGCGTTCCAGGTCGTCGGCACCACGCACTGGTAGTTGTCGATCCTGGTGTCCTTGATCCTGATCCAGTGGCCGAGCGAGCCGCGCGGCGCCTCGCAGAACCCCGCGCCCTGCGCCGTCGCCGGCCAGGTGCTGGGCTCCCAGCTGTCGATGTTGGCGGTGGCGAAGTTGCCGGCCTTGAGGTTGACCATCAGCTTGTCGAAGAAGTGGCGCATCTTGTGCGCCGCCCACGAGGCCTCCAGGCCGCGCGCCGCAGTGCGGCCCAGCGTCGAGAACAGCGCGGTGATCGGCACGTCGAGCTTCTTGAGGACCATGTCCACCGGGTCCTTGAACTCGGCGTTGCCGCTGGCGTAGCCGATGACGTAGCGGGCCAGCGGGCCGACCTCCATCGGGTGGCCGCGCCAGCGTGGCGACTTGATCCACGAATACTTGGCGCTCTCGTCGATGGCCTCGATCGCGGTCTTGGTGCCCTTGGTGCCCGCGCCGAGCACGAAGCTGGCCTCGGTGACGCCGTCGAAGGGATGCAGCCCCTTGGTGCCGTCGGCGTACTTGTACCAGCTGTGATCGACGAACTCCTGGACCTGCGCCGGATCCTTCAGGTCGACCGGCTGGATCTCCTTGAGGTTGCCGCCGATGATGGCGCCGCGCGGCATCAGCAGGCTCTTGTTCGAGTCGTCGCCGGCGATGTCCGGAAACTCGCCGTAGGACAGCAGGTTCTGGCCCGACAGCCCGCCGCCGATCGCACCCCAGTCCTTGTAGAAGGAGGCGATCGCCAGCAGGTCGGGAACATAGACGTTGTCGATGAAATTGATGGTGTCGTCGATGATCTTCGACACCATGTTCAGCCGCTCCATGTTGATCGCACCGACGGCCCCGGTGCCTTCCAGGTTGATCGAGCAGGGCACGCCACCGACCAGCCAGTTCGGATGCGGGTTCTTGCCGCCGAAGATGGTCTGGATCTTGACGATCTCCTTCTGGAAGTCGAGTGCCTCGAGGTAATGCGCCACTGCCATCAGGTTGGCCTCGGGCGGCAGCTTGTAGGCCGGGTGGCCCCAGTAGCCGTTGCGGAACGGCCCCAGCTGGCCAGAATCGACGAACTTCTTCAGCCGGCTCTGCAGGTCGCGGAAGTAGCCGGGCGAGGACATCGGCCAGCTGCTGATCGATTGCGCGAGCTCGGAGGTCTGCTTGGGGTCGGCCTTCAGCGCGCTGACGACGTCGACCCAGTCGAGTGCGTGCAGGTGGTAGAAGTGCACCAGATGGTCCTGCGCGAACAGCGTCGAGTGCATCAGGTTGCGGATGACGTTCGCGTTGTCCGGGATCCTGATCTTCAGCGCGTCCTCGACGCAGCGCACCGAGGCCAGCGCATGCACGCCGGTGCAGACGCCGCAGATGCGCTCGACGAAGGCCCAGGCGTCACGCGGGTCGCGGCCCTTGAGGATGACCTCCAGGCCGCGCCACATGGTGCCGGTGGACACCGCGTTGCGGATCACGTTCTTGTCGTCGAGGTTGACCTCGATGCGCAGGTGGCCCTCGATGCGGGTGATCGGATCGACGACGACGCGCTTGCCGCTGTTGTCGAGCTTGAAGCCTTGGGTTTCGATGACGGACATGATCAGTGCTCCACCGGTTGGCTGTTGTCGGCGTCGGTGCGGTTGCGGTCGGCGGCGCGCTTGATCGCGGTGACGGCCGCATGCGCGGCCACCGCGGCGCCGGTGATGCCGGCAGCGACGAGGCCGATCTTGTCGGCGTTGGCCTCGATGCCGAACTGCGTGATGTGGGTCAGGCGGTCGTAGAAGCTGCCCTTGTCCCAGAAGCCGTCTTCGGAGCAGCCGATGCAGCCGTGGCCGGACTGGATCGGGAACGAGGTGCCCTCGTTCCAGCGCGTGGTCGAGCAGGCGTTGTAGGTGGTCGGCCCCTTGCAGCCCATCTTGTAGAGGCAGTACCCCTCCTTGGCTCCCTGGTCGTCCCATTGCTCGACGAACTGCCCGGCGTCGAAGTGCGGCCGGCGGTAGCACTTGTCGTGGATGCGCTGGCTGTAGAACATCTTCGGCCGGCCCTGGCGGTCGAGTTCGGGGATGCGGTCGAAGGTGACGACGTAGGTCACCACCGCCGTCATCACCTCGGCGATCGGCGGGCAGCCCGGCACCTTGATGATCGGCTTGTCGGTGATGACCTTGTTGATCGGCACCGCGGTGGTCGGGTTCGGCTTGGCGGCCTGCACGCAGCCCCAGGAAGCACAGGAGCCCCAGGCGATCACGGCCTTGGCGTCCTTGGCCACATGCTTGAGCTTCTCGACGAAGGGCTTGCCGCCGGGCAGGCAGAACATGCCGTCCTCGCCCAGCGGCGGGTTGCCCTCGACGGCCAGGATGTAGTTGCCCTTGTAGTCCTTCATCACCTGCTCGAGCGCGGCCTCGGCCTGGTGGCCGGCGGCGGCCATGATCGTGTCGTCGTAGTCGAGCGAGATCATCGACAGGATCACGTCCTTGGCCAGCGGGTGCGACGAGCGGATGAACGATTCGGTGCAGCAGGTGCACTCCAGCCCGTGCAGCCACAGCACCGGCGTGCGCGGCTTGGTTTCCAGCGCATGGGCGATGCGCGGTGCGAAGGCAGGCGAAAGGCCTAGCGAGGCTGCCGTGAGACTGCAGAACTTCAGGTAACTGCGGCGGGTGATGCCTTGCCGGCGCATGACTTCGTAGAAGGTCTCGGTCATTTGGCGTCCTCGCGTGGTTGACAGGGAGTGACCTTGCGCCGGGTCACGCGGCTTGGATTTCGGCGAAGTTTCGTCCTCTGCTTCGACGCCGGACTGATCCACCTCAACAAGTTGGTCGGCGCATGTGCTGCGGTCCGCAGGGGGTCGGCAGGCAGGGCCGGCCGCAGAGGCAGCCGGGTACACTTTTCGCGTCGTTCGGGCTGTTGGAGGCAGTGCGTTGGAACTCAGGCGTTCGGTGCTGGTGCCCTATGCGGTCGAGGACATGTTCGACCTCATCGAGCGGGCCGAGACCTACCCGCAGTTCCTGCCCTGGTGCACCGGCGCGACGATCCTCGAGCGCAGCGACGACTGGGTCGCCGCGCGCATCGAATTCAGCTACCTGAAGTTCCGTTTCGGATTCCAGACCCGCAACCCGAAGCGCCGGCCCGACTGGCTCAGCGTGCGGCTCGTCGAAGGGCCGTTCAAGCACTTCCACGGCGACTGGGCGCTGACGCGGCTGGGCCGCAGCGGCTGCAAGGTCGAGTTCGCGCTCTCGTACGAGGTGGCCGACCGCGTCTTCGATCGCATCGCCGGGCCGGCCGTGGACATCGTCGCGCGGTCGATGCTGGATGCCTTCGTCAGGCGCGCCGAAGCGACCTTGACGCAGTTTGCGCCAGCGCAAGGCGCTACGAACGGCGCGGTGCAGACTCCACGGAACGACGCCCCACCGGCGCCGGCAGGGGCTTCGCCGGAGCCGCGACCCCCGGGTCGGGCCGTCGGCGCAGCACCGACGCAACCCATCACCCGCAGCGAGATCGCCATGACCGCAATCGACCCGGCGCTGTTCGACGCCGTCCGCACTTCGCGCCTGGCCCAGGACCTGACACCCGAGCAGGTGGGCGTGCTGGCCACCGTGGTCCGCCTGGCCTCGTTCCGCGACAAGGAAGTGCTGGCCCGCGAAGGCGGCGCCGACAACCGGCTGTACGTCATCGTCGAAGGCTCGCTAGGCGTCGTCAAGCACCTGGGCACGCCCGACGAGACGCTGCTGGCGACCCTGAACGCCGGTGACTTCGCGCACGAGCTCGGCTTTCTCGATGGCGCCGAGCGCTACGCGTCGCTGGTGGCAGCGCGGGACAGCAAGGTGCTGGTGCTCGAACGCGAGCAACTCGAGAGCCTGCTCGACAGCCACCCGCGCATCGTCTACCGGGTGATGTGCGCCATCGTGCGCACGGTGCATCGCATCCAGAGCCGGCTGTCGATGCAGGCCTCGGAGCTGACGAACTACATCGTCAAGCAGCACGGCCGCTACTGACCGCGGCGCACAGGAGCAGCGGGAAAGACCTGTCGATGGGGCCGCTCGGGCTGACGTTGCTGATGCTGCTGGCCGGCTGTGCCTTCGGCTGGCTGAGCTGGCGCAAGCTGCGCATCGTGCGCGCCCTGCAGCCCGAGCCGCGCTGGGACGCGCCTGCGCAGCGCCTGCGCAGCGTGCTGGTCAACGGCCTGCTGCAGCGGCGCATGGTGCAGCGCGAGTGGCGGCCCGGCCTGATGCACGCGGTGATCTTCATCGGCTTCATGTCCTTGCTGCTGCGCAAGCTGCAGCTGATCGCGATCGGCTACCGCGAGTCGGCTTCGTTCCCGGACGCATTCGGCGGACCCTTCGCGGCCTTCAAGGACGCCATCGAGGTGGCGGTGCTGCTGGCCGTGCTCTACGCCCTGTACCGGCGCTTCATCGCCCGGCCGCCGCGGCTGGAGCGCAACCGCGAAGCGGTGCTGGTGCTTTCGCTGATCCTGGCGATCATGCTCACCGACATCGCCTTCGACGGTTTCCGCTTCTTGCTGCTGTCGGCCAGCGTGCCGTCGATCGCCCACGAGCGCGAATACGCCTTCGTCGGCAGCGCACTGGCCCGGTCCTTGTCGGGGCTCGCCCCGGCGTCGCTGCAGCTGGGGTACGCGCTGTCGTACTGGACGCAGATGGTGGTGGTGTTCTCGTTCCTGGTGATCCTGCCGATGGGTGAGCATTTCCACATCGTCACCGCCTTGCCCACGCTGTACTTCCGTCGCGGCCGGCCCGCCAACCAGGTGCCCGGTGTCGACATCGACAAGCTGATGGCGGCGACCGACGAGGCCGAGATGCAGGCCGGCATCCGCAGCGCGCGCGACCTGGCCTGGAAGGACGGCCTCGACGCCTTCACCTGCACCGAGTGCGGACGCTGCAAGGACGCCTGCCCGACGCACCTGACCGGCAAGCCGCTGTCGCTCAAGCGCGTCAACGACAGCCTCAAGCACCATCTGCTCGAGCAGCGCGAGCTCATCGTCGCCGGCGACATCGAGGGCCGGCTGCCCGCGCTGGTGCCGGGCGTGATCGGCGCCGACACGCTGTGGGCCTGCACCAGCTGCGGCTATTGCGAGGCGGCCTGCCCGATCGAGCTCGAGCATCTCCCCAAGTTCTTCCGCATGCGCCAGCACCAGGTGATGATCGCCGGCGAGTTTCCGCACGAGCTGAAGAAGGTCTTCGAGGCCTGGGAAGTGCAGGGCAACGCCTGGGGCCTGCCCGCCGAGCAGCGCGGCGACTGGGCGCAGGGCCTGGGCGTGCCGGTGGTCGGCTCGGCGGCCGAATCGGCGGGGCTGGACTACCTCTTCTACGTCGGCTCGGCGATGTCCTTCGACCCGCGCGGGCAGAAGATCGCGCGTGCCTTCGTCGCCATCCTGCAGCACGCCGGCGTGCGCTTCGGCATCCTCGGTCCGCGCGAGGGTTCGACCGGCGAATGCGCGCGCCGGCTGGGCAACGAGATGCTGTTCCAGCAACTCGCCGCCAGCCTGGTGGCCACGCTGGGCGAGGTCGGTGCCACGCGCATCGTCACCTGCGATCCGCATGCGCTGAACACGCTGCGCAACGAATACCCCGATTTCGGCGGCCGCTACGAGGTCGTCCACCACACCCGGCTCATCGCCGAGCTGCTGCAGCAGGGCCGCATCCGCGTCGAGCCGAACCTGCAGCGCGTGATCTACCACGACCCCTGCTATCTCGGCCGCCACAACGGCGAGTTCGACGCGCCGCGCGCGGTGCTGGCCCGCCTGTGCGGCGACGCGCCGCTGGAATTCGCGCTGACGCGCGAGAAGGCGATGTGCTGCGGCGCCGGCGGCGGCCGCATGTGGCTGGACGAGACGATAGGCACGCGCATCAACGTGCTGCGCGTCGAGCAGGCCCTGCAGGCGTCGCCGCAGACGATCGCCACCGCCTGTCCCTATTGCGCGGTGATGATGGCCGACGGCCTGGCCGCCGTTGCGCCCGCTGCGCCCGTGCAGTCGCGCGACATCGCCGAGCTGGTGGCGGAAGCCCTGGTCGCGAAGGCCGGCGTGCCGGCCGGCAGCGTGACGCCTTGACCGCCGACGGTCCGGCCAGCGACCCGGGGTCGCCGGTGTTCGACGTGCTCGTCGTCGGTGCCGGTATCTCCGGCCTGGTCGCGGCCCACCGCCTGCAGCGCAGCGGGTTCGCGGTGGGCGTGATCGAGGCCGGTGCGCGCGCGGGCGGCGTCGTCGGCAGCGTGGCGCGCGACGGCTGCCTGTTCGAACGTGGGCCCAACAGCGCGCTCGACACCACACCGTTGATCGGCGAACTCGTGGACGAGCTCGGATTGCGCCCGCGCCTGCAATTCGCATCGAAGGCGGCCGACAAGCGCTACGTGGTCCGCGGCGGCGTCCTGCACGCGCTGCCGATGTCGCCCGGCGCCTTCTTCTCGACGCCGCTGTTCTCGCCGACCGCCAAGCTGGCACTGCTGCGCGAGCCTTTCTTGCGTGCCAGCGAGCCGGATGCCGATGAGTCCATCGCCGCCTTCGTGCGCCGCCGCCTCGGCAGCGAGTTCCTCGACTACGCGATCGATCCTTTCGTGGCCGGCGTCTATGCCGGCGACCCGGAGCAGATCTCGGTGCGCGCGGCGTTCCCCAAGCTGCACGCGCTGGAGCAGCGCTGGGGCAGCCTGATCCGCGGCCAGATCCTCGGCGGCCGCGAGCGCAGGCGGCTGAGGGAGGCGGCGAAGAACACCGCCAGGAGCTTCTCGTTCGCCGGCGGCATGCAGGTGCTGACCGATGCCCTGGCCGCGACGCTGGGCCACCTCGTGCTGGACACCCGGGCCAGGCGCCTGGTGCGCGGCGCCGACGGCCTCTTCACGCTGCAGGCCGAGCGGCAAGGCCGGCCGGTGCAATGGCGCTCGGGCGCGGTCGTGCTGGCCATGCCGGCCGACGCTGCGGCGGTAATCGTGCGCGAGCATGCCGCTGACGCCGCGGCGGCGTTGCAGGCGATCACCTACGCCCCGGTCGCCACCGTGGCGTCGGCCTACCGCAGCCCGGGCCTGACCCATCCGCTCGACGGCTTCGGCTGCCTGGTGCCGCGCAAGGAGCAGCGGCGGGTGCTGGGCGTGCTGTTCTCGAGCACGATGTTCGAGGGCCGCGCGCCGGCCGGCACGGCGCTGCTGACGAGCTTCGTCGGCGGCCAGCGCCAGCCCGACTTGGCGGCGCTGGCCGAGGACGAGATCGCCGCGATCGCGCGGGCCGAACACCGCGTGCTGCTGGGCGCGAGCGAGGCGCCCCTGTTCCAGGTCGTGACGCGCTGGCCGCGCGCGATCCCGCAATACACATTGGGGCACCTGGCGCGGGTCGGCCGTGCCGAAGCTGCTTCGCGCGCGCTGCCGGGACTCTTCTTCAGCGCCAACTGGAAGGGCGGGGTTGCGGTCGGCGACTGCATCAGGAACGGACACAGGGTGGCCGCCGACACGGCTGCGTACCTTCACACGCGGCGTTGAACTCGCGTATCCGCTGGCCGGCAGTTCGCTGCTGCTTTCGCTGGCCCGGCCGTCGCAGCATGTAGCCGCGTGTCAGGGCCGAAGCTGCAACCCGTTGACCCTCCCTCTCATTGGATGACCAGCGGCTCGGCGTGCACGGACATCTTCTTCGGCAGCGTCAAATGCAGAACGCCGTCGACATACTTCGCGACCGCCTTCGTGCGATCGATCTCGAAACCGAGCGAGAAGACCCGGCTCGTGTAGCCGTAGCACCGCTCGCTGCGCAGGACGTGACCTTCCTTCTTCTCGTCGAAGTCCTTCTTGACTTCGGCCGTGATCATCACTTGCGCGCCTTCGATCTCGACATGGATGTCCTCCTTCCGTACACCCGGGATCTCGGCCTTGACCGTATAGGCATCGTCGGCCTCTGCAACGTCGATCTTGATCAGCGGCGTCTCGGCCGCCGTTTCCCAACGAAACGGCTGCATGAAACTGCGGAAAGCATCATCCAAAACGAAAGCTTCTGGGGCAAACAGACTTGGTAGACGGGTGGTGTTCATGACACCTCCTCATTTGTGATTCTGCGCGGTCGGACCCCGCGTTCGGCCACCGCCGTCGGGCTGCCTCGATGAGCCAGTCGCTCTGCTGGACGACGGCAGTTCAAACCTAGGCGACGTCGGCGAAGTTGCCTTGATCCACGTCAGCCGGGCATCAGATCGTCGCGGCGGGGTGGGCCCGGCTGCAGCGCTCGCCCACCGGTGGCACCGCGCAGGCCGTCGAGCATTCCGACAGGTTGGTGCCGGCGACGCGGAAGGTCACCGGCGTGCGCAGGCGGGCGGAGCATTCGAGGACCCGCCGGACTTCGGCCTCGCTCTGGACGACCACGACCAGTTTCGGCAACGGGCGTAGAAACTGGCGCCCGTCCCCACGCGAGCACGCGCAGCGGGTCGGTGTCCAGGCGCGCTGCGGGGATGAACGCGCTGCGCCGGCGATGCAACTCGTCGCAGGGGCTGGCCATCGTTGGCCTCCACCGTCGTGTTGCGTTCCTGAGGTCCACGCCGCCGCTGGCGGTGGCGGTCGGACAGGGCAGAAACCACGCCGTGAACGAGGTTCCGGTCTTGGCGCCGGGCCGTTCTGCCCGGACGATCCGAAACCGGTTGATGTGGATCAGGTTGGCCTCGTTGCACGGGCCGTGCCGCGCCGGCTTGGGCCGCTGCGGCCGGTCGTCAGCGACGGCAAGGCGATGCGGGAATATGATTTGCCGTTGGTCGTCGGGTCTTCGCGCCCGAATCACCACCACCGAGATGCTGTCAATGGACCAGTCAGTCTTCCGACCCCTTCACCAGAGCACCTGCCAGGTCGAATGCTCGACCTGCAACCTGCGCGAGATCTGCCTGCCTCTGGGGCTGACGAAGGCCGAACTCGAGCGCATCGACAAGCGGCTCGTGGCCTCGCGGCGCAAGATCACGCGGGGCGAGTTGCTGTACCGCGCCGGCGACCGCTTCGAGTCTGTCTATGCCGTCTGGACCGGCTTCTTCAAGACCTGCATCTCGTCCAAGGACGGGCGCGACCAGGTCACCGGCTTCCAGATGGGAGGCGAGTTGCTCGGCCTCGACGGCATCGGCACGAACCGCCATGAAGTCGATGCGGTGGCGCTCGAAGACTCGCAGGTCTGTGTGATCCCGTTCGCCGAACTGGAAGCCTTGTCGGCCGAGGTCGTCTCGCTGCAGCAGCAGTTCCATCGCATCATGAGCCGCGAGATCGTCCACAGCCATGGCGTGATGCTGCTGCTGGGCAGCATGTACGCCGAGGAGCGGCTCGCGGCCTTCCTGCTCAACCTGACCTACAGGCTGCAGGCCCGCGGCTATTCGGCGTCGTCGGTGCTGCTGCGCATGACGCGCGAGGAGATCGGCAGCTACCTCGGCCTCACGCTCGAGACGGTCAGCCGCACTTTCTCCAAGTTCCAGGCCGAGGGGCTGCTCTTCGTTCGCAACCGGCAGATCCGCATCACCGACCCCATCGGACTGCAGCAGATCGTGGACGGCGCTCCGGCGCAATGAGGGGCAGCGCCGCGACGAGGAAGGACGGCAGCAACGATCCGCCCACGGGCGTGAGCGGCTGCGTGAAGACGACGCCCGCGGGCAGGACGGTCGAGGGAGACATGGCGTCTCCGTTCGTCTGATCAGCCGTGGAGCGAGGCTGCAGGTGCGGCCAGGGGAATGACGGTGAAGCTGCGCACGCCCTGTGCACCGCGGATCAACACGCCTTCGATGTCGGCGGTGGCCGAGGGGCCGGTCATCAGCACCGCGTAGCGCGCCTCGAAGAAGCCGCGCTGGCGGTAGGCGTGGTGCAGGTTCGGCACGATGGCGTGCGGATCGAGCAGCACCACCAGGTGCTGCGAGAGGAACCCCAGCGCGTTGACCCGGAACTCGCGCTCGCTCAGCCAGACCGAGCCGGTCTCGGCAACACCGAAGGCGGCGCGCACGACGCCGACATCGACGTCCTCGAGCTCCTCGGGTTGGCCCACGAGGGCGATGTCGCGCGAGCCGTGGACCTCCGGCGTGGCCGAGCAGATCACGTGCGCGAGCGGAAACCGCTTGCGGATGAACAGCGTCAACGAGCCCTGCGCGGGCGGCTCGGTGACGACGCCGCCCATGCGTTCGAGCGCCGCCGTGAAGGCCTCGAAGGGCGCCGGCAGCGGCTTGTCGAAGGTCGGCACCTGCGGCAGCGACAGCGCTTCCGGCTGGTTGCGCCGCACCCGATCCAGGATGTGTTCGCGGCTGCTCACTTTCCGCCTCCGCGGTTCTTCAGGTACCACTGGCGGAAGGTCGATGGCGGCGAGGTCGGTACCTCGCGCTGGCGGCCCCAGGCGTTGAAGGGGTTGTAGACGAGGAAGCGCGGCAGGTACTCGATGCCCGCCGCCGCGGCCTCGACCGCGGCGCGGTACATCTTGGGGCTGGCGAGCACCTTGCCGGCCAGGCGCATCGCCTCCTTCTTCACCATCGGCAACTGGTGGCGTTCGGCGATGACCTGGCGCCACTTGTAGATCTGCTCGTGGATGTTGATCTTCACCGGGCACACGCTGGTGCAGCTGCCGTTGAGCGTGGAGGCGAAGGGCAGCGAGCTGTACTTGCGCAGGTTGAAGGTCGGGTCGATGATGACGCCGATCGGCCCCGAATAGGTGCTGCCGTAGCTCAGGCCGCCGCTGCGCCGGTAGACCGGGCAGGTGTTCATGCAGGCGCCGCAGCGGATGCACTTGAGCGAGTACCAGAAGTCGGCCATGCCCAGGCGCTCGGAGCGGCCGTTGTCGACCAGCACGACGTGGATCTCGGTCCCCGGGCGCGGGGCCCGGAAATGCGAGGTGATCTGCGTGATCGGCGAGCCCAGGGCGCTGCGCGAGAGCATGCGCACGAAGACGCCGAGGTGCTCGATCTTCGGGATCAGCTTCTCGATCCCGATCGAGGCGATGTGCAGGTCGGGCAGGTTGGCGCCGAGGTCGGCGTTGCCTTCGTTGGTGCAGACGACGAAGCTGCCGGTCTCGGCGACCGCGAAGTTGGCCCCGGTCATGCCGGCCTGCGCCCGCAGGTAGATCGGCCGCGTGTGCTGGCGCTGGCTCTCGGCGAGATAGGGCACGTCGTGGTTGGCCGGGTCGGTGCCGATGGTGCGGCCGAAGACCTCGGCGACGTCGGCGCGCAGCTTGTGCACCGCCGGCACCACGATATGGCTGGGCGGTTCGTCGTCGAGCTGCTGGATGCGCTCGCCGAGGTCGGTCTCGACGATCTCGATGCCGCGGTTCTCCAGGAACGGCCGCATCTCGCACTCGTCGGTCAGCATCGACTTGCTCTTGACCAGCGTCGTCGCCTGGTGCGACTGCAGGATGTCGAGCACGATCTGGTTGTGCTCGGCCGCATCGCGCGCCCAGTGCACGACCATGCCGTTGGCGGTGGCGTTGCGCTCGAACTGCTCCAGGTAGTCGGCCAGGTGGCTCAGCGTGTGGCCCTTGATCTCCGAAGCCAGCTCGCGCAACTGCTGCCACTCGGGGATCGCCTCGCTTTCGCGGTCGCGCTTCTTGCGCAGGTCCCACAGCCGCTGGTCGTGGAATTCGGCGTGGTCCTTGGCGTCGATGAACTTCGACGACGCCTCGGCATGATCGACGCGGACGACCTTCATGCCCTTGCTCCGTTGAGGACCTGGGCGATGTGGATGTACTTCAGCGGCAGCCCCAGCCGCTGCGCGCAGCCGCGCTGGTGCATCGCGCACGACATGTCGGGCGTGACCACGTATTCGGCGCCGGCGCCATGGTGGTCGTTGACCTTGTCGTAGCCCATCTTGGCCGACACCGGCTCCTCGGTCACCGAGAAGGTGCCTCCGAAGCCGCAGCATTCGTCGGGCCGCTTCAACTCGACGAACTGCAGGCCCTTGACCGCCGACAACAGCCGCGCCGGCTTGTTGAAGGCCGGCTCGTCGATCTCGGAGGCCTTGGCCTCGCGCAGCCCGCGCAGCGTCGCGCAGCCGATGTGCAGCCCGACCTTGTGCGGGAACTCGGCCCAGGGGAACTCGCGCACCTGCAGCACGTCGTGGACGAACTCGACCAGCTCGCGCGTGTTGCGCCGCACCTGCAGCACCTCGGGCGTCTGCTCGATCGCCGTCAGCTGGTCGCGCACATGGTGGGCACAGCTGCCCGAGGGCGTGACGATGTAGTCGTAGCCGGCGAAGTTCTCGGCGAACAGCGCTTCGGTGGCCGCGGCATCGTCGTGGCAGCCGCTGTTGGCCATCGGCTGGCCGCAACAGGTCTGGTCGAGCGGGAAGTCCACCTCGCACCCCAGGCGCTCGAGCAGTTCCAGCGTGGCGATGCCGACCTCGGGGAAGAAGGCATCGACATAGCAAGGCACGAACAGGGCAACTTTCATCGACACCGACCTCGCTTTCCATCCGGCCGCGGCCTACACGTCCTCGGGCACCATCTCGATTGCGCCGCAGGGGCATTCCGCGACGCACATGCCGCAGCCCTTGCAGTAGTCCAGGTTGAACCGGAACCCCTGGCCGGGCCCCAGCTTGATGACGGCGTTGTCGGGGCACACGCCGTAGCAGTTGTCGCACTCGAAGCAGTTGCCGCAGCTCATGCAGCGCCGGGCCTCGAACAGGGCGTTGTCGGCCGACAGGCCCCCTTGCACCTCGTCGAAGCTGCTGGTGCGGCGGGCGAGGTCGAGCTGCGGCCGCACGGTCTTGGGCGCGTCGCTGTAGTACCAGGGGTTCATGCGCTCCAGCGTCGCCGGCGCATGCTTGGGCTCGGGGGCCAGGGCCTCGCCGCGCAGCCAGGCGTCGATATGGCGCGCAGCCTTCTTGCCATGCCCGACGGCCACCGTCACGTTGCGGTCGGCCGGCACCATGTCGCCGCCGGCGAAGAGGCCCGGGTGCCCCGTCATCATCGTCGCCGGGTCGACCTCGACGACGCCGTCCTTCAGCGTCAGGCCGGGCACCTTGTCGAGCAGCGACAGGTCGACGTCCTGGCCCAGCGCCAGCACCACCGAGTCGGCCTCCAGGGTCTCGAACTCGCCGGTGGGCTGCGGGTTGCCCTTCTCGTCGAGCTTCATCTTCTCGATCGTGAGCGCGCCGACGCCGGCCTGCTTGATGGTCGACAGCCACTTGACCATCACGCCTTCTTCGAGCGCCTCCTCGACCTCGAAGTCGTGCGCAGGCATCTTCTCGCGCGTGCGGCGGTAGACGATGATGGCCTCCGTCGCGCCCAGGCGCTTGGCCGTGCGCGCGACGTCGATCGCGGTGTTGCCGCCGCCATAGACGACCACGCGGCGGCCGAGCATCGGCTTGTCTTCGCCTTCCATCGAGCGCAGCACGGCCACCGCGTCGAGGATGTGCGACGAGTCCTTGGCCGGGATGAAGGCGCGCTTGGCGATGTGCGCGCCGACGGCCAGGAACGCCGCGTCGAAGCCGCCCTCGGCCATGGTCTGCGCGACATCGGACACCTTGGTGTTGAGTCGGAGCGTGACGCCCATCGCGACGATGCGCTGCATCTCGGCGTCGAGCACGTCGCGCGGCAGCCGGTACTTGGGGATGCCGAAGCGCATCATGCCGCCGGCCAGCGGGCCGGCTTCGGTCACCGTCACGCGGTGGCCGAGCCGCCGCAGGTGGTAGGCCGCCGACATGCCCGACGGGCCGGCGCCGACCACCAGCACATGCCTGCCGGTCTCGACCGCGGGCGGCGCGAACTTCCAGCCCTGCTTGAGCGCCTCGTCGCCGAGGAAGCGCTCGACCGAGTTGATCCCCACCGCCTCGTCGATCTGGCCGCGGTTGCAGGCCGCCTCGCAGCTGTGGTAGCAGACGCGTCCCATGATGGCCGGGAACGGGTTGTCGCGCGTCAGGTGGCGCCAGGCGGCCTCGTAGTCGCCGCCTTCGGCGTGGAACAGCCAGCCCTGGATGTCCTCGCCGGCAGGGCAGGTGGCGTTGCACGGCGGCAGCCGACTGACATAGACCGGGCGCTCGGTGCGCCAGGTGCCGGTCTTGTTGGCCAGCGACGAACCGGGGTCGAGCGTGATCGCGAAGGGCTTTTCCACCTCATGCCTCGACTTGCGCTTCGTCCAGCAACCTGAAGCGGCGGATGTTGCGGTCGGCGTTGGCCTGGATACGGGCCAGCATCTCGGGGTGCCCCTTGGCGCCGAACAGATGCGCGAAGCGCTTCTGCGGCCGCAGGTATTCCTCCACCGGCACCCGGCGGCGGATCTTCGTCACGTTCGTGATCTCGCCATGCTCGGCCTCGAAGACCGGGAAGATGCCGGTCTCGCGCGCCAGCCGCGCCAGCCGGATGGTCTCGAAGCTGGCCGCCCCCCAGCCCAGCGGGCAGGGCACGAGGATGTGCAGATAGCGCGCGCCGTGCAGGCCCATCGCCTTCTCGACCTTGGCCTCGAGATCGTGCAGGTCGGCCACGGTGGCCGTGGCGACATACGGGATCGCGTGTGCCATCGCGATCAGTGGCAGGTTCTTGCCCTGGCCGAACTCGGCGCCCGGGTGCGGGCCGACGGCCATCGTCGTGGCCGTGCGGGCGGCCGGCGGCGTGGCCGAACTGCGCTGCACGCCGGTGTTCATGTAGGCCTCGTTGTCGTAGCAGATGTAGAGCACGTCGTCGTTACGTTCGAACATCCCCGACAGGCATCCGAAGCCGATGTCGGTGGTGCCGCCGTCGCCGCCCTGGGCGACGACGCGCACGGCGCTGCGCGGCTGCCCCGCCTTCATCGCCTTGACCTTCAGCGCTGCGGCGATGCCGGTGCCCACCGCCGCGGCGTTGCCGAACAGCGAGTGGATCCACGGCAGCTGCCACGAGGTCTCGGGGTAGGGTGTTGAGAACACTTCGAGGCACCCGGTGGCGTTGGCCGCGATCAGCCGGTTGCCGGTGGCCCGCATCGCGGCGTCGATGGCGTAGCGCGCGCCCAGCGCCTCGCCACAGCCCTGGCAGGCGCGGTGGCCGGAGTTCAGCGCGTTGCTGCGTTCGGTGGAGGCCTGCACGCTGCGCTGCTCCGGCTCGAGCAGGCGGTTGCCGACGGTGAAGGTACCGGTCTGGTAGAACTTGATCGGAGCCCTCATTCAGGCCACCTTCGATGCGATGGTGCCGACGTCGCGCAGCAGGTTCTCGGCGATCGGCCCGCTGCGGCGCATCTGCGCTTCGCGCTGCAACTGGCGATCGACGATGCGCCAGTCCAGGTCCATGAAGGTCAGGGCCGGCAGCTGATCGGCAATGGCCTCGCGCAGCGTGCGGTGCAGGCTGGCCTTGGTGATCGCGCGGCCGCCGAGCCCGGCGACCACCGTGTAGGCCTGCAGGTCGAGGCCGGACAGGGCCAGCCGCACGTCGGTCGACACGACGCCGCCCAGGCCGACCGAGAAGCTCTTCTCCAGCACCACCACGCGGCTGGCACCCTGCAGCGCAGCGCGCACCGCGGCCAGCGGGAAGGGGCGGAACGACTGGATGCCGAGCACGCCTATCTTCACGCCGTCGACGCGCAGCTCGTCGACCGTGTCCTTGAGCGTGCCGATCACCGACCCGAGCGCCACCACGACCGTCTCGGCGTCCTCGGTCCTGTAGCCCCGCACCAGCCCGCCGCTGGCGCGCCCGAAGCGGGCCGCGAACTCGTCGGCGATGCGCGGGATGACATCCAGCGCCGACAGCTGCTTGGCATGCGCGAGGTAGCGCACCTCCATGAAGGCCTCGGGCCCGACCATCGCGCCGATCGACACCGGCTCGGCCGGGTCCAGCACCTGGCGCGGCTCGTACGGCGGCAGGAAAGCATCGACCTCGGCCTGCTCGGGCATGTCGACCTGCTCGTAGGCATGAGTGAGGATGAAGCCGTCCATGCACACCATCACCGGCATCGAGAGTTCCTCGGCCAGCTTGAAGGCCTGGATGTGCAGATCCAGCGCCTCCTGGTTGCTCTCGGCGAAGAGCTGGATCCAGCCGCAGTCGCGCTGGCTCATCGAGTCGCTGTGGTCGTTCCAGATGTTGATCGGCGCGCCGATCGCGCGGTTGGCCACCGTCATCACGATCGGCAGCCCCAGCCCCGAGGCGTTGTAGACGGCCTCGGCCATGAACAGCAGCCCCTGGCTGGCGGTGGCGGTGTAGGTGCGCGCGCCGGTGGCCGAAGAGCCGATCGCCACGCTCATGGCGGCGAATTCGCTCTCGACGTTGATGAACTCGCAGGGGGTCAGCGTGCCATCCTTCACCAGTTCGCCCAGGCCCTCGACGATGTGCGTCTGCGGCGAGATCGGGTAGGCGCAGATCACCTCGGGGCGGCTCAAGGCGACCGCTTCGGCCACCGCACGGGAGCCCTCAATCTGCTTGAGCATGGCTCGTCGCCTCCATCTCGCGCTTCACGGTCTCGAAGGCTTCGGCGGCCGCGGCGACATTGCCTTCGGCCACCTCGCCGCTGAACTTGTCGCGGATGGCATGCGCCACCGCGTCCAGCGAGATCAGCCCCGACAGCGCAGCGAAGCCGCCCAGCAGCACGGCGTTCGGCAGCGGCCGGCCGAGGTGCTTGAGCGCGATCTCGGTCGCCGGCACCGTCATCAGGCGCTCGCGCCTGAAGCGCTGCGCGATCTCGGCCAGGCCGAGCTCGTCGAAGCCGTGCTTGCTGTTGATCAGCACGTAGCCCATCGGCTGCAGCCCCTGGAAGACGTCGACCTGGTGCAGCAGCGTCGGGTCCTGCACGATCAGCACGTCGGGGGCCAGCACCGGCTCGCGCAGGCGGATCTCGTCGTCGGCAATGCGGCAGAAGGCGACCACCGGGGCCCCGGTGCGCTCGGAGCCGAAGCTCGGAAACGCCTGCGCGTGGCGGCCTTGCGCGAAAGCCGCGATCGACAGCATCTCGGCCGCCGTGACCACGCCTTGCCCGCCGCGGCCGTGGATCCGGATCTGCAGCATCGCCGGCTCTCCTGTGACTGCCTCCCAGGCCCGGATGGTCGGGGCTCGCACCTCGCGTGGTTTTGCGCCACATCAAGCAGCGGGCTATGGTTTGCCCGCCCCCGGGGAACCCATGGTCGCGCCGCTGCGGTGGCTTGACATAGCGCAAGCGCTCCAGGCCGCAGACGAGGAATATCGCGGACGTCGGCGCCAAGAAGTCCAACGAGCCGGCGCTGGAGATATAGGCATGAACAGCAGTCTGCCCGTGGGCGTCGCCGGCCGCACCATGCGCAAGAGCCGCGTACCCGCACGCCTGGACTGGTTGCAGAGCGTGAGCGGCCTGATTCTCGCGCTCTTCATGTGGGGTCACATGTTCTTCGTCTCGTCGATCCTGCTCGGCAGCGATGCGATGTGGACGGTGGCGCGCTTCTTCGAGGGCACCTTCGTCTTCGGCCATTCGTTGCCCTGGCTGGTTTCCGGCGTCGTCGCCTGCATCTTCGCGCTGCTGATCCTGCATGCGCTGCTGGCGCTGCGCAAGTTCCCCATCAACTACCGGCAGCTGCGCAGCTTTCGCGACCATGTCAACGCGATGAAGCACGGCGACACCACGCTGTGGTGGTGGCAGGTGGTGACCGGTTTCGCGATGTTCTTCATGGCCTCGATCCACCTCTACATCATGCTGTCGCGGCCCGACCGCATCGGCCCCTTCGAGAGCGCTGACCGGGTCTGGAGCGACCACTTCTGGCCGCTGTACCTGGTGCTGCTGTTCGCGGTCGAGCTCCATGGCGGTATCGGCCTGTACCGGCTGGCGGTCAAATGGGGCTGGTTCGCCGGCCCCGACCCCAACGTCTCGCGCCGCCGCCTGAAGACGATCAAGTGGACCCTGACGGCGTTCTTCCTGGTGCTGGGCCTGGCGACGCTGGCGGCGTACATCAAGATCGGCATCGGTCATGCCGCGCACGCCGGCGAACCCTACACGCCGAGCTGGGTCCAGCCCGTGCATCCGGCAGGTCAATGAGAGCGCGCCGATGAAGATCATCTACACCGACGTGCTCGTGATCGGCGGCGGCCTGGCCGGCCTGCGGGTGGCCATCGGCGCCAAGCGGCGCGGCTTCGACGCGACGATCCTCTCTCTGGTGCCGCCCAAGCGCTCGCACTCGGCGGCGGCGCAGGGTGGCATGCAGGCCTCGCTGGGCAACGTCGTCAAGGGGCAGGGCGACAACGAGGACGTGCACTTCGAGGACACCGTGCGCGGCAGCGACTGGGGCGCCGACCAGCGCGTGGTGCGCATGTTCGTCAACACGGCGCCGAAGGCGGTGCGCGAGCTCGCAGCCTGGGGCCTGCCCTGGAGCCGCGTGAAGCGCGGCGACCGCGAGGTGATCATCAACGGCCAGAAGGTGACGCTGACCGAGCGCGACGAGGCCCATGGCCTGGTCGCCCAGCGCGACTTCGGCGGCACCAAGAAATGGCGCACCTGCTACGTCAGCGACGGCACCGGCCACGCAATGCTGTTCACGATGAGCGACCGCGCGATCGCCGAATCGATCGCGGTCCACGAGCGCATGGAGGCCATCGCGCTGATCCACGAGGCCGGCCGCTGCCATGGCGCGGTCGTGCGCAACCTCGTCACCGGCGAGCTCAGCGCCTACCTCGCCAAGGCCACGGTGATCGCCACCGGCGGCGCCGGGCGGCTGTTCCGCGTCACCACCAACGCCGTGATCTGCGAAGGCATCGGCATGGCGATCGCGCTGGAGACCGGGCAGGCGGTGCTGGGCAACATGGAGGCGGTGCAGTTCCACCCCACCGGCATCTTTCCGGCCAGCATCCTCGTCACCGAAGGCTGCCGCGGCGACGGCGGGCTGCTCAAGGACGTCGACGGCCACCGCTTCATGCCCGACTACGAGCCCGAAAAGAAGGAGCTGGCCTCGCGCGACGTGGTCTCGAGGCGGATGGAAACCCACATCCGCAAGGGCAAGGGCGTGAAGTCGCGCTTCGGCGAGCACCTGTGGCTGGACATCACGCTGCTCGGCCGCGCCCACATCGAGAAGAACCTGCGCGAGGTCAAGGAGATCTGCGAGTCCTTCCTCGGCATCGACCCGGCCGAGCAGATGATCGCCGTGCGCCCGGCCCAGCATTACACGATGGGCGGCGTGCGCACCGATCACACCGGCCAGAGCCCGACGCTCAAGGGCCTGTTCGCCGCCGGCGAGGCGTCTTGCTGGGACATGCACGGCTTCAACCGGCTGGGCGGCAACTCGGTGGCCGAGACGGTGGTGGCGGGCATGATCGTCGGCGAGTACGTCGCCGACTTCTGCGACGCCGCCGCCAACGACGTGCGCATCCCCACCGGCCTGGTGCGCGAGTTCGTGCAGGCCGAGCAGGCCAAGCTCGACCGCCTGGTTTCGGGCGGCGGCAGCGAAGATGCGATGGTGTTGCGCCTGGCGATGCAGGAGATCATGACCGCCAAGGTCGGCATCTTCCGCACCGGCGAGGAGCTGGCCAAGGCGGTGTCCGAGCTGCAGGCCCTGCTCGAGCGCAGCCGCCACATCGGCCTGCGCCAGCGCGCGCCGGGTCCCAACCCCGAGCTCGTCACCGCCTACCGGGTGCAGAAGATGCTCAAGCTGGCCTTGTGCATGGCGCATGGCGCGGCGCTGCGCACCGAGAGCCGCGGCGCCCATTTCCGCGAGGACTTTCCGCGCCGCGACGACGCGCAGTGGCTCAAGCGCACGCTGGCCAGCTGGCGCGGGCCCGACGACATGCTGCCGACGCTGGCCTACGAGCCGCTGGACGTCAAGGCGATGGAGCTGCCGCCCGGCTGGCGCGGGTACGGTGCCAAGGACTACATCGACCACCCCGACACACCGGCCCGCGCCGCCGAGGTGGCCACCCTGCGCGAGCAGATGAGCAGCGCGCCGCGCCAGGCGGTGCAGCAGGCGCTGATGCCCTACGACGGGTTGCTGCCACCGGTGCTGCGCGGGCCCAACGAGCGCATCGACGAGCCATTCGCATCATGACCATGAAGATCCCGATCCTGCCCGTCTCGGCTGCCTCCGCCGCCCCGGCGCCTGTCGCCACGGGCGCCGCGCGGCGCATCGCGATCCGCGTCCTGCGCTACAACCCGGCCCAGCCCGAGGTCGCGCCGCACTGGCAGACCTACGAGGTCGAGGACGGCCCCGGCATGACGCTGTTCATCGCGCTCAGCGAGATCCGCGAGAAGCAGGACGCTTCGCTGCAGTTCGACTTCGTCTGCCGTGCCGGCATCTGCGGCAGCTGCGCGATGCTGGTCGACGGCCGGCCGGCGCTGGCCTGCCGCACGCTGACGAGCAAGCTGGGGCCCGAGATCAGGCTGGCGCCGCTGCCGGTGTTCGAGCTGATCGGCGACCTCTCGGTCAACACCGGCAAGTGGATGCGCGGCATGAGCGAGCGGCTGCAGGCCTGGGTCCACCAGCAGGACGAGGCCGCGGACCTGACGCGGCTCGAGGCGCGCATGGAGCCGGAACTTGCCGACCAGATCTACGAGCTCGACCGCTGCATCGAATGCGGCTGCTGCGTGGCCGCCTGCGGCACCGCGCGCATGCGCGAGGACTTCGTCGGTGCCGTCGGCCTGAACAAGATCGCGCGCTTTCGCCTCGACCCGCGCGACACGCGCAGCGACGACGATTTCTACGAACTGATAGGCGACGACGACGGCGTGTTCGGCTGCATGTCGCTGCTGGGCTGCCACGACGTCTGCCCCAAGCAGCTGCCGCTGTCGACCCAGATCGCATTCCTGAGGCGCAAGATGGTGGCGCTGGGCTGGGCATGACACTCGCGCGCGGCCGTTGAACCGGTCGCCACCGCAATCAGCGGCCCGATCGGCGCCGCCGCGCTGACCCATCCGCGGACGCGCCACGCGCCGTCAAGAGCGCCGGTCAGGAAGACCGTCGAGGCGCTGGCCGGCGCGCACCCGGTGTCGGCCTTCCTCGACAAGCGCAAGCCGGTGTTCAGCGGCTTCTGGGCCCGGATCGAGCGGCACCCTGCGCGGCCGGGAGTGCCTGCCGACGGGTCGGTGCGGGATAGCGCTCAGGTCGCGGCGCAAACGGCCGATAGCCATCCGGTGAAGCCACGCCAACCAGCGGTCGACGCCACCCGCACCGAAGCCGACCCGCGGGGGTCGGCGGTGCTGCCAGCGGCCATGGACGGGCTGGCCACCGTCGCGCGCGAGGCCGCCTTCGCGCAATGCGTGCAGGCGCTGCGGCGCACCCTCGCCACCACGCCTGCCGGCTGGCTGGTCGTCGCCTGGTACTGCTGGAGAAGCGTGCCGCATGCCGAGATCGGGCTGTGGCTGGCCGCGTTCTCGGTGACCTGGCTGCTCAGCCTGTGGATCCTGCGCGGCGTGGCCCGCGACGGCGCTGCCATGGCCCGCCATGCCCACCTCGTGCTCGGGGTGGCAGCCCTGGACGGCATGGGCTGGGGCGCGACCGCGTGCCTGCTGATGGGCCACGATCCGAGCCTCGACCCCTGGCTGGCGGCCGTGCTGTGCGGCGTCGCTGCCATCAACGCCCCGGTCTACATCACCTACATCAGGGCCTATCAGCTGCAGATCGGTGCCCTCTGGGCCATGGTGCTGCTGGCCTCGACGCTGCACCCCCGGCGGCCGCGCGTGCTCGAAGCCTTGCTCGGGCTCAGCGTGTTCTTCGCCCTCCTCGGCTACTACATGCAGTCCATCGCCCGGCGCGTGGGCGAGGGCATCCGGGCGCAACTGATCAATGCCAGCCTGGCCGAGCAGTTGCGAATGGCGCTGCAACTCGTGGAGCGGGACGCCGCCACCGACGCCCTCACCGGTCTGGGCAACCGGCGGGCGCTCGATGGCGTGCTGCAGGCGCAGGTGGCAAGGGCCGGGCCGGGCGGCCAGCCCTTCTCGGTGATGCTGCTGGACATCGACCACTTCAAGCAGGTCAACGACCTGCACGGCCACATGGTGGGTGACGACGCCTTGCGCGCGTTCGCCTGCCGCCTGCCCGAGCACCTGCGCCAGGACGACGTCTGCGCGCGCTACGGCGGCGAGGAGTTCGTCGTCGTATTGCCCGCAACGGCGCTGGACGTCGCGCTGGAGGTCGCCGAGCGCGTGCGGCGCTCCATCGCCGAGACGCCGCTGCTGACCGCGCCGCCGCTGCGGGTCACGGTTTCGATCGGGGTCGCCGGGCACACCCCGGGCCAGACCGTCGATGAACTGCTTCGACAGGCGGACATGGCCGTCTATGCCGCCAAGCGCGGCGGCCGCAACCAGATCCGCGTCGTCCAGCCCGAACAGGTCGCATGACGGCGAGAGCCGGCGCGACAGGCACCGCCTCCGCGCCGGCCGGCGCCGGACCTTGACGCACCGGTGACTGCCCGTTGCCGGATCGGTGCCGGCCCTCAACGGAAGGGTTCGGCGCGCGCCAGCAGTTCGGTGAGCCCGGGTTCGTTCGGATCGCGCGGCGCGCCGGGATGGATGATCGCCACCTGGCAGCTCTCGGCGGCTTCGACCAGTTGCCGGTAGCTGCCCGCCTTGAGGTCCTTGATGTAGGCCTGCTTGCGCTCGTTGTAGGCGAACATGCGGTCGTTGATGAGCTGGCATTCGTTGCAGCTCGGGCAGCGGTCGGTTTCGATCCAGGCCTCGTCGCGCGAGTGTGCCGGCGCGGCGGCCGCCGGCTCGTCGCCCGTGGCTGCTGCCGGGACTGCCGGCGTGGCTGCCGTGGGCGCGGCCGTCTGCTGTTCAGCGGCCCAGGCGGCCTTCTCGCGCGCCAGCAGCCGCTCGGCGTGCGAGTCGTGGACGCCGCCATGTTCCTGCAGCCGGCGCCACAGCAGCTGGCAGCGGCGCGTGGCCTGCATCAGGCGGGCATCGACGATCACGCGCTGCAGCGCGTCGTGTTCGTCGACGGCCAGCAGGTAGGGCACGCGCTGCGCGGCGTCACGCTCGTCGAGGTTCAGCCAGTCGGCCGCCGGCACCATCGTCGCCCCCCACCGTTCGCGCGGCACGAGCGCGAAATGCGCTGCGTGGCGGCCGTCGCAGAGAACGAAGTCGGCGAAGGTGAAAGCGCAGCGCTCGCTGGCGCGCTGCAGTGCGGTGTCGGCGTATGCCAGCGTCTCGACCGGCCAGTCGTCGTCGGGCTGCGGGTTGTTCTCCAGCGAGAAGCGGGTGGCCCAGTTGCCGCCGGCAGCGGCGTCGTAGCTGAAGGCCGGGAACGCGCGCGATTGCAGCGCCGCGGCGGCAACCAGATAAGGCGGCAGCCGGCTGACCGGCTGCGCCGTACCGGCGAAGACGCTGAACAGCGCCGGGCCGCGGCAGGCCAGGCCGCGGCCGATCTGCGCGCGCAGCGCCAGCAGGTTGGCGCTGGGCGACTGCAGCACGAACATGCCGCCCAGGCCCATCGCCGTGGTCGCCAGGCGCGCACTGCGCACGCCGAAGGCGAAGCGGCCGGTGCCGATCGAGGCTTCCTCGATCAGGTCGGAGGTCTGTACCAGCACCTTCACCGGCAGCCCCGACGAGAGCATCTCCATCAGGTTGGCGTTCTCCGGCGCGTCGTTGCGGTCGGGCGGGATGCACACCAGGTAGTCGGGCAGGCGCGCCAGGTCGTCGGCGGTGAGCGCGTGGCCGTCGAAGGCGTCGAAGTAGAGGTCGTGTTCCGATTCGACATAGCGGCCCTGGACCTCCAGTTCGGCGACCGCCAGCGCCTTGACCAGCGCCACGACGTCGTCCAGCCGTTCGGCGAAGACCTGCGCTGCGGCGGCGCAGCTGTCGAACAGGAAGTCGTAGGTCTCGCCGGCGTCCGCGCCGTCCGGCACGACGGGCGGCGCGAAGAAGCGTTGTGATTCCAGCACGCCCAGCGTGCGCAGCAGGCGCTCGCGCCGCGAGGGGGGCAGCTCGTCGCGCGGCGCGCCCTTGCCGACGATGCGCGACAGGGCATCGAAGTCGAAAGCGTCCTGGTGCGGCCCGCCGACCGAGGCCTTCAGGCTCTGCGGCTGGCGGCCGGCCCGTGAATGGCTGAACGCCGCACGCAGGATGTCCGAGAGCTTGAGCACCAGCCGGCCGAGCTCGGCTTGGAACTGGCGCCCCTTCTCGCGCTGTGCGGCGCGCCAGGCATGGGTGATCAGGCGCGCCGGCATCTCGGCGCTGCAACCCAGGACCGCACCGTTGGCGCGCAGCGCGCCGCCGGCGTGGGTGAGTACCTGCTCCAGCGTTTCCCCTTCGCGTTCGCCGAGCCGGGTGGCGGCGGCAGCCCACAGCTCAGCCAGCGTTCCGGTCGCCCCCGCGTCGACCGCACGACGGATCTCGTGCTCGAGTTGCAGCGCGTGGCGGCGCAGGCGCTCGCCTTCGACGCCGCGCGGCGCCACGTCCTTCAGCACCTCGTCGACGAGGCCGGACAGCGAACGGGCGAACGCGCCGGCTCCGCCGGCTTCGACCAGCACCAGCGGGAAGTCGTGGCGCAGGCCGGCGAGGTCGCGATAAGGGGCGAGCAGGGCAGGGCGCAGGTCGAGGCCGTCGATCGCGGCCAGGCCCTCGCCCTGGCGCTTCCCGGTGAGGTGGAAGATCAGCTGGTCTTGCTGCTTGTCCTGTTGCTTGGTCTGCATGTCCATCGCACGTTCTTTTCTGGGCTTGGGCCCGGGCTTGGGCGTTCCGGCGGCGCGTCAGGCCGCACGCTGTTCCTGCGCCTCGTCGTCGGGCCAGACGGTGAACTTGTCGAGTTCGCGGTCGAAGCCGGCGCGGATGGTCGCGGGTGAGCGCAGCTGACCGGCATGGCGCAGGTCTTCGTAGCAGGGCGCGTCGGGGTTGCGGTAGAGGATGCCGACCGGAATCGGGTCGTCCAGCGACGCGACCTCGCGCGCGCGATCGATGTCGATCGGATCGTGCTCGCGCTGGTTGCGGTAGGCGCTGGACAGGCTGGGGCTGAGCTGCAGGCCGTCCTTGTGCGTGAGCAGCATGGTCCGTTGCGGGTCGTGCAGCCAGGGGTCGAAGGCCTTGGGCATGAACTCCGGGCAGCGCTGCAGCACGCGCACGAACGAGAAGCCACGGTGCTTGAACGCGGCATGCATGATGTCGTAGAGCACCTCGGGCACCCAGTCCACCGCCTGTGCGATGAACGATGCACCCTGCACCCCCAGCGACACCGTCAGCGGGTTCATCGGCTCGAGCATCGCGCCATACGGGGTGGTGTTGCTCTTCAGGCCGCGCGGCGAGGTCGGCGAGGCCTGCTTCTTGGTCAGCCCGTAGACATGGTTGTCGTGCAGCACGACCGTGATGTTCATGTTGTAGCGCAGCGCATGGATCCAGTGCGCCGCGCCGATGCTGCAGCAATCGCCGTCGCCGGTGCTGACGAACACGTTGAGGTCGGGCCGGCTCATCTTGATGCCCTCGGCCACCGGGAAGGCGCGGCCGTGGATGCCGTGGAAGCCGTAGGTCTTCATGTAGTGCGGCAGCCGGCTCGAGCAACCGATGCCGGAGACGAACACGGTGTTCTCGGGCGCCAGCGCTTCCTCGGTGCACAGGCGCTGCATCGCGGCCAGGATCGCGTTGTCGCCGCAGCCGTTGCACCAGCGCGGCACGCCGCCCTGGTAGTCCTCCAGATCGTGGTGCTCCTCGTGCAGCTTGATGACGCACTGGCTCAGCGATTGGCTCATGATGCCTGGTCCTTCCGTTGCAGGGCGTTGCGGGCGACGCGGCAGATGTCACCGGGCTTGATCGGCTGGCCGCGCGCTTCGCTCCAGCAGTCGATGTCGCGCAGGAAGCGCGCGCGCAGCAGCATCGCCAGCGCCGAGTAGCGGCGGTTGTCCTCGTCGATCAACTCGTCTTCGACCTTGTCCGACCAGTTGCCTTCGATCGTCATCACGTGCTTGAAGCGCGCCAGGATCTCGCGGATGCCCGAGGGCATCGGCTGCAGGAATCGCAGGTGCATCGAGGACACCGCCAGCCCTTCGCCGCGCAGCCTCGTGACCGCTTCCTCGATCGCGCCCATCGTGCTGCCCCAGCCGACCAGCAGCAGGTCGCCGTCGTCGCCACCGAACACCGGAGGCGCCTTCAGCGTCTTCTGCAGCGCGGCCAGCTTGAGGCTGCGCGCTCGCAGGCCTTCCTCGTTGATCGCCGGGTCGTAGGCGACCTTGCTGTTGCGGTCGTGCGCCAGGCCGGTGAGCGTGTGCATGCCGCCCGGCTGGCCGGGCTGGAAGCGGCGCGACAGGCCCGTCACCGGATCCCAGTCGTAGGGCTTCGCACCGGGCGGCACCGGGGTCTGGTCGACCGGCGGCGCCAGCCAGTCCTCGCTGAACCGCGGCCGCGGGAACGGCTGCTGCGCGGTCGAAAGGCTGGCGTCGGAGAGCACCACCACGACCATGCCGAAGGTCTCCGCGATCTTGCGTGCGGTGATCACCGAGTAGAAGCAGTCCTCGATGCCGCACGGCGCCATCACGACCTTGGGCGCGTCGCCATGGCTGCCGAAGATCGCCGCCAGCGCGTCGCCCTGCTCGCCCTTGGTCGGCTGGCCGGTGCTCGGGCCGCCGCGCTGCACGTTGACGACGACGAGCGGGATCTCGGCCATCACCGCCAGGCCGATCGCCTCCTGCTTGAGCGAGAAGCCGGGGCCCGAGGTGATGGTCACCGCGCACTTGCCGGCGTAGCTGGCGCCGATGGCGAAGGCGCAGGCCGCGATCTCGTCCTCGGCCTGGTGGACCATGCCGCCGACCTTCTCGAACACCTCGCTGAGGTAATGCGAGGCCGAGGTGGCCGGCGTGATCGGGTACATCGCGCAGATGTCCATGCCGGAGGCCATCACGCCGAGCGCGATCGCGGTGTTGCCGTTGACGACGATCTGCGCCTCCTTCGAGCGCTGCGCCGGGATCCGGTACTTGAAGTCGAGATTCGCCTCGCCCCAGGCAGCGCCGGCCTCGTACAGCGCGACGTTGGTGCGGATGACCTTCTCGTCCTTCTTGCCGAAGATGCGCGCGATCTGCTCGCGCGCCAGCTTGGCGTCGAGGCCGTAGAGGTTGCACAGCAGCCCGAGCACGAACATGTTCTTGCCCTTGCGCGGGTCGCTGACGAGCTCCTTGCAGCGATCTTCCAGCGGCACCTCGCGGACGTCGAAGCCGTCCTTGCGCAGCGCGTCGACCGTCCGCACGTACGACGCGACCACGGCCGGGTCGCGATGCGTGCGCCACATGCTCTCGAGCAGGATCGTCGCGCCGGGCTTGAGCTCGCCGGCCTGCACGCGGCCGATCAGCACCTGCTCGTTGAAGGCCACGACGAGATCGGTCTGGTCGCCGCCGTTGGTCACGCGCTGCGAGCCGATGCGGATGCGGATCCCGCTGGCGCCGGCCACGCTGCGCGCCGGCGGCTGGATCTCGGCCGGGATGATCTCGGTCGTCCAGATGCCGTTGCCCATGCGCGCGGCGATCGCCGCCAGGCTCTGGCCGCAGCGCTGCGCGCCCTCGCCGGAGTCGCTGATGACCTCGACGATGTGTTCGGCGATCGGGGTGGCGGCGCGCGCAGCGCGGGCTTGGGGCCGTTCGATGGCAAGGGTGTCGTTCATGGGGTCTCTCAAACCAGGTGCACGCGTGCGAAGCCGCGTTCGCGGCGCGGAATGCCGAAGAGCCGCTCGGTGGGGTCGCTGTCCGGCGGCAGATAGACGAGATCGGTGTCGCGCAGGCCGAGATAGGCCTTCATCGCACGCGCGGCCTTGCGCCCGGCGCCCATCGCCTTGATGACCGTGGCCGCACCGGTGACGATGTCGCCGCCGGCATAGACACCGGCGATCGAGGTCGCGCCGTCTTCGTCGGTGGCGATGTAGCCGCGCTTGTCGAGCTTGAGGCCCGAGGTCTGGCCGAGGATCGGGTTGGCGTTGGTGCCGATCGCGAAGACCACCATGTCGGTGTCGATCTCGAACGCGCTGCCCGGCACCGCCACCGGGCGCTTGCGGCCCGAGGCGTCGGGCTCGCCGAGTTCCATCCGTTCGCAGCGCATCGTGCGCACGTTGTTGCCGGCGTCGCCGAGCAGTTCGATCGGGCTCGTCAGCCAGTGGAATTCGACCCCTTCCTGCTGCGCGTGGTGGATCTCCTCGGCGCGCGCCGGCGCCTCGGCAGCGGTGCGGCGGTAGATGCAATAGACCTTCTCGGCGCCCAGGCGCAGCGAGACGCGCATCGCGTCCATCGCGGTGTTGCCGGCGCCGATCACGGCCACGCGCTTGCCCGGCTGCAGCGGGGTGTCGAAGGCGGGGAAGTCGCGCGCGTGCATCAGGTTGCAGCGCGTCAGCAACTCGTTGGCCGACAGCACGCCGTTGAGCGATTCGCCGGCGATGCCCATGAAGCTCGGGTAGCCGGCGCCGGTGCCGACGAAGACGGCATCGAAGCCCATCTCGGTGAGCATCTGCTCGAGCGTGAACAGGCGGCCGACCAGCGTGTTGCACTCGAACCTGATGCCCAGCTTCCTGAGCTTGTCGATCTCGACATCGACGACGCTGTTGGGCAGGCGGAAGTCGGGGATGCCGTACTTGAGCACGCCGCCGGGCTCGTGGAAGGCCTCGTACACCGTGACCTGGCAGCCGGCCTTGGCCATGTCGGCAGCGCAGGCCATGCCGGCCGGGCCGGAGCCGACGATGCCGACCTTGAAACGCTTCGGCTCGATGTAGGGCACGTTGGCCCAGCCTTCGGCGATCGCCATGTCGCCGACGAAGCGCTCCAGCCGCCCGATGGCCACCGGCTCGAGCGTCTCGCCGACGGTGCACACGCCTTCGCACTGGCTCTCCTGCGGGCAGACGCGGCCGCAGACGCTGGGCAGCAGGTTGGTGTCGGTGATGACGTCGTAGGCACCGTGGAAGTTCTTCGCCGCCACCTTCTTGATGAAGGCGGGGATCGCGATGCCGACCGGGCAGCCGCGAACGCAGGGCTCGTCGGCGCAGTCCAGGCAGCGCTCGGATTCGACCAGCGCGTCTTCGAGCCGGTAGCCGCAGGCGACTTCGTCGAAGTTCTTCACCCTTGCCTCGGGCGCCTGCTCGGGCATCGGCGTGCGCGCCTGCGGGATGCTGCGGATCGTCTTCTTCTTGGCCATGGTTCGTCTTTCGGGTTCGGGGGGCGCGTGCGCCGTCAATGACCGGCGCCACCGCGCAGGCGGCAGCTTTCCTGCCAGGCCTGGAGCGCGGCCTTCTCGGTCGGCCGGTAGCGGCCCAGGCGCGCCATCAGGTCGTCGAAGTCGACCTGGTGGCCATCGAAGTCGGGTCCGTCGACGCAGGCGAACTTGATGCTCTCGCCGATCTTCACGCGGCAGCCGCCGCACATCCCGGTGCCATCGACCATCACCGGGTTCAGGCTGACCATGGTCTTGATGCCGTGCGGCCGGGTGGCGTCGGCGCAGCCCTTCATCATGATCGGCGGGCCGATCGCGACCACCTCGTCGATGTCGGCGTGGTTGGAGATCGCCTGCCTGATGCCCTCGGTCACCAGACCCTTGAGGCCGGCCGAGCCGTCGTCGGTGCAGACGATGAGCTCGTCGCAGCAGGCGCGGAACTTGTCTTCCCAGAACATCAGGCCCCGGTTGCGAAAGCCGAGCACGCCGATCACGTACGCGCCGCTTTCCTTGTAGGCCCGGGCCTGCGGATAGACCGGCGCCACGCCCAGGCCACCGCCGACGCAAACGACCTTCTTCGCCTGCCCGACGTGGCTGGGGATGCCCATCGGCCCGACCAGCGCGTGCAGATGCGTGCCCACCTGGCAGTTGCGCTGCATCTCCTTGGTGGTCTTGCCGACCGCCTGGATGACCAGGGTGATCGTGCCCTTGTCGCGGTCGAAGTCGGCGATCGTCAGCGGGATGCGCTCGCCGTGCTCGTGCTCCATCACGATCACGAACTGGCCCGGCCGTGCGGCCTTGGCCATCTGCGGGTGGTGGACCTCGAGCAGGTAGGTGACGTCTGAGAAATCAGCGCGGTCGACGATCTCGAATTCGGACATGGCAACCTCTGGAACTGCGGTGCTTCGCGATCGTGGCCGCTCGAACTTCGCGGGAGGTCACATCCGGGCCGAATGCCGCTCGATGCTTGATTGCCGTCAGCGTAGCGTGGCGCCGCCGGGAGCCATTGCGATGGATCAAGCTGCCGCCAAGCGGCCGCATCGCACCGGTGGCCGCGATCGTTGCAGGGGCCGAGTGTGGGCAAGCTTGATCCAGGTGAACAAGCTGCGGTGATTGCGGCAGCAAGATCGCGGGTTCACAGACACGGTGTCCGCCCCACGCAACGGTCGGCCCGCAAGGAGACCCCCATGCGCATCGGCGTACCCAAGGAAATCAAGAACAACGAATACCGCGTCGGCCTGACGCCGGCGAGCGTGCGCGAACTGGTGATGCACGGCCATCAAGTGCTGGTGCAGACCGGCGCCGGTGCCGCCATCGGGCTCGACGACGCGCAGTACCGGCAGGCCGGCGCCCTGCTGGCCGCCGCTGCAGAGGAGGTGTTCGCGCAGTCGGAGATGATCGTCAAGGTCAAGGAGCCGCAGCCGGCCGAGTGCCTGCTGCTGCGCGAAGGGCAGATCCTCTACACCTATCTGCACCTGGCACCCGATCCCGGGCAGACCGCGGCGCTGCTGAAGTCGGGCGCCGTCTGCGTGGCCTACGAAACGATCACCGGGCCCGGCGGCGGCCTGCCGCTGCTGGCGCCCATGAGCGAGGTGGCCGGGCGGATGGCGATCCAGGCCGGCGCGGCCCACCTCGAGAAGTCCAAGGGCGGCATGGGCCTGCTGCTCGGTGGCGTGCCGGGCGTCCCGCCGGCCCACGCGATGATCCTGGGCGCCGGCGTCGTGGGCACCAATGCGCTGCAGATGGCGGTCGGGCTCGGCGCCCGCGTGACCGTGTTCGATCGCAACGTCGATCGCCTGCGCCACCTCGACCTGATCTTCGGCAATCGCATCGAGACCGTGTATTCCACCGCCCATGCGATCGAGGAATGCATCGTCCAGGCCGATCTCGTGGTCGGCGGCGTGCTGATCCCCGGCGCCGCGGCGCCCAAGCTCGTGACGCGGGCGATGATCTCGCGCATGAGGCCCGGCGCGGTGGTGGTGGACGTGGCGATCGACCAGGGCGGATGCTTCGAGACCTCGCATGCGACGACGCATACCGAGCCGACCTTCGTCGTCGACGGCGTCATCCACTACTGCGTTGCCAACATGCCCGGAGCGGTGGCGCGGACCTCGACCTTCGCCTTGAACAACGCGACCATCGCCCACGCCGTGGCGCTGGCCGACAAGGGCTGGAAGCGTGCCGCGGCCGAAGACCCGCATCTGCGCGCCGGCCTCAATGTCGTCCACGGACAGGTGACCTGCGAGGCCGTGGCGCACGACCTCGGCCATCCGTTCGTCGATGCGCGGACGTTGCTGGGTTGAGGCGCCTCGCCGCTCGCCGCCCCGCCACGCGCCTTGATGGAGGTCAAGCGGACGAGGCAGGGGCGGGGCGCAGAATCGGCGCACTCGCCGGTGCAGGTCGCGGCGTGTCGGCGCCCAGCCCATAGCCACCATCAGGAACCAGACCATGACGCAGACGCTGTTGCAGGAGCTCCAGAAGCATCCTTTCGTGGCTGATTTCCGGCCCGAGCACACGGAGTTGCTGGCCACGATGGCCAGGCAGGTCAAGTTCGATGCCGATCAGGTCATCTTCCACGAGGGTGACGAGTACTCGGTCTTCTACCTGCTCGGCGAAGGGATGGTCGCGCTCGAACTCGAGTCGCCCGGTCAGGTGCTGCGCGTGCAGACGCTGTACCGCGGCGACGAACTCGACTGGTCGGCCCTGCTGCCGCGCGCCGGCAAGTACTTCCAGGCCCGCGCGCTGACGCCGGTGACGGCGCTCGCCTTCGAGGGCGAGGAACTGCTGGCCGCCTTCAAGCGCGACCCCGAATTCGGCCTCGCCTTCATGATGCGCGTCCTGGGCGTCGTCGCCGAGCGGCTGCGCGCGACGCGGCTGCAACTGGCGGACATGTATTCGCCGGTGGCCCGGCGCGCAGGCACCTGAGACCCCGAGATCGCGCGTCACCGCTGACTGACGAATGCGGCGGGCGCGTTTGCGCGTCTGCCGGGCTCAGGCGTCACGGACGCCAGCCCGGTGATGGCATTCGGCGTGTTCGGTCCCGTGCCGGGCTCGGACGGGTCGATGAAGGCTTGGCAGTCGGTTCGTCGGCTGCACCCTCGGCTGCGTTCGCCGAATGGTCCCGAAGCCACCCCGACCCTCGAGATCCGGGCTGAGGCGCCCGGCAAGGGGCCGATCTCGGGCTGATTGACGCTCGGGGCATGCCCTTCGCAAACTGCAGCTCGAGATCGAAAAAAAGCCCGAAGATCTTTGGGACCTTCGGGCCTTCTTGCGTCGCCGGGGCCCCGATCGGGGCCGCCGGAGCGAAGAGCGCGGGCTACTTCGCGTGCGCGTCGGCGATCGCGGCAATCCTTCCGGGGCCGTGGCAGACCAGGCAGGCCTCGGTCGTGTTGACCGCCACGCTGCGTACCGAGTAGAACGAGCCGCCGTTGAGCTTCATGTGCGCAATGGCGTCGCTCGAGTCATGGCACGTCGAGCAGACCGCCGTGATCGGCGAGGTCACGAGGTCGGTCCCCGTCCCGGCGACGATCTGGCCCGTCGCCGTGTTGATGCTCGGACCGGTGCCGTAGTCGGCGCCACTGATCAGCCCGTAGGCCAGCAGCCCGGTCGTGGCGCCGCTGCCCACCGGTGCGGCTTGCGGCGGCACGAAGCTGGACGCGAGCACCTTGGTGCCGGTGGCCGCCGTCACGTCGAGCATCGAGCCGATCATCGCGTCGGTGTACTGCGTCGCGCTGAAGTCGTAGGTGCCCGGCAGGTGGCACTGCTGGCAGTCCTTCAGCAGTCCCGGATACAGCAGGTTCGAGAAGTTGTCGGTCGTCGAAACAGCGTGCCAGGTGAACGGCACCGTGCGCTTCTCGGCGCTGTGGATGCCATGGACCCAGACCCGGAACGACGCCGACCAGCCGGTGCTGCCACCCTGGATCGGGGTATGGCAGGCGGCGCACATCGCGATGCTGTAGTTGCCGCCGTGGAAGTTGGGCGAGGTGCCCAGCCGATCGTGGCAGCTGTCGCACTTGGCCTCGCTGAAGATCACGCGACGGGCGACGTTGGGCTTGCCGTCCGGGGTGTTGCCCGTGGCCGCCATCATCGCCGGCGTACCCGGCAGCGCACCGAAGGTCGGATCGGTGAAGCTGTCCTTCAGGAACACCGTCACCATCTTCGCGTCGTTAGGCAGCGCCAGCGTGTGGGAGCTCGATCCGGTGCTGGCGACGATCGTCGCCTGGTAGGTATTGGTCGTCGCATCGACGAGACTCAGCACGTTGCCGTTCGCCCCGTTGATCGCATCGAGCAGGCTCATCGAGTCGTGCTTGCTGTTCCAGTCGGTCGGCGCCGCGATGCCGTCCTGCCCGGTCGCGTAGATCACCATGAAGGTGGGGCCACCCGTGAAGCCGGTCAGCGGCGTCGTCGCCGGGGCGGCATTGAGAGCGGTCGGGGTGCCGTTCTTCAGGATCTGGAACTTCACCACCAGCTGCTTGCTGGCATTGATGGTGGCGCTGCTGATCTTGTAGTCGAACGTCGTCGCACCGGCCTTCACGGTCGGATTGTTGGCGCTCGGGACCGTGGTCCGGTGGTAGACGGGAATCGTCGTGCTGTCGTGGCAGAGCGCGCACTTGCTGTTGTCGGCTTGCGCCCCGCCGACGTGGCCCGTCTGCGTCGTGCCGACCGGGTTGCCGGCGGCGACGTCCGCGTCACGGTCGGCCAGCGTGATGCCGGTGCCGGTGGCGAACTTGATGCCGTCGTGGCAGGCGCCGCAGGCGAGCATGCTGGGGTTGTTCTTCCAGTTGTCGCCGTTGGTCGTCGCGGTCGCGTTCAGCGCGCTGGCACCGGTACTCCCGCTGTGGCACTTGGTGCAATTCGTCGGGCTCTGCGGGAAGCCGACGGTGTTGAACATCTGCGCATCGCCGTTGTTGTTGAAGTTGTAGTTCTGCAGCACGAGCTCGTCGCCCATGTGGGTCTTGTGGATCAGGTTGGGGTAGTTGCCTACCGCTCTGCCGCCCAGGATCGCCTGCGCCGGGCGAACCACGGCGTTGGTGCCCGACGAAATGGCGAAGGTGATGCCGTCGGCCATCATCGGCGCCTCACCGGCGTCGAACGAGTACTTGATCTGGTCCGTATGGCAGGTCACGCAAAGCCTCGGGTCGTTGCGGCCGACGAAGGCGCCCGGGGGAACCCCGTTGGTCGCACTGGTGGTGCTGAAGTGGCCGATGCCCTTGCCGTCGTGGCAGCTGGTGCACGATGCCTTGGTGACGATGTCGCGCGTGGTCGTCGGTGTTCCGCCGGCCGGTACGAAGTCGTAGCCCATGTTGAAGGTGTTCACCATCGGCACTGGTGCGACCGTCTGCACGGCGTTCGGCGTGTTGGTGCCGGTGCCGGGCGCGCTGCCGCTGATGATGATGCCCAGGCGGTGCGTCAGCGTCGGGTCGTAGCTCAGATCACCGAGGTCCGCCTTCAAGGACAGGCCGTTGGCGGAGTCCGTCAGGCCGGCCACGACCGTAGCGGTCTGGGTGATGTCGCGATAGAAGGTGTACTCGTAGGTCCCGTCGCCGTTGTCGACCAGGGTCCCCTGGGCGTCGGTCGTCGGGAAGGTGCCGCAAACAGTCGCCTTGGTGGTGGCTGTCTGGTTGCACGAGTCCGCTGCGCCAATGGTGCCAGCCGCCTGTGCCACGGTGACCGGCTTGGTCACCAGGTAGCTGACCCATTTGCTCGGTTCGGCCGGGACCAGCTGGCTGTTGACCGACGTGGTGGTGCCCGGCACCAGCTTGGACAGCGTGAATGACAGATTGGTCAGGCTGGCGACGGTGGCCGTGGAACTCTGCGACTTGTTGCCCAGGCCAACGACCGGAATGCCGGCTGCGTCGGTGACCTTGAACTTGACGACCGGGGCGCTGTTGATCGTGACGCTGGTGACCGTGACCTGGGGCGAGAGCGCAGACCACGTGGCCGTGGTGGTGGTGCTGGGCGCGGTCGAATTGCTCCCGACGTTCAACGTGGTCGCGGCGTTCGTGCCGTTGGTGCCGTTGGTGCCGTTCGTGCCGGCCGGCCCGGCAGGACCCGCCGGTCCGGTGTCGCCACCGCCGCAAGCTGCTAGAACCGCCGCGAGCATGACGGCGCTGCCGAACTTGCTCCAACGCGTCAAGCCATGACGCCTGGTCGTCGCATTTTGCATTTCCACGAAGCTTCTCCTCTTCCCACAGATCGGCCATGAAGGGCACTTCGGGCATTGCACTGCGTGCGATAGGGCTTTTCAAGGCCTCGCCGGTGGCGGCATTGATTTGGATCAACTTCGAGGCCGACGCCGATTTGCGTGAAGTCAAGACCTTTCCCGGGGGCAGGCGTACCTTGGCAACCTCAATCTGGTCGGTTCCGGGAGCGGTCATGTTCAGCCAGCGGGTCAGGCAGGTCATGGGGTCGAATTCACTGCTCGTCGCCGGGCCGCGGTGCAGCGTCAGCGAGGCCGCCAGGCTCATGGCCGAGGCCCGGGCCGGCACGATCTTGGTGGTCGATAACGAGGCGGTGGTCGGCATCTTCACCGAGCGGGATGCCTTGTTCCGGGTCTTGGCCGCCGGCGCCGACCCGCAGAGCACGCGCCTGGCCGAGGTGATGACCGCCGATCCGATGACCGTCGATCCCGACAAGAGCTACGGCCACGCGCTGCGGCTGATGCAGGCGCATGGCTTTCGTCACATGCCTGTGGTCGAGAACGGCAGGCCGATCGGCGTCGTTTGCTCGCGCAACGTGATGGACCCGGAAATGGAAGAGTTCGTCAGCGAGGCCCAGCGGCGCGAAGGCTTTCGCTAGCGCGCCGTCTTCGACCCGGTGGTTCAGGCGAGGGTCGTCGGCGCGAGAATGGCACCGCGGCCGGGCGTTGCGGCACGAGCCACCGGCCCGTTACCCAGCGCCCGCCATCGGAGCTCTGCATGGAATTCAAGGACTACTACGCCACGCTCGGTGTCGAGCGCAGCGCCACCCAGGACGAGATCAAGCGCGCCTACCGCAAGCTGGCGCGCAAATACCACCCCGACGTCAGCAAGGAGCCCAACGCCGAGGCCCGCTTCAAGGAGGTGTCCGAGGCCCACGAGGCGCTGATCGATCCCGAGCGGCGCGCCGCCTACGACGACATCGGCCGCCGTCACGCCCAGGGCCAGCCCTTCGAGCCGCCTCCGGGCTGGGACACCGGATACGAGTTCAGCGGCCGCGGGCCCGGCGGCTTCGCCGGCGATGCGGGCGGGGCCGACTACAGCGAGTTCTTCGAGTCGCTGTTCGGCCGCGCCGCCGGCGGCCAGCGCGGCCGGCGCAGTGCCGGCATGCGCGCGCCGGGGGCCGACCACCACGCCAAGGTGGCGATCGACCTCGAGGACAGCTACCGCGGTGCCCGGCGTACGATCTCGCTGCGCATGCCGGTCGTCGACGCCCAGGGCCATGCCGTTCTGCAGGAGCGGCAGCTCGAGGTCAACATCCCCAAGGGCGTGCGCGCCGGCCAGCATCTGCGCCTGGCCGGGCAGGGCGGTCCGGGGCAGGGCGGCGCAGCGGCCGGCGACCTTTACCTGGAGATCGAGTTGCGACCCCACCCCCGTTTCCGCGTCGACGGCAGCGACGTCTATGTCGACCTGCCGGTTTCGCCGTGGGAAGCCGCGCTTGGCGCCACGGTCACCGCGCCGACGCCTGACGGCGACGTGCAGCTGACCATCCCGGCCGGCTCGCCGCACGGGCGCAAGCTGCGGCTGAAGGGCCGCGGGTTGCCGGGCAGACAGCCGGGCGACCTCTACGCGCTGCTCGTCGTCGCGCTGCCGCGGTCCGATTCGGCGGCGGCCAGGGAAGCCTACACGGCCATGGCCAAGGCCTTCCCCGGCTTCGACCCGCGCAGTCCCCAGGAGGCATGAAGATCATGGTTGAGCGCGATGTCCATGTCTTCGACGCCGTCGTCGTCGAGGAGGAAGTGGTCTTCACCCTGGGCGACCTGAGCCGCGCCTGCGGCAGCGACGAGGCCGAGCTGCTCGCGCTGGTGCACGAAGGCGTGCTCGAGCCGATGGGCGCTGCGCCGCAGGAATGGCGGTTCAGCGGACCCTCGCTGCAGCGCGCGCGCGCCGCGCTGCGCCTGGCGCGCGACCTCGAACTGAGCCCGGCGGGAACGGCCCTGGTGCTCGAACTGCTGGCCGAGGTCGACGCCCTGCGCGCGCGACTGCGGCGGGCCGGGCTCGACTGAACAACCCAGGTTCGCCGGGCCTTACGGTCGCGCCGCCGTTCGAGGCGCACCCGGAGCACATCGTGTTTCAAGTGCGGCGGTCGGAGGCTGTACCCTTCCGCGTCGCATCAGCAGTCCATCCACAACGCCCATGTTCGGTCGATCCAAAGCTGTCACCTTCGAACCCTATGGAAGACGGCGCTCGCGCCGGCGCCTGCCTCGATGGCTCATGCTGCTGCTGAGCGGCATCGCGATCGGCGCCGCCGGCGTCGTCTTCGTCCAGGAGCGCTACCTGCCGCCGCGCCTGTCGGCGGACGCGTCGGCGGAACTGCACGGCGCGTTCGACCGGGCCGACGCCGAACGGCTGCGGCTGAAGGGCGAACTCGGCGACACCGCGAAGCGGCTCGAAGCCGCGCTCGCCGAGAACAAGGGCCTGGTCGACGAACTCGCCGCAAGCCGCGCGACCGCCGCGCGACTGCACGACGACGTGGCTTCGGTCGTCGCATCGTTGCCGCCCGACCCGCGCGGCGGCGGCGTCGAGGTGCGCGCGGCGCGGTTCACGGCGCAGGGCGGGATGCTCGCCTACGACGTGGTGCTCACGCGCGAGCGCGCCAGCGGTCACCCGATGGCCGGCCTGATGCAGCTGGTCGTCGGCGGCGAATCCGCGCAGCGCGCCGAGACCTCGGTCACGTTGAAGCCGATCGCCGTGTCGATCGGCAGCCACGAGGTCGTGCGCGGCAGCCTGCCTCTGCCCGAGGGCTTCACGCCGCGCCAGACGACGATTCAGGTGCTCGATCGCCCCGCCGGCAAGGTGCTGGGCATGCGGGTGCTGCTGGTCAGATAGCCAGCGCGCAGCGTCAGGCCGGATAGCCGGTGATCGCCCGGATGCGGCGGTACAGCGGCTTCAATCGTCCATAGAGCGGGCGGTAGACCTCGCGGTAGAGGGCGTCGTAGGTGCGCACTGCTTCGGGCTGCGGCTCGAACGTGGTGCCCGCGCGCGCCATCGCGCGTGCTGCTGCGGCCGCATCGGAGAACCAACCCAGGCCGCTCGCGCAGAGCATGGCTGCACCCAGCGCCGAGGCCTCGCCGACCTGCGGCCGCGCGGCCGCCATGCCGAACACGTCGGCGGCGATCTGCATCGCGCCGTCGCTCTGCGCTCCGCCGCCCGAAACCACCAGCCGCGTCAACCGGTGCCCCAGGCGCGCCTCGATCCGCTCGCGGCCGGCACGCAAGCCGTAGAGCAGCCCTTCGATCATCGCCCGATACAGGTGGGCGCGCGTGTGGACTTCGCCGAAGCCGATGATCGCGCCCTTGGCCTCGGGCCCGGGGTCGCGCAGACCGGGCGACCAGTACGGCTGCAGCATCAGCCCCATCGAACCCGGCGGCACCGAAGTGATCAGCTCTTCGAACAGCGATTCGGCGCTCACCCCGCGCTCGGCGGCCAGCGTGCGCTCGGCGTGCGCGAACTCGTGCTTGAACCAGCTCACGAGCCAGAAGCCGCGCTGGATGTGGATCTCGGTGTTGAAGGCGCCGGGCAGCGCCGCCGGGTAGGCCGGCAGCAGGCGCTGCACCTCGATGTACTTCGGCTGCGTCGTGTTGATCGTCGCGGCCGTGCCGAAGGACAGGTGCGCAGTGGCGGGATCGAAGGCGCCGCAGCCGAGCACCTCGCACGCCTTGTCGGCAGCGGCGGCGATCACCGGCAGCCCGGCCGGCAGGCCGAGCGCGGTGGCGGCGGCGCCGACCAGCAACCCCAGGCTTTCGCCCGGCGCCACCAGCCTGGGCAGCTGCGAGGCGCGGATCGCCAGCGCCTTCCAGTGCCAATCCCAGTCGCGTGCCCAGCGCTGACGCCGGTAGTCGAAGGGCAGGTAGCCGACCTGGCAGGCCACCGAGTCGACCCAGTCGCCGACCAGGCGCTGGCTCAGCCAGCCCGACAGCAGGACGAAGCGCGCGCTGCGCCGCCAGACATCGGCCTCGTGCTGGGCCAGCCAATTGGCCTCGGCCTGGCGCTGCAGCTGCCGCAGCAGGTCGCCGGCGCCGGCCACTCCGAACAGCGTGGACCACAGCGGCCCGAGCGCAGGCGGCGCCGAGCACAGCCGCTGGTCGGGCCAGACGATCGCCGGCCGCAGTGGCGCGCCGCTCTCGTCGGTGCACAAGACGGTGCCACGCTGCGTGGTCAACGCCAGACCCGCGATGCGGGCCGGCTGGACCTCGCCGCCCTGCCACAGCGCCTGGCAACTGGCGGCCAGCGCCTGCCAGTAGCGCTCCGGGTCGACCTCGGCCCAGCCGGGCTGGGGCGCGGAGAAGGGCGGATCCAGCGACACCTGCGCCCGCGCAAGCATCTGCCCGCGGCGGTCGAAGACGACCGCGCGCACGCTCTGCGTGCCGACATCGACGGCGAGGATCAGGTCGGCGGTCATCGGAGGTGATTCTCGCCGCGGGTCGAAGGCACTCGAGCCGGGACCCGACCGGCGCACGAGCGCCGGGGCTGCGATGCCGCGGCAACCGCCGGTGCCAGACCTGCGACGACTTGGCCGAGCGTCAGGTCTTCAGCTTGCGTCCCAGCTGCTGCTCGACCTTGGCGGTCTTGGAGTGCAGGCGCCCGCCGGGGCCGGCACGGTAGTCGACCTTGATGTGGGCGCCGATGCGCGGGCAGTCGGCGGCGAGAGTGTCGAAGCAGGCCGTGACCACGGCCATCACGTCGGCCCATTCGCCTTCGAGGATCGTGCCCATCGGCGTCAGCTGGTACGGCACGCCGCTGCGGTCGATCACGTCGAGGATGCGGGCCACCTGAGCGCTGACGCTTTCGCCCTGCCCCATCGGGGCCATCGAGAATTCGAGCAAGACCATTTCGGACTCCTTGTCGTTGGCAATCAGGCCGCAGTCTCGCGCGGCATGAGCAGGCGGGCGAAGCGTTCGGCCAGCACCGTGCTCAGCCGGGCCTCGAGGTCTGCCGGCGGCGCGCGGCCGTGGGCCTGCTGCCATGCCCGGGCGACGCTGGTCAGCGCCTCGGCACGGTAATGGCGCCCCGAGCCGAGCTCACGCTCGAAGGCGTTGGCCGCTTCGGTCAGCACCAGCGGATCGGCATCGACGACGATCACCGCGTGGGCCAGCACCGTCGGCACGCCGGCGACGCGGCGCCAGGATTGCGCGGTGCCGACGAGCTTGCGGCCCGCCACCGCGAGATTGAAGCGGCCGTCGCAAAACGAGCCCGCGACGGCCTGCGGTGTCGCCGCGATGCCCAGCCGCGCCAGCGCGCCGGCGAGCTCGCCGCACAGCGCCCGGTAAACGGCCTCGGTGCCGGTCGGCGCGCCGCCGGCACCTGCATCGTTGCGCCAGACCAGGCTCAGGTTGAGCAGTCCCGGTCCCTGCGGCACGACGCCGCCGCCGGAGGCGCGCACCAGCACCGGCTGGGTCTGCGCCGCTGCCGGCCAGCCGGGCAGCGCGGTGCAGCTGCGCGGCACCACCAGGCCCGGCTCGCCGCGCCACAGGTGCGCCCCGGCGCGGCCGGTGTCGGCCGCGGACGCGATCCATTCGGCCTCGGCAGCGATGCCGTCGGCCAGGGGCCGGCGGTGCACGGTGACGAAACCGAACACCGGCAGGGTCACGATGGCGCCGCGCCTTTCACCTGCGTGAGTATCAGCGCGTTGACCTCGCCGGCCTTCTCCATCATCACCATGTGGCCGGCGCCTTCGAGGACCTGCACCCGGGCGCCGGCCGGCGCGCTGGCGGCATGGGTGGCCGGGATGATGCGGTCCTCGCGACCCCAGACGACGGTCATCGGCACGCCACGGCCTGCGAGCTGGGCCACCGGCTGCGCGACCTGGCGGCCGCCGCCGAACAGCGTGGCACCGAGCTGCGCCAGCGCCTGCGGGACGCCGTCGAGCCGCTTGTACTTCAGCAGGTCGTCGAGCATCTGGCGGCTGACCAGTCCCGGGTCGGCGAACAACTGCTCGACCACGGGCTTCAGTTCGCGCCGCGTCGCCGCGGCGACGAAGGCCTCGGTGTAGCCGGTGTTGATCTCGGCGCCCAGGCCGGCGCTGGCGATCAGCACCAGCGAGGCGATGCGCTGCGGCGCCGCGAGCGCCATCTGCGCCGCGACCGCTCCGCCCATCGAATGGCCGACCACGTGGACCCGCTCGACGCCGATCGTGTCGAGGAAATGCAGCACGAAGGCCGCCAGGTCGGCGAGCGTGCCGCCGCCCGGCAGCCTCGCGTCGGACTGCCCGTGGGCGGGCAGGTCGAGCGCGATCACCGGTGCCGCGGCGGCCACCGCGTCGAGGTTGAACAGCCAGTTGTCCAGGTCGCCGCCGAAGCCGTGCAGGAACAGCACCGGCACCCGGGTCGAGCCTTCTTCGCCGCGCCGCGCGTAGCGCACGCGGATGCCGTCGATCTCGGTGAAGAGGTAGGCCGGCCCGGCCTCGGCCTCGCCGTCCTCGCCGGCAGCCGGCACCACGTAGCTCGCGATGAAGGCATCGATCTCGACGTCGACGACGTCGGCCGGCGCCATCACGCCGAGCAGCGCCTTGACCGGCAGCACCTCGCCGGCCACCGCCAGCCGCCGCCGCAGCAGGCCGGGGTCGGGCGCCTCGACCGCGTTGGCGATCTTGTCGCTCTCGACCTCGAGGATAGGCATGCCCACGCTGATCTCGGTGCCCTCCTCGACCAGCCAGGAGACCACGGTCCCCTCGGACATCGACAGGCCCCACTTGGGCATCACGATGGGCGTGATGGCAGCCATCAGTGGCGGCCCCCGGCCAGCGAACGCCTGACCGCTGCGGTGATCTGCGCCGCGCTCGGGATGTACAGGTCCTCCAGCGCCGGCGAGAACGGCACCGGCACGTGCGGCGGCGTGACCATCTGGATCGGGCCGCGCAGCGCGCCGAAGGCACCCTGGGCGACCTGCGCCGAGACGTCGGCGGCGATGCTGCAGCGCGGGTTGGCCTCGTCGACGCAGACCAGATGGCCGGTCTTCTCGACGCTCTCGATCACGGTGTCGATGTCCAGCGGGCTGAGCGTGCGCAGGTCGACGATCTCGGCCTCGATGCCGTCCCTGGCCAGCGCGGCGGCGGCCTCCAGCGCGCGGTGCACCATCAGGCCGTAGGTCACGATCGACACCGACTTGCCCTCGCGCACGATGCTGGCCTCGCCGAAGGGGATCGCGTACGAGGCCTCGGGCACCTCGCCCTCGAAGCCGTAGAGGTTCTTGTGCTCGCAGAAGATCACCGGATCGTTGTCGCGGATGCTCTGGATCAGCAGGCCCTTGGTGTCGTAGGGCGTGCTCGGGCAGACCACCTTCAGTCCCGGGATGTGGGTGAACAGCGGGGTGAGCATCTGGCTGTGCTGCGCCGCCGCGCGAAAGCCCGCGCCGACCATGGTGCGGATGACCACCGGCGTCTCGGCCTTGCCGCCGAACATGTACCTGAACTTGGCGGCCTGGTTGTAGATCTGGTCGAAGCACACGCCCATGAAGTCGACGAACATCAGCTCGGCCACCGGGCGCATGCCGCAGGCCGCCGCGCCGATCGCCGCCCCGATGTAGGCGCTCTCGCTCAAGGGGGTGTCGAGCAGGCGGTCGCCATGCTTGGCGTACAGGCCCTTGGTGACGCCGAGCACGCCGCCCCAGGCGTCCATCTCGCCGTTGCCGCCGGCGCCGCCGACGATGTCCTCGCCCATCATGATCACCGAGGGGTCGCGCGTCATTTCCTGGTCCAGCGCCTCGTTGATCGCCTGCTTCATGCTGATCTTGCGTGCCATGTCGTGTGCTCCCAGGCTGTCAATAGGTGATGTAGACGTCGGTGGTCAGGTCGGCCGCGGTCGGCATCGGCGCCGCCTTGGCCTGGACCACGGCGCGCTCGATCAGGTCGAGCACCGAGCGGTCGATGGCCGCGAGTTCGTCGGCGCCGACGACGCCGGCACCGGTGACGGCGGCGGCGAACTTCTTCAGGCAGTCGTGGTTGGCGCGGATGTCGTCGAGCTCGCCGCTCGCACGGTAGGTCTGCGCGTCGCCTTCGAAGTGACCGTGGAAGCGCACCATCTTGCATTCCAGCAGGGCCGGCCCGCCGCCGCTGCGGGCGCGGCGGATGATCTCGCCGGCGGCCTCGTGCACGGCGAAGAAGTCGGTGCCGTCCACGGTGACGCCGGGCAGGCCGAAGCCGGCCGCGCGGTCGACATAGGAGTCGACCGCCACACCGTAGTCGCGCGAGGTCGACTCGGCATAGCCGTTGTTCTCGACGACGAAGATCGCCGGCAGGTTCCACACCGCGGCCAGGTTCAGGCTCTCGAGGAAGGTGCCCTGGTTGCTGGCGCCGTCGCCGACGAAGCTGATGGCCACCTCGCCCTTCTTGCGGTACTTGGCGGCCAGCGCCGCACCGCAGGCCAGCGGCGCGCCGGCACCGAGGATGCCGTTGGCGCCCATCATGCCCTTGGAGACGTCGGCGATGTGCATCGAGCCGCCCTTGCCTTCGCAGGAGCCGCCCTTGCGGCCGTAGATCTCCTTCATCATCGCCAGCGGGTCGACGCCCTTGGCGATGCAGTGGCCGTGGCCGCGGTGGGTGCTGGCGATGCGGTCGCCGTCGCCCAGCTGGCCGATGATGCCGACGCCGGCGGCCTCTTCGCCGGCGTACAGATGCACGAAGCCGGGGATGTCGCCGCGGCTGAAGTCGACGTGCAAGCGTTCCTCGAATTCGCGGATCGTGCGCATCTTGCGGTAGGCCTCGAGCAGCGCGGGTTTGTCCAGCGGGAAGGGGTTGCCAGCCATGGTGCTTGTCTCCTGTGGTCGGTGGTCAGTCGGGGGCGGAAGGAAGGCGGAGCAGGCCGTCGGACGCTGCGATCTGCATGCAACGGGCCACGTCCACCGTGGGGAAGGCGTTCTCGCGCAGCGTGATCTGGACGCGGTCGCCGGCGTCGAAGGCCAGTTCGCGCTCGCCGTCGAGCGCGACCACGCCGCCTGGCTGCGCGACCGTGACGGGCTGGTCGGCCGACATCGCGTGCCAGCGCGCGATCGGCACCGGGCGCACCATGCCCGGGGCGATCGGTGCCAGCAGCCGAAGCGCCGCCGGATGCGGGTCATGGCCAAGGTGCACGGCCAGGCCGCCGGGGTCGCGTCGGCCCACCGGATGCAGCAGGCCGCCGATGGCCGACAGGCCGATCGCCTGCGGGTCGGCGAAGGTCAGGTAGGCCGCGCTCAGCGCCTCGGGCTTCCACAGCGCGCGCGCCCCGATGTAGCGGTCGGTCGAGATCACGGCGTCGACGAGCGCGATGTCGCGCTTCGCGCCGTCGTTGATGCTGACCTCGAGCAGCTTGTTCGGTGCCAGCGCCTGCGCCGCGCTCAGCCGCCCGGTGGCGTACAGCGCCACCGCCATGCCGGTGATGGTCGATTCGCGCATCTCGGGGAAGGCATTGTTGGTGCCGGTGGAGATGCCGGCGATGGGTATGTCGCGGCATTCCCGCACCACGGCGCGGTGCGTCCCGTCGCCGCCGAGCACGACGATGGCCGCGACGCCGGCCGCGCGCAGCAGGCGGGCCGCCTCGAAGGTGTCGTCGACGGTCGATGTCGGCGTCATCTCGAGGTACTCGACCCGCGGCCAGCGCTGGTGCTGGCTGTGCCCGCGCGACAGGTGGCGCTGCAGCAGTGCCCGGATGCCGCCGTTGTCGGGCATCACGAGCACGCGCTCGACGCCCAGACTGTGCGCCGCCGTCAGGACGCGCAACACGATGTTGACGCGGTCGGCGATCTGCAGGTTGCTGGCGTTGGCGATGATGCGACGGATGTCGCGCGCCGAAACCGGGTTGGCGATCAGGCCGATGGTGCTCATGCCCGTCTCACTGCATCGGCCGTGCCGGAATCACTGCGATCGGGTCGAACCGCGGGTTTGTCATCATGCCGAGGCCGTGTTTTGGGCCCCAGGGACTGCCGTGGCAGCGTCATCGACCACGGGACTTCGAGTTTCGGACCCGGCGCCGGGCCTCGGCCCGCATCAAGTGATGTCTCAGATGTCACTCTCGGAGTGACACATGTCCATCCACCATGGCGCTCGCCGTCCGGCGCGCGTGCTGCGGGTCAATGCGCCACGGGTTCGCCGAGGCGCACGAAGCCCGCGCGATGCGGCACGGCGGCCTTTCGAACCGCTGGGATACGGGGTTCGAGAATCTGCGCCGCGATGGCGGCGATGCAACTCGCCGAGTGCGAGCGCGACGCCCAGCGCCGATGCGCCACGCGAACAGCCCATCGACGCGTAGGTGTCGCGTGTGGCCGGCAGCACGCCGCGCGCGCAGCGCATCGCTGATCCTGGTCGAGGTCAGCAGCGGGCCCTTGACCTGGACGAAGTGCACGTCGGTCGCGCTTGCGATGCCGGCTGACGTGGCACCGAGCGCCGCGCGCGTCGGCGACGGCGTCGGCCCTGGTGGTCGCGCCGACGCCGATCGCTCAGGCTTCGAGATCGACCGCCCGGTCGGCCAGCGTCGTGTCGGCACGCAGCCTGAACTTCGCGACGCGGTGCGTCGGCGTGTGCGGCAGCGTCTCGACGAACAGCACGTAACGTGGCACCTTGATCGCGGCCAGGCGCGCGCGGCACCAGTCGGCGATCGACCGCGGCGTGGGTGCGGTGCCGGGCCGCGCCACGACCGCGACCAGGATCTCTTCCTCGCCGAGCTCGGACGGCACGCCGATCGCGGCGGCTTCGAGCACGTCGGGGTGCTCGCCGACCACGCGGTCGATCTCGGCGCCGGAGATGTTCTCGCCGCGCCTGCGGATGATGTCCTTCTTGCGCGCGACGAACCAGAAGTAGCCGTCGGCGTCGCGCCGGCCCAGGTCGCCGGTGAGAAACCAGCCGTCGCGGAATGCCGCGGCCGTCTGCTCCGCGTCGCGGAAGTAGCCGCGCATCACGATCGGCGTCTTCACCGCCAGCTCGCCGGTCCGGCCATCGGGCAGGTCGTGCCCGGCCTCGTCCACCACCTTCATCTCGGCGAAGTGCAGGGCCGGGTCGGGGTGGATGCTGGGCAGGCCCATCGCGCCGACCTTGCGCAGGCCGTCGAAGGGGTTGTTCAGCACGCCGGGGATCTCCGACATGCCGTAACCCTCGATCAGGTGCGGCACCCCGAACTCGTTCTGGAAGACGCGGTAGACCTCCTCGCTGAAGGGGGCGCCGTAGATCTTGCGCAGGCGGTGGCCGGGCACGTACTCGCTGCGCGACCGGCGGATCAGGATGTTCGACACGGCGGCGATCGTGTTGACCTCGGTGGCGCGGCTGTCGGCCACCGTCCGCCAGAAGGTCGACGCCGAGAAGCGCGGCTCGAGGATCAGCGTCGCGCCGGCGGCGAGCGCACCGAACAGCGAATAGAGCAGCGCGTTGATGTGGAACATCGGCAGGATGCACAGCAGCCGGTCCTCGGGCTGCAGGTGCATGCGTGCGACGAAGCCCTCGCCGGCGAGCAGCACGTTGCGCTGCGAATGCATCACGCCCTTGGGCAGGCCCGTCGTGCCCGAGGTGTAGATGAACAGGCAGATCGAATCGGCCTGCCCCTGCTCGGCGGGCACGGCGGCCGGCGCATCGGCGAGCGCGGCGTCGAAGGTCGGCGTCGACGGCGATCCGGCATCGGCGTCGTTCAGCAGGCGCCAGGGCGCCGGCGAGATCGGTGCACACGCGGCCTCGACGACGGCCAGCGCCGCGGGCGAACAGATCACGCCGCAGACCTGCGCATGCGCCAGCACGTAGCCGGCCTCCTCGACGCCGAAGTCCGGGTTCACCGGCACCATGATCGCGCCGAGCCGCGCCAGCGCGAAGAAGATCGCGACGGTCGACGGGTGGTTGAGCGACATCACGCCGACGCGATCGCCGGCGCGAACGCCGCGGGCCGCCAGCATCGCGCTGGCACGCCCGGCGCGCGCCAGAACCGCCGCGTACGACCATCCACGGCCCTGATGCACGAGGAACTCGCGCCCGCCGCCGTCCGCCGCCACGCGGCTGGCGAGCATCGACCACAGCGTGCCACGGTGCGGCGGATGGCGCCGCAGCACCTCCAGCGGTGTCACCGGCGGGGCCCGCTGCGCAGCTTGCCGCGCACGGCGGCCGAGGCTTCGGCCTCGGTGCGATGCCAGAGCTCCATCGCCAGCGGGTTGCGGCTTTCCTCGAGGACATGGCCGACCAGGCCGACCGCGCGCGCCATCACGCCCAGGCCGCGGCAGACCGTCCAGGGCAGGCCCATCTCGCAGCAGATCGCGCCGATCGCGCCCGTGGCGTTGATCGGCAGCGACTTGCCCGTCGCCTTCTCGGCGCGGCGCTGCACCCGCTTCATCAACGCGATGTAAGGCCCGTTGAAGCCGGTCGCGCGCGCGATCGTGAACAGGCGCGTCGTGCGCGGATCGGTCGGCTTGTGGATCGGGTGGCCGAGGCCGGGCAGGATGCGCTTGGCTTCGCGATGCGTGGCGACGATGCGATCGGCCAGCGCGGCGAGCGAGACCTCGGCCTTCGGATCGGGCAGGGCCTCGACCAGCATGCGCGCGGCCGCCTCGGTGGAGCCGACGAACACGCTGCCCAGGCCCAGCAGCCCGGCGGCCACCGCCGCCTGCATCGCCTCGGGCGCGCCGGCATGGGTCATGCGTGCGGCCAGCGTCGAGGGCACGATGCCATGCTCGACCAGCGTCACCAGCAGTGCATTGAACAGGCGCGACTCGCGCGCGTCCGGCAGCCGGCCGGTGACTTCGAGGAACGCCATCTGGCCGAGATCGATGCGGCCCATCAGGTCGCGCGTCAGGTCGTAGCCATGCACGCCGATGCGCTCCGGCGTGCTCCATGCGATGTCGGAGCGCAGCGCCGGTCGACCGCCCTCAGGCTTGCGCGCCGCCACTGCCAATCACCTGTCCCGCCGTCTTGCCGGCCTGCCATTCGGCGAGCCCCGGCACCGTGTGGCCCGGGTCGATCGCCAGCCACTCGGGCATCACGTGCTCGCCGCTGAAGACGTCGAAGGCGCGCATCTCGATGTCGGGCGCGTCTTCGGCCGCACACATCATCACGGTGCGGCTGGTCGTCGAGGCGGGATGGCGGTAGAGCTCGATGGTCGCCTCTGTCGTGGCGGGCAAGGGGACGCGGCGCGCATCGCCAGCGCCTGCGCAATTCGCGCCGCCCGACGAAGACTGTCCTCGGGTCGAGACCCTCCGGCAAGTCGGGGAAACGCTCGCGTTGGCTGGCGATCAGGCTCGCGCTGCGGAGGCGAAGGAAGGTGCTGGACGGTTTCCCGTCGCCCGGCGTCGTGACGATCGAACTCCCCGGCCCTTGATCGGCGAGCCGCGCCGGCAACGCTTGGGAGGCGCGATCTGCGAGCACATGATCCACGTGGCCGCTCGGGCCGGCTGATGCAGCATCGGCCGCGTCGGATGGTGGTTTGCACTGCGGGGACGCCTTGCGTGCCGGACGCTCGAGCCTGTCGACCTCCGGTCGATGCGGCCTTCTGGTGCGGCGGCGCCGAAGCTTCTGCTCGTGGGCATTGAAGTCGGGTCGCCTGCGACCTGCCGAGGCGCAGCCGCCCGTCAGCGCAAGGAGCCGGGCATGGTCGCCATCACCTCGGTCGACGCGAAGCCGTCGGACGCGATCGCCTCCCGGTCGAAACCGTAGTCGGGTACGAGCTTGTCGACCAGCGCGCGACGCGCTTCAGCGGCTGCCGCGTCGGCGGGCGCGTTGCGTCCACCCGCCGCTGGCGCCGGAGCCGGCGCGGTGGCCCGCAACGGCGGCCGCGCTGCCAGCTCGGCCTGGAGCTGGGCGATCTGGCGCTTGACCTGATTGGCGCGCTCGGCCTCGGTCTGGCGGGTCGCCTTGTGATGCGCCTGCAGCGCGTCGATCCTGCGCTGGTAGAACCATGCGCTGACGAGCCAGCCGCCGGCGAGCGCCACCAGGGCAGGAAGGATCCAGAGCAGTGTGGGTGTCATGGAGGCGCGGGCGCAGTCTGTGTCCTCCAGTCATCGGCACGGGCGTGCTGATCTTGAGCCGGTGAACGGGACGAACGGTTCAGGACCGGGGTATCCGATGGAGAGATCGACGCTCGCCATGAACCGGTGGACATGGTCCATGCGACGAGAAATGTCCGGCTGTCCGAAATCAGCCTTCTTCAGACCGTCGCGATCGGGCACCCGAGCATTCCCTCGAGACCGGGACCCGCCGCGATGCAAGGCTGGAGGCAGCTGAGGAACAGAAAGCGGCTGCTCAGGACCCGGGACCGACCGATCAGGTGAGCTTGCGGCGCCACGTCGACCAGATCGACGACCTGATCCGCGCCTACACCCCGCGCCCGGCGCCTGGACAGTGCGGGACGGCGTGCGCACGTGGTCCACGACCGCCGCAAACACCCCAGGCGCACTTTCGCGAGCGTGCACGGCAAGACCGGCGATATTCCGGAGGCGACCGAGAACGGCATCCCGATCAACGCGCAAGGCCGGCACGTCGAGGTCTTGCGGCTGCGCCCCGAGCACGGCAGGACGATGGGCGCCGCCGACTTCGCGCGCCAGCGCAAGCCCGCTACTTGAGGCGCTGGCCGCCGAGCCCCAGCGCCTGCTCGATCAACGCGGCGCCTTCGTCCATCAGGAAGCCCTTGAACGCCTGGGCCACCGGGGGCAGGCGCTTGTTCTTGCGATGAACCACGTACCAGTGCAGCATCAGCGGAAAGCCCTGCACGTTCAGCACCGTCAGGCTGCCGGCCTGCAACTCGCGGCTCACCGTGTGCGCGGACAGGAAGCTCACGCCCATGCCGGCCATCACCGCCTGCTTGATGGTCTCGGTGCTGCGGATCTCCATCGCGATGTTCAGCGTGTCCAGGTGCTCGCCGAAGCCTTCCTGCATCGAGTTCCAGGTGTCGGAGCCCTTCTCGCGCACGACGAACGGCTCGCGCGCGAGCCGTGAAATCGGGATGCGCTTCCTGCCGGCGAGCGGATGGTCGGCCGCCGCGACGATGACGTACGGGTGCGGCGCGAACGGCTCGTTCACCGTATCCATGCCCAGCGGGGGCCGCACCATGATCGCGAGGTCCGTGAGGTTGTCGCTCAGATGCTCGAGCAGCTCTTCGCGGTTGCACACGCCGAAGTTCAGCGTGATGCCGGCGTGGCGCCGCGCGAACTCCACCAGCAGGCGCGGGAAGAAGTAGTCGCCCGCGCTGATCACCGTCACGTTCAGCTTGCCGCCGGAGACGCCCTTGAACTGGGTCATCCGCTCCTCGACCTCCTCGAACTGCCGGATGATGACCCGGCCGGCGTGCAGCATCTCGGTGCCGGCCGGCGTGAGGTGGATCTTCTTGCCCAGTTGCTCGAACAGCGGCAGGCCCGCGTGCTCTTCCAGCCTCTTCACCTGGGTGGAAACGGCGGGCTGGGTCAGGTGCAGCTCCTCGGCAGCGCGCGAGAAGCTGAGGTTGCGCGCCACGGATTCGAAAACCTTGAGCTGGCGCAGTGTCGCGTTCTTCATCGGCGCGCACGTCTATCCATAGCCTATGAGTAATGGATGCTATCAAAAACTTTGACTGTCATTGATCGTTGTTCCTTTCTACATTGGCGTCCAGGCCGGTGCCCGATCCGGCCCAGCCACTCAGGCGAAGGAGACCCCGATGCGCCAAGCCCTGCATTCCGCCACGCCCCTCGACAATGCCGCCGAGGCCCATCGCCATGCGTACAACGCCGCGTTCGAGGAACTCGGCCTCACCTGGCACTGGGATGCCGCGACCTACGCCGGCATCCAGGCCCGCGGCCGCGAGGGCCTGAGCACCTACCTGCAAGCCGAACACGCGCATCTGCTGCGTGCGTACGAGGCCGACTTTCTCGTCAATGCGATCGAGACCGCCAAGGCCCGTTACGGCAACGGCGCCGGCACCCGCCGCGCCGCGCAGCCGGCGCATCGGTGATGTTGCGCGCACCGAGCACGATGTCGCCCTCGCTGACCCGCTCGTGGCCGGTGATCATGCGCAGCGTCGTCGTCTTGCCGCAGCCCGACGGGCCGAGCAGGCAGCAGTAGCGGCCGGCGGCGATCTTCAGGTCGATGCGGTCGACCGCGAGGGTCTTGCCTTAGCGCTTGCCGACGTGAACGAGTTCGAGGTCGGGCTTGCTCATGGGGCTCGAAGCCGATCGTGAGCGACACGCATGCCAGGCCTGGCGACTCGCCCTGGTGCGTTGGCTCGCCGTTCGACGGGCGCGTGGTCGCCCGTGGCGGCGCTCCGTGCAGGTCTTCGCGGCCCTTGCGGCCTACCCAGATGGGCCTGCGACGGTCATTCGCGGCTGCGCCAGCGCAAGCAGGTCAGCATCGATGCGTCGGGCCTTCGCCCGACTGCCGGTTGGGCGAGACGATGCCGAACCGGTGCATCCGGCGGTACAGCGTGATGCGCGACAGTCCGAGCTGGCGCGCGACGGCGCTGACGTTCCACTGCGCTGCGCGCAGGTATTGCATCAGCAGCACGGCCTCGGGCGGGTGCTCTCCGGCGGACTGCCAGGCCGAAGCCAGGCGTGGGGCCTGTGGGTCGGACGCGGCCAGAGCATGGGCCGTCGCGTCGCTGCGGGCGCCGTGATCGGACGCCAGGCTGCTCGACAGCGCGTCGGGCAGGTCGCCGGGCTCGATGCAGCCGCCGCTGCAGACCGCGCGGGCGAAGTCCAGCACGTTGCGCAACTCGCGCAGGTTGCCGGGCCAGCGGTGGGCGTGCAGCAGCGCGCGGGCCGCCGCCGAGAGCTGCGGCGCCACGGCCTGGCCGTCGGCCCGCGCGCCGGCGTCGAGCAGGCGCTCGATCATCCAGTCCAGGTCGCGCCGCTCGCGCAGCGGTGGCAGCGCGATCTGCGCGCCGTTCAGGCGGTAGTACAGGTCGTCGCGGAACGTGCCCTCGCGCACCAGTGCCGGCAGGTCGCGGTGCGTGGCCGCGATCACGCGCAGGTTCACCGGCACCGGCCGGGTGGCGCCGATCGGCAGCACCTCGCGCTCGGCCAGCACGCGCAGCAACCGCGCCTGCATGTCGCGCGGCATGTCGCCGATCTCGTCGAGGAACAGGGTGCCGCCGTCGGCCTCCTGGATCAATCCCCGCTTGCCCTTGCTGCCGGCGCCCGAGAAGCTGCCGGGCAGGTGGCCGAACAGTTCGCTTTCGATCAGCGTCTCGGGGATCGCCGCGCAGTTGACGGCGACGAAGGTCCGCCCGCGGCGGCCGCTGCTCTCGTGCAGCGCCTTGGCGAAGAATTCCTTGCCGCTGCCGGTTTCACCGGTCAGCAGCACGCCGACCGAGGCATTGACCAGCCGCGCGGCGCGCTCGAGCTGGCGGTCCAGCGCCGGGTCGCCGCCCGACAGCGCGGCCAGCGGCGCCGGCAACGGGCGCTCGGCCTGGACTGCCTGCAGTGGCGTCGTCAGGCGCAGCGGCGCCGGCGGCGAGGCCTGCATGAACATCAGCCGGCAGCTGCCGGCTACCGTCAGCGCCCGCTGGTCCGAGGGGCGGAACGGCACGAAGCGGCCCATCTCCTCGAAGCGCGCGTCGAACAGCCGCTCGAAGGGCTGCCCCAGCACCGGCACGACGCCGGCCTCGGCCTCCAGCAGTCGCTGCGCGGCGCGGTTGTGGCCGATCACCCGCCCGGCGGCGTCCAGCGCCAGCAGGTAGCGCGGGTTGACATCGACGAACTCGGCGGACTCGTTCAGCCGCAGGATCCAGTCGCGCCGGTAGCGCTGCAGGAAGTTGGCGTTCTCGATCAGACCGGCGTACATCTTCACCAGCTGCAGCGCCAGGTGCTGGCTGTCCTTGTTGTGCGGCGAGCTCAGCGCCGAGATGTCGAGCACCGCCGTCAGCCGGCCCTGCGGGTCGAACACCGGCGAGGTGGTGCAGGTCAGCGGGATGTGGGTGGCGTCGAAGTGGTCGTCCAGGTGCACCGTCAGCGCCTGGCCGGTCGCGATCGCGGTGCCGACGCCGCAGGTGCCGGCGCGTTCCTCGCTCCAGTCGGCGCCCAGGTAGAGGCCGGCGCGGCGCAGGCTCGCGTCCAGCGCCAGGTCGCCGATGAAGTCGACCGTGACGCCGCGGGCGTCGGTCAGCAGCAGGCAGTAACCCATGCCGGCGACCTGCTGGTACAGCGTCTCCAGTCCGTGGCGGGCGATGTGCAGCAGGTCCTCGATGCGCTCCTGGTGCTCGCGCAGCTGGTGGCTGGGCAGGATCAACGGCTCGCACATGCGCGTCGGGTCGAGCCGGTGCTGGTGCACGCAGCGCGCCCAGGAGTTGCGGATGATCGCGTCGCGGGCGTGCTCGGACGGCGGGACCCGGCCCTCGCCTGCCACCTGCATCACCGTGCGGATGTGTTCGTGCTGGTGCAGTTGCATCGTCGTCTCCTGGCGCTGCATCGCGTGCTGAGGCCGGTCGCATCGAGGCGCCGGTCTTTGCCGGCAGCGCGCAAGCGTAACTCCCTGGGCGCCACTGCGCGGGGCAGATTTGCCCGCGCCGCGCGCCGGCGGCCCGAAACCGACCCCGATCTCGCTTGCGTCTCGGTGTCGATCCGATCAGCAAGAAGGCTCAGGCGTTGCACACCTCGCCGTCGCGCAGCACCAGCACACCGGCCGCGGCCAGCTCGCGCACGATCTGCTCGCCGAAGGCAGCCATCGACCCGCCCGGCCGGCCCATGCGTTGCCATACCGCGCTGTACATCGCGCCACCCTCGAACCATGCCAGCAGCGCGGCCCAGTCCTGCCGCTGCACCTCGAGCAGGTGGAACTTGACCAGTGCCTTGATCGCATGCCGCGCATGGCGCTGCGGTTCGGCGCGGAACGCGGCCAGGCGCTGCCGCGCCCGGGCCAGCGCCGCCGGGACGTCGCCGAACGGCGCGCCGTGCCCGGGGATCGCCCAGCGCGCGGCCAGCGATTCGATGAGGTCGAGCGCGCGCTCCACGTCGTCGAAGCCCGGCTCGCCGTCGAGTTCGGGGAAGACGACGCCGAAGCCGCGCTCCCACAGCGCGTCCGCGGTGATGACGACCCCATGCTCGGCGTCGAAGAGGATCAACGAATGCGGGTCGTGGCCCGGCGCGGCCAGCGCCTGCCAGCGCCGGACACCGACCGCGAGCACCTGCCCGGGTGCGAGCCTGGCGTCGGGGATGAAGCGCTCGCAGCGCTGGTCGGTGGGCGCGTAGGTCAGCGCCACCTCGTCCCAGGCCCGCGCGGCCTCCCATTGGCCCGGCGGGATCGCGATGCGGCAACCGAAGGCGCGCTGCAGCGCCGCGTTGCCGCCGCAATGGTCGGAGTGCAGGTGGGTGTTGACGACGCTGGCCAGGCGCTCGCCGCGCAGCGCCTGGCGCACCAGGGCGACGGTCTGCTCGGCATGGGCGACATGGCCGCTGTCGATGAGCACGGCGCCTTCGCCCTCGCCATGCAGCAGGATGTTGTTCGACGACAGCCAGCCGCGCTCGAGGACGGTCAGGCCATCGGCGCCGTTCGGAACCATGGGAATCTGCGCCATCGGGACCGGGCTCCGACTCAGGCCGGCGGCCGCCGCGCCAGGAGCTCGGGGACGAGCGCCTCGTAGCCGGCCGCCAGCGCCAGCAGCGCCGCATCGGCCCGCGGCCTGCCGATCAGCTGCAGGCCCATCGGCAGCCGGCCCTCGGCGTCGAACCCGGCCGGCACGCTGATCGCCGGCAGGCCCGCGAAGGTGGCATACAGCGTGGTCTCCATCCACCGATGGTAGGTGTCCATCGCGCGGCTGCCGATCCGCCGCGGCCAGTCGATGCCGATGTCGAACGGCCACACCTGCGCCACCGGCAGCGCCAGCGCGTCGAAGCGCTGCATCAGCCCGACCATGTGGGCGCTGAACGCGCTGCGCACCACGCTGGCCTGCATGAACTCGGCGAAGCTCAGCGTGCCCGCGCGGTCGTGCTCCCACAGCGCCTCGGGCTTGATCCTTGCCCGCGCGCCCGGGGTCGCGAGCAGGGCGGCGATGCCTGGCGCCACCAGCGCGCGGCGCCACGTCAGCCAGGCGTCCCAGAGTTGCTCGGCGCTGAAGCCCAGCGCGACCGGCTCGACCGCCGCGCCGGCTTCGGCCATGCGCTGCAAGGCCTGTTCGCAGACCTCGGTAATCCCCGGCTCCAGCGCGAGGTGGCCGCCGAGGTCGCCGAGCCAGCCGATGCGCAGGTCGCGCACGCTGGCTTCGGGCGGCGGCACGAAGCTCGCGCCCGCATCGGCCAGCGAAAGCGGCGCGCGCGGGTCGAAGCCGGCCTGGATGTCGAGCAGTCGCGCCAGGTCGCGCACGGTGCGCGCCATCGGGCCGTCGATGCTCAGCTGGCTGACCCAGACATCGGGCTTTGGCCACGCCGGCACGCGGCCCTGGCTGGGGCGCAGGCCGAAGAGATGGTTCCATCCGGCAGGGTTGCGCAGCGAGCCCATGAAGTCGGAGCCGTCGGCCACCGGCAGCAGCCGCAGCGCCAGCGCCACTGCGGCGCCGCCGCTGCTGCCGCCGGCGCTGCGCGTGGCATCCCAGGCGTTGGCGGTGGCGCCGAACAGCGGGTTGACGGTGTGCGAGCCGAGGCCGAACTCGGCCATGTTGGTCTTGCCGATGACGATGCAGCCGGCGGCCTTCATGCGTGCCACGTGCAGGCTGTCCTGGGCCGGCATCGCATCGCGCAGCAGCGGGCTGCCCAGCGTGGTCGGAAAGCCCAGCGCATGCCCGGTGTCCTTGATCGCCTGCGGGATGCCGTGCAGCCAGCCGCGCGAGCCACCCTCGGCGAGCTCGGCGTCGCGAGCGTCGGCCTGGCGCAGCAGCGCCTCTTCGTCGGCCAGGTTGACGATCGCGTTGAAGCGCGGGTTGAGGCTTGCGACCCGCGCCAGCGTGGCAGCCATCAGCTCGCGGCACGAAACGCGGCGGTCGTGGATCGCGCGCGACAGGGCGTCGGCGTCGAGTGCCAGGAGCTCGTCGGACATGCGACTCCTCGATGAAGTGTGAAGGCGCCGATTCTCCGTTCGCCGCGTCCGCCGGATCTGGCGGACAAACCCGGCTGATTTCGGCCTGCAAGCCGCGCCCGGCTCGCCTATACCTGAAGCATGCCGGTCACCGCCTGAAGGGCTGCCATGAACGTCACCTTGCCCGAGTATGAGCCGCCGCACGCGCAGCGCGCCGCCGTTGCCGTCGGGCTGGCGCCCATCCTGGTGCTGCTGGCATTCACCCTGATCGTCGGCGGCGTGATCGAGGTCGACACCGGGTTTGCGGTGTTTGCCGCCTGCACCGCGTGGGTGGTGGTCGAGATGCACCAGTACCAGAAGACGATCGACGGCTACAACGAGGACTACGTCAAGCGCCACCTCGCTTGGCGCTCGCCGGTGACGCTGTGCGAACTGGTGCGGGCCGAGACGACGCCGGCGGCCACGCGGGACTTCGTCGCCTTGTTCCTGGACGCCGATCGGGTGTTGCTGTGCGACGGGCAGGTGCCGCTGAGCCGCCTGCCGTGACCCGGTCGACCTGCCGCGGTGCCGGCCAGGCGGTGGGGACCACCCATCGCTGGTGATGCCATCGCCCCGCGCCGGTGCATGCTCCGCCGGCGTTTGGCTGCGCCAGGCGGGGGCCCCGATCTAAGGGGTTGCTAGAGGTACGCGCCGGCAAAGCGCAACGTATATTCGGGTAGCCAGCGCGGCGGCAGAGCCTTGTTCGGCGCCGCGACCCAGGTTGCTGCGCCGCAGTCTCCCGGTCTGCGCCGACCCACCGGAGCACCGATGAACGACGTCGATGACGCCCAAGCCAGCGTCGCCGCATGGCTGCAGCCCCTGCCCGATGCCGCTGCGCCTTGCGGTCCCGATCTCGAATACGACAACGACTTCCTGGCCCTCACGCAGGCGGCGGCCGGCAAGCCGGAATCCCAGTTCGGCCCGGCGCAGCCGCCCGATTGGCGCACCGTGGTCGAAGGCGCCGAGGCGCTGCTCGAGCGCACGCGCGACTTGCGCATCGCCATCTTCTGGCTTCGGGGCAGCCTGCACCTGCTGGGCTACGCCGGCTTGCTGCCGGGGCTCAAGCTGATCATCGGTCTGATCGAGAAGCACTGGGACGCGCTGCACCCGTTGCCCGACCCCGATGACGGCGAGATGTTCGCCCGCGTCAATGCCTTGACCCTGCTGGCCGAGACCGAGGGCTTGATCAGCGACTTGCGTCAGGCGCGCCTCTCCGACGACCGGACGCTGAGCGGACTGACCGTCCGTGCGATCGAGGTGGCATTGGGTCTGGCCCCCGCGCGCGCAGGCGAGACCGATGCCGGCAAGGCCACGCTGGCCCAGATGGCTGCGCTGGCGGTCAAGAAGACCCCCGATTTGAGGGGTCAGTGCCAGGAATCCGTGGCGCTGGTCAAGCAACTCATCAAGCTGGTCAACGACAAGCTCGGCACTGCAGCGGCGCCGGATCTGCGGCCCTTGAACGCGCTCGTCGCCGGCGTCCTGTCGCTCTTGCCGCCCGAGCCGGGTGCGGATGCGGAAGGCGCCGAGGGCGAGGGCGGCGCAGGTTCCCTCGAGCGGCAGGGCCTGTCGGGCACCGTCAACTCGCGCGACGAGGCCATTCGCGCGATCGATCTGATCTGCGACTACCTCGAGCGTGCCGAGCCCACCAGTCCCGCGCCCTTCTTCCTGCGCCGTGCGCGCCGCCTCATCAGCCACAACTTCCTGCAGTTGATGAAGGCGCTGGCCCCTGGCGCGCTGGCCGAGGTCGCGAAGGTGGTCGGTGTCGATCCGGCCACCATCAAGGAGCCCGATGGGGCTTGACGGATCGCCGCAGTTCGTAGACAACCTCACACTTTTCCGACGGCCCGCCTTCCAACTTTCCGACAGGAGACTTTCATGAGCAGCAGCCAGAAGTTCATCGCACGCAACCGTGCGCCGCGCGTGCAGATCGAGTACGACGTCGAGGTCTATGGGGCCGAGAAGAAGGTCCAGTTGCCGTTCGTGATGGGTGTCCTGGCCGATCTTTCCGGCAAGCCGGCCGAGCCTCTCGCACCGGTGGCCGACCGCAAGTTCCTCGAGGTCGACGTCGACAACTTCGACGCCCGCATGAAGGCCATGAAGCCGCGTGTGGCGTTCCAGCTGCCGAACGCGCTGACCGGCGAGGGCAACCTGAGCGTCGACATCACGTTCGAGAACATGGACGACTTCTCGCCGGCCGCGGTGGCGCGCAAGGTCGATTCGCTGAACAAGCTGCTCGAGGCCCGTCAGCAGCTGCAGAACCTCGTGACCTACATGGACGGCAAGGGCGGCGCCGAAGAGCTGATCGGCAAGCTCATGTCCGACCCCGCGCTGCTGGGAACGCTGGCCGCCTCGGCCAAGCCGACCGACGCCGCCTGACCCGACCGCCAACCCACCCACACGAACAGAGGAATGTCCATGGCCGAGACCCAAGCCGCCGCAGCACTGGCCGGCGTCACGATGGAAGGCAGCGACCTGGCGTCGCTGCTGCAGAAGGAATTCAAGCCCAAATCCGAAGACGCGAAGAGCGCCGTCGAGCAGGCGGTGCAGACGCTGGCGCAGCAGGCACTGGCACAGACGCAGCTGATCGGCAGCGATGTCGTGGCGTCGATCGAAGCGATGATCGCCGCGATCGACCGCAAGATGTCCGATCAGATCAATCTGATCATGCACCACGAGGAGTTCCAGAAGCTCGAAGGTGCCTGGCGCGGCCTGCACTACATGGTCAACAACACCGAGACCGACGAGCAGCTGAAGATCCGCGTGATGAACGTCTCCAAGGCCGAGCTCGGCAAGACGCTCAAGCGCTACAAGGGCACCAGCTGGGACCAGAGCCCCATCTTCAAGAAGGTCTATTCGGAGGAATTCAGCCAGTTCGGCGGCGAGCCCTTCGGCGCCCTCGTCGGTGATTACCACTTCGACCAGAGCGCGCCCGACGTGGAGCTGCTGGCCGAGATGGCCAAGATCGCCGCCGCCGCGCACTGCCCCTTCCTCACCGGTGCTTCGCCGACGCTGATGCAGATGGACTCGTGGCAGGAGCTGGCCAACCCGCGCGACCTGACCAAGATCTTCACCACGCCCGAATACGCGGCCTGGCGCTCGCTGCGCGAATCCGAAGACTCCAAGTACATCGGCCTGGCGATGCCGCGCTTCCTGGCCCGTCTGCCCTACGGTGCCAAGACCAACCCGGTGGAGGCCTTCAATTTCGAGGAAGACACCGGCTCGGCCGACCACGGCAAGTACACCTGGGCCAACGCGGCCTACGCGATGGCGACCAACGTCAACCGCTCGTTCAAGGAGTACGGCTGGTGCTCGCGCATCCGCGGCATCGAGTCGGGCGGGGCGGTGGCCAACCTGCCCACCCACAGCTTCCCCACCGACGACGGCGGCGTCGACATGAAGTGCCCGACCGAGATCGCGATCGAAGACCGGCGCGAAGCCGAGTTGGCACAGAACGGCTTCATGCCGCTGGTACACCGCAAGAACAGCGATTTCGCGGCCTTCATCGGCGCGCAGTCGCTGCACAAGCCGGCCGAATACGACGACCCCGACGCCTCGGCCAACGCCGCCCTCGCAGCCCGCCTGCCCTATCTCTTCGCCACCTGCCGCTTCGCCCATTACCTGAAGTGCATCGTGCGCGACAAGATCGGTTCCTTCAAGGAGCGCGAGGAAGTCCAGCGCTGGCTGAAGAAGTGGGTTTCGCAGTACGTCGACGGTGACCCGGTCAACTCGTCGGAAGGCACCAAGGCGCGCAAGCCACTGGCAGCGGCCGAGGTGGTGGTCGAGGAGGACCCGGCCAACCCCGGCTACTACAGCTCGAAGTTCTTCCTGCGGCCCCATTACCAGCTCGAAGGCCTCACGGTCTCGCTGCGGCTGGTCTCCAAGCTGCCGTCGGCCAAGGGCGCGTAAGGCTTCATCCGCGATCCGATTTCCCTCATCCCCAGTCGGCTGCACGGCTGGGGGCGCTCGAAGGTCCGGGCGCTTTCTGCAGTATCCAGGGCCCTTCGAGGGACCGAAATTCAGGAGTCAGCTATGTCAGTGGACATGTTTCTCAACATGGGCGACAAGATCAAGGGCGAAACCCAGGACTCGAAGCGAAAGGAACACGGCGATGTGGACGTCCTGGCGTGGAGCTGGGGCATGTCGCAGTCGGGCACCACGCACATGGGCAAGGGCGGCGGCGCCGGCGTGGTCAACGTTCAGGACCTGTCGATCACGAAGTACGTGGACAAGGCCAGCTCGGCAATCATGGTTGCGCTGGCCAAGGGCTCGCACACGCCCAAGATGTCGCTGCTGGTGCGCAAGGCCGGTGAAGGCCAGCAGGAGTACATCACGATCGAGATGGACGAAGTGATGGTCACCTCGATCAGCACCGGCGGCTCGGGCGGCGAGGATCGGTTGACTGAGAACGTCACGCTCAACTTCGCGAAGGTCAAGTTCGACTATTACGTCCAGGATGAATCGGGCGCAACGGCCAGTGCCGGCACGTTCCACTGGGATATCGCCGGCAAGGTCGCGATCTGAGGTTCGGCCGCGGCCGCGCCGCAGGCGTGGCGGCGGCGAATATCGCGGTCGGCGCCTGGTTCCCGCTGGCGCGAAGCGCTGCTGCACCGGCCGATCTGGCCGGTGGCGGCAACGGCGCCTGAAGCCGCAAGCCTTCGACATGGGCGCATTCGTCCCGTCGTCGGCGTCGAGCCGGACCCTTACGTCGCCTCTGGAAGGGCCGATGCGCGAGCGCCGCCGGTGGTCCGGCGGATGATCTGATCGTCTCTTCCGGTTGGCGTGAATGCATTCGAGGCAGAGTCAAGATGGTGGATTCCAGCGCGGCCGTGCAGGCACAAAAGGACGGCGATGCCCAGCGCGCCCTCAAGCTGCTCACCGAGCAGGTCCGGGCCCACCCCCAGGACGCGAAACTGCGCGTGTTCATGTTCCAGCTGTTGTGTGTGCTGGGGCAATGGGACCGGGCGCTGAACCAGCTCAACGTTTCGCTCGAGCTCGACGCCGGCACGCTGCCGATGGTGCAGACCTACCGCGAGGCGATCGCCTGCGAAACGCTGCGCATGCAGGTCTTCGCCGGCCAGAAGGTGCCGATGCTCTTCGGCGAGCCCGAAACCTGGGTCGCCCTGCTGATCGAGGCCTTGTTGCGCGAGGGCCGCGGCGATGCCGATGCGGCGCGCCAGCTGCGGGAACAAGCGCTGGAGCAGGCGCCGGCCACGGCAGGCGAGATCGACGGTGAGGCCTTCGCCTGGATTGCCGATGCCGATATGCGGCTCGGGCCCGTGATCGAGGCCGTGATCAACGGCCGCTACTACTGGTTGCCCTGGAACCGCCTGTCCAAAGTCGACATCGACCCGCCGCAGGATCTGCGCGACTCGATCTGGATGCCCGCCCACTTCGAGTTCACGAACGGCGGTGAGGTCGTGGGCCTGATCCCCACCCGCTACCCCGACACGGTGCTGGCGGCGGGCGACCTGCTGGCGCTGGCGCGGCGCACCGACTGGCAGGAAGTCGCACCGGGCTTCTTCACCGGGCTCGGCCAACGCATCTACACCACCGACGTCGGCGATCACGCCCTGATGGACATCCGGTCGGTCGTCCTAGCCTCGCCCGCGGCCTGAGTCTGCCGGGGCGCCAGAAGTCATGGCCACCTTGCGCGCTCAGGACCGCCTGCAGCCAGCCCTGCTGGACCGGCTGACCGACGACAACCCCGAATCGAAGACCGAGACGGTCGAAGGCCGGGTCATCAACCGCAACCGCCTGCGCGAGATGGTCCTGCGTGACCTGAGCTGGATCTTCAACTGCACCGCACCGGGCGAAGCCATCGACTGGGCAGGCGTGCCGCACGCGCGCAACTCGGTCCTCAACTACGGCCTGGTGCCGCTGTCGGGCACCTCGGCGTCGAACGTCGATCCGCGCCTGCTGCAGCAGCGGGTCAAGCAGGTGATCCTCGATTTCGAACCGCGCATCCTGCCGCAGTCGCTGTCGGTCGAGGTCATAGTCTCGGACGAACAGCTCGACCACCACAACCAGATCGGCTTCCGCATCGCGGGCCAGCTCTGGGCCCAGCCGGTGCCGCTCGAGTTGCTGCTGCACACCGACATCGACCTCGAGACCGGACGCGTCTCGGTGCACGAATCCGACCACTAGGCTGGCATGGACCCGCGACTGCTTCGCTACTACAACGAGGAACTGCGTCATCTGCGCGAGATGGGTGCCGAGTTCGCGCAGCAGTTCCCGAAGATCGCGGCGCGCCTGGGGATGGAAGGCCTGGAGGTCGCCGACCCCTATGTCGAGCGGCTGATGGAAGGCTTCGCGTTCCTCGCCGGCCGCATCCAGCTCAAGATCGACGCCGAGTTCCCGCGCTTCACGCAGCGCCTGCTGGGCATGCTCTATCCGCAGTTCCTGGCGCCGACGCCGGCGATGCTGATGGCCCAGGTCCAGCCCGAACTCGGCGATGCCGCACTGGCCGCCGGCGTCACCCTGCCGCGCGGCAGCGTCATGACCAGCCAGACCGGCAAGTCGGGTGCCACGGCCTGCGAATTCCGTACTTCGCATGCGCTGACGATGTGGCCGCTCGAGCTGACGCAGGCCGAGTACTTCACCCACGCGTCGGACCTGCCGATGACCGCCGTGCCGCAATGGCGCAAGTACCGCGGCGGCCTGCGCATGCGCCTGCGCACCACGGCGGGGCTGGACTTCTCGCAGATCGCGCTGCAGGACCTGCGGCTGCATCTCGCCGGCATCGACGAGGTGGCTTACCGTCTGCATGAACGCGTCTGCGGCCATGCCCTGGGCGTTCTCGTGCTGCCGGTGCGCAGATCCGAGGGCTGGCACGAGGCGCTCGAGGCTGACTGCATCGAACCCGTCGGCTTCGACGACGAGGAGGCGCTGCTGCCATTGACGCTGCACGGCTTCGAGGGCTACCGCCTGCTGCAGGAGTACTTCGCGTTCCCGCAGCGCTTCCTGTTCTTCGACCTCTGTGGCATCGGCGACGCCCTGCGCCGCCACGGCGGGCAGGAGGTCGACATCGTGATCCTCTTCGCGCGCCCCGACGACGCCCTGCTGCAGGCGGTGGGCCCGGGCAGCCTGGCCCTGCACTGCGTGCCTGCGGTCAACCTGTTCGAGCGCCGCTGCGACCGCATCCACGTCAGCACCGACACCAGCGACTTCCATGTCGTTCCCGACCGCACGCGGCCGATGGACTTCGAGGTCCACACCTTGCTCGACGTGCAGGGCATCGGCGAAGGTGTCAACAGCGAATGGCGTTTCCTGCCTTTCTACAACGCCTTCCACACCGAGGACCGATCGCACAGCGCCTACTACTCGGTGCAACGCGAGCCGCGGCTGATGTCGCAGCAGCAGCAGCGCGACGGACCGCGAACCGGCTACATCGGCACCGAGACCTATCTCTCGCTGGTCGACGAGGGCGAGGCGCCGTTCTCCAACCGACTGCGCCAGGTCGCCGTGCGCGCGCTGTGCACCAACCGCGACCTGCCCTTGCTGATGCCGGTGGGCCAGCCCAACGGCGACCTGACGCTGGCGCAGACGGCGCCGGTCAAGAGCATCGCGGTCATCAAGGGCCCGTCGCGCCCGAGTTCGCCGCTGCGCGAGGCCAACATCGCCTGGAAGCTGATCAACCAGCTGTCGCTGAACCACCTGTCGCTGACCGACAGCGATGCCGAGCATGGCGCAGCGGCGCTGCGCGAGATCCTGCGCCTGTACGCCCCGTCGGGCGACGCCAGTGCGCAGCGCCAGATCGACGGCTTGCGGTCGGCGCAGCTGCAGCCCGTGGTGCGGCGGCTGCCGATGCCCGGGCCCATCACCTTCGGCCGCGGCGTCGAGGTCAGGTTGGAGGTCGACGACCTGTCGTTCGAAGGCGCCAGCGCATTCCTGTTGGGTTGCGTCCTCGAGCGATTCGTCGCGCGCCATGTCTCGATCAACGGCTTTACGCAGACCCGGCTGCACTCGCATGCCCGCGGCGACATCCTCGTCGGGAGGCCGAGATGCGGCACCCGCCCGATCCTGTGACCGGCGGTACGCCGCCACCGGCGGCGCACGATCGCCCCGACCCGATGCTCGCGATCGCCGCCGCGCCGCACCGCTACGACTTCTTCCACGCCCTGCGCCTGATCGAGGCCTACCACGCCGACAAGCCGCGCCTGGGCGCGGCGCGGCGCCCGCTGGACGAGGCGGTGCGGCTGGGCCAGTCCGACGACCTGGGCTTCGCTCCCACCAGCATCGCCCGGGCCAGCCTGTCGGACCGCAGCGGCCGGCCGCGCCTGGTCGTGCACCTGTTCGGGCTGTTCGGCCCCAACGGGCCGCTGCCGCTGCACCTGACGGCCTATGCGCGCGAGCGCCGGCTGCACAAGGGCGACGAGACCTTCGGCCGCTTTGCCGACATGTTCCACCACCGGCTGCTGCTGCTGTTCTATCGCGCCTGGGCCCAGGCGCGGCCGACGGTCAGCCTGGACCGGCCGGCCGAAGACCGGTTTGCCGATTACGTGGGCTCGCTGCTGGGCGTGGGGGGTCGCGAATGGCGCGGCCGCGACGCCGCGCCCGACCACGCCAGGCTGGCGTTCGCCGGCGTGCTCTCGCGCCAGGTGCGCAACGCCGACGGGCTGGCCTTCCTGCTGTCGGGCTACCTGGGCATGCAGGCGCGGGTCGAGCAATTCGTCGGCCGCTGGATGCCGCTGCCTGCCGCCGAGCGCACGCGCATCGGCCGCCCCGGCGCGTCACGTCGCGGCTCGACCGCGCAGCTCGGTGCCAGCGCGGTGCTCGGGCGCGCCGTGTTCGACCGCCAGCATCACTTCCGCGTCCACATCGGTCCGCTGGACCTGCCGGCCTTCGAGTCGCTGCTGCCGGTGGGCAAGGCGCTGCCGGCGCTGAAGGCGCTGGTCCGGCAGCACGTGGGCCTGGAATTCGGCTGGGACCTGCACCTGCAACTCGACCGCGCCCAGGTCCCCCCCACGCGGCCCGGTCGCCAGGGGCGGCTGGGCTGGACCAGCTGGATCGGCCGGCCGCGACCCGACCGGCCGGTGGCGCTGACGCTCGTCCCCAATCACTCGCACCCCTAGAAGGAAATCGCCATGGCAGAGATCAACCGCGTCACGCTCTTCGGCAAGCTCAATCAACCGACCTACAAGGCGGTCGAGGGCGCCACCGTGTTCTGCAAGCTGCGCGGCAACCCGTACGTCGAGCTCGAACATTTCCTGGCCCAGCTGCTGCAGCAGGCCGATTCCGACTGGCACCGCGTCATCAAGCACACCCAGCTCGACATGTCGGCGCTGGCCAAGGACCTGACGATGGCGCTGGACCGCCTGCCGCGCGGCGCGACCAGCATCTCGGGCATCGCCGAGAACATCGCCGACGCGATCGAACGCGGCTGGGTCTACGGCACGCTGCTGTACGGCGACAGCGTCGTTCGCAGCGGCTACATGCTGGTCGGCATGCTGAAGACCAAGAACCTGCGCAACGCGCTGGTCGCGATCAGCCGCCAGTTCGAGAAGCTGAAGGTCGAGGACCTTTCCGACAACCTGCCGAAGATCATCCAGGGATCGCCCGAAGACGGGCAGGGCGCCAGCGACGGTTCCTCGGGCGCGGCCGGCGGTGCGGCGCCCGGTGAGTCCAGCGGCGCCATCGCGCCGGCGGCGATGGGCAAGCAGGAGGCGCTGAAGAAGTTCACGGTCGACCTCACCGAGCAGGCGCGCAGCGGCAAGATGGACCCCATCGTCGGCCGCGACGACGAGATCCGCCAGGTCGTCGACATCCTGATGCGCAGGCGCCAGAACAACCCGATCCTGGTCGGCGAGGCCGGTGTGGGCAAGACCGCGGTGGTGGAAGGCTTCGCGCAGCGCATCGCGCGCGGCGACGTGCCGCCGAGCCTGAAGGAAGTCGAGCTGCGCGCGCTCGACGTCGGCCTGCTGCAGGCCGGCGCCAGCATGAAGGGCGAGTTCGAGCAGCGCCTGCGCAGCGTCATCGACGAGGTCCAGGCCAGCCCGAAGCCGATCATCCTGTTCATCGACGAGACGCACACGCTGGTCGGCGCCGGCGGCGCGGCCGGCACCGGCGACGCGGCCAACCTGCTCAAGCCGGCGCTGGCGCGCGGCACCCTGCGCACCATCGGCGCCACCACCTTCGCCGAGTACAAGAAGCACATCGAGAAGGACCCGGCGCTGACGCGGCGCTTCCAGACCGTGCAGGTCGACGAGCCCGACGAGCCCAAGGCGATCCTGATGATGCGCGGCGTGGCCAGCACGATGGAGAAGCACCACAAGGTGCAGATCCTGGACGAGGCGCTGGAGGCGGCGGTCAAGCTCAGCCATCGCTACATCCCGGCGCGGCAGCTGCCCGACAAGAGCGTGAGCCTGCTCGACACCGCCTGCGCGCGCGTCGCCGTCAGCCTGCATGCCACCCCGGCCGAGGTCGACGACAGCCGCAAGCGCATCGAGGCGCTGGAGACCGAACTCGGGATCATCGGCCGCGAGAAGGCGATCGGCGTCGACACGGCCAAGCGCGAGACCGAGGCCAACGAACTGCTCGCCGCCGAGCGTGTGCGCCTGGCCGCGCTCGACGCACGCTGGGCCGAAGAGAAGACCCTGGTCGACGAGCTGCTGGCGCTGCGCGCCAAGCTGCGCGCCGGCATCAAGCCGGTCGAAGGCACAGGCAGCAAACTCGAGGCCGAGGCGGCGGCCGAAGCGGCGGCCGAAGGTCTGACCGCCGGCGACGTCGAAGCCGCCAAGGAGAAGGAACGCCTGGCCGACTTGGCGCAGCTCCAGGCGGTGCAGGACAAGCTCAGCGCGCTGCAGGGCGAAACGCCGCTGATCCTGCCCACCGTCGATTACCAGGCGGTGGCCGCGGTGGTCGGCGACTGGACCGGCATCCCGGTCGGCCGGATGGCGCGCAACGAGATCGAGACCATCCTCAAGGTGGCCGACAGCCTGGCGCAGCGCGTGATCGGCCAGGACCATGCGATGCAGATGATCGCCAAGCGCATCCAGACCAGCCGCGCGGGGCTGGACAACCCGAGCAAGCCGATCGGCGTGTTCATGCTCGCCGGCACCTCGGGCGTCGGCAAGACCGAGACCGCGCTGGCGCTGGCCGAGGCGCTGTACGGCGGCGAGCAGAACCTCATCACGATCAACATGAGCGAGTACCAGGAGGCGCACACCGTCAGCACGCTGAAGGGTGCGCCTCCGGGCTACGTCGGCTACGGCGAAGGCGGCGTGCTGACCGAGGCCGTGCGCCGCAAGCCCTACAGCGTGGTGCTGCTTGACGAGGTGGAAAAGGCCCACACCGACGTCCACGAGATGTTCTTCCAGGTCTTCGACAAGGGCTACATGGAGGACGGCGAGGGCCGCTTCATCGACTTCAAGAACACCCTGATCCTGCTGACCACCAATGCCGGCACCGAACTCATCGCGAGCCTGTGCAAGGACCCCGACCTGATGCCCGATGCCGAGGGCATGGCCAAGGCGCTGCGCGAGCCGCTGCTGAAGGTCTTCCCGCCGGCGCTGCTGGGGCGGCTGGTGACGATTCCGTATTACCCGCTCTCGGACGAGATGCTTGGGAAGATCGTCAAGCTGCAGTTGAACCGCATCAAGAAGCGGGTCGAGGCGCGATACAAGATTCCGTTCGAGTACAGCGACGACGTCGTGCAGCTGGTGGTGTCCCGCTGCACCGAAAGCGAGTCGGGGGGGCGGATGATCGATGCGATCCTGACCAATACGATGTTGCCGGATATCTCGCGAGAGTTTTTGACGCGGATGATGGAAGGCAAGCCAGTCGAGGGTGTGACGGTTGATGTCGTGGAAGGTGCATTTCAGTATAGTTTCTAAGTTGGCTATTTTCCTCTGAAAGTGACTCAATCACGGCCATTTTGAATTCAACTCAGATTGACGGGATAAGCCTTCCTAAAGGAATAGAAATGACTGTTACGATTCTGAAGAAATTGCTGCGAGTGACTTGTGTAATTGATCCGACAAATCCATGGGATCTCGACTTGAACCCGTTTCCTACAGCGGAGAAGGACTACAACGACGCCATCGCATTCCTTCAGAAGTCAGCAAAGGCAAGCGGCTTCATTAAGCAGATTGTAGATTCGACTCATAATTTTAATATTATGGTTACCGATAACTACATGAATAAGTACTGGAGCCCGGGGGAGTTGGCGACTGTATATAAGACTAAGTTTGATGGCGAAGGAAGTCTTATTACTTGGAATTCGAAGGAGCGTGGAGAGTGGTTTGCAATCGCGGATCATCAACCACCTGATTTTGACGTTCCTGCATCGCATCCTTCAGTTCAGAATAATAAGTCTCCAAGTCCTGCTATATTGCTAATACATGAATTCGGTCACGGTCTGCAGTATCTGAAGAATAAATCTGGTTATGAAGCGCTGCGAACAGCATCCTATAATCCAGATACAGGTAAAGATGTAGATACAAAAATCGAAGATGAAAACGTTCGCATGCATGAGGCACCCGTTTGCTTGGAACTGAATGAGCAGGTTCGTTGGAAGTATTGGGATAACGAGAAGCCGAAGGTGGCTCGGCCAGCGCAAGCGGTTCAGAGCAAGCCGAAGTCGACAATTTCGCCGCCGAAGCAATCTCCGGTGGTGCCAGTCTTGCCGAACTTGCGTGGCCTTGGACCTCGTGAACCACAGACATATAGCAATCTTGGTGTCGGCCGTAAGGAAAGTCTGCGCTAGTCGATGCGACGACCTACCCTTCAGATAGGTATTAAGGTATTAAGGTATAGGGTCAAGTCTTCCATTTCCCCAAGATTTATCGTACGCGTCGCGCATTAGCCGCCCCTTGCGCATCGCGCACCGGTTTGGGGTCAGGTCTCAATATTGCGGGCAAGGCCGATGGCGTTGAGGCAGATCTTTCCGGGCTCCAGCACCATCGCCAGCATGCGGATGAACGTCCCGGTCAAGATCACGTGAAGATGCACGCCCGGGAGCGGGGGTTCCAAGCACAGGGGTCTGACGTCACAGGGTCTGGGGTCCGGTCTTGCCTTTTTGCAAAGAACTCACGAGGTGCCATTCTCGGCAAATGGCAAGATCTGACCTCGCAGCCGGACCCCGCAGCCGAGCGCCGGACTCAGCCAGCCGCAAAGTTAGCAAGTGCATCGTGATTCACGATTGGGGAGATGATAGTGGTAGCCATTAAAGACTGGATGTCCAATATTGACGACAATACTCTATTGAAGGATATTGTTATGCCCGGCTCTCATGACGCAGGCGTCTGGGCCAGTCCGACCGGTAGCAATGTGCGCGTCACCAATTTCTTGATGCCTGTTTCAAGTATCGCGGCGCAACTCGGCGATATCAAGGAACAAGCCGAGGCGGGCTCGCGCTGGTTCGACATAAGAATGTACAAAACGCCGACCCGATGGGCGCCCTGGGAGAAGAGCCTGCGACCGAAACCCCTCGACGGCCACAAGATGAAACTGCGTGCTGCGCACGTGCCCGCATTTCAGGAGGGCGCGATTAGCAAGGGCGTGCTGCAATCTCCTGGTCTCGGCGGTTATGGCGCAAGCATTGAGCAGATCTTGGACCAGGCGATCAGCTTCGTGACCCAACCAGCTACTCGCTCCGAGTTCGTCGTTATTCGCTTTTCTCATTGCCCGGAACCGAAGAAAGTCCTGAAAGAAATTAAGTACTATCTGGACGATAGAAGCAAGTTACATCGTGGAAATATACTTGGCCACCTCACACCGAATATTACGCCAAAGCTCGGCAACACTCCGATATCCGCACTGCGCAGCAAGGTAGCACTTATCTTTGACGAGAAGTTTCACAAGTACTCCTCTGTCGACGATTACAGCAATTGGATGTTCCTGTATAGCAAGAATATTGCTTCGACTGCGCACGTCTGCTGCTGCGGCACGTATGCGGACAGCCCAGATACTCAAACCGTCAAGAACGCGACCGTGACGGCGGCCACGAACCACTTGAATCATGCCAACGATGGTCACCTGTGTTTTGCCTACTGGCAACTCACACAGAGAAGCATCGTCAGGCAGATGACCGGGGGCGGTAATATCAAGGCGAATACGGAAGCGGCCGGCGGCACCCACGCGTCAACTGGCAACCTGATGACCGATTTGCTGGCCCTACGAAATCCCGGCAACAGGATGCCGGCAAACGTCATTTCACACGACTTCGTGAACGTGCAAACCAGTCAACAAATCGTCAAGGCCAATGGTGATGTGGTTGACACCACAATAAAGGCCGCCTGGCCGAACACGTGGTGAAAGGCGCGACTCATGCTTGCGAGATTTGGGGTCAGGTCTTCCCTTTGAACCCCAATCCCATAGAGTGCGGGCATTGCCCGCCCTCTGCGCATCGAATTCCCGGGGGCCGTGTATCACGTCACCTCGCACGACGATCGCCGCGAGTCCATCTTCGTCGACGACAAAGATCGACGCTCGATGCTCGCCGTTGTCGAACTCGGGTTGGAGGACCGCTCGCCCTTGTGTCCTGAACGCGGGCCCAGTGCAACGGTCGCGCTGCTATCCTTGGCTGCGTGAAGGTCAGCGAAATCCTTCGGTTGCTGCAGCAAGACAGTTGGACGCTGGTGGCCACGCGAGGAAGCCACAGGCAGCTCAAGCATGGCAAGAAGGCAGGTCGCCTCACGGTACCGGGCAAGCCGAATGACGACCTCGCGCCAGGAACACAGAACAGCATCCTGAAGCAAGCGGGTTTGAAGTGAGGGCTCGAGTTCTATGCGCTACGCAGTCGTGATCGAGAAGGCCGACGGCAACTACTCGGCCTATGTGCCCGACCTGCCCGGTTGCGTAGCAACCGGTGCCACGGTCGCCGAGGTCGAACACGAAATTCGGGAAGCCATCGAGTTCCACTTGGAAGGCATGCGCGAAGACGGGCTGCCCGCGCCTCAGCCATCCAGCCAGGTCGAGTACATCGAGATTGCGGCCTGAAGCCGCAGGTCCTTGCTTCGTGCGGCGCATGGCCCCGACGCGAGAGCACGCGCTGGCGCGTGCGCACGCCGAGGGCGGGCTCACGATGACGGCGATGGCGCAGGAACTGGGCTTGTCGGTCTCGCGCGCCAGCCGGCTCATCGCGAAGGCCGAGGGGGCTGCGTCGATGGGTGTCCGTGGGTGTTTCATCGCGAGTTCCGGATGACGGTAGCTGCTGCATGGTCGTGCCGGCATCTTGCAAAGAAGGCAAGACCTGACCTCCGTGTCCCCCGGGACCCGCCCGCCGAGTCAACGAACGGGGTAGGCCTTCCACGGCATCTGCTCCACCGGCACCTCCGCCAGCAGATCCACCAGCGCGGCATCACCGTGGTAATGCGGCACGCCCTCGTCGTCCTGCCCCATCAGCACGATGTCGACGCCGTTGAAGCGTGCGCGCAGGTCGGCAATCAGCATCCCGGCCTCGCCGGGGCTGCGCGCCAGGTCCAGGCCGACCAGCACGACCAGCATGCGTCGGCCGGCGATCGAGATCGCTGCCGCCTGCAACTGCTGTGACGCCACCGCCGCTGGCACTTCGCGGGCTGCTTGCGGGGGAGCCTGTGTTCGTGCAGCGCATTCCGGGCAATCCTGCAGGTCCGACGCGACGGCCTCGCGCAGCAACTGGGCCTCGATCGCCACCGGCCGGCTGCGGTCGACGGTGGCGCAGCGCCAGTCGGCCCTGACCTTCACCCGCAGCACGCTGACCTCGGCCGGCAGCGCGTCGACGAGGCCGCGCGCGACCCACCAGGTACCGCCGCCGTCGCCACAGGGTCGGCATTCGTAGGCCCAGACTGCCATCTACCGCTCCCCGAGGCTTGATCGTGGGCCGATTGTTCACGTCGGCGCCGGCGCGGCTACGGTAGAAGCCCGGTGCCGAAGTGCCATGGATATACGCCCCCTGTGCAGCGAGCACGAACCGAGCGGGCTCCATCGCTGACGTTCGCCGCGCATGCAGCGAGTCGGCAGCCTCACTTCAGCTTCCATTCCCGGCCGTCGATTTCGGGGAATCCAACCTCGCACTGTCCGCCTGGGATGCCGTCGAAGCGGGCAGAACCGTTCTTGTCCAGACTGCCGCTGCGCACCGAGCCGTCGGGCAGCTTGATCCGGTAGCGCTCGCCCGCCAACGGCTTCGAATCGCCATCCACCAGCTGGATCTCGATCCAGTCGAGTTCGACCTCGTCGTCCAGAGCCCTCGGGCGGAGCCGACTCGGCGCCACCGCGACGGATGCGGCGACCGCGGCCTCTGCGGCCGGCAAGGCGACCAGCGGCAGAAGCTTCGCCGGCCGGCAATCGACGACCCTGATCCGGCCGCGCTCGACCAGCGCAGCCGCGGCCTCGATCACCTCGTCGTCGTCGAGCCCGGACAAGGCCGTCGAGTCGGCGTCGGCCACCGATTGACGCAGCCGGGCGACGGCCATGGCATCGCTGCGAAACGCTTGCAGCCGCAATGCCGCCTCCGTGGCACTGCCGAAGAGAATGGGCGTGCCCTGATGTCCCTCGCCGGCGCAAGAACAGTCCACCGACCCGCTGCACAGTTGCAGTCGCTCGGCAGGGCAGTCGATGACGATGCCTACGCCGTGGCTCATCGGAAGGGCCCTTCGCCGAGGCAGCCGCGAGGGCCTGAATCTCCGGAGGCTGGTGACTTACCCATCAGGCGATTCTTGCGGCGCTTGCTCGAAACTGCAACTGCACTAACATTAAACTGGCTTGGTTGGGCAGAGATTGACGGGCTGCCGGACGCCGCAGAGGCCGGATGGGCAATCGCAGGAGCCAGGAATCATGGTCACGGTCGTGGTGAAGCCAGGCGAGCACCTGTACCAGATTGCCGAGCGCGAGGGCTTCCGCGATGCCGCCACGATCTGGGACGACGGCGGCAACGCAGAGCTGCGCCGCAAGCGCAAGAACCCGGCCGTGGTCAACCCCGGGGACAGCCTGATCATCCCCGACAAGTGGCCGAAGAAGGTCGACTGCGCCACCGGGAAGAAGCATGTCTTCGTGGCCAAGGGTGAGACCCTGAAGCTGCGTCTGACCTTGCTCGACTTCGACCGCAAGCCGGTCGCTGGTGCGGCCGCCGTGCTGATTGTCGAGGGCGCGCGCTTCGACCTCGTCTCCGACGGTGCCGGCGTGGTCGAACAGGCGGTCCCGCGGAGCGCCCGCAATGCCCATCTCACGGTCGACGCGCTGGCCCTCGAGCTGCCGATCTCGATCGGCGAGCTCGACCCGGTGGACAGCGATAACGGCTGGCGCGCGCGCTTGATCAACCTCGGTTACTACCGCGGCAGCATCGGCGACGACGACGAAGCCAGTTCCAAGCGCTGGGCCTGGGCGATCGAGGAATTCCAGTGCGACCACGGCATTGCCGTCACCGGCCGCGCCGATGGCGCCACCCTTGCCAAGCTAGAGGAAGGCCACGGCAGCTGAGGATGGACAAGCCCGATACCGGCGCAGGCCAGATCTTCGAGGCCGACGACTCCGGGGTCGTCGCCGAGCACGCGCTGCTCGCGCCGCGGCCTTTCTTCGCATCGCCGACAACCGCCGACAAGAAGAATGCGCTCTCTCTGGATGTCGTTCCGATCGCCTGCCTGAACCTGGGCGACGTGAATTTCGAATTCGACTCGTCGGTGGTGCTTGGACCGGCGGGCAGGATTTTGTCGCAATTGCCAGCGCTGCGTCAGAAGCGGCCCGGCGCCAAGGGGGCCTTGCCGCTGGTCAGCATCTTCGGCCACGCCGACCCGAGCGGCAGCGACGACTACAACAAGGCGCTGTCCGGCCGGCGCGCCAAGGCGGTGTACGGGCTGCTGACGCACAAGCCGGCGATCTGGGACGATCTTTTCAGCCACCCGTTCGGAGGTGACGATTGGACCAAGAAGATGAACCTGCCTGGCCAGGCCGCTGCGCTCGGCTTGCCGGCCTCGACTCCGCGCAAGGAGGTATTCCTGGCGCTGATGCAGGCGATGTGTCCGCAGCCGCTGGACCCGGCTGATTTTCTCGGCCGCGGAGCCGACGCCGGAGGCAAGGCCGACTTCCAGGGGTGCGGCGAATTCAACCCGCTGCTGCTTCTGTCGGCTGACGAACAGGCGACGCTGAGCAAGCCGAAGCGCAATTCGGTCAACGTGGTCGACCGGCGGGTGGTCGTCTTCCTGTTCCGGCCCGAGATCATCCTGGATGTAGGCAACTGGCCATGTCCGCGCGCCACCGAAGGCCCGGCGGCGTGCCACAAGCGCTTCTTCGCCAACGCCCAGGTGCGCCTGACGCCCGGCCCCGAGCGCAAGCGTCACAAGGGCCCGAACGACGAAACCTTCGCCTGCCGCTTCTACGACCGCATCGCCGGCGCTTCGCCATGCGAGCAGATCCTCGAGGTCTACCGCGTGCGCCTGTTCGACAAGTTCGCGAACCCGCTGCCGCGTGCGCCGTTCACGCTGACCGACGGCAAGCGTACGGTCAAGGGCCGGGCCGACGATCAGGGCTTCCTCACCGTGCGCGATATCAAGGTGCCGGCCGACGTGCACGTGCAATGGAGCCCCGCCGACGACACCGCCAAGACCTTCGAAATGGATGTCCATGTCGACATCGAAGGCGACGACGATGCGGCGGCGCTGCGGCGGCTGCACAACCTGGGCTACGAAGGGCGGCCGCTGCCACAGGACGACGTGCGCGCGTTTCAGCGGGACCATGCGGGCCGCTTCCCGACCATGACGGCCACCGGCACGTTCGATGCGCCCACCCGCGATGCCCTGCGTGAAGTCAACGATGAATGCAACCCGGCCGTGCGAACGCCGCCGCCGCCTTCACCGGGCGGCCGAAAGGGCCAGGGTGACAAGGTACAGGCCGCGCCGGCGGCAGACGCCGAATCGCCGGCGCCATGACTGAACGCCCGAGCCACCCATGAGCGACGGACCACAGCAGGCGCCGGCAAGCCCGAGCCCGTTCGAGCCGGGCTCGCTGCTGGTGCTTGTCCTGCGCCCCGATGCCATCGGCATCGGCCAGGCCGTGATCACCCTCAAGCGCGGCGACATCGAGACCCGCCAGGGACTGACGGACGCCAAAGGCAGCGTCAACTTCGACAAGCTGACCCCGGGTACCTGGAGCATCACCTGCGAAGCCGGTGGCATGGGCCGCGCCAGCACCCAGCCATTCAAGGTCGGCCCGGCGCCGGACACGGTGGTCGTCGACCCAGGCCCTGACGGCAGCGACTTCACCTTCGTGATGACGCCGCCGGTCGGCTTCCTGAGCGTCCTGGTGCGCGACAAGCAGCTCAAGGCCCTTGCCAAGGTGCCGGTGCAAGTGGATGGCGGTACCGCGGTCCCCACGACCGGCGCAGGGATCTCGCAGTTTGGTCCGCAGCCCGTGATCAAGCCGTTAGCGATCCTGGCCGGGCAGAAGGGTGCGCCGACAAGCAAGCCGTTCTTCACGCGGCTGCAGCAGGCGGCGCCGGCGCCGATCAAGTTCGAACCCGCGGAGAGCACGGCCATCCTCTCGGTCGGCGAGGTGAAGCAGGTACCGATGCAGCTCGAGGAAGTCAAGCTGCAGATCGTCAAGATCGACGACCACTTTGCGCCCTCGGTCGAAACGCTGGACATCCGCTTCGCGATCAAGGGGCTGGCCAAGCGCAAGGTCGTGCTCACGATCGAGGCCGAGAACTACGCCGGCAAGATCGTCGTTCAGCGCGACCTCGGCGACGGGGAGTCGGCCGACGGCGAGAACAACCTGATCGCCTTCACCGGCAAGATCGAAGTCGGCACGCTGAAGGACAGCTTCATCAACCCGCTGATGGCGCCGTTCAAGGTCACGCTGGCCCACGAGGACGCCGACAAGTTCAACGTGCTGAAGGACGAGAAGCCGTTCAAGGTGCTGTACCACTCGCTGGAATTGGCGCAGGGGCCGTGGACGCCCGACGAGACCGTCCCGCCCGCTGCCAAGGACAAGGAGCGGGTCACCTTTCAACTCAACGACCTCGGATACTGGGGCGGCCCGGTCGGCAAGGACACCGACGACTACCTCAAGAAGGCGGTCATCCGCTACAAGCAGAACCACAAGGCGATGTGGCAGGAATTCTTCGCCGTCCAGAACGACACCATCACGGACGCGCTGCGCGCGGCGCTGAATGCCGGTGACAACAAGCGCGCCTTCATCACCGGCAACGCGATCACCAGTGCCTCGGGCACCTCGAAGCTCTTCGTCGATGCGATTACCTATGAAAAGCTTGCGAGCGGTGGCAGCGAGTTCGGTACCGACAAGATTCCGCTCGAGAAGAAGCGCATCAACCGGCCGCTGCTGCCGATAGAGGCGACCCTCTTCGTCAAGGACAAGGCCGGCAACAAGAAGCTGGCGCCAGAGGCGGTCGGCGAGTGTCGCATCAGCGTTCACGTACGCGATCCGAACGAGGATCTGTCCTCTCAGTTTCCCAACACGGCGACCGAGCCGACGCGAGCGAAGGCCTACATCGAATTGGCCGAGAAGCTGGTGTCGGGACGCAGCGCCGACAACGGCGACAACTGCCCCGACACGCTGAACGGCATCCGCAAGGGTCCGGGGCTCGATTTCGACCAATGCTTCCTGCTTGGCGACTTCTACAAGCCCTACGTCAGTGCCGCCGACGCCACGCAGAAGGTCGTCTTCACGAAGGCCTGCGTCGACAAGAGCTTCCCGAAGCGCGTCGGCAAGGCGTGCCTGTACTTTCGACCTTCGTACGTCGCGGGGGATGACTACAAGCTGACGTTCGAGATTGATTTCACGGGCTTGCCCAACCAGGCCGCGCTCGAGGCGGCGCACGGAACCAGCGATCCGAAGAAGCGCATCAAGGTCGAGACCGGCACCTTCCGCGTCGTGCGGCGTGGACGGCTTGCCGCCGTCGTCGACTGGCCCGCGCGGCCCGGAGCGCCCGCTTCATTGCAACTGGGCCTGATCGCGGCCGAATTCGCGAAGGCGCATATCGAACTCGACACAGGCAGCTCGGTCAGCAAGACGATCACCAGCCTGATCACGCCGGCCGAGTTCGCCACCGCGGCAGCAAGCGGCGGCGTCGGCGCCGCGCCGGCGCACACCTTGAGTGCGACCAAGTACTTCGGGCGTGCCCTGCCTGCCCAGGGCAGCACGACGGCCGCCGTCTATCGAAACATTCTCTCGGCGGCGGTCTACACCAACTATGCCAAGCAAAACTTCCGCGCGGTCGGCGCGCTGATCGCGAAGAAGATTCGCGCCACCGATCCGGTCGGCTTCATCTTCGTCAATGTGTTCATGCACGAGCCCGTGAACATCCTGGCCAGTCCGCCCACGAACAACACCGTTGTCAAGGCAGCGTACATCACCTGGGGCGGCTCGGAGGGCCTGGCCGATTCGACCATCATGTGCGACATGAAGGATCCGGACAAGGTCTACTACGTCTACGCCCACGAGATGGGGCACAACCTGTTCCTGCTCCATCATGAAAATGCGGGCGACTCGCCGCATGCGGCTGATCACGACACCGCTGATCACAACTGCCTGATGAGCTACTCCGCCGCGGCTCCGGCGCCCGCCCATCAGCGCGAGGGCATCTACACGCCACACCTCTGCGGCAAGTGCAACCTGAAGCTCAGGGGTTGGGACATTCTCGGCGCGAGCATGCCGGCCCACTCCTGAGCGGCCCGCGGCCATGTCACTCGAACTCCGACTCGAACCTGCCAGGACGCAGCTGAGCACGCACGAGAGCCTGCGTGTCGTGCTGCGCCTGCGCAATCGTGGCGACGTGGCTCGCCGCCTGCCCTTTCTCGACGACAGCTCCGATGCCGTCACTGTCCTGGTTACGCGCGAGCCCGGGGGCCGCGCGAGGCTGATGAGCGGCATGACGGGGCAGTCGATGCTTGGCCACGCCCGTGTCGATCCGCGGCCGTCGCTGCTCGACCTGGCCGCCGGCGAAGAGTGGGTGGTCGCACGTGATCTGGGCACGCTCCACTACCTGCTGCCCGCCGGCCGGTTCCGTGTACAGGCCCGGCTCGCCTATGCCGAGGACGGCGTCGACATCCTCTCCGGATCCCATGTCATCGAGGTCGTCGATTCGATGCCGGTGTCCGTGGCGATGTCGGGTGAGCCCTCGCTCATCGACGCCTCGATCCTCCAACTGGCGGCAGGCGCCGGCGCCGAGCGGCGCCACTATCTCCGCCAGTACACGAGGCTGCGCCCGCTGGCCACCTGGTTCGCGACCGAAGTCGAGCCGGCGCGAGGGGCCGATGCCTTCAGGGCCACCGTCGGCGACTATGTCGAGGCACCGGTGGCCGATGCCTTCATCGACCGCCATGCGGTCTGGCTGCGGGATGAGCTTCTTCATGCCTGCAGGCTCGTTGGTGGAATGGCCCGCGGGCCTGTGCGAACCGCACCATTGCCGGCGGGATGGCGCTGGCTGCCGTGGGCGGTGCATCGACTCGACGGCGACCTGTGGGTGGCCCTCGAGCGCGGGTCCGAGCTCAGCATTCAGCGCTTTGGTGTGAACGGGCTCGATGCGCTGTTCACGTGCGATCTCGGTGACGCGCCGCGCGCGGTCGATCTGGTCGATGGCGAAGTCCACGTCCTCACCTGCAGTCGTCAAGTCGCCTGGTCGAGGCTGGACAGCAGCGGTCGGGTGCTGGATCGTCATCAATGCCCGCGGCCGGGGCCGGAGCCTGTCCACGCGGCGCAGCTGCATGCCCGCAGTGGTCGGCTGAGCCTGCTGTTCCGGGATGGATCGCCAGGGCGCGTGGCCCACGCGCTCGTTCTCGGTCCATCGATGGATGTGCAGGCGCAGCAGCGCATCGAGATGCCGTTGGACGGCCGTCGGTTGACCGAAGTTGCCTTCGATGCCGACCCGCGCGGGCGTGTCGACATGCTGGTCGTCACCGACGACGGCGCGACCAGCTATGTCGATCCGGCGGGCACCTGGGTGCCGTTCGTGAAAGGGCAGTCCCGCTATTTCCCGCAGGTGGTGTCCGACCGGGGTCGGGTCTATCTCGGCATCTGGCGCAGCGGGTCCGGGTTGCGCTTCATCGAGCACGACCGGCGCGACGCACGCTTCCGTTCCTACGAGACCCTCTGAACCTCGATGTCGACTGCACGTCTGCTTCCGTTGCTTGCCTGCGCCCCGGCATGGCTGCTTGCCGGGCCGACGAGTGACCGGTCGCCGCCGGCGCCGTTCATCGTCGTGCTAGATGTCGGAGCCAGGCAGCAGGCGACCGCGGTGCTCCGCAACCAATCCTCGCGCAATCAGTGGCTGCTCGTCGGCGACCTCCAGCCAACGATTCCACTGCTGCGCAAGAGGGGCGGCGACGAGGTGGCGATGATCGACGGCCGCATGACAAGCAAGTTCGACAACATCCCGCATCGGCACCTGTTCGTTCGCGTCGCGCCGAACGCCTCCGTCAGCGCTGGCGGAGGGGGTTTCGAGAGGCTGCCCGACGGCGCGTACGTGTTCCATTGGGGCTGGTTCAGCGCGCCCAGGGTCGAGGCGGGCTGTTACCAACTCGCCATTCGTTGGACCAGCCGGATCAAGGGCTGGAACGAGGAAGATGGCCGATGGCGACCGCGGGCCGATCTGTGGCTCGGTGATGTTCAGTCAATGCCGTCCGAGTTGTGCCTGCCTTGAGCCCGGTCCCGCAGCCCAAAAAGACCGGCTCGACCGGCGAAGGACCGGCCGCGACACAACAGGCTAGGCTGAGGCTGCTCCCGCGGTGCGGGAGCATGTCCGCCTCGAACAGCAACTGGTCGGAACGCTGGATGGCGAACAGTCGTTCGCGGCGAATTGTCAGCCTGCCGATGCCGTGAACGACGCCTTGCAGGGGGTTGACCTCGTTGCATCGCTGGCCGTCATCCGACCCGGCCCGTCAGTCCGGCCAGCGGCCCCATCGGCTCCGCCACCGACTGGAACCGCATCACCGTCACTGCGTTGCGATGCCGGTGGCTCATCACCGGCATCAGCCCCGCTGCCAGCAACGCATTGCCGCCCTCCTCGCCCAGGTACTTCTCGGCGCAGGCCTGCAATTCCTTCTCGCCGTCCTGCAGATACGTGTATGCCGGCAGGTCGCCGATCTCGCGCTCGTCGCCCGGCTCGAATTCCCAGCCCTTGGCAGTGAACGCGCGGGCGATCAGCAGCGCCGCCGCCAGCCCCGGGTTGCCCCAGAGGAACTCCTCGTGCACCGGCGCGCCGACGAACTCCTCGAACGGGAACGCGGCGATCGGGTCGCTGCCCTTGCCGTAGGGCAGCCGCAGCAGCACGCGCGGCGCGGCCAGGCCGATCCACGGCGCGGCCTCGCTGCGACGCAAGGCCTGCCAGCCGGCGAGCTTGGCCGCATCGGCGCTCGCCAAAGCCGGATCCGCCGCGGCCAGCAGGGGCCCGCCGGCCTGCGCCGCCAGCAGGCCCAGAGCGGCGAGCAGGCCGATGTCGGCGTCGCCCGGCCCGAAGCCGAAGAGGCCGACCAGTGCCGACCAGCTCTCGCCACCCGGAACATTGCGCCAGCGGTCGGCCAGCGCGCGGTACAGCCCTGTCTGCGCCAGCTGACCCTTCGCCGCGACGACGTCGCCCAGCAGTTCGTCGCGCGTCGCATCGAACAGGTGCAGCTGCAGGCTCTCGTCGAGCTCCAGGCTCGCGATCAGCCACTGCACGCCGCGCCAGACCGATTCAAGCTGCTGGAACGCGGGGTCATGGAGCAGCTTGCGCATCTCCTCGGCGATCGCGGCATCGACTGCGGCCAGGTAGGGCTTGGTCTGCGCCGAGCTGTCGGCCACGATGTGCGGCGCGACGATGCCGTGGATGAAGGCGTCGATCCCCGCCGCCGGCGTTGCGCTGGCCGGCGCGGCTGACGCCGCCGGCTTGCCCAGCAGCGAGCCGAGCAGGTCGTCGCCGGCCGCATGGGGCTTGGCACGCGCCTGGCGCAGCGCGTCGAACAGCTCGAAGCGCGAATACAGCGCGTCGGGGTGGAAGTCGTCGAGCTGCTCGAAGCGCATCTCGCCGGTGGGCAACTGCAGTCGAGGCGCCAGACGCGAGATCACGTCGTCGAGGTTGTCCAGGTCGACGCGGTGCGTCGGCCGGCTCGCCAGCGCCGGCCTGTCGGCGGCGGGCTTGCCGCTGAAGTCACCGATCACCAACAGCCGCATCGGCCCGCGCGGCCGGTCCGCGCCGGCGTGCCCGCCGGGGACAGAACCGAGATCGAGCTTGAATTCCAATCGTCCTGGCATCGCTGGCTCCTGAGGGCCTGCTGGGCGGCCCGGCTATCGGGGGCATTGCGGCTTGTCGCCTGCGCCGCTTTGCATCAGAGTCGGGGCCTGAAGCAAACCTGATCACAAATGCGAACCACGCCCGACACAAGCGCCCCGACGATAGCCGAGATCCTGGGCCAGGCGATGCAGGAGCATGGGGCCGGCCGGTTCGAAGTCGCCGAGGATCTGTACGAACAGGCGCTGGCCGCCGAGCCGAAAAACCCGGACGCCCTTCACCTCATGGGCGTGCTCGAGGCGCAGCGCGGCAACCACAAGCAGGCCGCCCGGCTCATAACCCAGGCCATCGACCTGCAGCCGCAGGAGGCGATGTTCCACAACAACCTGGGCAACGTGTGGCTGGAGCGGGCCTGCGTCGAAGACGCCGAGGCCTGCTACCGCCAGGCGCTCGCGCTGGCACCCACGCGGCCCGACGTGCTCAACAATCTGGGCGTGCTGCTCAGCCTGACCGGGCGCCAGGCCGACGGCGAGCTGCTGCTGCAGCGCGCGGCCGAGCTCGCGCCGCGGTTCACCGACGCGCGGCAGAACCTGGCCAACCATTACCTGCGCGCGGGCCGCGTCGTCGACGCACTGGATCAATGCCTGAAGGCGATGCTGGTGGCGCCGCGCAGCCGCACGCTGCGCCGACTGCTGGGCATGCTCTACGTCGCCGACGGACGTATCGAGGAGGCGACCGCGCTGTACCGCGCCTGGCTCGAAGGCGAACCCGACAGCGCCGAGGCGCGATTCCGGCTCACCGCCTGCACCGGTGAAGACGTACCCGATCGGGTCCCCGACGGCTTCGTCATCGAGACCTTCAACGGCTTCGCCGACAGTTTCGACGCCAAACTGTCGCAGTTGTCGTACAAGGCGCCTGAACTGGTGGCGGCGGCGGTGGCGCGCCATGCGGGCACACCCGCGCAGGCGCTGGCCGTGCTCGATGCCGGCTGCGGCACCGGCCTGTGCGGCCCCTTGCTCAAGCCCTTTGCAAGTCACCTGGTGGGCGTCGACCTCTCGGCCGGGATGCTGCGCAAGGCGAAGGCGCGCGAGGTGTACGACGAGCTGGTGGAGGGCGAGCTGGTGGCGTTTCTCGGCAGTCGCCCCGCCAGTGGCGAGTTGCTGGTCTCTGCCGACACGCTGTGCTACTTCGGCAGGCTCGAGACGTTCGCCGCCGCGGCGCGCACGGCGCTGCGCGATGGTGGCCTGCTGGTGTTCACGGTCGAAGCCCACGCCGACGAGCCGGGCGAGCCCGACTTCAGGCTGCAGGAGCACGGCCGCTATAGTCATCGGCGGCGCTATGTCGAGGCAGCGTTGCGAGGCGCGGGCATGGAGCCCGTCGAAATGCAGCCGGCCGTACTGCGCATGGAAGCCTGCAAGCCCGTGAACGGTTGGGTGGTCTGCGGCCGCGCAGGACTGGCCGGCTGACGCCCCGAACCGACCCGAGGATCTATGGCCGCCCCTTCGACAATGCAGATGGCGCTCGTCACGAGCCCCGACAAGAACCTCAAGTTCAGGTCGATGTCGGCCCACGAAGAGGTCTCGCGCCTGTTCGAGTACCAGATCACCGCCATTTCCGAAGATGGAAATGTGCTCGCCGACGACCTGCTGGGCAAGCCGGTGGCGGTCTCGCTGGCGGTGGCCGACGGCAGCCTGCGCTGGTTCCATGGCCTGGTTGCCTCGTTCGGCATCGAAGGCGGCGATGGCCGCTACTTCAGCTATCGCATCACGGCCCGCCCCTGGCTGTGGCTGCTGACGCGGTCGGCCAACATCCGCATCTTCCAGGCCAAGTCGACGCCCGTCATCGTCAAGGAGGTGATGCAGAGCTACCCGGGCGAGGTCGTCGACGAGCTCAAGGGGACCTACGCCGCGCGCGAATACTGCGTTCAATACCGCGAGACCGACTTCAATTTCGTCAGCCGGCTGCTCGAGGAAGAGGGCATCTTCTACTTCTTCAGGCACAGCGCGGACAAGCACCAGCTCGTGCTGGCCGACAAGTCGAGTTCGAACGTGCCCTTCGCCGGGTTCGAGGAGGTCCCGTTCAATACCGGCACCAGCGTCGTCGATTTTCCCGGGATCAGCGCATGGCAGATGCGCCACGAAATCCAGACCGGCAAGGTGACCCTGCGCGACTACAACTTCACGACGCCGTCCACCGACCTCACGTCTGACCCGGCCACGGCCAGCCGCGGGCATGCCGAGGCTGCGCACGAGGTCTACGACTACCCGGGCCTGTACGGCGTCAAGGCCGACGGCAGCACGCGGGCGACGGTGCGCCTGGAAGAGGCCGAAAGCCGCTTCGGCCGCTTCACCGGCCAGGGCAACACGACCGGTCTGGTCGCTGGCTGCAAGTTCACGCTCGCCGACCACAAGCGCGCTGACCAGAACACCGATTACGTGGTGCTGGCGACGCAGATCGACATGAAGCTGGCGGCCTACGAATCGGGCAGTGCGGGCAGTGACGACGAAACCCAGTTCCTGTGCCGCTTCACCGCGCAGAAGTATGCCGAGCCGTTCAGGCCGCAGCGAATCACGCGCAAGCCCGCCGTCGCCGGTCCGCAGACGGCGGTGGTGGTCGGCGGCGGCAGCGACGGCGACATCGAGACCGACGACTACGCGCGGGTCAAGGTCCAGTTCCCGTGGGACCGACTCGGCCAGAACAACAGCAGCAGCTCCTGCTGGGTGCGGGTGGCCACGCCCTGGGCCGGCAACGGCTGGGGCATGATTTCGCTGCCGCGCCTGGGGCAGGAGGTGGTGGTCGATTTCCTCGAAGGCGATCCCGACCAGCCCTTGATCACCGGCCGCGTCTACAACGCGATGCAGAAGGCGCCCTACCTGCTGCCCGACAACGCCACCGTCAGCACGATCAAGAGCCGCACCAAGCAAGGGGGCACCGCGGATTTCAACGAGATGCGCTTCGAGGACAAGCCGGGCAGCGAATACGTCTTCCTGCAGGCCCAGAAGAACAAGTTCGAGCTCGTCAAGGAGACCGTCAATACCGAGATCCGCAAGGACCAGCTGCTCCTGGTCAAGGCCGACCGCAAGGAGAAGGTCGAGGGCGAGTTCCACCTCAACGTGGCCAAGGACGTCAAGCAGAAGCTCGGTGCCAAGTTCAACCTCAAGGTGACCGACAACATGCTGGTCGACACCGGCGGTCTGCACAGCCTGAAGGCGGCGCAGGACATCACGTCGAAGTCGGGCACCGCGTACTCGATCGACGCCGGCACCGACCTGCAGGTCAAGGCCGGCTTGAACGTCGGCATCGTCGGTGGTACCAACGTCCACCTCAAGGGCGGGGTCAACGTGGTCATCGAGGCCGGCGTCATGCTGACGCTGAAGGCCGGAGGCAATTCGGTCGTGATCGGTCCCGCCGGGGTCTCCATCACCGGCTCGCCGCTGGTCATGATCAACTCGGGCGGCGGCGCCGGAAGCGGTGCCGGCGCCAGCCCGGTGGCTCCCACGGCGCCCGAGGCGCCAACCGACCCCGACGCGCTCAAGGACCCGCTCGACGGCAAGCACCGCTGACACGCCGATGCAGCCGCCGGATACCGAGGCCATAGAGCAGGCGCACTGGACCGCGTTCGCGGCCAGTCTGGCTGCCCACCTGGCAGCCCAGTGGCCGGCGATGCCCGAGCGCCTGGGCGATCGTTACGACGCCTTCGTCGAGCATGCCGTGGCCCAGGCCGACAAGCGCGGGCTGAGCGGTGCCGCGGCCGTCGCGCGCTATGTCAATCTCTGGTTCGTCTGGGGCCCCGCGTTCCACGACAAGCCGGGCTTCGAATGGGCGCTCGGGCTGCTGGCCGCGCCGCGCGAACGCGAGTGGGGCACCGTGCACCAGCTCGTCCAGCGCTCGATGAAGGAGTTGCAGCGGCTGCCCGAGGCGCGCATCGAGCCTGCCACGCTGGCGGCGGCCGACGAGCGTCTGATCGATGCGTTCGGCACGCTGGGCCGCCGCGGCGCGATGCGCCCCGCCGAACCGCCCGCGCTGCCGCGCCGCGCCTGCGATCTCGAAGCGCTGGAGTTGCGCCTGCTGGAGCTGGCGGCCAGCGAGCAGTACAGCCTGGCTGGCGGGCAATGGCAGCGCACGCCACTGTCGTTGCCGCCGCCCTTGCGCGTCGACGCCGCCCGCCCGCTGCCGCCGCTGGTGGCCGCGTTGTCGCATCCGCCGGGCGTGCGGCCGCAGGCGCGCCTGCAGTTGCGCGTGCGGGCGCATGCGGTGTGCGACGCAAGCCTGCACCCGGCCCTCGGGTTCAGCGGCACCCACGGGCGCTGGGACTGGCAAGGCCATGAGACGCGCAGCGCGAGCTGGCCGCTGGCCGCCCTGGAGCAGCCCGGCCCGAAGGCCGGGCCGGGCACCGCCATCGGCGAGGAGACCTCGCCCGATGTCTGTCCGCTCGAACTGCAGGTCTGCGGCCTGCGCGACGAAGGCGATGCGATCGGGCCCCTCGCCACGCTGCTGTGGGTCTGGCCTGCCGCGCAATCGTGGATCGAGATCGAGCGCCAGGCCCCGGCGACGCAGCCGGTGGTGGCCGGCCAGGCGCCGGCGTTGCGCGGCGCGACGCGCTGCCGAGTCGAAAGCGACGGCGTCGCGCAGGACGCGTTGCCGATGCGCTCGGCCTTCGAGCAAGGCCTGGACGGTGCCACGGCGGCGGCGCTTCAGGACCTGCTGTCGGCATGGACCGCGGTCGAGGGCTTGTCCGCGCCGCGCCTGGACGGCACGCTGGCCCTGCTCGTCGGGCGGGCCGCATTCACCTGGGGCTGGCAGCTCGGTGCCGGCGGCATGGACGGGCGTGCGTTCCTGCGCCTGGTCGGCGCGATGGAGATGCAGGTGGCGCAGGCCGAACTGCAGTTCGAAGGCGAGCTCGCGCTGTCCGGTGCGCGTGCGCGCATCGTGCTGCGCTGCGTCGGGGTCGCGCCGCTGTCGCTGCAGCTGAGCCGCGAGCAGGCCGAACCACCCCTGCTGCCGGTGATGCAGCCGGCGCTGGTGCGCTTCAGGTTGCCCTTCGTCGCCGAGGTGACGCCGATGGCCACCGATCACGGCGCCTTGCTCCAGGCCGCGGGGCCTTGCAGCGGCGCGCTGGTCGGCGAGGCCGGGCTGCGGCCGCGCACCTCGGGCGGCAGCGGCTGGGAATGGTTTGCCAGCTTGCGGCTGGAGCCTGCGGTGCTGGCGCTGGCTGCGGTCGACCCGGTGCTCGGTGCCCACGGCTTCGCGCATCCCCTGTGGCCTGCGCGCACGCTGCTGGACTGGAGGCTGGCCTGATGGAGCGGCTGCTAGTGCTGCGGCTGCAGAGTGCGGGTGTGGCCGCCGAGGCCTGGCTCAACGGCGTACCGCTGGCGCGCACGCTGGCCGATGCGCCGGCACTGACGGTGCCGATCCACGAGTACACGCTGGCCGGCATCAACGAGCTGGCGCTGGTCATCGCGCCACCGCCGCCGGGGCAGGTAGGTGCGCCGCAGCCGCTGCTCAGCGACGGTCGGCGCGGTGCCAGCCTGCGGCTGCTGCTGCCGCGGATCGGGCAGGCGGCGCACCCGGAGAACGCCCGCACGCTGGCCCAGATCGACTGGGCGCCGGTCGCCGGCGACGTCACCGAGGTGCCGGCCACGTTCCGGCAGACGGCCGATCTGAAGATCGCGTTTCCGCGCTGGCGCTGGTTCGACGCGCCGGCAGTAACGGCGCCGGGCGAACTGCTCGCGCCCGCGACGGCCTTCGTCCAGGGACTGGCGCTGGGCCTGGCGCGTGGCGATCCCGAACCATTGGTCCAGGCGGCCAGGCTGCGTTTCGAGGAACTGGCGCAGGCCTACCAGCGGTCGATCGCCGACGACGTCGGCCGCTTCCGCCTGCAGGTGCAGCAGTGGCATGCCAAGGCGCCGCTGGCGCCGGTGATGCCCACGGCCGACACGCTGAAGCTGCGATCGCTGGGCGAGGGCCGCTTGCTCGAGTGCCTGAACCCGGTCGGCGAGCCGGTGCTGCAGAGCCCGCTGGCCGGCGGGGGGCGCGCGCTGTGGCCGCTGAGGCTGGCGGTGATCGAGGGCCGTTTCTATGTCGTGCGCTGAGGCGGACCTTTCGGCCCGCGGCGGCGCCCGGCGTGCGACTATGCTGCAATCTGGTGAATTTGACGGAGCCCGCGCATGATCCTGCTGAGGGTGCTCAGCTACAACGGAGCCCCGTCCGACGGGCCCGCAGCCCATTTCGACGAGCTCGGCGGGACCATCGGCCGCGCCGACAGCAACCAGCTCGTGTTGCCCGACCCCGAGCGCACGATCTCGCGCGTGCATGCCCGTGTCGTGTTCCGCGCCGGCGGCTACGCCATCGTCGACAACGGCAGCAACCCGATCAGCGTCAACGGTGTTGCGTTGGGTGCGGGGCGCGAGCAGCCCCTCAAGCCGGGCGACCAGGTCCAGATCGGCGGCTACTTGCTGGCCGCAAGCGTTGCGCAGGCGACTGCGCCCAGCGACGACCCCTTCGCCGATCTCTTCGGCGATGCGCCGCTGGGGCTGGCCGCGCCGGCGGCGGCGCCAACCATGCGCAGTGCGCCGCCATCGGCCCCGGCCTGGCCGCCTCCGGCCGCGCCGGCCGCCATGTCGCCGCGCCAGGCGCCGGCGCCCGCGCCGCGCGTCGCTGCCCCGCCTGCCGGCCTTGGGCCCGGGCATATACCCGAAGACTGGGACCCTTTCGCGCCCGATCCGGTAAGCGCGGGGTCCGCGCCCGCCGCGTCTTCGGGCGACGCCTTCGCCTCCCTGCCGGCCGGCGGTGACGACTCGCTTGACAACCTCTTCGGCCTGTCCGCGGGTCCGCCTGCGGGCGACCCGCTGGGCGCGGCGCCCGCGCAGGCGCTGCTGGCGCAGCCGAACATGGCCAGCCACGCCGATGCCCTGGAGTCGCTGAGTCGCACCGCCACGCTGACGCCGGCGAGCCGCAGCGACCATGCCTCGGAGCTGAACACGCCGATGCCTCTGGCGCCCAGGCAGGCGCCAAGGCAGGCGCCGCCGCCACCGATGCAGGCGCCGCCGCCGCCGTCGCCGCTGCCCGCCGGCGCGGTGTTCTCATGGGACGATCCGCCACGCGAGGGGCGAGTGGTCACCTTGCCTGGCGCGCGCCGTTCCGAACGCGACGATGTTGGCGCAGCCTCGCCCGTCCAGGCGCCGCAGGCAGCGCCCTCGCCTCAGGCCGCCGGCGCGAGCCCGGCGCCCGCGGTGGCGCGTGCTCCCGCCTGGCCGCGTGGCGAGCCGTCGGCGCCTGTAACGGCAGCGCCCGCGTCGGCTGCCGAGGGCGAACTGCTCGCTGCCCTGCTCGACGGCCTGGGCGCTCCCGGCTTGCGCCTGGCCGCGCTGACGCCCGAGACGATGCACCTGGTCGGCCAGTTGCTGCGGGAATCGCTGCGCGGTGCGGTCGAACTGCTGGTGGCGCGCGCCGCGCTCAAACGCGAGATGCGCGCAGAGATGACGATGATCGCCGCGCGCGAGAACAACCCGCTGAAGTTCTCGCCCAATGTCGAGGTGGCGCTGCAGCATCTGCTGGGGCCGCCGGCGCCTGGCTTCATGCCGGCCGCTCCGGCGGTGCGCGACGCCTTCGACGACCTGCGCGCCCACCAGCTCGGCGTGATGGCCGGCATGCGGGCCGCGCTGGAAGGCGTGCTGCAGCGCTTCGACCCGCAGCAGCTCGAGGCCAAGCTGACGCGCAAGTCGACCATCGCCAGCCTCATCCCGGCCACCCGCAAGGCGCGCCTGTGGGAGCTGTTCCAGGAGCTGTTCTCGCAGCTGCAGGCCGAAGCCCAGGACGACTTCGACGAGCTCTTCGGCAAGGCCTTCCTGCGCGCTTACGAAGACCAGCTCGACCGCCTGCAGGGCGAGCCCGGGCCGCGTTAGGCTCCACCGGAGGAAGTGGCCATGCTCGCGTTGGAAGTTGCCCTGCTCTCGGATCGTGGCGGCCGCAAATACAACGAGGACGCCTGTGGGCACTGGCATTCGAAGCAGCACCTGTGCTGCGTGCTCGCCGACGGTGCGGGCGGCCATGGCGGCGGCGACATCGCCTCGCGCCTGGCAGTGCAGGAGCTGATCGGGCGCTTCTCGGAGCATCCCTCGTCAGACGCCGCCGAACTCGACCGCCTGCTGCGCGTGACCAACGACGTTCTGATCAGCCAGCGCGTGCCCGGCACCGCGCGCCAGGACATGCACAGCACCGTGGTCTGCCTGGTGATCGACTTCGTGGCCCATCGCGTGCACTGGGCGCATGCCGGCGACTCGCGCATGTACTGGTTTCGCGGCAGCCGCCTGCTGCGCCGCACACACGACCACAGCCTGGTCCAGGGCCTGGTCGATTCGGGGCTGCTCGCCCCCGATCAGCTCCGCACCCATCCCAAGCGCAGCGAACTGCGCTCGGCCCTGGGCATCGCACCCGACGTGCTCGAAGTCAGCGCCGGCGAGGGCAGCGATGATGTGCAGCCGGGCGACGTGTTCCTGCTGTGCACGGACGGGCTGTGGGAGTACTTGGACGATGCGGTGCTCGAGCGCACGCTGGCCACCGCCGCCAACCCCGGGGCCTGGATCGGCGAGCTGGCCGCCGAAGTGCGTCGGGCCACCAGCGCGAAGGCCAGCCACGACAACTTCAGCGCGCTGACGGTGTGGACGCGCGCCGTGCCCGCGGCCTGATCCCGCGGCACCGATCCAGAGCCAGGAGCCGACGATGGGAATGCAGGTCTGCATGGGCGCGACGATGATGTGCACGATGGGCGCGGCCCCGAGCAGCCTGGTGCCGACGCCGAAGACGGTGATGACGAGCAACATGATTGCCGCCAACATCATGGATCACATCCCGATCGTCAACATCCCGCCGTTCGGCGTGTGCATGAGCCTGGCCAACCCCACGGTGGCTGCGGCCACTGCTGCCGCGCTGGGCGTGCTCACGCCGATGCCCTGCGTTCCCGTGACGCCCGCGCCCTGGGTGCCCGGCTCGCCGACGGTGCTCGTCACCGGCATGCCCGCGCTCAACAACAGCTCGCAGCTGATGTGCATGTGGGCCGGCGTGATCACCATCTCGATGCCCGGACAGATGACGCACATGATTCCCTGAACCGGCGCAGGCGACCGGGCTGAACCCGGGTGACGACCCGGGCCCGGCCGTGTATCGTTAGGCACCGCCCTCGCATGCGGCTGCGCTGCGCGCGGCGGCCGGCGTTTCTCGATCAAGACGAACCAATCGCAGCCCAGATGACTTGGCACAACAAGGTGATGTGGACGGAGGGAATGTTCCTCCAGCCACAGCACTTTCAACAGCAGGATCGGTTCGTCTCGAGGCAGGTGGATGGGCGAACGGCCGCCACCATCGCCTGGCCCTGGGGCTTCGTGGCGCTGCAGATCGACGACGCCGCGCTGCTGCAGGGCCGCATCCTGGTCAGCACCGCCCGCGGCGTGCTGCCCGACGGGCTGGCCTTCGCGATCCCCAACGACGACCCCGCGCCGCCGGCTTTCGAGGTGCCTCCGGATGTCCGCGACCAGCTCGTGGTGCTGGCGGTACCGCAATCGCGCGCCGGCGTGGCCGAGAGCGATGTCGAGGCTGCCGCAGGCTCGATGCCGCCGCGATTCCGCGTCGCCGACGTCGACGTCGCCGACATCCATGCCAGCAGCCTGCGCGAGGCACCGCTGCAGATCGGGCGCGTCAACCTGCGCCTGCTGCTGGAGCGCGACGCCAACGAGGGCTACACGGTCCTCGGCGCGGTGCGCGTGGTCGAGCGCCGGGCCGATGGCCGCGTCGTGCTCGACAGCCAGTACGTGCCGCCGATGCTGCACGTGCCGGCGCAGCAGGTGCTCGACGGCTGGCTGCGCGAAGTCCACGGCATGCTGCACCAGCGCGGCGAGGCGCTGGGTGCAAGGCTGGCCCAGCCCGGGCGCGCCGGCACCGGCGAGATCGTCGACTTCCTGCTGCTGCAACTCATCAACCGCTTCGAGCCGCAGTTCGTCCATCTGCAGCGCCTGCCGGTGCTGCACCCGGAGCGCTTCTACGCGCTGTGCCTGGGTCTGGCCGGCGAGCTGTGCACGTTTCGCGAGCAGCGGCGGCCGCCGTCCTATCCGGAATACCGGCACGACGATCTGGCCAACTGCTTTCGCGCCGTGATGGCCGACCTGCGGCAATCGCTGTCGATGGTGCTCGAGCAGACCGCGATCCCGATCGACCTCCAGGAGCGCAAGCACGGCATCCGGGTGGCCACCATCGCCGACGCCGAGCTGCTGCGCAGCGCGATGTTCGTGCTCGCGGTCAACGCGCAGATGCCGGGCGAGGCCCTGCGCATGCGCTTTCCGACCCAGGTCAAGATCGGGCCACCGGAGCGCATCCGTGACCTCGTCCAACTGCAGCTGCCGGGGGTCACGCTGCGCGCGATGCCGGTGGCGCCGCGGCAGATCCCGTACCACGCCGGCTTCACCTATTTCGAGCTCGAGACACGCGGCAACGACATGTGGAAGCAGCTCGAGACCGCGGGCGGTCTGCTGGCGATGCACATCGCCGGCGAGTTCCCCGGCCTGGCCCTCGAGTTCTGGGCCATCCGTGGCTGAATTCGCGGCTGATCGCCCGCGACCGAACAGCAGGAGCGCGCAGCGATGAGCGAGAACGACCCACCGCCGGATCCCTTCGCGGCCTTCGAGTCCGACCGCACGGTGATCAAGCCCAGCGCCGGCCGGGCCGCGCGACCCGGGACGCCCGCGGCGGGCCCGGCGACCGCGCCGGCAGCGGCGATGCCCGGCCGGCCGTCAGCGGCCGAAGCAGCGCTACCCGATCTGCCTGCGCATGCCAGCTTCAACCCTCTGGTCCAGGCCGCAGCGCCGCTGCTGAGCGCGGCGCCGCGGCTGCGCGCCACCTTGCGCCATCCCAACCCGGCCGCACTCCACGCCTCGCTGGTCGAATCGGTCAAGCGCTTCGAGGCCAGCGCCCGGGCGCAGGGTCTGCCCAACGATCAGGTGGTGGCCGCCCGCTACATCCTTTGCACCCTGCTCGACGAATCGGCGTCGAGTACGCCCTGGGGCGGCTCGGGCGCCTGGGCGTCGCAAAGCCTGCTCGTGCATTTCCACAACGAGGCCTGGGGTGGCGAGAAGGTCTTTGCGCTGCTGACCCGGCTGGCCGAGAACCCGGTCCAGCACCGCAACCTGCTGGAGCTGGTGTACGCCGCGCTGTCGCTGGGCTTCGAGGGTCGCTACCGGGTGATGGACAACGGTCGCGCGCAACTCGACAGCCTGCGCGAACGGCTGGCCAACAAGCTGCGCGAGCTGGCCGGGCCGGTGGACCGCTCGCTGTCGACGCAGTGGCAGGGCGTGGCGGCGGCGCCGACGCGGCTGACCGACGGCATCCCGCTGTGGGTCGTCGCCGCCGTCCTGGCCTTGCTGCTGCTCGGGTTGTTCCTGGTCCTGCGGTTGACGCTCAACGCCCAGACCGACGCCACCTTCACGGCGCTGCAGTCGCTGGACAGCAAGGCCGCCGCGCCGCTGCCGGCGCCGGCCCCAGCGGTGGCAGCACCGCCGCGTCTGGCCTCGTTGCTCAAGAGCGACATCCTCGCCGGTGCACTGGCGGTCAGCGACCTGTCGGACCGCTCGATCATCACCCTGCGCGGTGACGGCATCTTCGATCCCGGCAGCGCCGACGTGGCCGCCCGTGCGCAGCCGTTGTTCGAGCACATCGGCGCCGCTCTGGCCCAGGTGCCGGGCACGGTGATCATCGCCGGCCACACCGACAACCAGCCGATCCGCAGCTTGCGCTACCCGTCCAACTGGCACCTGTCCAAGGATCGCGCCGACAACGTCAAGGCGCTGCTCTCGGCCTCCATCAAGCCCGATCGCATGACCGCCGAGGGCCGCGCCGACACCGAGCCGGTGGCCGACAACAGCACGCCCGAGGGCCGGGCGAAGAACCGGCGCGTCGAGATCACGCTGCTCGTCGCGGCGCCCAAACCATGAAGCGCTTCTTCCAATGGCTGCTCAGCCCGACGGTGATCGGTACCCTGGGCCTGCTCGCGCTCTCGGCTCTGATCTGGTGGGTCGGGCCGCTGATCGCCATCGGCAAATCGCGGCCGCTGGACCCGGTATGGATCCGCGTCCTGGTGTTGGCGCTGTTGTGGCTGGCGTGGATCGCGCGCCTGTCGTGGCAGGCCTACAAGCGGCGGCGCACCAACGCCGCGCTGCTGCAAGGCCTGGGCGCAGGGCCCTCGGCCAGCGACAAGGAAGCGCAGGTGCTGGCTGCGCGCTTCAACGAGGCCGTGCAGCGCCTGAGGGCCGTGCGCGGGCGCTCGTGGCTGGGCGGTGGCCAGTATCTGTACGAACTGCCTTGGTACGTGTTCGTCGGGGCGCCCGGCTCGGGCAAGACGACGGCGTTGCGCAATGCCGGCCTGCAGTTCCTGCTCGGCGACGCGTCCGGCTCGGTCCAGGGCGTGGGCGGCACGCGCAATTGCGAATGGTGGTTCACGCAGGACGCAGTGCTCATCGACACCGCGGGGCGCTACGCGACGCAGGAATCCGATCGCGACGTCGATGCCAGCGCCTGGGACAACTTCCTCGCCCTGCTCAAGAAGACGCGGCCACGGCAGCCGATCAACGGCGTGCTGCTCACCGTCAACATCCAGGATCTGCTGCAGCAAGGCAGCACCGAGCGTCAGGAACACGCGGCCAAGCTGCGTGCCCGGCTGCAGGAGCTGAGCGGCAAGCTCGGCGTGCGTGCGCCGGTCTACGTGCTGGTGACCAAGGCCGACCTGATCGGCGGCTTCAACGAGAACTTCGAGTCGCTGGCCAAGGACGACCGCGACCAGGTCTGGGGCTTCACCTTCGCGCCCGACCGGCCGCCAGGCGAGGATCCGCTGGCCGAATTCGGTGCGCTCTACCAGCAGCTGCAGCAGCGCCTGGTGCAGCAGCTCGTCGATCGGCTCGAAGGTGAGCGCGACGTGCTTCGGCGCAGCGCGATCTTCGCCTTCCCGCAGGAGTTCGCGGCCCTGCAGCCGGTGCTGGGCGACTTCCTGCGCCTGGTCTTCTCCGGCGGCGGCACGCTCGAGCAGACGCCGCGCGTGCGCGGCGTGTATTTCACCAGCGGCACCCAGGAAGGCTCGCCGATCGACCGCGTGATGGGCGCGCTCGGCCGCTCGTTCGGCATCGACCAGCGCGCCGCGGCGATCGCCCCCGGGCGCGGCAAGAGCTTCTTCCTGCACCGGCTGCTCAAGGACGTGGTCTTCGCCGAGCGCGGCCTGGGCGCCTACAACCCGGTGGCCGTGCGCAAGCGCCGCGTGCTGCGCGCCTCGGCGATGGCGACGATGGTGGTGGCGTCGGTCGCGCTGGTGGTCGGCTGGGCGATCAGCCGCGCACGCAACCTCGACCAGGCCGCGCAGGTGGCCGAACGCCTGCCTTCGCTGCGCCAGGCCGTCGACGGGCTGCCGCCCCCGACCACGGCCGACGTCTCGGCGCTGCCGCAGCCGCTGGCCCAGGTGCGTGACGCGGCCAAGGTCGCGACCTTCGACATCGCCAACCCGCCGCTGCTGAACTCGCTCGGCTTGTACCAGGGCGACAAGCTCGACGCCGCGGCGCAGATCGCCTACCAGCGGCTGCTCGAGAAGGCGCTGGTGCCGCGGGTGGCGCGCCGCCTCGAGGAGCGCCTGCGCGCCGCCACCGCCGACAACCTCGAGAACGCCTACGAGTCGCTCAAGGCCTACCTGATGCTGCACGAGCCGGAGCACTTCGACGCCGAAGCGCTCAAGGCCTGGATCGGCATCGACTGGGACGCCAACTATGCGCGCATGGCGCCCGAGCAGCGGGCGCAACTCGATGCGCACCTGGACGCGATGCTGGCCCTGGGCCCACCGCGCGCGACCCTGCCGCGCGACGACGCGCTGGTCGCCAGCGTGCGCACGATGCTCGCCGCTTATCCGCTCGAGTACCGCATCTACAGCCGCATCAAGCGCCAGTACAAGCCGGGCGAGTTGCCGGACTTCACCGCCGCCGGTGCTGCCGGCCCGAACGCGGCGCAGGTTTTCGAGCGCGCCAGCGGCGAGCCGCTGACCCAGGGCATCCCCGGTCTCTACACGCGGGACGGCTACCGCAAGCTGGTGCTGCCCGCGGTGCAGACGACGACGCCGGTGCTGGCCAGCGAGGAGTCGTGGGTGTTGGGCCTCAAGAGCGACCCCGCACGCCTGCGCGACGCGACGCTGGGCAGCGCGCTGACCGACAAGGTGCGGCGCCTGTACTTCGAGGACTACATCAAGACCTGGGACAAGTACCTGGCCGATGTCAGGCTGGTGCCGTTGAACGATCCGGCGCGCGCGCTGGCCGTCTCGCGGCTGCTCTCGGCGGTCGATTCGCCGCTGGCCAGCTACCTGCGCGGCGTGGCCGAGCAGACCCGGCTGGTGCAGCCGCAGGGAGCGATCGACAAGGCGCTGGGCAAGGCCAAGGCCAACGCGGCGCAGCTCGCCGGCGCAGCCCCGGCGGCCGCCGGCGGCAGCGGCGGTCCGCTGGAGCGCATGGTCGACGACCACTTCGCGGGCATCCAGCGCCTGGTCACCGGTGAGCCGCCGCCGATCAACGACACGCTCAAGCTCTTCGGCCAGCTCTACGCGCAGCTGGCGGCCGTCGATGCGGCCAAGAAGAGCCAGTCGCCGCCGCCGCCGGCAGGCGCGGCCGAGCAGGTCAAGGTGGCCGCGGCGCAGCAGCCCGCAGCGGTCCGCGCGATGCTCGACCAGATGGCCGATGCCACCCTGGGCCAGGGCCGGGGCGCCGAACTGCAGGGCTTGAGCGCCGAGCTCAAGCCGATCACCGACATCTGCAACCGCTCGATCACCGGCCGCTATCCGTTCGCTTCGGGTTCCAAGGCGGATGTGCTGCCCGAGGACTTCGGCCAGGTCTTCGGTGCCGGCGGCCTGCTCGACGATTTCTTCCAGCGCCGGTTGGCCGCGCTGGTCGACGTCTCGACACCCGACTGGCGCTACAAGCCGCTGACCGATGGTTCGCGACCGGTGGCGCCGGCAGCGCTGGCAGAGTTCCAGCGCGCGCAGCGGATTCGCGACGTGTTCTTCCGCAATGGCGGCAAGTCGCCTTCGATGCGGCTGGAGATGAAGCTGGCCGAGCTCGACCCGAGTCTGAAGGAACTCGACATCGACGTCGATGGCCAGGTGCAGAAGCTCACTCCCGGCGGGCCGTCGATCACCGTGAACTGGCCGAGCCAGCGCGTGGCCTCGGTGATCCGGCTGAGCACCGGGCTGGGCAGCGCCGGCCCGCAGGTGAGCACCGAGGGTCCCTGGGCGCTGTTCCGCCTGTTCGATCGCTTCCAGGTGCAGCCTTCGTCGGTGCCCGAGAAGTTCAGCGTGATCCTCAACCTCGACGGCAAGCGCGCGCGGCTGGAGGTGCTCGCGGCCAGCGTCTTCAACCCGTTCCAGATGCGCGAGATCAAACAGTTCCGTTGCCCGGCGGCGTTGTGACCGCGACGATCGGCCCCCCCGGCTGGCACGGCAAGCTGCCGTCGCTGGGGGATTTCGCCTCGCGCCGGCTCGATGCCGCCTTCATCGAATCCTGGGACGGATGGATCGCGGCCGGCCTGCACGCGCTGCGCGAGGCGCAGCCCGAGGCCTGGCTCGATGCCTACCTGGGGTCGCCCAGCTGGCGTTTCCTGCTCATGCCCGGCGTGCTGCCCGGTGCCGCGGCAGGGCAGGGCTGGGCTGGCGTGCTGATGCCTTCGGTCGATCGCGTCGGCCGTTACTTTCCGCTGACCCTGGTACTGGCGCTTGGCGAAGGCCCCGCATCGACGCAACAGATGAATGGCCTGTGGCAATGGCTGGGCCGACTCGATGAACTCGCGCGCGATGCGCTGTACGAAGACTGGACTGCCGAACGGCTGGATGAAGAGCTCGGGCGCATGGTTCTGCCGGAGATCGGAGCCGCGACGCTGCCCGCAGGCGCACCGGGCTTCGGCGTACCGGATGGGGTCGGCTCGTTGACCGAACTCCCCACCGATGCCGGCCTCGACGCCGCCGCCTTGATCGGCGTCGCCGCCCAGCGCGCCTGGGCCGAACAGACCCGCGGCCGCGCGTTCTGGTACGCACGGCCGGACGATGGGCCGGCGCGGCTGCTGGTCTCGCGCGGTCTGCCGGCAGCCGAGGCGATGTCGCGCCTGCTCGGCGTGGCTGCGACAATCTCGAGTTGAACGTTCGGCCCTCTTTCCTGCTCGTCACCTTCTCGCCACCGCCCCGGCCATGACCCCAGACGCCAACGACGACGACCGCACCGTCATCCGACCGCCCGGTCAGACCCAGGCAGCTGGCTTCCAGAGCACCGGGTGGCCGGCGACCGGCGCCGGCGCGCTGCCACCAGCGCCGGACGACATGGGCGGCAACCTGCCGGTGGGCACGCGGCTGGGCGAGTTCGAGATCACTGCGCTGATCGGCGAAGGCGGCTTCGGCATCGTTTATCTGGCGCATGACCATTCGCTGCAGCGCCGCGTGGCGCTGAAGGAATACATGCCTTCTTCGCTCGCTGCGCGTGCCGGCGGCAGCCAGGTGCAGGTCAAGTCCGCGCGCCACCGCGAGACCTTCGAGGCGGGGCTGAAGAGCTTCATCAACGAGGCGCGCCTGCTGGCCAGCTTCGACCATCCGTCGCTGGTCAAGGTCTACCGTTTCTGGGAAGCGAACGGCACCGCGTACATGGTGATGCCGCTGCTCGAAGGCACCACGCTCAAGGACGTGCTGCGCCAGATGCCCGAGGCGCCCGACGAGGCCTGGTTGCGCTCGGTGCTGGGGCCGCTGACCGAAGCGCTGCTGGTGATCCACGCGTCGCAGTGCTACCACCGCGACATCGCGCCCGACAACGTGATGCTGCTGCCCGTCAGCAACCGCTGGCTGCTGCTGGACTTCGGCGCGGCCCGCCGCGTCATCGGCGACATGACGCAGGCGCTGACCGTGATCCTCAAGCCCGGCTACGCCCCGGTGGAGCAGTACGCAGAGATCCCGGGCATGAAGCAGGGCCCCTGGACCGACGTCTACGCGCTGGCCGCGGTGGTCTATTTCGCGATCATCGGCCGCACGCCGCCGCCCTCGGTGGGCCGCCTGCTCAACGACACCTACGTGCCGCTGGTGCAGGCAGCGGCCGGTCGCTACAGCGCGGGATTCCTCGCCGCCATCGACCGTGCGCTGGCCGTGCGGCCCGAGCAGCGAACGCAGAGCATCGGCGAGTTGCGCCAGGACCTGGGGTTGGGTGAAGTCGCCGCCGACGCCTACACCACCAAGCCCTTGCCCGTGGGCACGGAGACGCCACCGCGCCGCAGTGCCGAGCCGGCGCCGGCGATGAGCGCTGCGCTGCCGCCGCCTGTCTCCCCGGCGCCGCGAGCCGCCGCAGCGCCCGCGCCGATGACACGGGCCGCGCCCGCGCCCCGTCCCGCGTCGGCGCCGTCGCCGTCGCCGTCGCCGGCCATGGCCACCGCTGCTCCGGCAGCGGCGCGCAAGGGCAACGGCATGCTGGTGGGGATCGGCGTCGGCGTGGTCGTGCTCGGCGCCATCGGGTTCGGGGCCTACCGCGCGCTGGCGCCATCGCCTCGGCCCGCCGCGCCGGGGGCGCCGACCACGACGGCCCAGCCGTCCACCACCACCCCCGCGCCATTGCCCGCACCGGCCACGGTCACGCCCGCGCCCGCGTCACCCGCCACCTACGACGTGAGCCAGGAATTCGCCCGCCTGATGCAGGGGCGGTCAGCGGACTTCGACGTTCGCCTGCGGACCAACCACATGAGCTATCGCATCGGCAAGGACGAGCTGAGCTTCGTGGTCACCACCGAGCGTGAGGGCTACCTGTACGTCTTCGTCTACGGCGCCGACCAGACCTTGACCCAGCTGTACCCGAACGACAAGTCGGGGCCGATCAAGGTCGCCAAGGGTCAGGTCCTCAAGCTGCCGCAAGGAGACCTGTACTTTCCGGCCACGGACCCGCCGGGTCCGCAGGAAGTCGTGGCGATGATCTCGCCGCATGAGCGCGACTTCAGCGCCCTGCACGCGCGCAAGGACGGCTTCTATCGCGTCTTCCCGACCGGGGCCGAGGCGGTCGAACTGGCGGCGCAATTCCGCGGCGGGCCGCCGTCGCTTGCCGGCCGGGCGGTCTGTCCCGGGACCGGCGACTGCGATCAGAGTTACGGTGCGGCCCTGGTCAAGGTCGAGATCGTGCGTTGAACAAGGCCTTCGTCAGGGAGGCGGAGGGCGACGACGAAGACGACGAAGCGCCGGGCCTGCCGCCGCCGCCCGCAGGCAGTCGCAACTACATCACCCCGGCCGGCTACCGCCGGCTGCGTGCAGAGCTGATGAGCCTGCTCGACGTCGAGCGGCCGAAGATGGTCGAGACCGTGTCCTGGGCGGCCAAGAACGGTGACCGATCGGAGAACGGCGACTACCTCTACGGCAAGAAGCGCCTGCGCGAGATCGACCGCCGCATCCGCTTCCTGACCAAGCGGTTGGACATCGCCGAGGTCGTCGACCCGTCGGCGCACCATGGCGGCGATCAGGTCTTCTTCGGCGCCACCGTCACCTACGCGACGGCGCGCGGCGAGGAGCGCACCGTCACCATCAAGGGCATCGACGAGGCCGACAGCCTGCAAGGCGAGGTCAGCTGGATCTCGCCCGTTGCCCGCGCGCTGCTCAAGGCGCGCGAAGGCGACGAGGTGGTGCTGGTCACGCCCTCGGGCGTGGAGAAGATCGAGGTCCTGCAGGTGAGCTACCCGTCGGCTCCCGAGCCCGACGCCTGAGCCGCACCGGCGCTCGGCCCGGCAGCCCGGATCGCCTCAGTCAAAGCGGTAGCGCGAGACCCGCATCACGACCGGCGACCTGCGCAGGGTCCGCAGCACGTCGGCGTAGTGCACGCGGTCGCGCACGCTGATGAGCAGGCGCAGTTCGCTGGTCTCCTCGACCGGCTCGGCGTCCATGTCGAGGTGGGTGATGTCAGCCTCGGCGAGGCTGATCGCCGAGGCCACCTGGGCCAGCACGCCCTTGCCGTTGCGCACCAGCACCGAGAGGCTGGTCTCGAAGGTGCGGGTCAACTCGTCGGCCCATTCCACCTGCATCCAGCGCTCGCTGTCGCGCTCGAACAGGCGCTTGCCCGTCGGGCAGTCGGCGGTGTGCACGACCAGCCCTTCGCCGCGTCCGAGGTAGCCGACGATGGCGTCGCCCGGGATCGGACGGCAGCAGGGCGCGAACTGGATCGAGCCGCCTTCGCTGCCGTCGACGAACACCACGCCCTGGATCGGCGCACTTTCATCGCTCGCATAGCGGCCCAGCGTGAGGGTGACGGCGTCGGGCTTGATGCCGCGGTCGCCCATCAGCTGGGCCAGCCGCTTCGCGACGATGGTGGCGATCTTGCGGCCGAGGCCGATGTCCACCATCAGCTCGCCGCGGTTGCGGTTGCCGCTCCAGCGCGTGAGCTGCTGCCACAGTGCCGCGGCGGTGGCGTCGGCCGGGTCGGAGGAGGGCGTTTGCAGCCCTTCGGCGCGCAGGGCCTGGGTCAACAGACGCTCGCCGAGCGCGCGAGATTCCTCGCCTTCCATGGTCTTGAGGTGGTGGCGGATCTTCGAGCGTGCGCGGCCGGTGCGCACCATGCTCAGCCAGCCCGGGTTGGGCCGGGCGCCGGGGGCGGTGATGATCTCGACCACGTCACCGCTCTTGAGTTCGGTGCGCAGCGCCACCGGCTCGCCGTTGACCTTGGCCGCGACCATGTGCTGGCCGACGTCGGAGTGGATCGCGTAGGCGAAGTCCACCGGCGTGGCGCCGCGCGGCAGCGCCAGGATCTTGCTGCGCGGCGTGAACACGTAGACCGCATCGGGGTGAAGGTCGATCTTGACGTGTTCGAGGAACTCGGCCGAGTCGCGCGTCTCGTCCTGGATGTCGAGCAGGCTTTGCAGCCAGATCGCCGACAGGCGCTGCGCATCGGCCGCCGCGTTGGACTTGTCGCCGACCTTGTAGATCCAGTGCGCGGCGATGCCCTTCTCGGCCACCGCGTGCATCGCCTCGGTCCGCACCTGGAACTCCACCGGCGTGCCGAGCGGGCTGACCAGCGTCGTGTGCAGGCTCTGGTAGCCGTTGGCCTTGGGGATCGCGATGTAGTCCTTGAAGCGGCCCGGCACCGGCTTGTAGAGCTGGTGCAGCACGCCCAGCGCGATGTAGCACTCGCTGAGCGTGGCCACGACGACGCGAAAGCCGAAGATGTCGCTGACCTGCGCGAAGCCGGCATGCTTCTCGCGCATCTTGTGGTAGATGGAATAGATCGTCTTCTCGCGCCCACTGACGCCGACCTTGATCTTCTGCTGGGCGAAGGCGCGCTCGACGTCCTTCTGGACCCGCTCGACGATGTCGCGCCGGTGCCCGCGCGCGCGCTTGACGGCCTTGGCCAGCGCGCCGAAGCGCCAGGGGTGGAGCAACTCGAAGCACAGTTCCTGCAGTTCGCGGTAGGTCTGGTTCAGACCCAAGCGGTGCGCTATCGGGGCGTAGATCTCCAGCGTCTCGAGCGCGATGCGCTGGCGCTTGTCGCTGGCCATCGCGTGCATCGTTCGCATGTTGTGCAGGCGGTCGGCGAGCTTGATCAGGATGACGCGCACGTCGCGTGCCATCGCCAGCAGCATCTTGCGGAAGCTCTCGGCCTGGCTTTCCTCGCGGGTGCTGAAGTGGAGCTTGTCCAGCTTGGTCAGGCCATCGACCAGTTCGGCCGTGGGCAGGCCGAACTTCTCGATCAGCTCGGCCTTGGTGACGCCCTGGTCCTCGATCGTGTCGTGCATCAGCGCGGCCATGATGGCCTGGGCGTCGAGCCGCCAGTCGGCGCACAGGCCGGCCACCGCGATCGGGTGCGTGATGTAGGGCTGGCCGCTGGCGCGGAACTGGCCCAGGTGCGCGGCGTCGGAGAACTTGTAGGCCTCGCGCACCAGCTTGAGTTCGGCCTTTGACAGGTACGACAGCTTGTCGGTGAGCGCGGCGAACGATGAGATCTCGGGCGCCACCGGCTCGACCTGCACCTGGGACGCACGCTGCAGCCCCTGCAAGGCGGCAGGCAACAATTCGGCAGCAAGCGAGCGCAGGCTCATGGGCCGAATTTAGCGCGGTTTGCGTGCCGCCCCCGCGCGCCGGGCCAAACCCGTCGCGCGGGGGCCGCAGCCTGACACCGGGCCCAAAGCAAACGGGCGCCCCGTCTTCGCGACGGGGCGCCCGCAGGCGAGGAGGCTCAAGACCCAGTCAGATCGGCACCTTGCGCAGCATCTCGAGGCCGATCTCGCCGGCTGCAATCTCGCGCAGCGCGGTCACGCCGGGCTTGTTCTTGGTCTCGATCTTCGGCGCATGGCCCTGGCTGAGCATGCGCGCGCGGTAGGTCGCGGCGAGCACGAGCTGGAAGCGGTTGGGGATCTTGACGAGGCAGTCTTCGACGGTGATGCGGGCCATGGGTGCCTTCGGAGTAAACGGGTGGCTGGACGCCGGATTCAGATCAGACCGAGCGCGGCAAAGACCTGGGAGCGGTTGCGCGCTTGGGCGACGTACTTGAGGCGCTGGGAGTGGACGACCGTCTTGAGGTCGAAAAGCGCCGTCTCGAACAAGCTGTTGATGATAACAAAGTCGAAGTGCCGGGCCTGGGCGACCTCGGTGCGAGCGTTGGCCAGGCGGGTGGCGATCGCCTCCGGGTGGTCCTCGCCGCGGCGGTTGAGGCGCTGCGCCAGTTCGTCCCAGCTCGGCGGCAGGATGAAGATCAGCACCGCGTGGGCAAACAGCCGCTTGATCTGCAATGCGCCTTGCCAGTCGATCTCCAGCACGACATCCTCGCCGTGCGAAAGCCGCTCCTCGATCGCCTTGCGGCTGGTGCCGTAGAGGTGACCGTGGACCTCGGCGTGCTCGAAGAACTCCTGGCGCGCGATCATCGCGCGGAACTCGGGTTCGGCGATGAACCAGTACTCGCGCCCATGCACCTCCTGCCCGCGCGGCGCCCGCGTGGTGTGCGAGACCGAGACGGCCAGTCGCGAGTCGAGCTCGAGCAGCGCCTTGACGAGGCTGGACTTGCCGGTGCCGCTGGGGGCCGCGACGCAGAACAGGTTGCCTGGGGTTTCCATGGCGGGATTTTCCACCACCGGCCGGCCCGGTGCCGGAGCGGCTGCCGCGGATGCCGCCGTGGCGCAGCTACTCGATGTTCTGGACCTGAACCTCGAGTGCAGCGCCAAGCGCTTGTCGTGTAATCAGATGGCCTTTGTCTTGCACCGGAAACCCCACAGCGAACCCCACATGTCGAGCATGCAGCGCCGCGATGAGACCTCTTTTCCGGAAAGCGTGCGGCCTCGTTACCGTAGCTTGCGTCGCCGAGGCGCGGACTGACCGACAGCAACAGGCCTCCACGCCTCCCGGTGCGGTTCAGGCCTATGGCGACTCTCTGCGTTCGGCACAGCCTTAGCAAGTCACGAGGTCGGTGTGGGCAAATCCCTTCGTGTAATCGAGCACGGAGACAATTTCCGGAATGACGCGAAAGAGCGCGACGTCCTCTGGCGCGGGCATACTCATCTTTGCGGTCGAGGGCGGCGCGTCGGGGTACTTCAGCGGCAGCATCCCGATCACCTTCTCCGCCTCGGCCCTGTCGGTCACGCGGTGGGCTCGCGCCGCCATAGATAGGCCGGTGATCGACATGATGTCCGGCGTGTCATGGTCGATCGTGATCGACACGCGATTGTCGAGCGCGAGGTTCCTGGCCTTCTGGCTCTCCAGGCCGCAGAGGAACCAGAGCGTGAGTCCCTCGTTCACGTAGCCAACCGTCGTTGCCTGCGGCCAGCCGTCGGGCCGCAGGGTCGCAATCGTCATGATCCTGTGACCCTCGAGCAAAGCCAGGATCTTCTGCTTCATCAAGTCGTCCATAAGGTTCTCCACACCGGCCTATCGACTGAATGCGGAGGCAATCGTGCCGCCGCATGGCACCCCGCAAATTGATTGGCGTCAGTGCGGCGACGAATTGCGCAGATCGGCCCCGGCGGCAGCCTCGGTCTCGATGAAGAAGGCTGCGGCGTACCGCTGCACCATGCGGTGCAGCGTGGTCTGCTCGGGGCGGCGACACTCGCAGTGGGCCGGGACGCAATCCGGCGCCCGTTGCGGCTCCCGACCGACGGCTTGCACACGCTGCTCAGTCGAAACTGCGGTGCGTCACGGTCTGATGCCGAGCGACGCGCCGCCATTGCCCTTGATCGCGCCTACTTCCGGGCGCCCACCTTTGGGCGTCAACGATGTCTTGGGTGCCTCGCAGCAGATGCGTGCCGCAGATCCCGGCGCCTGAACCGGTCGGTCAGGAGCACCCGCTTGCGGCCGATCGCGAACGCCGACAGTCGGCAATCCGGCCGCCAAGGTCCGCCCACTCGGCACTGACGCAGTCTGCGAGCCCCTGCAGCGAGCGCTCGTCGATTCGGCGGCGTTACCGCCCGCCGATGGTCGCGCTGCACGCACGGACGGCTCATCGTTTGCGCTGCGAGCCGGCAAGTTCATATCATCGGTGCACGACGCGGCGGCCATGGCAGGCCGCCAAGCCGCCAGCGATGAGCACCTTCCAGTCCTCCACCCTCCCAGAGCCCTTGCCGCCCGCAGCCTACGCTGTGCTGTCGCCCCGAAAGGTCCATGCGAGCGTGCTGACCCGCGGTCCCTGGGATCCGCAGCATCAACACGCCGGTCCACCGATCGCGATGGCGTGCCGCGCCATCGAGTCCGTCGCGAGAGACCACGGCCTCACCCACATCGGCCGGCTCACCGCCAACTTGCTCAGGCCGTTGCCGATCGCGGAGCTGGAAATCGAGGTGGAAACGGACTACTCCGGGCGCAACGCTGCGCACTACTCGGCGCGGATTTGGGGCGGAGGCAAGGAGCTTGCCCGCTTCACCGCGCTGGCGCAGCGAGAGAGCGAGCTCACACTGCCCGAAGAACTGGATGGCCATCCGCTGCCCCAGGCCCCGAAGACACCCGCCGACAGTGCGATCCAGCGCATGCCCTTCGGCCATCGCCTGGCGGGCTACGCAGACCTCGTCGAGAACCGCATCGCCAGTGGCGCGTTCTTCCGGGGGCGCTGCGCCGCTTGGTTCCGATTGCAGCGGCCGCTGGTCACGGACGAGGCGCCGAGCGGGTACCAGCGCGTGGCAGTTGCTGCCGACTCGGGCAACGGCATTTCGGCGGTACTGGACTTCGCGCGCTACAGCTTCGTCAATGCCGATCTCACCATCAACTTGCTGCGCCGACCGCTGGGTGAGTGGATCTGCGTGGACGCGCGAACGCTGCTGGCACCCAACGGATGTGGCCTGGCCGAGTCGCAGCTCTTCGATGAGGCCGGCCTCATCGGCCGCGCGACGCAGAGCCTGGCGGTGCGCGCGCGCGGCTGAAGACGGCCGGAACGCCTCTCACTCGAGGCTCGCCTCACGGACCGGCGCCGGGCCGCGAGCGGCAGGCGCCCCAAGCCCGCCGTTGAATGTCTGTGTGCATGACTCGGAACGTCGTCTGTCAAGTCGGCAGTTGCGTCGTACTCCGGCAGCAGACGCTCCTGGCGCACTTTCGACCCACAGCACGCGTTCGGGCCAGGCGGCACCAATGAAAGCAATACGATGTTGACGCCGACTCGCCATTGACCCGGGCCGGCCCGCTGGTGACGCCGCTTCCGGCTCTAGGGTGAATGAACCGATGGACAGCCACGCAGCGACGCGCCAAGATCCGCCGCGCCAAACCCACACTGGAGACAGACATGCCCTCGATAAGAAGTGATGCATCGGCAATCTGGAGCGGTCCGTTCGAGCGCAGGGCGTTTCTGCGCGGCGCGCTGGCTCTGGGCGGCGCGCTGGCGCTGGGCGGCTGCGCCTCAGGCACCAACGCACTGGACGGCTGGGCGACGCGGCCGCGCAGCGGCGGGCGAATCTCCGTGCGCTGGTTGGGCGGCGGCATCGTCGAGCTGGCGACGCCAGACTACAAGCAGATCGCCTACGCTGACGCCTGGATCTGGGACAACGCAGGCTGGGACCGCTTCGGGGTGAAGAAGCCCCCGGAATACGCGACCAAGGAAGGATTCGCGGCCTACGTCGCGGGCAAGAAGCCCGACGCGGTCTTCGTGCTGCTCACGCACGACCACGGCGACCACATAGGCGACTACTTCGAGATGCTCAAGGTGCTCGTCGACGCCGGCGTGCCGGTCAAGACCACGGGCCAGAGCGACCTCATGCGCGCCGGCCTCGTTAACGACTTCCGCAAGGCTGGTCTGGACCCGGCGAAGGTCGTGGTCAATGGTGGAGCCGGGATGAACTTCGGCGGCGTGTCCCGGCACGGCGCCATGGCCGCGCACCTTGTGCCTGCGGTGCACTCCAACCTGCACGGCTACCCGTCCGCCGGCTTCATGCTGGACATCGGCGGCATGCGCGTCTACCTCAGCGGCGACACCGATCTGTTCGGCGACATGAAGATGCTGGGCAAGCGCTACCAGCCCGATCTGGGCATTGTCTGTGTCGGCGGCGGACCGTTCACGATGGGGCCCGACGAAGCCGCGCGCGCCTGCGAGTGGATGGGCGTGTCGCATGCCATCCCCGTGCACTACGCGCACAACCCGCTGGTGCTGGGCGTCGAGGCCGGCGAGGACTTTCGCCGCGCGGAGGCGCGGATCGCACCGTCGATCCAGGTGTCGGTGATGAAGCCGGGCGACCTGCAGACGATTGCGATCTGACACCGGCCTGCGCGTGCGCCGGCGCCCCAGGTCGCCCTGCTCTTCGGGGGGCGGCCGACGTGCCTGTACTTCGGGGACCAGCCGCACGAGTGCTACACCTCACCAGCGCATCGTCATGGACCACATGAACGGGAAGTACCGCTGACCGGCGAGCAGAGAATCTGCCACTCGGTGCCTCGATACGGCCGGCGTCGGTTTGACATTCATCGTCGGGCGACGGGGCGGTCAATGTGGGTGAACGTGGTTTGAGGGAGCGTTCACCCGGCCAAGACCTGTCGGTCGAACGTGGTGCTCCAAAGCTGCCTGCCAAGGCAAACGAGGCGTCCGGCTTCGGATCCTGCGTAACGTCAACTGAGCTTGCCGAGCCACAGCGCCAGGTCGTGCAGCGTGTCGCGCAAGGCCTTGAACCGCTGCACGCCAAGATGGGCAGCCCACTCCTGCTCGATCTCGGCCACGCAACTTCGGATCGGTTCGATCATTTCCCAGCCCCTGGCGGTCAGATACACGACCCGCGAAGCGGTACTGGGGCCGGCCTGCCGCTCGATGTAGCCGCGGCGCTCCAGGCCCGCCAGCACGTAGTTCATCGCCTGCCGCGTCATGTTGCACTGCCGTGCCAGATCAATGGGTCGACGCCCATCGGGGCCGGGATAGAGAAACACGACCAACTCGGTGGGGGTGATGTCAAAGCCCTTGTCCCTCAACACCGAGAGCATGCGCGCCGTGACGACCTCATGCGGCAAGCGCAGCAGCGAGCCAATCATGGGCGTGAGCGCCGGTCGATGCCTTCTTCGAGTCATGGTGGTGTCGATTGACATTTCCGTAAAGAATTTGTACATTGATGTACAGAGTTTTTACGCTAGGAGTTTGTCATGACTGAAGCCCATTTGCCAGCCGCACCAGAGCTCATTCGGCTCGGATCACTGGAAATCAGATACCTGCAGAAGGCTGGCAACGGCTGTGAGATGGGCTTCTTTGAAATGCGAGTGCCGCCGGCCTCTATCGTGCCGCCGCCGCACAGTCATACCGCCAATGAAGAGCTCGTGTACGTGCTCGAAGGAACATTGCGCTACACCGTGGGCAACGAGACCCGCGACCTGCGAGCCGGTGACTTCATGGCCACGCCGCGCGGAACGGTTCACGCGTTCAGCAACCCGCACGCCGTCGAGGCGCGGGCGCTTGTGATGAACACGCCGGACATCGGGCCGCAATACTTCCGCGAAGTGGCGGCCATCTTGAATGCGGGCGCGCCCCCCGATCGCGCCAGGCTGGTGGCAACCATGCAGAGCTTCGGGCTGGTGCCGGCGGCGCCCCCGGGAGCGCAACCGCGCTGATAACCGCATGGCATGGACCAGCGCATTCGTCCGGCCGCTCGTCAAGACGCAGGCTGGATCACCCGCTCTTCAAAGTCTCGACCGGCGGCTCAAGGTCGTGAGCAGTCATCCGATCTGGCGCCCGACAGCCGACTCCTTTCGGCCGCCCTCCCTACGGGGCTTCCTTCAAGATCGCGATAGGCTGGCCGCGCGCGAAAGTCTCGCCAGCGGCAACAAGGATCGATTCCACTCGCCCGTTCGACGGCGCCTCTACGTCGAGGCTGGCCTTCACCAGCACCACCCTGGCCAGCGGCTGGCCGGCGTGCACGACGTCTCCCGCCGCTACCAGCCACTGGTCCAGGAGCGCCTCCACGCCCGCCTCCACGCCCTGCCAGGCGCTCGCGGGCAGGGTGATGTCGCTCACGCTGCTGCGCCTTCGGGCATCCGGGCCGTCATCAGCCCCTTCGCCGCCTCGACGATCCCGCCCGCCTGCGGAATGACGAACTGCTCCAGTGGCCGGCTGTACGGGATCGGGACGTTCGGTACCGCGAGGCGCTTGATCGGTGCCTTGAGCTTCAGCGTGTCGAGATTCTCGGCGACGATGGCGGCGATCTCGCCACTGAGACCGAAGCCGAGGTAGTCCTCGTCGGCGACCAGCAGGCGCCCGGTCTTGGCGACCGACTTCAACACCGCGCTGCGATCGAGCGGCACCAGCGTACGCAGATCGATCACCTCGGCGCTGACTCCCATTCGCGCAAGCTCGTCAGCGGCGAGCACCGCCTTGTGCACCATCTGGCTGATCGTGACGATGGTGAGGTCCTTGCCTTCGCGAACCGCCTTCGCCTGGCCGAAGGGCAACGTGTAAGGCGCCTCGGGCACCTCGTTCGTGCTGCCCTCGAAGTAGGCCATCCAGGGCAGACCCATGATGCCCTTGTGGTACATGAACATCACCGGGTTGTCGTCGCGGATGGCCTGGATCATCAGACCCTTGGCGTCGTAGGCATTCGAAGGTACGACCACCTTCAACCCTGGCATGTGGGCAAAGGTCGCATACAGGCATTGCGAGTGTTGCGCGGCGTCGTTGTAGCCGCCGCCAATCGCCGTCGTCAGCACCACCGGCAGCTTGATGTTGCCGCCGGCCATGTAAGTGTTCTTGGCCAAGTGGTTGTAGATCTGGTCCATGCACACGCCAAAGAAGTCGACGAACATCAGCTCGACGATAGGGCGCATGCCGGCCGCGGCCGCACCGGTGGCCGCGCCGATGAACGCGGTCTCCGAGATCGGCGTGTCCATGATGCGGTCCCTGCCGAACTTCTCCAGCAGCCCTCCGGTGGCGCCGAAGATGCCACCGTAGGCGCCGATGTCTTCGCCCATCACGAACACGTCGGCGTCGCGCGCCATTTCCTGCGCGATACCCTCGGCGATGGCCTGGGCCATCGTGAGTCTGCGGGTCTTGCTCATAGGGTGCTCCTCGGGTCTAGGCGGAAACGAACAGGTCGTTCAGCGCGTCCTGAGCTGCCGGGTAGGGGCTGGTGCGCGCGAATTCGAAGGCGTCGGCCACGCGCTGCTGCGCGCGCGCGATGAGCTTGGATTCTTCGCCGTCGGTCAGCAGGCTCTGGCGCTTGAGCAGGCTCGCGAGCTTGGGGATGGGGTCTTTCTTGCGCAGCGTGCTGACCTCGTCCTTCGGGCGGTACACCTCGGGATCGCCCTGAAAGTGTCCAAAGTAGCGGTCAGTCTTCACCTCGATCAGGCTCGGCCCCTCCCCGCGGCGCGCACGCGCGACCGCCGGTCCTGCGGCCTCGAACACCTCGACCGCGTCGTTGTTGGCGACGCGGATGCCCGGCATGCCGTAGGCTGCGCCGCGGTCGGCCACCCAGTCGATCGAAGTGGCCTGCGACTTGGGCACCGAGATCGCCCACTTGTTGTCTTCGCACACGAAGACCACCGGCAGCTTCCAAAGAGCTGCCAAGTTCAGCGACTCGTGGAACGAGCCTTGGTTGGCCGCGCCTTCGCCGAAGAAGGCCACGGCGACCCAGTCCTTGCCGAGCTTCTTGGCTGCCAACGCCGCCCCGCAGGCCGGCGGAAGACTCGCGCCGATGATGCCGCTGCAGCTGAAGCGATGCTCGGGGTCGAACAAGTGCATGTGGCCGCCCTTGCCCTTGCCCAGGCCCGTTGCCTTGCCGAACATCTCGGCAGTCATTTTGTCTAGCGGCACGCCCTTGGCGATCGCGAAGTGGTGCGGTCGGTGGGTGCCGACCACGGTGTCCTCCTTCCCCAGGTGGGCGCACACGCCCACCGCCACCGGCTCCTGTCCCGCGGCGAGGTGCATCTCGCCGGGCACGGGGCCCGAACCAATGTCGAAGGCCAGGCCCTTCTGGATATGCGGCGGCAGCTTGCCTTCGAGGTAGACGCTGGCCATCGTCTCCTCGTAATGGCGGATCGCCACCATGGTCTCGAACATCCACAACAGCTGTTCCTTGCTGGCTTGCATGCGCGTCTCCTTCAACAAACCATCGAATATTCGGATCCCTCGTAGTTCTTAGTGCATCGGCAGCCCGAGGGGAAATGAACAATAGGCTTGAGAGGTGCAAGTTCATTGAGCGGGATCACTCCCCGGTGTCTGCCATTGCGACCCAGCATGCATGGCGGCAGCGCACGTGCCGATCTTTGACCTGCCGGCCGTGCGCCCGCGAGTGCATGCGGGTCTGACTCACCGCAGCCGCGCACGGGCCGTCCGGGGAGGCGCGCCACGGAGACACCGTTCCTGGTCGGGTCCAAGTCTCGGCCTAGAGTGGCTGACTGCAGGCATTCGCGTGGGGTTCCGCCTGTTCTCTGTGTTCTGCATAGATCGCTTCCAGCCTGAAGACGAGCGCATCAAGCGCCAGCACTTTGTCTTCTTGACGATGCCTTTGGGCAACGAAATCGAACGCCGCAACCGCGCCCCGCTGGCTTCGCGCTGCTGACGGGCGCTCGCGACAGCGCCTTGGCGAGCATGAAGTTCAAGCGCATGTGGACCTGGCGGCCGGCAGCGCCAAGACGGTACTGACCGAGGATGACCCGCTGCGCATCGAGGTTCCCCGTGATCGCGAGGGCAGCGTCGAGCCGCTGCTCATTCCGAAGCACGAGCGGCGCTTCACCTGCTTCGACGACAAGATCGCGGCCATATGCGCCTGCGGCGTGACGGCGCGCGAGATCCAGGGCTTCCTGGCCGAGCAGTACGGCACTGAGGTCGGCCCGGAGCTTCGCGGCAAGCCGCTACGCAGTGGTTGGACTTACACCACTTCCAGGAACATCGACCCGCTGCGTGTTCAGGCGCGTGGAGCCGGCTCTTCGTTCTCATGTCCGCGGCGAGTAGAGCATGCACCAGCCATCAGGTGAGATCTCACCGGCAACGATGGCGCACTGACCTTTGCGTTCAGCGCTCAACGAGAAGAAGCGGCAAGTGGAGCAGTGCTTTCGTTCCTTGGGCGCTTCCTGATACGCAACGTCCAGCTTGTCGACGCGGACGGCGTCCGCGCGGCTTGAATGAGTCCCCGCTCCCGCCGCAGCAATGACCATCAACCATCGACCACTTATAGCCAGGCTCTGACGACGACTGAGCCGATCTCTGTCGAAATTCATCGACGTTCTCCCGCAAGATGCGTTGCTGGGCGCTGGGTCCCGGTCCCGACCTTAGAGCGGGAACCAGCCCGAGAGGAAAAGAGTGTTGTTGTCGCGGGCATTGCGCCCGTGACCGTCATAGTCGGTGCGCGAGCCGTTGAAGCGGAGGTAGTCGGTGTACTGCGCACTGAAGCGCAGGTTGCGAAGCGGCAGCCAGTTCAGCTCGACGATGGCTGCGGTGCTGTTCGGGCTTCCATTGATGCTGCCGTCGATTGCCGCGCCCGTGTCGTACAGCCCGTGGTCCGGGCTCCCACGCAGGCCTTGCACCGCGACGCTCACGCCATATCGAGCGAGGTAGTAGTAGCTCAGCTTCGCATTCAGGCTCTGCAGTCCGTCGGTCGGATTCGCCGATCCACCAGCCGCGAACGTGCCGTCAAGTTGCTGCCGTTCGCGGACATAGGCGAATTGACCGCTGAACCGGTGCGCGTCCGTGATGTATTGATACTGCGCATCGACCCCGGTGTCCGTGAACCTGTCGGCTTGGCCGACCGCTGCCAGCGGATCGGGAAACTTCCTTGCCGTCAAGCCGAAGGTCCCCACCATCGCCGACTGTGTGCCCTTGTCCCACTCATGTTGCAGTGCCAGCCGCCAATAGGGGGCGACGCCATCGAGCACGGCTGCCTGGCTGCGATCGACACCCGTGCGGAAGATCGAGAGGGCCCCGCTCGCCGTCCGGTAGCCTCCCAGTTCGACGTAGAGCGTCCGATTCCACAGGGCGTAGGGCACCAGGCCCACGACCTGCTGCGCCAAGCCTGCCTGGACCAAGGGCGCAGCGGCTGGGGTCGGTGCCACCGCAGAACTGGCGAACGGAAAGCTCCACACCGGCGTCGTGTTGTAGAGGTCGGACATCGACGGGCTGTTGTTCAGGCTGAGCCCGTAAGACACGTCCCATGCGCCTTCGCGCAGCCGGTTGGCCACTCGCAATTCGGCGTTGTCGATGGCACTGTGGTGCGCCACCCCGTCGTACGTCCACTGCACGAAGGCCCCTGCGTGCTCCTGCAGCCGTCCTGCGAGGAAGAGGCTGAGCTGCTGCAACAGCAGGCGGTTCTGCTGCGGCAGACGTTCCGCGCCTGGGCTGGCGATCTGCGGCCTGGACGCGCTGGTCAGCGATACCTGGACAAAGGCAGCCAACGGAATGACGGGTGGATCGCCGTCCCGGTCGAATGAGACCCAGGGCCTCGAAGCACTGACCACAGGCTTGATCAGCGTATAGCCGCCGAGCTTGAATTGCCTCCCGACGCTAGTCAGCTCGGGCCAGCTCAGATGGCAGACCGTGCATTCGAAGCCGGTCTGCCGAGCGAAGCTCGGCAAAGCATCGGCAGGCGTCGTCGCCATCCCGGCCCAAACCAGGACCAACACGCGCACCAGGATGGCGAGCGTCATATTCATTGCAAGCGTCCTCCACCAAGCGCTCACATCCCGTCTCGCAGGTGCGCCGCTGCGCACCCTCCAGATCAAACGGCAGCGATCACTTCAGATCGATGCGCCCGTAGACCCCATGGGACTCGGCGCCAGGCCCGGCGGCAAAGAACAGCGTGTTGGCCGGCTGGCTGTTCAGGCCGTTGCCGAACGCGATGCCCCACAGGCCGTCGATCACCAGGGGTGCCCCCGTAGAGTCGCTCACGGTCCCGAGCGTCGCCCCCGTCGTCGGATCAAACGCGTTGATCTTGCCGTCGCCGAAGTTGCCGACGAGCAAGGCGCCGCTGAAGGGCCCGAAGTTGGCCGGCGCCAGCGCCATGCCCCAGGGTGCATTCAGCGCACCGCCGGTGCCGACGAGCTGCTTGACCAGATGGCCCGAGGTGTCGAACATGTCGACGATGCCCAAGCCAGCGCCGTCGATCTCGTCATGGGCCTGCGCGTCCTGCTTGGCGTAGCTCACGAAGATCTGGCTGCCGATGGCCTGGATGCCGAACGGTGCGTAGCCGGCCGGCAAGCCCGGGTCGGTGAACCCGCCAGCCGTGGTCACCGTGTTGAAGCTGGCATCGAACACGTCGACCGTACCGTGATGGAAGTCGGCGGCATAGAGGAAGCTCGCCGTACCCTGCGTCGCGATGGCGAGGCCCTTGTAGACCGTGCCGGTTGCGCCGCCGTCGAAGACCGACACGGCGGCGGTGGGGTTCACGCCGGGCGACCACGCGGAGAGGGTGCCGGCCTCACCGGCAAACAGGAAGGCTGCTGCCCCACTCAGGGAGCCCTGGCTGACGACGAAGCCCGTGCTGTTGTTGAACACGATCCCCGTCGGATCGGCAGCGCCCGGCTGGCCCGCGGGCAGGCTGACCACCAACGACTGCGGAGCGCCATTCCCGTCGTACAGCGTGGAGGTGGACGTGCCGTTGTTCGCGACCCAGACGAAGCCCTGCGGGTTGAAGGCAATGCCCCAACCGTTGATGAGCTTGGCATCCGTGTGCGGCGTGGTGCTGCCGTCGGAAACCAGGCTGGTCACCGCGTAGCTCGTGCCGGCCGGGCAGGTCATGGGATAGGTACATCCGCTTGCGGTGCCGCCGCTACTGCCCGTGTACATGCCGCCACCACCATCGCTTCCACCGCCACCACAGGCCACCAAGGCCCAGATGCTCAGGCCTGCAACCAACCATGCCCGCCTTGTTCTCGTTCCGCCCATGGTGCTTTCCTCTCGATGCGTCGGATTGCGAGCGCCCGGTCGGCGCTCGCGTCCGGTGTATTCCGAGAACTGCCAGGCAGGTTCATGCCGGCAGCAGGGGCTCGAATGCTGCGAGCCTGGTAGCTGCCTGGACTGATGGGGGTCAGCCCTCAGAAGAAGCAGGCAGCACTCAGCACGCCGGTCTGGCGTCGATCGACGTACTCGGTGGGGTAGACGCCCCCACGCGTGGTGGCGACCCAGGCTGCTTGCAACTCGCAGGCATCGAGGGAGAGGCCGATGCCTGCGCGCGCGTCGCCGCGTGTTCGGCGCAGCACAGGCTCAGTGTTGCCGCCCAAGGGTGTGAGCGCGCCCAGATGCCCCGACAGGCGCCACCGTGCGCTCAACGGCAGCCCCGCGTTGAGCTCGGCGTAGCCGGTCCGAACCCCGCTGCCGAAGTAGGACGGCGAGAGATGCACTCGCACGTTCCAACGCTGCCCCAGCAGGCCTGCGAAGGTCTCGCCGTAGTCGTAGCTGGCGGCCTTGTCGAAGTGCGCCAGGCTGGCGCCCAGCTCCCAAGACAAGCTTGACGTTGAACGCCGTGCGTAACCGAGATCGGCAAAGACAGCCGCGTGTCGGCGCATCGAGTCGAAAGCGACCGCGGTGCCAGAAGCTCCCGCATACCAGCCGCTGGGCTCATCGGCCTCCACGCTCAGGCTCACGTCTGGCTTGCCGTTGCTGAGCGAAAGGCCGCGGAACAGGAAGTCCGAGTCCGCGCGCAGGCTGGCGGCGACCTGGCCCCAGGCCGCCCCGGCCCATCCGAGCAGCACCAAGGCCAGTTGAGCGCGCGGCGGCACGCTGAAGCGACTCAGCGCAGACCCAGCGGCGCCGCAGCCTGCAGGTCGGCGCAGGCGCAGGGGCAGACATCGCGGTCGATCGACAGGGTGCCGCAGGCGTCAACGGCCCCCGTTGCATCGCGCTTCACGGCCTGAAGCGAAACGCTCGCAGGTCGGTGTCCGTGGGCCCGGTCCAACTCGACCACAAGCGCCAGCAGGCCGCTCACATGAGCGGCCGCGTACGAAGACCCGGATACCAGGTACCAGCGCGACGGCGGCCCGGTGGTTGGCACATCACGCCCGGGCGCCAACAGGACGCCGGCAGCAGCCCCACCCGGTGCATCGTCGGCAACGGCGATCACACCGGGATGCGAAGCCGGAAACCCGCCGTCCGGCAAGCTGCGGTCGGCGGCCGCCACCAAGCCGATGCCACGTGCTCGCGCAGCGTCGAGCAGGCGGCCCAGCAGCAAGTCGGGCGGGCCGCTCAGGCTGAGGTTGATCACCTGCACATCTTCGGCGATTGCAAAGTCGAGCGCTCGCGCCAGACTCAGGCTGTTGCACAGCGTGACGGCTGCGGCGTCCTGCCAGCAGGCACGCAGCGCCAGCAGCCGCGCGTCGGGTGCGATGCCGACGATGCCCTGGTGGTTGTCGGCCCGCGCGGCGATGATGCCGGCGACTTCGGTGCCGTGCCGCTCGGCGACCAGCGGCCTGGTGGCGATGAAATTCCTGCTCGCCTCGATCTGACCCACGAGATCCGGGTGCGTGACCTCGACGCCGCTGTCGATGAGCGCGATCCGCACCTGGCGACCGGTCGCCAGCGCATGCAGCGCGCTCAGGTGCCAGGCGGTCGCTGCAGGCTGCACTGCATACAGCGGGTCATCGTGCCCCTGGGCGCGGTAGAGGTTCATCGGCTCGGCCCAGGCGACCCGCGGATCCTGCGCCAGCGCCTGTACCACGACATTTCGGTCGCCTCGCCGAGCGGCCGGCAGGGTCAGCACGTAGCAATCGACGCCGATCGAGGTCACGGGCCAATCATCCGTCAGTACCAAGCCGTGCTTGCGTGCCAGCTGCGCGGCGATGCGGCGACGCGCCGCGTGACCGGCGCCGGCACCGTAATCGCCGGCGTAGTCGCTGCCCGGGTGGAAGTGCTGCGGCGGCATTTGCAACAGCACGAGGATTTGTGCCCTCGGGTCAGCCGGCGCGGCTGAGGCCGCATCGCCAGCCAGCGCCGGAAAGACCACCAAGGCGCAGAGCCACAACGCCAGCAGGGCCCGCATCATCGTGGTGGCCTCGCCTCGAGCGACTCGGCGAGCAAGACGAAGCGCCGTGATCGCAGCGCTGCCAGGGCTACCGCCTGGCGCTCGGCCGGCACCTCGAGCAAATAGGCGTCGGTGGCAGTCGGGCCGTCAACCAGCCTTGCGCCCACGGCCTGCAGCGCCTGCCGGATCTCAGCCTCCGTTGCGCCAGGGCTGAACCGCACGATCACGTTGCCATGGCGCGCGCTGGCTGCCGCGCCCATGGCGTGATAGGACTCCGTGGGCGCGAAAGGCCGCAGCACCAGCATCGCGAGTAACAGCACGGCCGCGAACTGCGCGGCCAGGACCCAGCGCAGCCAAGGGGCAAGGCCGCGCCAATCGAAGCCGCGGGACCGCTGGCGCGCGGCGGGCACTGGCTCGACGGCCTGTTCCGTGTCGATCTGCTCCCGAAGGCGCGCCCATGCGGCTGCCGGGTCGCCCATCGTGTCGCCACCTGTCGGTTCCTGCGCCGCGATCAGGCGGCGCTCCCAGGCCAGCTCGGCACGGCACTGCGCGCACCCGGCGAGGTGGCTGTCGACCGCCGCGCGCTCGGCAGTCTCCAGTCGATCCGTCGCGTACCAGGGCAGCAAGGTCTGCACCGCCTGGTGCCCGTCCGCGTCGATCGTCAGAATGCGCGCGCTCATGGCTGGCTGTCCAGGTCTGGCGGCAGCAAGGCCTTCAGGCGCCGCCGGGCATGGAACATCCGCGTCTTAACCGTCGCCACCGGGCAGTCCACGATGAGCGCGATCTCGCGGTAATCGGCACCGTGGAAATAGGTGAGCTCGACCACCGCACGATGCTCGGGCGACAAAGCGTGGATAGCGCGTCGCAAAAGGTCGCTCGCCTGATGTTGGTCCAGCTGCTCCTCGGGCCCCGGTAGGTCGGAGGGTCGCAGGTCCCGGTCGACGTCGTCCACGGGCTCGTCGATCTGCTGCAGCGCCTTCATCGCCTTGCGGTAGGCGATGGCGAAGATCCAAGTCGAGACCTTGCACTGACCGTTGTAGCCCTGGGGGCGCGTCCAGACCACAAACATCGTGTCGTTGAGCACCTCCTCGACGAGGCTGGGACGCCGCGTCAGGCGGTCGAGAAAGCGCGTCAGCCGCGGGTGGTAGCCCGCGTAGAGCTTCTCGAACGCGGCCAGCTGTCTGGCGACGACCTGCTCGAGCAGGCGTCGCTCCACCTGCTCGGCAACATCCGCCCTGAGCTGCCCTTGGGGCAGGTTCGGAGAGTCGCTGCGGATCGAGGGCTTCAACATAGACAGTCTCGCTGAACCCGTTGATTCCCACTTGCAGGCAAAAGGTTCAACGTCGCTTCATCACGGGTGCCGACCCGAGCGTAGGCCGGTCGGCCGGTCAGATCAAGCCGTGATCGGCGCGCGCCGGCGGTGCTCCGAACCAGCCAACGATGAACCCTGGCGCGCGCGGCGGGTATTAACCAGTCGGCGCCCGCGTGGCAGGCGCCTAACTGGAACACCACAAAGGGATCGCATCATGCTTGCTCGACGACTCCTACGCGTCCTGGCCACCGCAGGCCTGGGTCTGTTCATCGTTTCCCATCCGGCCCTTGCCGATACATCCGGGTCGGAGCGCGGCGCCGGCGCCTATCTGGTGACACCGCTGGCGTCAGACGGCGCGGTGGTTGCCGCATTCAACGACCCCAACCTGCACAACGGCTGGGGCATTGCGTTCAACCCGACCGCCTTCGTCTGGGTCGCCGACAACGGAACGGGGAAGTCCACGCTCTACGACGGCAGCGGCAAGCCCCAGAGCCTGGTGGTCACGGTGCCGGGCGCCGGAGGAGCGCCCGGCGCGCCCACAGGCATCGTGTTCAATGGGTCCAGCGCCTTCGGGGTCACGAAGAACGGGCTGACCGGTGCCGCCAAATTCATCTTTGCGGGCGAGGACGGCACGCTAGCTGGCTGGGCGCCGAACGTCGACGCCACCAACGCGGTGCTGGCGGTCGACAACAGCACGTCGCACAGCGTGTACAAGGCGCTTGCGCTGGCGGCCGATGGTACGAGCAACTTCCTCTACCTGGCCGACTTCCACAACAACCGCATCGACGTCTTCGACGCTGGCTTTCACCCGGTGTCCTGGGCTGGCGCCTTCGTGGATGCGCGCCTTCCGGCGGGCTATGCGCCGTTCGGGATCCAGAACATTGACGGCAATCTCTACATTGCCTATGCCAAGCAGGACATCGCCGGGCACGACGAGGTCGCCGGCCCGGGGATGGGCTTCGTCGACGTCTTCGATGCGCACGGCCGCCTGATACGTCGCGTGGCCAGCGGCGGCCGGCTGAATGCGCCTTGGGGTATGGCGCGTGCGCCTGCCGACTTCGGCCGCTTCAGCAATGCGCTGCTCGTCGGCAACTTCGGCGACGGGCGTATCTCGGCCTTCGATCAGCGCGATGGGCACTTCCTTGGCCAGCTGCGGGGCCGCGACGGTCATACGCTGGTGATCGCGGGCCTCTGGGGTATCGCCTTCGGCAACGGCGTGGACGCGCAACCGACAAGTGCGCTGTTCTTCGCAGCGGGTTCCAACGACGAGGCCGACGGCTTGTACGGGCGCGTCGATGCTGTTCCGGCATCGGGTACTCGCGATCAAGACGAAGACTGACGCCCAAGGAGGCTGCGGGACCACTTTAGGCGGGCAGTGTCTTAAGCAGACAACGTAGACCACGGGGCACCAGCGTTGCCCGCTTGCGCGCCGTCCTGCTGCAGGCAACGTCACGGCGACTTGAGGAACTCGCTCAGGCCGGCCAGCTCTTGGCCGGTGAGTCCAAGGCCGCGCTTGCGGTTGTAGACATGCACCACGTCGCTGAGGGTGCGAAATTCGGCGCACGCGAGATTCGTGCGTCGTGACTGTGAGGGGCATGTTCGTGGCGGAGTCCTTCGTCTGTGGCGGAGGGCACTCCCGCCATCGATGCGACGGCACTGAATTGGGAGGCCCTTTCCTCGGATCCCGCCAGACGGCAAGACGTGACAACCGGATCGTGCGGCTACCGACCCTGCAGCGCGCGCACGCGCGCCTTCAGCTCAGGCAGCACCTCGGCCTCGAACCAGGGGTTGCGTTGCAGCCAGCCGTTGTTGCGCGGGCTCGGGTGCGGCAAGGGCAGGACCCGAGCCCCATGCTCGCGCCAGGCTCTCACGGTCGCGGTCAATGTCGCGCCTGGATTCGGCTTCGAGTGCCAGGCCTGCGCGTGCGTGCCGATCGCCAGCGTCAGTCGGACGAACGGCAGTTGTTCCAGCAGTCGCGCGCGCCACGCCACCGCGCACTCGGGCCGTGGCGGCAGGTCGCCGGAGGATCCTGTACCCGGATAGCAGAAGCCCATCGGCAGGATGGCGATGAAGTCAGGGTCGTAGAACAAGTCCTTGTCGATGCCCATCCAGGCCCGAAGCCGGTCGCCGCTGGCGTCGTCGAACGGGACGCCGCTGGCCGCGACCTTGCGCCCGGGCGCCTGCCCCGCAATCAGGATGTGCGCCGCCGCTGCGGCCTGCAGCACCGGGCGCGGTGGCAAGGGCAGGTGCGTCGCACAGATCTTGCAGACCCGCACCTCCTGCAACAGGCGCTGCAGAGCCACGCTCGACGGTCGGGCCTGATGGACCTCAGGCTTCATCGTCGCGATGGCGGGCCCCCGCGGCAGGGCGGCGTCTGGTCGACCTGCCGCAGGTAGGCGATCAGGTCGGCGCGGTCCCGCCGGTCGGGGACGCCGTCGTAGGTCATCGTCGTGCCCGGGATCGCCTTCATCGGCGCGGCCAGGAAGCGGTCGAGCGCCTTCTCGTCCCAGATGATCGCGGACTGCTTCATGGCCGGAGAGTATGCGAAGCCTGGCACGCTGCCCGCACGGCGGCCGAGCAGGCCGCAATGCCGCGGCCCGACGCGGTCGAACGCGAGCGCGTGGCAGGCCAGGCAGCGTGCGTAGATCGTTTCGCCGCGCATCGCATCCGGCGCTGCCAGCGCGGGCGGGGCCGTGCCGAGTCCGCTCAGCGCCAGCGCGCCGGCGATCATCAGCGCACGCGACGTCATGACATGAAGGCCACCGGCACCGGCGCGTCGCCCAGGGCCTGGCGCAGGATGGCCCAGTGCATCGCCTCATCCCCCAGGATGCTGGCGGCCGCCTTGGCCAGGTCGCGGTTGCCGAACAACGGCACGGCGCCAAGGTAGGCGCTGACGGCACCCTGCTCGAGAGTGGCCGCGAACTTCAGCACGTCGGCCTGCGACTTGAGCTGCTCGACCGGAAAGTTGTACCTGGCCTTGGCCTCGACGGGTTTGCCGCCCAGCCTGGTCACGGTCTTCGCCAGCACCTCGGCGTGTTCCTTGTGATGCCCCTGGAAGCGCAGCGCGAGGTCCAGCACGCCGGCCTGCAGCAGCTTGCTTTCGGCGCCCAGCTGGTAGGCGGCGATCGCCTCGAGCTCGGCGCCGAGCGCGGTGTTGAGGATCTGCACATCCTGGGTGCCGGCGCCGGCGGACTTGGCAGCGAGCGCCTCGTTGCCGGAAAGCAGCGCCACGGCGGCACCGGACAGCGTCAATCCGGTCCGGCCAAGGAACAGGCGGCGGGCTGCGAGCGGGGAAGACATCTGGAAAAAGGACATCAGGAGCTCCTGGATGGTTGAGTGAGCCCATTCGATGGCCACAGCTTCACCGGCGTTCCGGCTCGCGGTGTGGCGCGTCGTCGCACGCGAGGCCGTGCGGATCGAAGCCGGGCTGCAACGTCGGCTTCACGACGTCGAAATAGGGCGACATCTCGAAGTCCTTGGGCGCGTACAGGCTGTGGTGACGGATGTGCAGCAACTCGCGTTGGCAATGCGCGCCCGCCCCGTCGACGGCGTTCTGGAACGTCACTGCGGGCAGGATGGAGTAGTGGACGGCCTGGAAGGCCTGGGCGATCAACGTCGAGCAGATCGCGCGCGACGGTCGCAACCATCGCACCCTGCGGCCTGGGCGCGAGCAGGAACGCGGCGAGTCGGTCGCCGATGGCCCTGAGCAGTCTGTTCATCGCAATCGGCGCCGCGGGCGATGAGGTCACCGGTCTGGGCGAGGCTGGGCGCGAAGCGTGCTGCGGTCCGATGCCCGCTCGAGTCAGGATCCGGCAGCGTCGGTGCGGTCGTTCAGCCTAGCCATCACACCGGCCACGACGCGGTCGCAGCGCGCACCGTCGAAGGAGAAGGCATCGGCCATTGCATGATCGATATCGCGCGCCAGGCCCTCGCGAAGCAGGCCACGGGCGCGGAAGAAGCGCGTGCGCACGGTGGCCTGCGGCAATCCCAGCGAGGCCGAAACCTCCTCGACGCTCATTTCCTCGACGGCCCGCAGCATGAACACCGTGCGAAACGCTTCCGGCAGGGCGTCGATGCACGCCTCCATCATGGCGCGCACCTCTGACCGCATCGCGGCGCGATCCGGCCGATCGTCCGGGTTGCCTTCCATCGCGTCCTCCATCGAGACGTCCACGAGGTCGATCGTGGGGTCGAAGGCCAGCACCTTGGCGCCACGACGGCGCAGCCGACCCAGCGCTTCGTTGATGACGATGCGCACCAGCCAGGTCGACAGTCGGGCCTCGGACCTGAAGCTGCCGAGCGCGCGCCAGGCGCGCAAATAGGCATCCTGCAACGCATCTTCGGCTTCGGCGTCGCTCTTCAAGATGCTGCGGGCCGTGCGGAACAACAGGCGATTGTGCCGCCTCATGATGCGCTCGAAGGCGGCATCGTCACCGTCTGCAGCGCGCGTCGCAAGCTCCGCGTCGGCCGTGTTGTCGGTCAGGGTCGTGGCCGTTGCCAAGGATGCGCGATGCATGCAGACCTTCATGAAGAGGGAACTAAGGCCTGTTAGATGCGGGGTGGGGTGATTTCATTCCCGCCTCGGCTGCCGACATAGTTCGGCCGCCCGAGCGAGGCACTGCTCGGCCTGCTCGCTGATGCGCGTCACTAGCGTGGCCGCTGGCACGACGGCGTCGACCAAATCGACTCCTTCGCCGGCCCAGACCATGGCGGTGTCGAAATCCTCCGCGCGCACTGCCGCCTGGAAGGCAGCCCCCTCGGCGTCGAGCACAGCGACCAGTGCACCTTCGTACCCGTGCCAGCGCGCCATGAACGGGTTGCGCAGCGCGCGACCGGTGGTGCCGGCTGGCCACGCCAAGCTGCGGACAATGTCGAACACCGTCGTGCGCCCCGTGCCGTCGCCGCTGCCTTCCACGATGTGCTGCTTTGCCCGCGGCGAGCCCAGGGCCTCGTCGCTGGCATAGAAGCGGGTGCCGATGAGGACGCCTTGCGCACCAAGGGCCAGTGCAGCGGCGAGGCCCCGGCCGTCGGCGATGCCACCTGCAGCCACGACGGGGATCGGCGTGACCGCGTCCAGCACCGCCGGCACCAGCGGCAGCGTGGCGCGTCCGCCACCATGCCCGCCGGCCTCGGTGCCCTGGGCCACGATGAGATCGGCGCCGGCTGCGCACGCCAACCGTGCGCCTGCCAGATCCTGCACCTGGCAGATCAGCCGACACCCGGTCGCCTTGATGGCCGCCGCGTGCGGCCGCGGATCGCCGAACGACAACATCACCGCGTGCGGGCGTCTTGCGAGCACCAGGTCGACTATGCTGCGGTCGCAGGACCAGGTGATCAAGCCGACGCCCCACGGCCGGGAGGTGAACTGCCGGACCAGGTCCAGTTCCCTGTTCAGCCAGGCGCGGTCGCCGTAGCCGCCGCCGACCAAACCGAGGCCACCGGCGTTGGACACTGCGGCTGCCAGACGCCCGCCGGAGACGCCCGCCATCGGGGCCAGGACGATCGGGTGCTCGATGTCGAACAGGCGCGTGAGTGCAGTGGCGATCATGCGGACCTCCCCTCGCGAGGGACTTCGGGCCACGATGTCGGTTCGACGTCCGCGCCTTCGTTCACCTCGACGATGAAGTTCGAATCGAAGCCAGGGTTCTCGTTGACGCCGCCCCGGGCATAGCCACGCGGATTGCAGACGACGCGGGTGCCGTTGACACAGTGGTCGAAGCTGTCATGGGTGTGCCCATGAATCCACAGCGATACGCGGTCTGCCCGCAGCAGGTACGCGGCGTCAGACACGAAGCAGGAATTCAGCAGCGAATCGGCGAAGCGGGGGTGAATGCTGTGGCGCGACGGCGCGTGGTGCGTGATCACCACCGTAGGGCCGGCATGGGCGGTGGCCAGTCGGCTCTCCAGCCAGGTGGCGTGGCGCCTGAACAGACTCACCGAATCATCCGGCGTGAAGACCTCGGCCGAGGCCTCGCGGGCACGGATGCGGCTGAAGTCGTGCAGCAGACGCTGGGCCTCTGCCTTCGCCGCCGCGCGCTGCTGCGGATCGTCGAACAGATCGAAGTCGGTCCACAACGTGGTGCCGAGGAAGCGCACCCCGCCCACGACGACCTCGCGGTTGTCGAGTACCTGGACCTGGGTGCCTTTGCACAAGCGCTGGAGTTCTTCGAGCGTACCGTCGATGCTGCCACCGTAGAACTCATGGTTGCCTGGCACGTAGAGAACGGGCTTGTCGAACTTGAGAGCCCAGGCGACCGCTTCGGGTGGGCGCGAGATGTCGCCGGCCAGCACGACCACGTCTGCATCGTTGACCGGCCGATCCATGGCACCAAATCCCAGGTGCAGGTCCGAGAGGATGTTCAGTTTCATGGGTGGGCGCCGACCAATGGCGGGCGTGGTGGGCTCTCGTTGCGTGAGGGCCCTGTCGTGCGGGACGGCGCGAGGACTGTATATATCACGACATGATATATATTGAACGCAAGAGGATACCTGCCATGCCTGATCGAAAGATGTCGAAAGCCGATTTCGAGACGCTGGCCCGCTTTCGCTACCGACTGCGCAAGTTCCTCCGGTTCAGTGAGGAAGTGACGCACCAACACGGCGTCACGCCGCTGCAGTACCAGCTGATGCTGCAGATTCAGGGCTATCCGGGTCGACGTTGGGCCACCATGGCTGAACTGGCCGAACGCCTTCAGGCCAAGCACCATGGCGTCGTCTCACTGGTGTCCCGAAGTGAGGCAGCCGGCCGGGTGCGACGCGTGGCAAGCCGCGACGACAAGCGTCGAGTCGAGGTTCACCTCACGCCGCAGGGACGGGCCTGCCTGGAGCGGCTGGCGCGTCTGCACCTGGAAGAACTGAACTCGGTCCGCGAAGGGTTCTTGATTCCAGGCTTCACGGCGGCGGACGGCAACGACCGGACGTAGCTGGGCGGCATCCTGGATGGTTTGGCCCTAAACCCGCCGCTGCGGACCGGGGCTGCACCCGTGCTCGGCGACGATGAACGGCATCGGGCTGCCGTGCGACAGCGGATGGACCGTGGCGACGGCCGACATGAACCGCCCCGGCTTCTGAGGAGGTGGACTTACCCCGATTCCACGGACACCACGGGACTGCGTTGTTTGCTTCAACTTCACTCGCGGCCATCGCGTTGCCGTAAGCATCGCCCACCGTGCCCATCGAAGGGCGCACGCTCCTCTTCTTGCATCGCTTGAAGTCCAACGTCGACTCCACACCGGCTCGGCCCAAAGGCCGCCCATTGATCCAACCGGGGCTGTCGCCGCAGGCCAGCCGCGGGCTTCAACAGGCCCAAGACGGGAGTTGGTCGGTCGGAATTCCATAGCGTGTGATCGCCTCGGCGCAGATCGCAGCATCGATCCGACCCTGCTCACGCAAGGCTGTAAGGCTCGCCAGCACGATCTGGTGCCGGTCCACTTCGAAGAAGCTGCGCAGCGCAAGGCGTGTGTCGCTGCGCCCGAAGCCGTCGGTACCCAGGGTGATGAAGGGCGACCGCACGTGGCTGGCGACAAGCCCGGGCCATGCGCGCACATAGTCGCTGGCCACCACCACCGGGTCCGCGCCGGCAAGGCATTGCTGCACATGGCTTTGACGCGCCGCCGCCTGCGGATGCAGGCGGTTCCATCGTTCCACCTCACGGGCGTCGCGAGCCAGCTCGCTGAAGCTGGTGGCGCTCCACACCTCGGCGTCGACCTGCCAGTCCCGCGCCAGCAGTTGGGCCGCGGCCATCACCTCACGCAGGATCGTGCCCGATCCCATCAGGCGCACGCTGGCCCGGCTGTCGGCTGCGCCGTGCGTGGCGTAGCGATAAAGGCCCTTGATGATGTCGGCTTCCACGCCCGCGGGCAACGAGGGCTGGGCGTAGCTCTCGTTCATCAGCGTGACGTAGTAGAAGACGTCTTCCTGCTGCTCGAGCATCTGGCGCATGCCGTGGTCCAAGATCACCGCGAACTCGCCGGCGAAGCAGGGGTCGTAGGCACGGCAGTTGGGCACGGTCGCCGCCTGCAGCAGGCTGCTGCCGTCCTGGTGCTGCAGGCCTTCGCCGCCCAGCGTCGTGCGACCAGCCGTGGCGCCGAGCAGGAAGCCGCGCGAACGCTGATCAGCCGCGGCCCAGATCAGGTCGCCGACGCGTTGAAAGCCGAACATCGAGTAGTAGATGTAGAAAGGCAGCATGGCCGTTCCATGCACCGAATAGCTGGTCGCTGCAGCCGTCCAGCTGCTGATGGCGCTGGCCTCGCTGATGCCTTCCTCGAGGATCTGGCCGTCGGTGGCTTCGCGGTAGCTGAGGATCGAGCCGATGTCCTCGGGCTCGTAGGTCTGGCCGGCGCTCGAATAGATGCCCACCTGCTTGAACAGATTGGCCATGCCGAAGGTGCGCGCCTCGTCGGCGACGATGGGCACGACGCGCGGGCCGAGTTCCGGGTCCTTGAGGAGGCCGGTGAGCATGCGAACGAAGGCCATCGTCGTGCTCATCTCCTTGCCATCGGCGCGGGTCGCGAATTCCCCGTAGGCCGAAAGGGGTGGCACAGGCACGGCTCGTGCAGTTGCGGCGCGGCTGGGCATGCTGCCGCCCAGGGCTTGGCGGCGCGCATGCAGGTAGCGCATCTCGGGGCTGTCGGCGGCCGGCCTGACGAACTCGAGCGCGGCGGCTTGGTCGTCGGTCAGCGGCAGGTGGAAACGATTGCGGAACGCCAGCAGATCTTCGCGCTCCAGCTTCTTCTGCTGGTGTGTCGTCATGCGGCCCTGGCCCGCGCCGCCCATGCCGTAGCCCTTCTTGGTCTGGGCCAGGATCACGGTGGGCTGGCCGGTCGTCCGGGTCGCCTCCAAGTACGCGGCATGGATCTTCACGAGGTCGTGGCCACCACGCTTGAGATGGTCGATCTGTTCGTCGGTGAGCCCTTGTGCGAGCGCGGCGAGCTGCGGGTTCCGGCCGAAGAAGTTGTCGCGGTTGTAGCGCCCGTCCTTCGCCGCGAAGGTCTGGAACTGGCCGTCGACGGTCTGCGCAAAGGCACGGGCCAGCGCGCCATCGGCGTCGCGGGCGAACAGGCCGTCCCAGTCGGAACCCCAGACCAGCTTGATGACGCGCCAGCCGGCACCGGCGAACAGCGCTTCGAGCTCGTCGATGATGCGGCCGTTGCCGCGCACCGGGCCGTCCAGACGCTGCAGATTGCAGTTGACCACCCAGATGAGGTTGTCGAGGTGCTCGCGCGACGCCAGCGTCAGCGCCGACATGCTCTCGGGCTCGTCCATTTCGCCGTCGCCGAAGACACCCCAGACCCTGCGCCCGCTCGTGTCGAGCAGGCTGCGGTGCTGCAGGTAGCGCATGAATCGGGCATGGAAGATCGAGCTGATCGGGCCGAGCCCCATCGAGCCGGTGGGGAACTGCCAGAAGCGAGGCATCAGCCAGGGATGCGGGTAGCTGCTCAGGCCCTGCGCGCCACTGCGACCGGCGGTGATCTCCTGACGGTAGTGCGCCAGGTCCTGCTCGGTTAGCCGACCCTCCAGGAAGGCGCGGGCGTACACGCCCGGCGCCGAATGCGGCTGGTAGAACACCAGGTCGCCGCCCGCGGCACCGTGAGCTGCGCGGAAGAAGTGATTGAAGCCGACCTCGAACAGATCGGCGGCGCTGGCATAGCTGGCGATGTGGCCACCCAGCTCGCCATAGGCCTGGTTGGCGCGCACGACCATCGCCAGCGCGTTCCAGCGCATGATCGAGGCGAGCCGCTCCTCGATCGCGAGGTCGCCGGGAAAGGGGGCCTGGCGATCGACCGGGATCGAGTTGACGTAGGGCGTTCCGCGCGCCGGCTGCCAGCCGATGCTCGGGTCGCGGCCCATCGCGCCCAGCATGTCGAGGATCTGTCTCACGCGCTGCGGGCCGCTGGCCTGCAGCAGCGTCGCGAGCGCATCGCGCCATTCGGCGCTTTCCGCCGGATCGAGGTCCGGCTTGGCGATCATCGGCGTGAACTCGGGTTGCATGTGCATGGAAGTGCTCGTTATCGGGGTGTGCGATGGACGCTGCAGAACGACGCGCAGCAACCGGGCCGGTATTGGAACGCCTCTTGCCAGTGACCCCTGGCAGCAAGACCATCCGCCATTTCCGGCGCGGGAAGGCCGCACCCGCGCGCGAGGCGGTGAAGGAGCGCCACCCGGTGATTGTGGCGACGTCGACGGCGGCGACCCGCGGGGTCGGCGCGGCCGGATGTACCGGCCCTGCGGGGGCGTCGTGATGCGACCGGTCGTAACTCGGCATGCGGGACATCGTCCAGCAGGCGCAGGCATCGGAGCCGGTACCGGACCTGGTGAGCTTGGAGGCGATGATGGCCTATCTGCAGGCCTTTCCGCTTCAGCTCCATCATCCGAAGGAAGAGGCCTACCTGCATCGCAGGCGGCGCGAGCGCATGCCGGAATGCGACTCGCTGCTGCGCGAGATCGAGGAACAGCACGTGCGAGAGCATGCACTGGTGTCGAGCGAGACCCGAGCGACGATGCCAGCCGCAACCTGAGCGTCCCGGCCGGCAGGCCACGTCGGCTCGCCCGAAAGCGGTCACGCCTCAACCCGATGTCAAAGACGGTGGTGAAGTGGGCCCTCATCGCGATCGGCGTCATCGCTCTGCTGGCCATGGCGGCCCTGGCCGTACCGGTGAAACTGTGGTCCACCGGGGAAGTGCCGCAGCCCGAACTTCGGTATTCGCTCCCTCCGCGCGACGCCGTGAAGCCCGCGCGCGTGTGGATCAACGCCGACGCCGCTTGTGGCACCGGCAAGCGCCGCGACCCCGGCGATTGCCTCGCGCTGCTCTCGCTGGCGAGCGCCGGCCTGTGCCGGCGCGGGCCAGATGCCCGTGGTGTGAGAGTCCACTCCCGTCTCTGCGCGGGAATTGCCCCCTCTCCTTCATGACTGCGTGCCGGGTGCCAGCGGCAGCCACACGGCGCTGACCTCCAGACCAGGCTCGGCGCGGCGGATGCGCAGTTCCCCGCCATGCGCCTGTGCCACCAGCCGGCACAGGTAGAGCCCAAGACCCACGCCCCCGCCGGCGCGCGTGCGAGCGCTGTCGGGGCGGAAGAACGCCTGACCGAGTTGTCCCACCTGCGCCTGGGCCAGGCCAGGCCCGTGGTCGCGCACGCCCAGCGCGATGCGGCCGTCGGGTTCGCGGCGCAGAAAGACCTCGGGCACCATCGCAGCTCCGGCGCTGCAACGCACCGCGTTGTCGATGAGGTTGCGCAGCAGCAGTCGCAGCCGCATCGCGTCGGCCAGCACCGGACCACCGATGTCGGCGAGCTCGAGGGTGAGCGGCACACCGGCAAATGACGCCGTCGCCACCTCGCGGGCCAGCGCCGCCAGGTCGGTCGGCTCCGTGTGCAAAGCAGAATGACCTGTAGCCAGTCGCTCGCTGTCGAGCAGCGCGGTGATGAGGTCGCGCATTTCCCCCAGGTCGCGCAGCAAGGCACTGCGCGCCTCGCCCTCTTCTACGAGCTCGGCGTTGACGCGTGCCCGCGTCAAGGGGCTGCGCAGCTCGTGGCTCATGGCCAACAGCAGGCCACGCCTTGCTTCGAGCATGTCGCGCAGGTTGGCGGCCATGCCGTTGATGCGCTCGGCGAGGTGGCCGAGCTCGTCGCGCCGCTGCACGGCGATCGGGGCGCCGAATTCGCCCCGGCCGAAGGCTTCCACGCCGGCCCCGATGGCTTGCAGCGGCCACAGCAGGCGCCAAACGGCGGCGTAGGCCAGCCCGGTGAGCAATAGCAGCGCAGCCAGCGTGGTCCAGCCGACCAGGCGCGGTCGCAGGCTGTCGGGCGGCCGTGCCAGACCGAAGGTGATACGGTGGCCATCGGCCGTGTTGCGCACCAGACCCCAGCCAGCGGCACGCAGCTCGGCATCTTCGACGTCATCGCGGTGGCCGTGCCGGCGCGGCGGTCGCGAATCGAACCGAACCTCAGGCCCCTCGATGCGCACCGAGATCGGTAGCCGCTTCGTCAGCGCCAGCGCGCGCGTCGCGTCGGGCGGCGTGCCGAGCTCGGCCGCCAGCCTGTCCACGTAGTCGGCGACCAGCGGCTTGGCGTAGGCCTGCCAGCCGTTGTGAAGAACGCGCTCCATGCCGATGACAAACACCGCGCTGGTGCACAGCGCCAGCAGCAGGAAGAGCGCGACCAGTCGGCCCTTGATCGAGTGGGTGACGGCATGCCGCCAACGCAGCGGCGATCCGTACCGTGGGCTCACTGCCGCACTCCGGCAAACAGGTAGCCGGCGTTGCGCAAGGTGCGGATCACGTCGAGCGGCTCGAGCTTGCGCCGCAGGCGGCTCACGAGGATGTCGACCGCGCGGCTGTGGACGTCCTCGGCCGCATGACCCCGCAGCCGCGCCAGGATGTCGTCGCGGCTGAAGGGCTTGTGCGGTGCGCTGGCGAGCATGACGAGCAGCTCGAACTCCGTACTGGTGAGTTCGACGCGCTGGCCCTGGCGCGCCACGGTGCGCCGGTCGAGATCGATCTCGATGCCTTCGTAGCGAAGTGTTCCCGAGGCGACTGCGACGGGGGCTGCTGCCGCGCGGCGCAGGATGGTCTGGATCCGCGCCAGCAGTTCCCGCGGCTCGAAGGGCTTGGGCAGGTAGTCGTCGGCGCCCAGTTCCAGTCCCACCACGCGGTCCATCACCTCGCCGCGAGCCGTGAGCATGATGATCGGTACCGTGCTTTCCTTTCGGATCGTGCGGCAGAGCTCGAAGCCGTCCATCTCCGGCAGCATGACATCCAGGATGGCGGCATCGAACCCGCCGCCGCGGAGCATCGCCAGGCCGGTGCCCGGCCGGGTGGCGTGCTTCAGCTCGAAATCGAAGCGGCGGAAATAGGCCGCCAGCGGCGGCCCCAGATGCTCGTCGTCGTCGATCAACAGCAGCCGGCGCATGGGGTGCATTGTCGGCGCACCCGCGGTGCTTCAGCCGTGATGACGGCCGCCACCGCGCCGGGCGAGGAACTCGCGCACCTTGGCCTGCTGCTCGGGCTTGAGGCTGTCATAGAAGTCGCCCATCGCCGAAACGACTTCGGGCGACTTTGCCGAGACGGCGCTCAACTTGGCGTCGATCAGGGCCGTGGCCTTGGCGCGATCGAAGGTGGGCCCGGCGACCAGGCCTTGCATCTCGGCGCGTGGGTCGGCCCCCGCGCCTCTCAGCGCCAGCTGCTGCTCGCGCAGCTTGTCGGCCAGAGCTCCCAGCTTCGCCTTCTGCGCGGTGTCGAGGTCCAGGCGCTTGCCGATCTTCTCCACCATGCGGGCCTTCATCTGGGCGGCGTCCTGTTCGGTCATGGACTGCCAGCCGTGGCGGTGGTGTTCGTGGGCCCAGGCGGCCATGCCGCCCAGGAGCGTGGTGGCACCGAACAGGCCAATGAGCGTGAGCTTGATCCAGGTCTTCATCGGAAGGTCCTTACGGGCCGCAGGGCCCAGGGTTGAACGAGGACTGGATGGTGGGCGTCCACGCGCAGCGCGTCCTTTCAGCGGGGTATCGCTGGGTAACGTTTCTTGTCGCGCCGCGGCCGCCGTTGCGGCCCGATGTCGGCGATGAACGCCGTGCGCCGCGATTCGTCGATGACGTGGAAGAGGCCATGGACTGACTGTCCGTCATCCGCCGGCCGGATTGAACACCAGCAGCGTGAACGTCCCGGTCGCATCGTTTGCCGAGGCCGTGCAGAGCGGTCTGTGGCGGGCATTCGTCGAAATCGGCGGTGAGCAGATGAAGGCGGTTGGTCGGCTCGCGGCTCGGTCGACCTGAGGGGACACGGCTTCGCCGGGTTTGCGAGGCTGCCATGCAGGTGTCCCGGCTGGCGCGACTCAATAGGTCATGGCTGACGCAGCGGACGCAACCTGCAAGCCCGCATCTTCAAACGCCAGGTCCAGCATTCGGTGTACCTCGGACGGATCCTCGGCGGCCAGCGCCTGCGTCGCCAAGGATTGCGCCTGTTGACGGCTGAACGTCCGAAGCACGCGCTTCACCTGCGGGATGCTGGCCGCCGCCATGCTCAGGACCTCGATGCCCAAACCCATCAGGACAACGGCGGCCGCCGGGTTGCCAGCCATCTCGCCGCAGACGCTGATCGGCCGTTGGGCGTCGCGCGCAGCGCGAGCGACGCAGTCGATTGCCCGCAGCACCGCAGGATGCAGGCTGTCGAAGTGGCGCGCAACGCGTGCATTGCTCCGGTCCACGGCCAGCAGATACTGGGTCAGGTCGTTGGTCCCGATCGAGAAGAAATCCACGCGCTGGGACAGTGCGGGCATCTGGTAGATCGCCGAGGGCACTTCGATCATCGCACCGAGCTCGACCGCTCCCGTTGGCTGGCCGGCACGTTCGCACTCGGCGGCGGCACGAGTGAGCAGTTGACGCACCGCATCCACTTCCCTGGCCGAGCTGATCATGGGCAACAGGAGCTTCAGATTGCCGATGCCTGCATTGGCACGCAGCAAGGCGCGCAACTGGGTCAGGAAGATGCCGGGGTTGTCGAGGGTCAGGCGGATCCCGCGCCAACCGAGGAACGCGTTGTCCTCCTGCAGCGGGAAGTAGGGAAGTGCTTTGTCGCCGCCCACGTCGAGCGTGCGCATCGTCACCGGCCTCGGAGCGAACGATTCCAGCACTTCCCGGTAGACCCCGTGCTGTTCGTCCTCCGAAGGAAACGAGTCGCGCACCATGAAGGAAAACTCGGTCCGGAAGAGTCCGATCCCTTCGGCGCCATGGTCCAAGGCCGTCGCAAGATCGGACGACAACCCGACATTGGCATGCAGCGCGACCCTCGCGCCGTCGGGAGTCCGGGCCGGCAGTTCACGGAGCGCTCCCAACGCCTCAGCCTCCTCGACCTGTTGTCTGCCGACCCGCTCGAATTCCTGCACGAGGTCGGGCGGCGGGTCGATGTACACGCAGCCGTGGTTCCCGTCGACGAGCAGATTGCAGTGCCCAAGTCGATCGAGAGGCACGCTGCCCAGCCCCATCACGGCCGGAATGCCCATGGTGCGCGCCAGAATTGCCGTGTGCGAGTAGGGCGAGCCACGCGTGCAGACAATACCCGTCAACTGTCCCATCGGGATGTCGGCAATGCGGGCGATACTGATCTCCTCGCCGACCAGAACACACCGCTGCGGGTAGACCCTTGCCTCGGCCGAGCCGGACTTCAGGCGCAGAAGCACGCGACGGCCCAGCCCACGCAGGTCTTCGGCCCTGCTCCGCAGGTAGGGATCGGTCATTTCCTCGAACGCCCGCGCGTGTTCGGAGATGCCCGCCCGCAAGGCACCCGCTGCCGAGGCGCCTCCACGGATGCGTTCGAAGGTATCGGCGAACAGCTCGTCGTCGTCCAATAGCTCGATGTAGACGCCGAACATGGCATGGGTCTCGGTCGGCATCCCGGCGGCCATGCGTTTGCCGCTTGCCCGCAACTCGGCGCGAACCTCCGCCACGGCTTGCTCGAACGCGCGGGCCTCGGCTTCCCCATCCTCGACGGAGTGGTCGGTAACAGCGTCGAAGTCGGCCGCCGCGGGGGGCAGGACACAGGTGCCGATGCCTATCCCCGGAGCGCCCTTGATCCCGCGCAGCATTGCCGGCAGCGCGCACGCGCCAGCGCCGGCGGTCCCTTGTGCGTCCCCGGCGGAGGTGGCGTGAGCCAGGCCTGCCAGTTCCGCCGCGATGGCCATCATGAACGCCTCGTCGTCACGACTGAAGATGCGGTCGTTCAACTGGCGGACGGCCAACGCACCGAGTGGTCTGCGCAGATGGGTGATAGGGACACCCAAGAAGGCGCGGTGCGCCTGTTCCCCGAACTCCGGCAGGTGGCGAAAGCGCGGATGGGCCTGCACGTTGGACAGGTTGACGGGGCATTGCCACTCCACGACCAAGCCCACCAGGCCTTCGCCTCGTGCGAAACGCACCGATCCCACCGCACGCGGGTCAAAACCATCGGTTGCCACGAGAACGAAGCTGGTCTCCGAAGCATCCACGAGGTAGGCCGAACAGGCATCAACGGCCAGACGCTCCTTGACGCCGCGGACAACGAGCGCCAGCGCCTGGTCCAGGTCAGTCGCTTCGTTGAGCTGCTTCGTGATGCGTTGGAGGGTGTCGAGCATCGGGGTGACAATTCCCTCGTCGAGTGCGACTTGCTAGTTGGCAGGGGCCCGTCGTGGCAGGACGCTCTGCATTCATCGCCGAGATTGGCCCAGCACACCGAGCAGGAAGCCGCTAAGGCCAGTCTACGCTTGCGACGGTCGGCCTTCCCGCCGGGAGTGCCGTCGACGGCCAAGATCCATAGGCCGACCGCGAGCGGGTCGATGCTTGAAAGTCAATCTCCGCGCCGAGCCACCACGAAGCCAACCCCCAAGACGGGCAGTCCTGGAGACATCAACGCCGTTGTGACGCGGCCTACCACTTCTTCTTGCGCAGCGAAGCCACTGCCAGGGCGCCGGGTGTTGTACCGACGGGCGCCAGCGGCAGCACGGCGTCCGCCACCTTCTTCGGCTTCTTGGCTTCCTTGTTTCCGTGCTTGCCTTTGGTCATGTGGATTCCAAAATTTGGGAACGGTGCCATGTTGACAGATCGGCCGAGCCCTGTCTGTGCGCTGACGCGCGTGCTCCGGCTGGTCCGGGGGCAGGTATCGGACAGCTCACGGCGGCGCTGGAGCAGGGCGGATCGGGCCATGCCGAAGGGTAGGATGACCAGGCAAGTAAAGAACCGTATGGCGCTCCGGACCACGAGTGGGGTAGCCACCACGTCCGACTGTCTTATTCCGACGATCCCGACCACCTGACGGGGCACCTGCCTGCCAGCGCCGAGACTGGAGCACGTATCCGCGAGACCCTGCCTCCTTCGCTGCTGCGAGCCACCGTCGCAGGCGTGGTCCGGCTGCGTTGGCTGCGGGCCCTGTGTCTGGGCTTGCCCGGCATGGGCATGGCGCTTGCTGCAGCTGCGGCGTCACCCGGCCCGTGGCTTTGCGAGCACGGGCACAGACAGTCTCCGATCGACATCGTGCCCAACCGCCACGATCGGTCCTCGCCACTGAGCTTCGACTACCGCAGCGCGACGCTGCGCATCGTCAACGACGGTCACACCGTGCGCGTGCGCTTCTCGAACGGCAGCCGCATGTTCGTCGGCGCAGAGGCGCTGGTGCTGCAGCAGTTCCACTTTCATATTCCAGCCGGCGACAAGGTGCGCGGCACCGAGTTCCCCATGGCCATGCACTTTCTCCACAAGAGCCGATCGGGGCAACTCGTGTCTCTGGTGGTGTTGTTCAGGCTGGGGACCGAGAACCCGACCCTGGCAGAGTTGTTGCCGTTGATGCCCAGCAGCGCGGGCGGAGAGCAGCCGGTGCCGGCCAGGGAGGTGAACCCGGCGTCGCTGCTGCCGGCAGAAAGGGGGTACTTCGCCTACGATGGCTCGCTCACCGCGGCACCCTGCACCGAAGGGGTCCGGTGGATCGTCATGCAGCATCCCCTCGAACTGTCAGCGGGCCAGTTGGCGGCATTGTCACGACTGTTTCCACCCAACGGCCGTCCGGTGCAGCCGCGGCACGGGCGCGTCGTCATCGAGGCACCGTAGGGCGGTTTGCGTCGCATCAATACGCGCGCGGCGGGCCGCGGCATCATCGTCGCGGTGCGGGGCCACGCGCTCCACCGGAGCCCTTCGATGCCAAATCAACCACCGTCCTGCGCGCTGCGGCGCCAGCCCGTTCCGCTACGTCGCGCCGGCGTGATGGCCGCCCTGTTGTTCACGACCGCGGCGTTCGGTGGCGGCGAGGTAGCGCGGGTGCCTGCGGACAATCGGGGCGTCGCGGTCAAGGTGACACCGGAGATGATCGGGGCCGGCATCGTCTCCAGCGGTGTCAAACTGCCACCGATCCCGCCGGTGACCGGCAGCCGCGACAAGCCCGTGCCCTCCTGGGGCAAGCCACTGCCCTACCCGATCGTCATTGCCGACAGGCGCAACAACCGCCTGATCGAGATCGCGCCGAACAAGCGGGTGATCTGGGAATTCCCGTCACCGAGCTTGAAGATCTATCGCGGCAACGACGACGTGTTCTTCTCGCCGGATGGCCGCAAGCTGATGGTCAACGAAGAGGACAATTACGACATCCACATCATCGACTACGAGAAACGGCAGATCACATGGACCTACGGGGTTGCCGACACGCACGGTACAGGGCCGGAGTTCTTCAACTATCCGGACGATGCGCACCTGCTGGCCGACGGGACCGTGCTGAGCGCCGACATCCGCAATTGCCGCATCGTCTTCATCGATCCGAAGAGCGCCAAGGTGCTGCAGCAATGGGGTGAGCCCGGTCATTGCCGCCACGACCCGCCCCACCATCTGGATCTGCCAAATGGATCGACGCCGCTGGACAACGGCGACGTGATGATTACCGAGATTCGCGGCTCCTGGATCTCGCGCGTGACGCGTGCCGGAACGCTCGTCTGGTCCGTCCAGGCGCCGCACGTGAGCTACCCCTCCGATGCCTATCCGACGAAGGATGGTCAGGTCATCGTCGCCGACTACGCCAAACCCGGCCGGGTCGTGATCTTCGATCCCGGCACGAAGAAGATCACGTGGGAATACTTCGTGCGCAGAGGCGGAGGCATGCTCGATCACCCGTCGCTCGCGCTCGAACTGCCCAACGGCGACGTCGTGCTCAACGACGACCGCCGCCACCGGGTCGTGGTCGTCGACCGCCAGACCAAAAAGATCATCTGGCAATACGGCGTGACGGACCAGCCGGGGCACCTGCCGGGATCACTGTTCTACCCCGACGGGATGGACGTCGACATGTTTCGCGACTGGAAGGCGGCGCTGCATCAGTGAATACAAGGCGACCTGGCCCTCGGTGGCCAGGTGCCGGAACGGGTCGTGACGTGATCCGGCGGCGCTGCCGGCGCCGAACCCGGCCAGCAACTGCTTCAACCGGCCGTCGATGGCGGTGAGGTCGACCCGCCTCGGTTCACCGCGCTGCAGGCTGGCCAGCGCCAAGCTGCCACCGGCCGGTGCCGGTGGGCTCGACCGCGTGGCGTTGCTCGCGCACAAGGCGCTCCATCTGCTGCTGATCGCAGCCGTGTTGCTGGGCCTGAGCAACGCCTGGGTGCGTGGCGACACGCTGTTCGGCCTGTTCACCATTCCCGCTTTCGACCCTGCGAACAAGGTGCTGCGCCACACCATCGAAGAGTGGCATGGCAACGCGGCCGATCTGCTCGTGATCCTGGCCGGGCTGCATGCGGCCGCCGCCCTGCTGCACCACTTCGTGCTGAAGGACGGTGTGCTGCAGCGGATGCAGATCCGCAGCTAACCGAAACTGAGCGCGCTCAGTCGCGGCGGCCTTGCCAGCCGTCGCGGTCGTGGTCGCGATCGTTGCCGCGACGGTCGTCGCGATCGTGGGGGCGGTCGCGGTCACCACGGTCATGGTCGCGATGGTCGCCCCAGCGGTAGTCGCCACCGATCGTCAGCACCGGCCAGGGGCTAATGACCACGCGCGGCGCGTAGGCCGGCTCGGCGTAGACCGTCGGGGCCTGCGCGTACGGCTCATAGGCGGGCGGCCGTGCGTCGTACACCGGCTCGCTGGGGTAGGCCGGCGCGTTGTCGTACGCCGGGGTCACGGCGACGTCGAGCGCGATGCGGTCGCCGGGCATCTGCGCCATGCGCGCGTGCTGGCGCACGCCGTTGTAGTCGTAGACCACGTCGTAGCCCACGGTGCGGTTCTCGTAGCGGCTCACCGTGCGGCATTGGCGCACGGTCTGGCTCACCACGGGTCGCGAATCGCCTTCGATGCGGTCGCCGATGGCCGAGCCCGCGACCAGGCCGATGCCGGTGGCCAGCGAACGGCCGGCCCCATTGCCGATGTTGTGGCCGAGGGCCGCGCCGGTGATGGCGCCGATCAGCGCGCCGACGCCGCTGTTGGGCTGCTGGTAGACGACCGGCTGGTCATAGCACTGGCTCTGCGGCACTGGCACCGACGCCACGATGGGCGTGGCCGACACCACCGTGCCGTACTCGGTGGCCCAGGCACCGGCGCTGGCCAATGTGCCGAGCGCGATGACGACGAGGGCGGGCTTGAAGCGGGTGGTCATGGCACTTCTCCACGGCCGCCGGATGGCGACCGATGATCCCCTAACGCGCGGCGGGCGGCTTCGGTTGTCGCGCCCGCCGCGGGCCCGGGATCAGCCTGTGGTCGATGTGCGCAAGTAGGTCGGTGCCGGTGCGCCGGCGCGGTCGGCCACATGCGCGCCATGCGCGTCCACTGTCACGCGCGTGCCGGGGGCAGGCGCACTGGCCTGCGTGAAGCTGCGCAGTGTGCCGTCGTCCATCCGCACCTTGACCTCGTACACGGTGGTCGCGCGCTGGCGCCTCTCGACCTCGTTGCCGGCCAGGCCGCCGCCGACGGCGCCGAGCAGCGTCAGCGCGGTCTTGCCGTTGCCGCCGCCCAGCTGGTGGCCGACGACCCCGCCGAGCACGCCGCCGGCCACGGCGCCCAGCCCCGTGCCCTTGCCTTCTTGCTGCACCTCGCGCACACCCTCGATCACGCCGCAGTCAGTGCATAGCGCGGCGGATTGGGTGGCAACATGGGGTTCGGCACGGGCCACGGACCCGGTGGCGGATCGTCGTGGGGCGTGCCGCGGCGCGGCCTTCGCGACCACGGCAGCGGCGGCCGGGGCAGCCGTTGCCGTCGGCGCCACCGGTGTTGGCGTCGTTGCCGTGGCATCGGCCGGCGCCGAGGCACTGTCCGATGCCATCGCGACTTCGGGCGAAGCCGCAGGGCTGCGCAGCATCAGGCCGGCGGCGAGGCCGATGCCGGTCAGGCCGACGCCGCCTGCGATGACCAGCGCGTGCCGGGACCAACTGGACGACGACGTGGGAAGGCTGTTCGGTTCGTTCATCTTCACGCTCCTCTGATGCGATGGCGCCTGAATGCAGCGCTCAAGGTGGAGGCAAGACGCTAAACGAGTGTTCCCACCTGAACGTTACGAAGCCGGTTACAGCGTTGCAGAGGTTTTCTCGCCGTGCGAGCGGGCCGATCAGTAATGGATGCCGCCCAGCGCCCCGCCGCCCACCGCGATCGCGTCGCCGGTGATCGCGCGCGAGCGCGGCGAGCACAGGAACAGCACGACGTCGGCGACCTCGCTCGCGTCGACGAGGTGGCGGATCGAGTTGGGCGCGGCCATCTTCGCTTCGACCTCTTGCGAGCTCAGCCCTTGCGCAGCCGCGCGGGCCGCCACCAGCGGCGCCGTGCGCTCGGTGCGCGTGAGGCCCGGGTGCACCACGGTCACGTTGATGCCGGCCGGGCCCAGCTCTTCGGCCAGATTCTTGGTCAGCGCCGCGACCGCGACATTGCGGATGCTGCCCACCGCGTTGCCGGTCTGGCGCGCGGCGAGGCCGCTGACGTTGACGAACTTGCCGACTTCCGGAGGAAAGGAGCACCAGGATGGAACCTCGCCGTCTCCACCTTGCGGCCATCCAGATGGTCAGTGTCAACGGACGAGTCACCGAGAACCTGACCCGCGCCGAGCACTGGGCCAAGCTCGCCGCCGAACGGCGGGCTGAGGTTGTACTGCTGCCAGAACTGTTCTCGACCGGCTTCGAGATCAACGCCCGTGCATGGAACGCCGCCGAGCCACAAGGCGGCCCCACCGAGAGCTGGCTCGTGGCGACCGCCCGACGGCACGACTACTTCATCGGCGGCAGCTACCTCGAGCGTCGTGGCGACGACTTCTTCAATACGTTTGCCCTGGCCGGCCCGACGGGGATCGTCGGACGTGTGCGCAAGCGCCATCCCTGCTCCGTGGAAGCCTACATATTCAAGGGCGGTGACGATCCGCATGTCATCGAGACGCCGCTCGGCCGTTTCGGTGTGGCCATCTGCTACGACAGCAGCCTGCGCGAGGTCTGGGACCGCATCCTGGCAAGCTCGCCGGACCTGCTGCTCCTTCCGATGTCGGCGCCAACGCTGGCCCTTGGACACCAGCGCTCCAGCTTTCCCGGCTTCACGCACATTGCCGACAGCGACGGACAGGAGGTCGCACGGGTCGCCGATGGCGAGGGTGTCGCCGTGGCAACGGTTTGCCTGGACTCGTCCCTGAAGCGAGAGTCCCTGCCACCGGAGCGAGAACGGTCTTGGCCGTGGATCGCAGAGGTTCCAGCCGAGTACCGCTTCTTCGCTGTCTTCGAGGCATTGGGACGGCGTTGGTACGAGCGAGCAAGGTCCGAGGCCCGGTGAAGGTTTGACGGCCTTGGCTTGACCGCCGATCCTGAGCGTGCTCGAGCCGCAAGGAATGGACATGACTCGCGTGTCGCCAGCGACCGCATCGGGCCGAAAGTACGCTCACAGCGTCTGCCTTCGGAACGTTGGCGGCGGGACGCCTGGAAGAGTCGAAGTTCGGACCACTGCCCCCACCGTGAATGTCACGGGCAGACCTGCTTTGGTTCCGATCGGTAGCCAACGTACGACCTCACCCATTCGACCCTTCATCGGGTGCCGTACGGCACCTCAGAGCCCGGATGCGAGCTGGCCGTGGTGGCAGCAGCCCGACGTGTCTCCAGAGCGTGCGCCACTCGGGCGATGGGCCACGTCTGCACGCTACACAACAGCGCATGGTCGATGCCGTCGACCGAGCCCACGCCTAGGCGTGCCGCCAACTCGTCCTGCAGACGCAGCAGCAGGTGAGCGGTGGTTGTGGCGTCTGCCAGCGCACGGTGGGCCCGGCCTGCATCGGGCAGGCGGTGCCAGACGGCAAGCGTGCCGAGGCGGTGGTTGGGAGCCTGTGGGAACAGCCGACGCGACAACCGCACCGTGCAGGCGAACGGCGCGTCCTCCGTACCCCCACTGCCGGCCCGCCGGGCCTCGGCGAGCCAGAACGCGCGGTCGAAGGCGGCGTTGTGAGCCACCAGCGGGCATCCGGATGTGAAACGCAGAACCTCGCGCATCACTTGCTCGGATGCTGGAGCGTCGGCCAGCATGCTGTTTGTGATGCCTGTCAGTTGCTCGATGAAGGCCGGTACCCAGGCGCCGCTGTGCATCAAGCTTTGATACTGGCCGACGATGCGACCACTGTCCACCAGCACGGCGGCGATTTCCGTGGCGCGTGCACCCTGACCGGGCGAGCTGCCGGTGGTCTCGAAGTCGATGACGGCAATTGGCACTAGGTGGCACCGGGCAGGATCTCTTGTCTCGATGCGACCCCCAGTCGGCGTATCACGACAAGGCATCGGCGTCGTCTGGTCCGATTGAGCGGGCCCGGACGCGCAGTGAGACGTCTTCCCGCTGACGATACCGTTCGCTGCTCGGTCATCCCATACCCGCCTGAACCTGCACGCGTTGCACACCCACTTGGACGACATCGCCCACGCGCAGCTTGCGGCCACGACGCGTCTCGACCCCGCCGTTGACCTGAACGGTGCGGTCGGCAAGCAGGGCCTTGACGCCTCTGCCGCTCTCGGCCAGGCCGGTGGCCTTCAGCAGCGCATCAAGCGTGACGTGCTCTCCGCGCAGTGGAACTGCGATGTCGCTCATGACGCGAGGGTACGCGAGTGGGCGGCAAGACGGCTGACGACCGCTCGGGGACCCATGTTCATCGGATGAGGGCGCCTGCCGGGCCGCCCCGGGCAGAGCGCGCTTGCCTCTCCGTCAGCAGCCTCTCGGCGCTGCCGAAAGCCTGACATTGATGGCGAGCTCCCGGCCAATTTCAGACCCTAGCGGGAAGCCCGCTGAGCTCACCCCTCAAATTGGGTCCGGGTGTTCATCGCGGGCACGCCGATGGTCGAGTTCCGAGCCCTCGATGATCAGCGATGCCGGCCTTCGATGGTCAGGCGCTGAATTCGGGCGCGCCGTCGCCAGGCACATCGATTGCGCAGCGCGACCGCATCGCCGTGTGGCCTTCGCGGTCATTGCCTCGGCCGGCGCGCGCGCCTGTCTCGTGTGCGCGACCCGCGCGGACCGGACCGAAAACTAGGGGCGGGGTTAGCACGAATTGCTTGGTGCGACGCGGCGCGAGCCCACTGCCTTCTGCCAGCGTTTCGAAGCACGTCGGCCCAAGGTCCGCCCGCGGTGGGCAAGCCCGATAGCCGCGTCGATGGCGATGGCGATGGAGGCAACATGAAGATGAACTGGAAGTCCGCTGCGGCGCTGGTGCTCAACGGCATCCTGCTCGCCGCGATTGCGCCGGCGCTGGCGCACGACGACGACCGCGCCAGCATCACTACGCTGTCGTCACGCTCGGACATGATCAGCGGCGGCGCCGTCCTGGTCCGCGTCGAAGTGGCGGATCCCGCGCGCAAGGGCAAGTTCACGGTCATGCTGAACGGGCAGCCCGTGACCGCCGCGTTCCACGCCGACCTTTCGGCGGCGAACCCCGGCCACCACGGCCACGTAGGCGACAAGTCGCAGAGCTACACCGGTCTCGTGAACGGGCTCGCGATCGGTGCCAACGTGATGCAGGTGTGGACCAAACCCAAGGCCGACGGCCAGCCCGATGCACAAGCTACGCTGGTGAACTACCCGATCGAAGGGCCGATATTCTCGGGCCCGCGGCAGGCACCTTTCATCTGCCAGACGCAGAACTTCAAACTGCCCGACGGCACCTTCCTCGGTGCGCCCACGGACCCGGCCACCTGTTCGGCGCCGACGGTCGTGCAGTACGTCTATAAGTCGACCTCGGGCGGGGCACTGAAGCCGATGCCGAACACCGCGGTGCTGCCCGCCGATGTGGCGATGACGACGACGGACAGCGGCGTGACCGTGCCCTTCGTCGTGCGGGTCGAGACAGGCACGATGGACCGCGGCGTCTACCAGAACGCGGTGCTGCACGACCCGACCACCGAGCCCCCGCCGACACCGTTCACGCCGCCCAAGGGCTGGAACCGGCGCCTGCAGGGCTTGCACGGCGTCGGCTGCCCGAATGGCTGGTACATCCAGGGCGCGGCGATGGGCGAGAACATCCTCGCCCAGATCGACCTGCTGGGCCGCGGCTTCGGCATGTTCATCAACACGCTGAACCACCCGACCAACAGCTGCAACGCCTTCCTCGCCGGCGAGGTCACGTCGATGGGCAAGGAGCACTTCATCAAGAGCTTCGGCGTGCCGTACTACACCGTCAGCCGCGGCTGTTCCGGCGGAGCCTACACCAGCGAGCAGGTCGCCGACGCCTTCCCCGGGCTGTTCGACGGCATCCTCATCGACTGCACCTTCCCCGACCCGTTCGCCATCGTCTACTCCGCGCAGGACGGGCATCTGCTGACGCACTTCTTCTACAACTACCCGGGCTACACCGATGCGCAGAAGGCCGCGATCTCGGGGTATTCGGGCCCGACGACGCTGCTCGCGGCGGCCAACCAGTCGCAGCGCACCGACCCGATCGTCCACGTCGACCCGTCGGCTCCGGGTTATGCGCCCGGCACCTTCAATGCGGCGGTGCCCGCCGCGCTGCGCTACGACCCCGTCACCAACCCCACCGGCGCGCGTCCGACGGTCTACGACGAGAACGCCAACGTCTTCGGCAAGGACCCGATGACCGGCTTCGCGCTGCGCACCTTCGACAACGTCGGCGTGCAATACGGCCTCGCGGCGTTCAATGCTGGGGTCATCACGACGACGCAGTTCCTCGACCTGAACCAGTACATCGGCGGCTACGACTCGGACGAGAAATACATCCCACAGCGCACCGTCGGCGACGTCGGCGCGATCAGGCGCGTGCACCACGCCGGTTTGAACATGGGCGGCCAGGGCGGGTTGTCGTCGATTCCGTTCGTCGACTTCACCGGCATCTACAGCGAGAACACGACGAACTACCACCTGCAGTGGGAACACTTCGCGTCGCGCGAGCGGCTGAGGGAGGCCAACGGCAACAGCGACAACCACGTCATGTGGCGTGCCGTTCCGGCGACCTTGGCGCTGGACGCGCCGGCGCGGGTCCTGTTCGATCAATGGATGGAAGCCTACAAGGCCGACACATCGAACCATACCCAGCGCCAGAAGGTGATCGACGACAAGCCGGCCGGGGCCGTCGATGGCTGTTTCACCGGCCCGAGTACGGCGACCTTCGTCGCCGAGCCGCAGACCTTCAGCAGCGCGCCGACCACGACGTGCAACACGCTGATGCCGTCCTATGCCTTCCCGCGCTACGGAGCCGGCGGCCCGCTCGCCGCCGACATCCTCAAGTGCGAGCTCAAGCCGCTCGCGCCGAGCGACTACGCGGTCGCCTTCACGGCCGCCGAATGGACCCGCCTGCAGTCGATCTTCCCGGACGGCGTCTGCGATTGGTCGAGGAAGGGCATCAACCACGTGAGCGTTCTGCCCTGGCCGGCCAGCCCGGCGACCGGGGTGGTCAACATGACGCCATGCCGCAATGTGCTGGGCGGCAGCACGAATGCCGACCTGTGCCTGCCGCCCGTCGAGGTGAGGATCGATCCCCAATCGCTCAACCTGAAGGGCAACGGCTGGGTCACGGCCACGATCACCGCGACCTCGGGGCAGAAGCTGAAGGACTGGGCGATCAGCGGCGTGACGCTTAACGGTGTCGCCGCGGCTTCGACCTGGCTTTCGGGGGATGGCGGAAGCGTCGTCGCCAGATTCGCGAAGAGCCAGCTCGGCGGCCTGCCGCGGGGCAACGCCGTCGTGCTGAGCGTGGCCGGCACGATGCAGAGGGACGGCGACCAGGGGCAGTTCGTCGCGGCCGACCTAGTCAAGGTGAGCAAGTGACTTCGGTGCACGCCGGTGCATGGGGCGCCGCGCGCGACTAGCGGCCCAGCGGTCGCGCGCGGCGTCGACATAGTGAGCGACAGGAAGCCCCCAGGGCACGGGCGGCGACGCAGCGGGCAGGGTGGTCGGCGCCGCGGTTCACGTCGCTCGCCCGGGCGCCGGTGGCCATGAGTTGTCGGAGGCGCTGCTCGCTCACGTCGCCGCGTCATGCCCCACGCAATGTCCCGAACGTTGATGAACGCTGCCGGATGATAGAGGCGCTAGGATCGCCAGGATCAAGGTCGCGGCTGCCTCCAGCGACCGGTCTTGAGATGCCGGCCAGGCTTGTTCGTCGAGGTGTTGGCGCGGACGTGGGCAGAAACCGTACCTTGATTGGCAGCAGTCGGCCATCAGCGGGCACCCGTGATCGGCCGGTTCTGGCACCCTCGTTTCCTGCCCGATGGGCTCTTCCGAACAGAGCCAGGGCGTGCCCAGTTCAGCGGCGCGGTAAAGGAGCTCCAACGCACGGCCCGGTTGAGAGCCCCGGGGGGCCAGTCCGCGGACGCCTTTCCGACGCCGAAAGCTCAGGCGCTCGAATTGGGTGAAGAAACGGAGCAGCTCGCCTCGGGGCTCGGCACGCGACTCCTACTGCGGCTGGCGCTTGAGCAGCACCTTGAACATTGGCGCCCAGCCGCTTGGCCCCTGGGCCTCGCTGAATGCCTCGTAGGCGTCGGCCTGCTGCGTCCAGCGCGCGCGGTAGGTCATTGCCTGGCCATTGGCCACATACTGGGTGGGCGGAAATACCAGCGTGCCGGCGGCACCACTTTCCATCGTGCCCTTGCTGATGCCGCCCAGGTTCTCGATGTAGATGAATTCGACGCGCTTGGCCGCCGAGTCCCAGAAGTACGTGGTTTCGCCAACATAGTCGGGCCGGCCCGGTGCCCGCACGGTGTGCACGTCGCGCAGGGCATTGCCGCCATAGAGCCAGGCAAAGCAATGTTCGTCAGTCTGCTTGCCGTCGGCGAAGTCGCCCTTCCAGCAGTGGCCCGCGAGGAAGGCCATAGGCTTGAGCGCTTCGATGGGCTCGGCATGGCTGGCGGCCGTGGCGAGCAGCAAGAGTGTCGGGACAAGGGCGTGGCGCTTCATCGGCGGTCTCCCTGGGAAGGGGGGGATTTGCGGCTGCGAGTGTGGGGCTTGATGCTGATTGCGCCGGGCGGCGCGCCTTGCGCCAGCAACAGGTTGAAGTAGGCGCGCAACTGGTGCACCGAGGCGTCGAAGCTGGTCACGTCGCGGTGGGTACGGGCCTGCATCACGCCGCCCTCCATCACCGCCAGGACCAACGTTGCCAGGTCATGGAGGTCAAGCTCCGCAGGAAGGCGTGCTCCGGCGGCGACCAGGCAATCGGTGATGGCATCCGTCCAGGCCTTGAAATTGCCAGCCAGCGCCTGCCGCACCGGCGGGTCGGGCTCGTGAATTTCCAGCGCCAAGCTGCCGATCGGGCAGCGGTACGTGCAGTCGGTATCGACGATGCTCTGGCGGTAACGCGCCAGGAGGGCAAAAACGCGCTCGATCGGGTCGTCGACACCGAGCCAGGCAGGTGCCAGCAGCATTGGTTCCAGGCCCTGGCGATACAGCGCCAGCACGGCCAGCAGCAGGTCTTGTTTGCCGGGGAAGAAGTGGTACAGGCTGCCGCTGTTCACGCCAGCCATCTGCAGCACGTCGGCCACGCTTGTCGAACCGTAACCCTCTTGCCAGAACAACTGCGTCGCGGCGCGCAGCAGCCGGTCGCGGGTTTCGTGGTCGGCGGATGGCACGATTCCGGTCTTGATTGAGCGTTCAACTAGCGATAGCTGCTGGCACTGCCACCGTCAAGCCCAAGCCTCAGACTTACGAGAACGGCGCGCCCCTCAGGCTGGCCGACGCCAGCGATCGTCAGTTCGGCGGCAACGAAATCGTTCAGGTCGATGTCGCTGATGGGTCTGGTCCCGGTACTCCCTTTGCGCAGCTGGTCGGCAGCTGTGCGCCATTGACCTGCCCTTGAAGGCTCAATGACGGCAATGTGAGAGGCCGCCGTCACTCGGCATCGTCAACTCGCGGGCGGCCCCCGGCCAAGCCCCGACATTGGCCCGATTGCCGTGAGGCGGACCTTGCAGCCATGTACAAGGGAGTGAATCGCAGGCAGCGCGCCGGGGTCCGAGAGCCGTTTATGCCTGCGCGGAGACGGCTACGGTACGATGAACCTCGTCTCTCGCATGTGCCTGTGATTGCCAACGATCATGGTGAGACGCCATCCGTGATCACGCTGAGGCAGGCTTCCGTGATTGCCGAGAATGCGCACGCGCCCACGGAGGAGTACGAATATGGACACCAGGAAATACATCTATGCCTTCGAGGATGGCGACGGCAAGAACAAGATGCTGCTGGGAGGCAAGGGGGCGAACCTGTGCGAGATGACGCAGATCGGCCTGAACGTCCCGCCCGGGTTCGTCATCACGACCGAGGCCTGCCTGGCCTATCTCGAGAAGAGCCAGCTTCCGGCCGGCCTGATGGATGACATTCGTGGTCACATCAAGCTGCTGGAGAAGAAGACAGACAAGGGCTTCGGTGGTGGCGAGAACCCGCTGCTCATCTCCGTGCGCTCGGGTTCGGCCATGTCCATGCCGGGCATGATGGATACGATTCTCAATCTCGGCCTCAACGAGACCTCGCTGCGCTCGCTGATTCGACAGACCGCCAATGAGCGGTTCGCCTACGACGCCTATCGCCGCTTCATCCAGCTCTTCGGCAAGATTGCCCTCGGTGTGGCCGACGAGCACTTCGACGAACGGATGGGAGCCGTCAAGAGGAAGTACGGTGCAAGGCTGGACCTGGACCTCGACGCCGCGCATCTCGAGGAACTGGCCGGCGAATTCCTCGAGGTCGTGAAGCGCCATACCGGCAAGCCGTTCCCGCAGGATCCGTATGAGCAACTCGAGATCGCGGTCGGCGCGGTGTTCCGATCCTGGACGGGCAAGCGTGCGGTCGACTACCGCAAGCAATTCAAGATCACGCCGGACATGGCCAATGGCACCGCGGTCAACATCTGCACGATGGTGTTCGGCAACATGGGCGATGACTCCGGCACTGGAGTGGGCTTCACGCGCAACCCCGGAACCGGCGAGAAGCTGATCTATGGCGAGTACCTCGTCAATGCGCAGGGCGAGGATGTGGTGGCGGGCATTCGCACGCCCAAGCCGATCGCCGAGCTGGAAGCGGAGATGCCCGAGATCCATCGCCAGCTGCTGGAGTTGAGCAACCGGCTGGAGTGCCATTACCACGAGGTGCAGGACTTCGAGTTCACGATCGAGAAGCGCACGCTCTACTGCCTGCAGACCCGCAACGGCAAGATGAATGCGCGGGCGATGGTGCGCACGTCGCTCGAGATGTTCGGCGAGGGTCTGATCACCAGGGAGCGAGCGCTGCTCAGGGTCGAGCCCACGATGCTGGAGCAACTGCTGGTGCCGCAGCTCTCGCCGAAGTTCCACGGCAAGTCCCTGGCACAGGGGCTCCCCGCCTCGCCCGGCGCGGCCTCGGGCAGGATCGTGTTCGACGCCGACGCGGCGGAGTCCAAGGGCCTCGCCGGCGAACGAGTGATCCTTGTGCGCGAGGAGACCAAGCCGGAGGACATCCACGGCTTCTTTCAGGCGCAGGGCATCCTCACCAGCCGCGGCGGCAAGACCTCGCACGCGGCGGTGGTCGCACGCGGCATGGGCAAGCCCTGCGTCTCCGGCTGCGAGCAGATCGTGATCGACGACAAGGCACGCAGCGCGACCATCGGCGAAACCACCCTGCACGAAGGCGACGTGATCACGATCGACGGTAGCACCGGCCATGTCTACGCGGGCGAAGTGCCGACCGTGGAGGCCAAGTTCTCGAACGAGATGGTCACGCTGCTCGGCTGGGCGGACGACGTGGCGCAACTGAAGGTGATGGCCAACGCCGACACCCCGGAGGATGCCACCCGCGCCAGGCAATTCGGGGCGGTGGGCATCGGGCTGGTACGCACCGAGCGCATGTTCAACAGCACCGATCGCCTGCCCATCGTGCAGGAGATGATCCTGGCCGAGACGCCGGAGGAGCGCCAGGCGGCGCTCGATCGCCTCCTGCCGATCCAGCGTGCCGACTTCAAGGGTATCTTCAAAGCGATGAAGGGGCTGCCCGTGACGGTGCGCCTGCTCGACCCGCCGATGCACGAATTCCTCCCCTCGGCGGCGCAGCTCGAACTCGAGATCGCGCACCTGCACCAGCTCAACGACAGCATCAAGGCCCTGAAGGAGCTGCCCGATACGCTCAAGCTGCTCAACCCGAGGCTGTACCAGCAATATGCCGACGGCCTGACCAGGCTCGTGGGCGGACTGCACGCCTTCGAGGAATCACATCTGGAAGCCGATGTGATCCACAAGAAGGAGACGATTCTGAAGAAGGTGCGCGCGCTGCAGGAGGTCAATCCGATGCTCGGGCATCGCGGCGTGCGGCTGGGCATCAGCTACCCGGAGATCTATTCGATGCAGATCCGGGCCATTCTCGAAGCTGCGGCGCTCTGCGCGAGGGAAGGCGCGGAAGTCCACCCCGAGATCATGGTGCCGCAGGTGGCCACGGTGGAGGAGCTCAAGCGCATCCACAGCTACGTCCAGCGCATCCACAAGGTGGTGGAGTTGACCCACGGCATCAACGTGAAGTTCAAGTTCGGCACGATGGTCGAGGTCGTGCGTGCCTGCGTGCGCGCGGGGCGCATGGCGGAGACCGCCGAGTTCTTTTCGTTCGGCACCAACGACCTCACCCAGGCGACGTTCTCGTTCAGCCGCGAGGATGCGGAGAACAAGTTCCTGCCGGCCTACATCGAAACGGGCATCCTGCAGGACAACCCCTTCGAGGTACTGGACATCAAGGGCGTGGGTGAGCTCATGAAGATGGCCGTCACGAAGGGGCGCCAGACGCGGCCGGACCTCAAGGTCGGCATCTGCGGCGAGCACGGCGGAAACCCTGTCTCGATCCACTTCTGCCATCACATCGGCATCACCTATGTATCGTGCTCCGGCCCGCGAGTGCCGGTGGCGCGACTGGCGGCTGCGCAGGCCAAGCTCCTCGAGCACGAGTACCTCGGCTCTGAATGAAGTGCAATGCCAGTGCTCCCGGGCGCTGAGGGTATTGGCGGAGTGAAAGCCGAGGCTTGATTGGAGCGGGCGGCTTGACTGATGCGCCTGCAGGCCGGTGAAGAACCACCGTTGAGCGTCTGCTCTTCACTCTGGAATCGCCAATCTCCGGCGCCGGTACTCGAAATTGGTCAATCCGACCTCGGCGCGAACACTGGACTTAGTCGGGAGGTCCATGCTCGGGGTCTTCGACGGTCTTTCAGCTGTGCATCAGCGACGCCTGCCGCCAGCACGGCTGTGGGGTGCCGACCGTCGGGCATTGACCCGTCCGGCCGGCCTCATGGAACCCCATCGCGGCCCCGGCGTTCTAACCTGGCCGGCGCGGCGATGCGCGCGGAAGCGACACCGGGTCGCTCCTTCCACCGGATGAGGGGGAATGATGTTCAAGGGAGTGCTTACGGGTGTCGTCGCGACGATCGCTGTCGTGCTGGTTGCCGGCTACGCGCTGGTGCGGAGCGGCCTGATACCTGCGAATGCCGACGCCGCGCCGGGAACGATAGAAACCTGGATGGCCAGCACCTCGCTGGAGGCGACCCTGAGCCGCGAGGCGCCGAGGCAGCCGAATCCGGTGGCGCCGAACGAGCAGAACCTGCTCGATGGCGTCCGCCTGTTCGCGACCAACTGCGCAGTCTGCCATGGCTCGGCCAGCGGCGCCGCGTCAGCGTCACCGATCGCCAAGGGCCTTTACCAGCACCCGCCGCAACTCGCGACCGATGGCGTGGAAGACGACCCCGATGGCGAGTCGTTCTGGAAGATCAAGCACGGCATCCGGTTGACCGGCATGCCCTCGTTCGGCGCGGCGCTCAGCGACCGGCAGATCTGGACGCTCGCACTATTCGTCAAGCACATGGACAAGCTGCCGCCCGCCGCTCAGCAGGCGTGGCAGCAGGTGCGGAACTGGCCGGTTGACTCGAAATAGACCGTGCCCGTATCCGACCTCGGCGCTTTCCGAAGGCTTCAGCCATTTCGTCACCTCCATGGCTGCTCCGGTTGCTTCCGGCTGGAGCAGTCGCGGGGCGGGGGGATTGCACCCGCTTGAAAGTGCCGCCTTTTCGCAGCGCACCTCCAGAGTGAACGGTCACCCCGCTGACTCGAATGCGTGCTGTGGGTCGTGAGCGGCCAGTCGATCAGCGGCCGTGAAGCCGACACCCGGCCGCACTGACTCGGCCTCTCGCAGGATGGACTTCCTCCGCGGCCGGTTGGCTTATGTAAGCACTCTCGTCGCCAGCCTCGAGGTCCGCGAGCGCCCCTCGACGAGTCCTGAACCGCGTGGAGCGCTACACCGGGCTCTATGCCCGACAGGCGGCTCGACCCAAAATCACAGGAGCGCTCATGGCCCGGTCAGCCCTCACGCGTGGAATCGCCCTCGCGCCTTCGCCAGGCGCGCAATCCCTTTCGAGCTTGCACGGCCGGGCTCAGCCCACCAGCGCCGAGTAGTCGGTGTAGCCCTTGGCGCCTGGGGTGTAGAAGGTGTCGAAGTTCGGAGTGTTCAATGTGGCCCCCGCGCGCATGCGTTCCACCAGGTCCGGGTTGGCCAGGAAGGGCCGGCCGAAGGCGATGAGGTCGGCTGCGCCGTCGGCCAGCGCCTTCTCGGCACTGTCGCGGTCATAGCCGCCAGCCAGAATGAAGGGCCCGTTGAATGCGCTGCGCAATTGCGCCTTCAGCGCGGCCGGCACTGGTGGTGCGCCCATCGCCGAGTGGTCGAGCAGGTGCACGTAGAGCAGCCCCAGCGACGACAGCGCCTGCACCAGCGCAAGGTATTGGGCATCGACCTCGGGAAACGCGCCGGTGCCATTGAAGACGCCGTAGGGCGAGATCCGGATGCCGACCCTGTCGGCGCCGATGGCCTTGGCCGCCGCGTTGGCCACCTCGAGCGCGAAACGGTTGCGCCCGTCGACGCTGCCGCCGTAGGCGTCGGTGCGGGTGTTGACGAGTGGGTTCAGGAACTGCTCGATCAGGTAGCCATTGGCCGCGTGCAGCTCGACGCCATCGAAGCCGGCCTGCACGGCCAGCCGGGCGGCTTGCGCGTATTCGCCCACCGCATGTGCGATGTCGGCCTCGTCCATCGCGCGCGGGGCGGTGTGCGGCTGCATGCCCTTGGCGTCGGTGTACATCTCGCCCGGGCAGATGGCCGCCGCGGGCCCCACCACCTCGGCACCCGACGGCAGGTTGGCGATCTGCGTCACGCGCCCGGTGTGCATCAGCTGCAGCACGATCCTGCCACCCTTGGCGTGCACGGCGTCGGTGACCAGCCGCCAGCCGCGCATCTGGGCTTCATTGAACAGTCCCGGAATGCGTGGATAACCCAGCCCGTTGGGCGAGGGCGAGGTGCCCTCCGTGACGATGAGGCCGGCCGACGCGCGCTGGCCGTAGTACTCGGCCATGAGGGCGTTGGGGGTGTTGCTGTCCACCGCCCGGCTGCGCGTCATGGGCGCCATGACGGCGCGGTTGGCCAGGGGCAACGAACGAGCGACGAAGGGTTCGAACAGCATGCGGGACCTTTGGGCGCGAAACGAGGAGGGGATGGCCGGCGCGAGCCGGCGGGCATTCGTCCGATCATAGGAGGACGCTGCGCGGTGCGCTCTCGCCCGCATTGAGCCCGGATCGAGCCCGGCTTCATCCACCGCTGCGCCGGATCGCCTGCCAGCATCGGCCGAAGCCGTCGCGGGCCCGGCCCGGGCTACTTCACCGTATAGCCTCGCGCGTCCATGCAGGCCTCGATCGCCCTCTGGAACACGCTGGCGTCGGCCATCGCACTGGGCACCGTCACCGCAAACCGGTTGCAGGCCTGCCGATCCGCCTCGGTCTGAGCGGCGCTCTGACCGTTTCGCGGGTAGATGACCGGGTCGGGCGGAGTCGCATGGAGCGGCTGAGCCGGAGTCACGTACGTCACCGGGGCCGGTTCCTGCACGACGACATACCCTGGATATACATACGGGCCGTAGTAGTAGCTGCCGTAGGCCAACGTACCGATCCCGATGCCCAGCCCGAGACCGATGGCCCAGCCGCCCCGACCATATCCCCCGTGGTAGTAGCTGGCGCCGCCGCGGTAGCCACCATAGTGGCCGCCGTAATGATGCTGAGCGCTGGCGGGCTGCGCCATCGCGATGGCCGCAGCCCCGATCAGGAGCGCCAACATCCGAGACACGTGTTGCATGATCACCTCCGCGATGAATGAGCGTTGGAGTCCGTTCCAGTTCGACTGGAGCGAGGAAGGCCTGGTGGTGGCGGCATCTACCGCCGGCTGCAGGTGGCGCACCTGAAGCTGTGCGCATCGCGCGCCTTCTGGCTGGTGGCGTATCCGACGCAGGGCCACGAGATGCTGTTCGACGCGCACACGCGCAGCTTCGCGGCGCTGGGCGGGGTGCCGCGGCGCGGCATCTACGACAACATGAAGACCGCGGTCGACAGGGTCAAGAAGGGCAAGGGCCGCGTCGTCAACGCGCGCTTCGCGGCGATGAGCGCGCACTACCTGTTCGACCCCGACTTCTGCAACGTGGCCAGCGGCTGGGAGAAGGGGCGCGTGGAGAAGAACGTGCAGGACAGCCGCCGGCGCGTGTGGATCGAGGCAGCCAAGCAGCGCTTCGGCTCGTTCGACGAACTCAACGTCTGGCTGGGCGAGCGCTGCCGCTCGCTGTGGCAGGAGATCCGTCACCCCGAGCACGGTCAGTTCAGCGTGGCCGAGATGCTCGAGCACGAACTGCCGCACCTGATGCCGATGCCCGAGCCGTTCGACGGCTACGTCGAGAACCCGGCGCGTGTGTGCAGCACCTGCCCGGTGACGGTGCTGCGCAACCGCTACTCGGTGCCGTGCGAGCTGGCTGGTCAGATGGTCTCCACGAGGCTGTACCCGACGCGGGTGATCGCCGTCGCCGAGGACAAGATCGTGGCCAGCCATGCCCGGCTCAGTGACCGCGGCCAGACCAGCTACGACTGGCAGCACTACATCCCGCTGGTGCAGCGCAAGCCCGGTGTTCTGCGCAATGGCGCGCCGTTCGCCGACATGCCCGCGCCGCTGCTGGCGCCTGCAACAGGCGTTGTTGCGCCGCCCCGGCGGCGCCCGCGTGATGGCGCAGGTGCTGGCCGCGGTGCCCGCGGCGGGGCTGGACGCCGTACAGGTGGCAGTGGAGTTGGTGCTGGAGAGTGGTGCCGTCAGCGCCGAGCATGTGCTCAACGTGATCGCGCGGCTGACCGCCAGTGCGCCGCCGCAGCAAGTGGAGACGGCATTGCAGCTGCGTGAGTCGCCGCGCGCTGACACCGACCGCTACGACCGCCTGCGCGTCGAAGCCGCCGAGGAGGGGGTGCGCCATGCGTGACGCGAATCGTGACGTGGTGGCCGAACTCAAGTCGCTGCGCCTGCACGGCATGGCCGGTGCCTGGGCCGATCTCCTCGCACAGGGCGCCGGCGCCGGCGTGGACACCTCGCGCTGGCTGATCGAGCATCTGCTGCAGGCCGAGAGCACCGACCGCGCGATGCGCTCGGTGAGCTACCAGATGAGTGCCGCCCGCTTCCCGGCGCACCGCGACCTGGCGGGCTTCGACTTCGAGGCGGCCAAGGTCGACCGCGCGCTCATCGAACAGCTGGCCGACATGTCCTTCACCGAGGCCGCGCACAACGCCGTGTTCATCGGTGGGCCGGGCACCGGCAAGACGCATCTGGCAACCGCCATCGGCGTGGCCGGCATCACGCGCCACGGCAAGCGCGTTCGCTTCTACTCGACCGTGGACCTGGTCAACGCGCTTTCACATTAGCAAGTACTTCGCGGTCGCCGTAGGCAGCGCAACAACCCCGATCACCAATCACACGGCCGCTTGACAGCTGATAACGATTTAGTTATCATGTTTCTATGAGATGCTTCGCCCAGACATCGCAGGAAAACGCGTCCGCTTCAGCGACGGCCCGTGCGCGGGCGCGTACGGGTGGGCACTGGAGGCGAGATGCCCGTAGCCTTCCCGTCGAAGTCGTTCTCGGACTGGCTGACAAAGAACTGCACGCCGGACGAGCAGAGGTCGGTCACGGCGATGATCCGCGACTTGAATCGCTACGGACTGAATCTCAGCGATCCAGAACTGACGAAGCTGACCCGCGGGCACGCGATCGGCGGCAGTCTCGGCCTTCGCATCAACGTCTACGTCATGCCGGAGCGGATCAGCATCAGCCTCGGAAGTATTCGCAAGACCTGGTTCGGGATCGTCGAGGTGGCGGCTTCGGGAGGGTCGCTCGGCCAGGTTCTGGTTGGCCGCCTGCTTGTGCTCAAGGCGTGGACCACTGACCCCAACGTGATGGGGTTGCGAGCGGCGGAGCAAGACCTCATTGCGCAGGCGCAGATTGAGTATCCGTAACCGCCGCGCGGCTCGACCTCTAAGGACATTGCCATGACGATCGAATCGGTGACACCGTTTGAATACGACGAGGCGTTCGCGTTGCAGGACCGCTTCGTGCGCGGCTTCCCGTGGCTGCGTAAGAAGGCGGGCATGACACAACGCGACCTCGCATCCGCTGCCGGCTGGAAGCAGCCCTATGTGGACCGGCTCGAGGACGCGCGCAGCCCGCTGCTGGGCGCGCTGGCGCGCGTGGAGCGCTACGCGCGCGCCTGTGGTTTTACGACCGTTGTCGTGTTCGTCGACAAGCAGACGGATGCGGTCGCGCGCACGCTGCCGCTCGGCGAGGCCGGCGCGGCCGCTGCCGAGCGGCTGCTAGCGGGCGGCGCCGGGACCGCGATGGTGCGCCCGGGATATCCAGCCCGTCTGGCAACCGGCGCCGTACGACCCGGCCTGAGCAGCAGCTAGCGCCCCTATGCCAACGTACGCCCAACTCTGCGCGGCGCTCCCGGCATGGGGCAACGTGGTGGGTTTGGTCGGCACCGGCCTGCTTGCCTACGGCGCCGTGCGGGCGATTCCGGTGGCAACACGGCTGTATCGCATCACGCTCGACATTGCCGCGCTGGCTGCGCACCAAGACTCCGGAGCGGACTCGCCGGCTGCGGCCGAGGGCACGGCGGCCGTAGGCACGACGCATCCTCCGACCTTCTCACCCGCGCTTCGCGCGAAGCTTCGCGAGCAAAGGCGCGCGTACGAGCAGCTTCTCGAGTCGTGGCGGCAGCACCTTGCCGGCCTTCGCGACCGCTGGACCTGGCGCGAAACGGCAGCCACGTTGCTGGGGCTGGTCCTCACGCTAGCATCCGATGCTCTTCCGCTCTGGGCTGCCTGGGCATGTCCGGCGGCACCATCGTCGGCCGCCGCGCCGCCTCCTGCGCTGCCGACTTCCGCGGCTTCGCAGTGAGAGCAACATTAGCCTCAAAGTCGGCGCAGCCAATGTGACAACCCGCCCGGATCGAACAGCACATGGGCCTTCGCGCTCGGAGCAAGGATGCCGGGGAACACCTGCGACAACGCCTGCCGCTTCAGGTCGAGGTCCGAGCGCGCATAGCGCATCGTCGTGTTCAGGCTTGCGTGCCCGAGCCACTGGCTGATCGTCGCAAAGTCCAGGCCGGCCTTCAGAAGATGAACAGCGGTTGTGTGCCTCAACGTGTGAGGATGCGGCAGCTTCTGCGACGCCGCCGTCGTGACGCCTGACCGCACCGCGTACTTGCGCAACACGTAGCGCACGCCGAACCGCGACAGCGGCTCGCCGCGCTGGTTCACGAACAGCGGCGTATCGGCCAAGTCGGTGTGATCGTTCGACCGGCGCCGAACGAGGTCCCCGAGCAGCTGCGCTGTTCTCGGCCAGATCGGGCACACGCGCACCTTGTTGCCCTTGCCCTTGAGCCGCACCTGTTGCGGCGGGTCGAGGCGAACATCTTGCAGCCGCAGGTCCAGCACCTCCTGCACCCGAGCGCCGGTGTTGAACATCAGTGTCAACAACGCGAAGTCGCGCTCTCCGCTGGCTGTGTTGCGGTCGATGGCATCGAGCAAGGCCTTCACGCCTTCGGCAGCCAGGTGCTCGGGAGGCCGCTGCGGCGCGCCGCGTTTGAAGGGCAACGCGATGATGGCCTGCCAAGTCCCCAGCCGATCGGCGTGCCGCCCCGCCAGGAAGCGCGCCAGGGTGTGGATGGCCGCGAGGCGCACGTTGCGCGTCGCGATGCCACAGCCACGGCGCCGGGCTATGAACCGCAGCAGCATCACGACCGCATCGCGATAGCTGCGGATCGTGTGCCGGCTCATTCCGCGCTGCGTCGGCAAGTGAGTCTCGAAGAACTGCACCACCGATGCGCCAAGATCGGTCACGCGCTGGCGGTTCATGACCGGCCTCCGATCATGAATACGGGGCCGCTGCGTCCCCTCGGTAGACATGGCTGCGCCGCGAAGCAGTGAGTTCAGCCCGTGCTGCAAGCCGCTGATTGAATACGGCTTCATCCGTCCGCGGGCGCGAGTGCACAGCAGCGGTTGGCGGCGTAGCGAACCCGGCGCTGGCTCGCCGGACCAGATAAGCGAGAAGCTCGGCGCGGGTACTGGCCGACTGCGGCAGCAGACGCGACTTGTGAAACTTCGACTCGCGCACGCGAAGAAGGCCGCCGTCGTCCTCGACATCACCCACGGCCAGCCGCTGCAACTCGCCGAGCCGCAGACCCGTCGTGTAGAGCAGCACCACCGCCAAGCCCATGGTCGCTGGCCGCAACGGTGAGTTCGGGCTCGGCTCCAGGGCATCGGCCGCCGCGAGCATGCGCGCGACGTGCCGATCACCGAGGATCACCGGCGCGACGTGGGGCTGGGCACGACAGATCAGATCGGTCCCGGGGACAAAGCAGCTGGGGTTACAGCGACGGCGCCAGACGCAGAAGTGGCGCAGCAACTGCGCCCACTTGCGCCGGCTGTTGGGGTGGCGATTCTTGCGACCGTCAAACCAGCACTGGAAGCTGTCGGCGGTCAGGTCGTCATGGCCGAGCGCTGGCAGCTCGCGCAGCAACGTCTCCAGCAGCCACTGCTCCTGACGGTAGCGCCGGCCGAGGGCGCGCCAATGGGCCAGGTAGGCACCGGCGTGTTCGACGAATGTGGGGCGGGCGTTGCCGTTCATGGCGCCACCGCTGCGGGCACGTTCAACGCCACTTCGCGCAGCATGTCGGTCTGGATGCGCAGGTACGCGCTCGTGCTGGCCAAGCTGCTGCGACCCATGAGATCGCCGATCAGCTTCATGCTCACGCCGGCACCCAGCAGCCGCATCGCGAAGCTGTGGCGCAGCGCGTAGGCCGACGCGTCGGCGATCGGCAACCCGCTGCGCCGCGCATGCACCTTGAACCGCACCGAGACAGCGCACGCACTCATTGGTCCGAACGGCGGTTGTGCCAAAAGGAACAGCGGGTCTTCACTCGGCGCGGCGACGCATCGCTCGACATACTGGCGCAACACCTCGACCGTGTCGGGCGCCAGCGGCGGCAGCAGAACCGAGTGGGTCTTCGACGGCACGTGATGGGTCGGCCTTGAGCGCGTCGTAGGCTGCGGCTACGTCCTTGCGCAGCCAGTCCTCGACGGCGCGGTCGCGCGCCAGCAAGACACGCAACCCATCGCGGATCACTTCGCTCTCCGTGGCGTACTTGCCGGCCGCGACCCTCGCCCGGACGGCCTCGGCCATCTCGTTGGGCAGGGTGATACTGAGCTGTTGCGCTGAGCGCATGGCGATCCTTGCGGCCTCCGTAGCCGTGCCAGCCGGTCTTCGACGATGGCCGTGGCGCGGTCCAAGGTCAAACCGATGCCCAGATGCGCCAACACCTGTTCGCGTTGGGCACTCGTGAGCTTGGCTGTCTGGGTCAGCAGGTGCTTGAGTTCGCGCGCTCGCACTTCTTGCGCCACGGCCCAGGACGCCCTGGCCACGAAGTCAGTCTGAGCGTCAGGTGGCTCACCAGATGAACGACGTCACTACTGAACGCGAACAGAGCCTTGGGCATTGACGCCTCGGCACTACTCCAAATTTTGGACCTGCTCGCGCATCTGCTCGATCGCGACCTTCATCTCGACCGAGATCGTGGTCAGCTCGAGCGCCGCCGATTTGCTGCCCAGGGTGTTGGCCTCGCGCTGCAGCTCCTGGATCAGGAACTCGAGCCGCTTGCCGAGTTCGCCACCGGTGGTCAGCAGGCGTTCGATCTCGTCCAGATGCGAGGACAAGCGCGAGAGCTCCTCCGCCACGTCGATGCGAATCGCATAGGCAGCCGCCTCGCCCATCGCGCGCTCGTGCAGCGATTGCGCCGGCACGCTGGCGGCGGCCTGCACGGTGGCCAAGGCCTCGTTCCAGCGCTCGAGGAAGCGCGACTGCTGGCGTTGCACCACCGCCGGCACCAGCGGGGCCGCCTGGCCGGCCAGATCGCGCAACCGCGCCACGCGATCCAGCAGCATCGCCACCAGGCGCGCGCCTTCGCGTGCCCGCGCCTCGCGCAGCGCGGCGATGCAGCGCCGCGCTGCGTCCAGCGCAGGTTCGTCCAGCGCCTGCGCCGAGCTGCCGCCGCGGCACCAGTTCAGCACCTCGTTGACGCTCAAGGACCGCGCCTGCGGCAACCAGCCCTGGACGGCAGACTGCTGGTGCGCCAGGCGGTTGAGCTGGTCGGGCGTGGGGGCGGGCAGGGCGTTGTCGGCCTCGCGTGCGGTGGCCAGGCGCAACTCGATCTTGCCGCGTCGGAAGGCGGCGGTGAGCAGTTCGCGCAGAGCCGGCTCCAGCGAGCGCAACTCGTCGGGCAGGCGCAGCGCGAGGTCGAGAAAACGACCGTTGACCGAACGCGCCTCCACCGTCACGGCCGGGGCCGCTCCGCGGGCTTCGGACGCCGCGCCGGCGTACCCCGTCATGCTATAAACAGCCATCGCGTTCGCGCCCCAAGAGCTTCGGTCGATTATGTCAAAGCCCAAACCCGCGCCGCTGCCTTCGGGCACCGTCGTGGGTGGCTATTCGATCGTCAAGAAGCTGGCCGCCGGCGGCTTCGGCGTCGTCTACCTGGCCGAGGGCGAGAAGCAGCAGCTGGTGGCGATCAAGGAGTATCTCCCGGCCTCGCTGGCCGAGCGTTCGCCGGGCGAGCTCACGCCGCGCGTCAAGCCCGACAAGCAGCCCTTGTACCGCCTGGGCCTGAAGAGCTTCTTCGAGGAAGGTCGCTCGCTGGCCCAGATCAGCCACCCCAGCGTGGTCTCGGTGCTGAACTTCTTCCGCGAGAACGAGACCGTCTACATGGTGATGAACTACCTGCAGGGCGATACCCTGCAGGACTTCATCGTCACCGCGCGCGACCTCAAGCGTGACAAGGTGTTCCGCGAGAGCACGATCCGCTCGCTGTTCGACGAGATATTGCGAGGCCTGCGCATCGTGCACCAGCACAAGATGCTGCACCTGGACATCAAGCCGGCCAACATCTTCGTCACCAACGACAACAAGGCCGTGATGCTCGACTTCGGCGCCGCGCGCGAGGTGCTGAGCAAGGAAGGCAACTTCATCCGCCCGATGTACACGCCGGGCTTCGCCGCGCCCGAGATGTACCGGCGCGACGGCACGCTGGGCCCCTGGACCGACATCTACGCGATCGGTGGCTGCATCTACGCCTGCATGCAGGGCTACCCGCCGAACGACGCGCCGCAGCGGCTCGAGAAGGACCGCCTGGCGCTGAGCCTCTCGCGGCTGCGCAATGTCTATTCGGACAACCTGATCGAGGTCACCGAGTGGTGCATGTCGCTCGACCCGCTGAGCCGGCCGCAGAGCGTGTTCGCGCTGCAGAAGGAGCTCGCGCGCGAGACCGAGCGCCGCTACACCAAGCTCAGCTTCGGCGAGCGTCTCAAGCTGCAGCTCGAGACGATGAAGACCGGCGCCAAGTCCTGAGCGACCGCGGCGGCGCGAAGATGCAGTTCTCCGTCTATCAGGTCAGCCGCAAGGGTGGTCGCGAGAAGAACGAAGACCGCATGGGCTATTGCTACACGCGTGACGCCGGGCTCTTCGCGCTGGCCGACGGGATGGGCGGCCACCCGGAAGGCGAGGTCGCCTCGCAGCTCGCGCTGTCTACCCTGGCGGCGATGTTCCAGCGCGAAGCCCGCCCCGGGTTGGCCGACCCGCTGCGGTTCCTGCAGCACGCGATCATGACCGGCCACCACCAGCTGCTGCGCTACGCCACCGAGCGCTCGCTGATGGACACGCCGCGGACGACGCTGGTGGCCTGCCTGATCCAGGGCAACGCCGCCTACTGGGCGCATTGCGGCGACTCGCGGCTGTACCTGGTGCGCGCGGACAAGCTGGTGGCCCGCACGCGCGACCACAGCTACTCCGAGCTGCAGGAGACGCTGTCGCAGGTGGTGCCGATGGGCGACCGCGTCAACCGCAACGTGCTGTTCACCTGCCTGGGCAGCCCGGGCAAGCCGGTGGTCGACACGGCCGGGCCGCTGGTCGTGCGGCCGGGCGACCGCGTGATGCTGTGCTCCGACGGCCTGTGGGGCAACCTCAGCGACAGCGTGATCACCGAGGTGCTGGCCAAACACGCCATCGCCGACGCCGTGCCCGAACTGGTCGAGCGCGCACTGCGCGCCGGCGGCGCCGGCAGCGACAACGTCACCGTGCTGGCGGTGGAATGGGAAGCTGCCGAGGACATCGACAGCAAGAGCGCCGTCACGACGACGTCGCTGGGCGAAGAGGTCTTCGCCTCGACCATCCAGGCCAGCCTGGGGGGTGACGGCAGCGCCGACGAGCTCGACGAGGCCGAGATCGAGCGCTCGATCCGAGAGATCAACGAGGCCATCCAGCGCAGCTCCAGCAAGCGGCGTTGAGCCCCACCCGGCGCGGCCCCGCGCGGTGTCCGGCCGCGCCACACGATGCCTTTGTTTCCATCTCCCCGAGGACCGAACCCATGAGTTTCGAAAGATCCGCCGGCCGTGCGGCCGACGCCCTGCGACCGATCTCGCTGCAGCGCGGCTACACCCGCCACGCCGAAGGCTCGGTCCTGGTCGCCTTCGGTGACACCAAGGTTCTGTGCACCGCGTCGGTCGAGGAGAAGGTGCCGCCGCACAAGCGTGGCAGCGGCCAGGGTTGGGTCACCGCCGAGTACGGCATGCTGCCGCGCAGCACCCATACCCGCAGCGACCGCGAGGCCGCGCGGGGCAAGCAGAGCGGCCGCACGCAGGAGATCCAGCGCCTGATCGGCCGCTCGCTGCGCTGCGTGTTCGACCTCGACGCCTTGGGCGAACGGACGATCCATCTCGACTGCGACGTCCTGCAGGCCGACGGCGGCACACGCACGGCGGCGATCACCGGCGCCTTCGTCGCCGCGCACGACGCGGTCAGCTGGCTGATCGGCCGCGGCCGCATCGCCGCCAGCCCGATCCGCGACTTCGTTGCCGCGGTCTCGGTGGGCATCGTCGAAGGCACGCCGCTGCTCGACCTGGAGTACGTCGAGGACGTGGCCTGCGACACCGACATGAACGTGGTGATGACGGGCAGCGGCGGCTTCGTCGAGGTTCAGGGCACGGCCGAGGGCGCCCCCTTCACGCGCGCCGAGATGGATCTGCTGCTGGCGCTGGCCGACAGGGGCATCCGCGAGCTCGGCGCCGCCCAGCGGCGGGCGCTGGGGCTGGCCTGATGCGCCTCGTGCTGGCGTCCAACAACGCCAAGAAGCTCGCCGAGCTGCGGGCGATGTTGGCCGGCCTGGCGGTCGACCTGATCGCCCAGCGCGAGCTCGGCATCGACGAGGCCGAGGAGCCGCACATCACCTTCGTCGAGAACGCGCTGGCCAAGGCAAGGCACGCCGCGGCGGCATGCGGTGGCGCGGCGATCGCCGACGACTCGGGCCTGTGCGTCGACGCGCTGGCCGGCGCGCCGGGGGTGATCTCGGCGCATTACGCCGCTGCGGTGCCGGCGCAGGCCGACCGCGAGGCGCAGCGGCGGATGCAGGACGCGGCCAACAACGCCCGGCTGCTGCAGACGCTGCAAGGGGTGGCCGACCGGCGCGCGCACTTCGTCAGCACGCTGGTCGCGGTGCGCGGCGCGCAGGATCCGCAACCCCTGGTCGCAGTGGGCCGCTGGCCGGGCGAGATCCTGGACGCCCCGCGCGGCGAGCGCGGCTTCGGCTACGACCCGCTGATGTTCATCCCCGAGCTCGGCTGCACGGTGGCCGAGATGGACGCGCCGCTGAAGAATGCCCACAGCCACCGCGCTCGCGCGATGGCGCAGATGCTGGCACTGCTGCGCGAGGTCTGGCGGCTGTGAAGCCTCGCGTGGTGCCCATGCCCGCGGCAGCGGCCGCAGCCGGCGTCGAGCAATACCTGCGCCCCGGCACGCTGCAGCTCGCCGCGCTGCCGCCCCTGGCGCTCTACGTGCACCTGCCCTGGTGCTTGCAGAAGTGCCCGTACTGCGACTTCAACTCGCATGCCGTGCCAGCGGGCGGCGGCGCGCTGCCCGAGGCGCGCTACCTCGACGCGCTGCGCGCCGACCTCGAGGCCGCGCTGCCGCTGGTCTGGGGCCGGCCGGTGGTCAGCGTCTTCATCGGCGGTGGCACGCCCAGCCTGTTCTCGCCAGAGGGCATCGACCGCCTGCTGGCCGACATCCGCGCGCGCCTGCCGCTCGCCCCCGGCGCCGAGATCACGCTCGAGGCCAACCCCGGCACCTTCGAGCGCGAGCGCTTCAAGGCCTTCCGCGCTGCCGGCGTGACGCGGCTGTCGATCGGCGTGCAGAGCTTCAGCGATGCAGCGCTGCAGCGCATCGGCCGCGTCCACGACGCGGCGCAGGCGCGCGCCGCGGTGGCCGAGGCGGCCGCGGCCTTCGACACCTTCAACATCGACCTGATGTACGCGCTGCCGGGGCAGGCGCTGGCCGATCTCGCGGCCGACCTCGACGCGGCGCTGGCGTTCGCGCCGCCGCACCTGTCGATCTACCACCTGACGATCGAGCCCAACACCGCGTTCGCGGGGCACCCGCCGGCGCTGCCCGACGACGACAGTGCGAGCGACATGCTCGACCTCATCGCCGAGCGCACGGCAGCGCGGGGTCTGGCGCGCTACGAGGTCTCGGCCTTCGCGCGGCCCGGACATCGCTGCGCGCACAACCTCAACTACTGGCAGTTCGGCGACTACCTCGGCATCGGTGCCGGCGCGCATGGCAAGCTGAGTTTTCCGCACCGCGTGCTGCGCCAGGTGCGCTGGCGCGAGCCGGCGGCCTACATGCAGCATGCGCTGGCCGGCAACGCGGTGTCCAACGCCCACGAGGTGGCCAGGCGCGAGCTGCCGTTCGAATTCATGCTCGGTGCGCTGCGGCTGCGCGAAGGCTTCGAGCTGGCGCGCTTTCCCGAGCGGACCGGACTGCCGCTGTCGGCGGTCGAAGCCGCGTTGGCGCGGGCCGAGCAGCGGGGCCTGATCGAGCGCGATGGGGTCTCCGTGCGGCCGACGGCGCGCGGCTTCGACTTCCTGTCCGACCTGCAGGCGATGTTCCTGCCGCCGGATCGCCCCGCCGCCAAGGCGGCGCCGATCGCGAAACCCTAGACGCGCGAGGTCACCTCGCCCGCGTGGGTGCGCAGCCAGTCCAGCAGGCGCGGCGCGATCTGCGTCAGCGGCAGCACTTCGTTCGCGGCGCCATGCGCGATCGCCTCGCGCGGCATGCCGAAGACGACGCAACTGGCCTCGTCCTGGGCGACGTTCCAGCTGCCGGCGTCGCGCATCGCGCGCATCGCCGCGGCACCGTCGCCGCCCATGCCGGTGAGCATCACGCCCAGGGCATTCCGCCCGACGACACGCGCTGCCGACTCGAACAGCACTTCGACGCTCGGCTTGTGGCGGTTGACCGGCTCGCCGTCGCGCACACGGGCGATGTAGTTGGCTCCCGAGCGCTCCACCGACAGGTGCATGCCGCCGGGCGCGATGTAGGCGTGGCCAGGCAGCACGCGTTCGCCGTCGCTGGCCTCGGCCACGCGGATGCGGCACAGGCCGTCCAGGCGCGCGGCGTAGCTGCGGGTGAAGCCGGGCGGCATGTGCTGCGTGATCATCACCGCCGGGCTGTCGGCGGGCAGGCTGACGAGGACCTCGCGCGTGGCCTCGGTGCCGCCGGTGGAGGCGCCGATGAAGATGATCTTTTCCGTCGAGAGTCGGCCCAGCGACGCCGCCGCGGGCCTGGCGGCGGCCGCCGCGGCGCCCGCCGCCGGCGCCGAGGGCAGCCGGCGAACGCGTGCCCGCGCCGCGGCGCGGACCTTCTCGGCGATGTCGTCGCCGAGCTGGCGCAGGCCGTCGGCGACACCGATCTTGGGCTTGGCGACGAAGTCCACCGCACCGAGTTCCAGCGCCTTGAGCGTGACGTCGGCGCCGTGTTCGGTGAGGGTGGAGACCATCACCACCGGCATCGGCCGCAGGCGCATCAGGCGGGCCAGGAAGTCGAGTCCGTCCATGCGCGGCATCTCGATGTCGAGCGTGATCACGTCGGGGTCGAGGTTGCGGATCATCTCGCGCGCCACCAGAGGGTCGCTGGCCGCGCCCACGCAGCACATGTCCGGCTGGCAATCGATGATCTGCGCCAGCAGCCCGCGCACCAGCGCCGAATCGTCGACGACGACCACGCGTGTCTTCTTGTTCATGTCGTGTCGCCTCCGCGCCGGCGTCTAGAACAGGTCCACCGAGCCGCCACCGCGGGCGGCCGGCGCGGCGCGCGCGGCCGCGGCGTTCTCCTGCGCTGCCAGCGCGTCGGTGTTGGCTGACGCCAGCCGCTTGACCATCGCCTTGCCGCTGGCCGGCAGGAAGCAGACCTTGCGCGGGTAGATGTCGAGCACGTCCTTGCTGACCACCGTGATGCGCTCGGTGCGCAGATAGTCGAGCACGAAGGCGGTGTTGCGTTCGCCGACGTTGATGCTGTTCATGCCGCTGATGACGGAGCCGCCGCCGAAGACCTTGGCTTCCATCGTCGGGCGCGTGGCACCGCGCTTGACCATCTCGCCGATCAGCAGGTCCATCGCGAAGCTGCCGTAGCGGCCGCTGTCGGCGCTGCCGCCGGCGTCGGGAAGCAGGAAGTGGTTCATCCCGCCGACGCGCTTGTCGCGGTCCCACAGGCAGGCGGCGATGCAGGAGCCCAGCGTCGTCAGCACCAGGATGTCCTCGTCGTGGACGAAGAACTCGCCCGGCAGCACCTTGACCGCCTCGTTGCGGAAATGGGCGTCGTAGAAGAAGAACGAGGCCTCGCCCGGCTTGCGCGGCCTGGCCCGCAGCTGTTCGAGCCGGCCGGGTGCGCTGCGGGCGGCGGGTGGGCTGGAAGTGGTGGTCGACATGGCGTGCATCCGCCGGGTTATCGGCCCGGCGCCGCAGCGGCTTGAGGCAAGCCGCTCCTAGATCCGCTCGTAGATCGTCTTGCCGCGCAGCCGGAACAGGTCGCGCGACTCGGTGAAGTTCTCCGAGTGCCCCACGTAGAGCAGGCCACCGGGCTTCATCGCCGCATAAGTGCGCTGGAGCACCCTGCGCTGCGTGGCGGCGTCGAAGTAGATCATCACGTTGCGGCAGAACACGAGGTCGAAGGGCTCGCCCAGGCTGGCCCAACTCGCGCTCATCAGATTGAAGGCACGGAACTCGATCAGCCGCGTCAGCTCGGGCCGGGCGCGAATGAAACCGCTGTTGCGACCGGTGCCGCGCATGAAATGCCGCTTCAGCCGCTCCGGGCTCAGGCCGCGCGCGTCGGTCGCGTAGACGCCGCGCTGCGCCGTCGCGAGGACCTTGGTGTCGATGTCGCTGCACACCAGCTTGACGGCTGCCGACGGGCCCAGCGTCTCGACGACCGTCATCGCCAGCGAATAGGGCTCTTCGCCGGTGGAGGCGGCGTTGCACCACAGGCGGATGGGCCGCGCGGCGCGCGCACGCAGGTCCTCGACCAGGGCGTGGAAATGGTGTTCCTCGCGGAAGAAGGCGGTCAGGTTGGTCGTCAGGCAGTTGACGAACTCCTGCCACTCGGCATCGGCGTCGGCACCACCGGCTCGCTCCAGCCAGCCCAGGTAGTCGGCGAACGAGCCGTGGCGCGTCTCGCGCAGCCGCCGCGACAGGCGGCTGTACACCATCGCCTGCTTGCCGGCGTGCAGGCTGATGCCGGCGCGCTGGTAGATGAGCTGGCGCACGCGCTCGAAGTCGGCACCGGTGAGGCTGAACTCCTGGTCGACAGGCGAGGGCGGGGCGGCGGCGGTGGCGGCGGTCATGGGGCGTGCGGGCAGGCGTGTGGGGGTGGAACAGGGCCGGACTTGACGACCGGCGCGGGCGCGAGGCAGCGCCGCCTCACGCGGCCCGAGTGTCGCGGCCGCAACCCATGTCCAGCGGGCGGAAGTGGACGGCCGAAGCGGGTCATTTCAGGGCCCTTCGGCGCCCGGTCCGGCTGCTAGACTGATCCACCGGCGCAGGGCCCGCGACCGAGCGTTGCTGGCCCGCTGCCGCTCACCGCTTCGCCTTGGACCCTTCCGCCGATCCGCAGCCGCCCGCGGCGCTCCAGCTGGAGCGCGCCTTGCAGTTGCTCGGGCAATCCGGCCAGACGCTGCCCGCCGCCGAGGTCGGCAGCGCGCCTTGGCTGCAGGCGCTGATCGACGCGCTCGTCGATCTGTCGAGCCGCGATGCGCTCACCGGCCTGGCCAACCGCCGCGCCTTCGAACTGGCGCTGGCGCGCGAGATCGACCGCGTGGCGCGCAGCGGCGAGCCGGCGCTGCTGCTGGCGCTGGACATCGACCATTTCAAGCGCGTCAACGACAGCTGGGGCCATGCCGCGGGTGACCAGGTCCTCAAGGCCGTGGCCGGTGCGCTGATCGACAGCGTGCGCCCGATGGACCTGGTCGCGCGTGTCGGGGGCGAGGAGTTCGCGATCATCCTGCCCAACTGCGCGAGCACCTTCGGCGAGACGGTGGCCGAGCGCGTGCGCCGGCGCATCGAGACCATGCCCGTGGCGGTGGGCCCGGCGCAGCAGTTGTCGGTGACGGTGAGCATCGGCGGCGCCTTCGCGCCGCAATGGGTGCGCTCGACGCCGGCGCTATGGGTCGAGCGCGCCGACCAGCAACTCTACCGAGCCAAGGCCCAGGGCCGCAACCTCGTGCGGCTGGAACCCACTGCGGTGTCGTTGGTCAGCAATGAAGAGCGGCGGCTGCTCTTCGAGACCTTTCAGCCCCAGGATCACGAATGACCGCAGCGCCGATTCCCGTCGCCTCTTCCCGCATCATCGCCGTGACCAGCGGCAAGGGCGGCGTCGGCAAGACCTTCGTCGCCGCCAACCTGGCCGCGGCGCTGGCGCGCGCCGGGCGCAAGGTGCTGGTGCTCGACGCCGACCTGGGCCTGGCCAATCTCGACGTCGTGCTCAACCTGTTCCCCAAGATCACCTTGCACGACGTGTTCACCGGCAAGAGCTCGCTGCCCGATGCGATACTGCCGGCTCCCGGCGGCTTCCACGTGCTGCTGGCCGGTTCGGGCATGGTCGAGTATTCGCGCATGACGCCCGAGGTGCGCGACCAGCTGCAAAAGGTGATCGAGGAGGTCGAGCCCAGCTTCGACCATGTCCTGCTCGACACCGGCGCGGGCATCTCCGACGTCGTCCTCTACACCGTCTCTCTCGCCGGCGAAGTGCTGGTAGTGGTCACGCCCGAGCCCACCTCGATGACCGATGCCTACGCGACGATCAAGGTCCTGGCCACGACCCAGGGCCGGCGCAAGATCAACCTGCTCGTCAACCAGACGCGCAAGCCCGGCGAAGGCCGTGCCGTGCGCCAGCAGTTGCAGCAGGTGGTGGACCGCTATGTCAACCCCGGGCTGGACAGCGCGGTGCGGCTGGAACTGCTCGGCGAGATCCCGTCCGACCCCGCGGTGCGCGAATGCGTGCAGCGGCGCCAGCTGATGCTCGAGGTGCTGCCCGGAGCGCCGGCCGCCGTGGCGATGGCGGCGGTGGCCACGCGGATGCTGGCATGAGCGAAGGCAGCGCCGCCGCCGGATCCACGCCCTTCGAACGCCTGGGCGGCGAAGCCGGCGTGCGCGCTCTCGTCGATCGTTTCTACGACCTGATGGACCTCGAGCCGCAATATGCCCGGCTGCGCGCGCTGCACCCGGCGCAGCTCGACGGCTCGCGCGACAAGCTGTTCTGGTTTCTCTGCGGCTGGCTCGGCGGCCCCGACCATTACGTGCAGCGCTTCGGCCACCCGATGCTGCGCGCCCGCCATCTGCCCTACGCCATCGGCATCGCCGAGCGTGACCAGTGGCTGGCCTGCATGATCCAGGCGATGGAAGAGCAGCGCGTCGACCCCAAGCTGGCGCAAGGCCTGGCCGAATCCTTCTCCGGCACCGCCGACTGGATGCGCAACCGGCGCACCGACGGCAAGGGCACTTGAGCCTGCGACGCCGAGCCGCTGCGGCGCTGCTGCTGGCCCTGGAGGGCTGCGTGGTGGTGCCGCAGACGCGCGAGGTCTACGACCCCGATTGCCGCACGGTGACGCGGCAGATGACGCTGGAGACCGCCGTGCTCGGCAGCTTCCGCTCCTGCGCGAACGATGCCTGCGTGGCGATGCTGGTGACCACCGGCGCGGTGGCCGCCGCCAGTCTGGTGATCTCGGGCAGCATCGCGCTGGTGGGCAATGTCGTCTATTGGTTCGAGCGCCAGGGGCATTGCAGCCGCTAGTCGCGCTGCGGCCCGGCTGCCGTCCCGCCCCGCGGCGGTCGCCCCGCGACGCTGCCCGCCAGCAGCACGATCAGGGCCCCCGCCCCGCCCAGAGGCCCGCTGGCCTGGGCGAATGCGATCACCTCGGTGCTTTGGCCCAGCCAGCGCTGCACCTTGCCCTTGAGCACCGGCTGCCGCCCCGGCGAGCCGTGGCCCTTGCCGTGGACCACGCGCAGGCAGCGTTGGCCGCGCAGCGCAGCACCGCGCACGAAGGCGGCCAGGCGATCGCGCGCCTCGTCGCGGCGCAGGCCGTGGAGGTCGATCTCGGCCTGGATGGCCCAATGTCCGCGGCGCAGCCGGGTGACGATGTCGGTGCCGACGCCGTGGCGCCGAAAGCTCAGGCCGTCGTCGGTGAGCAGCAGCGATTCGATGTCGACCTCGTCGGACATCGCCTCGGCAAGCGCGGCTCGCTCGTCGAGTTCGCGCTGGCGCGGCAGCGGCGCCGGGCGCGGCAGTTCGCGCAGCGTGCGGCCGTGCGGCGGCAGCGGCGTGAACGCGCCGACGGCGTCGGTGAAGAGGCGGCGCTGGCGCTCGACCGCCGAACTTGCCGCGCGCTCGCGCGCGGCAAGTTCGGCCGCCTCGTGCACGCGGCGCCGCAGCGCGTCGCGCAGCGCCGCCAGTTCGGCCAAGGTCCTGACCTTCAAGACGGCGCCTCCATCACAACAATCCGCGCTCGGCCATCGATGCGACCTGGCCCTGCCCGACGATGATGTGGTCGAGGACGCGCACGTCGATCAGCTGCAGCGCCGACTTCAGCGTCTGCGTCAGGAACTCGTCGGCACGCGAGGGTTCGGCCACGCCCGAAGGGTGGTTGTGCGCCAGCACCACCGCACCGGCATTGAGCAACAGCGCTCGCCGCACGACCTCGCGCGGATAGACGCTGGTCTGCGACAGCGTGCCGTGGAACATCTCTTCCAGCCGCAGCAGCCGATGCTGGCTGTCCAGGAACAGCACCGCGAAAGTCTCGTGGGCGCGGCTGCCGAGCTGTAGCGCCAGGTACTCCTTGACGCGACCCGGATGGTCGAACACCGGCGCCGCCTGCAACTGCTGCGCCAGCGCCCGCCGCGCCATCTCGATCACCGCCAGCAGCTCGGCCCGCTTGGCCGGCCCCAGCCCCTTGATCGCGGCGAGTTCCTTCGGCGTCGCGTTGAGCAGCCCGGCGAAGCCACGGCACTCGTCGAGCACCTGCGCCGCCAGCGCGAACACGCCATGGCCACGGTAGCCGGTGCGCAACAGCAGCGCCAGCAGCTCGCCGTCGGCGAGCGCCGCGGCGCCACGGGCCAGCAGCTTCTCGCGCGGGCGCTGGTCGGCGGGCAGATCCTTCATGGGCTCCCCGGTAGAATCCGAGCCAGTCTATTCGACACCGAATGCCCTTCGTGGACCCCGCCGTGGCGCTACCCGTGGACCCTGCCGTGAACGTCGTTCAGGCGGGATCGTTCCTGACCCTGCACTACCGCCTGTCCGGGGTCGGCGGCCGCGACGTCGTCAACACCTTCGACGACAAGCCGGCCACGCTGTCGCTGGGCACCGGGCAGCTCGCGCCGGCGATCGAGGCCAGGCTGATCGGCCTGCCCGAGGGCGCGCACGAGGCGTTCGAACTGCCTGCGGGCGCGGCCTTCGGCCAGCGCAACGCCGAGCTGTTGCAGCGCGTCAGGCTCGGCCTGCTGCGCGAGCTGGGCGAGCCCGATGCCGAGTACCAGGTCGGCGATGTCGTCGAGTTCCCCACGCCCGACGGCCGGGGCAGCTACGCCGGCGTCGTGCGCGAGCGCGGAGACGACTGGCTGCTGTTCGACTTCAACCACCCGCTGGCGGGGCAGCCGGTGCGCTTCGAAGTCCGCCTGCTGGGGGTGCTGTGAGCGGCGCCACCGGACCGCAGGAGGTGGTGCTGGCCGAGCCGCGCGGCTTCTGTGCCGGCGTCGACCGCGCGATCGAGATCGTCGAGCGTGCCCTGGCCAAGCACGGCGCGCCGATCTACGTGCGCCACGAGATCGTCCACAACACCTATGTCGTCAGCGACCTCAAGGCCAAGGGTGCGGTGTTCGTCGAGGACCTGGCGCAGGTGCCACCGGGCGCCACGCTCGTCTTCAGCGCCCATGGTGTGAGCCAGGCCGTCCGCGCCGAGGCCGCGCAGCGCGGCTTCCGCGTCTTCGACGCCACCTGCCCGCTGGTGACCAAGGTCCATGTCGAGGTCGCCAAGCTGGCGCGCGAAGGCTACGAGTTCGTGATGATCGGCCACAGGGGTCACCCCGAGGTCGAAGGCACGATGGGCCAGCTCAGCGAGGGCATCTACCTGGTCGAGGATGTCGCCGACGTGGCCGGCGTTTGCCCGCGCGGCGACAAGCTCGCGGTGGTCACCCAGACCACGCTGTCGGTCGATGACGCGGCCGCGATACTGGCCGAGGTCAAGCGCCGCTTTCCTCAAGTACGCGAGCCCAAGCAGCAGGACATCTGCTACGCCACGCAGAACCGCCAGGATGCGATCAAGCGGCTGGCGCCGGCGGTGGACGTGGTGATCGTGGTCGGCAGCCCCAGCAGCAGCAACAGCAACCGGCTGCGCGAGCTGGCCCAGCGCCTGGGCACCGCTGCGTACATGGTCGAGGGCGCGCAGGACCTGCAGCCGGCGTGGTTCGAAGGCCGCGGCCGGGTCGGCCTGACCGCCGGGGCCTCGGCGCCCGACGTGCTGGTGCAGCAGGTGATCGCGCGTCTGCGCGAGCTCGGCGCGACCGGCATCCGCCACATGGAGGGTGTCGCCGAGAACGTGCATTTCCCGCTGCCGCGCGGCCTCGGCGACCGCAGCATGAGCGAGGTCGTGGCGTCCCGATCCTGACGCCGCACCGCCCTCGATCTTCTGGATGGACGGCGCCCCGGTGGCGCCGTCCGCATCTGGACCCTAACAAGCTCCTTCAAGGACCCACCATGCTCGACATCAACCTGCTGCGCCGCGATCTACCCGGCGTCGTCGCCCGCCTGCAGCGGCGCAGGAACCCGCAGCCCTTTCTGGACCTGGAGCGGTACACCGCGCTGGAGGCCGAGCGCAAGCAGATCCAGACCGCCACCGAGCAGCTGCAGGCGCGTCGCAACGCCGCCAGCAAGCAGATCGGCCAGCGCAAGGGCCGCGGCGAGGACAACGCCGATCTGATGGCCGAAATGGCTGGCATCGGCAAGCAGCTCGGCGTCGGCGCCGAGCGCCTGGAGGCGATCCAGGCCGAGCTGCAAGCCCTGATGATGGCCTTGCCCAACCTGCCTCAGGCCGGCGTTCCCGACGGCGCCGACGAGACCGCGAATGCGGAAGTCCGCCGCTGGGGCACGCCGCGCAGCTTCGAGTTCGCGCCGCGCGACCATGTCGATGTCGGCGCGCCGCTGGGGCTGGACGCTGCCACCGGCGCGCTGCTCGCAGGCTCGCGCTTCACGTTCTTGCGCGGTCCGGCGGCGCGGCTGCACCGGGCGCTGGCGCAATTCATGCTCGACGTGCAGACCACCGAGCACGGCTACACCGAGTGCTACACGCCCTACATCGTCAACCGCGAGATTCTCGAAGGCACGGGGCAGTTGCCGAAGTTCAAGGAGGACATGTTCTGGGTCTATCGAGGCAGCGACGGTGAGGCCGATGCGCAGGCCGAGCAATACCTGATTTCGACCTCGGAAATTCCGCTGACCAACACCGTGCGCGGGCAGATCCTGGAAGCCGCAGCGCTGCCGATCAGGCTCACCGCGCACAGCCCGTGCTTCCGCTCGGAGGCCGGCAGCGCCGGCCGCGACACGCGCGGCATGATCCGCCAGCACCAGTTCGACAAGGTCGAGATGGTGCAGATCGTCCAGCCCGAACACAGCGACGCGGCGCTGGAGCAGATGGTCGGCCATGCCGAGGCGATCCTGCGCAAGCTCGAGCTGCCGTACCGCGTCGTCCTGCTGTGCACCGGCGACATGGGCTTCGGCGCCGCGCGAACCTACGACCTCGAGGTCTGGCTGCCGGCGCAGAACACCTACCGCGAGATCAGCTCGTGCAGCAACTGCGAAGCGTTCCAGGCGCGGCGCATGCAGGCCCGCTACCGGAGCGGTACCGGCAAGACCGAGTTCGTGCACACGCTCAACGGCTCGGGGCTGGCAGTGGGCCGGGCGCTGGTGGCGGTACTGGAGAACCACCAGCAGGCCGACGGCTCGGTGGCGGTGCCGGCCGCACTGCGCCCCTATCTGGCGGGCGCCGAGGTGCTGCGGCCCTGAACTGCCCATCCGCTAGAATCCACCGCTCTGTTCGCGGCGGGACCACAAGCCGCGGAAGGTCTGCGACAGACCCAGGAAAGGTGGCAGAGTGGTCGAATGCGCCGGACTCGAAATCCGGTGTACGGTTTCTACCGTACCGAGGGTTCGAATCCCTCCCTTTCCGCCATGTTCGACTGTGTGAACATGGTCAGCATTCTGGACAAGCAAGGCAGCGGCTGCACGACAAGCTCTTCGAGCCTGCGCTGGGTATCAGCGCCCCGTGGTCCGTCAAGTCCGTCGACTTCGGCGCTGCCGCCAGGCGCCTGACGGTGCTGATCGACTTCGCGCCCGGCACGCGCCTTGGTGTGCCGGGACAGCCGGGTGTCCATCCTGTTCACGACACCGTAGCCAAGGACTACCGGCACCTGAACTTCAGATGCCGGAGGGGGAACGCGGCGCAGCCGCGGCCAATGGGGAACCCTCGACAACGTAATTGGTGGGCCGGGCGTGCGCCAGCGCATGTCGGGCGATCTCAGGCCATAGGGAAGCTCTGAAGAATTCACATCCAGTACGCGCTGTGGCGCCGGCCGGCGGAATCGACTGACTTCGAAGGCAATGAACCTGACTTCTGCCGAATTCACCGTCTTCAGGGCCCGCATTGGTGCTCTTTCAGACCACATCCGCCGTTTGCGGGCGGACTTGTCCATCCAGTACCCCGAGCGCTCGACGCGTCATCCACAGGTTCGACAGCGCGAACAGCGTCATGAGTTGCGCCGTGTTCTTCTTCAGGCCCCGGTAGCGGACCTTGACGTGTCCGAACTGGCGCTTGATGACGCGGAACGGGTGCTCGACCTTGGCGCGCACGCTGGCCTTGATGCGCTCGATCTGATCGATGAGGCTGTCGATGGTCTTGGTCTTGTCCAGCGCCTTGCGCTTGCCCGGGCGCATGGCGACGTGCCAGGTCACGCCGGCCCGGGCGTCGGGCCGCTTGTGCGCACCCTGGTAGCCGGCATCGGCGAACACGTCGGTCTCCTCGCCGTGCAGCAAGCTGTTGCCCTCGACCACGTCGTTGACGTTGGCTGCCGTGCCGCGCACCGTGTGCACCAGTCCCGAGTCGGCATCGACGCCGATGTGGGCCTTCATGCCGAAGTGCCACTGGTGGCCCTTCTTGGTCTGGTGCATCTGCGGGTCGCGCTCGCCGGCTTGGTTCTTGGTCGAGCTCGGCGCCGCGATCAGCGTGGCATCGACCACCGTGCCGGCCTTCAGCAGCAGCCCCTTGCCCTGCAACAAGTCGTTGACTACCGCCAGGATCTGTTCGGCGAGCTTGTGCTTCTCCAGCAGGTGTCGGAACCGCAGGATCGTGCTCTCGTCAGGCAGCCGTGTGTCCCAGCCCAGGCCAGCGAACTCGCGGAACAGCGGTGTGTCGTGCAACGCCTCTTCCATCGCCGGGTCGCTGAGCGTGAACCACTGCTGCATGAAGTGGATGCGCAGCATGGTCTCCACCGCGAACGGCGGTCGGCCCTTCTTGCCTTCGGGCGCGTGCGGCGCCACCAACTCCACCAGTGCCGGCCACGGCACCACGCGTTCCATCTGCGCCAGGAACTCACGCTTGCGCGTGCGCTTGGTCGTCAGGTTCAGGCCCAGATCGGCTTGCTTCATGGCTCGAATCGTCGCCGCTCAATCACGCCTCGGCAAGCAGACTTGCCCGGGGGTTTTGCAGACCTTCCTTAGGCGTCGCCTTGTGGCGGCTCTGTAGTCTCGCGGTCGTAGTAGTCAACCGTTGTCTCCGATCGAAACAACTTCCGTAGCCCAGGCGTCTGTGGCTCGCTTGCGTAGATGCCGATCTTGTTGGAGTCGGGGTATTCGCAAATCTCCATGTCAGCGATGTTTGACAGCGCCAGGTAGCGCATCGTTGTGCTGCCGGTATTGATGATCTGGTGGGCAACGGCAGCACCACCAGTCGGGCAGGCGATGACATCGAACTTGGCAATCTTGTGCGTCTGATCTCCAAAGCGAAGCTCACCTTCACCCTCGAGGATGAGGAACATCTCTTCCTCTACGCGATGTGAGTGGAAGGGACACTGGGCCTTGCCTGGGGGGAGTTCGGTCAGGTTGTACCCCAGCTTGCGAGCACCGATGCCGGCGCTGAACTGAGCGCGCTTCGAGGTGTAGTACCCGTTCTCCTCGATGTCGGTGAACTCAACTTCGTCGAGATTCACAAAGGGCTTCGGCATATGGACTCCAGGCAAGACGAGTAGCGGGCGACTGCGTAAGCGGCGGTCTGCCGTATCGCTTGCGACGCCTAACGAATGAAAGGGACTTCCCCGTCCCGAGCTAGCCGCATTGCGGCGAACGGCAGCGAAGTGCCACGATGGGAAGTGCGAAATCTCATCAACTCACTCGACAAGGGGAAGTCATGGCCATTCTGTACGTCGGGATCGATCTCGCCAAGAGCGTTTTTGCGGTGCACGGTGTCAACGAGGCCGGGCGGCCGGAACTGGTCCGCCCGAGCGTGCCGCGGGCCAAGCTGGCGGAGCTGATTGCGGTGCTGCCGCCGTGCACGATCGGCATGGAGGCGTGCACGGGCGCGCACCACTGGGCGCGGGTGTTCATGAGCCACGGTCACACCGTGCGGTTGATGGCGCCGAAGTTCGTCGCGCCGTGCCGGCTCAGCGGCAAGCGTGGCAAGAACGACGCGGCCGACGCGGCGGCGAGACGACAGCCACGGCGCTGATCGGGATGATCGGCAACGGACACGAGTTCAGGAGCGGCCGGCAACTCAGCGCCTGGCTGGGCCTGGTGCCGGGGCAGTACAGCTCAGGCGGCAAGACCCGACTGGGGCGCATCACCAAGGCCGGAGATGCTTACCTGCGCTCGCTGCTGGTGATGGGCGCACGAGCGCTGCTCAATGCGGCCAAGGGCAAGAGTGACAGCATCAGCCGCTGGGCGGTGCAACTGGCCGAGCGCAGAGGCTACTGGCGTGCCATCGTGGCCATCGCGGCGAAGAACGCGCGCATGGCCTGGGCTGTGCTCAGCCGAGGAGATCGCTTCGTGATGCCGGCCTGAGCGGCGGCAAGCAAGACAGAGCTCGACTGCCAGGAGGACGCAGCAAATCGAAGACACCACCGCCGCGTGACGGCCAGCATTGATGCAACAAGGTTGGACCTGTACGGGGGGTGCCTGGTTAACTCGAGGAGGCGACGAGAGTCGACCTCGGCTAACGAATGAGGCCCCCGTGCGCGTCTTGCATCAGGGTCCGCAGCCAAGCCACTGTAATGATGACCGTTTGTAGTTCTTCCAGTCCGCACCTTGTTCGCTGCTCAGCGCCGTCCGAACCGAGCTGGTGATCCGAAGCCTGAACTCCATTGATGAATTGCTCCGCAATTCATCATGGCCGGAATTTGCTTGACAGGCGGGGAAGCCCTTGTAGTTCGAGCTAAGCGGGCGACGACGGCAGGACGCCAGGCCCGGGCCGGCGAAAATGTACCGCGTACCGCCAGACCGAGGCCTGGTGGCCTGCCGTTGGCGCTCCGCTTGAGCGAGGGGTTAGCGAAGCACTGTGGTTAGCCCGGAATCTCAGGCTCAACAAGTGTCGCCAGCTGTGCGAGTGACTCCTGCCAGCCGAGGTAGCACATTTCAAGTGGGATAGCCTCGGGGATACCACTTTGGGAAATGCTCAACTCGGTTCCACATTGCACCGGCTTTAGGGACACGGTCACCTCAAGAACGCCTGGCAGGTTCGGGTCCTCGAACTTGTCCGTGTACCGAATCCGCTCGCTCGGTATCAGTTCGAGATACTCGCCGCCGAACGAGTGACCACTTCCGCTTGTGAAGTTGTGAAATGACATCCTGAATGTGCCTCCGACGCGAGCGTCCATGTGATGCACAGTGCAGGTGAAGCCGTACGGCGGAATCCATTTCGCCATGGCTCCGGCGTCGATGAAGGCGCGATAGACCTTCTCTGGCTTCGTGCGGAGGACTCGATGGAGTCGAACTGTGCGGTCAGACATGGGGTGGCTCCTTCGCGATTGGTGCGAATCGGGTGTGATAGAGATCGCGGCCGACTGAAGTGCTGGTTGTGCGGGCGCCTAACGCTTGAGCTAAGCCGGCCCAGCAGCCGGCCACGCGGAGCCGAGAATACCAAGGCTGCGATGCGTGGCCGGCTGTTGGGGCTCGGATTGAGCGAAGGGTTAGGCCGCACTGCAGGCCGCCGGAACGGGGAGGGCGTTGCTAGCTGACATGCGGTGTTGCCCAAAAAGCCGCAGCCTCCGGCGAGAGCGTGGAAAGCACACGATCGAGCGCAGCTTGATCGACGCTTGCGCGCAGTGCGAGCGCAACAGCCTCAATGGCATTCGGGGGCGAGAAGTTGTGCTGGGGCCGCAGGGCACGAACCTCGGCTGTGAGTGCATCTCGCGACTCGAATGCAACGGGCGCTGCGCCCGGGTGCCAGTTCTCCGTGAACAACGCCCTCAGTACAGGAGGCAGGACGTTCGCGAACTCAATAGCCTGGTTCACGGTGAGGCGGCGCCGGAAGACAAAAAGGACGCCCTGAACCATGGTCCAAGCCATGTTGGTGGTCGCGAGCGCGGCGGCGTCACGAGCAGCGACCATGAAGCGCTCGAAGTCCACGCAGGCATGCTGGTACTCGACGGGCCAAGTCATGGCGGTGATCTCCGCGGAACAGCGTTCTCGTGCGGCCTAACGTTCGAGGTGAGGCGGGACCGACGGGAAGACGCCAGGCCCGGCATGTAGATGATAGACAACGCTGCGCGGCGGGCCTGGTGGCTTGCCGTTGGGCCTCGCCTCGATCGAGGGGTTAGGCCCCACCCGCCGAACTCAGCCAAGGACTGCTGGATTGAGCCGCCACAAGGTGAAGTTCAAAGCGGCGGCGAAGCTCACCCAGGCTAGGTACGGCACCAGCAGGAATGCTGCGACTCGATGGAGCCGCCAGAAGGCGAGGATCGTCCCGGCTATGAGCAGCCAAAGAACGGCAATCTCGGTCAGCGCGACAGCGCCTTGACGCCACGCGAAGAAAAGCCATGTCCAGAGTGCGTTGGCAACCAGCTGCGCCCCATAGAGCTTCAGCGCAGCACCTGCGCCACGAAGGCCATGCTCCCGCCAAACGAGCCAGGCTGAAACTCCCATGAGAACGAAGAGTGCTGACCAGACCGGCCCGAACAGCCAAGCCGGCGGAGCCCAACCCGGTTGCACAAGCTGCCCATAGAAGCCCGCAGCATTGATAGACGCAACGCCTCCGATGCCACCCGTGACGAAGCTGGCCAAGAGCCAGCCGGCAAGCCCAAGGCTTTGCTTTACTGCAGAAGATTGCGCCATTGGTGGACCTTGGGGCCTAGCGTTCGAGGTGAGGCGGGATCGACGGTATTGCGCCGCGAGGCGCAAGATAACCTTCGGCGCTACGTGTCGCAATGCAGTTGTGCCTCGCCTCGACCGAGGGGTTAGGCGTCATTGTGGAGCGGCACTATTGCGGCGGATTGTCATACGAAGGAACAGCAGGTTCGCCCTTCATTCCAAGGCGCCGCTTTGCCGTCTCTTTTGCACCGATGGCAGGCACGTGGGCACCCGCAACCGCTAGCCCAAATTGAGGCATGTTTCCATAGACGCACTCATACTTCTCCGATTCGACGACGTAGGTCTCGTGCCAGATTCCCACGCTGCCGTCAGCGCCAATGGCACGGTTGAACCTCTTCCATGGCTCAAGATGATTCAGCGTGGGGTCGCGGGCAAAGCGCTCCAGCTGCTCAAAGGATCTCCAGTACTGAACGATTGCAGCACCGCGCCAGTAGACGTACGGCTGAGCGTGCATCAATCCGAGTTCCGTATGAGCGAGTAGATGCTCAATCATCGGCCCCATGGCCCGAGCGACAGGAAGCCACTTGTGGACCGCAAGAAGGCGATTGACACGCATACCGATGATGAAGACGACGAACGAGCCCTCCACTTGAGCCGTGAAGCGGCCGGCAAAGATTCTGCTCATATGTGTCTCCGGGACAGGTTATGACGCCTAACGTTCGAGGTGAGGCGGGACCGATGGCATTGCCCCGCGAGGCGGAAGATAAGCCACGCCACCTCGCGGCGCAATGCCGTTGGGCCTCGCCTCGACCGAGGGGTTAGGCCTCGCTGCGTCGTGTGCAGGCGCGTTGGCAGAGAATCGCATGGCTAGAGGCTACCGCTCGACTGCATGCCTTCCAGCCTCAAGGCGAGCAGTTGCTCCAATTCGCTGAGCTTCTGGAGAAGAATCGTCCGCTCAACATCGGATGTGCACTCGTCGACCTGCCTGCGCAGCTCTGCTCGCCGACGAAAGAGATCGACCTCCGGCGGAGTGATCCCGGCGTTCTTGAGGATCTTGAACGGACTTGATTAGCGACGTTGTTCAGCAAGCTCACGCTGTGAGCCACTGACTGCGGAAGATGGACGCATCCGAACAGGAGGTGCGCCATGCCGATGAACCGAGTTCAGTTCCAGAAGGGTCTGTCGATGCCGGAGTTCCTGGACCGCTACGGCACCGAAGAGCGATGCGAGCAGGCGCTTGTCGCGGCGCGCTGGCCGTCGGGCTTCGTCTGTTCGGCCCCGGGCGGCAGCAACCTCGCTACCGCTCTGTCCTTGAATGCCTGTCCGTATCGAGCCAAATCCGTCCTTCATCGCCGCCCCCTGGGGTTGTTCTATGGAGGAGACAACTATTCTGACGCGGGGGGTTGGGCCTCGCCTCGACTGAGGGGTTAGGCCCCAGGATTCGTCGCCGCATCGTTGTGCATACGAGTGATTGACTAGAAGCAATCGTTCGCAATGTTGACAGCGCTCATGTATCTCGTTCGCGCGAGCATTGAACCGCTCTAACGCAGGCGGCTTTACCCGAGGTTTACCGTTCTTGCCGCTGAAGTGGTCAACCACAGAGGGCCGCGCCCGTTTGAAGCTCTCGTGGGAGTGTTTTCCCTCTGGAGGTAACGGTGAGTACTGTTCAAAGAATCGTTCGGATTGTTGTTGCTGGCTTGTTCATCTCGGCTGCCGCCGGCTGCTGCGTGCTGCCCTTTGGACGGGGCCGGGGCGGATATGGCGGCGGTGATCGTCACGAAGGGCATGGCGGATCTGGTCGTGAGCGGGGTTCGGGTGGAGACTATCAACGCGACTCCGGGCGTGGCGGGCGATAGAGCCTTCTGGGGCGTAACGTTTGAGCTAACTGGAGCGTTGCGGTATGTGGCTAAAGGCCCAGAATGAAATGGCGGGCCTTTAGCCGCATACCGCAATGGGTCCGGTTGAGCGAATGGTTAGGCGCCGCCACGATGAGCGCAGACACTCTAGTAGCGCAAAGTCATGGTCAGTTCAAGATTCTTGCCGTCATATCGGAAACTGGCGGCGGAAAATGATGGTGCGCCCAATAAACCAATTGCGTTGTTAGAAAACCCGTAGCCCTCTGATGGGATTCCAAGCCAATTCATGTCCAGTTTTCCGTTCATGTTTTCGTCATGAACGACGGCCATCGCATAGGTTCCCGGCGGGATGTCTTCAAAATCGCAACGCGCCTGGTCCTTGCGGATCTTTAGCACCATGACGTTCGTTGCCACACGTAGATAATCAGTCGGAAAGCCGTCTGCAGATTCGAATAGGGCGCATGCTATGGATCCAGTGCTATTTCGTATATTCAGAATTTGAACATGGATTCCCGGGCAACTTGACTGAGCGAGAGCCAGGGCAGGAAGAGTGGCGAACGCGAGGGCTGCACGCCAAATTTGGGACTGCAATATCATGAGTACGTGGAACTTGGAGGCTTTGCAAAGCAATTGTAGGTCACAAGAGAACGGCGGGCCAATTTGTCTGACTGTCGGGCGGTTTCAAGCTTGAAGCGCAACACCGGCGATATCGCCGAGCTTGAGCTCGGAGAAGACTTCGGTGGGAGTTCGGAATCCAAGAATGGTGCGAGGCCGATTGTTGAGGAGTTTCTCAATGCGACGCAAGTCGGTATCTGAATAGGACTTGAGGTCCGCGCCCTTGGGGAAGTACTCGCGGATCAAGCCATTGGCGTTCTCATTGGTGCCGCGCTGCCAAGGGCTGTGGGGGTCGCAGAAGTAGATGTCCATGCGAAGGCGCCTGGCCAGGTCTTGGTGCAGGGCCATCTCGGTGCCTTGGTCATAGGTCAGCGTCTTGCGCAGCCAAGCTGGGACCGCCCGCAGGCAACGGGCGAAGCCGTCCAGGACGGCAGCTGCGTTGGCGCTGGGCAGGCTGGTCAACATGATGAAGCGGCTTGTGCGCTCGACCATGGTGCCCACGGCCGAGCCATTGGCAGTGCCCTTGATCAAATCCGCTTCCCAGTGACCCGGCACGATGCGCGCGGCGATCTCGGGTGGGCGTAGCGCAATGGGGGTCATGCCCTGGATACCGGTGAAGCGCGAGGTGCCACGGGCGCGGGGAAGGCGGCCGGCGTGGCTCTTGCGAAGGGCCTTGACGAGTTCGGTGCGCAGCGAGCCGCGAGGCATGGCGTAGATGGCGCAGTAGATGGTCACGTGCGAGATCGTGGGGGAGTAGACCATCAGGTGCAGTCTGCCGCAGATCTGCTGAGGCGACCAGCCCAGGTGCAGGTATGGCAAGACCAGCCGCCAGTAGGGCGAGACGCCGGCAGGGTCGAGCTTGCGGCGAGACCGAGCAGCAGCATCACGACGGGACTTGCGGGTGCGCAGGCCGATGAGGCCGAAGTAGCGCTCAGAGCCCGCCAGCAGGCCACGCCGGCGCTCACGACAGATGGAACTGCGGTGAACGCCAATGGCCAGAGCCACGGCAGATTGAGTGGCGCCAGAAGCGAGCATCGAATCGATGACCAGGCGATCGTCGTCGGAGATATGGCTGTAGTGGGGTCTCATCAGGCAGCACGTTAGAGGAATAACGTGTTGCACTTCGAGATTGAGTCCGCCGTGAGGCCTAACGTTCGAGGTGAGGCGGGACCGACGGCGGGACGCCAGGCCCGGGCTGGCGAAAATGTACCGCGTACCGCCGGCCGGGCGCTGGTGGCCTGCCGTTGGCGCTCCGCTTGAGTGAGGGGTTAGGCGCCTCTCGCGGTGAGCGTGGTTCACGACCGCTGGATGTTAGAAGGTTCAGTGAATTCACCGTGTGCCAGGACTACTTCGGTCTTTCCATTTTGGGTGCCGCGCCCTTGCGAGAGCGTCCGAAGAGAGCTCGAAGCTCGTCCTTCGCCTGTTCAAGCCGCCCCAGTTGATCCTCCGGGAGTTGTGTTCCCGCACGATTGATATAGAAGGTGAGCATCGACATGGCAGAACGGAATGGAGTTGTCCTTCGGCGCTCACTGATTTCGGCGGAAGCCTTCAGCGACAAAGCGATTGCCTGCGGATCCTCCCAAGTGAACACTCCAGGTGCGAGATCGAGCGCGTCGCTGCGCTCGGTTACGCGCTGGGACCAGCGCGCCTGTTGTTTGGAGGGATGGCGAGACGAGCGAGACTGCGCCATGTGTCTATTTGAGGCGCCTAACGTTTGAGCTAACCGGCGTCTTGCGGCAGGACGCGCATATCCCAGAATGAAATGAGGGCCATGCGTGGCGTGCCGCAAGGCGTCCGGTTGAGCGAAGGGTTAGGCGTCGTCGCGTGTGGCCGCCTGATGCATTTCCGGCTGCCTTTCAAGCCAGGACTGAACGTCGCTGGGAAGCTTGCACCGAATTGTGACAGCGGGCCAAAGCTCAATGGGCGGCCTGGAGACGAGTTCTTGAGGCAGTTTGATTAGGCGAAGATCATCGTACAGGTACGGGCGTCGGCCACAATGATCAGCGCGGCAGGCAAGGCGTATGCCAGGAGCGCACTCGCGCCACTGGCAGGTTCGGCCAATGTACTGGCTCCGAGGATCGTTCAGGAAGATGTCGGCGCCACTGCTTCGGCCCTGGGCTCGCCCCTTGAGCCTTCGCCCCGCAGCGGCAAGTGGCTCAAGGTCCGTGTCATCGGCAACGGTGATGAGCAGATCTATGTCCTTCGGATCAACCTTGTCGGTCGTCAGGGAGCCGATAAGGGCGATCCGAAACACCCCAGAAATTCGACGTGCTGTTCGTATGAAGCGACTAGCCTCCAGCAGAAGGAACTGGCGCAGTGGCGGCGATTCGTGTATGACGCTTCGCATGGCGAATCGGTGGATTACGACGCCTAACGTGCGAGGTGAGGCGGGACCGACGGTGAGACGCCAGGCCCGGCGGAATGATGACAGGCCTCACCTGGAGCCGGGCCTGGTGGCTTGCCGTTGGGCCCCGCCTCGAACGAGTGGTTAGGCGGCACTTGCGGCGGTAGGCTTTGGCGTATATGGAACCACCTGGTCTTGCTCGGCTGGATCGTTGCGAGCGACCACGGCGCGGGCGACGTTGCTGTGGCTGAGGTTGATGGCCTCGTGCGGTACGCCTGGCGGGATGAAGAGGAACTCGCCCGCTGTGCTGATAACCTCGTTCTCGAGTTCGTAGCCCCAGCGAGTCTTGACCTCGCCTTCAAGGACGTAGATGCCAGTCTCGTAGCCAAGATGAATATGCGGCTCGGCACTTGCGCCAGGAGGAATGACGACCAAATGCATGGAAAGACCTGTTGAGCCAACTGTGTTGCCGCTGATCCCGATGAAGTATGGCAACCGTTGCTTGGTCATCACCTCGCGGTCGGGCCGGACAGGTAGAACAGTTTGACCCATGGACACTCCGATACTGAGGTGCAGCGCGAATGATGGTGCGTTGTGCCGCCTAACGTTCGAGCTAAGCGGGCGACGACGGCAGGACGCCAGGCCCGGGCTGGCGAAAATGTACCGCGTACCGCCAGACCGGGCCTGGTGGCCTGCCGTTGGCGCTCCGCTTGAGCGAGGGGTTAGGCAGCACGTTTCGGCAGCGTCGGGAATGCCATTCCGAGCCCGATCGGCCCCGGCTTAGACAATTTGGGTCTCGCCCATCATTACGTCCACTCCTGCGCTTGCGAAGTTGGCCAGATCAGCGGCCGTTGCTTGACCCTGCGGGGACGCCATGGCTGCACCAATAGCCTCCATCGAATCAAACTCAAGGATTGCCACGAGGTAGACGCCGTGCTTGCCCGCCATTCCCATCACATCGCCACGAGTTACTTCATAGCTCTTCAAGCCCGGGATCGTTTTTGCGAGAGGTACGTGCTTCCCGAAGTAGTAGCTGTCAAAGGCGGCAGGGTCTTTGGGTTGCTGGTAGATTGCGAAGAGCTTGGCCATGGGGGGACTCCTTGTTGCCCAGTCAGCGGGTTGCCGATGGTGCAATCGACGGTAACCACGGGTCCAGGCCCGGTCAAGGATCCCAGCTAGGGGCATACCCAAACAGCAGTAGCCATGCGCGCTCTCGCCGTCCAGCGGGGCGAGGGTTGATACGTTGATTTCGTGCTGCCTAACGTTCGAGCTAAGCGGGCGACGACGGCAGGACGCCAGGCCCGGGCCGGTGAGAATGTACGGAGTACCACCGGCCCGGGCCTGGTGGCCTGCCGTTGGCGCTCCGCTTGAGCGAGGGGCTAGGCCGCATTCGGGGTGCGAGCGTAGACGCATGTGTTCCGTAGCGACGCATCGGGTGCTCGCCGCTCATTGCGCAAGATACCTTCGAGCACAAAACCAGAGCGCTCTGCGACTCGCCGCGACGCGGCGTTCTCTTCGTCAGTGATCAGTTCCACACGTACCGCCTTGATGTGCTGAAAGGCGTACTCGGTCAGTGCGCTAACGGCCTCTGTTACGAAGCCATGGCCCGAGGACTTCGTTCGGCACCAGTAGCCTACCTCTGTCTTGGGCGTTTGCCACACTGTCCGATGCAGCCCCGCTGACGCAACGAAGTTCCCAGTTCGCTTCTCGAACACAAAGAACGGCAGGTCTCTACGAGCGATGAAGTTGGCCTCGCCGTTCCGGCAGAACGTCTCTGCAGATTCCAGCGTTTGCTCTGCGGCTACCCAAGGAAGTGATGCCAAGAAGCGACGGAGCTCTACCAATGACTCAGTAAGGGCTTCATGGAGCGCGGGTCCGTCTCCTGTGCGTGGGGGGCGCAAGGTCAGCCGCGACGTCTCGATGGACGACGGCAGGTCAACGAGGATGGGGTCGAGCACTTGGTGGGCTTCGCTGCTGGTTATGCGGCCTAACGTTCGAGGTGAGGCGCCCGCAGCGGCATGGGCCGCGGAGGGGACGATGACCACCTGGCCTCGGAGCGGCCCATGCCGTTGCGGGTCGCCTCGACCGAGGGGTTAGATTCCCGCTCGTTCATTGAAGCTTCATCTCGGCCAGCAGAGGTGCAGCCTGCTCCTCTGTGATCTCGTGCAGGACGAGCGGAGCCCCAGCCAGTGGCGCGCCCCATGAGCGTTCTGGCTTGTAGGCAACGACTACGAAGTAGCGACTGCCGGCCACGACACTTAGGAGGACCTGTTGCTTCCAAAGGGGAGGATCGGGCCTCAACAGGTGGGGACCCGGAGCGAGCCGAACCTTGGCATAGGTCCGCCGTGGCAAGCTGACCAACTTGGCGCCGTTGTCAGTGACAACTTGGTTGCTCGGAATCAATGTAGGACCGCTGTCGTTGAAGACATAGAGCAATCCCGTTTCAACCTCTTGTGGAGACTCGGGCGCCGATGCCGGGGTGTCTGGCCCGGGTGCCTGGGCAAGACACGAAGGGGTCAGCGCCGCTGCGGCAAGCGTTCCCGCGATCGCGATCAAGAAGCGGCGCACCTGCATGCTTTGAGGTCTGGGAATCTAACGTAGAAGTAACCGGCCTGCGCGGCTTTTCGCGCAGGTCCGGTTGACTGCCGGGTTCGGCGTTTTGCGGACGGGTCTCGCGAGATTGTTCTGGTTGAGAACGCCGATGCCGCAAGCGAATGAATGGAGGGGCTCAGACATCTTCAACAAGGATCAAACGTACCAGGGGAGTGATTGATCTTCCTTTATGCGCGGTGGCAATGCCGGCGGGAATGAAGATGCCGGAGCCCTGCGGATAGACAACGACCCGACCTTTGAAATCGACCTCAAGCGTTCCTTCCAGCACGTAGCCGACATGGCCCTTTTCGCACCACTCTGGCTCAACGAACTCTGACGAAAACTCAACGAGACGAATTTGCTTTGTGCCCTCTCGATAGGCCTTAAAACGCACGCCCGGCAGGGGGCTTTGCCATTGGAGGGAATCGAAGTCGATGGTATCGGGCAGCATGGTTCAGGAGTAAGACGCCGAACGTTCGAGGTGAGGCGGGACCGACGGCGTTGCGCCGCGAGGCGGAAGATAAGCCAAGGAGCCTCGCGGCGCAATGCCGTTGGGCCTCGCCTCGACCGAGGGGTTAGGCCTCGCTGCGTCGTGTGCAGGCGCTTTGGCAGAGAATCGCATGGCTAGAGGCTACCGCTCGACCGCATGCCTTCCAGCCTCAAGGCGAGCAGTTGCTCCAATTCGCTGAGCTTCTGGAGAAGAATCGTCCGCTCAACATCGGATGTGCACTCGTCGATCTGTCTGCGCAGCTCTGCTCGCCGACGAAAGAGATCGACCTCCGGCGGAGTGATCCCGGCGTTCTTGAGGATCTTGAACGGAAGGCGGAACGCCTCGGGAGTTTGCGACCACCCGGTAGGCTCTTGCAGTGGCTTGCCGAAGCTTTCGGCACTTTGCAGTTCGCCAGACTTGTACGCTTGGGCAAGGTGGTCGGCGATCACCTGATCCTGCGTCCGCAGGGCCGCATCGCGTTGCTTGCGACGCTCAGAGTCTGGCGGTGAAGACATCTTCGAGGCCTAACGTTCGAGGTGAGGCAATGCCGTTGGGCCTCGCCTCGACCGAGGGGTTAGGCGTCGCTGTTCGCCGGCCGCGCGGATTCTTCATACGTCGTGCGCGTAGACGATGAACCCAGCATGCTTGGCCACTTTGTCGTAGAGCAGACGACCGGCAGCGTTTGTCTCATGGGTTTGCCAGTAGACCCGCTTGATGCCTGCCGCCTTCGACGCCTGGTACACGCCTTGAATCAGCGATCTCCCGATGCCGCGACCGCGCGCACCTTGAGCGGTGAACAGGTCTTGAAGGTAGCAAGTCAGTTCGAGCCGCGTCGTGCTGCGATGAAAGAGGTAGTGCGTAAGGCCCAGCAACTTCCCTTCCGACTCTGCGACGAGCGCGAAGACTGGCTCGTTCGGATCAAAGAAGCGTTTCCACGTAGCTCTCGTGATGTCAGGCGCCAGAGCGGTGTTGCCCTCGCGACCATAGAAGGCGTTGTAGCCGTCCCAGAGCGGTTGCCATGCTGTGAAGTCATCCTGCTGGATCGGGCGCACGAGAACAGAAGTGGGCATCGCGATGAAGTTTCAGGTGCGGACGGGCGAGTATGGCTCCCCGCGACGCCTAACGTTCGAGGTGAGGCGGGACCGACAGCGGGCGGCGCCGAAGGAGCGATAAGCACACCCGAAGGCGCCGCCCGCTGTTGGGCCTCGCCTCGACCGAGGGGTTAGAGCGCACTCTATACATCCACGGGATAGCCAAGATCAACATCGCAGACCGCCTGGCCTCCGCGAACGCCAATGTTCTCCGGGGGAAGCTCATGAAGGCGAACGAGGACGCACTGTGGTGGAATGCCGAGGGGTTGAAGCCCTCTCACGATGCCTTGATACAGACGACGCTTCGCTTCGACAGAGCGGCCGGGCAGTACGAAGATGCTGATGTTCGTAAGGCGATCTGGATCAGGGCAATCGAGCCGACCCAGGAACCTCGAAGCCTCATGAACCGTGAGCGTGACGTTTCGGTGCAGGGGAGAGACGCGGAAGGCGTCCACCAAGGCGGCATGGACCGCTTCCATCAACGCGACCTCGTCCGCGGCCGCGTACTTCCTTCGAACTTCGATGGCGATGCTAGGCATCGGTGTATTTTGACTCAGGCGACGGCCGCAACAGGCGAAGGCGGCGCCACGCGCTCTAACGTTCGAGGTAAGCGGGCGACGACGGCGGGGCGGCAGGCCCGGGCTGGCGAAAATGTACCGCGTACCGCCAGACCGGGCCTGGCGCCCTGCCGTTGGCGCTCCGCTTGACCGAGGGGTTAGCCGTCAGTCTCACAAGCTGATGAATGAGGTCTCCTGGACGCGCGCAGGCCAGATGAATAGCGCCACCGCTGCTGCACCGGCCAGCAGCAGACCGAAGTCGGGTTTGACATCCAGGAGAAGGGCGGCCTGGCTACCCACCAACGACCACAGGATGGGCACTACGAGGACTGCGCGCACGCTCCTTCCCGACGCGAGCGCGAGCACGCCGATCGTAAAAATGGTGGTTGGGCACGGCAGACCGAATGTGGGAAGGTCAGGATACCTGTGCCCCGCAAGCGTGGACCAGACGGGATACGCGACGAGTGCGAAAGCGACTAAGGCGATCCCGACACCTGTACGAGTGCTCCTGGCAAAAGCAAACTCGATTCGACGGAGAATCACGCCGTGCCACGCGAACAGAAGACCTCCGACGATAGATAGTGTGCCGAACGCGTATGCCACAGGATTGATGCGTGCGAAGAACGCCAGGTGGTACGCAGCACCGAGCCAAATCCAGAGCAAGGCCAAGATGGCTGACACTGCCACCCCTGGCCAGGGGTGCCGAAGTGCGATGAAGATTACCGCCAGCACCGCGAGCAGAACAAGGAAGACTTGCGCGGGCCAGACAGTGATGTTGTAGAGCCTGAAGACGCCAAAGAACTGCTCAATGGTGAAGGGCAGTTGCATGGTGGCTCCTGACAGCTAACGTTCGAGGTGAGGCGGGACCGACGGCAAGGGCCCGCGAAGTGCAGGATAAGCCACGGCGCTTCGCGGGCCCTTGCTGTTGGGCCTCGCCTCGACCGAGGGGTTAGGCGTCGCTGCTGCCAACGTACTATTCACCGGATGAACCCTTCTCGACCCAAGCGGAGTAGGGCGTGTAGACGCGTCCGATTGCAACAGCATGAATGGCTGGCAATTCATACGTGTGCAGTTCGCGAATTGCAGCCTCGACGGCGGCGTAACGCTCGTCTGTTGTCTTGAACAGGATGCGCCACTCCGGCTCGTGCTTCACGGCGCCCTCCCAAATGTAAAAGCTCTCGATCTCGGAAATTTGCGCGCAGGCAGCTAGTTTTCGCTGGACAAGAGCTTTGGCCATTCGTTGGGCATCTTCCTTCGTCGGCAGGGTTGTGTGGACGGCGATGAGTTTCATGACGACGTGAGAAATGTTCGGGTTGATTCATTCAGCGGTGAGCGGTGCGTGAGCCCGGAGCGACACCGGCGTAGCAAGAGGCGGATGGCTTGCGACGCCTAACGTTTGAGCCAAGCGGGCCCCAACGGCAGGCCCCGCGAAGTGCATGATGACCACTGCACGTAGCGGGGCCTGCCGTTGGGGCTCCGCTTGAGCGAAGGGTTAGGCCGCATTTTGGGCCCTGGCCCGCTCAGCCGGGGACCCGATGCATGAGGCGTAACCACCACCGAAAGGCGCGGTGAGCTGGGTCCACCGGCTGGCAGTACATCAGGGGACAGCCGCCCTCGATGGGCTCCACTCCCCGGGAGCGACAAAGTTGAAGCGCCTCGGCCGAGACGCTGCCGTCTCCGAACGACCTGTGGAACCAGATGTGGCGGATGTTTCGGTCGAGGGCCTGCTGCGCAACCTTGGGAGCTTCCGAGGGGTGTGTGACGACCATGACTGCTTCAATCTGCTCGGGGATGGCCGCCAGGGTGGGGTAGCAGGGTTTGCCCTCAATCTCTGATGCGTTGGGGTTCACCGCGAAGACTTCGTGCCCGGTATCCGCAAGCCGACGGTAGATGGCGTTTGCGGGCGCGCTTCCGGACCGGGAGACGCCGGCAACAGCGACCCGCTTGCAGGCAAGGAAGTCCGCGACAGGGGCTGGGACTTGATGCATCCAGTGACCTCCGACGATGCGGCCTAACGTTCGAGTTGAGGCGGGATCAACGGCGAGACGCCAGGCCCGGCGCAAGGATGATGTGCCACTCCTGGAGCCGGGCCTGGTGGCTTGCCGTTGGGCCTCGCCTCGAACGAGGGGTTAGGCGTCACTGCGGCGCACTGAACGACAGGAGTTTCGGCCTTAGCCAGTGCTCTCAGTCCAAGAACTTCCACGTGTCTGCTCCGTCGAGACGCCGAATTTGGACAGACTCCAGGATCCGCGGATCAAAGTTCCTCAAGTTCACGCCGTGGTGGGCACCGGGTTTGGCCTCCAGTGGCTCCCAGTGCGTGGTGCAACCACAGGTTGCACACCGGACCGTCCTTAGAGTCCTGTCTCCTTGGATGTAGTCCTGGGTATTCTCCGGATGTCCGGATACGCGTACGGTCCCGAACTCGTAGTATGCCCAGAGGGCGCCCAGCCGCCGGCAGATGGAACAGTTGCAATTCGTGGCCGTCTCTGGGGCGGATGGTAGTTCGATCGTGATGGCGCCGCAGTGGCAGGTTCCTACAAGCATGGCGTGATCTCAGTGGATTGACGCGCAGACTGTGCCACAGAGGTCGTTCGTGACGCCTAACGTTCGAGGTGAGGCGCCCGCAGCGGCATGGGCCGCGGAAGCGACGATAGACCACTGGCGCTGGAGCGGCCCATGCCGTTGCGGGTCGCCTCGACCGAGGGGTTAGGCGGCATTTTTGAGCGTGGCCATGCCGACGGTTACGGGGTGAAGGGTGTGCCTTGGTGGAACCGCATGACCCAGCCCCCGGACGTGCGGCTCCAGATTGAGCTGCGACGGGCGTACTCGGGCACTCCGTTGTAGACGACCTCCGAGTCGTACGTGAGCTGCACCGTGTTCGTGTCCAGCATGCGGAACGCAAGGCTTGGCAGCGGAAGCTTGGCCTGGATCGGCGCGGCGTCGTGGTGCATGGACTGGGCGCGTGTGTACACCCTCCCAGACCTGCCGAACTCGAAGAAGTCGTGGGCAAAGCGAGCTTCCTGGAACTCTGGGTCGAATCGCGCGCCCTCGCGCCACATGTCCTCCTCGAGCCGCCGAAGCTCGGCGCGCTCTTGGTCGGAGAGGGTGGGCAGCGCTGAGGCGTGTGTGTTCATGGCGCCTAACGTTCGAGGTAACGCGGGGCCAGCGGGGGACGCTTGGCCCGCGAGGCGCAGGATAGCCAACAGCGCCTCGCGGGCCAAGTGGCCCGCCGCTGGGCCTCGCGTCGACCGAGGGGTTAGGCCGCACGTCGTAGCTGGCAACGGCACTGAACGTGGCCAGAACTTTCACCGGGAGAAGATGAGGCGGCTGGCATCAAGAGGCGTTGGTCGCTTCGCTCAGCCGGCCGGATACCGAGTCTCGCGAACGACGTGACAGACCTGCACACTGTATTCGGAGTAGAAGGATTCGCGACCTTTCTTCTTCGCGGCCAAGTGTTGTGGGTGGAGTGACCACGCGCGCTGAGACTGTTCGTCGTCGAACTCCACAACAATGACGCGTTCTCCGTCCTCCGCGACGAAGGTCTTGCGTGACCTGAAGCCCGGCATCGCCTGCGCAAGCTTGGCAATCTCGGACGCGAGCTCGTAGTACTCGGAGCGGGCTTCTTCCCTGAGGCGGGATCGGAACACGGTAAGCAGCATCTTGACCTCGCGGCTGTGGCATAGCAGAGCCCAATTGTGTGCGTGCGTCACGCGCGGCAGGATCGCGTAGGCATCCGGTGCGGCCTAACGTTCGAGCTAAGCGGGCGACGATGGCAGGACGCCAGGCCCGGGCTGGCGAAAATGTATCGTGTACCGCCAGACCGGGCCTGGTGGCATGCCGTTGGCGCTCCGCTTGAGCGAGGGGTTAGGCTGCGCTGGCGACAGTGTTGATATGTCACGACTCACTTGCACCACTGCCGCTCGCAAGGAATGCCGTCGTGGTTGCCGTCCATCTTGACGTTGGGGCAGTTTGCCAGGAAGTACTTGGCTTCGGCGCAGGAAGTCATATGACTGCAGTGTGTGCGGCCGTCGCATGTGAAGCGGGGCTCCGGCGCAGCGCCCGCGGGACTGCGGATCGTGGCAGGAGCTTCCGGACTCTGCGAACTCCGCGGGACTGTGGATTCGACGGTCTGCTGTTGCCTCTTCTGTCGCTCGCTGTTGAGTTGCTCCGGCGTCGGCTGAACTCTCCGCTGAGTGGATGGACAGGGGCTGCTTTGATACGTTACGGACCCGTTTATGGCGCATTTGTAGACAGGTGGCCCCGCTTGCACTATGAGGGGAGTCATCAGGGTCACGAGTACCACGGCCATGAATCGCATTGCAGACATGAATGAGATCACCGGTAGTTGAGCCTTGTGGATTACGCGTGCATGGGTGGCTTCTTGCGCAGCCTAACGTTCGAGGTGAGGCGGGGCCGACGGCGGGACGCCAGGCCCGACGGGCGGATGATAGACAACACCGCTGCGGCGGGCCTGGTGGCCCGCCGTTGGGCCTCGCCTCGACCGAGGGGTTAGGCGTCGCTTCAGCCGAAGAAGCAACAGTATTCATCTCGATCTACGACATTGAGGAACGCTTCCAGCGAGTGCACCTCATCGTTGGGTTCGTATCCGTGCCACTTCAGGTCACGGCGCATCCAGAACACGCGCCAACGGTTCTTCGACCGTACGAACGTCGTCTTTGCTACCGGCGACTGCATCGTCTTTGTGGCGTCCTGCCAGTCCGGACGAACCTCGAAGATCTCTACGCTCTGACCCTCGATCTTGTACGCGAGATCAAGTTTCGACCGAATCTCGGGAGGCGGGCGGCGGCGGTCCATGAACTTGGCGATGTCTCGCTCGCATCGCATCCGCTCCAACTGTGTGAAGGCCATTTGCTTCTTCGGCTGCCGTTCGTAGAGCGCGTCAGGATACCGGAGTGGGCCGCTTGCGACGCCTAACGTTCGAGCTAAGCGGGCGACGACGGCAGGACACCAGGCCCGGGCTGGCGAAAATGTACCGCGTACCGCCAGACCGGGCCTGGTGGCCTGCCGTTGGCGCTCCGCTTGAGCGAGGGGTTAGGCGTCGATCGCGATACGGTAGCGAAGGCCTGGCTTGCTGCCAAACTGAGGCGGTTTGATGAACCGCTCGACGAGTTGGCCACCATTGGCTTCGATGACACGCTGAGAGGCGACGTTCTCTGGGTCGGTGGTGATTTCCACGTAGCGCAGACCGACGGTTTTGGCCTCAGGAAGAAGAGCGCGGAGAGCCGCAGTTGCGTAACCATTGCGTTGCTTCCATGGAACCACGGCATAGCCGATGTGGCCGAGGCAGTGTGGTGGTAGCTCAGTGGTCCCGTTTCGCCACCGCATGCCGATGGAGCCACAGAACTCACCGTCCCACAACCAGCGACGAAATCCGGGGATTCTGGCAACGGTTGATCCATCAGGCAACTTCACCGGTGCACCCTTGGCCTCGCGGTCTTCCATTGCGGCTAAGAATGCTGCGGGATCCTTGGCGATAGACGCAAGCTCTTCCTGCGCGGCGACAAGCCCGCGCACGTTGTCCGCAGACCAACCACGCTCCAGAGCAGCAATGTAGCTGGGGAGGTATTGGGCTTCCGGACGGACGAGTTGCACAGGTGGGGCCTTTCGACGCCTAACGTTCGAGCTAAGCGGGCGACAACAGCCGGGCCGCGCGGACTGGGAAAATGACTGCGTCCACGGACGGGCGTGGCCGGCGTTGGCTCTCCGCTTGAGCGAGGGGTTAGGCGTCGCTTTTGCCACCGTCTTGCGCCTCGATGAACGCTTTTCGGAAGGTCATCGGTTCCGTGATACCTGTGATTGGGGCGTGGGAGGTGCCAGTGCCAGCAACGACCAGCGTGCCGAAGTTGAATATGCGACCCATAACGCCCTGATCGACTTGAATGCTTTCAACCTTGCTCAAGTTGATTTCGACTGTTCGACGTCGAATGAAACCGTGCTTGACGATTACTCGCTTCGTCGTGACAGCCACCTCGGTAGCTTTGTAGCGAACGTAGGTGATGGCCAAGAAGATCAAACCGAGACCAAACGCCGGTAGTAGAACTACGCCTATGGCAATGAGGTGCCACAACGACCAAAGGCTGATGTGGCCGGTGTGAATAATTCGCTCGTCTTTGACCAGGGCACCCTCAACATAGCTAGACATCTGGACACCCCGTGAATTGAATGGGCGAAGTGTACGAGCGGAGTGCGATTGTGACGCCTAACGTTCGAGTTAAGCCGGCACCAACAGCCGGCCGCGCGGAACCGACAATAGACACGCGCTGTAGCGCGGCCGGCTGTTGGTGCTCGGCTTGAACGAGGGGTTAGGTCTGCAAAACCCCCGGGCAAGTCTGCTTGCCGAGGCGTGATTGAGCGGCGACGATTCGAGCCATGAAGCAAGCCGATCTGGGCCTGAACCTGACGACCAAGCGCACGCGCAAGCGTGAGTTCCTGGCGCAGATGGAGCGCGTGGTGCCGTGGCCGGCACTGGTGGAGTTGGTGGCGCCGCACGCGCCCGAAGGCAAGAAGGGCCGACCGCCGTTCGCGGTGGAGACCATGCTGCGCATCCACTTCATGCAGCAGTGGTTCACGCTCAGCGACCCGGCGATGGAAGAGGCGTTGCACGACACACCGCTGTTCCGCGAGTTCGCCGGCCTGGGCTGGGACACACGGCTGCCTGACGAGAGCACGATCCTGCGGTTCCGACACCTGCTGGAGAAGCACAAGCTCGCCGAACAGATCCTGGCGGTAGTCAACGACTTGTTGCAGGGCAAGGGGCTGCTGCTGAAGGCCGGCACGGTGGTCGATGCCACGCTGATCGCGGCGCCGAGCTCGACCAAGAACCAAGCCGGCGAGCGCGACCCGGAGATGCACCAGACCAAGAAGGGCCACCAGTGGCACTTCGGCATGAAGGCCCACATCGGCGTCGATGCCGACTCGGGACTGGTGCACACGGTGCGCGGCACGGCAGCCAACGTCAACGACGTGGTCGAGGGCAACAGCTTGCTGCACGGCGAGGAGACCGACGTGTTCGCCGATGCCGGCTACCAGGGTGCGCACAAGCGGCCCGACGCCCGGGCCGGTGTGACCTGGCACGTCGCCATGCGCCCGGGCAAGCGCAAGGCGCTGGACAAGACCAAGACCATCGACAGCCTCATCGATCAGATCGAGCGCATCAAGGCCAGCGTGCGCGCCAAGGTCGAGCACCCGTTCCGCGTCATCAAGCGCCAGTTCGGACACGTCAAGGTCCGCTACCGGGGCCTGAAGAAGAACACGGCGCAGCTCATGACGCTGTTCGCGCTGTCGAACCTGTGGATGACGCGTCGAGCGCTCGGGGTACTGGATGGACAAGTCCGCCCGCAAACGGCGGATGTGGTCTGAAAGAGCACCAATGCGGGCCCTGAAGACGGCGAATTGGGCAGAAGTCAGGTTCATTGCCTTCGAAGTCAGTCGATTCCGCCGGCCGGCGCCACAGCGCGTACTGGATGTGAATTCTTCAGAGCTTCCCTAGGTCATGACGCTAGGGCTCGCCTCGCAGATTATGAGCAATGCGAAAGGGCCACTCCTTCCGACGAGCGACACTGGGACGGATGTTATTCCATCATCGAGTGATAGCCCAACTTCAAGGGTCTGGGCCTCGAAGGTCTGCGGCTCGGCGATCCGGTGCGCGGCAGTCCTTCCGGGGGAGTGCCAGCTGGGATGCATCTCGGAGGCCTAACGTTTGAGCTAAGCGGGAGCCGACGGTGGGACGGCAGGCCCGCGAGGCGGAAGATAGCAAAGCCCGCTTCGCGGGCCTGCTGGCCCACCGTTGGCGCTCCGCTTGAGCGAAGGGTTAGGGCGCATCGCGCGCGGCACGGGCGCGACGGTTCTGCAGCGCTTGGACCATGACGGCGACAACGAACAAGTTCAGTGCCAGTAGAAGGCCGCCGTGCCAGGTTGCCTTCTTGATGAGGCTCAAGACCTCGAACGGTACATATATGGCGCCACTCACGGCGGCCAAGATCTGGGCCCAGGCGCGGCCAAAGAACAAGCCATAGGCTTCGGCGAAACGAACTGCTGAGTAAATCGCGGCACCGAGGGCAAGCAAGAGCAGTCTTGAATCTTGGAGATTCGCCGCTGCATCAAGGAAAATCTGCGGATACTTTGCAGCCGGATTCAAGTGGGTGTGCTCGATGAGGGCCGCTGCAATGGCATAGACATCGCGATGTACGAGCGAAAGCAAGCCTGTAGCGCCAGCAAGCACCAGGACGCCCTTGAAGGCTTCGAAGAAGGCAACGGCACGGATTGCCTTCGACGCACGGTCTGTGGGGCGACTTGACGGTGGGCCTGAGAAGTTGGTGATATGCGCCCTAACGTTCGAGGTGAGGCGGGACCGACGGCATTGCGCCGCGAGGCGGAAGATAAACCACGGAGCCTCGCGGCGCAATGCTGTTGGGCCTCGCCTCGACCGAGGGGTTAGGCCCCAGGCCGCTCATGCGCGAATGACCAGGCAGGAGAAGCAGCCGCGCTTGGCATTGTGAAGATGGATGTACGTCACTTCGCCGTTGCGGAACTGGGCAGTGATCTCATCCGCCGCCTGAAAGCCTTCACAGACACTGGCGGCCACGATCATGTGCGCTGCGTCATAGGCCCGGACTGACATCAGGCGGCTGGTGACATAGGCGGGCATCTCGCCAGGCGCTACCTTGCGCTGTTTGACGCCTCGGCGTACGAAGATGGGCCCCGACGCGCGATACGGTGAGGTCGCCGGCTGATGCAGATAAGGCAAGAGCAAGAGTTCCTCGCCTTCGCGTGCATCCTCCAGGCTGATGCGACAGGGGTACCCAGAGCTCTCGGTCGCGATGCGGCGCTCGGCACAGTGCTCCTTCAACTGCGCGTCTGTGAGATTGAACAAGGGCTCGAACTGCTCATGGTCGATGCCGATCAACTGAAACGTATGGTTCATGCGAACTCCTGATGGGTTCGTCATGTTCCAGCTTCGTGACGATCGGGTCTCGCCGGAATCGGACATGCAGTTCATCAAGGCGTCGGCGTTGCCGAAAGGTGTGTCGGGGCCTAACGTTCGAGCTAAGCGGGCGACGACGGCAGGACGCCAGGCCCGGGCTGGTGAAAATGTACCGCGTACCACCAGACCGGGCCTGGTGGCCTGCCGTTGGCGCTCCGCTTGAGCGAGGGGTTAGGCCTCGCTGGGCAGGGCATACGTGACCTTGGTTTCGTTGACCGTGATGAAGCCCTTGGCTTGGAGTCCGTTCAACAGCGCAACGAGTTCTTCCTCGGACAGTTGCTTCTGGAACAGAGAGTTGATGGTGCTTGTCAGTGTCTTCAGTGTTCGCGGTTTCGATGCGCCTCGCTGCTGGAGGTTGGCGAGGACAACATCGATCTTCTCAGGGGTCGTCTTGGAGTTTGCTGCCTTCAGCAATGGGATGTCTGAGACGTCCTTCGAGCGCGAGGCAAAGACCTTCCGTTCCTTCAGGTGCTGAATGAGCGGATCGAAGCCGGTATCCTTGGAGATGATGTGGAAAAACGCCGTTGGGTCTTGCGCCGCCAAGTGGCCGATGTGGAACGCGATATGGAAGTCCAAGGCGTTCGAGCCATTCCCGGCAATCTTGACGTACTCTGCGCGAGCGCCGAGCTTCTGCATCGCGGCTGCCGTGTCGAATGTGAGCTTGTTCTGACTGGCTCCAACGAAGACCAGCACACGAAGGTGGTCGGCATCGAGCCCCGCAAGAGAACTGGGCTGAACGTTCTCGTAGTCGATGAGGACGTAGTTCGTGCGCATGTGGTTGGTTGCGAGGCCTAACGTTCGAGCTAAGCGGGCGACCGACAGCCGGCCGCGCGGAAGGGAGAATAACAAGGCCCTGTAGCGCGGCCGGCTGTTGGCGCTCCGCTTGAGCGAGGGGTTAGGCGCACACCGCGCGGACGTGCGAACTCACTTGCGCTGCAACAGTGCGCCGCTGACAGCTGCAGTAAGGGCGGCGACGTCTTTTCGTTTGGCTTGCATTCCATACGGTGACGACTGCGAATAGCCCTACACGCGACCAGCCAGGCAAGCAACAGCTGCAAGTCGCGACGGTCTTCGAGTGCGGTGTGTTTGTGTGCGACCAGCTCATGAAGTCGCACCTACCAGTCCACCGAAGGCGAGAGGGCAGTCACGACCGATAACGCTCCGGCTGTCAGTCGATGGCTGACGCATGCGCAAATCGTCTGACAACTGCGGTGCCTCCATCTCTGTCGACTATCGTGCCGTCGCAACGAGTGCCATGACTTCGAACAGACGTGTGCAGTACGCGGATTCTGCAAGATCCGGCTGACTGCACCGACAATTTCTACCATTCCCTTCTCCCATCGGATCAGGCGCTGGAGCCTGGCGAGCACAAGCTCGGCGGGTAGCTCGCTGCGAAGCTCGGCTTGAGATGCCCATCGACGACTGGGAGTGCCTGTCATTGGACGCCTAACGTTCGAGCTAAGCGGGCGCCGACGGCAGGACGCCAGGCCCGGGCTGGCGAAAATGTACCGCGTACCGCCAGACCGGGCCTGGTGGCCTGCCGTTGGCGCTCCGCTTGAGCGAGGGGTTAGGCCTCAGTCGTTCGGACGTGGAGGGCAATTTCTTCTGCTGCCTGGTTGGGAGTCAAGTCTGTGACCATAATGTCTAGGCACTCGTGGTTCAGCGGCGTGAACACTTGGCGTGTTTGGGCCTTCCTCAGTGCGGCCTCGGTGTCGACTTCCTTGAGCTTTGACACGCGCTCCGGGCTCGCCACTCGCAGTACCAACTCCTCAGGCGTGATGAGGAGGCGCACCGGAAGATATGTCGCTCCGCGCGCGTGTGCGACTCTGGCTATGTCTTCGCACGCTTGCTCGGCAAGCGGCTCTCCTTCCAAGAGCTCATTCGTGAACACGAAGCTCCTGCCGGGCTTGGCATGGTGCAGGATAGTTTCAAGTACGACCGCTCTCACTTTCCTGATGTTGACCCAGACTTCTGGTTCAAGCGGAGTGACCCCGTCGGGCTCTATCAGTCCAAGCACGACGTTATTGATGAAGTGGTTGTCTACAAGAATGGCGGGCAGCCGTGGCGCAAGCTCCTTCGCGATCGTGAGCTTGCCGGAACCGGCGAAGCCGAGCAGGTGGACGAAGCAGGCGGGACGTTGCATCTGAGGCCTAACGTTCGAGGTGAGGCGGGACCGACGGCATTGCGCCGCGAGGCGGAAGATAAGCCACGGAGCCTCGCGGCGCAATGCCGTTGGGCCTCGCCTCGACCGAGGGGTTAGGCGTCGCTGCGGCCGTGGCGAAGCTCATTGAATGCCCACCTGTCCCTGGCATCTTGGTCAATCACGTTGAGCTTGAAGCATGCAATCTCATGAAGCACGAGGTGGAGCAGGCACGTGTTGTCATCTACGAGGAGCTTCACCTCCTCCTCAAAGCCGTTGAACTCCATCAATTGCTTCGCTGACCGAATCATGGCATCAGTCCGTTCGTCTCTCATCACCATGTGGCAGCGCCCTTCGGCGACGAAGCACTTGGCCGCCCTGAACGGGCTCGGTTCAAGGATCCTGTGCTTGTGACACCACTCTTGAACGTCGGGGACAACCTCGAGCCATTCGGGGGACACTCCGTAGCGCGCGAGGATTTCATGGACCGTCGCGAGACTGGCCGAGACAGAGGTGGTCATGACGCCTAACGTTGGAGCTAAGCGGGCGACGACGGCAGGACGCCGGGCCCGACGGGCGCAAGATACACCACTGCGCTCGGCGGGCCCGGTGGCCTGCTGTTGGCGCTCCGCTTGAGCGACGGGTTAGGCCGCATTCGGTGGGTGGAGGAGCCTAAAAGCTCGACCCCGGCTGCTGGAGGAACCGAAGCTCTTCGTCGGAGGATGCCCGGCCGAGTGCCGCATTGCGATGTGGGTAGCGACCGAAGCGGTCAATGATTGCCTTGTGTCGCAGCTCGAAGTTCAAGTTCGATTCCAAGCCGAGCGCCTGAAAGAGCTGTACCGCGGTTTCGTGAACGACAGCGGACTCGCTGTGCATGAAGGGCATGTACAGAAAGATCCGCTGGTCCTGCGAAAGGGACGTGTCGTGCGCGCCAGCGATCGCTTCCTGAGCGAGTACCAGGGCGATCGGATCGGCGGCGAATGCGAGAGCAGTTCCTCGGTACATGTTCCGGGAAAACTGATCGAGGACGATCACCTCGGCCAAGCGCCCGCTTGGCTCCAGGCGCCAGCGGCTCAACTCGCCGCGCGTCGCGGCGTGGTGCACCAGCGCAAAGCGCTCGCGGATCACTTGATCGAACGCCGGTTCGGTGGCCCACCACTGCGCTGGCTCGATCTCGTCGAACCAGAAGCGGAGTACGGAAGCGAAGTCGTGTGCGGTGTTCATGCGGCCTAACGTTCGAGCTAAGCGGGCGCCAACGGCAGGACGCCAGGCCCGGGCTGGCGAAAATGTACCGCGTACCGCCAGCCCGGGCCTGGTGGCCTGCCGTTGGCGCTCCGCTTGAGCGAGGGGTTAGGCGTCGCTCGGCGGAAGAGGGAGGCTTGCATCTTCCGTCATTTCGTCTGACGCTCGATTCATGGCTCTGAATACCCCGTGTTTGGGCGCTGCCATCACACGACGAACCATCGGTTCAAAAATGCTCAGCGGCAGCGTCTCACGCTTGGGGTCGAAGGCCAAGTTGTCGTATCTCTCGACGAACTCGACAGCGCGATCGTAGAAAGGGCTGGACTTGAGCGTGTCCCGCATGTTGCGGTCCAAGCCAATGTGATGAAAGTAGTGGTGGCCCTGGAAGACGCCGTGGTGCTGGACCATCCAAAGATTCGCTTCACTCACGAAGGGCTTGAGGATTGCCGCGGCGATGCTTGGATGGTTGAAGCTGCCGAGAGTGTCGCCGATGTCGTGGAGGAGCGAGCAGACAACGTACTCCTCATCTCGATCATCTACTATGGCCAGACTCGCAGTCTGTAACGAGTGCGTGAAGCGATCTACTGGGAAACCGTTGAAGTCACCATCCAGTAGGCGCAAGTGCGCAAGAACGCGATCAGGTAGTGCCTTCGCTGCCTTCAAGGCTTGCGGCACGATGATGTTCCAGTCGAGCTCTGTGCTCTCTTGCATCTTCGTGAACTGCGCGCGAGCGACCATGGTGATTCCCTTACGGTTCTCAGTGGGCGACTAGGTCGGTGAATGCGACGCCTAACGTAGACTTAAGCGGGCACCAACGGCAGGCCCGGCCGGGCGTAGGCTAACCAGCACGCTTGGTCGGGCCTGCCGTTGGGGCTCCGCTTCAACGCCGGGTTAGGCCTCACTGCCGATCCCTGGATAGATGACCTTGACGCCGCTCATCGATACGACGCCCTTTGCCGCGAGGTCTTCGAAGAGTGCTTCGAGCTCTGCGTCAGTGACTCCTGGCAGTTCTGCACGAAGCGCATTGAACAAAGTAGTCTTCCGACGAGGCACCTTGTCACCGTAGCGCTTCAGCATGTCCACAGCCTTGGCGACGTACTCGGCCAAACTTCCCGTGGGTGTCTCAAACTGCGGATCGCTCAAAGTCGCGTGGGGGCATGGGAAGGGGATGGGCTGGCTCAGAACGGCTCTGAACTTGTCCTTGACCGACAAGTTGCCGAGGGCTGCATTGATGGCCCTGCAGCACGCTACACAGTTCTTGTCGGTCTTCTCGCCTCCATTCGAGAGCGCGTCGAGGTGCTCGATGCTGGCCTCGCCGGGCGGTATCAAGTTGCCGCAGAAGAAGCACTTGTGACCCTGCTGAACGAGAAGGCGTTGGAGTTGCTTCATTGCGTGTTGTGAGGCCTAACGTTCGAGCTAAGCGGGCGACGACGGCAGGACGCCAGGCCCGGGCTGGCGAAAATGTACCGCGTACCGCCAGACCGGGCCTGGTGGCCTGCCGTTGGCGCTCCGCTTGAGCGAGGGGTTAGGCGTTGCTGCGCGCATGCTCGCTTTGAGCACAGTCTTACGACGCGAAGGCTGGATTGAAAACCACCTCCCAGGCGTGACCGTCAGGGTCTTGGAAATACCCAGCGTATCCACCCCAGAATGTTGCTTGCGCGGGCTTCAGGATCTTGGCGCCAGCCTTGACCACCTGAGCCATGACTTCGTCGACTTCGGCGGATGAGGGTACGTTGTGACCCAGCGAGTGTTCGACGTGGCTTGGTGGCCCATTGGCGAGACCTGAGTCAGCGGCAAGGCTCTTCCGCGGCCAGAGTGCGAGACGAAGGCCATGCTCAAGCTGGAAGAAGGCTACTGCGCCGTTCTCGAACTCGCGACCGATGATTCCATCTGTCGCAAAGCCCAATCCATCTCGGTAGAAGGCGACTGATTTCTCCAGGTCAGACACCGTCAAGGTGAGAACCGAGATTCTTGGTTTCATGGGGTGGCAGCGAAAGGTGAACGGTGGGTTTCGCGACGCCTAACGTTCGAGGTGAGGCGGGACCGACGGCATTGCGCCGCGAGACGGAAGATAAACCTCGCCGCCTCGCGGCGCAATGCCGTTGGGCCTCGCCTCGACCGAGGGGTTAGGCCACGCCGCTCCGCTGCCTGCGGACTCGAGCGAGCGCATCGATGCGGTCAGATTGGCGTCCGAGCTCGCGGCGACCTACGATTGGCAGTCACCGCCGAGCTTCACAGTTCCATCCTTGCACTCGGTCAGGATCGGTTCTTCATCCCGCTTCACGCGCAGATTGCCTTTGTGGGAGGACGGCGAGGAGGCGGTGGAGTCGTTCGACGCCTCGCCGTGCGAATAGACAATCTTCTTCGAGCCCAGTTCACAGGAGCCAACGATCGTTCCCGTAACCTTTGCGCCCACTTCGACCGTCGTGAGCGTGTAGTCCTCAACCCCCGCCGCCTTGATCTTCGAATCGATCTGTGAGCGCAGCGAGTCGCATGTGATCGCGTAGTTCGGAGTGCTCGTGAGAAGTAGCGCAACAGTGATCACCGCGAGTCTCGGATTCATTGACGGGCCTCGGTCCGGGCTGTTCATCGACGGCCAGTGTAGCGGTGGTAGTTCTTGCGGGGCCTAACGTTCGAGCTAAGCGGGCGACGACAGCGGGCCGCGCGGAAGGGAGAATAGCAAGGCCCTGTAGCGCGGCCCGCTATTGGTGCTCCGCTTGAGCGAGGGGT
>CAVRZW010000018.1:0-3240 GCA_963725755.1 uncultured beta proteobacterium
GCACATCGCCACCAAGCTGGCGCGCCACTTCGTCGCCGACGAGCCGCCCCCGACCCTGGTGCAAACGCTGCCGACACCTTCACGCGCAGCGGCGGCGACCTGCCCACCGTCTATCGCAAGCTGGTGGACGCGCCCGAAGCCTGGCAACCGCAGAACGCCAAGTTCAAATCGCCCTGGGACTGGTCGGTCTCCAGCCTGCGCGCACTCGGCCGCCACGAGCTGCCTCCGACGCAAGCAGCCAACCTGATCAACCAGCTGGGCCAGCCTGTCTGGCGGCCGGGCTCGCCTGCCGGTTTCGACGACATGGCTGCCAGCTGGGCCGCCCCCGATGCGCTCTACCGCCGCGTGGAAATGGCCGGGCGCATTGCCGCGCAAGCCCCTGCCACGGCCGATGCCCGCCAGATCGCCGCCGCCGTTCTCGGCCCCGGCCTGACCGATACCACCCGCGAGGCGATCGCCCGCGCCGAGAATGCCCGCGAAGGCCTGTCGCTTCTGCTGGTATCTCCCGAAATGCTGAGGGTCTGACCATGATCGACCGCCGCAACCTGCTCGCCGCCGGAGCCGCCAGCCTGGCAACCGCCTTTGCCCCGAAGCTGGCCTGGGCTGCCGCACCCGGCGCCAGGCGCTTTGTCTTCATCATCCAGCGCGGCGCGGCCGACGGGCTGCACATCGTCCCGCCGCTGGGCGATCCCGGCTATGCCGCGCTGCGCGGGCCGTTCCTCGGCGTGCTGCAGGGCGCGACGAAGCTGGACGACACGTTCTCGCTGCACCCGGCGCTCACCCGGACCGCTGCCATGTTTTCGGCGAAGCAGGCGCTGGCCGTGCATGCCGTCGCCTCCGCCTATCGCGACCGCTCGCATTTCGACGGGCAGGACATCCTCGAGACCGGCGCGCGGCAGGCCTATGCGGAGCGGCGCGGCTGGATGAACCGGCTGGTGGCGCTGCTCCCGGCCGGGGAAAGCAAGGCGCTGGCCTATGCGCCGGACGTGCCCACCGCCCTGCGCGGCCCGGCTCCTGTCACCAGCTATGCGCCCTCGCGCCTGCCTTCGGCCAGCAGCGATCTCGAGCAGCGCGTGGCCGGGCTCTATGCCGAAGACGCGCAGCTTTCCGCCCTGTGGCAGAGCGCCATCGCGACCCGGGCCATGGCCGGCGCCGCCGAGGGCGCGCAGGCGGGGCAGAATGCGGCGGAAACGGGCCGGGTCGCCGCCTCGCTGCTCGCTCCTGCCGACGGCGCGCGGCTGATGATGATCGAGACCACCGGCTGGGACACGCACTCCAGCCAGCCGGGCAGGCTCAATGCGCAGCTCACCAACCTCGACAAGCTGATCGGCGCGCTGGCCGACGGGCTGGGGCCGGCGTGGAACGATACGCTGGTGCTGGTGGCGACCGAGTTCGGCCGCACTGCTGCGGTAAACGGCACGCAGGGGACCGACCACGGCACGGCCAGCGCCGCGCTTTTGCTCGCGCGCCAGGCCGCGCACGCGGAGGAGCTGCTCGGCGCGGTGACGGCGTACCTGCGGGCGGCGCATCAGCGCGGCGCCATCGATGGGCGCGGTGTCACCGCCGCGTCGACGAGCTGCGCCAGCTCTGCACGGCGCGCAGCCGAGCCGCTGCGCCGGGGTGAGCTCATGAGTCACGAGGCTGGCGTCGTCGCGGAAGACGAACGCCTGCTGGCGCAGGGCCTGCGCGACGCGCTGGCCGAGCTCTGGCCGAGCTTCGGATTCTGCGCCGCCGTCGAGGACGGCATCCAGGCGCTGCGCGCGCTCGACGAGCACGCGCCCGACATCCTCTTTCTCGACATCCAGATGCCGGGCTTGTCGGGCATCGAGGTGGCGCGCCAGGTCAACGGTCGGTGCCACGTCGTCTTCGTGACCGCCTTCGACGAATATGCCGTCCAGGCGTTCGAGCAAGGCGCGGTCGACTACGTGCTGAAGCCCCTCGACCGCGCGGCTCGCCACCACCGTCGCTCGCCTCAAGAAGAGCATCGGCAGCGCGCCGGCACGCCTCGACGGTCTCCAGCGCCTCGCCGAGCCGCGCGAGAGCGGCCATCTGCGCTGGATCACTGCGGCGCAGGGGACCGAGGTCCGCCTCATCACGGTCGGCGAGGTCGGCCATTTCCGCTCGGACAACAAGTACACGTCGGTGGTGACGGCGGACGGCGCGGCGCTGATCCGCGTCTCCTTGCGCCAGCTGATCGAGCAGCTCGATCCTGCGGTGTTCTGGCAGGTGCACCGGCACACGGTGGTGAACGCGAACGCGATCGCCGGCCTGCTGCGCGACGCCAACGGGCATCTCTGCATCAAGCTGAGGCAGCGCAGCGAGACCTTGCCGGTGAGCGACAGCCACGCCGCTCGGTTCCGGGCGATGTAGCTGCCGCTCTCATCGAAGACGACGCGGCCCGCGCCTAACGTTGTCATGGCGCGTCGTCCTACGGCTCGGCCCCTGATCACGGGATTCGTGCGCGAGAAGCGAAGTCCTACTCTGTCGTTGCGTTCCGAGACGTGGGACGATTCTCAACCGAGGTGTCACCATGAAGAGAGTCTTATCGGCGTGGGCCCTGGCCACCTGCGCCGTCGCAGCCCAGGCCCAGGTCACATTCGTCGACGGCACGGAACGCCCCGTGTTCGCCAACTACAACCCGAACGGTGCTGCAGGCACCCTCGGCCCGGTCGTCGGCGGCCGAGAGGACTCGATGATCAACACGACGGCGGGCATGCTGACCGCCACGTTCCTCGGCTTCGAGGCGATCGATACCGACACCTTCACGTTCACCCTGAGCAGCGGAACGCTGAGCAACAAGGGCGCGCTCAACGCGTCGATCTCCGGCCCGGTCGCGGCCGGCCCGCTCAACTTCACGTTCGCCGACCTGTTCCAGGGCACGGCGATCGGCAACGGGCAGAACCTCGGCGACTTCACGTCCTACGCGGTCCTCGGTTCGTTCGCCGGCGCCGTGTTCACGCCGTTCACCCTCGGCGGCGCGTACGACCTGATCCTCGGTTTCAACGACGGGCTGCGCGTCGACAGCGACTACGACGACATGGTCGTCGGCCTGAAGGTCGTCGCCGTCCCGGAGCCGGAGACCTACGCCTTGCTGATGGCCGGCCTCGGCGCGGTCGGATTCATCGCCAGGCGCCGCAGGAAGAGCTGAGCCTTCCTCGCACGACGGCCTCGAATGCGATTCGGGGCCGTTCTTCTTGGGCGGCCGAGGGCCGGAACGATCAGCAGTCGTCGAGCCGGGGC
>CAVRZW010000019.1:0-415379 GCA_963725755.1 uncultured beta proteobacterium
TGGAACTGGGCGTGCGACAAGTAGGGCGGGACACGTGTAATCCTGTCTGAAGATGGGGGGACCATCCTCCAAGGCTAAATACTCGTAATCGACCGATAGTGAACTAGTACCGTGAGGGAAAGGCGAAAAGAACCCCGGGAGGGGAGTGAAATAGATCCTGAAACCGCATGCATACAAAAAGTCGGAGCCTCGAAAGGGGTGACGGCGTACCTTTTGTATAATGGGTCAGCGACTTACATTCAGTGGCAAGCTTAACCGAATAGGGAAGGCGCAGGGAAACCGAGTCCGAATAGGGCGATCAGTCGCTGGGTGTAGACCCGAAACCAAGTGATCTATCCATGGCCAGGATGAAGGTGCCGTAACAGGTACTGGAGGTCCGAACCGACTAGTGTTGCAAAACTAGCGGATGAGCTGTGGATAGGGGTGAAAGGCTAAACAAACTTGGAGATAGCTGGTTCTCTCCGAAAACTATTTAGGTAGTGCCTCAAGTATTACCATCGGGGGTAGAGCACTGTTATGGCTAGGGGGTCATGGCGACTTACCAAACCATTGCAAACTCCGAATACCGATGAGTACAGCTTGGGAGACAGTGCACCGGGTGCTAACGTCCGGACACAAGAGGGAAACAACCCAGACCGCCAGCTAAGGTCCCCAAAATTGGCTAAGTGGGAAACGAAGTGGGAAGGCTAAAACAGTCAGGATGTTGGCTTAGAAGCAGCCATCATTTAAAGAAAGCGTAATAGCTCACTGATCGAGTCGTCCTGCGCGGAAGATGTAACGGGGCTAAGCCAGTTACCGAAGCTGCGGATTTGCACGCAAGTGCAAGTGGTAGGAGAGCGTTCTGTACGCCTGTGAAGGTGGATCGCGAGGTCTGCTGGAGGTATCAGAAGTGCGAATGCTGACATGAGTAGCGTTAAAGGGGGTGAAAAGCCCCCTCGCCGAAAGCGCAAGGTTTCCTACGCAACGTTCATCGGCGTAGGGTGAGTCGGCCCCTAAGGCGAGGCAGAGATGCGTAGCTGATGGGAAACAGGTCAATATTCCTGTACCGATGTGTAGTGCGATGTGGGGACGGAGAAGGTTAACTCAGCCGGGTGTTGGATATCCCGGTTCAAGCTTGTAGTCGTGGTCCTTAGGTAAATCCGGGGATCTTAGATGAGGAGTGATAACGAGGAGGCTTGCCTCCGAAGTGAGTGATACCCTGCTTCCAGGAAAAGCCACTAAGCTTCAGCTGCACACGACCGTACCGCAAACCGACACTGGTGCGCGAGATGAGTATTCTAAGGCGCTTGAGAGAACTCTGGAGAAGGAACTCGGCAAATTGACACCGTAACTTCGGAAGAAGGTGTGCCTCTAGTAGGTGAAATCGTACAGATGGAGCCCAATGAGGCCGCAGAGAATCGGTGGCTGCGACTGTTTACTAAAAACACAGCACTCTGCAAAGACGAAAGTCGACGTATAGGGTGTGACGCCTGCCCGGTGCTGGAAGATTAAATGATGGGGTGCAAGCTCTTGATTGAAGTCCCAGTAAACGGCGGCCGTAACTATAACGGTCCTAAGGTAGCGAAATTCCTTGTCGGGTAAGTTCCGACCTGCACGAATGGCGTAACGATGGCCACACTGTCTCCTCCAGAGACTCAGCGAAGTTGAAATGTTTGTGATGATGCAATCTCCCCGCGGAAAGACGGAAAGACCCCATGAACCTTTACTGTAGCTTTACATTGGACTTTGAACAGATCTGTGTAGGATAGGTGGGAGGCTTTGAAGCGGTGCCGCTAGGTGTCGTGGAGCCAACCTTGAAATACCACCCTGGTGTGTTTGAGGTTCTAACCTTGGCCCGTTATCCGGGTTGGGGACAGTGTATGGTAGGCAGTTTGACTGGGGCGGTCTCCTCCCAAAGCGTAACGGAGGAGTTCGAAGGTACGCTAGGCACGGTCGGAAATCGTGCTGATAGTGCATAGGCATAAGCGTGCTTGACTGCGAGACTGACAAGTCGAGCAGGTACGAAAGTAGGACTAAGTGATCCGGTGGTTCTGTATGGAAGGGCCATCGCTCAACGGATAAAAGGTACTCTGGGGATAACAGGCTGATACCGCCCAAGAGTTCATATCGACGGCGGTGTTTGGCACCTCGATGTCGGCTCATCTCATCCTGGGGCTGTAGCCGGTCCCAAGGGTATGGCTGTTCGCCATTTAAAGAGGTACGTGAGCTGGGTTTAAAACGTCGTGAGACAGTTTGGTCCCTATCTTCCGTGGGCGCTGCAAGATTGAGAGAGCCTGCTCCTAGTACGAGAGGACCGGAGTGGACGCACCTCTGGTGTATCGGTTGTCACGCCAGTGGCATTGCCGAGTAGCTAAGTGCGGAAGAGATAACCGCTGAAAGCATCTAAGCGGGAAACTCGTCTCAAGATGAGTCTTGCCGGGGCCTTGAGCCCCCTGAAGAGTCGTTCGAGACCAGGACGTTGATAGGCCGGGTGTGGAAGCGCAGTAATGCGTTAAGCTAACCGGTACTAATTGCTCGTGAGGCTTGACCCTATAACTTTGACGATTGAGTCAACGGGTTATGCCAAGAGGTACGCAATCTGCTGACAAGACTCTTTGAATTGGCTGCGTCGTCGAATGACGGCGGGGCAACAAGTCAAGCCTGATGACCATAGCAAGGTGGTCCCACTCCTTCCCATCCCGAACAGGACAGTGAAACGCCTTAGCGCCGATGATAGTGCGGGTTCCCGTGTGAAAGTAGGACATCGTCAGGCTAATTACTGAAGCGCAGGGCCCGGTCGGGAAGACCGGGCCCTTTCGCTTTTGTGCGCACGAGACCTCCTCTTCTGGTGGAGTCGAAGGCCCTCTGCGACCGCCGCGTTAGACGCCTCCGGCGCCCAATTCAGTTCCGCGGCCCAACATGGTTGGGTCGGAGTCATCTCGCCGGAGCGACTGCGTATTCAATCGTTCGTGCTGCGCACAGTTCGATGGTGTATTCGCTTGCCCAGCAGGTCGCGGAACGCGGCGAAGATCTTTTCCATCTGTGGGCCCTTGTACGGAAATAGGTCCGGCGGGTCCATTGCATGGACCACCGCGCCGGGATCGACTTCAAACACCAGCAGGCTACCGTCTGCCGTCTCCGCACAGTCGATCACGAGATATTCCAGCCCGAAGCGCTCGGCGACCGCGCGCAGCGCCGAAGCGTGACGGCGGCCGAAGCCGGTCTCGAATCCCTCCATGAATGCCTGCTCCTCAGCGCGCTTGGCCGGGTCGTCGGCCATGCCGGCATTCAGGTAATGGATCATCCAATGCGATGAGACTCCCATGTGCCCGGCATACGGCCTGCCATCAACGAGGACGATCCGGTATTTGCGGTACAGCCCGTCGGCACTGCTGTAATCCACGAAGCGCGAGACGAAGAATTCCTCCGCACTCGCCGCCGCCAGATACGCGTCGAGCGCGGACGCCGCGGCAATCCTCAGCAGTCCATGCCCGGCATGCGAATCGACCGGCCGCACGATCACTGGGAAAGCCGTCCCGGGCAGGACCTCGCTGAGCCCCGGATCGCCGCGCGCGAGGCGCAGCAGGTCAGCGCGCGCCAGGCGCACCGACCCCGGCATGACGATCCCCGGTACATCCAGGAGCAGTTCATGAGCAAGGGTGCGTGATGTCTGCACGATTCGATCGGGGCGGTTGATGACGGTCGCGCTGGCCGGGAGCTGCAACGAGATCTGGTCGAGCAAGGCCCGCGTGCGGTCGGACTCCGACACGGCGACGAAGAGCACATCGTGCACCGGCAGCATCGCCGGCAAGGGCTCGCCGGGGATCAGGTACAAGGTGCTCAGCGCGACGTCAGAGCGCTCGATGAGGAATTCCAGTGGTGTATTCGTCATCAGGTCGCCGGGCGCCATGAGGGCCAGCAGCTTCAGCGCCGGATCGCTGGCAGCGGGTCTTTCGTACAGGCGCTTGATGCGCAGCGCGCAGGCCTGCACCGCCAGACCCTCGGCCTTCAGGCCATGGAGTTGCAGCACGATCGACAGGTTCATCAGCGCATCGGCATCCTCGGGGTTGGCCGACGCGTGGGCGATGAGCCGGCTGGCGATCGGCAAGAGATGGACGCCCTCGAAGGCCAGGGTCATCAGCCGCGCAAGCCCGAGCGTCGTCTGACCGTCGCCGGCGAGGTCGGCGATCGCGGTCTCGGTGGCGGTGGCGGTGGTCATGCGGCTTGAGCCAGCGCTGGCGTACTGCGAGCCGCGCCGCAGGCCAGGATGGCATCGACGAGGGCGTCGACATCCTCGCGCGACGTGCGGTGGTTGACGATCGCCACGCGAATCGCGGTCCGCCCGCCGAGGGTCGTGGTCGACGGAACGGCCACCCCCGACTCGTGCAGATCAGCCACTATCTCGGCGTTGTCCTCATTGGCGTTGACGCTGCGGTAGCGAAAGCAAACGATGTTCAACGCCACCGGCGCCAGCAACTCGAGCTGCGGGGACTGCAGGACGCGCAGCTCGAGGTGGCGCGCCAATGCGCACGACCGCGCGATCGTCGCGCCGAGTCTGTCGGTACCATTCACGATGATCGTGAACCAGGTCTTCAGCGCGCGGAAGCTGCGCGACAAGTCCGGGCCAAGATCGCAGGGCCAGGGCGAGCCGGCCGCCAGGCCACGCGGCTGGCGCGCAAGATAGGCCTCGGGCGAGGCGAACGCATCGAGCTGGTCCGCACCGTCACGCACGAGGATGAAGCCGGCGTCGTAGGGTACCTGCCCCCACTTGTGGAAGTCCAGCGCGATCGAATCGGCCTGCTCGATGCCGGTCAGCAGCGGGGCGACCTCTGGCGAAAGCATGCCCAAGGCGCCCAGCGCGCCGTCGACATGGAACCAGACCCGCTCGCTCTTGGCAATGGCGGCGATGGCCGCCAGCTCATCGACGGCGCCGACATCGACCGTGCCGGCGGTGCCGACGATCAAGAACGGCACCAACCCGGCCGCGCGGTCAGCGGCGACCATCCTTGCCAGGCACGCGGTGTCCATCCGATGCTCCGTGTTCACCGGCACCTTGCGCAGCGCATCGCTGCCCAGACCGGCCATCGCCATCGCCTGCGCTATGCACCCATGTGCGCTGGCGGCGGCGTAAGCCACCAGAGACCGGCCCTCGGCGACCAGGCCGCTGCGACGGGACGGTACGCCGAGGGCGCGCGTGCGGGCCACCAGCAAGCCCACGAAGTTGGCCATCGACGAGCCGGTGACGAAGATACCGGCGGCGGTCGCGGGGAATCCGAACAGCTCGCTCATCCAGCGCACGATCTGGCGCTCGACCTCGAGCGGCATCTGGTCGCGACCGCCCAGGTTCGCGTTGAGACCGGCAGCCAGCATCTCGGCAAGCATGCCCACCGGCGTGCCGCCACCATGGACCCAGCCCATGAAGCGTGGGTGTGCATTGCCCACGGCGTAAGGCAACACCTGGTCCATGAAGCGGGCATGGGCACCGGCCAGGCTGCTGGGACGCGTCGGCAGCGGGTCCCTGAAGGCGCCACGGACGGCCTCGGGAATGGGCTGCCAGACCGGGCGCTCGCGGATCGTCTGCAGGTGGTCGAACATGTCGTCGAGCATGCGGTGGCCTTGCCGGCGCAGGGCCGGCCAGTCGGCCGGGTCGAGATCGGATCGGGCTCTGGCGTCGTTCATGGCAGGTGGGGCGGCCGCACGGACCCAGGGCCGTCTATCGTTGCTGGCACCAGCGTAGCGGCCGCGCCGCTTCTCGATGGTCAGTGGAAGGCCGCAAACTGCTCCCTTCTCGCTGCTGTCCGGTCGCCTGTCTGCGCATCGACCTGGGGTGGCAGCGCCAGGCGAGAGCCAGGGCCCCCCGGCGTCCGGCGCGCGGTCCGCAGCGCTCCGTCAGCGGCAGAGCTTCTCGAGCAGCTCGATCAGCATCGCCTGTTCGGCGCGGGTGAGGCGCGCGCGCAGGTCGCCTTCCATTGGCGCCGCCGCGGCAGCGGCATCGCTCGCGAGTCGGCAGCCGGCGTCGGTGAGCACCACGTTCTGCGAGCGGCCGTCGCGCGGGTTGGGCTCGCGCCGCAGCAGGCCGCGTTGCTGAAGGCGGTCGAGCAGCAGCGTGAGGGCGGGCGCCGTCACCGCCAGCGCCCGCGCCAGCCGCTTGGGCGGGATCGCGGTATTGGCCCGCAGCAGCATCAGCAGCGAGAACTCGACCTTGCGCAGGCCGAAGGGCTTGCCGACGGAGCGCTCGTACATCTCCGAGGTCACGACGCGGGCGCGTGCAAGGTGAAAGCCGACGACGCCGGCCAGGGCGCCGAGCGACAGCGCCGCGGTGCGAGTCGCGGGGTTCTCGTTGGCGGTCGGTGCCGAGCCCGCCACCGTCAACGTCCCTTTGCCGCCGTGCCGAGATAGGTCTCGACAACGCGCGGGTCGCCCGCGAGTCGCTCGGCAGCGCCTTCGAGCGCGATGCCGCCGGTTTCCAGCACGTAGCCATGGTCGGCCACTTCGAGCGCCGCGCGGGCGTTCTGCTCGACCAGCAGGATGCTCGTGCCCTGCTCGCGCAGCCGCTCGATGATGCGGAAGATCTCGCGCACGATCAGCGGCGCCAGCCCCAGGCTCGGCTCGTCGAGCATCAGCAGCTTGGGCACCGACATCAGCGCGCGGCCCACCGCGAGCATCTGCCGCTCGCCACCCGAAAGCGTGCCGGCGAGCTGCATGCGGCGTTCCTTCAAGCGCGGAAAGAGCTCATAGATGCGCTCGATCTCGCGCCGCCAATGCGGCACGCCCAGCTTCATCGCGCGATAGCCCCCGAGCACGAGGTTGTCCTCCACCGCCATGCTGCCGAACAGCTCGCGCCGCTCCGGCACCAGCGCCAGGCCCAGCATCACGCGGTCCTCGAGCGCCAGGTCGCGCAGGTCCTGGCCGTCGAAGACGACGCGCCCGCGCGAAGGCAGCACGCCCATCAGTGCATTCAGCGTGGTCGATTTGCCGGCGCCGTTGGGGCCGATCACGGTCACGACCTGGCCCTGGCTCACCTGCAGATTCAAGCCGGTGATGACCTCGGCGCGGCCGTAACCGGCGTGCAGGTCGCTCACCTGGAGCAGCGCCGCGACCATCTCAATGCTCGGTGCCGAGGTAGGCGGCACGCACCGCGGGGCTGCTCTGGACCTCGGCCGGCGTGCCTTCGAGCAGCAGGGTGCCGAACTCCATCACCACGATGCGGTCGGCCAGGCCCATCACGAAGTCCATGTCGTGCTCGACCAGAAGCAGGCTCATGCCTTCGGCGCGCAACTGACGGAGCACCTCGGCCAGGGCCAGTTTCTCCTGGTGGCGCAGGCCGGCGGCGGGTTCGTCGAGCAGCAGCAGCGCGGGGTCGGTGGCCAGTGCGCGGGCGATCTCCAACAGCCGCTGTGGCCCCAGCGCCAGGTTGCCAGCCGGCTCGTCCAGCTTGTCGGCCATGCCGATGCGCGCGAGCTGGCGCTCGGCCTCGGCGAACAGGCGCTTCTCCTCGCCGCGATCCAGGCGCAGCATCGCGCGCAGGCTGCCGGTGCGCGTGCGCAGATGGCCGCCGAGGGCGACGTTCTCCAGCACCGTCATCTCCGCGATCATCTTCACATGCTGGAAGGTGCGCGAGATGCCCAGCCGCGCGATCCGGCGCGAGGTCAGGTGACCGATCGCGCTGCCGCGAAAGCGCACCGCGCCACGGGTCAGCGCGAGCACGCCGGTGATGAGGTTGAAGGTGGTCGACTTGCCGGCGCCGTTGGGACCGATCAGGCCGACGATCTCGCCGGCGCGGATCTGGAAGCCGACGTCGTTGACGGCCACCAAGCCGCCGAATTCCTTGCGCACGGAGTCGACGTCGAGCAGCAGTTCGCCGGGCGCCGGCTTCGCGCGCGCGGGCAGCGGCGCGGCGCCGTCCCAGTCGCGCCGACGTGCGGGCGCCGGCCACCAGCGACCGACGAAGGACCAGAGTCCATCGGGCGCGTACTTGAGCACCGCCACCAGCACGATGCCGAAGACGATGGTCTCGAAATTGCCGCTGGTGCCGAGCAGCCGCGGCAGCAGGACCTGCAGCTGGTCGGCGACGATGCGCACCACCCCTGCGCCGAGGAACGCGCCCCAGACCTGTCCGACGCCGCCGAGCACGACCATGAACAGGTATTCGATGCCCTTGGCCAGCGAGAACGGGCTCGGGTTGACGGTGCGCTGGAAATGCGCGAAGAGCCAGCCCGAGATCGCCGCCAGCACGGCCGCGAGCACGAAAGCGACGAGCTTGTAGCGGAAGGTCGAGATGCCCATCGCCTCGGCCATCGTCGCACCGCTGCGGATGGCGCGGATGGCGCGACCGGGGCGTGAATCGAGCAGCCGCGTCACGGCCAGGGCCGCGAGCAGGGCGGCGACCCAGACGAGGTCGTGCAGCCCGCGCCCGGTGCCGAGCTCGATGCCGAACAGGCGCAGCGCCGGGATGCCCAGCAGGCCGTCGTACTTGCCCAGCCAATCGAGGTTGGCCATCGTGTAGTTCAAGGCCAGGCCCCAGGCGATGGTGGCCAGCGGCAGGTAATGGCCCGACATGCGCAAGGTGATCGCGCCCAGCAGCAGGGCTGCCACCACGGCCAGCCCGACGCCGGCCAGCAGCGTGAGCCATGGCGAAATGCCCAGGTGCACCGACAGCGCCGCCGCGGTGTAGGCGCCGACACCGACGAATGCAGCCTGCCCGAACGAGGTCAGGCCGGCGACGCCGGTGAGCACCACCAGGCCCAGGCAGACCAGCGAGCCCAGGCCAATGTAGATGCTCTGGCTGATCCAGAAGTCGGGCACCGGCAGCAGCGGCAGCGCGAGCATCAAGGCGGCGAAGGCGGGAAAGGCCCGGCGCCGCCATTGCTGGCGCTTCGGGCCCCGATTCAGCCCCGGATCGAGACTCGCCATGGGGCTGCTATTCCTCGCTGTGCGGGTCGCGCAGCGAGCGCCACAGCAGCACCGGCAGGATCGCCCCGAAGACGATCACTTCCTTGAAGGCACTGGCCCAGAACGAACCGAAGCTCTCCAGCAGCCCCACGCCCAGGGCGCCCACCAGCGCCAGCGGGTAGCTCGACAGGCCCGCGAACACGGCAGCGACGAAGCCCTTCAGGCCGATCAGGAAACCGCTGTCGTAGAAGACGGTCGTCGTCGGCCCGATCAGCAACCCCGAGAGCGCGCCGATGAAGGCCGCCATCGTGAACGCCAGCCGGCCCGCGCCGACACTGGAGATCCCCATCAGCCGTGCCCCGAGCCTGTTGACCGCGGTGGCGCGCAAGGCCTTGCCGCGCAGCGTGCGCTCGAAGAACAGCCAAAGCCCCACGATCAGTGCCAGCGAGACGGCGAAGACGATGACCGCCTGGCCCGTCAGCGACAGCGCGCCGGCCGAGAAGCGCGCGTCCCAGAAGCTGGGATTGCGGTAGCCCTCGGCGCCAAAGAACAGCAGGCCGAGACCGACGAGCGCGAAATGCACGCCCACCGAGACCACCAGCAGCACGAGCACGCTGGCGTCGGCCAGTGACGCGTAGGCGACGCGGTAGATCAACGACCCGAAGGGCGTGACCAAAGCCAGCGTCAGCGCTGCCTGCGCCAGCAGCGGCAGGCCCCTGGGCGCGGCCCAGATCGTCAGCAGCGACACCGCCACCGGGTAGGCCAGCGTGCGCAGGGCTTGGCTCGCGATGCGGCGCGCGCCGTGGCGCTGCCGCCAGCCGCCCGCTGCGTCGCCCAGCGCCACCGCGGTGGCCAGGATCAGCAGGAACCACGCCGTGCCCGGCACCTTGCCGGCCTGCAGCAATGCCAGCGTCAGGGCGCCGAAGGCCACGTACTCGCCCTGCGGGATGTAGATCACCCGCGTGACCGCGAACACCAGCACCGTGGCCAGCGCCAGCAGCGCGTAGACGGCGCCGTTGGTCAGGCCATCCAGCGCCAGGATGCCGGCGATCGAGAGGTCCATGCGCGATCAGACGGCAGCCGGCTCAGGCGCGATCAGTGTTCGACCACGAACTGCCCGTTGACGACCTTGAGCAGCACGCCGGTTTCGTTCGTGTAGCCCCAGTGGTCCTGCGGCGTCCAGTTCATGACGCCGTGGGAGAGCACGGTGCGGCCCATCGTCTCGATCGCGTCGCGCAGCGCGGCGCGGAACTCGGGCGTGCCGGGTTTGGCCTTCTTCAGCGCCACCGGCAGCACCTTCTCGAGCACCACCTCGGCATCGTAGGCGTGGGCCGCGAACTGGTTGCGCGTTCCCTTGCCCATCGCGGCTTCGTACTTGGTGACGAAGTCGATCGCGCGCGCCTTCGACGGGTGGCTGTCGGGCAGCTGCTCGGCCACCACCGCGGGGCCCGAGACGACGTAGGTGCCCTCGACCTCCTTGCCGCCGATGCGCATCAGATCCGGGGTGGCCGCGGCATGGGTCTGGTAGATCTTGCCCTTGTAGCCACGCTCGACGATGCCCATCTCGGGCATCGCTGCGCCCGAGCCCGTGGCGACGACGAGGATCGCGTCGGGGTTGGCCGCCACCAGCTTGAGCGCCTGCGGCGTGACGCTGGTGTCGGTGCGCGCGAAGCGCTCGGCGGCGATCACCTTGATGCCTGCGGCCTCGGCCTGCTTGGTGATCTCCTTGAGCCACAGCTCGCCGTAGGCGTCGGTGTAGCCGATGAAGCCCAGTGTCTTCACGCCATGCTTCTTCATGTGCTCGACGATCGGGTAGGCCATCACGTTGAAGCCCTGCGGCAGGCGGAACAGCCAATGGTCCTGACCCGGCGGCACGCCCACCGGCGCGGCCGAGAGCTGCACCGTCTTGGCCTCGGCCGTCACCGGCGCCATCGCCGCCGCGGTGGGGGTGATGCAAGAGCCGATGATCAGATCGACCTTGTCCTCGGTGACGAAGCGGCGCACGTTGCTCACGCCCTTGCCGGGATCGGTGGCGTCGTCGAGCACGATCAGGTTGATCTTCTGGCCGGCGATTTCCTTGGGCCAGAGCTTGAACTCGTTCTGCATCGGGATGCCCAGGCCCGAGCCGGGCCCGGTGAGCGCGAGCGTCACGCCGATGTTGATGTCGGCCAGCGCCGGGGCGCTGACGAGCAGGGCGGCCGCGGCGGCCAGCAGGGTCTTCTTGATCGCTTTCATCGTGTTGTCTCCAGGGGCAGGGTGGGTGGGGGCATGTCTGACGACTAGCGGGGTGCCATCCGCAAGGCGCCGTCGAGGCGGATGACTTCGCCGTTGAGGTGCGTGTTGGTGACGATATGCGACGCCAGGGCCGCGAACTCTTCGGGCTTGCCCAGGCGTTTGGGGAACGGAATCGACGCTGCCAGCGACTGCTGCACCTCCGGCGGCAGCTGCGCCATGAGCGGCGTGGCGAACAGGCCCGGCGCGATGGTGACGACGCGGATGCCCCATTGCGCAAGGTCGCGCGCCAGCGGCAGCGTGAGGCCGACCAGGCCACCCTTGCTCGCTGCGTAGGCCTCCTGGCCGACCTGGCCGTCGAAGGCCGCCACCGAGGCGGTCAGCAGCATCACGCCGCGCTCGCCGTCGTCCAGCGCCGGCTGCGCGGCGATGCGCGCGGCAGCCAGCCGCACTACGTTGTAGGTGCCGACGAGGTTGACGCGGATCACGTGCTCGAAGTCTTCCAGCGGCGCGGCGCTGCCGTCCTTGCCGATCACGCGCCTGGCGGTGCCGATGCCGGCGATGTTCATCACGATGCGCGGCACCCCGTGCGCGGCGGTGGCGGCGTCGAGTGCGGCGAGCACGGATGCGCTGTCGCAGATGTCGCAGGCGCAGGCGATGCCGCCGGTCGCGCCCGCCACGCGCTCGGCGCCGGCGGCGTTGACGTCCAGCACCGCCACGCGGGCGCCCAGGCGCGAGAGCTCGCGCGCGACGGCCTCGCCCAGGCCCGAGCCGCCACCGGTGACGAGAGCCGACTGGCCTTCGATCTTCATCGCCTGTCCTTCATCGAGTGAGCGTCATCGGATGCCTGCGGTGCGGTCCGGCAGGATCAGGAACGGGTCGGACGCGCCGCCTTCGTAGAGGGCCTCGACGAGGGCCGCGCGATGGGTCAGCACCGCGCGCTGGTTGATCGAGCCCTTGTCGGTGACCTCGCCCTTGTCGATCGCCGGCGGTTCGGCCAGCACGTGCAGGCGCGCCACCCGGCTCGCGCTGCCGGTGGCCTCGCGCCACAGGCGGTCGGCAAGGGCCTGGAAAAAGGCGCGGACCTCCGGGTGGTGCAGCAGCTCGGGCAGTGGCGTGTCGGCGTCGGCGCCAGCCAGCGCTCGACAGGCGTCGGCACGCGGGAAGATCAGCGCGCCGACCTCGTCGCGGTTCAGGCCGGTGATCACCGCGTCCTGCGCGCAGGGGTCGCCGGCGAGCACGATGCGCGCGCGCAGCGGGCCGACGCTGACGAAGGTGCCGCTGGAGAGCTTGAAGTCCTCGCCGATGCGGCCGTCGAACAGCAGCCCGCGCTGCGGGTCCGCCGGGTCTATCCATTGCACGGCGTCGCCGGTGCGGTAAAAGCCTTCGTCGTCGAATGCGGCGGCCGTCTCCTGCGGCGCGCGCCAGTAGCCGGGCATCACGTGCGGGCCGCGGAAGCGGATCTCGGTCTTGCCGCCGCTGCCGGGCTCGGGCACCAGCTTGACCTCTACCCCCGGCGCCGGCAGCCCGATGTGGCCCGAGGCCACGTCGGTGCCGACGGCGAAGGTGCACGACGGCGCGGTCTCGGTCATCCCCAGGCCGGTGATCACGCGGACCCTCTCGCCCACTGCCGCCTCGGCATGCGCGTGCAGCTTGTCCCACACCGCCTGGCTCAACGCCGCACCGGCGAACATGATCGCCTTGCAGCGCTTGAACAGCGTGTCGCGCAGCCGGGGGTCGGTGTCCATCGCGTTGGCGATCTCCTCCAGCCCCTTGGGCACGTTGAAGTAGATCGTCGGCGAGATCTCGCGCAGGTTGCGCAGGGTCTCGGCGATGCCTGCGGGCGTGGGTTTGCCGTCGTCGATGTACAGCGTGCCGCCGTTGTAGAGCGCGATGCCGACGTTGTGGCTGCCGCCGAAGACATGGTTCCACGGCAACCAGTCCACCAGCACCGGCGGCTCCTCGGCCAGGAAGCCCAGGCATTGGCGCAGCATCTGCTGGTTGCTGCACAGCATGCGTTGGGTCGTGATCACTCCCTTGGGCTGGCGGGTCGAGCCCGAGGTGAAGAGGAACTTGGCGATCGTGTCGGGGCCGACGCGATCGTGCGCCAGGTCCAGCGCCGGGCCTGGGGTGGCCGCGACCAGGCTGTCGAAGCTGCGCACCGCACGCCCTTCGAGCGTGCCCTCGGTCAGCACGACGGGTACCTCGGGTGCGACGGAGGCCGCGATCGCCCGCGCATAGCCCGGGCCGCTCGCGAACACCAGCCCCGGCGTGACGCTGCCCAGGATGTGGCGCAGCTTGGCATGGTCCTGCGACACCAGCGAATACGCGCTCGACACCGGCACCGCCGGCACGCCGGCCCACATCGCCCCCAGGCTGAGCGTGAGGTGCTCGATGTCGTTGCCCGAGAGGATCGCGACCGGCCGCTCGGCGGACAGGCCGAGCTCCAGCAGCGATTGGCCGACAGCGCGGGCGCGCTGCAGCATCTGCGCGTAGCTGACGCGCCGCCACTCTCCGGCGTGATCGCGGCGGGCGACCAAGGTGCGGTCGGGTGCGTCCTGCGCCCATTGCGCCAGGCTGTCGGTCAGGCGCGCCGGATACCAGCGCAGCGCTTCGGTCGAGCGCAGCAGCGTGCTGCCGTCGGGGCGCGCCTCGATCGTGGCCTGGATGCAGCCGCCGACGCTGGCGTCGCGGTAGTGCGCTGCGCTCACGTCTTCACGACCTTGCCGGCGCGGCCTTCGAGGAAGGCGCGCAGGCGCGATTGCGCCTCGGGCGTGCTCTCGGCCACGGCGGCCATCAGCGACTCGGTGAACAGCCCCTCGCTCTGCGACTGGTCGGCGATGCGGGGCAGCGCGTGCATGACTGCGAAGTTGGACATCGTCGCGTTGCTCGCGATGCGGGTGGCCAGATCGATCGCCTTGGCCACCCCTGCGTCTTCGCCGACGACGTACTGCAACAGGCCCGCCGCCAGGCCTTCGGCCGCGTCATAGACACGGCCGGTCATCATCAGGTCGGTCATTCGCGCAACGCCGATCAGGCGCGGGATGCGCGCCGAACCACCGCCGCCGACGAAGATCCCGCGCTGGCCCTCGGGCAGGCCGAAATAGGCGGAGGCCTCGGCGACGCGGATGTGGCAGGCGGCCGCCAGCTCCAGTCCGCCGCCGACGACTGCGCCATGCAGCGCCGCGACCACCGGCACGCGGCCGAACTGGATCGCGTCGAAAGCTGCATGCCACATGCGCGAATGCAGTACGCCGCTGCCGATGTCGCGCTCGACCAGTTCCGACAGGTCCAGCCCAGCGCAGAAATGACTCCCCTCACCGCTGACCACGGCGGCGCGCACGCGCTCGGGCAGGTTCAGGAAACAGGTGTGCAGCTGCTGGATCAGGGGGTCGGACAGCGCATTGCGCTTGGCCGGACGATTCAGCCGCACATGGGCCACCATGGGCGAGCAGGAGACCTGCAGCAGGTCCAGCGTGGCGAGCAAGCCGCTGGCGGGGGCAAAGTCGGAGGGCATGGGGCAGTGATCCGGACGACGGGTTGAAGATAGTTCAGACTGTGAATCACTGTATCGGTGGAAACCCGAGGAGTGATGCAGATTCGTGGTGGAACAATCGATCGAACTGGGCCGAAGGCACTGGCCATCTAGTTCAGATCTTGAATTTGATTGCGAGGCTGCAAGCGCCTCGCCCGATCCGGAGCCATGTCATGAACACCGCCGACCTCGTTGCCATCGACGTCCACACCCACGCCGAGGTGTCGTGCTGGAACCCGTTCGACAACTACGGCGAGGAATACGACCGCGCGGCCGACAAGTACTTCGGCTCCAACCGGCGGCCGACCATCGACGAGACGGTGGCCCATTACCGGGCGCTGAAGATCGGTCTCGTGATGTTCACCGTGGACAGCGAGAGCCAGCTCGGTCGCCGGCGGATCCCGAACGAGGAGATCGCCGAGGCGGCACAGAAGAACGCAGACATGATGATCTGCTTCGCGAGCATCGACCCCCACAAGGGCAAGATGGGCGCGCGGGAGGCGCGCCGGCTGATCGCCGAGCATGGCGTCAGGGGCTTCAAGTTCCACCCCACGGTTCAGGGCTTCATGCCCTACGACCGCATGGCCTGGCCGCTGTACGAGGTGATCGCCGAGCACAAGCTGCCGGCGATCTTCCACAGCGGGCATTCGGGCATCGGCAGCGGCATGCGCTGCGGTGGCGGCCTGCGGCTGCAGAACAGCAACCCCATGCTGCTGGAGGACGTGGCAATCGCCTTCCCCGATATCCAGATCGTCGTCGCCCACCCGAGTTGGCCCTGGCAGGACGAGGCGCTGAGCCTGGCGCTGCACAAGCCCAACGTGTGGATCGATCTCTCGGGCTGGAGCCCCAAGTACTTCCCGCCCCAGCTCGTGCAGTACGCCAACACGCTGCTCAAGGACCGCATGCTCTTCGGCAGCGACTACCCGCTGATCACGCCCGAGCGCTGGATGAAGGATTTCGACGAGGCCGGCTTCAAGGACAAGGTCAAGCCGTTGATCCTGAAGGAGAACGCCAAGCGCCTGCTCGGTCTGGCGTGAGGCGCGAGGCCGCGGCCGCGTCAGCCGCCGGTCGCGACCCAGCCGCTTGCCAGCGGCCGGCCGGCGAACAGCGCCGCCGCGAGCGCGCGTTCGCGCCGGGCGACCGTGCCCAGGAATTGTTCGGCACCGCGCATCTCGCGGAAGGTGTCGAAGCCCGTCTCCAGAAAGTGTTGCAGCGCACCCAGGCCCGCGGCCTCGGCCGGCTTGCGCATCAGGCGCAGGCCCTGGCGCAGCAGCGGCTTGCGCGTGTAGCGGTCCAGCGCATTGCCGACCGCGAGCGTGAGCACGATCTGGCTCTCGCGCTGCTCGGGCTGGCCGACGGCGCGCCAGGCCTCGCCGTAGCGTCCGTCATCGACCGCGGGCTGGGCCAGCGCCCGTCCCATCGCCGTGTCCAGCTCCTCGCTCAGCGCGTGCAATTGAGACAGCGCCAGCACCGTTTGCACGACCTCGGTCGTGAACAGCCTGACCAGGCCCGGCACGATGCGGCCGAACTGGTCGTCGCGCTGCGCGAAGTCGCCCGGACCGTAGAGCTCGTCGAGGAAGAAGCGCGCCGCGCCAGCGTAGCGAGGATCTGCCAGCAGGTCGGCGTAGGTGCGGGCGAAGCGCTCCTGCTGGAAGGCCTTGATCGCCCGCACCCGGGCGCTCAAGGCCGCGTCGGTCGCGCGGCGCGTGCGCTCGGCCCTGACGCGTTCGAGGCAGTCCAGAATCCGAAGTCCTTCAGGGCTCATGAGGTGACTGTGATCCTTGTTCCACAGGGCGCCGATGTCGTAGCAGGGTGGCGTCACCGCCGGCGCATACGGCCGCTGGCGGCACCCCGATGATCGCGCGTTGGCAGCGCGTCCTGTGCCTGCTGGGCCTCGGGGCGATGCTCGCATGGGTCTGGGCCTGCCTGGCTGACGGGCGGCCGCTGGCGGCACTGGCCGCGCCGGCGATCGTGGCCGCTGCCTACGCGGCGGTGCTGGGGCTGGAATTCCTGCTCCTGCACCTGGTTCCCGTCGACACCGGCGAGCCGCGCGCCGGCGTCGGTCAGACCCTTCGCGCGTGGGCCGGCGAGTTGCTCGCCGCGATGGTCCTCTTCTGCTGGCGCCAGCCCTTTCGCAGCCGCACCCGGCCCGATCATCTGCCTCCCGACGCCCGGGGTCGCCGCGGCGTCCTGCTGGTGCATGGGTTCCTCTGCAACCGCGGGCTGTGGAACCGCTGGCTTGCCCGATTGAGTGCGCGAGGCGTGCCGGTGGTGGCGGTCAACCTGGAACCGGTGTTCGGGTCGATCGACGCCTACGCACCGATCATCGACGCGGCACTGCGCCGGCTCGAGCAGGCCACCGGGATGGCGCCGATCGCGGTCGCCCACAGCATGGGTGGGCTGGCCTTGCGGCGCTGGTGGGCCGAGGCTGGCAACGGTGAGCGCGTCCATCACGCGCTGACCCTCGGCACGCCGCATCGCGGCACCTGGCTGGCGCGGTGGGGTGCAGGCTGCAACGCCGCCCAGATGCGGCTCGATTCGCCTTGGCTCCAAGGCCTGGTTGCGGCCGAGCCGGCCGAGCGCGCGCAGCGCTTCACCTGCCTGTTCAGCCCCTGCGACAACATCGTCTTCCCGCCGACGACGGCGACGCTTCCCGGGGCCGACAACCGAATGGTGCTCGCGGTGGGGCATGTGCAGCTGGTCGAGAGTCCGCAGGGCTGGGACGCGCTGCAGGCGCTGCTGGCGACGCCGCCTGCTTCCTGATCAGGCGCCGATCACACGCCGAACAGGCGCTCGCCAGGCAGCACGGCGCCGGCCTCGATCTCGCCGCTGGCGTCGATCTGCGCCCGCACATCGGCATACACGGACGTGAAGTCGGGCGCAGTCGCGTCGAAGAGCTGGGCGAACGAGTCGATGACGAAATAGGTGGCCTGGAAGCTGTCGATGCGGTAGCGCGTGCGCATCAGCCGACGCAGTTCGAAGGCCACGCGCCTTGGCGCCGGCGAGGTCGCGCTGTGGTGCAGCTCGGCCGCCGAGCTGAGGATGCCGGCTCCGAACGCGCGAAGTCCGGCGGGCGTGGCGATGAGGCCGAACTCCACCGTGTACCAGTACAGCCGTGCGAGGAGCTCGCAGGCATCGAGCCGGCTCGCCTTCAGCCCACCCTGGCCGTAGGCCTGCATGTAGTCGGCGAAGACCGGGTCGAACAGCAGCGGCACATGCCCGAACAGGTCGTGGAACACATCGGGCTCGACGATGTAGTCGAACTCCTCTGGACTGCGGATCCAGTCGGTGACCGGAAAGCGGCGCGCGGCGAGCAGGGCGAAGAACGCTTCTTCCGGGATCAGCCCGGGCACGGCCACGAGCTCCCAGCCGGTGGCACGCTGCAGGCGCTCGGAAATGGCGTCCAGGCGCGGGATGCGGTCGGTTGCGCCGAGATGCGCCACGGCCGCGATGAACTCCTCGCAGGCCAGCCCTGGCAACTGCGCCGCCTGCCGCGCATGCAGGCGCCGGTAGATGTCGTGCTCGGTGGCGCTGTACTGCGCCACCTGGGCGCAGGTGTAGTCGGCCTGCGCGCGGCCATAGTCGCCGCGCGGTGGGCGGTCGCCGGTGCCATAGGTCGCCGGCGCGACACCGCTGTTGACGCCTTTCGCCGCGCTGGCGTTCACGGCTTCACCAGCACGCCGCGCCGCAGCTGGTCGAGCTCGATGCTCTCGAACAGGGCCTTGAAGTTGCCCTCGCCGAAGCCCTGGTCGCCCTTGCGCTCGATGAACTCGAAAAAGATCGGGCCGAGCTGGTTCTCGGAGAAGATCTGCAGCAGCAGAGCGCCGGCCTTGCCGTCGATCAGGATCCTGCGCTGGCGCAATTCGGCCACGTCCAGGCCATGGCCCGGAATGCGCTTGTCCACCAGTTCGTAGTAGGTGTCGATCGTGTCGAGCAGCCCGACGCCATTGGCGCGCAGCGCATCGACGCTTGCAAGCAGGTCGCGCGAGGCGAGCGCGATGTGCTGGATGCCTTCGCCGTGGTAGTTGTCCAGATACTCCTGGATCTGGCCGGCCTTCTCGTTGCCTTCTTCGTTGATCGGTATGCGGATCTTGCCGCAGGGGCTGGTCATCGCCTTGCTCTTGACGCCGGTGACCTGGCCTTCGATGTCGAAGTAGCGGATCTCGCGAAAGTTGAACAGGCGCTGGTAGAACTCGGCCCATTCGTTCATCCGGCCGCGGTGCACGTTGTGCGTGAGGTGGTCTATGGTGGTCAGCCCGACGCCCGGCGGATCCAGGCTGGCGCCGGGCAAGGGCTCGAAATCGACGTCGAAGAAGCCGATGTTGCCGATCTCGCCGGGCGCAGCGCCGTTCTTGCCGCGCCAGCGGTCGACGAAATAGATCAGGCTGTCGCCGATGCCCTTGATCGCCGGGATGTTGAGCTCACCCGGCCCCGTCGTGCCCGCATAAGCCCAGGCGCCCAGCGACTGCGCGCGCTCGTAGGCCACGCGTGCGTCCTGCACCCGAAAGGCGATGGCGCAGATGCTCGACCCATGCAGCCTCGCGAAGCGCTGCGCGAAAGAGTCGGGCTCGGCGTTGACGATGAAGTTGATTCCGCCCTGGCGGTAAAGCAGCACCTTCTTGTGGCGGTGCCTGGCGATGGCCTTGAACCCCATGCGTTCGAACAAGGCCCCCATTGCGGCCGGGTCGGGCGCGGCGTATTCGATGAACTCGAAGCCGTCGGTGCCCATCGGGTTGTCCCAGGCGCTGTCTTGCATGGTGCTGCCTCTCACGCGCTCGCCAAAATCCTGCACTGTAGGTCGGCGCGTGCGCAGGATGCATGCAAACCGCGTTGCAGCGCGGGTTGCTCGCGCACGAAAGATGCAAGAATTTTCGGTATGGAGACGAACATCGAGCTCGACGCTGTCGATCGGCGCATCCTTGCCGCGCTACAGGCGCAGGGCCGCGCGACCTACGACGAGCTCGCCGCTGGCGTGGGCCTGTCGCCCAGTGCCACCTTGCGGCGCGTCAAGCGGCTCGAGGAGTCGGGTGTCATCGCCGGCTACGTGGCGCTGGTGGTGCCCGAGCGCGTTGGGCTCGGCCTGGCGGCCTACATCAACGTGCGCCTGGCCAAGCACGGCGAGCAGGCGAGTCCCATCGACGCCTTCGCCGCCGCCGTGCAGGCCTGGCCCGAGGTGGTCGAATGCGTGGCGCTGTCGGGCGAGATGGACTACCTGCTGCGCGTGCTGGTGCGCGACATGGCGCACTACTCCCGCTTCGTGATGGATACCCTGTTGCAGCACCCGACTGTGCAGGACTGCAAGACCAGCTTCATGCTGCGGCGCCTGAAAGGAACGACCGCGGTGCCGCTGTAGCGAGGCACCTCGGGGTCACCGCGGCGCGGTGCGCACGATCCGCGTCAGCGTCGTACGTGAAAAGGTCACGCCGAGGCGGTGACCTGCGGCGCTGCCGCGGGCGCCCGCGATCCATAGAGTGGGTGCAACCGATCAGCGCAGCAGGAGCCACACATGAACACCGCCATTGACATCCCCGGCGCCCGCCGTCCTGCTCCAGCCTGGCCCCTGCCCGCCTCGGCCCGACCCAAGACGGCATTGCCGGCGGGCGACAGCACGACGCGCGACCTGCGCAAGGGCGAGACGCTGGCCATCGACCGGCCGCAGGGCCAGGCGATTCTGTGCACGCATGGTGCGTTGTGGATCACCTACGAGCAGGCGCTGCCAGAGGGCGCCGGCGAGGCCGGCTCCCGGATGCTGGTGCATGCCCTGACCGACGCCTGCGTGTCGGTGATGCCCTCGTCGGCGTGGCAGGACGGTGCGCCGGTTGATCCCCAGTGGCTGCGCTAGCCGCTACTCGCTGTCGATCTCGCGCAGCAGGCGCGCCGTGGCTTCCGGCGCGAGGTTGAGCAGCACGCCGATGTCTCTCACATCGTCCGGCAGCGCGGCGTTGTCCCAGCCCAGGGCACTGTGGCGCGCAACGCGGATCGCGAGCTGCACGTTGCGCATCTGCGGCGTGAGGTGGCGGGCATGCGCGTCGGTGATCTGAACCAGCAACGCCGGAAGTCGCCAGGCCGTCATCAACGCGTGTTCGAGCGCGTCGAGTTCGACGTTCAGAAGTTCGCGCTGCACGGTCGCAGAGCGCAGCGTCGGGTCGTCCTGCTTGCGGCGATCGACCGCCAGCGCCAGCGTCGGGGCCCGCAGCCACAGCAGCAACTCGGCGAAGTCGTGCAGCAACGCAGCCTCGTGAATCACCGCCGCGTCGTGGTCCATGCGGTGGACGGCAAATCCGATCGCAAAGCGCGCCGCGCGGCGTGACCGTGCGAGCACGCGCTGGAAGCCTGCCAGGGCCTCGGGCTGCGAGGCCAGGCGCTCCTCGACCGTCGGCTGCGGCCCGAACGCGCCGAAAAACGGCGGGATGCCGAGCATCACCAGCGCCTCGGTCACAGTCTCTGTGTCACTGCCCTCGCGGCCGCGGCGCAGCTGTGCCACATGCGCGAGCACTTTCAGCGTCATCAGCGGGTCGCTGGCAATGGCGTCAGCCAGGAGGTGGGCATCGACGGCGTCCTCGTTCGGGCGCAACTCCTCGAGCGTGGCCGCAGTGGCTGCCAGCACCGGCAATGTCGCATGATCGAATTGCGCCGCCCAGGCGGCCAGATCGCGCGGGGATTGGGTGATGAACGGGGCGTCGCCTGGCATGCACGTGCGGCCGGGGCAGGAGCCCGGCTCGTCCTGCTCATATCGGCCTCGTGCGCGGTGGGCTTGAGGGCGGCACCGGATGTGTCACCAGTGCTCAGCCGCGCATGGAGAGCGTGCGTCCCGTGCCCGTGTGGCCCAACCATGGCCAGCATGGCGGCGTAGGCCCGCTGCACCATGGCGGTCCCCCCAAGTCGACCGTTGCCAGTGCGGTGGGCCATGGGCTCACAAGCGGGTCACACCCTCCAGATAACCGAGCAGGCGGCCATTGACGTACAGCGCCCCCTCGGGCGCGCCGGCTTCGGCGTGGAACTCGAACGAGGGCTCGACCTCCGGCGCAGCCTCGACCCTGGCTACGCGCAGGGCGAGGCGGTCGAGACCGCGGCTGGCCGCGCGCAGCATCGCGGCGGTGAATTCGCGCACGCGGCGCGGTGCGCCGGGGCGCGCCTCGAAAGAAACTTCTCGCATCAACATGATCGGTCTCCATGGGAAGCGGCGGCCCGACGGGCGTCGGTGGCTTCCGTGGTCATTCAGGGGCTGGGTCGCAGGCGCTCGATTTCCTGGCGCAGCGCGCGCTGCGCCTGCTGGCGGCGGGCGCCGGTGCCGACCCGGTGGGCACCGGCGTTGCGGCGCAGGCTGGCGACGACAAAGGGGTTGCGCGGCTTGACGGACTTGAGGATCAGCTTCATGAACGATCTCCTTGACGGCGGGTGGTTGGACGGTCAGGACCGCGAAATGCGGGGCCTGAAATGCCAACGGCCCGGGCTGCTGGTGCAACCCGGGCCGTGGTTCGCTGACGCCGCCTCGCGCGGCGTGGCGCTCGAGGGGATCAGCTCACCGGCAGTGCCCCGGGCGGAGCACCATGGATGGCAACACACGGCGTCAGCGCCGCGAACTCGGTCCCGGATGCCGTCGCCCCTGAAATGCGGCAGGTCGACAGGGCAAACAGGATGGGCTGACGGTTCATGGCACTCCAGGGTTGGGGTTGATCGGATGTGGTGCCGGCCGATTCGACTTCAGCCCTGGCTCCCCACGCTTGCGCAAATGATAAATAGAAGATTATCAGGATGCAAGCGTTTCTTGGTTGCCTTGGTTCCGACGAACGTGGGAGGCGCCGGAAACGAGCCGGTCAGCGCTTTCGCTTGAGCGGCGCCACGCCGGCCTGGGTGCGTCGCCAAAGGTCTGGCGGTTCCTCCCCCGGGACTGGCCGGGCAGGCGTCGCTGGTGCGGGCGTGGCATGGGCCGATGGCGTGAGCACTTCGCCCAGCAGCTCCAGCAGCCGAGTGCGCGCGCGTTGCGGGTGGCGGCGGTAGTAGGTCAGCACCAGGCCGATGATGAAACGTTCGTCGTCGTTGCGCGGATCTGATTCGTCGGCCGGCTGCGACCCCTCGCGCGACGCGGCCGCGTCGCCGGGTGCCGCGACGCCGTGCGGCACGTCCATCCAGCCGCGCGGCTTGTGGCAAAGATGCTCGAACTGGCGCGCCAGCCGCTCGCCGATCTGGCGCGAGCGGCCCTTGATCTGGCTCCAGTAGCTGGGCTGGATCTGCACCCGCTCGGCGAAGCGCCCCTCGAGCCCGCGCAGGGTGGCGGCGTCGGCGTGGCGCGCGGTCATGCGCACGAACTCTTCGAACAGGGCCAGCGCGTTGTCCAGGCGCACCTGGGCGAGGTCGGGGGGGCCGGCTTGCATCGATCGCGATGATAAATCCGAGTTCACCTTCAGCGGCGCCGTGCGCCACCGGCCGCGGGCATCGTCAGCTTCTTCGCCCCGGCGCACCTTCGTCGACGCCTGGGACCATGTCCCGGCCGACCTGAAGCGGCGCTTCGAGACCGGGCCGCGCAATTGGAGCGACTGCTTGCGCCAGCTCGAACCGTTGCAGGCGGTGCACGCCAGGACGTGATGCGGCGCGGCGGCCGCGCGTTCAGTCGTCGTCCCGGACCTGGAACGCGCCGACGAGCTGCTGCTGGGTGCCCGGTGGCACCGGCTCGTAATGCGAGAACTCGACCGTGTAGCGCCCCTGTCCGCTGGTCAGCGCGTTGAGCCGGCTCTGGTAGCCGAGCAGCTCCGACATCGGCGCCTGGCCGCGCACCATCATCGTGCCGGGCACGCCGTTGGCGGTTCCGCTGACCATGCCGCGGCGCGCAGCGAGATCGCCGGTGATGTCGCCCAGCGCCGGTTCGGGGGCGGTGATCTCGATGTGCACGATGGGCTCGAGGACGATAGGCCGCGCCTCGCGCACCGCGGCCATGAAGGCCTTGCGGCCGGCGGTGACGAAGGCAATCTCCTTGCTGTCCACGCTGTGGTGTTTGCCGTCGTAGACGACGACCCGCACATCGACCACCGGGTGGCCGGCGATCGCGCCGGTCGCAAGCACTTCGCGCACGCCCTTTTCCACCGCCGGGATGAACTGCCCGGGGATCGTGCCACCCTTGACCTGGTCGACGAACTCGAAGCCGGCGCCGCGCGGCAGGGGCTCCACGCGCAGGAAGACCTCGCCGAACTGGCCCGCGCCGCCGCTTTGCTTCTTGTGCCGGTGGTGGCCCTCGGCCGGCGCCGTGATGGTCTCGCGGTAGGCGATGCGCGGCGGGCGCGTGTTGACCTCGAAGCGGTAGGTCTCGCGCAGGCGCTCGAGCAGGATGCGCAGGTGCAACTCGCCCAGGCCGTAGACGATGGTCTCGTTGGTGCCGCCCGCATGCTCGAGCTTCAGGCAAGGGTCCTCGTCGACCAGCTTGGTCAGGATCTCCCACATCCGCTGTTCGTCGCCATGGCGCTTGGGTTCGATGGCCAGGCCATGTACCGGCTTGGGAAAGGGCAAGGGCGCGAGGTGAATGTGGTCGTCCTCGGCGGCGTCGTGGAGCACGGCGTCGAAGTGGATTTCGTCGACCTTGGCCACCGCCACGATGTCGCCCGGCAGCGCCTGCGCGACCTCGACATGGTCCTTGCCCTGGAGCATGAAGAGATGGCCCACCTTGAACGGCTTGCGACCATCGCCGATGTAGAGCAGGCTGTCCTTCGTCACCCTGCCCTGGTAGACGCGAAACACGCCCAACCGGCCGACGAAGGGATCGACCGTGACCTTGAACACATGGGCCAGCACATGCCTGCTCGCGTCGGGCACGGCGGCCAGCGGCTCGGCCGCTGCGCCCTCGCCGCGCAGGAACGCCGGTGGATTGGCCTCGCTGGGGTTGGGCAGCAGCTTGACGATGATGTCGAGCAGCTCGACCACGCCGGCGCCGCTCTTGGCCGATACGAAGCAGACCGGGATCAGATGCCCCTCGCGCAGCGCCTGTTCCAGCGGCGCGTGCAACTCGGCGGCATCGACATCGCCGTCGTTCAGGTAGCGATCGACGAAGTCGGCGTCCACTTCCACCACCTGCTCCACGAGTGCGCGGTGGGCGGCATCGACGCTGCCGAAGTCGCTATGGCCTTCGCGGTTGTAGAAGCAGTCCACGACCCGGCTGGCGCCACTATCGGGCAGGTTCACCGGCAGGCATTCCTTGCCGAACGTGGCCTGGATCTGTGCCAGCACGGCGGCAAGATCGACCCCCGGCGTGTCGATCTTGTTGACGATGATCAGCCGGTCGAGCTGGCGCGTCGCTGCATGTTCCATCATGCGCACCGCCATCGGCTCCACACCCACCGCGGCGTTGATCACCACCGCCGCGGTCTCCACCGCCTCCAGCGCGGGCAGGCTCTGGCCCAGGAAATCGGGCGCGCCAGGGGTGTCGATGAAGTGCACGCGCGTGTCGGCATGCGTGAGGTGGAGCACGGCCGCGTTGAGCGAATGCTGCATTCGCCGCTCCAGCGGGTCGAAATCGCTCGCCGTGGTGCCGCGCTCGAGCGTGCCCGGCGTGACGATGGCGCCCGCGGCGGCCAGCAGCGCCTCGGCCAGGCTCGTCTTGCCGGCGGCTGCGGGGCCGACCAGCGCCAGCGTGCGGATGGCTTCGATGCTGGCGCTGGCGCCTGGGGTTGGGGTTGGCATGCAGGATTCTCCTTCTGCGGGGCGCCGCTGCGGGCCCCGCCATGGCAGGCGATGGAATGGTTCGGGTCAGGTTAAGGGATAGCTTGTGCGCGCACAACCCCGGTGCCACCCGGCGGGCCACCGGCCCGGGTCTGCTAGCGTGCGGTCATGACCTTGCTGGCAGCTGAACCCGCCCGCCCACCGCGCCGTGTGCTGCCGGTGATCGTGCTCGCGCAACTCGCGGGCACTTCGCCATGGTTCGCCGTCAACGCGGTGATGCCCGACCTCCAGCGCAGCTTCGGCTGGCCGGCTGCGGCGGTCGGCACGCTGACCTCGGCGGTGCAGCTCGGCTTCATCGCCGGCGCCCTGGTGTTCGCGCTGCTCGCGGTGGCCGATCGCTTCTCGGCGCGCCGCGTGTTCCTCGTCTGCGCCCTGGCCAGTGCCGCCTGCACGGTTGCTGCCGCGGTGACCGCTCGATTCGGAGGCTCCTTCGCCAGCCTGCTGTTCTGGCGGGCGCTGACCGGCTTCTGTCTGGCCGGAATCTACCCGGTAGGGATGAAGATCGCCGCGCTGTGGTTCCCGCGCGGGCTGGGCGCAGCGCTGGGTCTGCTGATCGCGGCGCTCGTGCTCGGCAGTGCCAGCCCGCATGCGCTGCGCGCGCTGTCGGCCGGTGCCTCGTGGGAGGTCGTCTTCGACGGCGTCGCGCTGGCCTCGGCAGCGGCCGGCCTGCTCCTGTTCATGACCGTGCCCGAGCCGCCGCATGCACCGCGACGGGCCAGCGGCCTGCAGTTGCGCGCGCTATGGGCGGCGGCCACCGACCGCCGTGTGCGCGCCTCGGTGCTGGGCTACTTCGGTCACATGTGGGAGCTGTATTCGATGTGGGTGCTGGTGCCGGCGATCGTGGCCACCCGGCTGGCGGGTCCGGCGGCATCGTGGGCGGCCTTCATCGTGCTCGGCGCCGGCGCCCTGGGTTGTACCGCCGGCGGTTTGTTGGCCGCACGCTGGGGCAGCGCCCGCGTGGCCGGGGTGCAACTGGCCGTCAGTGGGCTGTGCTGCCTGGCTGCACCCTGGCTGCTGCAGGCACCGGCCGCGGTCTTCGGCGCCTGGCTGCTGCTGTGGGGCATCACCGTCTCGGGTGACTCGCCGCAGTTTTCGGCGCTGACCGCGGGCTTCGCGCCGCCGGCGCTGGTGGGCAGCGTGTTGACTCTGGCCAACAGCATCGGCTTCGCGATCTCGATCGTGAGCATCGAGCTCTTCGTGGCGCTGGCCGAACGCTGGCCGCTGGCCGGCGTGCTGCCCTGGCTCGGCCTCGGGCCGGCGGCTGGGTTGCTGGCGCTCAGGCCGCTGCTGTCAGCAGCGCCCGCCGCGGCCGGCCCGCAGCGGCACGCGGGCGCCGTGCCTACTGAAACGCCACCTCGGCAAAGCTCCTGAGCTTGCGGCTGTGCAGGCTGCCCGGGCGCTCCTGCCTCAGCAACTCGACCGCGCGCATGCCGATGCGCAGGTGTTGATCGACCCGCTCGCGATAGAAGTGGTTGGCCATGCCCGGCAGCTTGATCTCGCCGTGCAGCGGCTTGTCGCTCACGCACAGCAGCGTGCCGTAGGGCACGCGGAAGCGGAACCCGTTGGCGGCGATGGTCGCACTTTCCATGTCGAGGGCGACCGCGCGGCTCTGGCTGAAGCGGCGCTCGGGCCCGGCATTGGGCAGCAGCTCCCAGTTGCGGTTGTCGGTGGAGGCCACGGTGCCGGTGCGCAGGATGCGCTTGAGCTCGTAGCCCTCGAGTCTGGTCACCTCGGCCACCGCCTGCTCCAGCGCCAGCTGCACTTCGGCCAGCGCCGGGATCGGCACCCACAGCGGCAGCTCCTCGTCGAGCACATGGTCCTCGCGCACGTAGGCATGGGCCAGCACGTAGTCGCCGAGCTGCTGGCTGTTGCGCAGTCCGGCGCAATGGCCGAGCATCAGCCAGGCATGCGGGCGCAGCACCGCCACGTGGTCGGTGATGTTCTTGGCGTTGGACGGGCCGACGCCGATGTTGACCATCGTGATGCCGCTGCTGTCGGCCCGCTCCAGGTGGTAGGCCGGCATCTGCGGCAGCCGCGGCGGCGGCGCCCCCAGTTCGTCGCCGGTTCGCGCGCCGCTGCCGGCGCGGCGCGTGATCACGTTGCCCGGTTCGACGAAAGCCTCGTACTCGCAGGTCGCATCGGCCATCAACGCATGGCCGAGCTTGATGAATTCGTCGATGTAGAACTGGTAGTTCGTGAACAGCACGAAGTTCTGGAAATGTTCCGGGGCCGTGCCCGTGTAATGGCGCAGGCGGTGCAGCGAGTAGTCCACCCTCTGTGCGGTGAACAGCGCCAGCGGCTGCGGCTCGCCGGGGCGCGCCTCGTGCGTGCCGTTGGCGATGCCGTCGTCCATTGCCGCCAGGTCGGGCAGGTCGAACAGGTCGCGCATCAGCAGGCGTCTCTCGGGGCTCATGCTGCCTTCGAGGTGGTCGTGCTCGGCCAGCGAGAAATGCACCGGGATCGGCTGCGCGCTGGTGCCGACCTCGATCGCGACACCGTGGTTGCGGCGCAGCAGGCGGAACTGCTCCAGCAGGTAGCTGGCGAACAGGTCGGGCCGCGTGATCGTCGTCTCGAAGCTTCCCGGCCCGGCGACGAAGCCATAGCTCAGCCGCGAGTCGGCGCGCGCCACGGTGTCGGTGCGCACGCGCACGAAGGGGTAGCACGCACGCACCGGCTGGCCGTCGTCCTCGCCGGCGACGAAGCGCTGCAAGGCGCCGCGCAGGTGGTCGATGCTGCTGCGGTAGATCGCCTCCACCTGCGCCAGCGCGGCCTCGGGGCTGTCGAACCGTGCCGGGGCGATGAACAGAGGCAAGGATGTCATCGTGAAGGGTCGGGGCCAGTCGGTGCCGCATTGTGCGTGAGCCCGCAAACGCGGTTCGGCGCGCGGCCTCGTGGTGCCGGGGCCACCGGCTCGATGGCGCTCGAGCGGCGGCGCGCCGCCGCCGCTACAGGATGTAGCGCGACAGGTCCTCGTTGTGCGCCAGATCGGCCAGCCGGGCGTCGACCGCCGCCGCATCGATGCTCACCGTCTGGCCGCTGCGATTGGGGGCGTCGAAGCTGATCTCGTCGAGCAGCCGCTCCATCACGGTGGCCAGGCGGCGGGCGCCGATGTTCTCGGTGCGCTCGTTGACCTCGAAGGCGATCTGCGCCAGCCGCCGCACGCCCTCGGGCGTGACTTCCAGCGTCACGCCTTCGGTGGCCAGCAGGGCCTGGTACTGCTTGACCAGACTGGCGTGGGTGCGGGTGAGGATGGCCTCGAAATCGGCCACCGACAGCGAGCTCAGCTCGACGCGGATCGGAAAGCGGCCCTGCAACTCGGGGATCAGGTCGCTGGGCTTGGCCAGGTGGAAGGCGCCGCTGGCGATGAACAGGATGTGATCGGTCTTGACGTGGCCGTACTTGGTGCTGACGGTGGTGCCCTCGACCAGCGGCAGCAAGTCGCGCTGCACGCCCTGGCGGCTGACCTCGGCGCCGCCTTGCTCGCCGCGCGAGGCGACCTTGTCGATCTCGTCGATGAAGACGATGCCGTTGCCTTCGGCCTGAGCCATCGCGGCGGCGCGGATCTCGTCCTCGTTGACCAGCTTGCCCGCCTCTTCGTCGACCAGCCGCGTCAGCGCCTCCTTGACTTTCAGCTTGCGCGTCTTGCGCCGCTGTGCGCCGGCCTGCGAGAACAGGCCCTTGAGCTGCTCGGCCATCTCTTCCATGCCCTGGGCGCCGAGGATCTCCAGCGTCGGTTTGGACTCGGGCAGGTCGAGCTCGATTTCCTTATCGTCGAGCACGCCCTCGCGCAGCCGCTTGCGCATGACCTGGCGGGCGGTGTTCTCGGCCGGCGGCGTATCGCCGGCAAAGCCGATGCTGCGCGTGTCGCGGGCGGGCGGGACCAGCAAATCGAGCACGCGCTCCTCGGCGGCGTCCTCGGCGGCGGCGCGTTTGGTGCGCATCTGGCGCTCGCGCTCCTGCTTGACGGCCACGTCGACGAGGTCGCGGATGATCGTGTCCACGTCCTTGCCGACGTAGCCGACCTCGGTGAACTTGGTCGCCTCGACCTTGATGAAGGGCGCGTCGGCCAGGCGTGCCAGCCGGCGCGCGATCTCGGTCTTGCCGACGCCGGTGGGGCCGATCATCAGGATGTTCTTGGGCGTGATCTCGCCGCGGAGCTTCTCTTCCACCTGCTGGCGGCGCCACCGGTTGCGCAAGGCGATGGCGACCGCGCGCTTGGCACCGTTCTGGCCGATGATGTGGCGGTCGAGTTCGGAGACGATCTCCTGCGGGGTCATGCTCATGCGGCGGCCCCGAGCGTCTCGACGATGTGGTTCTGGTTGGTGTAGATGCAGATGTCGCCCGCGATCTCCAGCGAGCGCTTGACCAATTCTGCGGGCGTCATCTCGGTGTGCGCCAGCAGCGCCCGCGCCGCGGCCTGGGCGTAGGCACCGCCGGAGCCGATGGCCACGATGCCGTACTCGGGTTCCAGCACGTCGCCGTTGCCGGTGATGATCAGCGAGCAGTCCTTGTCGGCCACCGCGAGCATGGCTTCCAGGCGGCGCAGCACGCGGTCGGTGCGCCAGTCCTTGGTCAGCTCGATCGCGGCACGCTGCAGGTGGCCCTGGTGCTTCTCGAGCTTGGCCTCGAAGCGCTCGAACAGCGTGAAAGCGTCGGCCGTGGCGCCGGCGAAGCCGGCCAGCACCTGGTCGCGGTAGAGCTTGCGCACCTTGCGCGCGCTGGCCTTGACGACGATAGTGCCCAGCGTGACTTGGCCGTCGCCGCCCAGGGCGACGAGCGGGCCGCGGCGTGCGCTGACGATGGTGGTGCCGTGGTAGCTTTCCATGGGTCGACGACAGATGGGGCCGTGCGGGTGTGCTTCAAGTCAAGTGCGGGCGGGCCAGTCCGCCGCCGGGCCGCCCCGAGGCGGACTGAGCCCCCTTTGGGGTAGCGAACGCAGTGAGCTTGGGGGCTCCCACTACACCTTGCGCACCTGCACCTTGGCGTGCTCGTTGATGCCCATCGCGCCGAAGAACAGCGCCACCAGCCGGTGCGCATCGACGAAATGCACGGCGCGGTTTTCGTTGCGCTTGGCCAGCACCCAGTTGAGCAGATCGCCCGCCGCAATGAAGTCGACCCGGATCAGACGCGCGCAGGAGACGCTGACGACCGGGGCGCTGCTCAGTTCGCTTTGCAGCTTGGTCAGCGTAGCGCCGATGTCGCCCACCAACTGGCCCGAGAGTTCCACGTGCGCCATCTGGATGCCGCCGCCGGTGTCGTCGGCGAGGCCCGATTCCATGAAGCTGGTCGAGACCTCGCTGACCATCGACAGCGGCGGCGTGCGCGTCGAAAGGCCAGAGCCGCTGATGTGCACCTTGCAGCGCGTGGACTCCCACGAGGGAGGGCTGACTTCGTAGGTGACGCAGTAGTCGATCGCTGCCTCGTCGAACTGGTCGGCGCGGTTGGCCAGCCTGAGCGCATCCAGCCGCGTCAGCCAGAAGGCCGGATCGGCATCGCGCACGCCGGTGGGGGCGGCATCCTGGAGCACGTTGAACAGGCGCTCGCCGGCGACCCAGCGCAATTCCAGCGCCTGGCCCGCCCACAGCCGCATCAACGTCGACAGCTGCATCGCCGCCTCGGCGTCGATACGGCGCAACTGGCCCCAGTCGAAGACCCAGGGCAGGGGCATCTGCAGGGTCTGCGAGCGCAGCCGCGCGACGGCTTCGATGTCCAGCTGCTCGGGGCAGACCCAGCCGACGTCGCCATGACCCTGGGTCGCGGCGGCGACGTTGACGGCCGGCTCGTCGACCGCCGCGTCGGCTACCAGCTTGGGTAGCGAATACCACTGTGGCGCCGACCAGCCGAACTGGTGCGCGTAATCCATGGCCAGGCTCTCGAAGCGCTGCTGCTGACCGGTGGCGCGGTACAGGTCGAACAGCACCAGCCAGGTCTCGGCATGCTGCGCGCGCGGCCCGCCGAGGCCGGTGATGCGCTGCAAGGCCTGCTCGCACTGCGTGAAGTCGGCGTTGGCGAATGCGATCACCGCCTCGTCGAGCTCGGGGTCGTGCACGACTTCGCTGACCTCGACCGCGAACGGGCTGCCGAAATCGCTGGTGTCCTTGCCCGGCGCCGGGGCGGCGGCATCGAAGGACACCGACGACAACGGTGCCAGCGGCGGCAGGCCGCCGGTCATCTGCACGCGAGACGGTGGCGCAGGCGGCGGCAGATTCATCACCGGCAGCGGCGGCAGTGCGGGCAGGGCATCTTCATCGTCCGCCGCATCCGCTTGGCCGTTGCCGAAATCGGGCGCCGGCGCCCGGGCCAGGGCGCCGGCCTCGGTGGCCGGGCCGCGCAGGCCGACCGGCCGGCGGCTGGTCGAGCTGAAGCCGCCCTCGCCGACCATCTGCTGCTCGATCTCGTCGATCTTGGCCTTCACTCCCTGCGGACGCTGGGCGCCACTGTCGGGCAGGCGGGCCTCGGAGTCGTCCAGCCGGGACGACCCGCCCAGCGCAGCCAGCTGTTCGGGCGAGAGTCCTTCGCGGCGGACCCGCCGCAGCATGTCGAATTCGCGCTTGCGCACGAAATCGTTGCGCCGCTTGCGCTCGATCATCGCCTTGAGCTCGGATTTCTCTACCTCGAGCTCGCGCGAATCCTCCTGCCGTGAGTTGAGGTCCGTCCAGTCGGTGGCCGGATTCGCGACGAACCGGACCACCTTGCGGAAGAAGCTCTCGTTTTCGGCCATGGACAGGAATGGTACTCCGGGGACCCCGATTCTCCGGCGCTGCGGTCAGCCCGAAGATGTGCAAATGCCCTGGCCCGGGCGAGGCGCGCGACGGTGCGCCGGCACCGTCGCGCGCCCCTCCTCAGTCACCGAACATCTTCTGCTTGAGCTCGCGGCGCTGCTGCGCTTCGAGCGACAGCGTGGCCGTAGGCCGCGCCATCAGTCGCGCCAGCCCGATCGGCTCGCCGGTCTCGTCGCAGAAGCCGTAATCGCCGCTCTCCAGCCGGGCCAGCGACTGCGCGATCTTCTTGAGCAGTTTGCGTTCGCGGTCGCGCGTGCGCAGCTCCAGCGCATGCTCTTCCTCGATCGTCGCGCGGTCGGCAGGGTCGGGGACGATCGAAGTGTCCTCGCGCAGATGCTCGGTCGTCTCGCCGGCGTTGGACAGCAGGTCGTCCTTCTGCTGCTGCAGCCGGGCGCGGAAGAAATCGAGCTGCTTGTCGTTCATGTACTCCGCGTCGGGCATCGCGAGCAGCTCGGCTTCGGTCAGATCGCGCCCGGGCTTGTGCTTCCAGGCGTTGGCGAGCTTCGGGTCGGGCTTGTGGGCGGTCTTGGGCAAATCGGCCGTTTCGGTCATCTCTCGGGTGGAAGGTCGCGCGGGGGCGAAGCGGTCGGTGAATCGGTTGGACGACGGCGAATGGGCCGTGACGGCAGGCGTTCCGCCCGGGGCCGTAGGGGCCTTGTTGGCCGCGGACTTCGCGCTCGCCGCCTTGGCTGCGGCTGTCTTGACCGGCGGCTCGGCGGCGACCGCGGGTGCGGCCGGGGCGGATTTGACGGCTTTGGCGCCCTTGGCGGACTTGGCCGCGGTCGTGCTGGCTGCGCCCTTGGCCGGTGGCTTGCTCACGGGTGACTCCTCGCCTGTCTGCATCGCTGGATCTGTCTCATTCCCCCGCCGACGGCAGGGGCCCCCGATCGACCGGACGGTCCTTCAGGGCGCGCGGATTGTAGCCACGCAACCGCTTCTGCCGGCGCAGCCTCGCGCAGGGGCCTGCGTCGGGTGCCGGCCGGGCTCAGACCAGGCATTGCTCTAGCCCCTGCAGCAGCATCTCGCGGGGCAGGTCGATGCCGATGAAGACCATCTTGCTGCCCTTCTCCTCGCCGGGCGCCCACTTGGGGCCGAGGTCGCTGCCCATCAGCTGGTGCACGCCCTGGAAGATCACCTTGCGGTCGCTGCCCTTCATGTGCAGCACGCCCTTGTAGCGCAGCATCTTGGGGCCGTAGACCTGGACGATCGCGCCGAGGAAGTCCTCCAGCTTGGCCGGGTTGAAGGCGCGCTTGCTGCGGAAGACGAAGGACTTGACGTCGTCGTCGTGGGCATGGTGGTGCGGGTGCTCGCAATGCTCGCCATGTTCGTGGTCGTGCCCGCGATCGTCGTGATGGTGCTCGTGGCCGTCGTCGGCGTTGAGGAAGTCGGGGTCGATGTCGAGCTTGGCGTTGAGGTTGAAGCCCTTGAGGTCGAACACGCGTGCGATCGCCACCTCGCCGAAGTGCACCGCCTGCTGCGGCGCCCGCGGGTTCATGTGCTTCAGGCGGTGCATCAGCGCATCGACCTCGTCCTGGGCCACGAGGTCGGTCTTGCTGATGAAGATCTGGTCGGCAAAGCCGATCTGGCGCCGCGCTTCCTGGCGCTCGTCGAGCTGACCCTGGGCATGCTTGGCATCGACCAGGGTCAGCACGCTGTCGAGCAGGTAGCTCTCGGCGATCTCGTCGTCGACGAAGAAGGTTTGCGCCACCGGGCCGGGGTCGGCCAGGCCGGTGGTCTCGATCACCACGCGCTCGAAGTCGAGCTCGCCCTTGCGCCGCCGCTCGGCGAGGTCGGCCAGCGTGGTGCGCAGGTCCTCGCGGATCGTGCAGCAGACGCAGCCGTTGTTCATCTGGATGATCTGCTCGTGGGTATCGGCGACCAGGATCTCGTTGTCGATGTTCTCCTCGCCGAACTCGTTCTCGATGACGGCGATCTTCTGTCCATGGGCCTCGGACAGCACGCGCTTGAGCAGGGTGGTCTTGCCCGACCCCAGGAAGCCGGTGAGGATGGTGGCGGGAATCAGACCGGGTGCGTTTGCAGGCATGGCGGGGGTTGGCGGGAAGTGATGCGTGGATATGGGGGCGGCCGACTGTCTTGCAAGCCCCCGGCGCTGTCAAGGCGCAGCCGGCGCCGGCTCGGTTATTCTTTCGCTTCCTTCCACTGCCGGCACCCCTCGTGTCCGACCCTGCCCCTGGTCGGTCCGCGCGCGCCGCCCACGGCGCGCGGGCGGACCGCAACGACGTGCCTGAGCGATCAGACAAGCGGTCCTTGTTCGAGCGCCTGATCGAGCTGATCTCGCCCGGCCCCGACAGCAAGGCCGAACTGATCCGGACCCTGGCCGATGCCGAGAACCGCCAGCTGATCGAGCCGGAATCGCGGTTGATGCTCGAAGGCGTGCTGCGCATGGCCGACATGAGCGCCGGCGACGTGATGGTGCCGGCGCCGCGCATGGACCTGCTGGACATCGCGGCCGACTACGACGAGCTGCTGGCGCTGGTCATCGAGACCGCGCATTCGCGCTTCCCGGTCCATGAGGGCGCGCGCGAGAACATCATCGGCATCCTGATGGCCAAGGACCTGCTCAAGTTGCAGCGCGCGCCCGAGCTCAACCTGCGCACGCTGCTGCGGCCGGCGGTGTTCGTGCCCGAGAGCAAGCGCCTGAACGAGCTGCTGCGCGACTTCCGCTCCAATCGCAACCACCTCGCGATCGTGATCGACGAGTTCGGCAACACCGCCGGCCTGATCACGATCGAGGACGTGCTGGAGGAGATCGTCGGCGAGATCGAGGACGAGTTCGACGACCAGGAGCAGGAAAGCGGCATCTACACGCTGGCCGACGGCAGCCACCGCGTGGCCGGCGACGTCGCGATCACGGCCGTCAACGAGGCCTTCGGCACCCGCCTGGCCGAAGGCGAGTTCGAGACCATCGGCGGGCTGGTCGCCGACCACCTCGGCCGCGTGCCGCGGCGTGGCGAGGCGGTTGAGATCGGCGGCCTGCGCTTCACGGTGATGATCACCCGCGGCGGTGCGGTGCGCTGGTTCCGCGTCCGCCGCGAACAGGCTCCGGTGACCACGGCCGACGGCGGCGACGTCGATTGAGCACCGCCCCGCGCCGGGCCGCGGCATGGTTGGCAGCCGCTGCGTTGGGGGCGCTGCAGACGCTGGCCTTCACCCGCACCGCGGCCTGGCCGCTGCCGCTGCTGACCCTGGCCTGGCTGGTGTGGCAGCTCGACGGTGCCACCCCGCGCCGGGCCGCAGCGCTGGGCTGGTGGTACGGCACGGGTTGGCTCGTGGCCGGCGTGTGGTGGCTGTTCATCAGCATGCACCGCTATGGCGATCTGCCGGCGGCCCTCGCGGCGCTGGCGGTGTTCGCGCTGTGCGGCGCGCTGTCGCTGTACCTGGCGCTGGCCTGCGCGACCTATGCGCGCTTTCGCTGCGGGCGTGGTGGCGACGCGCTGCTCTTCGCGGCCCTGTTCCTGCTGACCGAACTGGCGCGCGGCGTCATCTTCACCGGCTTTCCCTGGGTCGCCGCGGGCTACTCGCAGGTCGACTCGCCGCTGGCCGGGCTGGCGCCCTGGGTCGGCGTTTATGGCATCGGCGCCTGGCTGGCATTTGCCGCCGCGGCGCTGGTGCTGCTGCTGCGCCGGCGCGCCTGGGTGCCGGCCGCGGCCGCGGTGGCGATCGGCATCGCCGCCGGGCTGGCGCCCAACCGATTTACCGAACCCGCGGGCGAGATCTCGGTCGCGCTGCTGCAGACCAACGTCAAGCAGGACGAGAAGTTTGCCGCCGACCACATGCCCGAAACCCTGGCCTGGGTCGGGCATGAACTCCTGAGCTCGCGCGCCGACCTGGTGGTCGCACCCGAGACCGCGGTGCCCTTGTTGCCGGCGCAACTCGACGACTTCGCGCCCGGCTACTGGGATTCGCTGCGCAGCCGCTTCAGCCACGGCCGCCAGGCCGCGCTGGTCGGGGTTCCGCTGGGCGACTTCGATCATGGCTACACCAACTCGGTGGCCGGGCTGGCGGCCGGGCCGTCCTACCGCTACGACAAGGCGCACCTGGTGCCCTTCGGCGAGTTCATCCCGCTCGGCTTCCGCTGGTTCACCGAGCTGATGAACATCCCGCTGGGCGACTTCATGCGCGGCGTGGCCAACCCGCCTTCGTTCGCCGTGCTGGGCCAGCGCCTGGCCCCCAACATCTGCTTCGAGGATCTGTTCGGCGAAGAGCTGGCGCGACGCTTCGCCGACGCGGCCACCGCGCCGACGATGTTCGCCAACCTGAGCAACATCGCCTGGTTCGGCGACACGGTGGCGATCCCGCAGCACCTGAACATCTCGCGCCTGCGCTCGCTGGAGTTCCAGCGCCCGATGCTGCGCGCCACCAACACCGGCGCCACCGCGATCATCGACCACCGCGGCCGCGTCGTCGGCGAACTTGCGCCGTACACGCGCGGCGTGCTGCAGGGGCAGGCGCAGGGGCGCAGAGGGCTCACGCCCTATGCCTGGTGGGTGTCGCGGGCCGGGCTGTGGCCGCTGGCCGCCGCGGCGCTGGCCGGCTTGCTGTCGACGGTGCGGCGGCGCCGCACCCAGCCTTGGCGGTGAGCGAGATCCACGCCACGCCGCGCCGCCTGGGCGATCTGCCGCATCCGCGCGGGCTGCCCTGGCTCGGGCAGACGCTGCAGGTCGACCGGTCGCGGTTCCACCAGCAGCTCGAGGGCTGGCGCGAGCGCCTGGGAGATGCGTATCGCGTGCGCCTGGGGGGGCATGACATCCTCGTCGTCGCCGACCCCGCGGCCATCGCTGCGGTGCTGCGCGACCGGCCGGGCACCTTCGGCCGCACCGAGCGCATGGGGGCGGTGGCGCGCGAGATGGGTTTCGAAGGCGTGTTCGCGGCCAACGGTGCCACCTGGCGCCGCCAGCGGCCGATGGTGATGGCAGGTTTCGACCCGCGCCGGATCAAGAGCTACTTTCCCTCGCTGGTCCAGGTCACCGAGCGGCTGGCGCGTCGCTGGCAACGCGCCGCCGCTGCCGGCCAGACCATCGACCTTCAGGCCGACCTGATGCGCTACACGGTCGATGTCATCTCGGGCCTGGCCTTCGGCACCGAGATGAACACGCTGGAAGGCGAAGGCGAGCTGATCCAGCAGCACCTGGACCAGATCTTCCCGGCCATGGCGCGCCGGCTGCTCGCGCCGCTGCCTTACTGGCGCTGGTTCAAGCTGCCGGCCGACCGGCGACTGGGCCACCATCTGCGTGCGCTGAATCAGGCGGTGGACGGTTTCATCGCCGAAGCCCGGGCACGCCTCGCGGCCGAACCCGAGCGGCGGCGGGAGCCACGCAACCTGATCGAGGCGATGCTGGTCGAGCGCGATCGCGAGGCCAGCGGCCTGACCGACGTCGACCTGGCCAGCAACGTGCTGACCATGCTGCTGGCCGGCGAGGACACGACTGCCCATACCCTGGCCTGGGCGATCCACCTGCTGGCGCGCCACCCCGAGGCGCTGGCACGCGCGCAGGCCGAGGTTCGCGGCGTGCTCGGCGATTCGCGGGTGCCGACGCAGATGACGCAGACCGCGGCGCTGGACTTCGTCGAGGCCTGCGCCCACGAGACGATGCGCCTGAAGCCCGTCGCACCGCTCATGCCCTTGCAGGCGCTGGTCGACACGGTGGTCGCCGGGGTCGCGGTGCCGGCGCGGACGGTGCTCATCCTGCTGATGCGCGCCGGGTCTCTGGACGCTGCGCATTTCCCGGCCCCAGCGCAGTTCGCGCCCGAACGCTGGCTGCCCGGTGGCGACGCCGACGCCGCTGCGGCCAGGCGCGTGGCGATGCCGTTCGGCGCCGGGCCGCGCATCTGTCCCGGGCGCTACCTGGCCCTGCTCGAGATGAAGATGGTGCTGGCGGCGCTGCTTGGCGGCTTCGAGATCGAAAGCGTCGATGCGCCCGGTGGCGGTCTCGCCGCCGAGCGGCTGGCGTTCACGATGTCGCCGGTGGGTCTGACGATGCGGCTGCGGCCGCGCGCGGCGGCCTGACGAAGTGGATCACCGCCTCCGCCGGCGCGCCGTCGGCAGCGTCCTGGCGCGTGCGCGGCGGCGGCAACGCGTCGCCGCCGCAACCGTCGCAGCCGCCGCAGGCGCCGCCGCCTGCCGCGGACGGCGCCTCGCCGCGTAGCGCCGCACGCCAGCGCCGGCGCAGTGTCGCTGGCAGCAGCGACCACAGCGCGTAGGCCGCGCAGGCGACGACGATCACGGTCGTGAGGGCGATCTGCCAGTTCACGCCATCAGCCCCCGAAGTAGAGCGCGACCCGGTAGGTCACGAAGGATGCGATATAGGCCAGCGCGAACATGTAGCCGGCCATGAAGAAAGGATAGCGCCAGGAGTTGGTCTCGCGCTTGACCACGGCCAGGGTGGCCAGGCACTGCGGCGCGAACACGTACCAGGCCAGCAGCGAGTAGGCGGTGGCCAGCGACCAGCTGTGGGCGATCACCGGCGCCAGCGCCTCGGCCACCGAATGGCCGGCGGCCGACAGCGAATACACCGTGCCCAGCGCACCCACCGCCACCTCGCGCGCGGCCAGCCCGGGCACGAGGGCGATCGAAATCTGCCAGTTGAAGCCGATCGGTGCGAACACATGCTGCAGCGCCTGGCCGATGTGGCCGGCCAGGCTGTACTGGATCGCCGGCCCGGTGGCTCCGGGCGGCGGGCCGGGCCAGATCGAGAGAAACCACAGCACGACCATGAGCGAGAAGATGATCGTGCCCACCCGCCGCACGAAGATCCGCGTGCGCTCGGCCAGCCCCAGGGCGAGGCTCTCCAGGCTGGGCAGCCGGTACGGCGGCAGCTCCAGCATCAGCGGCTGGTAGCGGCTCTTCAGCCAGGTGCGCTTGAAGACCCAGGCCACCGCCATCGCCGAGACCACGCCGGCGACATAGAGGCCGAACAGCGTCAGCCCGCGCAGGTTGAAGGGCCCCAGCGTTCGTGCCGGGATGAAGGCGCCGATGATCAGCGCATAGACCGGCAGCCGCGCCGAGCAGGTCATCAGCGGCGCCAGCATGATGGTGGCCAGGCGGTCGCGCCAGTTGGCGATCGTGCGCGTGGCCATGATGCCGGGCACGGCGCAGGCGAAGCTCGACAGCAGCGGGATGAAGGCGCGGCCGGACAGGCCCACCTTGCCCATCAGGGTGTCGAGGAGGAAGGCCGCGCGCGGCAGGTAGCCCGAATCCTCGAGCACGAGGATGAAGGCGAACAGGATCAGGATCTGCGGCAGGAAGACGAGCACGCTGCCGGCGCCGGCGACGACGCCATCGACGAGCAGGCTGCGCAGCGGGCCGGCTGTCATGTGGGCCAGGATCCAGTCGCCGACCGCGCCCATGCCGGCCTTGATCAGGTCCATCGGCGCGTTGGCCCACGAGAACACGGCCTGGAACATCAGGAACAGCAGCGCCGCCAGCAGCACCAGGCCCCACACCGGATGCATCACGACGGCGTCGATGCGGTGCTGCAGCCGCGCGCGGCGCGGCGGCCGCGGCGCCACCGTCAGCAGGATGCGGCGCACCTCGCGCGCCAGCGCGGTGGCGTCGCGCGAGGGTGTCGCCGGCGGCGCGGCCACCGGTTGCGCCAGATGCTGCTGCAGCGCGGCGCGCAAGCCGGCGTGGCCGTCGCCGCGAACGGCCACGGTCTCGACCACCGGACAGCCGATCTCGGCGGCCAGGCGCGCCACGTCGATGACCAGGCCCTGCTCGCTCGCGGCATCGGCCATGTTCAGCGCCACCAGCAGCGGCCGGCCCAGCGCGCGCAGTTCCAGCAGCAGGCGCAGGCCCATGCGCAGGTTGGTCGCGTCGAGGACGGCGACGATGAGGTCGGGTGCCGCCTCGCCGGCGCGTTTGCCCTGCAGCACGTCGAGCGTGACCTGCTCGTCCGGCGTGGCCGGCTGCAGGCTGTAGGTGCCGGGCAGGTCGATCACCGCCATGCTGTCCTGGGCGTTCAGGCGCGCGATGCCGACCTTGCGCTCGACCGTCACGCCGGCGTAGTTGGCGACCTTCTGCCGGGCGCCGGTCAGGCGGTTGAACAGCGCCGTCTTGCCGCAGTTGGGGTTGCCCACCAGGGCCACCGTGCAGCGGCCGAGCGCCAGCTCAGACATGCGCGTCTCCCTCGATGGCCACCACCTCGACGCAGCGCGCCTCGAGCAGGCGCAGTGCGAAGAGCGTCTCGCCGACCTGTACCGCCAGCGGCTCGCGGCCGCCCGGGCCGCGGCGCAGCACCTGCACCGGCTCGTCGGCGACGAAGCCGATCTCCTCCAGACGCTGCAGCAATGCGGCATCGGCGCCGGGCACCGTGGTGCACAGGCGGGTGACGATGCCGTGGCTGCCGTCGGGCAGGTCGGCCAAGCTCAGGGTGGGCATGCGCTTCATCGTTGGTGGCCGCGTCGGCGGGCGCGACGGTGGACCGCGAGCGCCACCGCCATCGCCGCCCCGGCGGCGCTGTGGGCGACGCCGATTGCGGGACGCAGATTGTCAGGGGCAAAGTAGTAAAGCTGGTAGGCGCTCGCCGCCAGCAGTGCGGCCATGACGCACAGCGCGACGCCCCAGCGGCGCTGTCCACGACCGCGCCCGCGCGCGGTGGCGCGCCAGCCATGCGGCACATGCGAGGCGGCCAGCGCACCGAGCATGAACAGCGCCCCGAACGCGGCCAGGCCATGCAGGCGCATCAGCCACGCTTCCAGCGGCGGCGGCAGTTCACTGCTGCGCCCATAGTGCAGCGCCAGCCAAAAGGCGCCGCTGAGCAGCAGGGCCAGACCGGCGGCGTCGGTGGCCCGGCGCTGCCAGGGGCGCAGGCGGTTGTGGGGATGGGTCGGCATCGCCGGGCGGGTCATCGATGCAACCATGCTACGGCGCCGAATGCGCGCAGCGAGGGGTGCCCGGGGTCGAGCGCCGCGACCTTGGTCAGCGCATCGGCCCACAGGCAGCGGGGCGCGAGCACGCTCAGGTGGTGCACCGTGCCGTTGCCGCCGGCCAGCGCACTGCGGCTGCCGGGTCCGAAGCGGCTGGTCGCGCAGGCGCCGTCCTGCAAGCGGCCCCAGGCGCGCACGCCGCCGCCGGTCTCGTCGCGCAATTGCAGCGTCAGCGTCGCGTCGCCGAAGGCACGGACGTCACCGCCGGCGTTGACCCAGCCGGCGCTGCAACCCCGTGCCTGCAGCAGCGCGATTGCGCAATCGACGGCGTAGCCCTTGCCGATGCCGCCCAGGTCCAGCGTCGTGCCCGGCTTGCGCTTTTGCAGCCAATCGCCGTCCAGCGCCCACGCCTGCGGCCCGCTGCCCAGGCTGATGTCGAAACCGCCGTCGGTGGCCGCCTGCAGCATCTGCGCCGCCTGCAGCACGTTCTGCGCATCGGCATCGACGCGCAGGCCGGTGCCGGCGTCCGGCGCGTTGAAGCGGCCGATCGCGCTGCCGGGCTCGAAGCGCGACAGCCGCGCCTGCAATTGCTCGATGCGCGCGAACGCCGCTGCAATCGCCGCCTGCGCAGTGCTTCCCGCGCCACCGATTTCCACCAGCGTGCCCAGCAAGGGCCGCGCGCGGCGAACGAAGCCTCCGGCGGCGTTCACGGCAGGGTCCCGTTGCGCCGCGCCTGGTCGATCACCGCGACGATGCGGCGCACGCCATCGGTGACATGGCTGCAGCTCAGGGTGGCGCCGCTGATGTTGGCGATGTCCTCGCCGACCTGCAACGACGCGCTCGCGCCCTTGCCCACGAACTGCCGCCGCCAGGCCGCGGCGCGGATCTCGTGGCCATGGCTTTCGCGGTACGACAGCACCTCGACCTGGCGCACCGTGCCGTCCGGCGCCAGGCCCACGGCGTAGTCGATCAGCTCGAACTTGCCCACCACCGCATCGACCACCAGGTAGCCGAGCACCGCCTGGCCCTGCCGCGCCACCCGCAGCGGCCATTGCGCGGAGCGGGCGCGGATGCCCTGCGCCGCCAGCCGCTGCATCGCCGCCGCGTCGAGGTCGATGACCGCGGCGTCGAAGCGATCGGCAGCGGGAAACATCAGCCGCGCCGCCTGCTCGGCGCTGAGATAGTCCACCGCGAAGGCCGTCGTCGGCGCGAGCGCCAGGGCCGCCAGGGTGGTCGCTGCGAGGGGCTCGAAGCGCATCTAGAAGCTCCAGCCCATGCCGAGGTTGAGGCGGTCGGCGTCGCGGTCGCGCGTGAACTTCTGCAGGTCGGCCTTGAACACCACGCCGGGGGTGAGCTGGAAGTTGGCGCCCGCGGTCCACACCGTCTCGGTCGGCGACGCGGCGGGCGTGATGCCGGGGCCGAGGTCGGCGTAGCGGCTGGCGGTGTTGTAGCTCTCCCAGCGCAAGAAGGGCGACAGTGCCTGGTCCTGCCGGCGCCACAGCCGGTAGGCGGCCTGCAGGTAGCCGCCCTCGAAGGCGGCCGGAATCAGCGACGCGTAGCCGATCAGCGGCCGGTTCAGCGCCGCGGTGCCGGAGAGGGTGCCCTGGGTGGCCAGGGCCGACAGGTCCCAGCGCCCCGGCGTCCAGCGCGCGTGCAGGTCCCACAGCGTGACGCGCGTCGCCGGCGAACCGGCGGCCGAAGGCCCCTGCGACGCGCCGCCGGTGAAAACACTGCCGCCCACCAGCAGGCCCGGGATGCCGCGCCAGTTCAGGGCGGCGAAGACCGACAGGTCGCGCGCGCGGGCCAGCGCCATCTCCTGGTGGATGCTGCCCAGTGGCGACTCGCGTCCGTCGGTGCTGCTGGCGTCCCACTTGCCGATGTCGAAGCCGGTGCTCAGGCCGGCCTGCACGGTCAGCCCGTTGTCGAAGCTGCCGGCCATCTGCACCCCGCCTTCGCGCCAGGTGCTGGGGATGATCGCGGTCTCGACGAAGTTGCGCTCGACGCCGTAGTACGCCGTGGGCTCGTGGTTCTCGTTGAGCAGGCCCACCGGCATCAGGAACAGGCCCGCCCGCAACGCCCAGACCGGGCCGAGTTGGCGCTCGACGTAGGCCTGCTCGACCTCGACCTCGCCCGGGTCGTCGGCCGAGGCCACGCCATGCTCGACCTCGAGCTCGCTGACCACCTTGGTCTGTTCGTCGAAGCGGTGCTGGACGCCGAGCACGAAGCGCCGCAGGTCGGCCTGCGCGTTCTGCGACCGGTGCAGCGGGTGGTTCAGGTTGACCTCGGCGTAGCTGGTGAGCACGGTGGCCGGCGCGGCCGACGGAGCAGGCGCCGGCGCCGCAGCGGCGGCCTGGTCCTTCTGTTGCTGCAGCGTGGCCAGTTGGGCCTTGACCGCGGCGAGCTCGGCGGCCAGGCGGTCCAGGCGCGCCGCGAGTTCGGCCTCGCTGGCGGTCAGGGCCTGCGCGCCCGCGGCGGCCAGGCTCAGGGCGAGAGCGGTCAGTGACAGGCGCAGGGCCGTCTTCAGGGGGCGCGGCAGGCAGGGCATGTTGCAGGTGTCGTCGGGTTGGAGTCGGGATCGGCCTTGCGCAGCGGGCGGGTCTTCAGCGCGCATAGCCGTCGGTGAGCGTGTTCAGGAAGGTGACGACGTCGTCGATCTCGGCATCGCTGAGCGCCGGCGCATCGCCGCGATGGCGGTCGTAGGGCGCTTCCCGGGTGTTCACGTTGCCCCGGTATTGCGGCGGCAGGTCGTCGAACTTGTTCACCCTGCCGTTGGCGTCGACCGGATAGAACTTCTCCGGGTTGGTGTCGCGCTGGACGTAGAAGGTGAGCGCGTCCTTCAGGGTCTTGAAGCGGCCGTTGTGGAACAGCGAACCGCGCAAGGCGACATTGCGCAGCGACGGCACCTTGAAGGCGCCGCACAGGTCGGGGCGGTCGGCGAGGTCGCCCGCGGGCCGTGCGCAAAGTCCGAGGTCGAAGTGGTTCGGGTCGGCATTGGCCGCCAGTTCCGGGTTGCGCGGCACGCCCAGGTCGTCGTAGCTGAAGTCGGTGAACAGCGGCAGGCCGTCGCCCGGGCTCCTGGACGATGGATGGCAACCGGCGCAATTGCCCTTGTTCGGGTCGTTGAACAGCGCCAGGCCGCGCAGTTCGGCATCGCCGAGCCGGGCGCGGCCGCGCAGGAACTCGTCGTACTTGCTGCTGAAGGGGCGGAATTCCGCAGCCTCGAGCTGGTACTGCTGCAGCGCCAGCGTCATGCGCTCGAACGCGTCGTCGGGCCGGGTGAGGATGTCGGCGCCGAAGACGCGCTTGAAGTCCTCGGCGTAGCCGGCCTGTGCCAGGCGGGCGACCACGTCGGCGTGGCTGCCGTTGGCCATCTCGGCGGGGTTGACGAAGGGCGATCCGGCCTGGTCCTGCAGCGAGCGCGCGCGGCCGTCCCAGAAGAAGCCCCCGGTGGGGGTGCCATCGGCGGCAAAGCGGAAACTGCCAATGAAGGCCAGGTACCGGATCGACGGCGAGCTGCGCGTGCCCTGGGTGTTCATCGTCGGGCCGCCGAACTGTGCCGCCAGCGCGTTGGGTGCTCCATGCCCGCGGTCGGCGGCGTGGCAACTGGCGCAGGCCCGCTGGCCGGATGCCGAAAGCGAGGTGTCGTTGAAGATCTGCTCGCCCAGCCTCGCCTGCGGTGAAAGTGGCATCGCGCCACCGCCTGCGACTTCCGTGCCACCCCCGCAGGCGGCAAGCGCGCAAGCGATGAGCGCCGCGGCCGCCCGCCCGACCACGGGCCTTGCCCTCCCCGATTCGAACTGACTTGCCACCGGCGCCATCCCCGTCTTCTCGCGAGGCGAGAACGAAACACATCCATCGCCGTCAGTTTAACAGCAATACGAATCGTTCTCAATTAGATTCAATTGAGCTGGATCAAGCCAGGCGCCAGCGCTGTCGTGCCAGCCCGATGCGCCGGCCTGTCCGGCGCGCCCCGTAAACTCGCGCCATTGCACCAGCCATCGCGCGCATGCTCACGTTCCAGCAGATCATCCTCAGGCTCCAGTCGTACTGGGACGCCCAGGGCTGCGCCCTGCTTCAGCCCTACGACATGGAAGTGGGCGCCGGCACCAGCCACACGGCGACCTTTCTGCGCGCGATCGGCCCCGAGCCCTGGAAGGCCGCCTACGTGCAGCCCAGCCGCCGGCCGAAGGATGGCCGCTACGGCCACAACCCCAACCGCCTGCAGCACTACTACCAGTACCAGGTGGTGCTCAAGCCGGCACCGGCCGACATCCTCGATCTCTATCTCGGCTCGCTGACAGCGCTCGGTTTCGACCTCAAGGCCAACGACGTGCGCTTCGTCGAGGACGATTGGGAAAACCCGACGCTGGGCTGCTGGGGTCTGGGCTGGGAGGTCTGGCTCAACGGGATGGAGGTCACGCAGTTCACCTACTTCCAGCAGGTGGGCGGCATCGACTGCAGGCCGATCACCGGCGAGATCACCTATGGCCTGGAGCGTCTGGCGATGTACCTGCAGGGCGTCGACAACGTCTATGACCTGCTGTGGACCGAAGGCCCCCAGGGCCGGCTGAGCTACGGCGACGTCTATCACCAGAACGAGGTCGAGCAGAGCGCCTACAACTTCGAGCACAGCGACGTCGAGTTCCTGCTCCACGCCTTCGGCGCCCATGAAAGGCAAAGCCAGGCCCTGATGGCGCTGCAACTCGCGCTGCCCGCCTACGAACAACTGCTCAAGGCCGGCCACACGTTCAACCTTCTCGATGCGCGCGGCGCGATCAGCGTCACCGAGCGCGCAGCCTACATCGGCCGCATCCGCAACCTGGCGCGCAGCGTGGCGCACAGCTATCTGGACAGCCGCGCGCGGCTGGGGTTTCCGATGGCACCGCGTGCTTGGGCCGACGAAGTCGCCGCCAACCTGACCCGCCAGGCGGCGCAGAAGGCCGCCTGAGCATGGGTACCACCCACAACCTGCTGGTCGAGCTGTTCGTCGAGGAACTGCCGCCCAAGGCCCTGAAGATGCTGGGCGAGGCCTTCGGCGCATCGCTGCTGGCCGGGCTGCGCGAGCAGCGCCTGGCGGGCGAGCATTCGGCGCTCAACGCGTTCGCGTCGCCGCGGCGGCTGGCCGCGCACATCAGCCACGTGCTCGCGGTGGCGCCGGACCAGAACGAGACCGTGAAGGTCATGCCCGTCCGCGTGGCGTTCGACGCCCAGGCTCGACTCACGCCGCCGGCCGTCAAGAAGCTCACCGGCCTCGGCGCCGGGCCGGACGACCTGTTGCGGATCGAGCGCGATTTCGCCGAGCGCCGGATCGACAGCGAGCATCTGTCCTTCAGCAAACTGCGGCCGGGCGCGATGCTGGCCGCCGGCCTGCAGAAGGCGCTGGAGGAGGCGCTGGCGAAGCTGCCGATCCCCAAGGTCATGGAGTACCAGCTCGCCGACGGCTGGACCAGCGTCCACTTCGTGCGCCCGGCGCACGGCCTGGTCGCGCTGCACGGCGCCGACGTGGTGCCGGTCTCGGCGCTCGGCCTGGAGGCCGGCCGCGACACCCGCGGCCACCGCTTCGAGGCCGCGGTCGAGCCGGTGCGGCTGCAGCACGCCGACCATTACGCCCGCCAGCTCGCCGAGCAGGGCGCGGTGATCGCCAGCTTTGCCGAGCGTCGTGGTGAGCTGCGGCGCGAACTCCACGCGGCCGCCGCCAGGGAGGGTCTGCGGCCGATCGACGACGAGGCCCTGGTCGACGAGGTCACCGCGCTGGTCGAGCGGCCCAACGTGCTGCTGTGCCGCTTCGAGCCGGAGTTCCTGGTCGTGCCGCAGGAATGCCTGATCCTGACGATGAAGGCCAACCAGAAATACTTCCCGCTGCTCGACGGCGCCGGCCGGCTGACCGAGAAGTTCCTCGTCGTCAGCAACATCCGCCCGGCCGATCCGCGACGAGTCATCGAAGGCAACGAGCGCGTGGTGCGGCCGCGGCTGGCCGACGCCAAGTTCTTCTTCGACCAGGATCGAAAGAAGACGCTCGAATCCCGGGTGCCGCTGCTGGCCAGGGTCGTCTATCAGAGCAAGCTGGGCAGCCAGGGCGAGCGCGTCGATCGCGTGCGGGCGATCGCGCGCGACATCGGACGGCGGCTCGGCGGCGCGGCGCTGGCGGCGCAGGCCGACCGCGCGGCGCTGCTGGCCAAGGCCGACCTTCTGACAGACATGGTCGGCGAGTTCCCCGAACTCCAGGGCGTGATGGGTGGCTATTACGCCCGCCACGACGGCGAGGCCGAGGCCGTGGCGCAGGCCATCGAAGACCATTACCGGCCGCGTTTCGCCGGCGACGAGCTGCCGCGCGGCGAGGTCGGGGTGGTCGTGGCGCTGGCCGACAAGCTGGAAACGCTGGCCGGCCTGTTCGGCATCGGCCAGGCGCCCACCGGCGACAAGGACCCGTTCGCGCTGCGCCGCCATGCGCTGGGCGTCGTGCGGCTGCTGATCGAGCGGGATCTGCCGCTGCAGACGGCGGCGCTGCTGAACCTCGCCACGGGTGCGTTCCAGGGCATCGCCCCTGCGGCAAACACCGATATCGAACTGTTCCTGCGCGACCGCATGACCGTGATGTTCCGCGAACAGGGTTTCACTGCGGACGAAGTGGCGGCCGTGCTCGACCAAGGTTTGCCGGCCGAGATCTGGCTCGTTCCCAGGCGGCTGGCTGCCGTGCGTGCCTTCGCTTCGCTGCCCGAGGCGCCCGCGCTGGCCGCCGCGAACAAGCGCGTCGGCAACATCCTGAAGAAGAGCGAGGGTGTCGCCGCGGTGGCGACGGATGCCGCGCTGCTGATCGAGCCGGCCGAGATCGCGCTGGCCGCCGCGCTCGAAAGCGTGGCGCCGCTGGCCGATGCGTCCTTCGACGCCGGCGACTACACGGCTTCGCTGCAAACCCTGGCCGGCCTGAAAGCGCCCGTCGACTCCTTCTTCGACACCGTGATGGTCAACGTCGACGACCCGGCGCTGCGCCGCAACCGGCTGGCGCTGCTGGCCGGCTTGCACGCGACGATGAATCGGGTGGCCGATCTCTCGCGCCTGGCCGGCTGAACGCGCGACCACCCCCCTGAAGGCCCGCGATGTACACCACCAAGCTCGTCATCCTGGGTCGCGACGGCATCCTCAACGAGTACCGCGAGAGCCATGTCGCCACGCCCGAGGAATGGGTGGCCGTCCCCGGAGCGCTCGAGGCGGTGGCGCGCATCAACCATGCCGGCTGGCACGTGGTGCTGGCCACCAACCAGGCCGGCATCGGCCGCGGCATGATCGACATGTCGGCCGTCAACGCCATCCACGCCCACATGAACCGGCAGCTGATGGTTCAGGGCGGCCGCATTGACGCCGTCTTCTTCTGCCCGCACACGCCCGAGGAAGGCTGCGACTGCCGCAAGCCCAAGCCGGGGATGATGCTGGACATCGGACGCCGCTACGGCGTCGATCTGGCGCAGGTGCCGCTGGTCTCGGACACCTTGCGCGACCTGCTCGCCGCTCAGGCCGCCGGTTGCGAACCGCACCTGGTGCTCAGCGGCCGCGCCACCGGCATCGGCGACGAACAGCTGCACCAGATGCTCGAGCAGGTGCCGGGAGCGCGCGTGCACGCCGACCTCGGCGCCTTCGCCGACTTCCTGCTCACGCGCGACCATGTCGCCGATTCGGGCGCCGGGGGACTGGCCTGATGCGCTGGCTGTGGGCGCTGCGCTCCGCCGTCTACGTGCTCTGGCTGGCCGTCACCGTGGTGCCGTGGGCGATCGCGATGTTGCTGCTGTCGATCTTCGTGCGCGGCAAGCGCCTGTACTGGGCGACGATGGTCTGGTTGCGGATGGCGGTCTGGGGCGCACGCGTGATCTGCGGCGTGCGCTACCGGGTCCACGGCATGGCCAACCTGCCGACCGCGGCGCAGGAGAACTCGGCCGTGGTGCTCGCGGCCAAGCACCAGAGCACCTGGGAGACCTTCGCCTTTCCCACCCTGATGCCGCATCCGCTGGCCTACGTGTTCAAGCGCGAGCTGCTCTACATCCCGTTCTTCGGCTGGGCGATGGGGCGGCTGGACATGATCCACATCGACCGCAGCAAGCGCACCGAGGCCTGGAACAAGGTCGCCGCGCAGGGCAAGCGTCTCGCCGCCGAAGGCATCTGGGTCATCATGTTCCCGGAGGGCACGCGCACGCCGCGCGGCAGCCAGGGCAGCTACAAGAGCGGCGCCTCGCGGCTGGCGATCGCCAGCGGCGTGCCCATCGTGCCGATCGCCGCCAGCTCGGCCAAATGCTGGCCGCGCAAGAGCTTCCTGCTGCGCCCCGGGGTGATCGACGTGGCGATCGGCTTGCCGATCGCCAGCACGGGGCGCCAGAGCGATGAGCTGATGCGAGAGGTCGAGGCCTGGATCGAGGCCGAGATGCGACGCCTGGACCCCGAGGCCTACGCCGATGCCGGTCGGCCGCAGTCCCAGCCGGCTTCGGCGCCGGGCGCCTCGGCCCACCAGGGGGCCGGCAGCCCGTAGTTCGCGCCGGGCCTCCTAGAATCGCGGCCATGCCGCCCGGGCCCGTTGCCTCCACCTCGCAGCAGCTGTCGCTGTTCGACGAGGCGCCGCCGCCGGTCGCATCGGCGCCGCCTCCGCCGCCCATCGCGCCGTCCGGCTTCGTGCACCCGCGATCGCAGCGCGAGATCGAGCTGTCCGGCCACCGTGTCGGGTATGCGCTGCGCCGTTCGCGCCGGCGCAGCATCGGCTTCGTCGTCGGTGCCGAAGGGCTGGCGGTGAGCGCGCCGCGCTGGGTCGGCGTGGGCGACATCGAGTCGGCGCTGCGCGAGAAGTCGGGCTGGATCCTGCGCAAGCTGCAGGAGCAGCGCGAACGTGCACAGCGCCTGCAATCGGCGCGCGTGGACTGGCGCGACGGTACCGGCATACCGTTTCTCGGCGAGACCGTGATCCTCGTGCTCGACCCGCGCACGACCGGAGCCGTGCTCCACAACGGCGCGCAGGCGTTGCCCGGCGTGCCGCGGCTGACGCTGCACCTGGGCCTGCCGCAGGCGGTCGAGCCGGCGCAGATCCGCGACGCGGTTCAGAGCTGGTTGCAGCGGCAGGCGCGGCGCGTGTTCGAGGAGCGATGCGCCCTGTTCGCGCCCCGGCTCGGGGTGCGGATGAAGCGCCTGTCGCTGAGCTCGGCCGCCACGCGCTGGGGCAGCGCCAGCGCCGACGGATCGATCCGCCTGAACTGGCGCCTGGTGCACTTCGCCTTGCCGGTGATCGACTACGTCGTGACCCACGAGCTGGCCCACCTGCGCGAGATGAACCACGGCCCGGCGTTCTGGGAAGTCGTGCGCACGGCGCTGCCCGATTTCGAATCCGCCCGCGGGAGCCTGCGTCACGAGGTGCTGCCGATCTTCGACTGATACCCCCAAAAGAGGGTTGGCCGCGCAGGTGATTTCCCGCCATCGGGTGGATGTCCGGGCAAGCGCCGGATCCGCATACTGGCACCTCGAGTTGTCATCACCCAGCGTTCAGGGATAACAAGCCGCAAGGCAGGTGTTGATGGCGGCAGGAAGGGTCAACACCCGTTCTGCCGCCGTTTTCATTTTTTGCGCCGCGATGCCGCGGCGGCGCTGGCAAGCGCGTCAGGCGATGCTGCGAAAGCGCTGCACGCCATCGTCGCCCCGCAGGGGCTGCAGGCGGCCGGCCTCGACCAGCGCATGCATGTGGGCAATCGCTTCGCCCATCGCGAAGGTGGTCTGGTGCAGGTCGAGCTTGCGCCTGAACAGCACCGGCAGCATCTCGGCGGCGCTGCGCGGCACTTCGGCGCAGGCCTGCAGCACTTCGGCGAAGCGCTCGTCGTGATGTGCCTGCAGCTGCGCGATGCGCGGGTGCAGGCCGGTGAAGGGCTTGCCGTGCGACGGCAGCACGAGGGTGTCGGCCGGCAGCTCGTGCAGGCGGGCGATCGAGTTCAGGTACAGCGGCAGCGGGTTGGCTTCGGGCTCGATGTCGATCACGCTGACGTTGGTCGAGATGCGTGGCAGCACCATGTCGCCCGAGATCAGAACGTCGAGCTCGGCGCAATGCAGCGCAATGTGCTCCGGCGCATGGCCGTAGCCGACGATGCAGCGCCACGCGCGGCCGTCGATGGCCAGCCGCATGCCGTCCATCAGACGCCTGAACCGCCCCGGCACCTGGGGCACCATGCCGGCGTAGTAGTTCGAGCGTGCCCGCACCTGGGCCAGCGAATCGGCGTCGGTCAGGCCGTGCAGCGCGAAGAAGCGCGCCGCGTTGTCGCCGCCGAAGCCGGTCGTGCTTTGGCTGGCCATGCGTGCGGCGTTCCAGTCGGTGGCGCTGATCCACAGCCGGCATTCGCGGGCGGGTGTCGTCCAGCGCGCGGTCAGCCAGTGCGCCAGGCCGATGTGGTCGGGGTGCATGTGGGTGACGATCACGCGCAGCACCGGCAGGCCCTGAAGCTCGTGCGCGAACACCGCCTCCCAGTTCGCACGCGTCGCGTCGTCGGCGATGCCGCAATCGACGATCGTCCAGCCTTCGATGCCGTCCTGTCGATCGCGCAGCAGCCACAGGTTGATGTGGTCGAGCGCGAAGGGCAGACCCATGCGCAGCCAGCGCAGGCCGGGCGCGATCTCGATCGTCGTGGCGGGCGCGGGGACCCGGTCGCCGAGCGGGTAGTGCAGGGCGCCTTCGTGCGGATTGGCCATCGTCTCGTACATTTACGTTTACGTAAACGTCAGTCTAACCATGCCGGCCACCCCGCATGCCGCGCCGCGCGCAGCGCAGCGCACCTACACGATCACCGAGCTCGCCGCCGAGTACGACGTCACTCCGCGCGCGATCCGCTTCTACGAGGACGTGGGCCTGTTGACACCGGCGCGTGCCGGCCGCAATCGCGTCTACACCCAGCGCGACCGCACGCGGCTGAAGCTGACGCTGCGCGGCAAGCGGCTGGGCCTGAGCCTGCAGGAGATCAAGCAGCTGGTGGACATGTACGACTCGCCCTCGGACACGCGCCAGCAGCTCACCGCCTTCATGGCCGTGCTGGCCGAGCACCGCCGGTTGCTCGAGCAGCAGCGCGAGGACCTCGAGATCACGCTGGCCGAGATCGCGCAGCACGAGGCGCGCTGCCGCACGCTGCTGGCCGCAGCGCCGGCGCCGCGCCGCGGGCGCGCGCGCAGCCGCGTCGAGGCCATCCGCTAGGATTGACGTTGACGTTGACGTAAACGTCAATCGAGTTCCACCGCAAGGAGCCCCGCCATGAGCCTGCCCGGACTGAACTTCCAGCTCGGCGAAGACATCGACGCCCTGCGCGATGCGGTTCACGCCTTCGCCCAGGCGGAGATCGCGCCGCGCGCCGCCGAGATCGACCGCACGGACCAGTTCCCGATGGACCTCTGGCGCAAGATGGGCGAGCTCGGCGTGCTCGGCATCACCGTGCCCGAGGCGGATGGCGGTGCCGGCATGGGCTACCTCGCGCACATGGTCGCGATGGAGGAGATCAGCCGCGCCAGCGCCAGCGTGGGCCTGAGCTACGGCGCGCACAGCAACCTGTGCGTCAACCAGATCAAGCGCAACGGCAGCGCGGCGCAGAAGGCGAAGTACCTGCCGAAGCTGATCAGCGGCGAGCATGTCGGCGCGCTGGCGATGAGCGAGCCCGGCGCCGGCTCCGACGTCATCGGCATGAAGCTGCGCGCGGTCGACAAGGGCGGCTTCTACGTGCTGAGCGGCACCAAGATGTGGATCACCAACGGGCCCGACGCCGACACGATGGTCGTCTATGCGAAGACCGAACCCGAACTCGGCGCGCGCGGCGTCACCGCCTTCGTCGTCGAGAAGGGCATGAAGGGCTTTTCCACGGCGCAGAAGCTCGACAAGCTGGGCATGCGCGGCAGCCACACCGGCGAGATGGTGTTCGACGACGTCGAGGTGCCGGCCGGGAACGTGCTCGGTGCCGTCAACGGCGGCGCCAGGGTGCTGATGAGCGGCCTGGACTACGAGCGTGCGGTGCTCGCCGCCGGGCCCATCGGACTGATGCAGTCGGTGATGGACAACGTGATCCCCTACAGCCACGACCGCAAGCAGTTCGGCCAGAGCATCGGCGAGTTCCAGCTCATCCAGGGCAAGCTGGCCGACATGTACACCGTGCTGCAGGCGGCTCGCGCCTTCTGCTACACGGTGGGCAAGAACCTCGACCTGCTCGGTGCGGAGCATGTGCGCCAGGTGCGCAAGGACTGCGCCAGCGTGATCCTGTGGTGCGCCGAGAAGGCCACCTGGATGGCCGGCGAAGGGATCCAGATCTTCGGCGGCAACGGCTACATCAACGACTACCCGCTGGGCCGGCTGTGGCGCGATGCCAAGCTCTACGAGATCGGCGCCGGCACCTCGGAGATCCGCCGCATGCTCATCGGCCGCGAACTGTTCGCGCAGACGATGTGAGCGGCTCGTAGACCCGGCCCCCGTGCCCGCTCCGACGACGGCGCGTTACCCTCCCGTTCCATGAGCACCGAACTGCAGGAACTGTTCGACAACAACCGCGCCTGGGCCGCGGCGACCGAGGCGCGCGAGCCGGGATTCTTCACGCGGCTGCTGCAGCAGCAGACGCCGCAGTACCTGTGGATCGGTTGCGCCGACAGCCGGGTGCCGGCCAACGAACTGGTGGGCCTGTTGCCGGGCGAGCTGTTCGTGCATCGCAACGTGGGCAACCTGGTCGTGCATTCCGACCTCAACGCGCTGTCGGTGATCCAGTTCGCGATCGACGCGCTGCAGGTGCGCCACATCATCGTCGTCGGCCACAGCAACTGCGGCGGCGTGCGCTCGGCGCTGACCAACCGCCGCTCCGGCCTGGTCGACAACTGGCTGCGCCATGTCCAGGACGTGCGCGATACCCACGAAGGCTTCCTGGCCGGGCTGCACGAGAGCCTGCAGGTCGATGCGCTGGTCGAGCTCAACGTGCTCGAGCAGGCGCGCAACGTCTGCCGCACCACGGTGGCCACCGACGCCTGGCAACGCGGCCAGGAGGTGGTCGTGCACGGCTGGGTCTATGGCCTGCACAACGGCCTGCTGCAGGACCTGGGCTTCACGGTGCAGGCGGCCGACGAGATCGGGGTCGGCTACGACACCGCGCTGGCCCGGCTCAAGCAGCGCTGGCGGCAGCGCCAGGCGCAGCTCGGCGCCTGACCGGCGCGTCCAGACCGGCACGGCGCGATGTTTCCCACCCGCTTCGACGACAGCCGCTCCTTCGAGATCGCCAAGGCGCTGATCGAGGGCTTCGACCGCCATTACCGGCTCTTCCGCGAATCCTCGGCCGCGGCCAAGCGACGATTCGAGCGGGCCGACTGGCATGGCCAGCAGCTGGCACAGGCGCAGCGCATCGAGTTCTACGACCAGCGCGTCAACGAGGCGGTGGAGCGGCTGCGCGCCGCGTTCAACATCGATGCGCTGTCGACCGACACCTGGCAACAGGCCAAGCTGCACTACATCGGCCTGCTCATCGACCACCACCAACCCGAGCTGGCCGAGACCTTCTTCAATTCGGTCACGACCAAGCTGCTGCACCGCAGCTACTTCCGCAACGACTTCATCTTCGTGCGCCCCGCCGTCAGCACCGAGTACATCGAGAACGACGAGCCGGCCGCCCTGCCGACCTACCGCGCCTACTACCCGACCAAGGACAACCTGCCGCAGACCTGGGCGCGGATCATCGACAACTTCCAGCTCCAGCTCGAGTTCGAGGACCTCGAGCGCGACGTCGAGCAGGTCACGCAGGCGATGCTCGCCGAGCTGGGCGGCTTCAGGCCGCGCGCCAACTTCCAGATCCAGGTCCTGTCCAGCCTTTTCTACCGCAACAAGGGCGCCTACCTGGTCGGCAAGATCATCAACGGCTTCACCGAGACGCCGGTGGCGCTGGCGATCCTGCACGGCGAGAGCGGAACGCTGGTCGTCGACGCCGCGCTGTTCGGCGAGGACGACCTGCTGATGATCTTCAGCTATGCGCGGGCCTACTTCATGGTCGACATGGAGATCCCGTCGGCCTACGTGCAGTTCCTGCGCTCGCTGATGCCGCACAAGGCGCGCTCCGAGCTGTACAGCTCGCTCGGCCTGCAGAAGCAGGGCAAGAACATGTTCTACCGCGACTTCCTGGCCCATCTGCGCCACAGCAGCGACAAGTTCCGCATCGCCCCGGGCATCAAGGGCATGGTGATGCTGGTCTTCGACCTGCCCTCGTTTCCCTATGTCTTCAAGGTCATCAAGGACTTCTACCCGCCGCAGAAGGACACCAGTCGCGAGCAGATCATGGGCAAGTATCTGCTCGTCAAGCAGCACGACCGCGTCGGCCGCATGGCCGATACGCTGGAGTACAGCAACGTCGCGTTCCCGCGCCAGCGCTTCGAGGAGGAACTGATCGCCGAGCTGGCGCACTTCTGCCCCAGCGTGATCGAGCACGACGGCGACATGGTGGTCGTCAGGCATGTCTACATCGAGCGCCGCATGATCCCGCTGAACATCTACCTGCAGGAGGCTTCGCCCGAGCAGGTCGCGCACGCGGTGCTCGAGTACGGCAACGCGATCAAGGACCTCGTGGCCGCGAACATCTTCCCCGGCGACATGCTGTGGAAGAACTTCGGCGTCACCCGCCACGGCAAGGTCGTCTTCTACGACTACGACGAGATCGAGTACCTCACCGACTGCAATTTCCGCCGCGTGCCGGCGCCGCGCAACGAGGAAGAGGAGATGAGCGGAGAGGTCTGGTACCGGGTGGGGCCGAAGGACGTCTTCCCCGAGACCTTCGGCCCGTTCCTGCTCGGCAACCCGCAGGTGCGCGAGGTCTTCATGGCGCACCACGCCGATCTGCTCGACGCCGGCTTCTGGCAAGCCCACAAGGCGCGCATCCTGGCCGGGCACGTGCACGATGTCTTTCCCTACGAGCCGGCCAAGCGCTTCCGCGCCAGCCGGCATGTCGAACCCCCCCGCGAACTGGAAGGAGCAAGCCATGGCTGACCCCATCGTCATCGTTTCCGCCGCGCGCACGCCGATCGGCGGGCTGCTCGGCGATTTCTCGTCGCTTGCCGCCTGGGAGCTGGGCGCCGTCGCGGTCAAGGCCGCGGTCGAGCGTGCCGGCGTGCCGGGCGACGCGGTCGACGAAGTGCTGCTCGGCAACTGCCTGATGGCCGGCCAGGGCCAGGCGCCGGCGCGCCAGGCGATGCGCAAGGCCGGCCTGCCCGATAGCACCGGCGCCGTGACGCTGACCAAGATGTGCGGCAGCGGCATGCGCGCGATGATGTTCGGCCACGACATGCTGGCCGCCGGCAGCGCCGGCGTGCTGGTTGCCGGCGGCATGGAGAGCATGACCAACGCACCGCACCTGGTCTTCGCGCGCAAGGGCATCAAGTACGGCGCGGCGCAGATGTTCGACCACATGGCGATGGACGGCCTCGAGGACGCCTACGAGCGCGGCAAGGCGATGGGCGTGTTCGCCGAGCAGTGCGTGGCCAAGTACCGTTTCAGCCGCGAGGCGCAGGATGCCTTCGCGATCGCGTCGACCACGCGCAGCAGGCAGGCCAACGAGGACGGCAGCTTCGACTGGGAGATGGCGCCGGTGGCAGTGCCCGGCAAGGGCGGCGAGACGCTGGTGAAGTTCGACGAGCAGCCGTTCAAGGCCAAGCTCGACAAGATCGCGGGCCTCAAGCCGGCGTTCAAGAAGGACGGCACGATCACCGCGGCCAACGCGTCGAGCATCTCGGACGGTGCCGCGGCGCTGGTGCTGGTGCGCGAGAGCACGGCCGCGCAGATGGGGCTGAAGCCCATCGCGCGGATCGCCGGCCACGCGGTGCATGCGCAGGCGCCCGACTGGTTCACGACCGCGCCGGTGGGCGCGATCCAGAAAGTGCTGAAGAAGACCGGCTGGCAGGCCGGGCAGGTCGACCTGTGGGAGGTCAACGAGGCCTTCGCCGCGGTCACGATGGCGGCGATGACCGAGTTCGGCCTCGCGCACGAGATCGTCAACGTCCACGGCGGCGCCTGCGCGCTGGGCCACCCGATCGGCGCCAGCGGCGCGCGCATCGTCGTCACGCTGCTGGGCGCGTTGCGCAAGCAGGGCAAGAAGCGCGGCGTGGCCGCGCTGTGCATCGGCGGCGGCGAGGCCACGGCGATGGCGCTGGAGATGCTGTGACGGCCCTCGGCAGGGCGGCGGCCGCATGAAGCGGGTGCTCGTCATCGGCGCCTCGCGCGGCATCGGCCTGGAGTTCGTGCGCCAGCACCGCGCGCAAGGCGATGCCGTCACCGCCACCGCGCGCAGCGACGACGGTCTGGCGCGCATCGCCGGGCTGGGCGCACGCGCGCTGCGGCTCGACGTGGCATCGGCCGCGGGGGCCGCGGCGCTGGCCTGGCCGATCGACGGCGAGGCCTTCGATGTGGCGATCTACTGCGCCGGTCTGTACGGGCCGCGCACCGGCGATCTGGCGCCGCCGACGCAAGCCGATTTCGACGCCGTGATGCACACCAACGTGCTCGGCGCGATGCGCGTGCTGCCGCAGGTGGCCGAGGCGCTGGCGCCGGGCGCGACGCTGGCCGTGATCTCTTCGCGCATGGGCTCGATCGCGCTGCGCGCCGCGCCGGCCGGCTGGCTCTACCGGGCGTCCAAGGCGGCGCTGAACTCGGTGCTCAAGGACGTCTCGCTGGTGCTGGCCGGCCGCGCGGTCTGCGTCGCCCTGCACCCGGGCTGGGTGCGTACCGACATGGGCGGCGGCGGCGCCGACCTCGAGGTGGCCGACAGCGTGGCGGCGATGCGTCGCACGCTGGCCGCCCTGGGTGCGGCCGACAACGGTCGTTTCCTGAATTTCGACGGCTCGGCGCTGGCCTGGTAGCGACTGGCGAAGGGCCCTGACCATGCTGCTTTCGGAAGACCATCTCGCGGTGCAGGACGCCGTGCGCCATTACGTGCAGGCCGAGATCGTCCCGCACGCCGCGGCCTGGGACAAGTCGCACCAGTTTCCCGCGGCGCAACTCAAGGGCCTGGCCGCGCTCGGCTGCTACGGCGTCGCGGTGGCCACCGAATGGGGCGGTGCGGGGCTGGACTACCTGGCGCTGGCCATCATCCTGGAGGAGATCGCGGCCGGCGACGGCGCCACGAGCACGGTGGTCAGCGTCAACAACTGCCCCGTGTGCTCGATCCTGACCGCCTTCGGCAACGACGAGCAGAAGCGGCGCTTCCTGGTGCCGCTGGCGCGCGGCGAGATGCTGGGCGCGTTCTGTCTCACCGAGCCGCATGTCGGCTCCGAAGCCGGCGGCCTGCGCACCAGCGCGCGGCGCGAGGGCGACCACTACGTGCTCGACGGCGTCAAGCAGTTCATCACCAGCGGCAAGAACGGCGATGTCGCGATCGTGATGGCGGTCACCGACAGGGCCGCCGGCAAGAAGGGCATCAGCGCCTTCGTCGTGCCGACCGCCACGAAGGGCTATCTCGTCGCGCGGCTCGAGGACAAGATGGGCCAGCATGCCAGCGACACCGCGCAGATCAACTTCGAGAACTGCCGCGTGCCGGCCGCCAACCTGCTGGGCGAGGAAGGCACGGGGCTGAAGATCGCGCTGTCGGGCCTGGAAGGCGGGCGCATCGGCATCGCCAGCCAGGCGCTGGGCATGGCGCGCGCGGCCTTCGAGGCGGCGCTGGCCTACAGCAAGCAGCGCGTGACCTTCGGCCAGCCGATCTTCCAGCACCAGGCGGTGCAGTTCAAGCTGACCGAGATGGCGACGCAGATCGAGGCCGCGCGCCAGTTGATCCACCATGCCGCAAGCCTGAAGGACGCCGGCCGCCCCTGCCTGAAGGAGGCCGCGATGGCCAAGCTCTTCGCCAGCGAGATGGCCGAGCGCGTGTGCAGCGACGCGATCCAGATCCACGGCGGCTACGGCTACGTGAGCGACTTCCCGGTCGAGCGCATCTACCGCGACGTGCGGGTGTGCCAGATCTACGAAGGCACGTCGGAAGTGCAGAAGATCCTCATCGGCCGCGCGCTGGCATGAGCCGGCGAGCCGGCCCGACGCCTGGCCGGACTGACGCTACATTGCCCGCTCCGTGAGCAATTCAGACACCGTCTTCGACGAAGCCGCCGCGCGCCGCGTCCTGCTGGTCCAGGCCTACGATGCCAGCCCGCCCGACAACCCGCTGTGGACGCCCGAGGACCGCGCGTGGGCGACGCGGCTGGCCACCGAGACCACGCCCGCCGGCGCGGCGCCCGAGCGCTTCGTGGAGGAGCGCGCGCGCCACGCGCTGCAGCGCCTGCTGCCGCGCGACCCGGCCGCCGCGCGCCTGCTCGCACGCCGCCTGTGGCGCGGTCGCTGGCCGGTGATGACGGTCGCCGGCGCGGCGCTCGTCGGCGTGGCGATGGACGCCATCGGCAGCCGCCAGCACATCAACCTGCTGGCGCCGCCGATCTGGGCCGTGATCGCCTGGAACCTGCTCGTCTATCTCGCGCTGCTGTGGCCCTGGCCTGCGGCCCCGGGGCGCTGGCGCGGGCTGCGGTCGTGGCTGGCGCGGCGCTTCACCGGCAATGCCAAGGGCAGCCCGGTGCTGCCGGCCTTCGGCGTCGCCTGGGTGCGGGCCGCGACGCCGCTGCTGCTCGCCCGTTCGGCGCTGCTGCTGCACGCGGCGGCAGCGGCACTGGCGCTGGGCCTGGTCGGCGGGCTGTACCTGCGCGGCCTGGTGCTCGACTACCGGGCCGGCTGGCAGAGCACCTTCCTCGACGCGGGTCAGGTGCGCGCCGCGCTGGCCTGGCTGCTCGCGCCCGCGTCTGCGCTGACCGGCATCGTGGTGCCCGACGCAGCGGCGATGCAGGCCTTGCGCATCGGGCCCGACGCCGCGCCGGTGGCCTCGGCCGCGCCCTGGCTGCACCTGTATGCGGTCACCCTCGCCCTGTTCGTCGTCGCGCCGCGCACCCTGCTGAGCCTGGCCGCCGCCTGGCGCGCGCGCCGGCTGGCGCACCGGCTGCCGCTGCCGCTGGCCGACCCCTACTTCCAGCGCCTGCTGCGCCAATGGCGGCGCGACGTGGCGATCGTGCAGGTGCTGCCGCACGGCGCCGCGCCCGGCTGGCAGGCGCTGGCGGGCTTGAAGGAGCTGCTGTCCGCCGGGCTCGGGCCCGGCCTGCAGCTGCAGGCGGCCAGCGCGATCGCCTACGGCGACGAGGATCGTGCCGATGCGCTGGCTGCGCCGGCGGGCACGAACCTGCGCGTGCTGCTGGTCGATCTGGCGGCGACGCCCGAGGACGAAGCCCATGGCCGCCTCGTGCGCGGGCTGCGCGAGGCGGCGCCGGCGATCCCGCTGCTTCTGGTGGCCGACGAGTCGGCCTGGCGCGCGCGTTTCGCCGCGCTGCCGGAGCGGCTGGCGGAACGCCGCTCCGCCTGGCAGCGCTGGGCCGACGCGCAGCGGCTCGGCTTCGTCGGCGTGGCCCTGGACCGGCCTGATCTGGCGCAGGCCGAGTCGGCACTCGAGCGCGCACTGCATGCCGACGCCGACCCGGCCGGCGCACCGCGATGACGCAGATCACCCTCAGCCTGGTCTCGCACACCAACGTCGGCAAGACCACGCTGGCGCGCACCCTGCTCGGGCACGACGTCGGCGAGGTGCGCGACGCGCCGCACGTGACCGAGTTCGCGAGTGCCCACGAGCTGATCGCCAGCCCGGCCGGCGACACGCTTCGGCTGTGGGACACGCCCGGCTTCGGCGACAGCGCGCGCCTGGTGCGGCGCATGCAGCAGAGCGGCCAGCCGCTGGGCTGGCTGCTCAGCGAGGTCTGGGACCGCTGGCGCGACCGCGCCTTCTGGGCCACCCAGCGCGCGCTGCGCCATGCCCAGGCCGAGAGCGATGTCGTGCTCTACCTCGTCAACGCGGCGGAATCGCCCGCTGCCGCCGGCTACGTCGGGCCCGAGATGGCGCTGCTGGACTGGCTGGGCAAGCCGGTGCTGGTGTTGCTCAACCAGCTGGGCGCACCGCGCTCGCCGGCTGCGGAGGCGGCCGACGTCGAGGCCTGGCGCACCCAGCTCGCGCGCTGGCCGCTGGTGCGCGCGGTGCTGCCGCTGGACGCGTTCGCGCGCTGCTGGGTCCACGAGCTGACGCTGCTGCAGGCCGTGCAGTCGGTGCTCGACGGCGAGCGCGCGGCGGCGATGGGGCGCCTGGCCGAAGCCTGGCGCGCCGAGCGCGAGGCGACCTTCGACGCCGCGATGCAGGCCCTGGCCGGGAGCCTGGCGCGCATCGCGTCGGCCCGCGTCGCGGTCGACGGCGCGGCCGGCTGGGGCGAGCGGCTGCGCCGCGTCGGCGCGGCCATCGCCGCGCGCGACGAGGCCACGGCCGACGAGGACAAGAGCCCGGCCGGCATGGCGCAGCGCCAGCTCGCGAAGGCGCTGGACGCCGAGGTGCGCGAGAACCTGGCCGGGCTGATCGCCCTGCACGGGCTGCACGGTCGCGCCCAGGGCGAGATCCTGGAGCGGGTGGCCGGGCAGTTCGACGTCCACCAGCGTCTGCCCGAAGGCCGCGCGGCGATCCTCGGCGGCGCGCTCACCGGCGCGGTCGCAGGCCTGAAGGCCGACATCGTCAGCGGCGGTCTCACGCTGGGCGGCGGGATGCTCGCCGGCGGCCTGCTCGGGGCCCTGGGCGCGGCCGGCGTGGCGCGCGGCATCAACCTCGTGCGTGGCACCGGGCGCAGCTGGGTCGCGTGGAGCGACGAGGCGCTCGACGCCGCGGTCCAGGCGGCCTTGCTGCGCTACCTGGCGGTGGCGCATTTCGGCCGCGGCCGCGGCGAGTGGAGCCAGGGCGAAGCGCCCGCCCATTGGCGCCAGACGGTGGCCGATGCGCTGGCGCCGCAGGCGGCGGCGCTGAACGCGCTGTGGCGCAGCCGCAGCTCGCGCGTGGAGCCCGGCGACGACGCCACGCGCCTGGCCGCCGCGCTGCAGCCCCTGCTGGCGCAGGCGGCGCGCGAGGCCTTGCGCCGGCTCTATCCGCAGGGGCTGGCCGGCGCCGCCGCGACGCCGCCGGCGGCCGTCGGTCCGGCCTGATGGGCCGCGCCGGGGCTCAGCTGCGCGGCAGGTAGATGCGGTCAGCGTAAGTCGCCAGCCAGGCCGGGCGGAAGGCGACGAAGATGGCGACCAGCATGCCGGTGAGGAAGGCGTCGCCCGAGGCCGTGAGCCCGCGCGCGAGCATCAGGTCCTCCACGCTCAATCCGACCGGGACGCCGAACAGCCAGGCCGACAGCGCGCCGGCCCCGGCCACCGCCAGCGCGGTGACGAAGAAGCCGCGGCCCAGGATGTAGACGAAGAGGTGTCTGGGCAGCCAGCGGCGCAGCGCGGCACCCAGCGCCAGGGCCAGCGTGGCCGGCACCAGGCCGAGCCAGACGCCGCGGTGCAGCGCCTCGGCTGCCGGCATGCCGGTCAGCAGCAGCACCGCCATGCTCGGCAGCAACATCAGCACGACCATCGGCCAGCCCAGCATCAGCAGCAGCAGGCAGATGCCCGACAAGGGCTGCAGCACGGTGACCGCGCTGCCGCGGTCGGCGCTCCACAGCAGCGGCAGCAGGGCCCACCAGGCGATCGCCGGCCAGGGCAGCGCGCGCGCGTGCAGAGCGCGCCAGGGGCGCATGGCCAGCGCCAGCGGCAGCGCGATCAGGGTCAGCAGGAGATCGAGCCAGTGCATGGGTTTCCGGATCCGGGCTTGCGCCGCGCATTGCGCGTCGCCATGGTAGCCGCGGCCGCCGCCGGGCGGCCTTGCGCGATACTGCCGGCCTCAACGAGAAAGGGCGGCGCTGGTCCGCAGCGTCGCAGTCCAAGCCCATGACTTCCTCCCTCATCCTGCGGCGTCGCGAACTGCTGGTCGCCGCCCTCTCCCTGCCCGCCCTGGCGATCGCGCAAGGCACCGCCCCATGGCCCAGCCAGCCGGTGAAGCTGATCGTCGGCTTCCCGGGCGGCTCGACGCCCGACGTGGTGGCGCGGGTGCTGGCCGACGTGATGGCTCCGGCCTTTGGCCAGCCGGTGGTGGTCGAGAACCGCCCCGGCGCAGCCGGCAACATCGCCGCCGACCAGGTGGCGCGGGCCACCGACGACCACACCCTGGGCCTGCTCATCAACGGCAACCTGACCACCGCGCGCATGCTCAATCCCAAGCTGGCCTTCGATCCGGCGCGCGACTTCAGCCCGATCTCGCTCATCGCGACCGCGCCGCTGGTGCTGGTCGGCCCGGCCGGTGGCCCGGGGCCGTCCGAGTTCTTCGCCGCCGCGCGCAAGGCCGGCGATCGGTGGAGCTATGGCTCGGTGGGGATCGGCTCGGTCGGCCACCTCGGCATGGAGCTGCTGCAGAGCCGCGCCGGCTTCGCTGCCGTCCATGTGCCCTACAACGGCAATCCGGCCGTGCTGGCGGCGCTGATGTCGGGCCAGATCCAGGCCGCGCTGATCCCGCCCGGGCTGGCGCTGCCGCAGGCGCGGGCGGGCAAGATCAAGGCCATAGGCGTGACCGGCGCGCGCAGCCCGCTGGCGCCCGATGTGCCGCTGCTGTCGGCGCTCGGCGTGCGCGTCGACGAGCTGGAAGTCTGGGTCGCCCTGGTCGGCCCGGCCGGCCTCGGCACCGCCGCGCGCGACCGGCTGGCGCGCGAGGTGCCGGCGCTGGTGCGTGAGCCGCAGGTCAGCAAGCGCCTGTTCGATGTCGGCTGGCAGGCCCAGGGCAGCAGCGCCGAGGCACTGCGCCAGCGCGTGGCCCACGAGACCGAGGTGATGGGCAAGATCATCCGCGAGCGCGGCATCAAGGTCGAGTGACGATGCCCGCCGCGACCTCGATCGCCGAGCCGGCGCGGCGCACCGAGGTCTTCGGCGAGTTCGACGTCGCAGTCGTCGGCGGTGGCCCGGCCGGCCTGGCGGCGGCGGTGAGCGCGGCGCGGCATGGCGCGCGCACGCTGCTGGTCGAGCGCTACGGCTTCCTCGGTGGCATGGGCACCGCGGGCGGGGTGACCAACTTCGCCGGCCTGTACGGCCGCCGCGACGGCCAGATGCAGCCGCTGGTCCGCGGCGTGGTCGACGAGCTGCTGGCCCGGATCGAGCATCTCGGCGGCCTGAACGCGCCGCAGGACGGGCTGCAGGGCCGCATCCGCGTGCGTTCGTACGACGTCGCCGCCTACAAGTGCGCCGCCGATGCCTGCTTGCTGGCCGCCGGGGTGCAGCTGCTGTTCCATGCCCAGGGGGTCGGGGTCGCGATGGACGGCCCCGACCGCATCGCCGCCTTGCTGCTGGAGACCAAGTCGGGCCGCCGCGCGGTTCGCGCCCGCGAGTTCATCGACGCCTCGGGCGACGCCGACATCGCGCATTTCGCCGGCGTGCCGTACGAGCTCGGCGACGGGGCCGGCGACGGGCTGTACCCGAGCACGATGTTCCGCATCGGGCAGGTCGATGCGGCGCGCGCGCAGGCCTCGATCGGCACCTTCCAGGCGATCGACGCGCTGATGGACGCGGCGGCCGGGCGCTACGACTTCCCGCGCCGCGGCGCGATCCTGCGGCCGCAGCGCAACCCCGGCGAATGGCGTGCCAACGTCACCCAGCTGCGCAACCTGCAGGGCCGCGCGGTGGACGCCACCGACGCCGTGCAGCTCAGCGCGGCCGAGGTCGAAGGCCGGCGCCAGATCGTCGAGTACATGCGCTTCCTGCGTGCCGAGGTGCCCGGCTTCGAGCGCGCCGAGATCGCCGAGATCGCGGCCCAGGTCGGGGTGCGCGAGACGCGGCGCATCGTCGGTGCCTACCGCCTCAGCGGCGAGGACGTGCTCGGCGGCGCGCGCTTCGACGATGCGATCGGCCTCAACGCCTGGCCGGTGGAGATGCACCTGGCGGGCCGCGTCGAATGGGCCTTCCCGCGCGACACCGACCAGGCCTACAACCAGCTGCCCTGGCGCATGCTGGTGCCGCAGCGGGTGGGCAACCTGCTGGTGGCCGGCCGCTGCGCATCGATGGAGCACCTGGGCCAGTCGGCCGCGCGGGCCAGCGGGGCCTGCTTCGCGATGGGCCAGGCTGCCGGCACGGCGGCCGCGCTGCGCGTGGCCGGGGCGTTCGATGTCGCACGGCTGCAGCAGGCCTTGCGCGCCGACGGCGCCGACCTGGACGACTGATCGCCGTCGTCCCGAGGGGGCGCCGCGCGACCCGGCCGCAGCGACCGCCCGGCCACCTAGAATTGACGTTGACGTAAACGTCAATCGCGCCGGCGCCGACCCGGCCCGTCCGGAGACCGCCCTTGTCCACGCTCGCGTCCAAGCTCAACCCCCGCTCCGAGGAATTCAAGGCCAGCGCGCTGCAGATGCGGCAGCTGGTGGACGATCTGAACGCGAGGCTGGTGCAGATCGCGCAGGGCGGTGGCGAGGCGGCGCGGGCCCGCCACAGCGGCCGCGGCAAGCTGCTGCCGCGCGAGCGGGTGGAAATGCTGCTCGACCCCGACACGCCGTTCCTCGAGATCGGCGCGCTGGCAGCGCTGGACATGTACGACAACGCCGCACCCGGCGCCGGCATGATCGCCGGCATCGGCCGCGTCAGCGGCGTCGAATGCCTGATCGTGTGCAACGACGCCACGGTCAAGGGCGGCACCTACTACCCGATGACGGTCAAGAAGCACCTGCGGGCGCAGGAGATCGCGGCCCAGAACCGGCTGCCCTGCGTCTACCTCGTCGATTCGGGGGGCGCCAACCTGCCCAACCAGGACGAGGTGTTCCCCGACCGCGAGCATTTCGGCCGCATCTTCTTCAACCAGGCCAACCTGAGCGCGCAGGGCGTGCCGCAGATCGCCGTGGTCATGGGCTCGTGCACGGCGGGCGGCGCCTACGTGCCGGCGATGAGCGACGAGACCATCATCGTCAGGAACCAGGGCACGATCTTCCTCGGTGGCCCGCCGCTGGTGAAGGCCGCGATCGGCGAGATCGTCAGCGCCGAGGACCTCGGCGGCGGCGACGTGCATACGCGGCTGTCGGGCGTGGCCGACCACCTGGCCGAGAACGACATGCACGCGCTGGCCATCGCCCGCGCCGCGGTCGCCAACCTCAACTGGCGCAAGCCGCAGCAGGTGCTTCTGGTGCCGCCGCGGCCGCCGCGCTTCGACCCCGGCGAGCTCCACGGCATCATCCCCACCGACCCGCGCAAGCCCTACGACGTGCACGAGGTCATCGCCCGCATCGTCGACGGCTCGGAGTTCGACGAGTTCAAGGCCCGCTACGGCGCGACGCTGGTCACCGGCTTCGCGCACATCGAAGGCATGCCGGTGGGCATCGTCGCCAACAACGGCATCCTGTTCAGCGAGAGCGCGATGAAGGCCGCCCACTTCATCGAGCTGTGCTGCCAGCGCCGCGTGCCGCTGGTCTTCCTGCAGAACATCACCGGCTTCATGGTCGGCCGCAAGTACGAAGCCGAAGGCATCGCCAAGCATGGCGCGAAGATGGTCACCGCGGTGGCCACCGCCACGGTGCCCAAGTTCACGGTCATCATCGGCGGGTCCTTCGGCGCCGGCAACTACGGCATGTGCGGCCGCGCGTACAGCCCGCGCTTCCTGTGGATGTGGCCCAACGCGCGCATCGGTGTGATGGGCGGCGAGCAGGCCGCCAGCGTGCTGGCCACCGTCAAGCGCGACGGCATCGAGGGCAAGGGCGGGCAGTGGAGCACCGAGCAGGAAGCGGCGTTCAAGCAGCCGATCCTCGACCAGTTCGCGCACCAGGCGCACCCGTACTACGCCAGCGCCCGGCTGTGGGACGACGGCGTGATCGACCCCGCCGACACCCGGCGCGTGCTCGCGCTGGGCCTGTCGGCGAGCCTGAACGCGACCATCCCCGAGCGGCCGCAGTTCGGCGTCTTCCGCATGTGAGCGCGATGGAAAGCCTCTACCTCACGCCCGATCACGAACTGCTGCGCGAGCAGGTCGCGCGCTTCGTCGCGCGCGAGGTCGAGCCGGTGGCGCAGCGCTGGGAGCAGGACGGCATGGTGCCGCGCGCGGTCCTGCGCAAGATGGGCGCGGCCGGCATGCTCGGCCTGATGTTCGAGCCCGAGCACGGAGGCGGCGGCGCCGATGCGCTGACCAACCTCGTCTTCGCCGAGGCGCTGAGCCAGAGCACCTACGGCGGCTTCGTCATCACCGTGCTCGTGCACACCGACATGGCCGCACCGCACCTTCACCATGCCGGGACCAGGGCGCAGAAGGCGCGCTGGATGCCGGGCATCACGGCCGGCGAGACGATCACCGCGGTCGGCATCACCGAGCCCGGCGCCGGTTCCGACGTCGCGGGGCTGCGGACCACCGCGGTGCGCGACGGCGAACACTGGGTGCTCGACGGCAGCAAGCTGTTCATCACCAACGGCGTCCATGCCGACCTGTACTTCATCGCTGCGCGCACCGGCACGGCGCGGCACGCGATCTCGATCTTCGCGGTCGAGAAGGGCACGCCGGGCTTCACGGTGGGCCGCTCGCTCGACAAGACCGGCTGGCGCTGCTCGGACACGGCCGAGTTGCATTTCGAGAACTGCCGCATCCCGGCCTCGCACCTGCTGGGCGAGGAAGGCCGCGGCTTCCACGCGGTGATGAAGAACTTCCAGACCGAACGCATCGCGCTGGCGGCGATGGCGGTGGGCCATTGCACGCAGGCGTTGCGGCTGGCGCTGGATCATGTGCGAACGCGCCAGGCCTTCGGCGCCACGCTGTGGGACAAGCAGGCGGTGCGGCAGAGGATCGCGATGCTCGACGCCAGGACCCGCGCCGCGCGCCAATACCTCTACCACTGTGCCTGGCGCGTGACCCAGGGTCACGACGTGGTGCAGGACGTCTCGCTGCTGAAGGCGCTGACCGGCGAGCTCGTCAACGAAGTGACACAGGGCTGCCAGCAACTCCACGGCGGCATGGGCTTCATGCACGGCACGCCGGTCGAGCGGCTGTGGCGCGACGCGCGCGTGCTGGCCATCGGCGGTGGCGCCACCGAGGTCATGCTCGACGAGGCCGCCAAGCGCTACTGAAGCCAGTATCCGGAGCGAACATGCAGCGCATCGAAGTCCGCCCTTTCGCCGCCCGCGACTCGCTGCCGGCGCTGACGCGGCTGCTGCACCTGGCCTACGCGCCGCTGGCCGCGGCCGGGATGAACTTCACCGCGGCGTCGCAGACCGTCGCCGACACCGCGCGCCGCGCCGCCGAGGGCCAGTGCTTCATCGCCGAGCAGGCGGGCCAGATCGTCGGCACCGTCACCGTCTGCGGCCCCTATGCCGAGGGCGAAGCGCCTTGGGCGGACTCGGTGCGCTGGTTTCGCGACCGCGACACGGCGCACTTTCACCAGTTCGCGGTCCACCCCGACCTGCAGGGCCAGGGGCTGGGCCGGCGCCTGGTGGCCGCCTGCGAGCGCTGGGCGCTGGAGCGCGGCTACCGGTACGTGGCGCTGAACACGCCGGTGCCCGCGCAGGCGCTGCGGGCGCTCTACACGCGGCTGGGTTACGTCGACGTCGGCGAGGTGCAGTGGGAAGGCAGGACCTACCGCAGCGTCGTGATGCGCAAGGCGATCGACCGCTCGCCGCTGCGCGAGCAGCTGCAGACCCTGGCGCGCTACAACCTGTGGGCGACGAAGAAGCTGTACGAACATGTCGATGCGCTGCCCGAGGCCGACTACCGGCGCGACGCCGGCCTGTTCTTCAAGAGCGTGCACGGCACGCTCAACCACCTGCTGGTCGGCGAACACCAGCTCTGGCGCGCGCGCTTCGGCGAGGGCGTGACGCCCGCCGTGCGGCTCGACGCCGAGGTCGAGACCGATCGCGATCGCCTGCGCGAGCGGCTGGTCGAAGGCGCGCAGGCCTGGCTGCCGCTGCTCGATGCCTGGCCCGAGGCGCGCCTGCAAGGCCGCATCGAGTACCGGCGCCTGGCCGGCGAGGCGGTGTCGCTGCCGTTCGCCGCGACGCTCGCCCATGTGTTCAACCACGGCACCCACCACCGCGGGCAGATCACGGCGGCGATCACCGCGATGGGCCGCCCCTGCCCCGAGATCGACCTCGTCTGGATGCTGCAACAGGAGAGTCCGGGCCCATGACCACCACGCTCGACATCCGCCGCCCGTCGGCCCATGTGGCCGAGGTCTGGCTCAACCGCCCCGAAGTGCGCAACGCCTTCAACGACGGCGTGGTCGCCGAGCTGAGCGCCGCCTTCCGCGCGCTCGGCGCCGACCCGGCCTTGCGCGCGATCGTGCTCGGCGGCCATGGCAAGGCGTTCTGCGCCGGCGCCGACCTGTCGTGGATGCGCGAGATGGCCGGCTACACCTGGGAGCAGAACCAGGCCGATGCCGCCGCGCTGGCCGAGATGCTGTGGACGATCTGGCGCTGTCCGCTGCCGGTGGTCGGCCGCGTCCATGGCGACTGCTATGCCGGCGGCGTCGGCCTGGCCGCGGTCTGCGACGTGCTCGTCGCCGCCGAGGGCGTGCAGTTCTGCCTCAGCGAAGCCCGCCTGGGTCTGCTGCCGGCGACCATCGGGCCCTATGTCGTCCGCGCGCTGGGCGAGCAGGCGTCGCGGCGCTACTTCGTCAGCGCCGAGCGCTTCTCTGCGGCCGAGGCGCGTGCGCTGGGCTTCGTCCACGAATGCGTGCCCGCCGAGAGGCTCGACGCGAAGGTGGCCGAGATCGTCGCCGCGCTGGTGGCCAACGGCCCGGCTGCGGTGAAGGCCTGCAAGGCGCTGGTGCAGGATGTCGCGGGCCGGCCGATCGACGCCGCGCTGCGCGCCGATACCGCGCGCCGCATCGCCGACATCCGCGCCAGCGCCGAAGGGCGCGAAGGGGTCGCCGCGTTCCTGGGCAAGCGCGAGCCGGGCTGGCGATGACGCCCGGACCCTGTGCATCCATCGCCAGCGCCGCTGCGCCGCCTGCGCCCATCCTGAATCGAGGCCCTCGATGTTCGACAAGATCCTGATCGCGAATCGCGGCGAGATTGCCTGCCGCGTGGCGGTCAGCGCGCGCCGTCTGGGCGTGCGCACCGTGGCCGTCTATTCCGATGCCGACGCCGACGCGCGCCATGTGCACGCCTGCGACGAGGCGGTGCACATCGGCGCCAGCGCGCCGCGCGAGAGCTACCTGCAGTGGCAGCGCATCATCGACGCCGCCCGCGCCACCGGTGCACAGGCGGTGCACCCGGGTTACGGCTTCCTGAGCGAGAACGAGGCCTTCGCCCGTGCCTGCGCCCGGGCGGGACTCGTCTTCATCGGGCCCCCGGCTTCGGCGATCGCTGCGATGGGCAGCAAGGCCGCGGCCAAGACCTTGATGGCCGAGGCCGGCGTGCCGCTGGTGCCGGGCTACCACGGCCGCGACAACGATGCCGTGCTGCTCGCGGCCGAGGCGGCGGGGATCGGCTACCCGGTGCTGATCAAGGCCAGCGCCGGCGGCGGCGGCAAGGGCATGCGGCGGGTCGATCGGGCCGAGGATTTCGCCGCCGCGCTGGCCTCCTGCCAGCGCGAGGCGAAGGCCAGCTTCGGCGACGACCATGTGCTGGTCGAGCGCTACGTGACGCGGCCGCGGCACATCGAGATCCAGGTCTTCGCCGACGCCCACGGCCACTGCATCCACCTGTTCGAGCGCGACTGTTCGGTGCAGCGGCGGCACCAGAAGGTGCTCGAGGAGGCGCCGGCGCCGGGCATGACGGCGGCGCGCCGCGCCGAGATGGGTGCGGCCGCGGTGGCGGCGGCGCAGGCGGTGGGCTACGTCGGTGCCGGCACGGTCGAGTTCATCGCCGAGGAACTGGAAGACGGCGACCTGCGCTTCTACTTCATGGAGATGAACACGCGGCTGCAGGTCGAGCACCCGGTGACCGAGGCGATCACCGGCCTCGACCTGGTCGAGTGGCAGCTGCGCGTCGCCGCCGGCGAGCCGCTGCCCTTGCGCCAGGACCAGCTCGCGATCCGCGGCCACGCGATCGAGGCCCGCATCTGCGCCGAGAACCCCGACGCCGACTTCATGCCCGCCACCGGCGTGCTGCAGGTGGCGCGCTGGCCGGCGCACGTGGCCTTCGAGCGCAGCGACCTGCTGCCGCGGGTGGACAGCGGTGTGCGCGAGGGCGATGCGATCAGCCCCTTCTACGACTCGATGATCGCCAAGCTCATCGTCTGGGGCGAGACCCGCGCGCAGGCGCTGGCCCGGCTCGACGCGGCGCTGCGCGACACCCACATCCTCGGACCGGCGACCAACGTGGCCTTCCTGCGCCGCGCGGTGCGCAGCCGTTCGTTCGCCACTGCCGACCTCGACACCGCGCTGATCGAGCGCGAGCGCGAGGCGCTGTTCGGGGCGGCACCGCTGGCGCCCGAGATCGCGGCCGCGGCCGTGGCCGCGCATGTGCTGACGGACGAAGCCGCGCTGGAGGACACCGACCCCTGGTCGCGGCGCGACGGCTGGCGGCTGCACGGCGGCGCCCGGCGCCGCCTGAGCCTGACGCTGCAGCGGCAGCAGCTGACCGTGGTGCTCGAACGCCTGCACGACGGCGCCACGGTGCTGCAACTGGGTGCCCAGCAATGGCGTTTCAGCGCCCGGCCGCTGGCCGCCGGGCGCTTCGACCTGCAGTTGGGAGAACGCCGGCTCACCGCCGCGGTCTACGCCCGCGGCGAGCGCTATGCGGTGTTCTGCGAAGCCGGCAGCGCCGAGCTGGCCGAGTTCGACCCCATCGCCCATGCCGGCGATTCGGCCGCCGAAGGGCCGGGCCTGGTCGCCCCGATGCCGGGCAAGCTGGTCGCGCTGCTGGCCGCACCGGGCGAGCGCGTGCAGCGCGGGCAGGCGCTGGCGGTGATGGAGGCGATGAAGATGGAGCACACCATCGTGGCTCCGCGCGACGGCGTGGTCGAGGCCTTGCTCTACGCGGTGGGCGACCAGGTGGCCGAGGGCGACGAGCTGCTGCGCCTGGCCGTGTAAGCTCCCCAGGCCGCAGAAGCAGCCCCCGAGAACCATGATTCCGACCCACGTCACGCTTGTCGAAGTCGGTCCGCGCGACGGCCTGCAGAACGAGGCCCGGCCGGTCGCCGCCGAACAGAAGATCGAACTCGTGCAACGCCTGCAGAAGGCGGGCTGCCGCGAGATCGAGGTCACCAGTTTCGTGAGCCCCAAGTGGGTGCCGCAGATGGCCGACAACGCCGAGGTCATGGCCGGCATCGGGCGCAGGGCCGGGGTGCGCTACTCGGTGCTCACGCCCAACCTCAAGGGCCTGGAGGCGGCGCTGACCTGCCGGCCCGACGAGGTGGTGGTCTTCGGCGCCGCCAGCGAGGCCTTCAGTCAGCGCAACATCAACTGTTCGATCGCCGAGAGCGTCGAGCGCTTCCGCCCCGTGGTCGCCGCGGCCCACGAGGCCGGGCTGAAGGTGCGCGCGGCGATCTCCTGCGCGCTGGGCTGCCCGTACCAGGGCGAGGTCGCGCCGGACGAGGTCGAGCGCGTGGTGCGGCTGATGAAGGAGATCGGCGTCGATCACTGCGGCGTGGCCGACACCATCGGCGTCGGCACGCCGCGCCGCGTCCAGGCGGTGATGGAGCGGGCGCTGCGGCATTTCCCGCTGGCCGAGGTCAGCGGCCATTTCCACGACACCTACGGCCAGGCGCTGGCCAACATCCTGGCCTGCCTGGAGGTCGGCATCCATCGCTTCGACACCAGCATCGCCGGCCTCGGCGGCTGCCCCTACGCCAAGGGTGCCACCGGCAACGTGGCCAGCGAAGACGTGGTCTTCATGCTGCGCGGCATGGAGATCGACACTGGCATCGATCTCGATGCGCTGGTCGATGCCGGTGCCTACATCAGCGGCGTGCTCGGGCGGCCACCGGTCTCGCGCGCCGGCAGGGCGCTGCTGGCCAAGCGCGGGGTGAGCTTCGCGTGAGCGGCGTCGCGTCGCCCTGCATCGGCGTCTGTCGCATGGACGAGGCCACCGGCCTGTGCACGGGCTGCCTGCGCACGCTGGACGAGATCGCGCTTTGGTCGGTGTTCGACGATGCCGACAAGCGCGCCGTCTGGCGCGAGCTCGGCCAGCGGCGCGCCGAATCGCAACGCCTGTGCAACGAAGAGTCCGGCCCCGCGGCGGAGCCGCGATGAAGCGGCTGGTCTTCCATTTCGACGTCGTCTCGCCCTACGCCTACCTGGCCTTCGAGCGCCTGCCGCAGGCGCTCGAGGGCTGCTCATACGAGGTCGAGTACCGGCCGCTGCTGTTCGCCGGCCTGCTGCAGCGCTGGGGCAACATCGGCCCGGCCGAGATCGAGCCCAAGCGGGCCTGGACCTTCCGCCACGTGCACTGGCTGGCGGCGCATCACGGCATCGCGATCGATACCCCGGCGGTGCATCCCTTCAACCCGCTGCCGCTGCTGCGCCTGGCGCTGGCCTGCGGGCCGAACCGCTACGTGACGGAGGCGGTCCTGCGCCATGCCTGGATCGGCGGCGCCGACGCCGGCGATCCGGATCGCCTGGCGGCGCTCGCGGCGCAGCTCGCGCCGGCGCGCGATCCGGCAGGCGACGAGGTCAAGGCCGAGTTGCGGCAACTGACCGAGGACGCCGCCGCGGCAGGCATCTTCGGCGTGCCGACCATCGAGCTCGAGGGCCGCCAATTCTGGGGCCTGGACGCGCTGCCGATGCTGCGCGACGCGCTGCAGGGCGGTGCCTGGTTCGACGGCCCGGCCTGGCGCGAGCAAGGCGCGCCGCGGCCGGGCGTGAAGCGGCGCTGAACGGCTCGCCGCCCCGGCGCCGCCGGCCGACGGCGATCGGCGAACGCAGGTCCGGAAGTCGGTCCCCTGGCACCAAGCCGGACTGCAATCCAGTCGGGACATACCCGCATCGCGACCACGCTGTCCCGCAGCGCGTCCGGCTGTAAGCTTGAGTTGGCCCGTTGTCAGATCCTGGTCAGTGGTACTGCCGATAGTCGGCGCGACCGTCATGGACGGCGACGAAGTCGAGACCGAAAACCAACCGGAGACAACCATGCGAGAAAACCTGCCGCCGAGGATCGCGGCGCATCCGACCGACCAGAAGCTCAAGCACACCCGGTCCACGCCGGTCCGGCGGCTGACGGCGGCGAAGACGGTCGTCGACCGCGGCATCGTCGTGCCGAATCTGCACGCATGGCGTCTGCACCCCGCGATGCGCTCGTGCGCACAAGGAGCGATTCATGTCTGAGGCAATCAGCAACCGGATTCAGAAGGATCCGAGGTATCTGGAACTGGCCAACCGGCGGAGCCGGCTGGCCTGGACCCTGTCGGCGATCGTGTGCGTGATCTTCTACGGCTTCATCCTGATGATCGCGTTCGCTCCGGGCATTCTCACCGCGCCGATCTCGGCCGACAGCGTGATCCCCCTGGGCTTGCCCCTGGGCGTCGGCGTGATCGTCGTGTGCTGCCTGCTCACTGGCGTCTACGTCTACGAGGCAAACCAGAAGTTCGACCCGATGTTCGAGAAGATCATCCAGGAGGCCACGAAATGAGACTGCTCAAAGCAACCCTCTCGACGCTGGCCTCGGGGCTGGCACTGGCGGCCGCTTCGGCCGGTGCCGCCGACACTCCCGCGCCGGCGGAAGTGCCGGTCAACTGGCACGCCGTCGGCATGTTCCTCCTGTTCGTGGCGATCACGCTCGTCATCACGTACTGGGCGGCGACCCGAACCAAGACGGCGACGGACTTCTACGCTGCCGGGCGTGGCATCACCGGCTTTCAGAATGGCCTGGCCATCGCCGGCGACTACATGTCGGCCGCCTCCTTCCTCGGCATCGCCGCGCTCGTGTACTTCAACGGTTTCTACGGCCTGATCTTCTCCGTCGGCTGGCTGGTCGGGTGGCCGATCATCCTGTTCCTGATCGCCGAGCGGCTGCGCAACCTGGGCAAGTACACCTATGCCGACGTCGCCTCGTTCAGGCTGCAGCAGGGTCCGGTCCGCACGATGGCGGCGATCGGTTCGCTGATCGTCGTGATCTGGTACCTGATCGGCCAGGCGGTGGGTGCCGGCCAGTTGCTGCACACCCTCGTGCCGCAGATGTCTTACAGGCTGTCCATCGTGATCGTCGGGGCGCTGATCATCATCTACGTCACCTTCGGCGGGATGAAGGCCACTACCTGGGTGCAGATCATCAAGGCCGGTCTTCTGCTGGGCGGTGCCACCCTCATGGCGCTAGGCGTGATGGCCCACGAGGGATTCAGCTTCGAGAAGCTGTTCGTCGACGCAGTCAACATCCACCCGAAGCACCTGGCGATCATGAAGTCCGTCGTGCCGATCGGGGCGAAGGCCAATCCGATCGAGTCGATTTCGTTGGGCCTGACGCTGATGTTCGGCACCGCCGGATTGCCGCACATCCTGATGCGCTTCTTCACCGTGACCGACGCAAAGGCTGCGCGCAAATCCGTCCTGTACGGCACGTGCTTCATCGGTTACTTCTACATCCTGACCTTCATCATCGGCTTCGGCGCCATCGTGCTCGTCGCCAACAACCCGCAGTACGTGGTTGACGTCAGCAAGAACATCCTCGATCTCAAGGGGGGTGGCAGCATGCCGGCGGTCTACCTGTCGCATGCGATCGGCGGCGACTTCTTCCTCGGCTTCATCGCCGCCGTCGCCTTCGCCACCATCCTCGCGGTGGTTTCCGGCCTGACGCTGGCCGGCGCTTCGGCGCTTTCGCACGACATCTACGCGAACGTGATCATGAAGGGCAAGGCGTCGGAGAAGCAGGAGGTCTGGGTGTCGAAGATGTGCGTGATCGGCCTGGGCATCATCGCCGTGCTGCTGGGCATCGCGTTCGAGAAGCAGAACGTCGCCTATATCGTGGCGCTGACCTTCTCGATCGCGGCCTGTGCCAACTTCCCCATCCTGGTCATGTCGCTGTTCTGGGGCGGGTTGACCACGCGCGGTGCCGTGGCCGGCGGCTACGTGGGCATCCTCGGCTCCATCGGCCTGCTGATCATTGGCCCGACGGTGTGGACCAAGGTGCTCGGAATGGGTCCGGCGCTGTTCCCCTACGACTTCCCGACTTTCTTCGTGCTCCCGGCGGTCCTGATCGTCGCCTGGCTGGTGTCGGCCTCGGACAAGAGCGAGAGCGCGAACAAGGAGCGGGCGGCATTCCACGCGCAGAAGGTCCGCTCCGAAACCGGCCTGGGTGCGGAGGCCGCAGCGGCGCATTGAGGTCGGCGATCGCCGCCGAAGCGGCCGCCGGGGCTTCCACCGGCGGCCCCCTCGCGGCGATCGTTCGCCGAGGCGGGGCCGCACTGCATCCGGGAGCCGCCGGCGTATCCTCGGCAGCCCCGGCCCGTTCCGGGTCCGAAAGACCTGCCATGACGACCCCGGCAGCTGAACCGCAGCGCGAGATGTTGTCGCTGGTGACGGCGCGGATCCGCGACGCCTACCTGCGCAAGCCCTTCTACGTCGACGGCGGCGCCGACCTGGTCGCGGTGTGCCGCGAACTCTCGGCGCGTGGCCAGACCCACGCGCTGGTGCGCGACGGCCAGCGGCTGGGCATCTTCACCACCACCGACCTGCGCGACGCCGTGCTGCGCCCCGAGGCGCCGGCGAGCTTGGCGGTGCGCGAGGTGGCGCGCTTCGACCTCGTCGAGGTCGACGCCGACGCCGACCTGTTCGAGGCCCTGTGGCTGATGGTGGGCCACCGCGTCCACCGCCTGGTGGTGCGGGATGGCGCCGCGCCCGGCGCGCCGGTGCTGGGCGTGCTCGGCCAGCTCGACCTGGTCAGCTTCGTCGCCAACCATTCGCACATCGTCGCGCTGCAGATCGACGACGCCACCACGGTGGCCGAACTGCGCGCCGCCAGCCTGCGCATCGACGAGCTGGTCAAGCTGCTGCACGGCAGCGGCATCCGCATCGAGCGCATCACGCGGCTGGTCAGCGAACTCAACACACGGCTGTTCGCACGGCTGTGGACTCTGCTGGCGCCTGCCGGCCTGGTGGCCAACAGCTGCCTGTTGGTGATGGGCAGCGAGGGCCGAGGCGAGCAGATCCTCAAGACCGACCAGGACAATGCGCTGCTGCTGCGCGACGGCTTCGAGGCACTGGGCCTGGACGCGCTGGCGCGCGAGTTCAACGCGGCGCTGGCCGAGCTGGGCTACCCGCCTTGCCCGGGCAACATCATGATCACCAACCCGCTGTGGCGGCAGCCGCTGGCGGCCTTCCGCGACACCTTGCGCAGCTGGATCTACGGCAGCGGCCTGGGCAGCCCGGCCGACGGGCCGATGCACCTGGCGATCTTCTTCGACGCCGCCGCGGTCGCCGGCGACGCGACGCTGCTGGCCGCGGCGCGCGCCCACCTCGACCGGATCCTGGCCGGCCAGGACTCGTTCCTGGCCCGCTTCGCCGCCGCCGCAGACCAGTTCCAGGAGCCCGGCAACTGGTTCACGCGGCTGACCAGCCGGCGCGACGAGCAGCCGCTGGACCTGAAGAAGCTGGGCACCTTTCCGATCGTCCACGGCGCGCGCGCGCTGTCGCTGCAGTGCGGCGTTCGCGAGCCGGGCACGGTGGCGCGGCTGGCCCGCCTGGCGGCGATGGGCCGCATCGACGACGCGCTGGCACGCGACCTGCCCGACGCGCTGCACCTGCTGATGGGCATTCGCCTGACGCACCAGCTTCGCCAGCGGGCGCAGGGCCAATTGGCCACCAACGAGGTGCGGCCGTCGGAGCTGAGCACGCTCGAGCGCGAGTCGCTGCGCGACGCGCTGGCGATCGTGAAGGGGTTTCGCGTCTTCCTGCGCCAGCATTTCAGGTTGGATGCACTGTGAGAGGGAAGACCGGAGACCGACATGACACGAAGCCCGGACGCGCTGCTCGCGCAGCGCCTGCTGGCGCTGTTCTGCGGCGGCTGGCTGCTGTTCGGCTATCCGTTGCTGAGCCTGTGGCTGGCTGACCGCGAGGTCCTCGGCCTGCCGCTGCTGCCGGCCGCGCTGTTTGCCGGCTGGGCGCTCGTGATCGCGCTGCTGGCCGTGCTGATGGAACGGCGCGACTCGCAAGCCCCCGGCCGCGAGCGCGACTGAGCATGGGCGTGCTGGCGCCGTCGACGCTGCTGGCGACCTCGCTGGCCTACCTGCTCGCCTTGTTCGGCGTGGCGGCCTGGGCCGATCGCCGCGCCGCCGCCGGCCGCAGCGTGATCGGCAACGCCTGGGTCTATGCCGCCTCGATGGGCGTGTACTGCAGCGCGTGGACCTACTTCGGCAGCGTCGGCCGCGCGGCCAGCGGCGGCGTCTGGTTCCTGCCGATCTACCTCGGGCCGACGCTGGCGATGGTGCTGGCGTGGCCGGTGCTGCGCAAGATGATCCGCATCGCGCGGCGCTACCGCATCACCTCGATCGCCGACTTCATCGCCAGCCGCTACGGCAAGAGCCGGCTGCTGGCCGGGCTGGTCACGCTGATCGCGCTGGTCGGCGTGGTGCCCTACGTGGCGCTGCAGCTCAAGGCGGTGGCCGGCGGCTATGCCTTGCTCACCGGGGCCGCGCCCGGCCCTGCCAGGCAGCCCTGGCTGGACAGCTCGCTGCTGCTGGCCCTGGTGCTGGCCGGTTTCACGATCGCCTTCGGCACCCGCCATCTGGACAACACCGAACGCCACGAAGGCATGGTCGCCGCGATCGCGACCGAGTCGGTCGTCAAGCTGCTGGCCTTTCTCGCCGTCGGGGCCTTCGTCACCTGGAGCCTGTTCGCGGGGCCGGCCGACCTCTTCGCGCGCGCGCTGGCGGTGCCCGGGATCGGCCGCATGCTGCGCCCCGATCCGGCCCATCCCTTCGCCTACGAGCAGTGGTTCGCGCTGATGCTGCTGGCGATGTTCTCGGTCATCCTGCTGCCGCGCCAGTTCCAGGTGATGGTGGTCGAGAACGTCGACGAGCGCCATGTGCGGCGCGCGGCCTGGGCCTTTCCCGCCTACCTGCTGCTGATCAACCTGTTCGTGCTGCCGATCGCGTTCGGCGGCCTGCTGTTCTTCGGTCCCGGGCAGGCGGATGCCGAGACCTTCGTGCTGTCGCTGCCGCTGGCCTCGGGGGCCCGGGCGCTGGCGCTGGTGGCCTTCATCGGCGGGCTGTCGGCGGCCACCGGCATGGTCGTCGTCGAGGCCATCGCGGTGTCCACCATGGTCTGCAACGACCTCGTGCTGCCGGCCCTGCTGCGCCTGCGGTCCTTCGCGGGCCGTGACTTCGGCGGCACGCTGCTCGGCATCCGGCGCGCGGTCATCGTCGGGCTGCTGCTGCTCGGCTGGCTGTATTACCGCATCGCCGGCGAGGCCTACGCGCTGGTGAGCATCGGCCTGATCAGCTTCGCCGCGGTCGCGCAGTTCGCGCCGGCACTGCTGGGCGGCATGTTCTGGAAGGGGGGCACGCGCAACGGCGCACTCGCCGGCCTGGTCGCGGGCGCGCTGCTGTGGGCCTACACGCTGATGCTGCCGTCGATCGCGAAGTCGGGGTGGATCGATGCCAGCTTCGTGCACCAGGGCGCCTTCGGGCTGGCCCTGCTCAAGCCCGAGGCGCTGCTCGGACTTGCGGGCATGGACAACCTCACCCACGCGCTGTTCTGGAGCCTGCTGGCCAACGCCGGGCTGTACGTGGGGGTCTCGCTGGTGCGACCCCCGGGCGCGGCCGAGGCCGGGCAGGCCCTGCTGTTCGTCGACGTCTTCGAACAGTCGGCCGAGGACCGCGTGTTCTGGCGCGGCCGCGCCCGCGTCGCCGACCTGGTGGCGCTGGTCGGCCGCTTTCTCGGCGCGCAGCGCGCGGAGGCGCTCTTCGCCGGCCATGCGCGCGAGCGCGACGGCGTGCCCCTGCAGGCGGATCCGCCGCTGGTCCAGCTGGCCGAGACGCAGCTTGCCGGCGCCATCGGCAGCGCCTCGGCGCGCGTGATGGTCGCCTCGGTGGTCGATGAAGAGCCGCTGGCGCCCGCCGACGTGGTGCGCATCGTCGAGGAGGCTTCCGAGCTGCGCCAGCTGAACGCCCGGCTGCAGTCGCTGGACCGGCTCAAGGACGACTTCATGTCCAGCGTGACGCACGAGCTGCGCACGCCGCTGACCAGCATCCGCGCGCTCGCCGAGCTGATGCGCGACGACCCGCAGATGGAGACCGCGCAACGCCAGCGCTTCCTGGGGCTGGTGGTGGCCGAGGCCGAGCGCCTGTCGCGCCTCGTCAACCAGGTGCTGGACCTGGCCAAGATCGAGTCGGGAAGCGCCGAATGGCGGGCCTGCGAGGTCGATCTCGGGGCGCTTCTCGAACAGGCGGTGCAGACCACCGCCGAGCTGTTCCGCGAGCGCGGCGCGGTGGTCGAGCTGCGCCGGCCGCCGGCCGTGCCGCGCCTGCGCGCCGATCCCGACCGGCTGCTCCAGGTCCTGCTCAACCTGCTGTCCAACGCGGCCAAGTTCGTGCCCCGGGGCCGCGGCCATGTCGATGTCCGCCTGCAGCTGCGCGAAGGCGGCCTGCGCGTCGAGGTCCAGGACAACGGCCCCGGCGTGGCGCCGGGCCAGGAGGAGCTGGTGTTCGAGCGCTTCCGCCAGGGAGGTGCGCTCAACGCGCGACCGCAGGGCACCGGGCTGGGCCTGCCGATCAGCCGCCGCATCGTCGAGCATTTCGGCGGCCGCCTCTGGCTGCGCCCCGGGCCGGGCGCCTGTTTCGGATTCGACCTGCCCTTCGACATCCCGGAGACTGCGTGATGAGCCACAAGGTGCTGATCGCCGACGACGAGCCCAACATCCTGGTCTCGCTCGAGTATCTGATGAAGCGCGAGGGGCACCAGGTCGTGCTCGCGCGCGACGGCCTCGAGGCGCTGGCCCTGATCCGCAGCGAGCGCCCGGCGCTGGTCCTGCTCGACGTGATGATGCCGGGCAAGAGCGGCTTCGAGGTCTGCCAGGCGGTGCGCGCCGACGAGGCGCTGGCCGGCGTGCGCATCCTCATGCTCACCGCCAAGGGCCGCGACACCGACATCGCGCAGGGCCTGGGCGTGGGCGCCGATGGCTACGTCACCAAGCCGTTCTCGACGCGCGACCTCGCGGCCCGCGTGCGCGAAATGCTCGGACCATGAAGCCGGACCGGGCCGGACTCGGCGCGGCCCTGCTGCCAGGCGCGCTGATGGCTCTCCTGCTGGTCGCGGTGGGCGGGCTGGTGGGCGCCACCCTCGCGCCGGCCGAGCGCAGCGCGCTGTGGGTCCTGCTGCAGCCGCGGCTGGCGCTGGTGCTGCTGCTGTGGCTGCTCGCCTCGATGGCCGCCGGCGCCGCGCTGCGCTGGGCCTGGCGGCGCTTCGGCGTTGCGCCGGCGCGTCTGGTCGAGGACCTGCAGGTGCGGCTGGCCAGCGACCGGGCGCAGCCCTTGCCTCTGACGGGCAGCGCCGGCCAGCAAGCCCTGGCCGCGGCGGCCAACGCGCTGCTGCGTCAACGCGACGCACTGCGCGAGGACGTCGGCGCCCAGGTCGCCGAGGCCAGCCGCGAGGTCGAACAGCAACGCAACCGCCTGGCCGCGCTGATGGCCGAGCTCACGCAGAGCGTGGTCGTGTGCAACCTCGACGGCCGCATCCTGCTCTTCAACGCCCGCGCCCGGCTGCAGTTCCGCGCCCTGGCGGCCACCAGCATGGCGACCGACACCGCGAGCGGCACGGCAATCGGTGGCGCCGAGGCGATCGGCCTCGGGCGCTCGGTCTATGCGGTGCTGGACCGGCGTCTGGTCGCGCATGCGCTGGAGGCGGTGCAGGAGCGGCTGCACCGCGGCGTCGCGCATCCCTCGGCACAGTTCGTCACCGGCACCCGCGGTGGGCAGTTGTTGCGCGTGCAGCTGGCGCCGGTGCGCGAGCCCGAGGCCCCGTTGCAGGCGCCGCTCAACGGCTTCGTGCTGATGCTCGACAACATCACGCGCGACCTGGCCGAAGACACCGAACGCGACCGGCTGCTGTACGGCCTGACCGAAGGCCAGCGCGGCGCGCTGGGCAACCTGCAGGCGGCGGTCGAACTGCTCGACGATGCCGCGCTCGATGCCGCCACGCGCGAACGCTTCCTGGCCGTCATCCGCGACGAGATCGGCGCCATGGCGCGGCGCCTGAACGAGGCCACGGCGCAGGGCCTGCGCTCCCTGAAGACGCGCTGGCCGCTGGAGGACATGCTGGGCGCCGACCTGGTGGCCGCCGCTGCGCGGCGCATCGAGGCGCAGTACGGCAGCCGCGTCCTCGCCACCGAGGTCGACGGCCGGTTGTGGCTGAAGGTGGACAGCTTCTCGCTGATCCAGGCCTTGCTCCACCTGGCCGGCCGGCTGGCCGAGGAATACGGCGTGCAGCGCCTGCAGCTGCGCTTGGCCGCGGCCGGCGAGCGCGCCCAGCTCGACCTCGTCTGGGCGGTGCAGGCGATGAGCACCGAGACCGTGACGGCCTGGGAGACCGAGCCGCTGAGGGCCGGCACCGACAGCGGGCAGGGCAGCCCGTTGACGGTTCGCGACATCGTCGAGCGCCATGGCGGAGCGCTGTGGTTCGAACGTGCGCGGGTGCGCCAGGAGGCCTTCTTCCGCATCCTGCTGCCGCGCGCCGATGCCGCGGCGCCGCTGGAAGCTTCGGCGGTGATGCGCCACGACAGCCGGCCAGAGTTCTACGACTTCGACCTCTTCGCCCGGTCCGGGCAGGACCAGGCGCTGCTGGCTGACCGCGCACTGGCCGAGCTCAGCTACACCGTCTTCGATACGGAGACCACCGGCCTGGAGCCGACGGCCGGCGACGAGATCATCCAGATCGGCGCGGCGCGCATCGTGGCCGCCAAGCTGCGCCGCCAGGAAACCTTCGACCAGCTGGTCGATCCGCAGCGCTCGCTGCCCGCCGCCGGCGTCGCCATCCACGGCATCGAGCCCGAGATGCTGCGCGGCCAGCCGACTCTCGACGTCGTGCTGCCGGCCTTCCATGCCTTCGCATCGGACACCGTGCTGGTGGCGCACAACGCCGCGTTCGACATGCGCTTCCTGCAGCTCAAGGAGGCGGCCAGCGGCCTGCGCTTCGCGCAGCCGGTGCTCGACACCTTGCTGCTGTCGGCGGTGATCCATCCGCAGCAGGAATCGCACCGGCTGGAAGCGATCGCCGAGCGCCTGGGCGTGCCGGTGCTCGGCCGCCACACGGCGCTCGGCGACGCGATGGTCACGGCCGAGGTCTTTCTCAAGATGTTGCCGCTGTTGCAGGCCATCGGCATCCGCACATTGGGACAGGCGCTGGAGGCATCGCGCAAGACCTACCTGGCGCGGTTGAGCTACTGATGGGCTGCGGGGCTGCTCGGTCCACGCTCAGCCCGGTCGCTGGCAGGCACCCGGGCCTTCGCGAGGCACTCGCAGCCGCGCAGGCGGCTGCTCGGTCCACGCTCAGCCCCTGGGCAGGCGCTTGGCTTCGATCACCACGACCTGCATCGCTGCGCTGTTCGAGGCCAGCAGGCTGTCGGCGGCGGGCGGTGCGGCCAGCAGGTTGATGCTCGACAGCAAGACGAAGGTGAGGGCGGCGGCCAGGCCGAAGGCGGTAGCTTTCCGGGTGATGCTGTTGAACATGATCGGCTCCTGCTGTCGGGTCGCGAACTTGCGATGGAGTGAACTCTAGGCGGCCGCCTGCACGCCTGCCAATGGCATGCGATGAAGCGCGCGAACGCGAGGATCGGCGGTGGGATTTGCCGACGGATGCCCGCACGCGGGCCGTCGAAGGCGTCAGCGAGCGCCGGCGACAGGCGCGCAGCCGTCCGATGCTGCGTGCCAGACGGCGAGCAGCGCTGCTTCGCGCTCGGGTGCCATGCCGACCGGCGGGCGCGACGGGCCGTCGCCGGCGGCAGACACCGCTGGCTGCGCGGCGGCCCAGGCCGCGGTATCGGCCAGCGTCTGCGCCAGCGGCCGGCAGCGCAGGCCGCTGGCGACTGCGCGCGCGATGCTGACCTGGTGCAGGCCGGCCGAATCGCGGGGCAGCCACAGCGGCAGCTCGGTCCACGGTGCCACGCCCTGCGCCAGCAGGCAGGCCTCGTCGATCCAGGTCAGCCGCGCAGCGGGTGCCAGCGTCGCGCAGGCCGCGCGCAGAAACTCGCCGAAAGTGGTCGGCTTGTTCGGGCCGGTGAGGTTGAAGCTGCCGCCGGCACCGCGTTCGGCCTGCAGCAGCATCCAGGCTGCCGCGTCGCGCGCGTCGATGAACTGCACGGGTGCGGCCGGGTCGCCGGGTGCCAGCACTTCGCTGCCGTCGGCGGCGCGCGCGATGCGCTGCACCCACCAGGTGAAGCGCCCGCTGGGGTCGTGCGGACCGACCAGCAGGCCGGGGCGGGCGATCAGGCAGGCCTTGCCGAAGCCCGTCAGCGCGGCCTTCTCGCACAGCGCCTTGAGGCCACCGTAGGTCTCGCCGTCGACGGTCTCGACCGCGGGGTCGCTCAGCGTCTGCAGCGGCGCCGTCTCGGCCAGCCCCGGGGAGGCGTAGCTGGCATACACGCTGATGCTGGAGACGAACTGGTACTGGCCGACGCGGCCGGCCAGCGCCGCGGCCACCGCGCGCACCTGGCGCGGGACGTAGGCGCTGGTGTCGATGGCGGCGTCCCAGCTGCCTTGCGCGAGCGCGGCCAGGTCGCCGTTGCGGTCGGCGATGCGATGTTCGGCCTGCGGGAACAGCCCCGGCGCGCTGAGGCCGCGATGAAACAGCGTGACCTCGTGGCCCGCGTCCAGCGCCTGCTGCGCGAGGTGGCGGCCCAGGAAGCGCGTGCCGCCCAGGATCAGCAACTTCATGCCGCGCAATGTAGCGCGCGGCAGGGTCTCAGGCTGCGAACAAGGCCCGGTATTGCTCGCGCAGCAGGTTCTTTTGCACTTTTCCCATTGCGTTACGCGGCAGCTCGCTGGCCACGAAGATCTGCTTGGGGACCTTGAAGTTGGCGATCTGCGCCTTCAACCGCGCGATGATCGCCGCTGCGTCGAGCGCCGCACCCTTCCGGCCGACGACGACGGCGACCACGGCCTCGCCGAAATCGGGGTGCGGCACACCCACCACCGCCGACTCGACCACCCCGGGGAATGCGTTGAGCGTGCCCTCGATCTCGGCCGGGTAAATGTTGTAGCCGCCGCTGATGATCAGGTCCTTGCTGCGGCCGACGATGTGCAGGTAGCCGTCGTTGTCGAGCATGCCGACATCGCCGGTCTTGAACCAGAGGTCGGTCGTGAACTCGTCGGCGGTCTTCTCGGGCATGCGCCAGTAGCCCTTGAAGACGTTCGGGCCCTTGACCTCGATGCCGCCGATCTCGCCTGCCGGCAGCGGCCGGCCCTTGTCGTCGTGGATGCGCAGGCCGACGCCGGGCAGCGGCAGGCCGACGGTGCCGCCGCGGCGTGCGTTCTCGGGACGGTAGGGGTTGGAGGTGAGCATCAGCGTCTCGCTCATGCCGTAGCGCTCGAGGATGGTGTGGCCGGTGCGCTGCTGCCATTGCTCGAAGGTCTCGATCAGCAGCGGCGCCGAGCCGCTGATGAACAGCCGCATCAGCCCGCAGGCCTCGGGCGTCAGCGAGGGCTCGGCCAGCATGCGCACGTACATCGTCGGCACGCCCATGAAGACCGTGGTGTCGGGCAGGCGCGCGACCACGGCGCGGGCGTCGAAGCGGTTGAACCAGATCATCCGGCTGCCGTTGAGCAGCGCGCCATGGAGGGCCACGAACAGTCCGTGCACGTGGAAGATCGGCAGCGCATGCAACAGCACGTCGCCCGCCGTCCAGCCCCAGCAGTCCTTGAGCACGCTGGCGTTGGACAGCAGGTTGCCGTGGCTGAGCATCGCGCCCTTGCTGCGGCCGGTGGTGCCGCTGGTATAGATGATCGCGGCCAGGTCGCTGGCGCTGCGCTCGGCCGGCCGGTGGCTGTCGCTGTGCAGGGCCGCGCGGTCGAGCAGGGTGCCGCTGCGGTCGTCGTCGAGCGTGAAGACATGCCGGGTGCCGGCCTGGAAGGCGATCTTGCTGATCCAGCCGAAGTTGCGGCCGGCGCAGACGACCATCGCGGGCTCGGCGTTGCCGATGAAATAGGCGAGCTCGGTGGCCTGGTAGGCGTTGTTCAGCGGCAGGTGGACATGGCCCGCGCGCAGCACGGCCAGGTACAGCATCATCGCTTCAACGCTCTTGTCGGTGTGCACCGCGATGCGCGAGTGCGGCGGCAGCCCGAGCGAATCGATGAGGTTGGCCAGCATCGCGGTGCCGCGATCGAGGTCACGCCAGGTGTAAAGCAGGGGCTCGGGGGTGTCGGTGGCCTCGATCGCGATGGCGTCGAGGTCGACCGGGAATGCCGCGCGGAGGGCGGCGAAGATGTTCTGCTGGGTCATGGGGCGGGCAGGGCGGGCGGAGGCGGCGGAGGCCGTGAGAGGATTCTTCACTGTGCGGCCGGGGTGACCGGCCGGCCCAGGGCCGACGGGCGGTCGTTCCGAGCCTTCGGGTTCGGGGTGGCGAGGCCGGCGAGGCATCGTAACGACGCGCCTGCCTGCGGGCGGGCCGTGTCAACCCGAACATCGGTGTCGCGCCGGGCGGCGATGGCGCTACATTGCCCGCGGCCCCTTACGCCCCGCCGACGACCATGTCCGAGATCCGACCCCCGCTGCCCCGCGACGCCTCCCAGGTGCTCAAGCTCGCCGCGCAGAGCATGTTCGATACCTTCTCCAGCACCGCCATGGGCACGATGGTGGTGGACCGCGAGCACCGCATCGTCTGGATCAGCGAGGGCTACAAGCGTTTCCTGCCTGCGCTCGGTCATCTCGAGGGCGATTTCGTCGGCCGCCGCGTCGAAGAGGTGGTTCCGAACACGTTGATGGGCCAGGTCATCGACAGCGGCCAGCCGATCCTGATCGACCTGCTCACCAACCAGGCCGGCACCTTCCTCGTCAGCCGCCTGCCGCTGCGCGCCGAGGCAGGCGAGGTCATCGGCGCCATCGGCTTCGTGCTGCTCGACCACCCCGAGACGACGATGCAGCCGCTGATCGCCAAGTTCGGCCGCCTGCAGGCCGAACTCGACGTCGCGCGGCGCCAGATCGAACAGTCGCGGCGGCCCAAGTACACGGTGGCCAGCTTCATCGGCAGCAGCCCGGCCGCGCTCGAGGTCAAGCGCCAGGCGCGCCGTGTGGCGCAGACCGACAGCACCGTGCTGCTGCTGGGCGAGACCGGCACCGGCAAGGAACTGCTGGCGCATGGCATCCATGCCGCCAGCCGGCGCGCGCACAAGCCCTTCGTGGGCGTGAACATCGCCGCCGTGCCCGAGACGCTGCTGGAGGCCGAGTTCTTCGGCGTCGCCCCCGGCGCCTACACCGGCGCCGAGCGCAAGGGCCGCGACGGCAAGTTCAAGCTTGCCGACGGCGGCACGCTGTTCCTCGACGAGATCGGCGACATGCCGCTGATGCTGCAGAGCAAGCTGCTGCGCGCGCTGCAGGAGCAGGAGATCGAGCCGCTCGGCAGCAACCGCATCGAGCGCGTCGACGTGCGCATCGTTGCCGCCACCAGCCGCGACCTGGCGGCGATGGTGGCCGCCGGCAGCTTCCGCGCCGACCTGTTCTATCGCCTCAACGTGCTGCCGATCCGCCTGCCGCCGCTGCGCGAGCGGCTGGCCGACCTCGAGGCGCTGGTCGAGGCGCTCAGCGAGGACATCGCGCGCCGCAGCGGCCTGCCCGCGCGCAGCGTCAGCCCCGAGGCGCTGGCGCTGCTGGCACGCAATGCCTGGCCGGGAAACAACCGCGAGCTTCGCAACACGCTGGAGCAGGCAGCATTGATGACCGACGAGCTGGTGCTCGAGGCCAGGCATTTCGAGCCGATGCGTGCGGCGCCGGCCTTGCCGGCGATCGCGCCGCCTCCGGCGCTGCCGCAGCGCGCGCAGCCGCTCGACCCGGTGCCCGCTCCGGCCGGCGTGCGCCCCCTGAGCGAGCAGGTGGCGGCGACCGAGCGCGCCGCCATCGCCCAGGCGATGGCCGCCACCGGAGGCAACCGCGCGGCGGCCGCCCGCCTGCTGGGCATGCCGCGCTCGGTGCTCTACGAGCGGCTCGCCCGCTACGCCGGGATCGCCGCGGAGTGAGGCGGTCGCTCGCCCGCGCGCGTTGCGCGCCGGCCGGCTGATAGCGTGTTCACGGGAGGGGCCGCCGCGTCCGCGGCATGGGCATGTGCAGGCGCGGTTCCTACAGTCGATCGAACCGCGATTCCGCGGTTCAAGGAGGCTGCAAGTGAACGATTCCGAATCGGGCGCGCGGCGCGCGCCACCTCGCACCAGTCTGGCCCTGACCCTCATCGCAACCGTCGGATCGCTGGCCGCACTGGCGGCGGCCGTGCATCTCACCGGCACGCGCGATGCGGTCGACGGCCCGGGGATGTCGATGGCGATGGCCAGGGCGGCCGCGCCGGATCGCGTGCCACCCGAGGGCACGGCGACCGGCGCGGACTCCAGCGTCCCGGATGCCGCGACCGTCTTCCAGCGGCGCGAGGTGGCCGACGAGACGCCGGCGCCGACGTTCTGACCCCCTACGCCGCGGCTACCGCACCGGCTGCGCCGGTGCAAGAATCCCCCGGCGCAGCATTGGACCTGCCTTGTGGAGCGTGCGATGGTCACGGGCGTGCTGGTGGTCGAGGACGACCCCGAGTTCCTGCGCCGCTTCGCCGAAGCGGTGATGGCCGACCCCGGCCTGCGCCTGCTCGCCGCGGTGACCACGGGCGCTGCGGCGATCGCGCTGCTCACGCCGCCCGGGCCCGACGTGATGCTCATCGACCTCGGCTTGCCCGACATCGCGGGCGTCGACGTGATCCGCCATGCCGCCCGCCATTGTCCCGGTTGCGACGTGCTGGTGGTGACCATGTTCGGCGACGACGGCCACGTGCTCGCGAGCATCGAGGCCGGCGCCACCGGCTACCTCCTGAAGGACGCCGCCAGCGATCGCATCGCAACCAGCATCCACGAGGTGCGCGCCGGCGGCTCGCCGATCAGCCCGAGCATCGCGCGCCGCGTGCTCGCGCGCTTTCGCATCGCCCCGGCCGCGCCGCCGCCGGTGGCGGCCGCGGACTCGCCGCTGTCCGAGCGCGAGGCCGAGATCCTGCGCCTGGTCGCCAAGGGCCTGAGCTTCGAGACCGTCGGCGAGGCGCTGGGCATCTCGCCGCACACCGTGGTGGCGCATGTGAAGAAGATCTACCGCAAGCTCGCGGTGCACTCGCGCGGCGAGGCGGTGTATGAAGCGAGCCAGATGGGCATTCTCTGAGTGGCTGTGCATCGCGTGGCAGGCGTTGTTCATCGCCGCGGCGGTGGCCGGCGCGGCGCCCGCGGCGGCGGTGGTCGTGGCGCCGACCTCGGTGGCGATCCAGGTGTCGCCGGCCGCGGATCCTGCCGCACTGTCATCCGACTGGACCGTCATCTCGCCGCCCGATCCGGCGGCGGCTTCGCGTCCACCGCCGGAGTGGGGCATGGCCTGGTACCGCGTCGCCTTCGAGTTGCCGGCCGTGCAGCCGGGCACTGGATCGTGGTCCCTGTACCTGCCCTACCTCTACCGGGGCGGCCGCTTCTGGATCAACGACGTACCGCTGGCGACGATCGCGCAGAACACACCGCAGACCCACGTGCGATGGGACCGGCCGCACCTGCTCACGGTGCCCGACAGCCAGCTGCACCCGGGCCGCAATGAACTGCTGGTGCATGCGCTGGCCACCGACCCCGGCGCCGGCGCGCGCCTGCGGCAGATGGCCATCGGCCCGCGGGAAGAGCTGCAGTCGCGCTACGACAGCCGCCTGTTCTGGGTCCACTCGTTGCCCCAGGGCACCGTGGTCGCGTGCCTGGTGACGGGGCTGTTCGTCGGCTTCATCTGGTGGCGCCGGCGCAGCGAGGTGCTGTATGGCCTGTTCGGCCTCGCGGCGCTCCTCTGGGGTGTGCGGACGCTGACCTTCGTGATCGAGGTGATGCCCACCGCCTGGTGGCCGTGGTGGCGCACGGTCTATCACGCGGCCACTGGCGGCTTCGTCGTGGTCCTGGCGCTGTTCGCGATGCGCTTTGCCGGCCTGCGCTGGCCCTGGCTGGACCGCGCGCTGTTCGGCTACTGGCTGATCGGTCCGCTGGCGATGCTCGCCAGTGGCGGCCGGCTCGATGCGCAGATGGGCTTTTACTGGACCGCCGGGCTGATTCCCGTGGGCCTGTCCATCGTCGGCTTCACCGCCTTCGCGGCCTGGAGTCAGCGCACCGGCGAGGCGGTCGCGCTGTTCGTCGCCGTCTCGCTGGCGACCGCCGCGGGCCTGCACGACTATCTCGTCACCTACAACGGGGCCGCGCCGGCGCCGGCGATCTTCGCGGACTGGGCTGCGCAGCGCATCTACCTGCTGCACCATGGAGCGGACCTGGTGCTGCTTTGCATGGTGGGCATCCTCACCCTGCGCTTCGTGCAGGCCCTGGACAGCACCGAGGACCTTAACCGCCATCTCGAGGCACGGGTGGCGGCGCGCGAGCGCGAGTTGCAGGCGCGACATGCCGAGCTGAGCCGACTGACCCAAGATCGAGCGGCCGCCGACGAGCGCCAGCGCATCATGCAGGACCTGCACGACGGCCTGGGTTCGCAGTTGTTCGTGGCGCTGTCGCATGTCGAGCGCGGTGCCATCGACGCCCCCGGCGTCGGGCGGCTGCTGCGCGACTGCATCGCCGACATGCGGCTGACGTTCGAGGTCGTCGTGCCCGACGACGCCGACCCGCGCGCGGTGCTCGGCAGTTTCCGCTTCCGCTGGGAGGCGCTGCTGCGCGAAGCGGGACTGGCCTCCGATTGGAGCATCGAGGTGACGCCCGACGCGGTCGCGCTGCCGCCGGCGGCGGCGCTGCAGATCCTGCGGGTGGCCCAGGAAGCGCTGACCAACGTGCTCAAGCACGCCGCGGCCACGCGGGTGCGGGTGGTCATGCAGCATGGCCGAATCGAGTTCCTGCTGGCGATCGAGGACAACGGCCGCGGCGGTGCCGAAGGGGCGTCTGGCGGGCCCGGCCGCGGCCTGGCGAACATGCGGCGCCGATCCCTGGCGCTGGGCGCCTCGCTCGACATCGATTCGCGCCCCGGCCTCACCCGCGTGGCGCTGCACGTGCCGCTGCAGCGCCATGGATGACGCGACGACTCCGGGCCGCTGGGCGCGGCGGCTGCTGGCGCTGGGCGTCGCGTTGGCCGTGCTGCTGTTGGTGGCGCTCTCGCTCACGCGCGCCTGGCCCGGGTCGACGCCCGCAGCCGCCGCCGAACTGTCGGCCGCAGGCTTGGCCTGGGTCCTGGTGCAGGAGGTGCAGAGGCTCGACGACGCCGGCACGCCGCGCAACGTGAGCTTGCCCGACGAGCTGCGCGCCGAAGGCGCCGGCAACCCCCCGGTGATGGCCCGCTACCGGTGGCAGGTCGATCTCGGCGAACGACCGCTGCGCCAGGCGCTGTACGCCTCGGGCCTGTTCGGCAGCGCGCGCCTGACGCTCAACGGGCAGGTCGTCGTCGATGCCATCGGCGACGCCGCCGCTGCGCCGCCCCCGCACCCGCGTGGCATGGCCGCCGCGCCGCTGATCGCGCTGCCGGTGGCGCTGTTGCGGCCCGGCCGCAACGAATTCGGCCTCGACCTGGCCGGGCGCGGTTGGGTGAGCCTGTCGCCGCTGCGGATCGGCGATGCGGCGGCGCTGCAGGCCCTGCAGGCGCGCAAGGCGGCGGCGCTGGTCACCGGGCCGATCGTGGTCGCGGTGATGATCGGCTGCTTCGGCCTCGGCATGCTGGCGTTGTGGGCGCGACGGACGGGCGAGCGCCAGTACGGCTACGTTGGCCTCGGTGCGGTGCTCTGGGCCCTGCACACGCTGTGGACCGCGGCGCCGCGGCCCTGGCTGCCCGGCGCGCACCAGACGGTCTGGTGGAACACGCTCTATGCCGCGGTGGTGTCGATGCTGGTGCTGTTTGCGCTGCACTTCACGCAGCGCGCGCGGCCGGGCGCCGAGCGGGCGCTGTTGGCGGCGCTGCTGGCCACGCCGCTACTGCTTTACGCCGCCGCCGGCCTGGGCACCCTGCGCGGTGCCGCCGAGGTGCTGCGCCTGTTGCTGGTGGCCCTGGCCTTCGCCGGGCTGGGCGTGGTGGCGCACCACGCCTGGTACCGCCGCAGCGCGGCGAGTGCAATGTTCGTGCTGGCCGGCGCTGGCAGCGCCGGCCTGGGCCTGCGCGACTGGCTGGTGTTCCGCTACGGGGTGGACAACCATCCGGCGGCCTGGACGCCTTACGCCGGCGCCCTGTTCATCCTGCTGGTGTCGTGGGTGCTGCTGGACCGGTTCGTGCGCACGGCGCGCTCGCTGGAGACCATCAACCAGCAGCTCGAACAGCGGGTGGCGCAGCGCGAGGCCGACCTGGCCGCCAACTTCCGCAGCCTGGCCGAACTCGAACGGCAACAGGCCGCCGGCGAGGAGCGCCAGCGTATCCTGCGCGAGCTGCACGATGGCCTGGGCGCCAAGCTGCTGCAGTCGCTGCTGCGTGTGGAGCGTCGTGGGCTCGACGGCGAAGGGTTGGCGCAGGAGCTCCGAAGCTGCCTGGCCGACATGCGGCTGGCGAGCGAGACCCTGGTTCCCGGCCAGACCGAATGGGCGGCCGCGGTCGGCAATTTCCAGTTCCGCTGGGACGCGCTGCTGCGCGCGGCGGGCGTTGCGCCGACCTGGCAGGTCGAGCTGCCCGAGCCGGGCCTGCAGATCGGTCCGTACCTGGCGCTGCAATTGCTGCGCATGATGCAGGAGGCGCTGACCAACGTGCTGCGCCACGCCGAAGCCACGCGGGTGCGCGTGGCGGTGAAGCACGAGGGCCATGCGCTTTCGATCAGTGTCGAGGACAACGGCCGCGGCATCGATCCGCGTGCCGCGCCGCGCGGCCGCGGCCTGGCCGACATGCGCACGCGGGCCGCATCGGTGGGTGCGAGCGTCGTCCATCGCACGCCGCCGGGGGGCGGTACGCGGGTCGAACTGCGGCTGGTGCCTATCCCCGCCTGAGAAGTGCGCCGCGTACCGCATTCGCGCGAGGTCTTTGCATTCGCGCGGGATATCGGCGTTCGGCCCCGCTGCCTAGAGTGACCGCACAGGCCCAGCCTGTGCCTCATCTCTCTAACCTCTAGCCAGCGGAGTTGCCATGAAGCCATCTTTCGAACCTGGCGCCAAACAGCGCCGACAGGGCGCCAGGCGTCATCTCCAGCGCGTCGGGCTCGGACTCGCCGCTGCACTTTCGATGCTGGCCGCCGCCGCGCAGACCACCTCACCCGAGGCCGACGCCGGGGGGCTGTTCCGAGCTGCGCAGGAGGAATACGAGGCCAACCACTGGGCCGCCGCCTATGCCGGCTTCGTGGCGGCGGCGGCGCTGGGACATTGCGAGGCCGCTCGCATTGCGCTGCAGATGCGCCGCTACGGGTCGGTGCTGTACGGCGTCGCACTGCCCGCCAGCGAGCAGGAGCCGCGGGCGTGGAAGCAGGCGCAGATCTGCGCCGGCGACGATGGATGGCCCGCGGGTTGATCGCACGCGATCGTCCCCGGAAAGCCCTGGCATGCGGTTGGGTCGAGGACTCGACCGTCTGCTTCTCAGACGGATCAGACGTCTGCTTATCGGTCATGATGTCTGGGTTGATTGACCGCATTTCAGGTCATCGGCGAGTAATGCGGGTTGAATCGAGGGTCAACCCTGATGTTTTGCACCGGCACGGGGCTTGCAACACCTCCTGATACACCACAGGAGACCCGATATGCGCCGCCGACTGTTGCTGACCCTCGCCTTGACTGCCGCCGCGCCGCTGGCCTTTGGCCAGGCGGCCAAGGAAATCCGCATCGCCCATGTCCACAGCCTGACCGGGCCGCTGGAGGCCTACGGCAAGCAGACCAGCACCGGCTTCATGATGGGCCTGGACTACGCCACCGGCGGCACGATGATGGTGGCCGGCAAGAAGCTGGTGGTGATCGAGAAGGACGACCAGGGCAAGCCCGACGTCGGCAAGAGCCTGCTCGAGGCGGCCTACGGCGACGACAAGGCCGACATCGCGGTCGGCCCGACCTTGAGCAACGTGGCGCTGGCGATGCTGCCGGTGGCCGAGGAGTACAAGAAGATCCTGCTCGTGGAACCGGCGGTGGCCGACTCGATCACCGGCGACAAGTGGAACAAGTACATCTTCCGCACCGGCCGCAATTCGAGCCAGGACGCGATCAGCAACGCGATCGCGCTGGACAAGCCCGGCGTCAGCATTGCGACCCTGGCCCAGGACTATGCGTTCGGTCGCGACTTCGTCACCGCCTTCAAGGAGGCGGTGAAGAAGGCGAAGATCGTGCACGAGGAGTACCTGCCGCTGAACACGACCGACTTCACCGCCGGCGCGCAGCGCCTGATCGATGCGCTGAAGGACAGACCCGGCCGCAAGATCATCTTCATCAACTGGGCCGGCGCCGCGAACCCGTTCAAGATCGCCGATCTCGACCTCAAGCGCTACGGCATCGAGATCGCCACCGGCGGCAACATCCTGCCGGCGATGGTCGCGTACAAGCAGTTTCCGGGCATGGAAGGCTCGACCTACTACTACTTCGGCATCCCGAAGAACCCGGTCAACGAATGGCTGGTGGCCAACCACTACAGGAAGTTCGGCACCCCGCCCGACTTCTTCACCGCCGGTGGCATGAGCGCCGCGATCGCGGTCGTCGAGGCGCTGAAGAAGACCCACGGCGATACCGACAGCAAGAAGCTGATCGCGGCGATGGAAGGCATGAGCTTCGAGACCCCCAAGGGCAAGATGACCTTCCGCAAGGAAGACCACCAGGCGATGCAGTCGATGTACCACTTCAGGATCAAGGACGACCCGGCGTTCGCCTGGGGGGTGCCGGAACTGGTGCGCGAGATCAAGCCCGAAGAGATGAACGTGCCGATCCGCAACCATCGCTGACCGGTCGGCCGCGGTGCTCGAGACCCGCGACCTGACGATCCGCTTCGGCGGCCACGTGGCGGTGGACCGGGTCTCGTGCCGCTTCGAGGCCGGCACGCTGACGGCCATCGTCGGGCCCAACGGCGCCGGCAAGACGACCTACTTCAACCTCGTCTCGGGCCAGCTGCCCGCCAGCGGCGGACAGGTGCTGCTGGAGGGTGACGACATCACGGCACTGCCGGCGCCGCTGCGCACGCGTCGCGGGCTGGGGCGCGCGTTCCAGCTCACGCAGCTGTTCCCGAACCTCACGGTTGCCGAGAACCTGCGGCTGGCGGTGCAGGCGCGCGAGCAGGGCCGCGCGGGCAGCGTCTGGGCGGGCCTGGATCTGCTGCACCTGTGGCTGGAGCGCCGGGACTGGATTGCCGAAACGCAGGCGCTGCTGCAGCAGGTGCGGCTGCATGACAAGCGCGACGCGGTCGCCGCCGCCCTGTCGCATGGCGACCAGCGCAAGCTGGAGGTCGCGCTGCTGATGGCGCTCGACCCCAAGGTCTACATGTTCGACGAGCCGACCGCGGGCATGAGCGCCGAAGACGTGCCCGTGGTGCTCGACCTGATCCGTGCCCTCAAGGCGCGGCGCGACTGCTGCATCCTGCTCGTCGAGCACAAGATGGACGTGGTGCGCGAACTCGCCGACCGCATCGTCGTGCTGCACAACGGCGCCAAGGTCGCCGACGGCGAGCCCGGGGCGGTGATCGCGCTGCCGATCGTCCAGCAAGCCTACCTGGGCCTGGCGGCCGAGGCGCCGGCATGAACCTGCTCGAGCTGCAAGGCGTGCACGCGCACATCGGCGCGTACCACATCCTGCACGGCGTGGACCTGGCGGTGCGGGAAGGCGAGGTCACGATGCTGCTCGGCCGCAACGGCGCCGGCAAGACGACCACCCTGCGCACGATCATGGGCTTGTGGCGCGCGTCGCAAGGCACGATCACCTTCGGCGGCCGCGCCCTGCAAGGCATGCGAACGCCGGACATCGCGCAGGCCGGCATCGCCTATGTGCCCGAGGCGATGGGCATCTTCGGCGACCTCACGGTCAAGGAGAACATCCTGCTCGCCGCGCGCCTTGCGCGCCGCGCCGAGGATCTCGACGCCCGGCGGCTGGACTCGATCTTCGCCTTCTTCCCGGCCCTGAAGACCTTCTGGCAGCACCCGGCGGGCAAGCTCAGCGGCGGCCAGAAGCAGATGCTGGCGGTGGCGCGCGCGATCATCGAGCCGCGCGCGTTGCTGCTCATCGACGAGCCGAGCAAGGGCCTGGCGCCGGCCATCGTCAACAACCTGGTCGCCGCGCTGCGCGAGCTCAAGTCCCAGCGCACGACGATCCTGCTCGTCGAGCAGAACTTCGGCATGGCGCGCGCGCTGGGCGACGCGGTGGCGGTGATGGACAACGGCCGCGTCGTGCACAGCGGCACCATGGCCGCATTGGCCGCCGACGAAGCGCTGCAGCAGCGGCTGCTCGGGCTGTCGCTGGGGACGCACGCATGAGCGCCGCGGCACCGATCGCCGGGGCGCGTTTCGACTGGCGGCCGCTGGCCCTGCTGGCGCTGCTCGCCGCCGCGGCGCTGCCGCTGATCGGCTCGCCTTCGACCTGGCTCACGCTGAGCCTGGCCGGCCTGGCGATGGGCCTGATCATCTTCGTCATCGCCTCCGGGCTGACCCTCATCTTCGGCCTCATGGACGTGCTCAACTTCGGCCATGGCGTGTTCATCACGGTGGGTGCCTTCGTCGCGGTGAGCGTGCTCGGGCAGCTCGGCGGCTGGACCGAATCCGCCAGCGTCTGGCCCGACCTGGGTGCGGTATCGCTGGCGGTCCTGGCCGCGGTGCTCGCCGCAGGATCGGCCGGGCTGGTGTTCGAGCGCGTGCTGGTGCGACCGGTCTATGGCCAGCACCTGAAGCAGATCCTCATCACCACCGGCGGCATGATCGTCGGCGAGGAGCTGATCAAGACGATCTGGGGCCCCGAGCAGCAGCCGCTGCCGCTGCCGCTGGCCCTGCGCGGGGCCTTCGTGTTTCCCTTCGCAGGCGATTCGGTGGCGGTGGAGCGGTACCGCGTGCTGGCGGTGGTGGTCGGGCTTTGCGTCTTCGCGGCGCTGCTGTGGATACTGGGCCGCACCAAGCTCGGCCTGCTGATCCGCGCCGGCGTGCAGGACCGCGAGATGGTCCAGAGCCTGGGCTACCGCATCGAGCGCCTGTTCATCGGCGTCTTCGTCGCCGGCTCGGCGCTGGCCGGCCTGGGTGGCGTGATGTGGGGGCTGTACCAGCAGATCGTCACGCCGCAGATCGGCGCCCAGGTCAACGTGCTGATCTTCATCGTCATCATCATCGGTGGCCTGGGCAGCACGCTGGGTTGTTTCGTCGGCGCGCTGGCGGTCGGGCTGCTGGCCAACTACACGGGCTTCCTGGCACCCAAGGTGGCGCTGTTCTCCAACATCGGCCTGATGATGGCGATCCTGCTTTGGCGGCCGCGCGGGCTGTACCCGGTGAGCAGCCGATGAGCGCGGCGCGGGGCCGCCCCAGGCCAGCGAACGTCGCCCGGGGCGAGGGGCCGACATGACTCGCTGGCTCTCTCACGACGGCCCGCGCAGCCGCTGGCTGGCCGCGCTGCTGCTCGTCGTCGTGATCGGCCTCGCGGTCGCGCCCTTCGTGTTCCCGGGCAGCAGGGCGCTGGGTGCGGCGGCCAAGATGCTGGTCTTCATCGTGCTGGTCGCCAGCTACGACCTGCTGCTGGGCTACACCGGCATCGTCAGCTTCGCGCACACGATGTTCTTCGGCATCGGCGCCTACGGTGTGGCGATCGCCAGCACGCGCATGGGCGCAGGCTGGGCCGCGGTGGGCGTGGGGCTGGCGGCGGCGCTGTTGCTCTCGCTGTTGCTGTCCTTGCTGATCGGCCTGTTCAGCCTGCGCGTGAAGGCGATCTTCTTCGCGATGATCACGCTGGCGGTGGCGAGTGCCTTCCAGACGCTCGCCTCGCAGCTCTCGGAGCTGACCGGCGGCGAGGATGGACTGAGCTTCGGCGGCCCGGCGTGGCTGAGCCCGTCGTTCGAGCCGCTGGACCGGCCGCTGCTGGGCCTGGACATCGACGGCCGCATCGTCACCTACTACCTGCTGTTCGTCGCCGCGCTGGCGCTGTTCCTGCTGCTGCTGCGCATCGTCAACTCGCCGTTCGGCCGCGTGCTGCAGGCGATCCGAGAGAACGATTTCCGCGCCGAGGCGCTCGGCTACCGCACGGTCGTCTACCGCACCGCGGCCAGCGTGATCTCGGCCCTGTTCGCGACCGCGGCCGGCGCGCTGCTGGCTCTGTGGCTGCGCTACACCGGGCCGGACACGACGCTGGCCTTCGAGGTCATGCTCGACGTGCTGCTGATCGTGGTCATCGGCGGCATGGGCACGCTCTACGGCGCGGTGGTCGGCACCGTGCTCTTCGTGCTGGCGCAGAACTATCTGCAGGACCTGCTGAACTGGGTCTCCGGCGACGGCGGCTGGCTGCACGGCGTGCCCGTGCTGGGCGCGCTCGCCTCGCCGGGGCGCTGGCTGCTCTGGCTGGGCGTGCTGTTCGTGCTCGCCGTGTATCACTTTCCCTCCGGCCTGGTCGGCCGGCTGCGGGCGCTGGCCGCGCGTGAACCCGCCTGAAGCGCGCGAAGGATTCGTCATGTCATCTGCGATCGAGCCGCGTTCCCTCTACCTGCCCTGCGAGGGGCGCGAGATCCACGTCACCGAATGGGGCCACGAGAACGCGGAGACGGTGATTGCGTGGCACGGCCTGGCGCGCACCGGGCGCGACATGGACGCCGTCGCCGCCCACCTCGCCCGCCGCTGGCGCGTGATTTGCCCCGACACGCTGGGCCGCGGCCTGAGCCAGTGGAGCGCACGGCCGGCGCAGGAGTACTGCCTGGACTTCTACGAGCGGCTGGCGGTGGCGCTGGTCGACCAGCTCGGCATCGCGCAGATGCATTGGCTGGGCACCTCGATGGGCGGCGCGATCGGGCTGCACGCGGCGGCCGGGCCGTTGCGGGGCCGCATCCGCCGCCTGGTGCTCAACGACATCGGACCCGAACTGGCCGATGCCGCCGTGCAGCGCATCCGCACCTACGCCGGCAGCCCGCCGGCCTTCGCCACCGTCAGCGAACTGGAGCAGTACTTCCGCACGATCTACAAGCCCTACGGCTGGCTCAGCGACGCGCAATGGCGGCTGCTGACCGAGACCTCGGTGCGTCGCCTGCCCGATGGCCGCGTGACGCCCCATTACGACCCGGCGATGGTGCAGCAGTTCATCCACCACCCCGACGACTACCGGCAATGGGACGCGTGGGACCGCCTGACGCTGCCGGTGCTGTGCCTGCGCGGCGAAGCCAGCGACCTGCTGTTGCCCGAGACCGCCGAGGCGATGCGCGTGCGCGGCCCGCGGGCGGTGGTGGTGACCATCCCCGGCTGCGGCCACGCACCGGCGCTGAACACCCCGGCGCAGTTCGCACTGGTCGAGCGGTTCCTGGCGGGGGATTGAGGTGAGCGGCGCCGCGGCCAGGCCGGCTCAGCCGATCACGACCCGCTGCGCCGCCTGCAGCTTGTAGGGCGGAACGACGAGGTTGATCGGCGCCGGCACGTTGCGCACGACGCGGCCGGCGAGGTCGAAGCGCGAGCCATGGCAGGGGCACAGGAAGCCGTCGCGGTCGTGCATCAAGGCGCGGAATGCCGGGTCGCCGATCTTCAGGCCCGGAGAGCAACCGAGATGGGTGCAGATGCCGACCGCCACGAAGAGCTCGGCCTGCAGCGACCTTGTCGCATTGCGGCAAGCAGCAGGCTGATCGGAGCGTCTGGAATCCGGATCGACCAGGTCCGGGTTGTCGGCCTCGAGCGTGGTGACCATCGCCGGGCTGCGGCGCAGCAGCCAGACCGGCTGGCCGCGCCACGCGACGGTGCGCATCTGCCCCGGCTGCAGATCGGCCCAGCCGGCCTCGACGGGCCCGCCCTGGGCGCGCGCCCGCGCCGAGGGCTCGAGGCTGGCGACGAAGGGGCCGGCGCCGGCGACCAGGCCGAGGCCCCCGATGGTGCCGGTCGCGCGAAGCAGCCACTGGCGGCGCTGCGCCTCCGACGGCGAGGGGGGCTTCAGCGAGGGGGCTGCGGCAGACATGGTCTTCTCGAGGCTGGGCAGTCGGCCGCTCGGTCCGGCTTCAGCCCGATCGCAAGCATGCGCCCGGGCCTTCGGCAGGCACTCGCGGCCAAGCAGTTGGCCGCTCGGTCCGGCCTCAGCCCATGTCTTTCGGCCAGTGCAGGTACAGGTCGGCATGGCCGCCGGGCTTGATGTCCGCCGCTGCGCTGCGCTCCACACCCTTGTAGTCGGCGACCACACGGTAGTGCCCGGCGGGAAGCTTGACATCGGTCAGCGGCCCGGCGTCGCGATAGGCGAAGACCTGGCGGCCGGCGGCATCCTCGATGCGCAGCTTCAGGCCCGCGACGTAGGCGTCGTGCTTGCCTTCCGAGAAGGTCAGGCGCAGGTCATAGGGGCCCTCGGAGTGCGCCATCGCGGCCACTTCCTCCTTGCCGTAGCCGCCGGTCTGGTAGGCGTGGCCATCCAGAGTCGCGCGCACGATGTCGGCGGTTTCGGACTTGGCAGTCGTCGCCGACGCCTGAGCGGTCAGGCCGCCCAGGCCAGTCAGCAGCGCCCAGAGGATCAGGGGGCGAGGCATCTTCATGATCGGGTCCTTTCGTCGGTTGACACCAGGCCATCGGGCCATGCATCGATCCTGTGGCTGCCCGATGCCGGCGCTGTTTCAGACCCGACGACCGCGCATGACAGTTGCAACGAAAGAGCCGCACCTCGCCGCGACGCCATGTCATCGCCTCGAGACGGCCCGGAGCCTGCGCGAGGAGCTCTTGCGCTGCGGAAGCAACGGTGAGAGCCTCCATCCCTCGTTCTTCGGGAAGGGAAGGGCAGGGCATGAACTGGCTGGCAACCATTGGCAAGCAGGTGGACTACCTCAGCGGCCGCTACGAGGCGTTTCCGGTGCGCGACGAGACCACGCGGGCCGGCGTCCTGCAGGTCCTGGACGAAGTGCGGCGCAACGAGCTGAAGCGGGTCCACGGGCGAAGCACGCTCGAGTCGGCGTCTTTCGTCGATGCCGACATTCCCTACGAGCTCTACGCGCTGAAGGACACGCGCAAGGACCAGGTCGTCGGCTGCATCCGTGTGACGAGGGCGGACAAGATCGCTTCCATTCCCGAGAGCCGGGAGGAGTACCACCTGGAGAAGTTCCCGCCTGAGCTCCTGGCGCGCACTCAGGTGTTCACGCGGCTGGCGATCCTGCGGGATTACCGCAAGACGGCGGCGTCGCTGGTGCTGTTCCGGCGGCTCTGCGACGACGCGATGGCCGGGGACACCCTGATCAGTCTTCTGTCCTGCGAGCCGGGGCTGTATGCGGGCTACCTGCGCCTGGGTTTCCGGCCGCTGGGCGGCGTGCACCAGGGCGCCCGCGGCGGGTTCAGGATCCCGATGGTGATGCTCCACCACGACGTCGAGCATTTCCGTCGTGTCCGCTCACCCCTGGCGTCGCAGCTCTCCGCGTTCGACGGCCCGCAGGACGCATTGCTTTGGTATCGCACTCTCGAGGCCCGCGAGGGCTCGATCGATCCAGGTGTGGCCTTCTATTCCGACGACGCCGACGACGAGGGGCGCGAGGTGCACGCTCCGCTGACCCGGGGATTGACCGCTGCGGGTCGCGCCGAACTGCTGCGCAATGCGATGGAAATCAACTGCCAGCCGGGGGACGTGGTCCTGAGCCTGGGCGACGGCGGCCGGTGCATGGGTTTCGTGCTCCGCGGTGCCGTCCAGGTGCAGATCGGAGGTCGTGTCGTCTCGGTCCAGGGAGAAGGCGAACTGTTCGGCGAGATTGCCGTCGTCCTGAACACGACCCGCACCGCGACCGTCGTCGCCGTCGGCGACGACACGCGGGTGTTGATGCTGAGCCAGACCTGCCTCGACCGGCTCGACAACCCGGCGGATCTCGCACAGGTCTGGCGCAATCTCGCGCAGGTGCTGGCTACGCGGGTGCGCCGGTTCCACGAATGAACTCGAGCAGGGCGGTGGCCAGTTCGTCCGGCCGCTCGAACTGCACCGCGTGCCCGGCCTCGATTTCCACGAGGCGGTTGCCCGGCAAGGCGAACAGCGGCGCGAGGTAGCCGCGGACCTTCTGGTTGTCGACGATGCGGTCCCCGGTGGCCGTCATCGCGAACAAGGGCAGGCGCACACCCAGGATCGCTTCCCACGAGCGCTCCTGCACCTCGTCCATCACGATCACCGACTTGAGGGTGACCTCGGTCGTCTTCAGCGCGTCGGCGTCGATGAAGTCCAGCCCGTCCGGCGACTGGGTGAAGTCGGTGGCCTGCAGCGGAATCGGGGCGAAGGACTCGTCGCGGTCCGGCGCGAGGTCGAAGTGGGTGAGCAGCTGCTGCACGACGCGCTCGGTCATGTCGATCACCGAGCGGAAACGCGTGTTCCAGAACAGCCCCGGGGTGATGAGCAGCAGCGTCGCCAGGGCCCCCTCGTCCTGCAGGCGCTGCGCGGCGACGGCGGCGTACTGGCCGCCCTGGCACCAGCCGGCCAGGTGGACGCGCTCGAAGCGGCCGGCGAGCATGCGCAGGTGCTCGATCACGTCGTCGATGCTGCGGTTGGCGCTGGCCAGATCGCCGCGCCCGCCGTTGAGCCCGCAGCCGCGCCGGTCGGGCGCGAAGACCGACATCGTCGAGCGCGCGCGCACGGCGTCGGCGAGCGGCCGCTGCCAGGCGGAGTGGCTCATGCCGCCATGGAGCACGACGAGCACGTCGGACCCCCTCGCCGGCCCCCAGAGGCGGTAGTGGATGGCGTAGCCGTCCGACATGGTCTGGGTGTCGACCGCTTCCGACTCGGCCCAGCCGCGGCGGGCCGTGCGGCAGGTCAATCCCCAGCCCTGGGACCACGCCTGCGGAGCGGTGATCTGCAGCCCCTCGGTCGTGACCTCGGCGTAAGGGCCCCGCAGGTCGAGCACGCCGCCGCGACCCCATTTCAGGCTCGGGATCGCCGGCTCGCGCTCGATGAGCCGCGAGCCGAAGGCCCCCTCCTGGGCGGCGAGCAGGTCGCCGGCAGCCGCGGACACCAGCATCGCCGCGCGGGTCAGCACCGATGTCTCGCCGACATGCGCGCCGACGATGATCGGCCAGCCGCGGGTTCGCAGCGCCTCGACGAGGCGCAGCGAACGCAGCACGCCACCGACCCGCGAGACCTTGAGGTTGGCGATGAAGCGCCCGGGCCGGCCGTCGTAGCGCTCGAGGTCGGCCATCGTGCACAGGCTCTCGTCGACGATGATCGCGACCCCCAGCTCCACGCTGAGCCGGCTGTGGCTCTCGACGTCACGCGGCCGCACCGGCTCCTCGATGCCGAAGAGCTTGCCATCGAGCGCGCGCAGGTAGTCCAGCGCGCGGTCGGGTTCGTCCGCCCAGAGGTTGTTGGCGTCGGCCCGCACCCGGTGATCGGTCACGCCGTGCCAGGCCGTCAGTTCGGCAATGCTGCTCAGCTTCTGGCGGTCGACCTCCAGATCGCCTGCCAGCTTCACCTTGAAGTCGGTCAGGCCGAGGATGCAGTACTGGTCGATCAGGAACCGCGTCTTCCACGGCTCGTCGTTGCCGAGCACCGCCGAGTAGCGGTGGGGGCCGCCCGGCGCTGCCAGGCCGAGCAGCGCCTCGACGCTCTGCCCGCGCTCACGCGCGAAGAGATCGAGCAGCGCCATCTCGATCGCGCACCAGGCCGAGGGCGATGCGTCGACGGCGGCGCTGTGCGCTTCGAGCCAGCCTTGCAGCGCATCGACGCTCGTGCATTCGGACTCGATGGACTCGTGCCACTTCGCCAACCACTGCTGGCACGACGCCCGCGTCTCCCCGGTGACGTAGGCGCGGGGACAGCCCTCGCCGTAACCCCGGTGGGCGCCGCGCGCGGCCTCGACCCACAGGCTCTCGCCGTGGGTCCGCGCGGCGGACGCGTGGCGGAAGGTCATCTTCAGCGGGACCCGGAGTTCCGAGAAGTGCAGGCGAACGGGCTGGTTCATCGGATCGTCCTCTGATGCGGTTCGGGACAGCCGGTCGCGTGCGCAACGCCAACGGCCCTGCGGCGCCGATTCTGCGCCCGAGCGCGCGGCCCCACTGGCCGCTCGCCGGCCCCCAGTGCCTAGAATCTTCCGCCTTCACGGTGCAGAAGGCTTCCATGTCCTCCGGTGTCATTCGAATTCGCGGTGCGCGCCAGCACAACCTGAAGAATCTCGACCTGGACATCCACACCGGCGAGCTGACGGTGGTCACCGGCCCCAGCGGCTCGGGCAAGAGCAGCCTGGTCTTCGACACGTTGTACGCCGAGGGCCAGAGGCGCTACGTCGAGACCTTCTCGGCCTACGCGCGGCAGTTCCTCGAGCGCATGGACCGGCCGGCGGTCGACCGCGTCGATGGCGTGCCGCCGGCGATCGCGATCGACCAGACCAACCCGGTGCGCACCAGCCGCAGCACGGTCGGCACGATGACCGAGCTGAACGACCACCTGAAGCTGCTGTTCGCGCGCGCGGGCCAGCTGTTCGACCGCCAGACTTCGCTGCCCGTGCGCCACGACACGCCGCAGACGATCCACGAAGACCTGCAGCGGCGCGCCGCCGCGGCGGGCGATCCGCGCCTGATCTTCAGCTTTCCGGTCGAACTGCCGGCCGATACCACGGCCGAGCAGCAGGAACAGTGGCTGGCGGCCAGCGGCTTCACGCGCGTGCAGGGCGAGCGCGTGGTCGGCACACGCAAGGTGCTCGACGTGGTCGCCGACCGCTTGCGGCTGTCCAGCGCCGAACAGGTGCGCGTGCTGGAAGCCATCGAGCTGGCCCTCAGGCGCGGCAGCGGGCGTCTGAGCGTCCATGCCGGCGACGACGGCACGCCGTGGCGCTATTCGACCGGCCTGCATTGCCCGGAAAGCGACCTGCGCTATGCCGACCCGCAGCCGGCGATGTTCAGCTTCAACAGCGCCTACGGCGCCTGCGACACCTGCCGCGGCTTCGGCCGTGTCATCGGCGTGGACATGGGCCTCGTGATTCCCGACATGCGCAAGACGCTGCGCAACGGTGCGATCAAGCCGATGCAGACGCCGGCCTGGAAGGACTGCCAGGACGACCTCGTCAAGTACGCCGGCGAGGCCGGGATCCCGCGCGACACGGCCTGGAGCCAGCTCACGCCGGCGCAGCGCGGCTGGGTCGTCGAAGGGTCGCCGCACTGGACCGGCAACTGGAACAAGCAGTGGTACGGCGTGCGCCGCTTCTTCGAGTACCTCGAGAGCAAGGCCTACAAGATGCACATCCGCGTGCTCCTGTCCAAGTACCGCAGCTACACGCCGTGCGCGGCATGCGGTGGCGCGCGGCTCAAGCTCGAGGCGCTGTTGTGGCGCATCGGCGAGAAGGCGTCTGCCGATGCGGTGCTCCCGCCGGCGCAGCGCTTCATGCCGGTGGGCACCGGCTGGTCGCGCGAGCAGCTGGAGGCGATGCCCGGCCTGAACCTGCACGACCTGATGCAGCTGTCGATCGAGCGCCTGCGTCGCTTCTTCGACGGTCTGAGCCTGCCCAGCACGATGCTCGACGATGCGCTCAAGCTCTTGCTCGGCGAGGTGCGCACGCGGCTGAAGTACCTGTGCGACGTCGGCCTGGGCTATCTGACGCTCGACCGCCAGAGCCGCACGCTCAGTGGCGGCGAGGTCCAGCGCATCAACCTCACGACGGCACTCGGCACCAGCCTCGTCAACACGATGTTCGTGCTCGACGAGCCCAGCATCGGCCTGCACCCGCGCGACATGAACCGCATCGTGCAGGCCATGCAGCGGCTGCGCGATGCCGGCAACACGCTGGTCGTGGTCGAGCACGACCCGGCGGTGATGCTCGCCGCCGACCGCCTGATCGACATGGGCCCGGGTCCCGGCGAGCGCGGCGGGCGCATCGTCTTCGACGGCACGCCGGAGGACGCGCGCGACGCCGATACGCTCACCGGCGCCTATCTCGGCGGGCGCAAGCAGGTCCACACCGGCTTCCGCCGCCTGGTCGCCGAGGCCACGCCCAAGCTGGTGCTCGAGGGCGCGCGCGAGCACAACCTGCGCCACGTGAGCGTCACGCTGCCGCTGCAGCGGCTGGTCGTCGTCACCGGCGTCAGCGGCTCGGGCAAGAGCACGCTGATCCAGGACGTGCTCTACCCGGCGCTGGCGCGCCACTTCGGCAAGGCCACCGAGACACCGGGCGCCCACGACCGCCTGCTCGGTGCCGACTTCCTGTCCGACGCGGTGTTCGTCGACCAGAGCCCGATCGGCAAGACCGCGCGCAGCAACCCGGCGAGCTACGTCGGCGCCTTCGACGAACTGCGCAAGCTGTTCGCCGAGCTGCCGCTGGCGCGCGAGCGCAGCTACACCGCCGGCACCTTCAGCTTCAACGCCGGCGACGGCCGCTGCCCGACCTGCGGCGGCTCGGGCTTCGAGCATGTCGAGATGCAGTTCCTCAGCGACGTCTACCTGCGCTGCCCCGACTGCGACGGCCGCCGCTACCGCGCCGAGATCCTCGACGTCAAGATCGTCCGCGGACCGATGCAGATGTCGATCGCCGACGTTCTCGATCTCACGGTGGCCGAGGCCGCACACTGGTTCCAGAACGACCGCGAGGTGACGGCCAGGCTGCAGCCGATCATCGACGTCGGCCTCGACTACGTGCGCCTGGGGCAGCCGGTGCCGACGCTGTCGGGCGGCGAGGCGCAGCGTCTGAAGCTGGCCGGCTTCCTGGCCGACGCGGCGGCGAGCCCGTCGCAGCGCGTGGCCAGGCGCGGCACGCTGTTCCTGTTCGACGAGCCGACCACCGGCCTGCATTTCGACGACATCGCCAAGCTGATGCGCGCCTTGCGCAAACTGCTCGACGCCGGCCATTCGCTGCTCGTCATCGAGCACAACCTCGACGTCATCCGCGCGGCCGACTGGATCGTCGACCTCGGCCCCGAGGGCGGCGAGGGCGGCGGCGAGCTCGTCTGCACCGGCACGCCCGACGATGTCAGGGCGCATCCCGGCTCGCACACCGGCAGCGCGCTGCGCGACTACGAAGCCGCGCTCGGCTTCGCCACGCCCAAGGCCGAGGAGGGCCGTGCGCTGCAGAGCGTGCTGCGCGCGGCGCGGGCTGCGGCGCGCGGCGCCGGCAGCACCGACGATCAGGCGATCCGCATCGTCAACGCCAAGGAACACAACCTCAAGAGCCTGACGGTCGAGATCCCGCGCGGCAAGTTCAACGTCGTCACCGGCGTCAGCGGCTCGGGCAAGAGCACGCTGGCCTTCGACATCCTGTTCAACGAGGGCCAGCGCCGCTACCTCGAGAGCCTGAACGCCTACGCGCGCAGCATCGTGCAGCCGGCCGGGCGGCCCGAGGTCGACGCGGTCTACGGCATCCCGCCGACGGTCGCGATCGAGCAACGGCTTTCCCGCGGTGGCCGCAAGAGCACGGTGGCCACGACGACCGAGGTCTGGCATTTCCTGCGCCTGCTGTGGGTCAAGCTCGGGCTGCAGCATTGCGTGCACGACGGCGCGCCGGTCAAGGCGCAAAGCGCCGAGAGCATCGCGGCGCAGCTTCTGCGCGACCATCGCGGCGAGCATGTCGGGCTGCTGGCGCCGCTGGTCGTCAACCGCAAGGGCGTCTATACCGACCTCGCCAAATGGGCCAAGGCGCGCGGCCACACGCATCTGCGCGTCGATGGCGAGTTCCTGCCGTTGGCCCCGTTCCCGCGCATCGACCGCTTCAAGGAGCACACGCTGGAGCTGCCGGTGGGCGACATCGTCGTCAGCGTCGAGCACGAGGCCGAGCTGCGCGCCTTGCTGAGCAGGACGCTCGAACTCGGCAAGGGCGTGCTGCACCTGCTGCACCCGCTGGACGGGCTGGACCTGGCGATGACGCCGGGCCAGGGCCGCGCGGGTTTGGGCATCGGCGAGGTCAAGGTCTTCTCGACCAAGCGTGCCTGCCCGGTCTGCGGCACCAGCTACCCCGAGCTCGACCCGCGCATGTTCAGCTACAACAGCAAGCATGGGTGGTGCACGACCTGCGTCGGCACCGGCCTGGCGCTGACGCGCGAGCAGCGCAAGGCCTACGACGATTCGGTCCGCGACGACGACAACAAGGGCCGCGAGCAGAGCTTCCCGTCGGAGGAGCCCGAGGTCGAAGGCGTGGTCGACGCCCCTTGCCCCGACTGCGGTGGCGCAAGGCTGAACCGGCAATCGCGCGGCGTCACGTTCGGCGAGCGCGCGATCAGCGAGATCGCGCGGCTGTCGGTGCACGAGGCGCGGCAATGGGTCGCGGCGCTGGACCTGGCCGGGCGCGATGCCGAGATCGCCCGCGACGTGGTGGCCGAGATCGGGAGCCGGCTCGAGTTCCTGGCCGATGTCGGCCTCGGCTACCTCACGCTGGACCGCGCCGCGCCCACCTTGTCCGGCGGCGAGGCGCAGCGCATCCGTCTCGCGGCCCAGCTCGGCAGCAACCTGCAGGGCGTGTGCTACGTGCTCGACGAGCCGACGATCGGCCTCCATCCGCGCGACAACGGCATCCTGCTCGGTGCGCTGGCCAAGCTCGGCGCGGCCGGCAACACGCTGGTGGTGGTCGAACACGACGAGGACACGATCCGCCGCGCCGAGCACCTGATCGACATCGGGCCCGGCGCCGGCAAGCGCGGCGGGCGGCTGGTCGCCGAAGGCAGCGTCGCCGATCTGTCGCGGCAGGCCGATTCGGTCACCGGGCGGCTGCTCGCGCACCCTCTGGTGCACCCGCTGCTGGCGCGCCGCGCCATCGACTGGGCAGCGCCCGCCTTGCGCCTGCGCGGCGCCACGCTGCACAACCTGCAGCAGGTGGACCTGCGCGTGCCGCTGGGCCGGCTGGTCGCCGTCACCGGCGTCTCGGGCTCGGGCAAGAGCACGCTGGCGCGTGACGTGCTGCTGGCCAACGTTCAATCGGCACTGACCGGGTCGCGCCAGTGGAGCGGCTGCGCGAGCCTCGAAGGCTTCGAGCACCTCGACCGCGTGCTCGAGGTCGACCAGACCCCCATCGGCAAGACGCCGCGTTCCTGCCCGGCGACCTACATCGGCTTCTGGGACAGCATCCGCAAGCTCTTCACCGAGACGCTGGAGGCCCGGGCGCGCGGCTATGCGGCGTCGCGCTTCTCGTTCAACACCGGCGACGGCCGCTGCCCGGGATGCGAAGGCCAGGGCATGAAGACGATCGAGATGAGCTTCCTGCCCGACGTCAAGGTGCCCTGCGATACCTGCCACGGCGCGCGCTTCAATCCCGAGACGCTGGCGGTGAGCTGGCGCGGCAAGAGCATCGGCGACGTGCTGCGGATGGAGGTCGACGAGGCGGTCGGCTTCTTCGCCAACATGCCCGCCATCGCCCACCCGCTGCAACTGCTGGCCGACGTGGGCCTGGGCTACCTGACCCTGGGCCAGCCTTCACCGACCTTGAGCGGCGGCGAGGCCCAGCGCATCAAGCTCGTCACCGAACTGAGCAAGGTGCGCGACGACGTGACGCGGCGCGGCAACCGCGCGCCGCGCACGCTCTACGTGCTCGACGAGCCGACGGTCGGCCTGCACATGGCCGACGTCGAGAAGCTGATCCGCGTGCTGCACCGGCTGGTGGCGGGCGGGCACAGCGTGGTCGTGATCGAGCACGACCTCGACGTCATCGCCGAGGCCGACTGGGTGATCGACCTCGGCCCCGAAGGCGGCGCCCAGGGCGGCCGCGTGGTGGCGGCTGGTGCGCCCGAGGCGGTGGTGGCCGCGGGTACGCATACCGGCCATGCGCTGGCACCCGTTCTTGCGCGCGGTGCCGCGGTGCGCACGGTCTTGCCTGCCACCGCCGTTCAGGCGCCCAGGTAGCTGGCGGCCACGCCCGGATGCGCGGCCAGTTCTGCCGCCGGCCCCTGCAGCACGACCGCTCCGGTCTCGATCACGTAGGCATGGTCGGCCACCGCCAGCGCGGCGCGGGCGTTCTGCTCGACGAGCAGGATCGCCACCCCGGTGTCGCGCAGGGCCACGATGATGTGGAAGATCTCGCGCACGATCAGCGGCGCCAGCCCGAGGCTGGGCTCGTCGAGCATCAGCAGGGTCGGCCTGGACATCAGCGCGCGGCCGATGGCCAGCATCTGCCGCTCGCCGCCCGACAAGGTGCCGGCGAGCTGGTGGCGCCGCTCGCGCAGCCTGGGGAATCTCTGCAGCACCTGTTCGAGCGTGACCCCGGTGTCGCGATGACCGGCCTTGAGCGGGGCCCAGGCCCCGAGCAGCAGGTTGTCCAGCACCGACATGGTGGTGAAGAGCTCGCGCTTCTCGGGGACCAGGCACAGCCCGGCGGCGACCCGCCCTTCGACCGTCTTCGGTGGTGCCGCGCCGCGCCAGCGCACGCGACCGGCGGCCACCGGCAGCAGGCCCATCAGCGCATTGAGCAAGGTCGACTTGCCGGCGCCGTTGGGCCCGATGACGGTGACGATGGCACCGGCCGGCACCTCGATCGAGACACCGCTGAGCGCCTCGACGGCGCCGTAGCGAACGTGCAGGTCCTGCGCCGCCAGCAGGGCTTGCGTCATCGCGGCGGCGCCTCGTCGCCCAGTCCCAGGTAGGCCGCCAGCACCTTGGGGTCGCGGCGCACGCTTTCGGGCGGGCCCTCGGCGATCAGGGTCCCGAAGTCCATCACCACCAGGCGGTCGACCAGGCCCATCACGAACGCCATGTCGTGCTCGACCAGCAGCACCGCCAGACCCTCTGCGCGCAGCTGGCTCAGCAGGGCCGCCAAGGCCTGCTTCTCGTGATGGCGCAGGCCCGCCGCAGGTTCGTCCAGCAGCAGCAACACCGGGTCCAGGCAGAGGGCGCGGGCGATCTCCAGCGTGCGCTGCTGCCCCAGCGCCAGGGCCCCGGCGTCCGCTTCCAGGCAACGGCCGAGTCCCACGCGCTCGAGCTGGCGCGCGGCCTCGCCCCGCAGCGCCGCCTCTTCGGCGCGGTTGGCGCGCAGCGCGCCGGCCACCGCGCCGCGATGGCCGCGCAGGTGGGCGCCGATCATCACGTTGTCCAGCACCGACATGTCGGGCACCAGCCGCACATGCTGGAAGGTGCGGCCCAGGCGCTGGCGCGCCAGCTGGCGCGACGGCACGCCGCCGGTCGGCCGGCCCTGGAATCGCACTTCGCCGCCCGACAGCGGCAGCACGCCGCTGACCAGGTTGAACAGCGTGCTCTTGCCGGCGCCGTTGGGGCCGATGAGGCCGACGATCTCGCCGGCGGCGACGTGGAAACCGACGTCGTTGACGGCCACCAGCCCGCCGAAGGTCTTGCGCACGGCGTGCAGCTCCAGCAGGCGCTCGCCTGCGGCCGGTTGCGGCCGCGTCGGCAACGCCGCCGCGCCCGCCGCGAGCGGGGCCAGGGGCAGGCGGCCGATGCGGCGCGTCAGCCGGCCCCACAGGCCCTCGGGCGCGCGCTGCAGCAGGGCGATCATCGCGAGGCCGAAGACGATGATCTCGAAGTTGCCCGTCTGCCCCAGCAACATCGGCAGCAGGCGCTGCAACCCGTCCTTGACCAGCATCAGCAGCGCCGCGCCGGCGACCGCACCCCAGAGCTGCGAGACACCGCCGACGACCGCCATGAACAGGTACTCGATGCCATAGCCCAGACCGAACGGCGTCGGGTTCACCGCGCGCTGCAGGTAGGCGTAGAGCCAGCCGGCCACGCCCGCCAGCTGCGCCGCGACGACGAAGGCCAGCAGTTTGTATCGCGCGGTGGCGATGCCGCACGACTCCTGCATCAGCGCGCCCTTCTTCAGCGCCCGGATCACGCGGCCCGGTCGCGAGTCGAGCAGGTTGTGCAGCCCCACCATGGCCAACGCGACGACGCCCCAGATCAGGTAGAAGATCTCGCGGCCGCGCTCCAGCTGCCAGGGTCCGAGCGCGAACGCCGGCATGTTGGTGATGCCGTCGAACTTGCCCAGGGCCTCGACATTGCCGAACAGGTAGAACAGCGACAGGCACCAGGCAATCGTGCACAGCGGCAGGTAGTGGCCCTGCAGGCGCACCGTGATCAGACCCAGCAGCAGCGCGCTGGCGGTGGTGAACGCCAGGCTGGCCATCAGGGTGACGAGCGGCCCGCTGCCCTGCGTCGTGGCCAGCCAGGCGGTGGTGTAGGCGCCGATGCCGACGAAGGCCGACTGCCCGAACGAGGTCAGTCCGGCGTGGCCGGTGAGCAGCACCAGGCCGAGCACGACGACGGCCGACACGCCGATGTAGTTGGCCAGGGTGATCCAGTACGCCGGTGCGCCCAGCGGCGGCAGGGTCGCCAGCGCAGCCAGCGCCGCCCAGGGCGCGGCCCGGCGCAGCGTGCGCAGCTGCGCCGCCTTCAAGTCTCGTCCTCGTCGATGCCGCGGTGGGTGAACGAGCGCCAGGCCAGCACCGGCACGATCAGCGAGAACACCAGCACCTCCTTGTAGGCGCTGGCCCAGAACGACGCGAAGCTCTCGATCAGGCCGACCGTCAGCGCGCCGGCCACCGCCACCGGGTAGCCCGCCAGGCCGCCGATGATGGCGCCGACGAATCCCTTCAGGCCGATCAGGAAGCCGCTGTCGTAGTACACGGTGGTCAAGGGGCCGACGAGCACACCCGAGAACGCCGCCAGCGCAGTCGCCATCAGGAAGGCTATTGCCCCCGCACGTTGCGGGCCGATGCCCACCAGTTGCGCGCCGACGCGGTTGACGGCCGTGGCACGCAGGGCCTTGCCGGTGAGGGTGCGGCCGAAGAAGGCGGCCAGGCCGAGCATCGCGGCCACCGAAGTCACGATCACGGCCAGGCTCTGGCCGCTGAGCTCGATGCCGGCCCGGGTGATCTGCAGATCGGTCAGCGGCAGCGTGCGCGAGCCCTCGGCGCCGAACATCAGCAGGCCCGACCCGAGCAGCGCGAAGTGCAGCGCCACCGCGGCGATCAGCAGCGTCAGCACGCTGGCCTGCTGCAGCGGTGCGAAGCACAGGCGGTGCAGCATGGCCCCCGCGGGCACCAGGATCGCCAGCGTGAGCAGCACCTGCACGGCCATGCCCGCCTGCTGCACCGCGGGGCTGCGTGCGAGCAGCCAGGCCGCGACCGGCCAGGCCAGGTTCCAGGCGGCGCTGGCGGCGAGTGCCGCGCTGCTGCGCTCGCGCAGCGCGGCGGCGAGGTCGAGACCGAACACCGCCGCGCCCAGGCCCAGCGTGAGCCATGCCGTCGGCGGCGTCTTGCCGGCCTGCAGCGCGGCCATCGTCAGGGCGCCGAAGGCGACGAACTCGCCGGCCGGGATGTAGATCACCCGCGTGACCGTGAACACCAGCACCAGCGAGATCGACAGCAGCGCGTACACCGCGCCAGTGGTCAGGCCGTCGAGGGTGAGGATCGCGGCGATCGTGGCATCCATGCCTGCGGCGCGACCGGCGGGGCTATTTCGCCAGCGTCCAGGCCCCGTTCTTGATCTGCACCATCACGCGCGCCCGCTGGTCGAAGCCCATGTGGTCGGTCTTGCTGGTGTTCATCACGCCATGCGCGGTGACCAGGTCGTGGATGTTCTCCAGGCTGTCGCGCAGCGCCGCGCGGAAGGCCTCGGTGCCGGGCTTGGCGCCGGTCTTCAGCGCCACCGGCACGGCGCGCTCGAGCATCAGCGCGGCGGTCCAGGCATGGGCCGCGAAGGCGTTCATCGATCCCTTGCCGTTGGCGTCCTCGTAGCGCTTGGCGAAGTCCAGAGCCACCTTCTTGATCGGGTTGCTGTCGGGCAGGTCCTTGGCCACCACCACCGGGCCGGCGGGCAGGTACGCGCCCTCGATGTCCTTGCCGCCGACGCGCAGGAAGTCGTTGTTGACGACGCCGTCGGTGAAGTAGATCTGGCCCTTGTAGCCGCGCTCCCTGAGCGTGCGCGCCGGCAGCACCGCCGGCGTGCCCGATGCGGCGATGAGGACGGCGTCGGGGTTGGCCGCCAGCAGCTTGAGCACCTGACCGGTGACGCTGGTGTCGGTGCGCGCGTAGCGCTCGACCACCACCACGTCGAGCTTGCGCATCGCGGCCACCTTGCCGAACTCGGTGACCACGCCCTCGCCGTAGGCGTCGTTGAAGCCGATGATGCCGATCCTGTGCAGGCCCTTGTCGCTCATGTGCTGCGACATCGCGGTCATCATGTGGGCGTCGTTCTGCGGCGTCTTGAAGACCCAGGCGCGCTTGGCGTCCACCGGGTCGACGATGCGCAGCGACGACGCGATCGAGATCATCGGCGTCTTGTATTCGGCCGCCACGTCGACCATCGCCAGGCTGTTGGGCGTGATCGACGAGCCGAGCAGGACGTCGACCTTGTCCTCGGTGATCAGCTTGCGCGCGTTCTGCACCGCCTTGACGGGGTCGGACGCGTCGTCGAGCACGGTGTACTCGACCGCCACGCCACCGATCGAGTGCGGCATCAGCGGCATCGTGTTGCGCTCGGGGATGCCCAGCGAGGCGGCCGGGCCGGTGGAGGAGAGCGTGACACCGACCCGGATCTGTGCCGAGGCCAGGCCCGCGGCCAGGGCCAGGCCGGCAGCGAGGAGGACCGGGAAGAGTCGCGACCGGTGGCGCGCCGTGGCAATACTGGACATGGGTTGTCTCCGCTTCTGTGGTTACCGGCGGCCGCCGGCGAAGTCGCGAAGTTACACCAAGATCAGGTCGCCGCCGCGGCGGATCGGCTTGCACGGCGCGCCGCGAGGGTTCGCCAGGCGCGCCAGCCCAGCAGCGCGGCCATGATCGCGGCATAGACCGACCATTCGCCGAAGTTGTGCTTGCCGGCACGCATCCAGAAGAAGTGCAGCAGCGCGAGCAGGGCCACCGCATAGACCGCACGGTGCAGCGCCTGCCAGCGTGCCGCGCCCAGCGCCTTGATCGCGCGGTTGAACGAGGTCGCCGCCAGGGGCAGCATCAGCAGCAGCGCTGCGCTGCCGACCAGGATGAAAGGCCGCTTGCCGACGTCCTTGAGGATCGCGTCGATCCCGAAGCCCTTGTCCAGCCAGGCGTAGGAAAGGAAATGCAGGGTGCCGTAGAAGAAGGTGAACAGCCCCAGCATGCGGCGGAACCGGGCCAGCGCATGCCAGCCGGTGGACTGGCGCAAGGGTGAGACGAGCAGCGTCAGGCAGAGCAGGCGCAGCGTCCAGTCGCCGGTGCCGTGGATCAGGGCTTCGGCCGGGTTCGGCCCCAGCGTGTCGGAGAAGGCACCGTAGAAGAACCACGCGAACGGAAGCAGGGCGGCGACGAACGCGAGCGGCTTGGCCGCCGGGCGCAGCAGCCAGCGGTTGACGGGCGTGCCGCGAACGCCGCCTGCCTTGCCTGCGCCGGCAGCGGTCCGCGGTGCTGCCGCGGCCAGGGGGGCGGAATTCGCCGCGAGCGGTCCGCCAGTGGTGCCGGTCATCGCCTGGACCTCGCCGTCAGTAGTACTTCTTCAGGTCCATGCCTGCATACAGCTGGCCGACCTGCGGCTCGTAGCCGTTGAACATCAGCGTCGGGCGCCGCTTGGCGAACAGGCCGTCCTCGCCGATGCGGCGCTCGGTGGCCTGGCTCCAGCGCGGGTGATCGACCTTCGGGTTGACGTTCGAATAGAAGCCGTATTCGTCCGGGATCGCGCTGTTCCAGCTCGTCTTGGGCTGCTTCTCGACGAAGCGGATCTTGACGATGGACTTGCCCGACTTGAATCCGTACTTCCAGGGCACGATGACCCGCACCGGCGCACCGTCCTGGTTCGGCAGCACCTCGCCATAGAGGCCAAAGGTCAGCAGCGTCAGCGGGTGCATGGCCTCGTCCATGCGCAGCCCCTCGACATACGGCCAGTCGAGCACGCCAGCGCTCAAGGCCGGCATCTGCGCGCGGTCGGCCAGGGTCACGAACTGCACGAACTTGGCGTTGCCGGTGGGCTCGACCCTGCGGATCAGTTCGGCCAGCGAATAGCCGATCCAGGGAATCACCATCGACCAGCCTTCGACGCAGCGCAGCCGGTAGACGCGCTCCTCCATCGGGGCGAGCTTGAGCAGCGCATCGATGTCGTAGCTGCCCGGCCGCTTGACTTCGCCCTCGATGGCGACGCTCCACGGGCGCGTGCGCAGCGTGCCGGCGTCGCTCGCAGGGTCGGACTTGCCGGTGCCGAACTCGTAGTAGTTGTTGTAGTGGGTCACGTCGGAGTACGACGTGAGCTTGTCCATCGTGTAGGCGCCGGCGACGGCGCTGCGGCCCGCGGGCAGCGGCGCGAGCTTGCCGGGGCGCACGACCTGCGCGCCTGCGGGCAGGACGGGCAACAGGCCCATCGCGCCGCCGGCCGCCAGGGCCTGGATGACGCGGCGGCGGCCTTGATAGACCTTGCGCGGCGTGATGTCCGAGGCGGCGGGGTGGACGAATCCACGGTCCTTGAGCAGGTGCATCCGAGAATCTCCGTGAGGGCTTGAGGGTGGGTCGGCTGCGGCCGGCGGTTCTTACAGCTCGCCGGGGCCGGACGCTGCGGCAGCCCAGCGCGCGCCGGCTGTCGACGAGCCGGGCCGGCATCGCGGTCATACCGCTGGCGCATCGCGGCCGCGAGCTGGCGGGAAATTATCGATCGCGGCGCCTGCCGGAAAAGCAAAGGCCGGTGCAAGACCGGCCTGGGAGCAGGGCCGGCGCCATGGCCGGCCAGAGAGGTGGCGTTGCGCCTAGCGCAGACCCTGGATGTAGTCGGCCACCGCCTTCATCTCGCTGTCCTTGAGCCGGCCGGCGATCGCCATCATCTGCGCGCTGTTGTCGCGCGCGCCGCTGCCGAAGGCCTGGAGTTGGGCGCTGACGTATTCCTCATGCTGACCGCTGAGGCGCGGGTATTGCGCCGGGATGCCGGCGCCATCCGGGCTGTGGCAGCCGGCGCAGGCCGGCACCTGGCGCGCGGCGATGCCGCCACGGTAGATCTGCTCGCCCAACGCCACCGTCGCCTTGTCGGTCGCGAACCCCGGCTTGGCATTCTTCGACGCGTAGAACGCGGCGATGTGCTGCATGTCCTCGGCCGACAGGGCCGCCACCATGCCCGACATGATTGCGTTCTTGCGCTTGCCGGCCTTGAACTCGGTCAGTTGCTTGACGATGTAATCGGCGTGCTGGCCCTGCAGGATCGGGTAGGTCGCGACGCCGCGCGAGCCGTCCTGGGTATGGCAGGCGCCGCAGGTCGTGGCCAGTTGCTGGCCTTTGGCGATGTCGGGCTTGAACTCGGGCTTGCCTTCGGCGGCGAAGGTGGCGCCGGCACAAAAGGCCGTTGCTGCGAACAGGGCCGAAGCGGCCAGGACGACGGGGGACTTCATGCGGATGCCTTCAACAGAGATCGATCAGGGCGCAAACCGGTGAATTTTACAATGCACCATGACAACCGCCCATCGGCCTTCGTTGGCCCCACTTGGCGACACCGCCAAGGCCGCTCTCGCATGGGCCCACAGTGCGCGCTTTCTGACCACCGCCAGCCTGCTTTCGCAGCTGCCGGCGAGCGAGACCCCCGAGATCGCCTTCGTCGGCCGCAGCAATGCCGGCAAATCGACGGCCATCAACCGGGTGGCGCAGCAGCGCAGGCTCGCCTTCGCGTCTCGCACGCCCGGTCGCACGCAGCACATCAACCTGTTCGAGGTCGGTCCCAAGGCCGCACCGGACACGCTGTTCGCCGACCTGCCCGGCTACGGCTACGCCGCCGTGGAGCGCGCGGCCAAGCTGCGCTGGCAGGCCGTGATGGCCGACTACCTGCAACTGCGCCGGCCCCTGCACGGCGTGGTGCTGATGGTCGATTCACGCCTGGGCCTGACCGAGCTCGACCAGCGCCTGCTGGCCCTGATCGCGCCGCGCCTGGCCAACGGCGAAGTGCGCCTGCTGGTGCTGTTGACCAAGGCCGACAAGCTCAACCGGCGCGAGGCCCAGGCCGCGGTTCAGGCTGCGCAGACGCTGCTCGGCGATCTCGCCACCGAGAACACCGACATTGCGGTGACCCTGTTTTCCGCCCTCTCGGGGCAGGGTCTGGCCGATGTCGCCGAAACCCTGTATGGCTGGACCCACCCCGAGGCAAGCCCATGATCCATACCTTCGACCTCGCCTTGCCGCAGGGCATCACGCTGGCTTGCCGCAGCAATGGCGCGGGCCGGCCGGATGCGATGCTGCTGCATGGCTTTCCGGAGGCGGCCTTCGTCTGGGACGAGGTGATGCTGCAGCTGGCGGGCCGGGTGACCTGCGTGGCGCCCAACCTGCGCGGCTATCCGGGCTCGTCGGCACCGGTCGAGCCGATGGCCTATCGCGCCAAGCTGCTGACGGCCGATGTCGCCGCGGCGATCGAGGCGCTGGGCTCGCCGCTCCGGCTGCTCGTGGCCCATGACTGGGGCGGGGCGCTGGCCTGGAGCCTGGCCGCCGCGCGGCCGGAGCTGATCGAACGTCTGCTGATCATCAATTCTCCGCACCCGGCCACCTTCCTGCGCGAACTGCGAGCGAGCGCGGCGCAGCAGGCCGCCAGCGCCTACATGAACTTCCTCTGCCGGCCCGACGCCGAACGCCGGTTGGCCGAGGGCGACTTCGCGCGCTTGTGGCCATTCTTCGGCGACGCGGCCTGGCTGACGCCTGAATTGCGTGCACGGTTCCGCGCCTCCTGGGGCGTGTCCGGCGAGGGGCTGCGCGGCCCGCTCAACTACTACCGTGCCTCGCCGCTGCGGCCGGCCGTCGGCCCGGACGAAGCGCTGCACAAGCTGGTGCTGCCCGACGAGGCGGTCACGGTTCGTGTGCCGACCACCGTGCTCTGGGGCGAGGGTGACAAGGCCTTGTTGCCGGGCTTGCTCGACGGGCTCGAGCACTGGGTGCCGGACCTGAGCGTGATCCGCGTGCCAGCGGCCTCGCACTGGATCGTGCACGAGCAACCGGGCCGGGTCGGCGCACTGGTCGCCGAACTGCTTGCGACGAGCTGAGAACGCGCTCGTCGCCGCCGGCCGCCGGGGCACATCAGCCTGTTGCAGAGCCGGCCAGCGTCTCCTGGAGGCGGGCTGCGGCGCTGCCGACGATCGAGCGTTGCTTGATCGTCTTGGCCAGTCGTTCGGCTTTCATCGTGAGCAGCGCGCCGCGTCGCACCGCCCAGGTTTCATCGGACGCGCCGTCCGCGAACAGCCAGATCTCGTGCCGCTCGCCCGGCCACAGCAGCCGCGCCTGGACCCAGCGGCCCTGCAGGAACATGCGAACCATGTCGCCGGGTCGCAGCTCGTCCAACCAGGCCTGCTCGCTGGGAGACGCGGGCGCCTTCGTCCCCACCGCATCGAGCAGATCGGCCGGCACCGTGTCGAGCTGCGGCAGATCCAGCGTACCGTGCAAGCTCGATGGCACGGCGCCGCCGGCGCACAGCTTGTCTTCCAGCTTCTGCAGCGCGCCGATCTGGCTGGACGCCGCGGAAAGGCGCCGCGCCAGGCGCTTTTGCAGAAGCGCTTCGAGTCGGTCCAGCGCCCACCGGTACAGGCCGGTGTTCTGTTCGGGCTCGCTGGCCAGACGGTCGATCGTGCCTTGCGCCGCCGCCAGCAGCAGCGCCCTGTCGGGGTCGGCAGGGTCGGGCGTCATCTCGGCTTCGAACACCAGGCGGTTGATGAACCGCCAGAGCGGATGCTTGTCCTGGTCGAGCAGGCTGCCGTCACGCAGGGTCAGGCGCATCGCCGGGCCCTGCAGGCGCGAGATCAGGAAACCGACGTCGCGCGGCACCCGCTCGTCGGCGACCATGGCCTCGAACAGGCGGCTGACCAGTTCGATGGTCTGTCGGTCGACGGGATTGGTGGTGCTGCGCGCCACCTCGCGCCACGACTCGGTCGCCTGCAGCGCGCTGGTGGTGGTCGGCGTGCGCTGGCCTTCGAAGCGCATGGCCGAGGTCGGCATCGCGTCCTGCGGCGCCGGCATGGTGTCGCGCATGTGGTGCAGGTCGGGGCTGAAGGTGGTCTCGCCCGGAAGCCAGCCGCGGCGCGAGCCAGCGGGCAGGATCAGCGTGCGGTAGGCCGCGGGCTCCACACCCATGGATTCCAGCCGCGACGCCGCCGCGGCGTAGCTCTTGCGCAGCATTTGCGCCAGCGGCGTGCCGGCGTGCCGCATGAAGGCGACCTGATGCCCGCGCGACAGCGGCAAAGCCTGCGCCGCCGCCCACAGGGCGTGGGCGTAGGTTTCGGCGCGAAAGGGGTTGTGGTCGGCGGCGACGTCCATGTCGCCGACCAGGGCCGCGGTGAAGGTCTGCAGTTCGCGCAGTTCGTATTCGGCCACGCTCTTGATCGCCTCGATCGTGTGCGAGAGCTCGACGTCCATCGCCACCACCGCCTCGTCCACCAGGGAGAGAGACTTCTGCTTGGCCGCCGCGTCCGGTGCGCTCGGCGCCGTCGTCGTCGGCTGAGGTGCGCCTCCGGCCAGTTCGCGCTTCGCCTGCTCGCTTAGCGATCTCGTGAAGTAATCGGCCAGCCGTGCCCGTTGCGCCAGCAGCGATTCCAGCAAATCGGCGATCGCCGCGCGCTGCACCGGTGGCATGGCCGGCATTGCCGCGTGGGCGTGCTCGAGCGTGCCGTCGACCACCTGATCGAACAGCAATGGAGCCCGCAGCAGTTCGTCTTCGACGAACCGCTGGAGCGCTCGGGAAACCGGCCGCACAGACATAGCGGAGGATTATCCGTCGCCTGTGGCCGCCATGATCCGAAAAAGCCGGGCCTTTCCCTCACAGCTGAACGCTGGGCACAAGCAAGAAGGCCCGCGCACCTCTCGGTACGCGGGCCTTGAGCGGATCGCGGCGGGTTGGATCGCAGGCGCAGCGTGTTGGTTCGAACCCGCCGAGCTGTTCCGGCGGCAAAGCCGTCCGGAACGAGCTTACATGTCCATGCCGCCCATGCCGCCCATGCCACCCATGCCGCCCGGCATGCCACCGCCGGCCGACTCTTCCTTCGGCGCTTCGGCAACCATGCACTCGGTCGTCAGCATCAGGCCGGCCACCGAAGCCGCATTCTGCAGAGCCGTGCGCGTCACCTTGGTCGGGTCCAGGATGCCCATCTCGATCATGTCGCCATAGGTGCCGTTGGCGGCGTTGTAGCCGTAGTTGCCCTTGCCACCCAGCACGGCGTTGATCACCACGCTCGGCTCGTCGCCGGCATTGGCGACGATCTCGCGCAGCGGCTGTTCGATCGCGCGCAGCACGATCTTGATGCCGGCTTCCTGGTCGTGGTTGTCACCCTTGATGGTGCCGGCCGCCTGGCGGGCACGCAGCAGGGCCACGCCACCACCGGCGACGATGCCTTCCTCCACCGCGGCACGCGTGGCGTGCAGGGCGTCTTCGACACGCGCCTTCTTTTCCTTCATCTCGACTTCGGTGGCAGCACCGACCTTGATGACGGCAACGCCGCCGGCCAGCTTGGCCACGCGCTCCTGGAGTTTCTCGCGGTCGTAGTCGCTGGTGGCTTCTTCGATCTGGACGCGGATCTGCTTGACGCGCGCTTCGATGTCGGCGCCCTTGCCCAGGCCGTCGATGAGCGTGGTGTTCTCCTTGCCCACTTCGACGCGCTTGGCCTGGCCCAGGTCGGCCAGCGTGGCCTTCTCGAGCGTCAGGCCGACTTCCTCGGCGATGACCTTGCCGCCCGTCAGGATGGCGATGTCTTCGAGCATGGCTTTGCGGCGGTCACCGAAGCCCGGGGCCTTGACGGCAACGACCTTCAGGATGCCGCGGATCGTGTTGACCACCAGGGTTGCCAGCGCTTCGCCTTCGACTTCCTCGGCGACGATCAGCAGCGGACGGCCGCTCTTGGCCACTTGCTCCAGCGTCGGCAGCAGGTCGCGGATGTTGCTGATCTTCTTGTCGTAGAGCAGCACGAACGGGTTGTCGAGAACGGCAACCTGCTTGTCCGGGTTGTTGATGAAGTAGGGCGACAGGTAGCCGCGGTCGAACTGCATGCCTTCGACGATGTCGAGCTCGTTGTCCAGCGACTTGCCGTCCTCGACGGTGATGACGCCTTCCTTGCCGACCTTGTCCATCGCCTTGGCGATGATCTCGCCGATCGACGCGTCGCTGTTGGCGGAGATCGAGCCGACCTGGCCGATTTCCTTGCTCGTCGTCGTCGCCTTGCTGGACTTCTTCAGCTCTTCGACCAGGGCCGTCACGGCCTTGTCGATGCCGCGCTTCAGGTCCATCGGGTTCATGCCGGCGGCAACGTACTTCATGCCTTCGCGGATGATCGACTGCGCCAGCACGGTGGCCGTGGTGGTACCGTCACCGGCGATGTCGCTGGTCTTGGAAGCGACTTCCTTGACCATCTGCGCGCCCATGTTCTGGAGCTTGTCCTTGAGCTCGATCTCCTTGGCCACCGAGACACCGTCCTTGGTGACGGTGGGGGCGCCGAACGAACGCTCGAGCACCACGTTGCGGCCCTTCGGGCCCAGGGTCACCTTGACTGCGTTGGCCAGGATGTTCACACCCTCGACCATGCGCGCACGCGCGTCAGCGCCGAAGATCACGTCTTTTGATGCCATGTCTAAATTCTCCGAATTCGATTGAGGTGGGGCGATCACTTCTGTCCGCGGCCGGCCCTTCGGGCCTCAACTTCGCTGTGCGAAGTCAGCCTGCGGCGAAGGTGAATCGTCTGAAAGCGATTTACTTTTCGACGACGGCGAAGAGGTCTTCTTCACGCATCACGAGCAACTCATCGCCGTCGACCTTGACGGTCTGGCCGCTGTACTTGCCGAAGAGCACGCGGTCGCCGACCTTGATGTTCAGGACGACGAAGTCACCCTTGTCGTTGCGCTTGCCGGGGCCCACCGCCAGCACTTCGCCCTGGTCGGGCTTCTCGGCTGCGTTGTCGGGGATCACGATGCCGGAGGCAGTCTTGGTTTCCTGCTCGAGGCGCTTGACGATCACGCGGTCGTGCAACGGACGAAGTTTCATATCATCTCCTTGGGATTGACGGTAAGCGAATTGCCAGGCACTTAGAAAGTAAGTCCTCGCTGACATCGATGGATCGGATGGGCTGAAACCCCGACTCCGATCGTTAGCACTCGACTGATGCGAGTGCTAGCAGGCGGATTATAGGGGCCGGCAGCGACTGTTCAAGGGGGTTCCAGATTGCGCCTGCGCCCGAGGTGCGGTCCAACGGTACGCCCGCTCAGCGGGTGCGGGTCACCTTGCTCAGGTGCCGGGGCGCGTCGGGGTTCAGCCCGCGGGCGAGCGCCAGCGCCTCGACCATCGGATAGAACGACTGCGCCGCGGCAATCGGATCCAACGCTTCGTCGCCGGCCGTCAGCAGCGGCAGCATGGCGTCCGGCGTACCAGGGGCCGCGGCCAGCAGCACGCTGGCGCCACGCCGGCGCAGGTCGTGGGCCAGAGCCAGCAGTCCCGCCAGCGCCGGACCGCGCGGGGCCAGGATCAGCAAGGGATATCCCTCGCCGACCAGCGCGAGCGGGCCATGGCGAAGCTCGGCGCCGGAGAACGCCTCGGCCTGGATGCCGCAGGTCTCCTTGAGCTTGAGCGCGACCTCCATGGCCACCGCCAAGCCGGCGCCGCGGCTGATCACGAGCATCCGCTCGGCCTGGGCGAGCGCGGGCAGTGCGGCCGACCAGTCGGCCTGCGCGGCCGCCTCCAGCACGCCGGGCAGCGCGTGCAACGCCGCATGCAGCGGGCTCGGGCCTTCCCACTCCGCCACCAGACGGGCCCCGGCAGCGAGTTGGGCGATGAAGCTCTTGGTCGCGGCGACGCTGGTCTCCGGCCCCGCATGCAGCGGCAGCACCCACTGCGAAGCCCGCGCGAGCGGCGAGTCGACCTCGTTGACCAGGGCCACCGTGCGTGCGCCGCCGCGGCGGAAGAACTGCGTCGGTGCGACCAGATCGGGGCTCTGGCCGGATTGCGAGAAGGCGAACGAGACGACCCCCTGGCAGTGCAGTCGGGCTGCATGGAGGGTGACGAGCGACATCGGCAGCGAGGTGACGAGCCGGCCCAGGCGCGACATCACCAGATAGGCCAGGTAGTGTGCCGCGTGGTCGGAACTGCCACGGGCGACGGTGAGCATGGATCGCGGCTCGTCGCGCCGCAGATCGGTGGCCAGCGCAGCGTAGACGTCGGCATCTGCTGCGAGCAGGCGGGCCACCGCTTGCGGTGCTTCGAGCGCCTCAGCCCGCATCCTGGAGATCAATCTCTTCCCCCTCGACGATGACGCGGTGCAGTTGCAGCGCGCCGTCCAGCGCCACGAGGTCGGCGATCGCACCGACTTCGACCCGGCCCCTGTCGGCCAGCCCCAGATGCTGGGCCGCCAGCGCGGCCGTGCGGCGCGATGCCTCCGCCAGCGGCAGGCCCAGTGCCACCAGGTTGCGCAGCGCCTGGTCCATGGTCAGCGTGCTGCCGGCGAGCGTGCCGTCGGCCAGGCGCACACCGCCCAGGCACTTGGTTACCCGGTGGCGCCCCAGGCGGTATTCGCCGTCGGGCATGCCGGCGGCGGCGGTGGAATCGGTCACGCAGTAAAGGCCCGGAATGGCCCGCAGCGCGACGTGGATCGCGCCCGGGTGCACGTGCAGCAGGTCGGGGATGATCTCGGCGCGCTCGGCATGCGCCAGGGCCGCGCCGACCATGCCCGGCTCGCGGTGGTGCATCGAACTCATCGCGTTGAAGAGGTGGGTGAAGCCGGTCGCGCCGGCAGCCAGCGCCGCCACGCCGTCCTCGTACCGACCTGCGCTGTGGCCGATCTGGACCACGAAGCCTTGCGCGCGCAAGGCGACGATCAGCGCCAGGTGACCGGGCAATTCGGGCGCGATCGTGATCAGGCGCAGCGGCGCCAGTGCATGCAGCGCCAGCACCTCGGCGAGCGTGGCCGTGGCCGCGAAATCCGGCTGCGCGCCAAGCTTGTGCGGATTGATGTAGGGGCCTTCGAGGTGCACGCCGAGCACCCGCGCGGCACCGCGGGGGCGCTGTGCGACATGCGGTGCCAGGCCACGCAGCGCGGCCTCGATCTCCGAGCGCGGAGCGGTCATCGTGGTCGCCAGCAGCGAGGTGGTGCCATGGCGCGCATGGGTGCGGGCGATGGCCGCGACCGCGTCGCCGCCGGCCATGGTGTCGTGGCCGCCGCCGCCGTGCACGTGCAGGTCGATGAAGCCGGGCAGCCACAGCGGCAGCTCGCTGGTACGGGCCGCCGCTTCGGTGACCGGCTGGCCGGTCACCTGTGTCACGCGGCCGCCCGACAGGCGCAGTGCACCGTGCACGAAACCCTGCGGCGTGAGGACGCAGCCGGCAAGATCGATGACGGCGGTCATCGCGAGTCAGCCGAACTCGGCGGACGCATGCTCAATCGGCATCGCCCGGCGCACCGTCGTCGTCGGCTGGCGGCTGCACCGGCACCCGGAAGCGCTCGCTGGCCCAGGCGCCGAGGTCGACGCTGCGGCAGCGCTCGCTGCAGAACGGTCGCCAGGGGTTCTGCTCGGAAAACGGTGCCGGCCTGCGGCAACTCGGGCAGGGGACCAGGCGCGTCCGCTCTCCGCGTCCGTCGCTCACCATGCCCGTCGCGGCCCGCGTGCGCGGCGCCTCAGGCGCACAGCGCGAGCTCGAAAGTCGCGTCCGTACCCGCATTGCGCAGGCGGCCTTCTGCGTCTGGCCGCATGAAGCGGATCGACACCAGCAGCCGGTGTCCGGTGATCTCGGGGACGAGGCCGCTGTCGGCCGCGATGTGCACGCGCAGCAGCTGGTAGGTGCGCCCGGCAGGCAGGCTTTGCTGGTATTGGCCACCGGTGGCCACCAGGCGCTGCGGCGTGCCGCTGTCGCGCAACAGACCGAGCAGGACCTGCAGCGCCTCGGCCAGCGGCGTGAGCGTGGCCATCCAGCCCTGAAGATCGGCGCGCCGCCGCTCGGGCGCATGCTGTTGCCACGCGTAGTAGGCCGGCAGGTCGAATTCGCAGGTGCCGCCGGGGATGTTGATGCGGCTGCGGATGCTCATCAGCCAATCGTTCGCGGCGAGGGCCTGGCCGGCCTTGCCCTGCAGCTGGTTGAGGCCGTCGAATGCATGGTCGATGCGCGCGACGACGGCGTCCAGCGCCGCCTCTTCCACCCCCGGGTGGCCGCGAAAGCCCTGCAGCTGCGAGCGGTGCCGATCGAGTTCCTTGAGCAAGTCGCTCTTCAGGTCGGCTCGCGAGGCCACGTCCATGATCTCGAAGATCGTGGCCAACGCGAAATGGTGGTCCACCGGCGCATCACGCGCCACCAACTGGCCCAGGCGGTCGAACAGGTGTTCGAGCCGCAGCATGGTGCGAATGCCTTCGTTGAACGGGTATTCGTAAAGGACCAAGGTGGGCTCGGGTGCTGGGCTGCAAGGCAGGTGGGATTGCAGCCTGCTGCCGATTGTTCCACAGCCCCTTCGCGGCGCTGCAGGGTTGGGGATCAGGCCGGCTCGCCGGTGCAGGGCCCGAACCACAATGCCCAAAGCGCCCGCACCTCGGCCTCGAGCGCGTTCAGGCTGGCGCTGCCGTTGAAGATCACCGCATCGGCAATGGCGCGCCGCTGCGCCCTCGTCGCCTGCTGGGCGATGACGCGCCGCGCCGCGGGCTCGCTCCAGCCGGGCCGCTGGGCGACGCGCTCGATCTGGGTCGCCTCCGTGCAGTCGATCACCAGCACCCTGTCGACGCGCGTTCGCCAGGCGCGCGGGCCCGGCGACTCGGCCAGCAGCGGCACGTCGTGGACCACGGGTCGGCCGCCGCCGGCCTCGGCCCGACGCTGCGCCTCGCGGCCGATCAGCGGGTGCAGGATCGCCTCCAGGCGCGCCTTGGCGTTCGGCTCGGCGAAGACCAGGTGGCGCATCTGCTCGCGGTCGAGCGCGCCTTCGGGCGTCAGGGCCCGGGGCCCGAATTCCTGCGCCAGGGCCGGCATCGCAGCACCGCCCGGCAGCGTCAGTTCACGGGCGATGGCGTCGCTGTCCACCAGGTGCGCGCCGCAGGCTACGAGGATGCGCGCCACGGCGCTCTTGCCGCTGCCGATGCCGCCTGTCAGGCCGATCGAGCGGATGCGCGCACTCACGCCCAGCCGATCCACCCCAGCACGGTCGGCAGGCCGACCAGCATCACGACCAGGCCGCCGCCGGCCAGGAACGGGCCGAAGGGGACGAAGCGGCCCTCGCGCAACGAACCGCTGGCCTTCATCACCAGGCCGACGACCGTGCCGATGACCGAGGCCATCAGCACGATCGGCAGGATCGCCTGCCAGCCCAGCCAGGCGCCCAGGGCCGCGAGCAGCTTGAAGTCGCCGAAGCCCATGCCCTCCTTGCCGGTGGCGAGCTTGAAGAACCAGTACACGAGCCACAGCGAGAGGTAGCCCACCGCCACGCCCCACAGCGATTGCAGCAAGCTCAGACCGGGCAGCCACCCGACCGCGGCAGCGACCAGGCCCGCCCACAGCAGCGGCAGCGTCAGCGCGTCGGGCAGCACGGTCGTGTCCCAGTCGATCAGCGCCAGCACCAGCAAGGTCGCGGCGACCGCGCACCACAGCAAGGCCGTGGGCTGCGGTCCGATGCGCCAGCCGAAGGCCGCGAAGAGGGCCGCCGTCCCGAGTTCGACCAGCGGGTAGCGGGCAGAGATGCGTGCCCCGCAGGCCGAGCAGCGGCAGCGCAGCGCGAGCCAGCTCAGCACCGGTATGTTCTGGTACCAGCGGATGCGGTCGCCGCAGGCGGGGCAGCGCGAAGCCGGGCGCGCCAGGCCGAGCGGGGCGAGACCGGCGATCGCCTTCTCGAGGCCCGACGAGGCGAGCACCAGACGTTCGGGCGCATTGCTTGCGAACACGCGGCGAAACGAGTCGCCGTCGGCCAGTTGTGCCGCGACGTCGCCCCACCATTGGCGCTCGAGCATCAGCGGCAGGCGATGGACGACGACGTTCAGGAAACTGCCCACTGCCAGCCCGACCAGGGCCAGCGTCCACGGCGACAGGAACAGGTCCAGCGGCAGGCCGCCGAGCAACTCCGCCACGCTAGACGACCGAGCCCAGCTTGAAGATCGGCAGGTACATAGAGACCACGATGCCGCCGATCAGCACGCCCAGGATGACGATGATGAAAGGCTCCATCAGGCTCGACAGGCCCTTGACCATTTCATCGACCTCGTCCTCGTAGAACTCCGCTGCCTTGGCCAGCATGTGGTCAAGCGAGCCCGACTCTTCGCCGATGGCCGCCATCTGCAGCACCATGGTCGGGAAGACGCCGGTGGCGGTCATCGACGTGGTCAGTGCCGCGCCGGTGGAGACGTCCTTCTGGATCTGCTCGGTGGCCTGGGCATAGACGGCGTTGCCCGAGGCGCCACCCACCGAATCGAGCGCCTCGACCAGCGGCACGCCAGCGGCGAACATCGTCGACAGCGTGCGCGTCCAGCGCGCGATCACCGACTTGTTGATCAGGTCGCCGAAGATCGGCACCTTGAGCAGCAGGCGGTCCATCGTCATCTGCATCTTCTCCGAGCGCTTCCAGCTCTCGAAGAAGAAGTACAGCCCGCCGCCGAGCAGGGCGAAGATCGCCCACCACCACTTGACGAAGAACTTCGACATCGCGATCACCACCAGCGTGGGCGCCGGCAACTCGCCGCCGAAGGACTTGAAGACGTCCTCGAAAGCCGGGATCACGAAGATCATGATCACCGTCAGCACCACGAAGGCGACCACGATGACGGCGATCGGATACATCAGCGCCGATTTGATCTTGCTCTTGATCGCCAGCGTCTTTTCCTGGTAGATCGCCAACCTGTCCAGCAGCGCTTCGAGGATGCCGCCGGCCTCGCCCGCCTCGACGAGGTTGCAGTAAAGGGCATCGAAGTGCAGCGGGTGCTTGCGGAACGCCGCCGACAGGCTGGTCCCGGTCTCGACATCGGACCGGATGTCGGTCAGCAGCTTGGTCATGCGCGGGTTGGTGCTGCCGCGGGCCACGATGTCGAAGGACTGGAGCAGCGGCACGCCGGCCTTCATCATCGTCGAGAGTTGGCGCGTGAAGATCGCGATATCCCTCTGCTTGATCGAACGGCCGCCGCTGGTGCGCCGCTTCTTCACCTTGCTCACCAGGATGCCCTGACGGCGCAGGCTGGCGTTGACCACGGACTCACCGCCGGCGCGCATCTCGCCGCGGACGATCTTGCCGTTGCGGTCCTTGCCCTCCCACTCGAAGATGATTTCCTTGCCGGGTTTGGAGAGTGTTGCGGTGGCCATGGGTGTGCGGGCGGGGCTGGGTTGAGTGGGGGCAGCCGGCGGGCTACTCGTTGGTGACGGTGATCACTTCCTCGAGCGTGGTGACACCGCTGCGCACCTTGATGAGGCCGGACTGGCGCAGGTCGCGCACACCTTCGGCCTGGGCCTGCTTGGCGATGTCCAGCGCCGTTCCTTCGGACAGGATGATGCGCTGGATCGCCTCCGTGATCGGCATCACTTGGTAAATGCCGACCCGACCCTTGTAGCCGTTGTTGCAGGCTGAACAGCCGACGGCGCGGTAGGGCTTCCAGTTGCCGTCGAGGTCCTCGGGTTTGAAGCCGGCCTTGAGCATCGACTCGCGTGGGTAGTCGGCGGGCTTCTTGCAGTTCTCGCACAGCTTGCGCGCCAGCCGCTGCGCGGTGATCAGGAGCACGCTGGAGGCGATGTTGAACGGTGCCACGCCCATGTTGAGTAGCCGCGTCAGCGTGGTCGGCGCGTCGTTGGTGTGCAGCGTGCTCATCACCATGTGGCCGGTCTGCGCCGCCTTCAGCGCGATGTCGGCGGTCTCGAGGTCGCGGATTTCGCCGACCATGATGATGTCCGGATCCTGGCGCAGGAAGGACTTGAGCGCCGCCGCGAAGGTCAGGCCGGCGCGGTCGTTGACGTTGACCTGGTTGATGCCCGGCAGGTTGATTTCGGCCGGGTCCTCGACGGTGGCGATGTTCACGCCCGGCTGGTTGAGGATGTTCAGGCAGGTGTACAGCGACACCGTCTTGCCGCTGCCGGTGGGGCCGGTGACGAGGATCATCCCGTAGGGCCGGGCGATGGCCTGCATCAGGCGGTCCTTCTCGACCTTCTCGTAGCCCAGGGCCTCGATGCCCAGCTTGGCGCTGCTCGGGTCGAGGATCCGGATCACGACCTTCTCGCCGAACAAGGTGGGCAGGGTGCTGACGCGGAAGTCGATCGCCTTGCTGCCGAACTTGAGCTTCATGCGCCCGTCCTGCGGCACGCGCTTCTCGGCGATGTCCATGCGCGAGATGACCTTGATGCGCGAAGCAAGCTTGTCCTTGATGGCCACCGGCGGCTGCGTGATCTCGCGCAGTTCGCCGTCGATGCGGAAGCGCACGCGGTAGGTGTACTCGAAGGGCTCGAAGTGCAGGTCGGACGCGCGCATGTTGATCGCGTCGATGAGCATCTTCTGCAGGAAGCGCACCACCGGCGCGTCTTCGACCTCGGTGGTCACGTCGGCCGTCTCGGCGACCGCGCTTTCCTCGTCGGTGACGTCGAAATCGAAGTCCGCGCTGGCCAGCGTCTCGAGCACCTCGTTCGCGCTGGCGCCCTGCGCCTCGAGCTGGCGGATCAGCTTGTCGTATTCGACGACCACCCATTCCGGCGTCAGCTGGGTGGCAAACTTGATGCGCTCAGCCGCTTCCTGGTCGGTCGGGTCGGCGGCGCCGATGAACAGCCGGTTGCCGCGCTTGCCCAGCACCACCAGTTGGTACTGGCTGGCGATCTTCTGATCGACGAGGTTGCGCGGCAGCTTCTGCGCGTCGACGGCATTGAGGTCGAGCAGCGGCAGCGCCAATGCGCTGGAAAGCGTGTGCGCGAGGTCATCGGGCTTGACCGCGCCGGCGCTGATCACCGCGGCGACGAAACTGCCCTTGCGATCGAGCGCGCTCTTGGTGAGCTCCGCCGCAGTCTTGGCCGTGAGCTTGCCGGCGTTCACCAGTACCCGCGCCACCCCGGAAAGCGTGGACTGAGGCGGTTCGACCAGGGTCTCTAGGGCCATCGGAATGGAATTACCAACTGTAAGGCGTCGGGAATCATCGCCGATCCTTTCCGACGTGTAAACGCGGAACAGACAGGCCTGCGGGGCCCAGACGATTCGTTACCAGGGCCCGCGCAGGCGCCGGCCCACGGGTAGCGGAGGCGACGAAACTGGTCGGGGTGAGAGGATTCGAACCTCCGGCCTCTACGTCCCGAACGTAGCGCTCTACCAGGCTAAGCTACACCCCGTCTCGGCTCGCCAGGGCAGTCGAGCCCCGGCAGAGTGGCGATCGATCGAACAGCTTCGTTGACTACGAAGACCGGTGAACCGATCGAGCGCATAAGTCTATCAGAGCGTCACGCGCCCGCGACGGCGGCAGCATTGCCGCCGCCGCGCGCGCGTTCTCGGCCTCGCATTGCGCCGCCTCGCGCGTGGCGTCGAGCGCGCCGGTGCGGCGCACGATGGCCAGGATCTCCGGCAGCCGGTGCAGTTCGCCATGTTCGATGGCGTGCCGGATCAATGCGCGCTCACCTTGCGGCGCCCGTTCCATGGCCACCAGCAGCGGCAGCGTCGGCTTGCCCTCGCGCAGATCGTCGCCGACGTTCTTGCCCAGCTGATCGCTGTTGCCTTCGTAATCGAGCAGGTCGTCGACGAGCTGGAACGCCGTGCCCAGCGAACGTCCGTAGTCGGCGCAGGCGTCCTCCACGGCGGCTTCGGCGCCGGCGAGCACGGCGCCCAGCCGGGCGCTGGCTTCGAACAGCTTGGCCGTCTTGAAGCGGATGACCTGCAGATAGTCGTTCACCGCCAGATCGGGGTCGTGCATGTTCATCAACTGCAGCACCTCGCCTTCGGCGATCACGTTGGTGGCGTCGGCGAGCACGTCGAGTACGCGCATGCGGTTGACGGAGACCATCATCTGGAAGGCCCGCGAGTACAGGAAATCGCCCACCAGCACGCTGGCGGCATTGCCGAACATCGCGTTGGCCGTGGCGCGGCCTCGGCGTAACGCGGATTCATCGACGACATCGTCGTGCAGCAGGGTGGCGGTGTGGATGAATTCGACGATCGCCGCCAGCTCGAAGCGCTCGGGCCCGTCGAATCCCATGGCCTCGGCGAACAGCAGCACCAGCCGCGGACGGATCCTCTTGCCGCCGGCATTGACGATGTAGCGCGAGATCTGGTCGATCAACACCACGCGCGACGACAGCCGCTCGCGGATGACCGCATCAACCTGCAGCATGGCCGTGTCGATCGGGTCCGCTGAGGCGGTCGGTGGGGCGGTGGCGTCGAGCACGGGTGCGCTGCAGGGAGGTGGCGGTGATTATAGGAACCCGGACGCGGGTTGCGCCCGGGTGCTTGTTGCGCGATCTGGAGATGCTATAGTTGCAGGCTGTTCGCCGCTCATGGCGAGCCGTCGTGAGTGCCTCGTCGACGCATGTTTGCGGGCACTGCGCCGATGCAGCGTTCGAAGCGCATCGTCGGCCGGCAGTGTCGACGGGGTGGCGCGATATTCCCGCCGGTCCCGCCAGGGGCGCGAAGGATTCTTTGAAAGGTCTCACATGTACGCGGTCATAAAAACCGGTGGCAAGCAATACAAGGTTGCTGCCGGCGAGAAGATCAAGGTAGAACAGATTGCTGCGGACGTGGGCCAGGAAGTGGTGATCGATCAGGTGTTGGCCGTGGGTAGCGGCGCTGACCTGAAAGTGGGCACGCCCTGGGTCGCGGGTGCGAGCGTCACCGCCACCGTGGTGGCGCAAGGCAAGCACGACAAGGTGCGCATCTTCAAGATGCGCCGGCGCAAGCATTACCAGAAGCATGGCGGTCACCGCCAGACTTTCACCGAGCTGCAGATCGGCTCGCTCAACGTCGCTTAAGCGGCCAGGAGGCACCCAGGATGGCACAGAAAAAGGGCGGCGGGTCCACCCGCAACGGCCGTGATTCGAAGCCGAAGATGCTCGGCGTCAAGGTCTTCGGCGGGCAGCAGGTCAGCGCCGGCGCGATCATCGTGCGCCAGCGCGGCACCAAGTTCCACCCCGGCACCAACGTCGGTATCGGCAAGGATCACACATTGTTCGCGCTGGCCGACGGCGCGGTTTCCTTCGAGGTCAAGGGCGCGCTCGGTCGCCAGACGGTCTTCGTCACGACGGCCTGAAGCGCTTCCGCATCCGCGAAGAAGCCCCGGCCTGCCGGGGCTTCTTGTCTTTGGGGCCACGCCTGCCATTTAAGATCGGTTGACCATGAAATTCGTCGACGAAGCCCTGATCGATGTCGTCGCCGGTGACGGTGGCGCCGGTTGCGTGAGCTTCAGGCGCGAGAAGTTCATCCCCTTCGGGGGCCCCAACGGCGGCGACGGCGGCCGTGGCGGCAGCGTCTGGGCGCTGGCCGATCGCAACATCAACACCTTGATCGACTACCGCTACGCGCGCCGCCACGAGGCGAAGAACGGCGAGCCCGGGCGCGGATCGGACCAGTACGGCGCCGCATCGCCCGACATCGAGCTGCGGATGCCAGTGGGCACGATCATCTCGAACGCCGAAACGGGCGAGGTACTGGTGGAGTTGCTCGAGCATGGCCAGCGTGCGTTGCTGGCCAAGGGTGGCGACGGCGGCTTCGGCAACCTGCACTTCAAGACCAGCACCAACCGCTCGCCGCGACAGAAGACCCCCGGTTGGCCGGGCGAGGCCAAGAAGCTGCAACTCGAGTTGCGCGTGCTCGCCGACGTGGGCTTGCTGGGGATGCCCAACGCCGGCAAGTCCACCCTCATCGCCGCGATCTCCAATGCGCGCCCGAAGATCGCCGACTACCCGTTCACCACGCTGCACCCGAACCTGGGCGTGGTGCGCGTCGGACCGGAGCGCAGTTTCGTCGTCGCCGACATCCCCGGCCTGATCGAAGGCGCCTCCGAAGGCGCCGGGCTCGGGCACCAGTTCCTGCGCCACCTGCAGCGCACGCGGCTGCTGCTGCACATCGTCGATGCGGCACCTTTCGACGACAGCGTCGATCCGGTGGCCCAGGCCCGCGCCATCGTCACCGAGTTGAAGAAGTACGACCCGGCGCTGCACGCCAAGCCGCGCTGGCTGGTGTTCAACAAGCTCGACATGGTGCCGGCCGAAGAGCGCGAGCGGCGCGTCAAGGACTACGTGCGGCGGCTGCGTTTCAAGGGCCCGGTGTTCTCGATCTCGGCCCTGGCCCGAGATGGCCTGCAGCCGCTCGTCGAGGCAATCTACAAGCACGTTGCCCAGGTGCAGCGCGAGGCGCCGTTGCCGGATCCGCGCTTCGACGTGCCGCTGCCCGCCGATGGCTAAATCGGTGCTCGAGGGCGCGCGCCGCATCGTCGTCAAGGTCGGCTCGAGCCTGGTCACCAACGAAGGTCGCGGCGTCGATGCCGCGGCGATAGGCAACTGGGCGCGCCAGTTGGCCGCGTTGGCGCGCGAAGGGCGCGAACTGCTGATGGTCTCCAGCGGCGCCATCGCCGAAGGCATGAAGCGCCTGGGATGGACCGAGCGGCCGCATGAGCTGCATGAACTGCAGGCTGCCGCGGCCGTCGGCCAGATGGGGCTGGTCGAGATGTACGCCACGCGGCTCTCGGAGCATGGCATGGCCAGCGCGCAGGTCCTGCTCACCCATGCCGACCTGGCCGACCGCGAGCGCTACCTCAACGCCCGCTCGACATTGCTCACGCTGCTGGCGCTGAGGGTGATTCCGGTCATCAACGAGAACGACACCGTCGTCACCGACGAGATCAAGTTCGGCGACAACGACACCCTGGGTGCCCTGGTGGCGAACCTGGTCGATGCCGATGCCTACGTGATCCTCACCGACCAGCGCGGCCTGTATGCGGCCGATCCGCGCAAGGACAGCCAGGCCCGCTTCATCAGCGAGGCCACTGCCGGCGACCCCGCCCTGGAGGCGATGGCCGGCGGGGCCGGCAGCGGCATCGGCCGCGGCGGCATGCTGACCAAGGTGCTTGCCGCACGGCGGGCGGCGGGCAGCGGCGCAAGCACCGTGATCGCCTGGGGACGCGAGCCGGACGTCCTGCTGCGGCTGGCTGCCGGCGAGCGGATAGGGACCACGCTGCGTGCCGGCACGGCGAAACTGGCGGCGCGCAAGCAATGGATGGTGGACCACCTGCAACTGCGCGGCGCCGTGATCGTCGACGACGGCGCGGCCGCCAAGCTGCGCGACGAGGGCAAGAGCCTGCTGCCGATTGGCGTCCATGAGGTGCAGGGCGAATTCGTGCGCGGCGACGTGATCGCGGTTCGCTCGCAACGCGGCGCCGAGATCGCCCGCGGCCTGGCCAACTATTCTTCGACCGAGACGCGGCTGATCGCGCGCAGGCCCTCGAGCCAGATCGAACCGCTGCTCGGCTACGCCAACGAGCCCGAGCTGATCCACCGGACGAACCTGGTCCTGATGTAGGTGTCGCGGCGCGCTATTTGGCGGCCGAAGGCTCGGAGTCAGGCGGCAGCGAAAGGCTGCCGAGATCGCACTCGAATCGGTGCGGGCGCGGCCCCGACCGCAGGTAGCGGTTGTGCGGGCTGGCGCGCGGCAGGAAGCGCGCCAATTCGGTCAGCGCCATCTCGTAGACGTTGCGCTTGAACTCGATCACCAGTTCCAGCGGCACCCAGTACTCGTTCCAGCGCCAGGCGTCGAATTCGGGGTGGTCGGTGGCGCGCAGGTTCATGTCGCTGTCGCGACCCACCAGCCGCAGCAGAAACCAGATCTGCTTCTGACCACGGTAATGACCGCGCGCCTCCCGGCGGATGAAGTGGTCCGGCACCTCGTAGCGCAGCCAGTCCCGCGTGCGGGCGATGATCTGCACATGGTCGGGCAACAGGCCGACTTCTTCCTGCAACTCGCGGAACATCGCCTGCTCGGGCGACTCGCCATGCTTGATGCCGCCCTGCGGGAACTGCCATGAATGCGTTCGCAGCCGCTTGCCCCAGAAGACCTGGTTACGCGCGTTGAGCAGGATGATGCCGACGTTGGGCCTGAAGCCTTCCCGGTCGAGCATAATCAGACCTCAATTCTGTTACTGTTTTCATTATTGCACCGGCGCTGTGCGGCGGGCGCACTCTCGCTAACCCGCATGCGCCAACCGGGGACCGCTCCGGCCGCCGCGCCCCTCCCTGGCGCCAGGCGTCGCGTGCAGACCGCTGCCCATGAAAGCCTCTGCAACCTTCATCTCAACGCTCAAGGAAGCGCCCGCAGACGCCGAGATCGCCAGCCACCAATTGATGCTGCGTGCGGGTCTGATCAAGCGCCTGGGCGCCGGCATCTACAACTACATGCCGCTGGGCCTGCGCGTGATCCGCAAGGTCGAGGCCATCATTCGCGAGGAGATGAACCGCGCCGGCGCCATCGAATTGCTGATGCCGGTGGTGCAGCCGGCCGAGCTGTGGCAGGAATCCGGCCGCTTCCAGAAGTACGGGCCGGAATTGCTGCGCGTCAAGGATCGGCACGACCGCGACTTCGTGATCCAGCCGACGAGCGAAGAAGTCGTCACCGACATCGCACGCCAGGAACTGCGCAGCTACAAGCAGCTGCCGCGGAATTTCTATCACATCCAGACCAAGTTCCGCGACGAGCGGCGGCCACGCTTCGGCGTCATGCGCGGGCGCGAGTTCACGATGAAGGACGCCTATTCCTTCGACCGTGACTTCGAGGCCGGCCGGCGCAGCTACGACGCGATGCACAAGGCCTATTGCGCGATCTTCGACCGCATGGGGCTGCAATACCGCGCGGTCGCAGCAGACACCGGCGCCATCGGTGGCGACGTTTCGCTCGAGTTCCAGGTCATCGCCGACACCGGCGAGGATGCCATCGTCTACTGCCCGAGCAGCGACTACGCAGCGAACATCGAACTCGCCGAAGCGGTGGCCCTGGTCGCCGAGCGCGCCGCGCCGGCGCAGGCGCTCGCGAAGACACCCACGCCGGGCAAGAGCACCTGCGCCGATGTCGCGGTGCTGCTCGGCCTGCCGCTGGCGCAAACGGTGAAGTCGCTGGTGCTGGCGACCGACGAGCGCGACGACGCGGGTGGGCTCGCCAACACCACCGTCTGGCTGCTGCTGGTGCGCGGCGACCATGATCTCAACGAGATCAAGGCGGGCAAGATCGAGGGCCTGAAGGCCGGCTTCCGCTTCGCCACCGTGGCCGAGATCGAGGAGCACTTCGGCTGCAAGCCAGGCTATCTCGGGCCCATCGGTCCGAGGAAGCCGGTGAAGATCGTCGCCGACCGCACGGTGGCCCGGATGGCCGACTTCGTCTGCGGCGCCAACGAAGCGGACTTCCACCTCACCGGCGTCAACTGGGGTCGTGACCTGCCCGAACCCGACGTCGTCGCCGACATCCGCAACGTGGTCGCTGGCGACCCTTCGCCCGACGGCCGCGGCGAGCTGGCAATCCAGCGTGGCATCGAGGTCGGCCATATCTTCCTGCTGGGCACGAAGTACAGCGACGCGATGAACGCGACCTTCCTCGACGAGCATGGCAAGCCGCAGCGCTTCGTGATGGGCTGCTACGGCATCGGCGTGACAAGGCTGCTCGGCGCGGCGATCGAGCAGAACCACGACGAGCGCGGCATCGCCTGGCCGGCGGCGATGGCGCCGTTCAGCGTCGTGCTGTGCCCGATCGGCTACGACCGCAATGCCGACGTGCGCGCCGCCGCCGACCGGCTGCACGACGAACTGGAAGCTGCCGGGATCGACGTCCTGCTCGACGACCGGGGCGAACGCCCGGGCGCGATGTTCGCTGACTGGGAACTGATCGGCGTGCCTCAGCGCGTGGTCCTGTCGGAGCGCGGACTCAAGGCCGGCACGGTGGAATTGCAGGGTCGTCGCGAGGCCGCGGCTGCCGCCGTGCCGCTGGCGGAAGTGGTGCCCGGTCTAAGGGCGCGCCTGGCCGCATGACGCCGGCCAGGCGGGCCTTGCTGGCCGCGCCATTGCTGGGCTGGCTGCGCCCGGCGCGCGCAGGTGCGCAGGTCGAAGAGCCGCTGGCCGATGCCGTGCGCACGGCGCTTGCCGCCGCGGTGGCCGACGACGCGCCGCCGCGTCCGCGATTCGAGCGCCTCGAAGACCGTCTGGCCTATCTGCGCTGGCTGGGCGCCGCCAGCCAGCGGCTCAAGCCGCGCAAGTCCGACCCGCACACGCGGCTGGAATTCCTGCAAACCACCTGGTACGAGAGCCGCCGCGCCGGGTTGGAGACGGCGTTGGTGCTGGGACTGATCCAGGTCGAGAGCGGGTTCCGAAAGTACGCGATCAGCGCTGCCGGCGCCCGTGGCTACATGCAGGTGATGCCGTTCTGGGCGCGCCAGATCGGCAATGGCGATGCGCGGGCGCTGTTCCATCTGCAGACCAACCTGCGCTTCGGCTGCGTGATCCTGCGCCACTACCTCGATATCGAGGGCGGCGACCTCTTCATGGCCCTGGGCCGCTACAACGGCAGCCGTGGCAAACCGGAGTATCCGCGCCTGGTGCTCGCCGCGCGCCGCGGCTGGGAGGTCGAGCCGACCTGAGCACCCGCGCGGCGGCGGGTGCGGCTACAGCCCGGCCCAGGCGCGCGGCCCAGCGCCCGGTACGCCGAGGAGGGCGAGCACGCGTTCGACGCTCTCCGCGACCATCTCGTCGATGCTCGCCGGCCGCAGATAGAACGCCGGCAGCGGCGGGAACACGATCGCGCCCATCTCGGTGGCTGCGGTCATGTTGCGCAGGTGGGCGAGGTTGAAAGGCGTCTCGCGCACCATCAGCACCAGCCGCCGCCGCTCCTTGAGCGTGACGTCGGCAGCGCGGGTGAGCAGGTTGTCCGACAGGCCGTGCGCGATCGCCGCCAATGTCTTCATCGAACAGGGAGCGACGACCATCGCCGCGGTGTCGAAGCTGCCGCTGGCCAGACAGGCGCCGAGGTCGCCCGGCGCGTAGGCGTGGTCCGCCAGCGCTTCCAGCGCCTTGCGGTCCAGTTCGAGCTCGTGATGCGCATTGAGCACCCCCGACGGGGTGACGACGAGATGGGTCTGCAGGCTCAGGGCGCGTGCTCGCTCCAGCAGCCTGACACCATAGATCGCGCCGGTGGCGCCGGTGATCCCGACGACCAGGCGCTGTTCGGGCACGTCAGGCCTTGGCCAGCAACTGCTGCAACTCGCCTGACTGGTACATCTCCATCATGATGTCCGAGCCGCCGACGAATTCGCCGTTGACGTAGAGCTGTGGGATCGTGGGCCACTGCGCGTAGTCCTTGATGCCCTGGCGCACTTCCTCGTCTTCGAGCACGTTGAAGGTCTTGATGTCGGTGGCGCCGGCGGCCTTGAGGACCTGGATCGCGCGGCCGGAAAAACCGCACATCGGGAACTGCGCCGTTCCTTTCATGAACAGCATGACCCGGTTGCTCTTGACCAGATCGTCGATGCGGTGCTGCGCGTCGCTCATGGGGCGTTTCCTCCGGGAATTGGCAATGCTCGCGAGTATGCGGCAAAGCCCCATGCCCGCGCCCGGGAGGGGTTGCCTTGGGCCTAGAAGCTGTAGCGCACGCCCAGCTGCACCATGCGCGAAAGCCGCACGTCGCGCAGCGCGCTTTCCAGGCCTTGGTTGCCGAAGATCGCGCGGCCCACGCCCCAGGTCGCGCCGGGGTTCTCGGCGATCATGCCCACGTCGGCGGTGATCGACAGCGTGCTGTGCCAGAGCTGACCGCTGTAGCCCAACCCGAGGTAGGTGACCGTGCCGGGACTGTCGGCGCCTGGCTGGTTGGCCCAGGCGGCACCGCTGTTCAAGGCCAGGCCCAGGCGGGTGCCGGCGGCGGCGCTCGCCAACGGCGAGCCACCCTGCCAGCCGGTCATCACGCCGCCGCTTGCGCGAAAGTTGCCGAACGACGGGCGCGCGAAGTAGTAGTCGCCGAGCAAGGCCCCACCCTGCAGGCCGGTCGGCGCAGCGCCCGTGTCGCTGTGCGGCGCCAGGCTGATGGCCAGCGGGCTGGCGGTCCGCACGGTGATGCGCGCCTGCCAGCGCGGCCAGAGGGCTTCGGCGGGCGGCGGTGTCAGGCCGTCGGCCGCCAGGACGCCGAGGGGCAGCGCGGCCAGCGTCAGACCGAGCCATGGAATCCGGAAGTTCATCTTGTCCTCCTGCGCGAACGATCCATGCCCGCATGATGCGCCGCGATCGGCGCCGGCGCATCCCCCGGTCGTGGCATTCGCGCGCGGCCGCCGCGATTGCGTTGCGGCGCCCGCATCAGCCGCTGCCGGGCCAGACGGCGCCGGTGCAACGCGGCAGGCCGGCCAGGTCACGGTGGGTGACCGGCGCACCGAAGCCTCGGTTCCTGAACATGGCCCGCACCGCGTGGGCTTGGTCGTGGCCATGCTCCAGCAGCAGCCAGGCGCCGGGCAGCAGGTGCTCCGGGGCGCGGGCGACGATTTCGCGCAGCGCGGTCAGACCATCGACACCTGATGTGAGCGCTCGCTGTGGTTCGTAAGCCAGTGCGCCGAGATGAGGGTCACCAGCGGCCACATAGGGTGGGTTGGAGACCGCCAGGCCGAACCGCCGCCCGGCCAGCGGGGCCCACCAAGGCCCGGCCACGAATTCGAGCTCCAGCCCGTGGCGGCTGGCGTTGGCCTGGGCGACGGCCAGGGCCGCGGTGCTGAGATCGCTGGCCACGACGCTCACCTCCGGCCGGGCTCGCTTGATCGCCAAGGCCACCGCACCGCTGCCCGTTCCCAGGTCGATCGCGCTCGGCGCCGGCGCCGACTGCAGGCATTCGAGCGCCCATTCGACGAGACCTTCGGTTTCCGGCCGCGGCACCAGCACGGCGGGTGTGACTTGCAGCGTCAGGCCACGGAACTCGCGCTCACCGATCAGATAGGCGAGCGGCTCGCCGGCAGCGCGCCGTGCCAGCAGGGCGCGCAGCGCTGCCGCCTGGGCGGGGTCCAGCGGCCAGTCGTCGTGCGCCAGCAACCACTCGCGGGTGCGGCCCAGCAGGTGGCCGAGCAGCAACTGGGCGTCGAGCCGCGCCACACCCGTCGCGCGGGCTTCGGCCAGGGCCTCGGCGATGCGCATGCCGCGCCTTCAGCCGACTTGGCCGCACGCGCGGGGCGGGTGCCGATGCGGCGTCATGGCGCGCCCGCCTCGAGCACCGCGAGCTGCTCGGCGGCGCGCGCGGCGTCGAGCGCCGCGATCACGTCGCCGAGGTCGCCGTCCATGATCTGCGAGAGCTTGTACAGCGTGAGGTTGATGCGGTGGTCGGTGAGCCGGCCCTGCGGGAAGTTGTAGGTGCGGATGCGGTCGCTGCGGTCGCCGCTGCCGATCAGGCTCTTGCGCGTGGCTGCCTCCTTGGCGGCACGTTCGCTGCGCTCCTTCTCGCGCAGCCGGGCCACCAGCACCGCCATCGCCTTGGCCTTGTTGCGGTGCTGCGAGCGGTCGTCCTGGCATTCGGCCACCAGCCCGCTGGGCAGGTGGGTGATGCGGATCGCGCTGTCGGTCTTGTTCACATGCTGGCCCCCGGCGCCGCTGGCGCGGAAGGTGTCGATGCGCAGCTCGGCAGGGTTGAGCTGCACCTCTTCGGCTTCGTCCGGTTCGGGCATCACAGCCACCGTGCAGGCGCTGGTGTGGATGCGGCCCTGGTTCTCGGTCGCCGGCACGCGCTGGACGCGATGGCCGCCGGATTCGAAGCGCAACTGACCGTAGACCCGCTCGCCCTCGATGCGCAGCACCAGCTCCTTGTAGCCGCCGAGCTCGGCCAGGCTCTCGCTCATGATCTCGGTGCGCCAGCCCCGGCGCTCGCAGAATCGAAGGTACATGCGCGCCAGGTCGCCGGCAAACAGTGCCGACTCGTCGCCGCCGGTGCCGGCGCGGATCTCGAGGAAGGCGTTGCGATCGTCGTCCGGGTCGCGCGGGATCAGCGCGGCCTGCAACTCGACTTCCAGGCGCGCGAGGTCGCTGCCGGCGGCGGCGACCTCCTCGCGCGCCATCTCGGCCATCTCGGGCTCGGCCTCGATTTCGCGTGCCGCGGCCAGGTCGCGCTCGCGCTGCTGGAAGCGTGCGAAGCGACCGACGATCTCGCTCGCCTGCGCCTGCTCGCGGGAAAGCGTGCGCCAACGCTTGGGGTCGGACGCGATCTGCGGATCGGACAGCAGGGCGTCGAGTTCGGCCAGTCGCAGGGCCAGGCGCTCGAACTGTTCGCGCAGGGAGGGTTTCATGGGGCTCGGGCAGGGCGGCAGCCGCGCCCTCGGCGCGGCCGGTGCGGCAGCGGGCGCTAACGGCCCTCGGCGCCCGGGCGGCGGCTGTTCTGGCGCAGGAACAGGCGCGCGACGGTGTCGGCCAGCCGCGTTCGTTCGTCGCCCTCGGCGGCGTGCAATTCGGCCAGCGCGCCATGCAGCATCTTGTTCGTCAGGCCGCGGGCCAATGCCTCGAGCACCTGCTCGGCCGACTCGCCGCGCGCCAGTGCCTTGCGCGCCCGCGCCAGTTCCACCGCGCCCCAGTCGTCGGCCTGGCGGTTGAGGGCCTGGATCAGCGGCACCGCGGCGCGCTGGTCCAGCCAATGGCTGAAGCTTTGGACGCCGGCGTCGATGATGGCCTCGGCCTGCTCGACCGCGGCCTGGCGTTTCTCGCCCGCAGTCTGCACCAGCGCCGAGAGGTCGTCGACGGTGTAGAGATAGACGTCGCTCAGTTGCGCCACCTCGGGCTCGATGTCGCGCGGCACCGCGAGATCGACCATGAACATCGGCCGCCTCCGGCGCGCCTTCAGCGCCCGCTCGACCGCGCCCAGGCCGATGATCGGCAGCGTGCTTGCGGTGCACGAGACCACGGCGTCGAACTCGTGCAGCCGCGCCGGCATGTCGGACAGGCGGATCGCCTCGCCGCCGAAGCGCGACGCCAGACGTTCGCCACGCTCCAGCGTGCGGTTGGCCAGCGCAATGCTCTTCGGGTGACGCGCCTCGAAGTGGGTGGCCACCAGTTCGATCATCTCGCCTGCGCCGACGAACAGGACGCGGATCTGCCCCAGATCTTCGAACAACTGCGCCGCCAGGCGCACCGCGGCTGCTGCCATGCTGATCGAATGGGCGCCGATCTCGGTCGAGCTGCGCACTTCCTTGGCCACCGCGAAAGACCGCTGAAAAAGCTGGTGCAGCGTGGTGCCCAAGGTGCCGGCCTCGTCGGCCAGGCGCACCGCCTGCTTCATCTGACCGAGGATCTGCGGCTCGCCGAGGACCATCGAATCGAGCCCGGCCGCCACGCGGAAGGCATGCCGCGCGGCGGCCCGGTCTTCCATCACGTAGCTGTGCGACAGCAACTGGCCGCCGGTGATGCCGCCCTGCTCGGCCAGCCAGTCGACTGCAGGCCGCACCAGGGTCTCGCCGGCTTCGGCCGGCGCCGCCACGTAGAGTTCGGTGCGGTTGCAGGTGGAGACCAACGCGGCCTCGGGCACCATGCGCTGCAGGCGATCGCGCAGTCCGTGCAGCGCCGGGCCCATCTGCTCGGGCGAGAATGCCAGCCGGCCGCGCAGGTCCAGCGGCGCGGTGGTGTGATTGAGCCCGAGGGCGAAGACGCTCACGGCAGAATTGTAGGTTTCGGGGCGCCGGCCGTGGCAGAGACGGTTTGCGCCAGGTCAAGCCGAGGGCCTTGCGCCCGCACGAGGGCATCGACGATGGGACCGCTGGACGCCTTCTGGCATGTGATCGACCTGTTCGTACCGGCGCTGGCGCTGGGCGCGCTGGCACCAGCGCTGGCCAAGCGGCTGTGGCGGCGCGAGCTGGCCGCCGTGCGCTGGGCCCGTCTGGCGTCGCCGGCCTGCCTTGCCTGCTCTGCGGTGGCGCTGGCCGGGCTGGTCGTCTCCGGGCACGACGGACGCATGGCCATGTATGCCGCGATGGCTGCGGTCTGTGCCTTCACGCTGTGGTGGCGGGGCTTCGGGCCCGGCCGCTGACGCGCTCGTCGATCACCGGCGCCGCGCGCAGCGAGTGCGGCAGGGCCTCGGTGATCGTCACGTCGATCATCTGCCCGACCAGTCGCGCCGCGTTCGGCCCGCCGTCGAAGTTGACGATCCGGTTGCACTCGGTGCGGCCCATCAACTCGAGCGGACTCTTGCGCGAGGGGCCCTCGACGAGGATGCGCTGCACCGTGCCGACGCGGCTGGCGCTGATGCGGCGCACGTTGTCCTCGATGCGGGCCTGAAGTCGCTGCAGCCGGGCGAGCTTGGCGTCGTGCGGCATGTCGTCGGGCAGCGCCGCCGCCGGCGTGCCGGGCCGCCTGCTGAAGACGAAGCTGAAGCTGCTGTCGTAGCCGACCTCGTCGATCAGCGCCATCATCCTGCCGAAGTCTTCCTCGGTCTCGCCCGGGAAGCCGACGATGAAGTCGCTGGACAGGCTGATGCCCGGCCGCACCGCGCGCAGCTTGCGGATCGTGCTCTTGTATTCGATCGCGGTGTAGCCGCGCTTCATCGCCGCCAGGATGCGGTCGCTGCCATGCTGCACCGGGAGGTGCAGGTGGCTGACGAGCTTGGGCACGCGGGCATAGACGTCGATCAGCCGCTGCGTGAACTCGTTGGGGTGGCTGGTGGTGTAGCGGATGCGCTCGATGCCGGGGATCTCGGCCACGAGCTCGATCAGCAGCGCGAAGTCGGCGATCTCGCTGCTGTCGCCCGCGCCGCCCCCGGCGCTCGACATCCGGCCGCGGTAGGCATTGACGTTCTGTCCCAGCAGCGTCACCTCCTTGACGCCCTGCTCGGCCAAGCCCGCGACCTCGGCCAGCACGTCGTCCAGAGGCCGGTTGACCTCCTCGCCGCGGGTGTAGGGCACGACGCAGTACGAGCAGTACTTGGAACATCCCTCCATGATCGAGACGAAGGCGCTCGCGCCCTCGACGCGGGCCGGCGGCAGGTGGTCGAACTTCTCGATTGCGGGAAAGCTGATATCGACCTGGGGCCGCCGCTGGGTGGCGCGCGCGGCGATCATCTGCGGCAACCGGTGCAGCGTCTGCGGGCCGAAGACCAGATCGACATAGGGCGCGCGCTCGATGATCGCCGCGCCTTCCTGGCTGGCCACGCAGCCGCCGACGCCGATCAGCACGCCCTTCTTCTTGAGGTGCTTGACGCGGCCGAGGTCGGAGAAGACCTTCTCCTGCGCCTTCTCGCGCACCGAGCAGGTGTTGAAGAGCACGAGGTCGGCCTGCTCGACGTCGTCGGTCGGCTCGTAGCCGCCGGCCTCGCGCAGCACGTCGGCCATCTTGTCCGAGTCGTACTCGTTCATCTGGCAGCCGAAGGTGCGGATGAAGACCTTCTTGCCGCCGCTGCCGGTGGCGCTCACGGCCGGCTCCAGGTCTGCGCCAGCGGGTCGAAATGCCAGGCCGCAGCCTGCGCCGGTGTCGTCGGCCAGGGCTGTTTGGCGGCTTCCTGAGGCGTCAGCACCCACACGTCCATCACCAGGCCCGAGATGTCGATCGTGTAGTCGACGACCAGGCGCTGGCCGATCAGCGCGCCCGAGACCACGAGCAGGTTGTTCTGGCCGCGGATGCGCGAGCCGGGGGCCAGCCGTGCCGGGCTGCCGTTGAGCAGCACCGCCGGCGGTTGGGTGACGACGAGCGCGCCGCGCAGGGCGGTGGCCGGAAAGTTGCGCGGCATCTGGGCCGCAGCCGGCAGCGCACAGGCCAGCGCGGCGACCAGCGTGACACAGCGAATCATGGTGTGGATCCAGGGGCTGTGAAGAGAAAAGGCCCGACGTTCGCTTCGTGCGCGCGCTCGGCCCAGAAGCTTGAATTCTAGGCGATGGGGGTGTCGCCCGCGGCCGGCGTCATGGTTGCGCCGCGACCATCACGGCGGAAGCCTTGAAGACGGCGGTGGCCGGTGCGCCCACCTTCAGGCCTAGCGCCTCCAGACCCTCGTTGGTGATGCTGGAAGTGATCGCCGCGCCCCCGGGCAGCGTCAGCACGACCAGCGACGAGACCGCGCCTTTCTCGATCCGAGCGACGCTGCCCGCGAGCTGGTTGCGTGCCGAGAGTTGCCAGCCGGCGAAATCGCTCACCAGCACCACCGCCGAGGCCTTGATCAGCGCCAGCGCCTCCTTGCCCTTCTTCAGCTTCAGGCGCTGTGCCGCGGCGCTGGTCAGGGTGGCGGTGATCTCGGCGCCGGACTTGAGCGTGATCGTCACCTCGGCCGCAACCGGCCCGCGCTCGATCGCGCTCACGCTGCCGACGAACTGGTTGCGCGCGCTGGTCTTCATCGACAGTCTCCTGAGCAGCCCCTTGAGGGCCGGTTGCTGGTTCAGCTTCGCCTCCTGCACGCGCAGGAAGACGGTGTGGTCGACCTGCAAGGCGCGCCAGGCGGCGAGCAACTCGTGTGCGGCATCGGTGAGCCGGGTGCCGCCGCCCCCGACGCCGCCGGTGGCGGTCTCGAGCAGCGGTTCGTTGGCCAGGTTGCAGGCGGCTTCGAGCAGCAACCAGGCGCCCTTGTAGCTCAGGCCCGCGGCGCGGGCGGCGCGGTTGATCGAGCCGGTGCAAGCCAGCGCCTCGAGCAAGGCGAAGAAGCGCGCGTCGAGCCGGCCGGCGAGCTTGAGCTCGGCGCTGAGCAATGACCCACCATCCACGCCGCTATTCCATCAGGGCGACGGTCTTGACCTGGGCCCACACCGGTCGGCCCACGGCCAGGTCCAGTCCATGCACCGAGCGCCGCGTCAGCCGTGCCATCAGCGGGGCCGTGCCCACGCGCACGCGCACCAGCGCCAGGGCCGGGTGGGCGTCGTCGGCGATCGCCTCGACGACGCCCTGAAACTGGTTGCCGATACTGCTGCCGGCGAGCGGCCCGTGGGCCAGGCTGACGTCGCGTGCGAGCACGCGCAGGCGCACCCGGCTGCCGGCGGCCAGCCCGTGGTCGCGCGCCCAGAGCCGGCAATGCGGATTGACGTCGAGCCGCGCAAGCTGCCATTGCGCATCGTGCGCGCCGACGCTGGCCTCGAGCACGACGCCGGCGTCTTCACCTCGCGCGAGCGGCAGATCCAGCCGCGCCAGCGTGTCGGCCAGCGGCCCTTGGGCGGTGACGCGGCCGGCGTCCATCAGCACCAGCTGGTCGGCCAGGCGGGCGACCTCGTCGATCGCGTGGCTGACGTAGATGATCGGGATCGCGAGCTCGGTGTGAAGGCCTTCGAGGTAGGGCAGGACTTCGGCCCTGCGCTGTGCATCGAGGGCGGCCAATGGCTCGTCCATCAGCAGCAAGCGCGGACTCGAGGCCAGTGCGCGGGCGATGGCGACGCGCTGGCGCTCGCCGCCGGACAGCGTGCCGGGCGATCTGGCCATCAGCGCGCCGATGCCCAGCAGTTCGACCGCCCGATCGAGCGCCACCCGCCGCTCGGCTTCAGGAACGCGGCGCAGGCCGTAGTCGAGGTTGTGCCGGACGTCGAGGTGCGGGAACAGAGCTGCTTCCTGGGTCACGTAGCCCAGCGCGCGCCGGTGGGTGGGCACGAAGCGCCCGCCCGCATCGTCCTGCCAGAGCTCAGTTCCCAGAGCCACGCGGCCATGGGCCCGCTCCAGCCCGGCGATCGCCCGCAGCACGGTGGTCTTGCCGCAGCCAGAAGGGCCGAACAGCGCACTCACACCGCGACCGGGCAAGGCCAGCGACAGGTCGAGCGCGAAATCGCGCCGCGCCAGCCGCAACCGGGCTTCGATCATGGTGCGTGGCGCAATGCCGCGCCGGGGGCGCGGTTGACGGCGTACAGCGTCACCAGGACCAGCAGCGCGAATGCCACCATCCCCGCAGCCAGCCGATGTGCCTGCGCGACCTCGAAGGCCTCCACATGGTCGTAGATCGCCACCGAGAGGACGCGGGTGCGGCCGGGGATGTTGCCACCGATCATGAGCACGACGCCGAACTCGCCCACCGTGTGCGCGAAGCCGAGCACGGTGGCGGTGGTCAGGCCTGGACGCGCCAGCGGCAAGGCGACGCTGAAGAAGCGGTCCCAGGGCCCGGCGCGCAGCGTGGCGGCGGCCTCCAGCGTGCGCTCGGGGATCGCCTGGAAGGCCTGTTGCAGCGGCTGGACGACGAAAGGCATCGAATACAGCACCGAGCCGACCAGGAGGCCGCCGAAGGTGAAAGGCAGCCGCCCCAGGCCCAGCGCCTGCGTGAGCTGGCCGACCGGCCCCTGCGGACCCGTCAGCAGGAGCAGATAGAAGCCCAGCACCGTCGGCGGCAGCACCAGCGGCAGCGCGACCAGCGCGGCCAGCAGCGGCTGCAGGCGCGAGCGCGTGCGCGCCAGCCACCAGGCCAGCGGCATGCCCAGCAGCAACAGCAGCAGGGTGGCCGCGGTCGCCAGCTGCGCGGTCAAGCCGACCGCGCTCCAATCAGCCGAGCTCAATGGCCGTATCCGTAGATTTCCATCACGCTGCGTGCCGGCTCGCTCTTCAGCCAGGCCAGCAGCGCTCGTGCCGCCACGCTGGCCCGGCCGGGTTGGAGCAGCACCGCGTCCTGACGGATCGGCGTGTAGAGCGCCGGTGGCACGAGCCAGAAGGAGCCGATGGCAGCGGTGCCCGGGGTCAGCAGCTGCGACAGGGCCACGAAGCCCAGCTCGGCGTTGCCGGTGGCGACGAACTGGTAGGCCTGGGCGATGCTTTCGCCACGGACCAGCTTGGGCGCGAGCGATTGTTCGAGCCCGCGCGCGCTCAGCACCTCCAGCGCCGCCGTGCCGTAGGGGGCGAGCTTGGGGTTGGCGATCGCCAGGTGGGCGAACCTGCCGCCGGCCAGCACGGCGCCCTGGTCGTCGACCAGACCCGGCTGCAGGCTCCACAGCGCCAGCTTGCCGACCGCGTAGGTGAAGCTGCTGCCGGCCACGGCCTGGCCTTCGGCGACGAGCCTGGCGGGAGTCTTTTCGTCGGCGGCGAGCAGCACTTCGAACGGCGCACCGGCCACGATCTGCGCATACAGCTTGCCGGTGGACGCCGAGGAGATCTTCAGCCTGTGCCCGGTGGCGGCGGTGAAGTCCCTGCCGATCGCCTCCAGCGGCCTGGCGAAGTTGGCAGCCACGGCCACCTGCACCTCGCCGGCGCGCGCTGTGGCCCCGGCGATGCAGGCCAGGGTCAGGAGCAGGGCAAGCGAACGCGGCATGGTGCGGGCCTCGGTACGGTTGAGCGCAAGGGCGACACCGGGACTCTAAGCGAATCGGTTATGTACTCCAATTCACAACGTCAGACGCGGACCGGTCGGCGGCAGCGCTGCAGGCACGGCCGGGCCGCGTTCGCCAACCGGCCGATTCGGTCTCAGGCACCGACCGTCGCCGGCCGCGCCAGTCGGTAGCCGGCGCCGCGAACGGTCTCGATCATCGACGCGCAACCCGAGCCCTGCAGCGCATCGCGCAGCCGCTTGACATGCACGTCGACCGTGCGCTCCTCGATGAACACATGGTCGCCCCAGACGCGGTCGAGCAGCTGGGCCCGCGTGTGCACTCGCTCGGGGTAGGTCATCAGGAAGCGCAGCAGGCGGAATTCGGTCGGACCGAGATGGACCTCGGTCTCATCGACGAACACCCGCATCGTGCCCGGGTCCAGCCGCAGGCGGCCGACCTGCACCGCGACGTCCAGCGCCTCGGGCGCCTTGCGCCGCAGCACCGAGCGGATGCGCGCCAGCAGCTCGGCATTCGAAAAGGGCTTGGCGATGTAGTCGTCGGCGCCGGCATCCAGGCCCTGCACCAGGTCGCGTTCCTCGGCGCGCGCGGTGAGCATCACGATCGGCAGCTCGCGCGTGCGTGCGTCGGTGCGCCAGCGCCGGGCCAGGCTGGGGCCCGATTCGCCGGGCAGCATCCAGTCGAGCACGACGAGGTCGGGCAGCGCGGCGCGCACGCGCTCGATCGCCGCGTCGGCGCTGCCGACGGTGCTCGCCTCGTGACCGTCGTGGCGCAGGTTCAGCGCGATCAGCTCGGCGATGGCCGGCTCGTCTTCGACGACCAGGATCTTTGCCATGCTTTTCCCCGGGCGCCGGCTCAGGCGACGACCGATTCGACGTCGCCCATCGGCGTGTGCCGCACGTCGGCGCCCTTGACGATGTAGATCACCTGCTCGGCCAGGTTCTTGGCGTGGTCGCCGACGCGCTCGATCGCCTTGGCGACGAAGACGAGGTCGATGCTGGCCGAGATCGTGCGCGGGTCTTCCATCATGTAGGTGACGAGCTTGCGCATCAGGCCGTCGAACTCGGCGTCGATCTCGTTGTCCTGCTTGATCACCTGCAGCGCCTGCTGGGCATCGAGGCGTGCGAAGGCGTCGAGCGAGCGGCGCAGCAGCGCGATCGCCAGATCGGCCTCGAACGCGATGTCGCCCACCGGCAGCCGCATCCGGCTGGACACGCCGGTGTTGATCAGCCGCTGCACGGTGCGCGCGATGCGTGCCGCCTCGTCGCCGACGCGCTCGAGATTGCCGATGGTCTTGGACACCGCGATCAGCAGCCGCAGGTCGCGCGCCGTGGGCTGGCGGCGGGCGATGATCGTCGAGAGGTCGCGGTCGATCTCGACTTCCAGGCTGTTGACGCGCTCTTCCTGCTTCAGGACCTGGCTGGCGGTCTCGCCGTTGAAATGGCTCAGCGCGTAGACCGCCTGCGCGACCTGGGACTCGACCAGGCCGCCCATCTCGAGCACGCGGCCGGAGATGCCGCTGAGCTCGGCGTCGAACTGGGTGGACAGATGCTTGTCGCTCATGGGGTGTGACTCGGGTGGAGAACGTGGACCGCGCAGCCGCAGGATCAGCCGAAGCGGCCGGTGATGTAGTCCTCGGTCTGCTTCTTGGTCGGGCGGGTGAAGATTTCGCTGGTGGTGCCGAACTCGATCAGCTCGCCCAGGAACATGAACCCGGTGTAGTCCGAGACGCGCGCCGCCTGCTGCATGTTGTGGGTCACGATCAGCAGCGTGTAGTAGGGCTTGAGCTCGTCGATCAGCTGCTCGATCTTGGCGGTGGAGATCGGGTCCAGCGCCGAGGTCGGCTCGTCGAGCAGCAGCACCTGCGGCTTGAGCGCCACGGCGCGCGCGATGCACAGCCGCTGCTGCTGGCCGCCCGACAGGCCCAGGGCGCTCTGCGCCAGCTTGCCCTTGACCTCGTCCCACAGCGCGGCGCGCCTGAGCGCTTCCTCGACCCGGTTGTCCATGTCCGGACGCGACAGCGACTCGTAGTGGCGGATCGCGTAGGCCACGTTGTCGTAGATCGACATCGGGAACGGCACCGGCTTCTGGAACACCATGCCGACCTGGGTGCGCAGGCGGTTGATCGAGTAGCCCGGGTCGAGCACGTTCTGGCCGTCGAGCAGCACCTGGCCTTCGGCGCGCTGCTTGGGATAGACGGCGTAGATGCGGTTGAACACGCGCAGCAGGGTCGACTTGCCGCAACCCGACGGGCCGATCAGCGCCGTGACGCGCTTTTCCTGCACCGTGAGGTTGATATCCTTGAGTGCCTGCGTGGCACCGTAGAAGAACTTCAGGTCGTGGGTGACGATCTTGGCCGGCGCGGCCACGGCGGCCGGGCCCGCTGCGGCAGCGCTCGAGGGGTTGGCAAGGGCAAGATTCATGATCGCTTTTGTTTGGGCAGCAGAAGTCCGCGCGAGATGATGCCCAGCACCAGCACAAGCGCCGTCACGACGAAGGCGCCGGCCCAGGCCAGCGAGTGCCAGAACTCGTAGGGGCTGAGCGCGTATTGGAAGATGACCACCGGCACGTTGGCCATCGGGCCGAACAGGTCGTTCGACCAGTACTGGTTGTTGAGCGCGGTGAACAGCAGCGGCGCGGTCTCGCCCGAGATGCGCGCCAAGGCCAGCAAGACGCCGGTGATGATGCCGGACATCGACGCGCGGTACAGCACCTGGCGGATCACCTTGCGCTGCGGGATGCCCAGCGCCAGCGCCGCCTCGCGCATCGCCGGCGGCACCAGCTTCAGCATCTCGTCGGTGGTCCGCACGACCACCGGCAGCACGATGAAAGCCAGCGCAACCGACCCGGCGAGGGCCGAGAAATGACCCATCTGGCGCACGATGAGCTCGTAGACGAACAGGCCGATCACGATCGACGGCGCAGACAGCAGGATGTCGTTGACGAAGCGGATCGCCGAACCCAGCCGCGTGTGGCGGGCGTATTCGGCGAGATAGGTGCCGGCGAGGACGCCGATCGGTGTGCCCAAGGCGATCGCGATCGCGCTCATCAGCACACTGCCGGCAAACGCATTGAGCATGCCGCCGTCGGCGCCTGGCGGCGGGGTCATCTGGGTGAACAGGCCCCATTTCAGCGCCGGCAGGCCCTTGCTGACCGTGGTCCACAGGATCCAGACCAGCCAGAACAGTCCGAAGGCGGTCGCCGCGATGGCCAGGGTCTTGGCCACGAGGTCGCGCAACTGGCGGCGTTGCCAGCGGTTCATGCGCCTTCTCCGGCCTGGCGGGCGAGCCGGTTGAGCATGAGGCGGGCGATCGCCAGCACGACGAAGGTCACGACGAACAGCAGGAAGCCCAGCGCGACCAGCGACGACAGGTACACCGACGAATCGGCCTCGGTGAATTCATTGGCGATCGTCGCCGCGATCGAGTTGCCGGGTTCCAGCAGCGACATCGAGAGCTGGTGCGAGTTGCCGAGCACGAAGGTCACCGCCATCGTCTCGCCCAGGGCGCGGCCCAGACCGAGGAAGATGCCACCGACGACGGCGGTGCGGGTGTAGGGCAGCACGATGTCCCACACCACCTCCCAGGTCGTGTTGCCCACCGCGTAGGCCGACTCCTTCAGCGCCACCGGCACGGTGTTGAAGACCTCGCGCATCACGGAGGAGATGAAGGGAATGACCATGATCGCCAGCACGATGCCGGCCGTGAGCATGCCCAGGCCTATCGGTGGGCCCCGGAACATCGGGCCGATCAGCGGCAACGGGCCGACATGCTCGTCCAGCCAGCCGTAGACATGGTCGCCCATGAAGGGTACGAAGACGAACAGGCCCCACATGCCGTAGATGATCGACGGGATGCCGGCCAGCAACTCGACTGCCGCCGAAACCGGCCCGCGCAGCCAGCCGGGCGCGATCTCGGTCAGGAAAAGTGCGATGCCGAAGCTGATCGGCACCGCGATGATCATCGCGATCAGCGCCGTCACGAGCGTGCCGTAGATCGGCACCAGGGCCCCGAACTTGTGGTTTACCGCGTCCCAGTCGGTGGACCAGACGAAGCTCGGGCCGAAGGTCTGGAACGCCTCCTTGCCGCCCCACAGCATCGACAGGGCGGCGCCGAGCAAGGAGATGAAGACGAACAGCGCGCAGCCCATGACCGCGCGCCGGAACAGATCGTCCAGTCGCTGCTGGCGATGGTCGCGGTCCTGCGCGGCCTTGTCCTCCACCCGCGCGGCGCCCGCGGTGGTTTCGAGCATCACGGCGTCCCTCATGATCTTGGCCGCCGGGCAGACCGCGCCACGACGGCGAGGGACGCCGGCGGTCCGGCTACTTGATGTTCGCCGCCCAGTACGCCTCGATCTTCTTCGCCAACGACGCCGGCAGCGCCACGTAGTCTAGGCCCTTCGCCTCGGCCTGGCCGTGTTCGAGGGTGTACTTGAAGAATGCCAGCGTCTCCTTGCTGTCCGCGGCCACCTTGGGCTGCTTGTACATCAGCACCCAGGTGGATGCGGCGATCGGCCACGACGCCTTGCCCGGCGCATCGGTGATGACTTCGTAGAAGTCGGGCTCGGACCACTTCGCGCTGTCGGCCGCGGCCTGGAACGAGGCGAGCGACGGCTCGACGTATTCGCCGGCCTGGTTCTTCATCTTCATGAAGGCCATCTTGTTCTGCAGCGCGTAGGCCAGCTCGACATAGCCGATCGAGCCCTTGATCTGGTTCACGTAGGCGGCGACGCCCTCGTTGCCCTTGCCGCCCACGCCGGTCGGCCAGTTGACCGAGGTGCCCTCGCCGACCTTGGTCTTCCACTCGGGGCTGACTTTGCCCAGGTAGTTGGCGAAGTTGAAGGTGGTACCCGAGCCGTCCGAGCGGTGCACGACGGTGATCTTCTGATCAGGCAGCTTGAGGCCATTGTTCAGCGCCGTGATCGCCGGGTCGTCCCACTTGATGATCTTGCCGAGGTAGATGTCGGCCAGGACCGCACCGGTGAGCTTCATTTCACCGGGCTTCAGGCCGGCCACGTTGGCCACCGGCACGACGCCGCCGATGATGGCGGGGAACTGCGCCAGGCCGGCGGCGGCCAGGTCCGCGGGCTTCAGCGGCATGTCGGTGGCACCGAAGGTGACCGTGCCGGCCTTGATCTGGGCGATGCCGCCGCCGGAGCCGATCGATTGGTAATTCACCTTGCTGCCGGTCTTGGCGTTGTAGCTGGCCGACCACTTGGACAGGACAGGGAAGATGAAAGTGGAGCCGGCGCCTGTGATGTCGGCGGCGAGCGCGCCGGCTGAAAGCAAGCAGGCCGCGGCGCCGATGCCGGCGAGCCTCAACGATGTCCGGGGCAGTTTGAGCAGTTGCATGGGGTGGGGGCTCCGTAGGGTGGGTCAAAGAGGGTTGAATTGCGTCTGTCACGCCGCTGCGCTTGAGCAAACCAGCACTGTAGGCAGCGGCCGTGAAGGTTTCGTGACAAAGGCGAAATGTCGCGTGACGGCAGCGACGTCGCGGCGCCGTCGACGAGCACCGGCTCACTGTGGTGCGCACGCGTGTGCGCTCCCGGCGGCGTCCGACAGCGGCTCGGGCCGGCAGGTTCCGGGGACGGGAATGGGGCTTCTGGCTTGCGCTGTATAGGTATAAACCCTATGATTCGCCGCAGTCGATCAGCCCGGAACTGTCATGAACCAGTCATTTGCCAACAACCGATCCAACAAGTCTGCCGCCGCTACTCCCAACGCCCAGTTCATGGACCGGTTGATCGCGGCGATGCCCATCGTGATCCTCGCCCGCGCCGCGCGCGCCGCGTGGCAGTCGCGCTCCGGCCAGCAACGGATGCCTGCGCGCGCCGCGCGCTGAGCTCGATCGCGGCCGCCCTCGCGACGCGGTCCTCCAGGTCATCTGCGCGCCGATCGGCGGCTACGGGAGCGCCTGCTCGAGCGCCTGCCCCCCGCCGTAGCTGCCCTGTTCAGGTGCCTCGCCTCCGGCCTGAACGCGGACCGCGCAGTACTTGAACTCCGGGATCTTCGCTGCCGGATCGAGCGCGGCGTGGGTGAGCTTGTTGATCGCCGCCTCGTAGTAGCAAAAGGGCACGAAGACCGCACCGCGCGGGGTGCCGTCGTCGGCGCGCGCGTACAGCGACACCGTGCCGCGGCGCGAGGCGATGGTCACCACCTCGCCCGGCCGGCACCCGATCTGCAGCAGGTCCAGCGGATGGATCAGCACCGTCGGGTCGGGCTCCAGTGCGTCCAGCACGGTCGCGCGCCGCGTCATGCTGCCGGTGTGCCAATGTTCCAGCTGGCGGCCGGTGATCAGCACCATCGGGTAGTCCGCGTCCGGCCGTTCGGCCGCCGGCACGATGTCGGCCGGCACGAAGCGCGCCTTGCCACCTTCGCGCGGGAAGGTCTCGGTGAACACGACGGCATCGCCAGGGTCGCCTTCGTGCATGCAGGGGTAGGTCACCGCGTGTTCGCGCTCCAGCCGCTGCCAGGTGATGCCGGCGATGCTGGGCATCGTGTGGCGCATTTCGTCGAACACCTCGCCGACGTGGCCGTACCGCCAGTCCAGGCCCAGCCGCCTGGCGATCTCCTGGATGATCCACAGGTCCTGCCGCGCATCGCCTGGCGGATCGATCGCCTGGCGGCCCAGTTGCACCACCCGATCGGTGTTGGTGAAGCTGCCGGTCTTCTCCGGAAACGCGCCGGCCGGCAGGATCACGTCGGCGAGGTAGGCGGTCTCGGTCAGGAAGATGTCCTGCACGACCAGGTGGTCGAGCGCGGCCAGCGCCTCGCGGGCGTGGTTGGCGTCGGGGTCGGACATGGCCGGGTTCTCGCCCTGCACGTACATGCCGCGGACCTCGCCGCGCTTGATCGCGTGCATGACCTCGACCACGGTCAGCCCCGGCTGCGCGTCGAGCGTGCCGGGCGCGAGCCGCCAGGCCTTTTCGAAGCGCTCGCGCACGGCCGCCTGCGAGACATGCTGGTAATCCGGCAGCATCATCGGGATCAGCCCCGCGTCGGAGGCGCCCTGGACGTTGTTCTGGCCGCGCAGCGGATGCAGCCCGGTGCCGGGGCGCCCGATCTGCCCGGTCATCAGCGACAAGGCGATCAGGCAGCGCGCATTGTCGGTGCCGTGCACATGCTGGGAGACGCCCATGCCCCACAGGATCATCGACGCCTTCGAGGTCGCGAACAGCCTGGCCACCTCGCGGATCGTGTCGGCGGCGATGCCGCAGATCGGCGCCATCGCTTCGGGCGAATAGCCGGCGACGTTGCGGCGCAGCTCCTCGAAGCCGATCGTGCGCTCGGCGATGAAGTCGGCGTTGACCAGGCCTTCGGCGACGATGACGTTCATCATCGCGTTGAGCAGCGCGACGTCGGTGTCGGCGTTGAACTGCAGGAAGCGGTGGGCGAGGCGTGCCAGGTCCGAGCGCCGCGGATCGCAAACGATCAGCTTGGTGCCCTTGTTCACCGCGTTCTTGATCCAGGTCGCGGCCACCGGGTGGTTCACGGTCGGGTTGGCGCCGATGAGCAGCACCACGTCGGCGCTCATCACGTCCATCGCCGGGTTCGACACCGCGCCCGAGCCTATGCCTTCCAGCAACGCGACGACCGAAGAGGCATGGCACAGCCGCGTGCAATGGTCGACGTTGTTGCTGCCGAAGCCCGTGCGCACCAGCTTCTGGAACAGATAGGCCTCTTCGTTGCTGCCCTTGGCCGACCCGAAGCCGGCCAGCGCGCGGCTGCCGTGGCGATCGCGCAGCTGCGCCAGCTTGCCGCCGGCCAGGTCCAGCGCTTCGTCCCAGCTCGCCTCGCGGAAGACCTCCAGCACACGGTCGGGGTCCATCACGAAGTCGCCGCGCTTGGGCATGCCGGCGCGGCGGATCAGCGGCCGGGTCAGGCGCTGCGGGTGGTGGGCGTAGTCGAAGCCGTAGCGGCCCTTGACGCAAAGCCGGCCGTGGTTGGCAGGGCCGTCGCGTCCTTCGACAAAGAGGATCTTGTCGTCCTTGACATGGTAGGTGAGCTGGCAGCCGACGCCGCAGTACGGGCACACCGACGCCACCTGCCTGTCGGGCACCGCGAGCGCGACCTCGCGCGCCGGCATCAGCGCGCCGGTGGGGCAGGCCTGCACGCATTCGCCGCAGGCCACGCAGGTGGACGCGCCCATCGCGTCGTCCATGTCGAAAACGATCTTGGCCTGCTCGCCACGGAAGGCCAGGCCGATGACGTCGTTGACCTGCTCGTCGCGGCAGGCGCGCAGGCAGCGCGTGCACTGGATGCAGGCGTCGAGGTTGACCGCGATGGCCGGGTGCGAGAGGTCGCAGGCCACCGGCTCGCGGGGCGCGAAGCGCGGCTTGCCGACGCCGAGCCGGCCGGCCCACAGGTCGAGCTCGTTGTGGCGCGTGTGCGCCGCCTCGGGCATGTCCGACAGCAGCAGCTCCAGCACCAGCTTCTGCGCCTTCAGCGCCCGCTCGCTGTCGGTGCTGACTTTCATGCCGGCGCTGGGCATGCGGCAGCATGACGGCGCCAGCACCCGCTCGCCGGCGATCTCGACCATGCATGCGCGGCAGTTGCCGGCGGGCTCGAGCCCGTCCTTGTGGCAGAGGTGAGGAATGTCGACGCCGGCATGCGCGGCGATCTCGATCAGCGTCTGACCCGCGCGGCCCGATACGGTGCGGCCGTTGAGTTCGAACTCGATGATCGCTGCCTCCGGACGCAGCGGCTGTTCGTGTGTGGTCGCGTTCATGGCCGGGTCCTCGGGGTCAAGCCAACTCGTGCGCGAAGTACTTCACCACGCAATCGATCGGGTTAGGCGCTGCCTGGCCCAGGCCGCAGATCGATGCGTCGCGCATCACGGCCGACAGGTCGGCCAGCAGCGGCAGGTCCCAGCGGGGCTGGGCGATCAGCGCCGAGGCCTTGGCGGTGCCGTTGCGGCACGGCGTGCACTGACCGCAGGACTCGTGCTGGAAGAAGCGCATCATGTTGCGCGCCGCGCCGACCGCCGTGTCATGGTCGGACAGCACGATGACGGCCGCCGAACCGATGAAGCAGCCGTAGGGCTGCAGGGTGTCGAAGTCCAGCGGGATGTCGTTCATCGATGCCGGCAGGATGCCGCCCGACGCGCCGCCGGGCAGGTAGGCATAGAAGCGGTGGCCGTCGGCCATGCCGCCGCAGTACTCGTCGATCAGCTCCTGGATCGTGATCCCGGCCGGGGCGAGCTTGACGCCGGGACTCTTCACCCGGCCCGACACCGAAAACGAACGCAGTCCCTTGCGGCCATGGCGGCCGTGCGCGGTGAACCAGTCGCCACCCTTCTCGAGCAGCTCGCGCACCCAGTACAGGGTTTCGAAGTTGTGCTCCAGCGTCGGGCGCCCGAACAGGCCCACCTGGGCAACGTACGGCGGGCGCAGCCGCGGCATGCCGCGCTTGCCTTCGATCGATTCGATCATCGCCGACTCTTCGCCGCAGATGTAGGCGCCGGCGCCGCGGCGCAGGTGGATCTGCGGCAGGTCGCCGAAGGGCCACTGCCGCTGCAGCGTCTCGATCTCGAAGGCCAGCATCTCGCGGCAGCCGTGGTACTCGTCGCGCAGATAGATGTAGATCTGCCCGACGCCCACCGCCCAGGCGGCGATCAGCATGCCTTCCAGGAAGCGGTGCGGGTCGCGCTCGAGCAGCACGCGGTCCTTGAAGGTGCCGGGCTCGCCTTCGTCGATGTTGACGGCCATCAGCCGCGGCGCGGGCTCGGCGCGCACGATGCGCCATTTGCGCCCGGCCGGGAAGCCAGCGCCGCCCAGGCCGCGCAGGCCGGAATCCTCCAGCGTGCGGATGGTGGCTTCGACGTCGCGCTCGCCGTCCTGGCATTGCTGCAGCATCCGGTAGCCGCCGCCGGCACGGTAGGCCTCGTAGTCGATGCAGTCCGCCTGCTGCGCCGGGTGCCGCGTTGCGCCGGCGCCGGCCGCTGCGGCGACGCTTTGCACGCTCGCTGGCGCGATCGGGTTCTGGCCGACCACGACGGCCGGGGCCTGCTCGCAACGACCGACACAGGGCGCCGCGATCACGCGCACTTCGCGGCCGAGCAGCGCGGGCAGCCGCGCGAGCAGGTCGGCGGCACCGGCCATCTCGCAGGACAGACCGTCGCAGACGCGCACCGTCAACGCCGCCGGCACCGCCTGGCCTTCCTTGACGATGTCGAAGTGGTGATAGAACGATGCGACCTCGAAGACCTCGGTCTGCGCCAGGCGCATCTCCTGCGCCAGCGCCGCGAGGTGGGCCGCCGAGAGATGGCCGAAGCGATCCTGGATCCGGTGCAGATGTTCGATCAGCAGATCGCGCCGGCGCGGCGTCTCGCCGAGCAGTTCGCGAACCGTCGCGAGCGCGTCGGGGTCGACGCGGCGGCCCTTGGGCGCTTCGCGCTTGCGTTGGCGGCTGGGGGCCGGCGTCGCGATCGGGATGACTTTGTGGTTCATGCTCGGTCCCTGGAACCCTGCGTGCGATGTCGTGCCGGGTCGAACCCGTGCCGGCACCGCAGCGGTGCCGGCACCACGCAAAGTCGACCGGTCAAGCCGTGAGTGTTACAGCAATCCGGCGCCGCGCGCCCACTGGTACTTCGCACCCAGGACCGCCACCGGAATCTCGGTCGAATACGCATAGGCCGGGATGCCGTGCTCGTACAGATATTGCGCCGCCTCCTCGACCTGCACGTCGCCGGCCAGCGATGCGACCATCGGCTTCTCGATGCCCTTGGCGAGCATCTCGTCGCGCGCCTCGACCATGATCCTGGCGAACACCATCGGCGGCGTGACGATGGTGTGCCAGTAGCCGAGGATCAGCGCGTGGATGCGCGGATCGGACAGGCCCAGCAGCACCGTGTTCTTGTAGGTCTGCGGCGGCTCGCCGCCGGTGATGTCCACCGGGTTGCCCGCGGCACCGAAGGGCGGGATGAACTTGCGGAATGCGGCGTCGAGATCTGCCGGCATCGGCATCAGCGTGAGCTTGTTGTCGACGCAGGCGTCCGACAGCAGCACGCCCGAGCCGCCCGCACCGGTGATGATGACCACGTTCTCGCCCTTGGGCGTGGGCAGGATCGGCACCCCGCGGGCGAAGTCCAGCAGGTCGCGCAGCGAGCGCGCGCGGATCACGCCCGACTGGCGCAGCACGTCCTCGTAGATCTTGTCGTTACCGGCCAGCGCACCGGTGTGCGAACTCGCCGCCTTGGCGCCGGCTGCCGTGCGGCCGGCCTTGAGCATGATCACCGGCTTCTTCTTCGACACACGCTTGGCGACCTCGGCGAAGGCTCGACCGTCCTTCAAATCCTCGCAGTGCTGCGCGATGACCTTGGTGTTCGGATCCTGCTCGAAGAACAGCAGCAGATCGTCCTCGTCGATGTCGGACTTGTTGCCCAGGCCGACGATCGCGGAGACACCCATCTTGGCCGAACGGCTGAAGCCGATGATGGCCATGCCGATGCCGCCGGACTGCGACGACAGCGCCGCCGAGCCCTTGACGTCGTAGGCGGTGCAGAAGGTGGCGCAGAGGTTGGCCGGCGTGTAGTAGAAGCCGTAGATGTTGGGCCCCATCAGCCGGATGTTGTACTTGCGCCCGATCTCGACCAGCTCTTCCTGCATCGCGTGCTCGCCGGTCTCGGCGAAGCCCGACGGAATGAGCACCGCACCGGCGATGCCCTTCTGGCCGCATTCGGTCAGCGCACCGGCGACGAGCCTGGCCGGGATCGCGAACACCGCGGTGTCGATCTCGCCCGGAACATCCTTCACGCTCTTGTAGGCCTTGTAGCCCATGATCTCGGGCGACTTCGGGTGGATCGGGATGATCTGACCCTTGTAGCCGCCGTTGATCAGGTTCTTCATCACCGAGTTGCCGATCTTGCCGGCCTCGTCCGACGCGCCGATCACCGCCACCGACCTGGGCATCATGATGCGGTTCATCGAAGCGACGACATCGGCTTCGGCGGGCCGGTGGCGTGCCGGCTTGGCGTCGAAGTCGACGACGATCCGGACGTCGGCGGCGATGGCGCTGTCCTTGGTGGCGAAGACCGGGTTCAGGTCCATCTCGGCGATCTCGGGGAAATCGCTCACCAGCTCGCTGACGCCGACGATCAGGCGGGCCAGTGCTTCGCGGTCGACCGCATCGCCACCGCGCACGCCCTTGAGCATCTCGGCGGCCTGGATGCCGTCGAGCATCGACAACGCGTCGTCGCGGGTCGCCGGCGCGAGGCGGAAGGTGATGTCCTTGAGCACCTCGACCAGCACGCCGCCGAGGCCGAACGCGACCAGCTTGCCGAAGCTGCCGTCGGTCACCGCGCCGACGATCACTTCCTGCCCGCCCTTGAGCATCTGCTGCACCTGCACGCCGACGATCTGCGCGTCTGCCTTGTACTTGCGGGCGTTGGCCAGGATGGTCTCGTAGGCGTCGACGGCCGCCTTGGCGTCCATCACGCCGACGATCACGCCGCCGGCTTCGGTCTTGTGCAGGATGTCGGGCGAGACGATCTTCATCACCACCGGGAACCCCATGCTGGCGGCGAGCTGGCCGGCCTGGGCGGCGCTGCTGGCCACCGCTTCCTGCGGCACGGCAATGCCGTAGGCGTCGCATACCAGCTTGCCCTCGGGGGCGGTCAGCGAATCACGTCCGGCGGCACGGACGGCGTCGAGAATCTGTCGAACCTTGGCTTTGTCTTTGTTCATCTTGTCCTCATCGGGTCTTGGGGGTGGCAGGCGCGCTGGCCGGTGCGCTCGAAACGCGCCATCGCGTCAGATCACCTTGGCTTCGCGCAGTGCTGCGATCTCCTGCGCGCCGTAACCGAGCTGACCCAGCACTTCCTCGGTGTGTTCACCCAGCAGCGGCGATCGTTTGACCTCGGTCGGGCTGTCCGACATCTTGATCGGGTTGCCCACCGTGAGGTATTTGCCGCGCGTCGGATGATCGACCTCGACGACGGTGCCGGTCGCGCGCAGCCCGGGCTCCTCGGCGATCTCCTTCATCGACAGGATCGGCCCGCACGGGATGTCGTACTTGTTCAAGATGTCCATCGCCTCGAACTTTGTCTTGGTCATCGTCCACTGCTCGATGCGCGCGAAGATCGGCTTGAGGTGGGTCAGGCGCGCCGCCGGCGTCGCATAGGCCTTGTCGGTGATCCAGTCCTCCTGGCCGATCACCTTGCACACCGCCGGCCACACCGCCGCCTGGGTGATGAAGTAGATATAGGCGTTCGGGTCGGTCTCCCAGCCCTTGCACTTCAGGATCCAGCCCGGCTGGCCACCGCCCGACGCGTTGCCGGCGCGCGGCACCGCGTCGCCGAACTCGGTGTCGGGGTACTGCGGGTACTCGGTCAGCGTGCCGGTGCGCGCCAGCCGCTGCTGGTCGCGCAGCTTGACGCGGCACAGGTTGAGCACCGAGTCCTGCATCGGCGCGAGCACCTTCTGGCCGCGGCCGGTGGTGTTGCGCTGGTACAGCGCAGCGACGATCCCCAGCGCCAGGTGCAGCCCGGTGCCGGAGTCGCCGATCTGCGCCCCGGTGACCAGCGGCGGGCCGTCGTCGAAGCCGGTGGTCGACGCCGCGCCGCCGGCGCACTGCGCGACGTTCTCGTAGACCTTGCAGTCCTCGTACTTGCCCGGCCCGAAGCCCTTGACCGACGCAACGATCATGCGCGGGTTGAGCTCCTGGATGTGATCCCAGGTGATGCCCATGCGGTCCAGCGCGCCCGGCGCGAAGTTCTCGACCAGCACGTCGCAGGTCTTGATCAGGCGGTCGAGCACTTCCTTGCCCTTGGGGTCCTTGGTGTTGACGGTGATCGAGCGCTTGTTGTGGTTGAGCATCGTGAAGTACAGGCTGTCGACGCCGGGGATGTCGCGCAGCTGGCCACGCGTGGCATCGCCCTCGCCGGCCTTCTCGACCTTGATCACGTCGGCGCCGAACCAGGCCAGCAGCTGCGTGCAGGTCGGGCCGGACTGCACGTGGGTGAAGTCGAGAATGCGGACGCCGTCAAGTGCTTTGGTCATTTGATTTCTCTTCGGTTTGCCAGGCAATTACTTCTTTTTCGCCGCAGCCTGCGGGTTGAGCATCGTGATGCGACCACTCTCGGTGCCGGCGGTTTCGTCGATGACGGCGTTGATCAGGGTCGGCTTGCCGGACGCGAGGGCCTCGTTCAAGGCCGCCGTCAACTCGGCTGGCGTCGTCGCATGCACGCCGACACCCCCGAATGCCTCCATCATCTTGTCGTAGCGGGCGCCCTTGACGAACACCGTGGGCGCCACGTCGGCGCCGCCCGACGCGTTGACGTCGGTGCCGCGATAGACGCCGTTGTTGTTGAAGACGACCACGCAGACCGGCAGGTTGTAGCGGCAGATCGTCTCGACTTCCATGCCGCTGAAGCCGAAGGCGCTGTCGCCCTCGATGGCGATGACCGGCTTGCCGGTGGTCACGGCGGCGGCAACGGCGAAGCCCATCCCGATGCCCATGATGCCCCAGGTGCCGACGTCCAGACGCCTGCGCGGCTCGTACATGTCGACGATGCTTCGGGTGAAGTCCAGCGTGTTGGCACCTTCGTTGACGAGCATGGCGTCCGGGTGGGCCCTGATCACCTCGCGGACTGCACCCAGCGCACTGTGGAAGTTCATCGGCGACGGGTTCTTGGCCAGCGTCTCCGCCATCTTCGACAGGTTCTTGTCCTTGCGCTCGGCGATCGCCCCCAGCCAGTCGGCAGGCGGCTTGGCCCAGTTCGATCCGATGCCGGCCAGCAGCGCCGCCACGCAGGAGCCGATGTCGCCGATCAACGGTGCCGCGATGGGCACGTTGCTGTCGATCTCGGTCGGCGCGATGTCGATCTGTATGAACTGCTTGGCCTTCGGGGCGCCCCAGGTCTTGCCCTTGCCGTGCGAGAGCAGCCAGTTCAGGCGCGCGCCGACGAGCATGACCACGTCGGCCTCGGCCAGCACGTACGAGCGCGCGGCCGACGCCGATTGCTCGTGGGTGTCGGGCAGCAGGCCCTTGGCCATCGACATCGGCAGGTAGGGGATGCCGGTCTTCTCCACCAGCGCGCGGATGTCGGCATCGGCCTGGGCGTACGACGCACCTTTGCCGAGCACGATGAGCGGCCGCTTGGCGCCCTTGAGCAGGGCCAGCGCGCGCTGAACGGAGTCCGGCGCCGGGATCTGGCGCGGAGCCGGATCGACGACCTTGATCAGCGAGTTCTTGCCCGCCGCGGCGTCCATCGTCTGCGCGAACAGCTTGGCCGGAAGATCGAGGTACACACCGCCCGGCCGGCCGGACAGCGCGGCCCGGATGGCGCGCGCGACGCCGACGCCGATGTCTTCGGCATGGAGCACCCGGTAGGCGGCCTTGCAAAGGGGCTTGGCGATGGCGAGCTGGTCCATCTCCTCGTAATCGCCTTGCTGCAGGTCGACGATCTCGCGCTCGCTCGAACCGCTGATCAGGATCATCGGGAAGCAGTTCACCGTGGCGTTGGCCAGCGCGGTCAGGCCGTTGAGGAAGCCCGGTGCCGACACCGTCAGGCAGATGCCGGGCTTCTGGGTCAGGTAGCCGGCGGCCGCTGCCGCATTGCCTGCGTGCTGCTCGTGGCGGAAGGAAATGACCCGCATGCCTTCGGCCTGCGCCATGCGCGTGAGGTCGGTGATGGGGATGCCGGGCAGGCCGAAGATGGTGTTGATGCCGTTGAGCTTCAGCGCATCGATCACCAGATGAAACCCGTCGGTCAGTTCACTTGATTGCGTGTCGTTCGTCATTTTGGGATGTCTCGCTGTCTTGCCTTCGATCAAGGGCGCGCCGCTCGCCGATGCGCATCGGGGGTGCGGGCCGGGACTATGATGGTCGCCTCCGGCCTGCGCCGATGACCGCAGTCAAGATTTCAGAAAATCAGCGTCCCTGCCTCATGACGATGCTCGCGAATCATCCCGAGAAGAACGTGATCCGCCTGCAGCTGCAGCAGAACGTCGTTCTTCAGGATCTGGACGCAGACGACCGCGCCGAGCTCGAAAGACACCTGGTGATCGTCGACGGCCGCAAGGGCGAGTTCCTGCTGATGCAGGGCGTGCGCGAGATGGAGCAGTACTTCATCCTCGACGGCATCCTCAAGCGCGTGGTCGCCAACAAGGAAGGCAAGGAGATGATCCTGCGCTTCGCCGACGAGCGCGACATGGAGACCAGCTACGCCGCCTGGCGCCTGGGCACGCCCACGCCGTACGGCATCGTCTGCGTCACCAAGGCGCGCGTGGCGCGCCTGCCGCTGCCGGAATGGGTGGCCTTCCTGGATCAACGCCCCGCGGCCAAGGCGGCCTTCGAGTTCTCCGTCATGCGCGGCATGAGCGAGATCATGGCGCACACGATCACGCTGCACCTGCTGGACGCGCCCGGGCGCATGCAACGCTTTCTGCGCAAGCACCCGGAGCTGGTCGATCGCATCCCGCAGAAGGAGCTGGCTTCGTACCTGAACCTTTCCGCCGAGACCCTGAGCCGCCTGATGCACAGCGGGAAGATCTGAGCCGGATCGCGTCGGCGGTCCGGACCGAGCCCCGGCGTCACTGACCTCGTTCGGGAACGGAGGTCAGGACGTGCGCATCGTGGCGATTCAGGCTGTGGGCGAGTTGCGCGCGTTGGCCTCGTCGATGGCCCGGCGGCGCATCGGCGCCAGGACGACCTTGGCCGCGATTCCCGCAACGATGCAGATGGCAGCCGCGGCGATGAAGACGCGATTCCAGTTGCCGCCGGCCGAGAGCACCGACGCCAGCGGTACCAGCAGGGAAGCCGTGCCCTTGGCGGTGTAGAGCGTGCCCGCATTGGCGGCGGCGTTCTTGATGCCGAACGTGTCGGCGCAGATGGCGGGGAAGATCGAGAAGATCTCGCCCCAGCACAGGAACACCAGTGCGGCGAAGGTCATGAAGGCATAGGGGTCGTGGCCGAACTGCATCAGTCCCAGCAAGGCCAGGCCCTCGCCGACGAAGACGATGAGCATCGTGTTCTCGCGGCCGATGCGGTCGGAAATGAAGCCGCACAGCGGGCGCGTGAAGCCGTTGGCCAGGTTGTCGATGACCAGGGTCAAGGTCAGCAGCGGCAGCGCCGCCATGCCGAAGAGGCTGATCGGCAGCTTGGCCAGGCCGTAGTCCTTGGCAATCGGCCCGAGCTGCGCCGTGGCCATCAGGCCGCCGGCGGCGACGGCGACGAACAGGGCGTAGGTGAGCCAGAACACCGGCGTGCGAACCATCTGCGACACGGTGTAGTCGACCTTGGTCGTGACCACCCGCGGTGCCGCGGTCACGCCCTGCGGCGGCACCGGCCTGACCATGAACATCGCAATCACCAGGATGATGATGCCCTGGAGGATGCCGAAGAAGAGAAAGGTCTGCTCGTAGCCGGAAGAGTGGATCATGCTGGCGATCGGGATCACGGTCAGCGCCGCCCCGGCGCCGAACCCGGCGGCGGTCAGCCCGGCCGCCAGGCCGCGCTTGTCCGGAAACCACTTCAACGCGTTGCCCACGCAGGTGCCATAGACGCATCCGGCACCGACGCCGCAGATCACCGCCCCCGCATACAGCTCGGGCAGCGAGGAGGCGTAGGAGTTGATCACCCAACCCAGGCCCGCAAGCACGGCACCGGCGGCGATCACCGGCCGCGGACCGAACCTGTCGACCAGCCATCCTTCGACCGGGACCAGCCAGGTCTCGACGAGAACGAAGATCGAGAACGAGAGCTGGATCGCGGCCCGCCCCCAGTGGTACTTCGCGTCCATCGGATTGACGAACAGCGTCCAGCCGTATTGCAGGTTGGCGATCATCGCCATGCAGACGATGCCCATCACGAGCTGGGCCCATCGGCGCCCCGGATGGTCGACGACGCCGCTGGCGGAGCCGATCCCGGGCGGCGTCGGGATGGCGGAGGTTTGCTGGGTCATGGCGCGCTGGTCCTTGTCTCTTTGTGGGGTCTTGTGGAACTCGATGATTCACCGCGACGCGGGATCGCGCGTCCGGCCGTCCGCGCCTTTGAACGCGGCGGCCTTGAAGCGGAGTCCAATGTCCGAGGCTCGCGGGGCGAAACTCTTGATGCGAGTCAAGTTCCGGAAAATTCGCATGCTCGTTGTCCCTAGTGCGGGCATGCCCGGATGTCGAGCGCGCATCGATCATCGGTCGCTTCGCCGCCCGACCCTGTCGGGCGGCCACCGGCGCGGCGCCGGCTTCGCGCGCAGACCCTCGGCGGATGTCGCGCGGAAACAAGGAAGCCTCGCCAGTCCTGGACTGGCGAGGCTTCGATCGGGATCTGGTGGCGCTTCAGGGACTCGAACCCCGGACCTGCGGATTATGATTCCGTCGCTCTAACCAACTGAGCTAAAGCGCCTGAGCCGGAAATTATAGCCAGCCCGACCCTGGCTGGCCCGGCCCGGCACGCGCTCCCGAAGATGTTCAGCTTTTTCAAGAAGAAGGCGCCGCCGGCAGCTGCGGTGCCAGCTGCCGCTGTGCCCGGCGAGGCAGCCGTGCGCCCGGCGGCGGCTTCCGCGGTGGCCGCCGAAGCGGCCGTGCCGGCAGCCGTGCCCGAAGAAGACCGTGCCGGCTGGTTCAACCGTCTGGCCCAGGGCCTGCGCAAGACCGGCGCCGGGATTGCGCAAGTCTTCACCGGCGCGCGCATCGACGACGCGCTCTACGAAGAGCTCGAATCGGCGCTGCTGATGGCCGACACCGGCGTGGCGGCTACGCAGTTCCTGCTCGCCGACCTGAAGCGTCGCGTCAGGGACAGCAAGACGACCGAACCGGCGGCGGTGAAGGCCTTGCTGGCCGACGCCATCGCCGACCTGCTCGCGCCGCTGGAGCGGCCGCTGGTGATCGGCAGCGCCAGCCCGACGGTGATCATGGTCACCGGCGTCAACGGCGCCGGCAAGACCACCAGCATCGGCAAGCTCACGCGCCGTCTGGCGGCGGCCGACTGCAAGGTGCTGCTGGCGGCCGCCGACACGTTCCGCGCCGCCGCGCGCGAGCAGCTCGCGGCCTGGGCCGACCGCAATCGCGTCGAGATCATCAGCCAGGAAGGCGGCGATCCGGCCGCGGTGACCTTCGACGCCGTGAGCGCCGGCCGTGCCCGCGGCTGCGACGTCGTCATCGCCGACACCGCCGGCCGCCTGCCGACGCAGGCGCACCTGATGGAAGAGCTCAGGAAGATCCAGCGCGTGATCGGCAAGGCGCAGGCCGGTGCGCCGCACGAGGTGCTGCTGGTGGTCGACGGCAACACCGGGCAGAACGCGCTGGCGCAAGTCAAGGCCTTCGACGCCGCGCTCGGCCTGACCGGTTTGATCGTGACCAAGCTCGATGGCACCGCCAAGGGCGGCGTGCTGGCGGCGATCGCGCGCTGGGGCGCCGAACAGGGCCGCGTGGTGCCGGTCTACTTCATCGGCATCGGCGAGCGGCTGGAAGACCTGCAGACCTTCAGCGCGCGCGAGTTCGCGCAGGCGCTGCTGGAATGAGCGGCTTCAGCGGCCCGGCCCGGCGGGCTCGAGGTCCTCGAAGAACGCCGAGGGCACGGGCTCCATCGCCGGGTCCCATGCCGCCTCGAGCGCGGCGCGGTCGCCTTCGGCCAGGATCTCGGCCATCTCGGGCACCGGAATCAAGGGCATGGCGCCAGACGAGTTCGACTTGGCGCTGGCACTGACAGGCCCGACCAGCGGCGTCAGGGCATGGCGCACCTCGGCCACCGCGGGCAGGTTGCCCTCGCGCCAGGTGTGCACGCGGACGCCCGCGGACCCGAGCACGCGTGCCATCCGCTCGTGGCGGCGGCGGCCGCGCGCGCTTTCCTCGACCGCGCGGATGTCGATCACGGCGAGCACGCGCGAGCCGGAGTCGCACAGCAGCAGGTCGGCGCTGAGCGAGCCCACGCGCTGCAGCCAGTCGGTGTAGGAATGCCGCGCCGGGACGCGGATGAAGCGCGACAGCGGCACTTGCGCCAGCACCAGAAAGCCCGGCATCGCGCGGCGCAGCAGATCGTAGGCCTGGCGTTCGTCGATGGTCAGCACGCGTGCGGCTTCGGGCGGCCACGACGCCACCGTATCCAGCGCCTCGCGCGCCGCGCCGCGGCGCTGATGCTGGCGCTGGCGCAGACGCATCCCGAGCCAGGTGAGCAGCAGCAGGCCGGCGGCCGGCAGGGCGAACGCAGCGGTCGGCGAGAAGAAATCCATGGTGGCGGCTGGCGTGACGAAGGCTTCAGCAAGGACCATCGGCGCGTCGGCAGCGGCGATCAAGCGCGGGCCGCACAAAACACGTATCCGGCCGTATCCGTCGCGAACACCCGCCGGGCCAGCCGTGAACTATTGCCGGTCGACGGCGCCGCCCGGCACCTACCGGGGCATGCCGCCCATGCGCTTCATCATCTTCATCAGGCCGCCGCCCTTCATCTTCTTCATCATTCCCTGCATCTGCTCGAACTGGTTGAGCAGCCGGTTGACCTCCTGCACCTGCACGCCGGCGCCGGCCGCGATGCGGCGCTTGCGGCTGGCCTTGATGAGGTCGGGCTTGCGCCGCTCCAGTGGCGTCATCGAGCAGATGATGCCTTCCATGCGCTTGACGTCGCGCTCGGCGCGGCCCATGTCCGCGCCCGCCGCCTTGGCAGTGAGCTGGCTGGGCAGCTTGTCCATCAGGCCGGCCAGACCGCCCATCTTCTTCATCTGCGAGATCTGGCCGAGGAAGTCGTCGAGATCGAAGCCGCCGCCGGACTTCATCTTGTCGGCGAACTTCTGCGCCGCCTCGACATCGACGCCCTTCTGCACCTCCTCGACCAGGGCCACGATGTCGCCCATGCCGAGCACGCGGCCGGCATGGCGTTCGGCGTCGAAGACCTCCAGGCCGTCGATCTTCTCCGAGATGCCGGCGAACTTGATCGGTGCGCCGGTGACCTGTCGCACCGACAGCGCCGCACCGCCGCGCGAATCGCCGTCGAGCTTGGTCAGCACGACGCCGGTCAGCGGCAGCGCGTCCTTGAAGGCCTTGGCCGTGTTGACCGCGTCCTGGCCCTGCATCGCATCGACGACGAACAGCGTCTCGATCGGATTCAGCACCGCGTGCAGCTCGCGGATCTCGGCCATCATCGCCTCGTCGATGCCCAGCCGCCCGGCGGTGTCCACCAGCAGCACGTCGAAGTAATGGCGCTTCGCGTGATCGAGGGCGGCCAGCGCGATCTCGCGCGGTGTCTGGTCCGGCGTCGACGGGAACCACTCGGCGCCGGCCTGCGCGGTCACCGTCCTGAGCTGTTCGATGGCCGCCGGCCTGTAGACGTCGGCAGAGACCGTCAGCACCTTCTTCTTGCGCCTGGTGATCAGGTACTTGGCCAGCTTGGCGGTGGTGGTGGTCTTGCCGGCGCCCTGCAGGCCGGCCATCAGGATCACCGCCGGCGGCTGGGTCGCCAGGTTGAGCTCGCTCACCGCTGCGGTCGTCCCCGCGGACCCGGCACCGCCCATCGTGGCCGCGAGTTCCTTGTGGACGATGCCCACCAGAGCCTGGCCGGGGTTGAGCGAGCCGGCCACCTCCTGACCCAGGGCCTTGTCCTTGACGCGGGCGATGAAGTCGCGCACCACGGGCAGCGCGACGTCGGCCTCGAGCAGGGCCATGCGCACCTCGCGCAGCATGTCCTGCACATTGCTTTCGGTGATGCGGGCCTGGCCGCGCATCGTTTTGACCAGCCTGGACAGGCGGTCGGAGAGGGTCGAGGCCATCGCGTCGGCAAGCGGCCGGTTGCGGCGCCCGCGGTCAGTACACTGTCGTGATGATTCTATCGACCGCCTCACCGATGCTCGCGCCCGGCGGTGGCACCCTGCTGGTCGCGGTGGCCCTGACGCTGTACCTGCTGGCGGCGCTGCCTGTCGCGCCGCTGCGGCGCTTCTCGGCCGCGGCCCTGCTCGGCGCCTGGGTGCTGCAGGCCGTGCTGCTGGTGATCGACATCGGCGGCGTCGGCCAGAGCGAGCCCGGTGCGAGGCTCGGCTTTGCGCCGGTGCTGTCGATGACGGTATGGCTGGTCATCGGGGTGTACATCATCGAGAGCCGATTCGTGCCCCTGCCCGGTGTGCGCCAGTGGCTGGCGGCGGCCGGCCTCTTGGTGGTCGCGGTCTGCGCCGCCTTCCCCGGCGAGATGCGCCCGATCACCTCGCGCCTGGCGCCGCTGCATTTCGCGCTCGGTGTCGGCTCCTACGCGTTGTTCGGTGCGGCAGTGCTGCATGCGCTGTTGCTCGATGCCGCCGAGCGCCGCCTGCGTACCGGCGGCCCGGGCAGCCCGAAAGGCCAGATCGGGGGCTTGCCGCTGTTGCAGTTGGAGCGCCTGACTTTCCGCTTCGTCGAGGCCGGCTTCGTCGTGCTCAGCGGCGCGGTCGTGCTCGGCCTGATGACCACCACCCAGTGGCGGCTGTGGGGCGATCACAAGGCGGTGTTCTCGGTGCTCGCCTGGTTTGTCTTCGCAGCCTTGCTGATCGGCCGCCGGCAGCGCGGCTGGCGCGGCCGGCGCGCCACCGGCTGGCTCTACGCGGGGGCGGTGCTGCTGCTGTTGGCCTACGCGGGTTCGCGCTTCGTGCTCGAGGTCGTGCTCGGCCGTGCGCCGAGCTGAGCCGGGAACAGCCGAGGTGACGATGAAGTTCCTGCTGCTGTTGCTGGTGCTGGGCGTGGCGGCGGTGCTGCTGACCGCGCGCGGCCGCGGCCCGTCCAGCCCGGCGCCGCCCAAGCGGGGCAAGCGCGCTGATCCCCGCGGCGAGCCGATGCCGATGCTGGCCTGCGTGCACTGCGGCGTGCATCTGCCGCAGTCCGAGGCGCTGACCGACGCCGCCGGCCGACCGTATTGCAGCGAGGCGCACCGGCTGGCCGGGCCGCGCCGGCCGGCCTGAGCCCGCGGCCTCTGGTCACCGCCCGCGCCGCATGAACTCACGGGACGCCGATCGCCGCCGCGGTGATCGCCGACGCACCGATCGCCGCGGCGCTGCCGGCCGCCGCCGCGACGACTCCTTCTTCGGCGCCTTCGCCGGCAGCGAATCGACGGCCGCCGAGTCGTTCTTCGACCCCGGGTGGCTGGCCTCGGGCGACGTGCCGGCGGACAGCCGCTTCCTGCTGCGCCAGGTGCGCCGCATCGTGCAGGCCCAGGACAGCGCGCTGGCCCGCGTCTATCGCACCTACGCCGCGGCGCGGGCGGCGATCGGCATCGGGCTGGTCGGGGCGCTGGGGCTGGGCAGCCTGTTCGGCTCGCACAGCGCCGAGTGGCTGGCCCTGGTGTCGATGCTTTACGCGGCGCAGGCGATCACGCTGTGGGTGCTGCCGCGCTTCCGGCCGCTGGCACAGCCGCAGTCGCAGGCGCGGCAGCGGCGGCGGCAGTGGCTGGCCACGATCGGCGTCGATCTGCTGGCCTTCACGCTCTTGCACGTGCTCGATGTCGGGAGCTCGTTCAACTATGCCGCCCTGCTGGTGCTGCCGGTGCTGATGGCCGGTGTGCTCACCTCGCGCCTGCTGGCCCTGGGCACGGCGGCTGCGGTGGCCCTGATGCTGTTGCTGGTGGCCTGGCGCGCGGCGCTGGGCAACCCCGAAGCGGCGGGCCTGATGATGCAGTCGGGGCTGGCCGGCATGGGCCTGTTCGTGATCACGCTGCTGGCCGGCGAGCTGGCCGGTCGCCTGGCGCGCGAGGAACTCGCCGCGCGCGGCAGCCTGGAGGTGGCGCGCCAGCAGGCGCAGCTCAACCGCCTCGTGATCGAGGAGATGGCCGACGGCGTGCTGGTGGTCGATCGCCGCTTGCGCGTCCGTGCCGCCAACCCCGCGGCGCGTGCGCTGCTCGTCGATCAGGGCCTGGGCCCGCCGGCCCCGTTCACCTTGTCGGTGCGGCCGGCCTGGGCCGCGCTACAACAGGCTGCCGAGCAGGCGATGGCCGAGGGCGACTGGCCCGATGGTGGCCGCGACGTGATGCTCGCGTTCGGAGAGGGTCATACGCGCACGCTGCGGCTGCGCGTGCGCTTCATGCGCTCAAGCGCGCTCGGCCGAGGCGCCGACGAGCCACGCGACGGCGCTGCCGATGACGGCACCGGCGAGCCGTTCGCGGTGTTGCTGCTCGAAGACCTGCGCACGCTGCAGGCGCGCATCCGGCAGGAAAAGCTCGCGGCGATGGGGCGCGTCTCGGCCGGCATCGCGCACGAGATCCGCAATCCGCTGGCCGCCATCTCGCAGGCCAACGCGTTGCTGCTCGAGGACGACCTGCCACCCGCACAACGTCGCCTGGCCCAGATGGTGGCCGACAACGTGCGGCGCCTGAAGCGCCTGGTCGACGACGTGATGGAGGTTGCCCCCGGCACGGCGCTGCCGGCGGCGCCGATCGATGCCACCGCGGCGGTCGCCGACGCGGCCGCCGACTGGGCGCGCACGGCGCAGATCCCGCTGGCACCCGACAGCCGGTTGCGCTCCGAAATGCCGCCTTCGCCCGTCGGCGTGCGCTTCGACCCCGAGCACCTGCGCCGTGTCCTGGTCAACCTGCTGGACAACGCGCAGCGCCACGCCAGCCCGGCGCCGGGTGCGATCTTCCTGCACCTGAGCACACGCGACGAGCAATGGGTCACGCTCGCGGTCCTCAGCGACGGCGCACCGATCGCGCCCGAAATCGAGCGCCATCTCTTCGAGCCTTTCTTCAGCACGCGCAGCCGCGGTTCGGGCCTGGGCTTGTATATTTGCCGCGAACTCTGCGAACGCTACGGCGCGAGCATCGAATACCGTCCGCGCCCGGCAGCCGAGCGGCTGCGCAACGAGTTCGTGGTGCGCATGCGCCGCACCGCTCTCGCCGATGCCGTCAACGCCGTGCCTCTCGACACCCGACCTTGAGCGCTTCCAGCAGCCCCGCTTCCAGCCCCGCGCGCGGCGCGCGGCTTCTGGTCGTCGACGACGAGCCCGATCTGCGCACGCTCTACGAGCTGACGTTGATCCGCGAGGGCTACGACGTCGACAGCGCGGGGTCGGCCGACGAGGCCTGGGCCTTGCTGCAGCAGGGCGGGCCGGACGCGTTCCAGCTCGTCATCACCGACATGCGCCTGCCCGACGGCACCGGCCTGGACCTGCTGCGCCGCATGGAAGAAGCCGGCCGGCGCGAGAAGGCGATCGTGATCACCGCCTACGGCTCGCCGGAGAATGCCGTCGAGGCGCTGAAAGCGGGCGCCTACGACTACCTCACGAAGCCGGTGGACCTGCGCCAGTTTCGCGCCGCGGTCGCCTCGGCGCTCGGCCGCCTGCCCGGCAGCAGCGCCGCGACGGTGGCCGTGGGCGCCGGCGCCGTCGCGCAGCCAGCGCCCGCGCGCCTGGCCGAACCGGCGACCGCCGCCGCGGTGCATCCGGCCCTCGACCGCATCGCGGGGCGCTCGGCGGCGATGCAGCAGGTGCGCTCGCTGGTCGAGCGCGTGGCGCGCAGCATGGCGCCGGTGCTGGTGCAGGGCGAATCTGGCACCGGCAAGGAACTGGTGGCGCGCGCGATCCACGAGGTCTCGCCGCGCGGTGCGATGCCATTCGTCGCCGTCAACTGCGGCGCCATTCCCGAGGCGCTGCTCGAGGCCGAGTTCTTCGGCTACCGCAAGGGTGCGTTCACCGGGGCCAACGAGGACCGCGAGGGCTTCTTCCAGGCCGCGCAGGGCGGCACGCTGTTCCTCGACGAGATCGGCGACCTGCCGCTGGCGATGCAGAGCAAGCTGCTGCGCGTGATCCAGGAGCGCGCGGTGCGCCCGGTGGGCGCGGTGGCCGAGACGCCGATCAACGTTCGAATCGTCAGCGCCACCCACAAGGACCTGGGCGCCGAGGTGCTGGCCGGACGCTTCCGCCAGGATCTGTATTACCGGCTCAATGTCATCCGTATCTTCGTGCCGCCGCTGCGCGAGCGCATCGACGACCTGCCGGCGATCTGCGCTGCCGTGCTGCAGCGCATCGCCCACGACGCCGGTGTCGCCCCGGTGCCGACACTGGACGCCGACGCGCTGCAGCATCTGCTGCGCTACGGTTTCCCCGGCAACGTGCGCGAGCTGGAGAACCTGCTCCACCGGGCTCTCGCGCTGGCCGGCACGCAGGTGATCCTGCGCGCCGACCTCGCGCTGCCCGATGAGTTGCTGGCCGAGCGCGATGCGGGCATCGAGGCGAGCCCGCCGCAGGCACGGGCCGCGCCCGTCACGCCGGCGCCGACCACGCTGCCCAGCGACCTCGCGGCCCATCTCGACGCGGTCGAGCGCGAGATCCTCGAGCTCGCGCTGGAGCGCCACCGCTACAACCGCACCGCGGCCGGCGCCAGCCTGGGCTTGTCGCTGCGGCAGATGCGCTACCGCATGGCGCGGCTCGGGATCGGAGCCCCGGACGGCGAGCGCATCGACCCGGTCTGACCGCGACCGGCATGGGGCAAGCGGGAGAGCGCCGGAGGGCCCTGTATCGACGCGGTTCTCGGGCCCGAATCGGCTGAATCACCGCATCACGCGTGGCCCGCAGCGAGACGATGCGCGGCGCTTGCGGCCCGCGCGGCCGCACGCCTGTCGATGCCGGTCCGCAGGCCCGGCGCGGACCCGGACGGCAATTCGGGAAGCCCCTGACGAGACACTAGCGGTAGTGGCTTGTAGGGGGTCGGCACCCCAGATATAGTGCCCTCAGGTGATAATCGTCTGACACCGAAGCGGGCGGGAAAGCGAACGAACAGGCCAGCGAAATCGCCCCGGGTGGCGCCTGCCACAGCCGTCGCCCTGGCGCCGGCAGCGGCGCTGCCCGAGCACCGCGGGCAGCCGGTTCCGCACCCCCCAAGCCCGACGAACCCAACCAGAAGAGGGGATTGAATGGAATCTGTACCGACCACCGCCCAAACCAGCCTGCCCAGTGGCAGCGCCATCGCCAAGCCGGCCGCTCCGCCCGCCGGCACCACGGCCTATGCCGGCTACCAGATCATCCGCCGCAACGGTGCCGTCGTCAGCTTCGAGCCGAACAAGATCGCCGTGGCGTTGATGAAGGCATTCCTCGCCGTGCACGGCACGCAGGGCGCGGCATCGGCCAGCGTGCGCGAGACGGTCGAGAAGCTGACCGAAGGCGTGGTCCGCGCGTTGCTCCGCTCGCGGCCGGGCGGTGGCACCTTCCACATCGAGGACGTGCAGGACCACGTCGAGCTCGCGCTGATGCGCAGCGGCCACCACGAGGTGGCACGTGCCTACGTGCTGTACCGCGAGCGCAGGGCGCAGGAGCGCGCGCGCCAGGGTGTGCCGGCGGCGGTCAAGGCGCCCGAGGTGTTCGTCGACGAAGGCGGGCAGCGCGTGCCGCTGGACATGGGCGCCTTGCGTGCGCTGGTCGAGTCGGCCTGCGCCGGACTCGGTGACGACGTCAAGGCGGAACCGATCCTCGCCGAGACGCGGCGCAACCTCTACGACGGTGTGCCGCTGGACGAGGTCTTCAAGGCCGCGATCCTGGCCTCGCGCACGATGATCGAGAAGGAGCCCGGCTACACCCGCGCCACCGCGCGGCTGCTGCTGCACACGATCCGGCGCGAGATCCTGGGCGAGAACGTGACCCAGGCCGAGATGGCCGGCCGCTACGCCGACTACTTCCCGCAATTCATCAAGAAGGGCGTGGCCGCCGAGCTGCTCGACGACAAGCTGCTGCAGTACGACCTGGCCAAGCTCGGCGCCGCGCTCGACGCCGGCCGCGACCTGCAGTTCGACTACCTCGGCCTGCAGACGCTGTACGACCGCTACTTCCTGCACATCGAGGACGCGCGCATCGAGATGCCGCAGGCCTTCTTCATGCGCGTGGCGATGGGCCTGGCGCTGAACGAGATCGACCGCGAGGCGCGGGCGATCGAGTTCTACAACGTGCTGTCCAGCTTCGACTTCATGAGCAGCACGCCGACCTTGTTCAACAGCGGCACGCGGCGCAGCCAGCTCAGCAGCTGCTACCTCACGACGGTGGCCGACGACCTCGACGGCATCTACGAGGCGCTGAAGGAGAACGCGCTGCTGAGCAAGTTCGCCGGCGGCCTGGGCAACGACTGGACGCGGGTGCGCGCCCTGGGCTCGCACATCAAGGGCACCAATGGCAAGAGCCAGGGCGTGGTGCCGTTCCTGAAGGTCGTCAACGACACCGCGGTGGCCGTCAACCAGGGGGGCAAGCGCAAGGGCGCGGTCTGCTCGTATCTCGAGACCTGGCACCTGGACCTGGAGGAGTTCCTCGAGCTGCGCAAGAACACCGGCGACGACCGCCGGCGCACGCATGACATGAACACCGCCAACTGGATCCCCGACCTGTTCATGCGCCGCGTCGTCGAAGGCGGCGACTGGACGCTGTTCAGCCCGTCGACCTGCCCCGACCTGCACGACAAGTTCGGGCGTGCCTTCGAGCAGGCCTACACGGCCTACGAAGCCAAGGTCGATCGCGGCGAGATCAAGCTCTACAAGCGCATGCCCGCCCGGGACCTGTGGCGCAAGATGCTCTCGATGCTGTTCGAGACCGGCCACCCCTGGATCACCTTCAAGGACGCCTGCAACGTGCGCAGCCCTCAGCAGCACGTGGGCGTGGTGCACTCGTCCAACCTGTGCACCGAGATCACGCTCAACACCAGCGACACCGAGATCGCCGTGTGCAACCTGGGCAGCGTCAACCTCGCACAGCACTTGTCGGACGGCCAGGTCGACCAGGCCAAGCTGAAGGCCACCGTAGCGACGGCGATGCGCATGCTCGACAACGTGATCGACATCAACTACTACGCGGTCAAGAAGGCCCGCGACAGCAACCTGAAGCACCGCCCGGTCGGCCTCGGGATCATGGGCTTCCAGGACTGCCTGTACCAACTGCGCCTTCCCTATGCCAGCGTGGAGGCGGTGGAATTCGCCGATCGCTCGATGGAGGCCGTGTGCTACCACGCCTACTGGGCGAGCACCGAACTCGCCGCCGAGCGTGGCCGCTACAGCAGCTACCGCGGCTCGCTGTGGGACCGCGGCATCCTGCCGCAGGACTCGCTGGCGCTGCTGCGCGAAGAACGCGGCGGGCATCTCGAGGTCGACGGTTCCAGCAGCATGGACTGGGACGCGCTGCGCGCGCGCATTGCCGAACATGGCATGCGCAACAGCAATTGCGTGGCCATCGCACCCACGGCGACGATCAGCAACATCATCGGTGTCGATGCCTCGATCGAGCCCAGCTTCGCCAACCTCTCGGTCAAGAGCAACCTGTCGGGCGAGTTCACGGTGGTCAACGAGTATCTCGTGCGCGACCTGAAGAAGCTCGGCCTGTGGGACGACGTGATGGTGATGGACCTCAAGCACTTCGACGGCTCGCTGCGCCCGATCGACCGCGTGCCCGACGAACTCAAGCGCCTGTACGGCACCGCGTTCGAGGTCGATGCAAGCTGGCTCGTGGAAGCCGGTGCGCGGCGCCAGAAATGGATCGACCAGGCGCAGTCGCTGAACATCTACATGGCCGGCGCCTCGGGCCGCAAGCTCGACGAGACCTACAAGCTCGCCTGGGTGCGCGGGCTGAAGACCACCTACTACCTGCGCACCACGAGCGCGACCTACTCCGAGAAGTCCACCGTCGCGCCGGGCGCGTTGAACGCGGTGGCGATGGCCGCTTCGGGTGGCGGTGCAACGGCTGCGGCCGCGCAGCCCGCCACCGACGTCAAGTTCTGCGCCATCGACAACCCAGATTGCGAGGCCTGCCAATAGACCGGCGCCATCGCTCTCATGCGACGCCGGCCCGCGATTCGCAGCGCGCCTTCACGTTGAATTGCCCATCGCATCGACGGTCACGCGTGGCCATGTCGATGCGATGCCGCAACAACGAGAAGGCTGCGATGTCAACCAGTGCTTGGTGTTCGCGCGCAACACTCCGATAATTCACTTCGAGCAGGACACACACACATGCTGGTCTGGGAAGACGACGTCAGAACCCCTTCGAGAAAAGCACAGGAGATGAACCCTGTGCTGCATCAGCCGCGCGTCGACGTCGCTGCGGCAACGACACAGCCGCCACTGATGGCCGCTGCGCAACCCGCAGCCGACTTTCCCGTCGCGGCACGCAGCGTCGTGGCATCCACGCAGCGCCGCGTGAGCGCCGCCGACAAGCGCATCATCAACGGCCAGACCGATGTCAACCAGCTCGTCCCCTTCAAGTACAAGTGGGCCTGGGAGAAGTACCTCTCGAGCTGCGCCAACCACTGGATGCCCAACGAGGTCAACATGTCGCGCGACATCGCGACCTGGAAGGACCCGAACGGATTGACCGAAGACGAGCGCCGCATCATCAAGCGCAACCTCGGCTTCTTCGTCACGGCCGACTCGCTGGCCGCCAACAACATCGTGCTCGGCACCTACCGCCACATCACGGCGCCCGAGTGCCGGCAGTTCCTGCTGCGCCAGGCCTTCGAAGAGGCGATCCACACCCACGCCTATCAATACATCGTCGAGTCGCTGGGCCTGGACGAGAGCGAGATCTTCAATGCGTACCACGAGGTCGATTCGATCCGCGAGAAGGACGAGTTCCTGATCCCGTTCATCGACGCGATCATGGATCCGAATTTCCACACCGGTACCCCCGAGGCCGATCAGACCCTGCTCAAGAGCCTGATCGTGTTCGCGTGCCTGATGGAAGGCCTCTTCTTCTACGTCGGCTTCACGCAGATCCTGTCGATGGGCCGGCAGAACAAGATGACCGGCGCGGCAGAGCAGTACCAGTACATCCTGCGCGACGAGTCCATGCACTGCAACTTCGGCATCGACGTCATCAACCAGATCAAGCTCGAGAACCCGCAGCTGTGGACGCCGGCCTTCAAGGCCGAGATCAAGGCCCTGTTCGAGAAGGCGGTGGCACTCGAATACCGCTATGCCGAAGACACGATGCCGCGCGGCGTGCTGGGCCTGAACGCATCGATGTTCAAGGGCTATCTGCGCTACATCGCCAACCGGCGGGCGACGCAGATCGGCCTCGAGCCGCTGTTTCCCAACGAGGAGAACCCGTTTCCCTGGATGAGCGAGATGATCGATCTGAAGAAGGAACGCAACTTCTTCGAGACCCGTGTCATCGATTACCAGACCGGCGGCGCGCTGGCCTGGGACTGAGCAGGAAAGGCCCATGTCCCGCGCACCGCGTGGCGTTCGATCACCCGCCGACCCCAGTGGCCGGCCGGCGACCGAGCGGCCGTGAGAGATCAAGAATGGCGAACCAAGGCAGGCCACAGAGCGATACAGATGCCGAGTTCGTGACCCCGTTCACCGCACTGGGGCAACGGTTGCCGGGCCATGGCCCGGCAGCAGACCACCGGGCGGTGGATCTCTGCACTGCGAGCAGCGGTGCAGAGCCTTTTGTAACTTGATCAAGGAGATCGTTATGGCAACTGCAAAGAAGGCCGCTCCGGCCAAGAAAGCGCCCGCGAAGAAGGCTGCGCCGGCCAAGAAGGCGGCAGCGAAGAAGGCCGCACCGGCCAAGAAGGCGGCAGCGAAGAAGGCTGCACCGGCCAAGAAGGCGGCGAAGAAGGCTGCGCCGGCCAAGAAGGCGGCGGCGAAGAAGGCCGCACCGGCCAAGAAGGCGGCAGCGAAGAAGGCTGCGCCGGCCAAGAAGGCGGCGGCAAAGAAGGCCGCGCCGGCGAAGAAGGCGGCTGCGCCGAAAAAGCCGGCGACCAAGAAGGCTGCCGCGAAGAAGGCGGCCAAGAAGCCGGCCCCCGCCACACCTGCTGCCCCTGCGGCGGCGCCTGCGAAGACGGCGTTGAACCCAGCAGCGGCTTGGCCTTTCCCGACTGGGAACAAGCCCTAACGCCATTAGCAAGCTTAGATGGCTTTACGGCTATCGATTTGACTTTTCTCGAGGCCCGGCAGTGCTGGGCCTTTTTCTTTGGATGACCCATCCCGCAGTTCGAGGCGCAAACACCGATCCAAGGCTCAGCGGTTACAGGCTTTCGATTGACACCGGTTATACAGCATGAGTCAACTTGTAAATCAACTAACACGAGACCTCGCCGTCACGGTCGATCCGGATCAGCGCGCAGAACTCTCGGCGCGAATTGCGTGCAACCTCGCACGGCTGGGTCGATTCGACCGTGCTCGCCAAATAATTGAGGAACTTCGGCGTGAATATGGCGATGGACGGAACGGTCGTGTAACAGTCTGGATAATGTTAGCCGAAGGCCTAATTCACCTCTACGGCGAATTGAGCCCCCTTGCGTTAGATCGAATAACTCGTGCCCAAGTCTTGGGGACTGCAATGCGGTATCCAACGCTTGTCGCACTCGCGTCGGCCTGGAAGGCTCACATAGAGTTCGAGACGTCGAAGTTCGATGCGATGACTTCTTCATTGCGAACCGCGCTGTCGCAAGCGGATGAATCAAACCATGATGCCCACGCGCGCATCGCCATTGTGCTGTCAAATTCATTCATGATTTGCGGAGATCGTGCACAAGCCCAGAGGTGGTTTTTGCGGGGGCGTGAGCACGCCCTAGCGATTGGAGACCAAGCCAGCGTGGAGGCGCTCCTCTACAATCACGCCATTTTCGGATTCGCTTGGCTGCGCGCAGCGAGCTGTATTTCTCAGATTGCGCCCAGCGAATTCGTCTCGCTGCGAAGCGAAATGCGGTCTGCGAGGAATCTTCAGGACCTAACGGGGATTGTCGCCCTGAAGAACCATATCTATCTTTGGGACGCGCGGCTGCTGGTGGTTGAGGAGAAGTTCAGCGAAGCAATTGACATTTTTCAAGCTGTTCGTCATGAAGAGCCTTTCGCTGCATACAACTTTAGCCAGTCACTCGTTGACTTAGAATTGTCATATTGTCACCTGCGCTTGGGAAATGTCAGTGAGGCAATTTCGCTATACAACGGGATCGACCAAAGCTTTGTGGAGAAGCTGGACGTTGACGAAAAGTTGGTGGTAAGTTGGATGCTGTGGCGCATGTCAGCGATTGATTCCACATTCGGTGCGGCTAGTTCGCGTCACTCTAAATTTGTTGAACTCTCACGCGAATATGGAGCATCGCGATCGCGTCTGGCACTGGGGTTGACAGAGTTTCTCAATCGGTAGCGGGCGAAACTCTGATCCCTAGATCGCCGCGCGTCTTCCTACCAACACAATGGCTCTGCGAACGTAATGCACAAATCCGTTGGTATCGTAATGGGCTCGTCCTCCGACTGGGACACCCTCCAGCACGCCGCGGCTGTGCTCGACGAGTTCGGCGTCGCTTACGAAAAGCAAGTCCTTTCGGCCCATCGCATGCCCGACGAGATGTTCGCCTATGCCGATGCGGCGGCCGGGCGAGGCTTGCGGGCCATCATTGCCGGGGCGGGAGGGGCCGCGCATCTGCCGGGCATGCTGGCGGCCAAGACGGTGGTGCCGGTGCTCGGTGTGCCGGTGCCGAGCAAGCATTTGCAGGGTCTCGATTCGCTGTACTCGATCGTCCAGATGCCCAAGGGAATTCCGGTGGCGACGTTCGCGATCGGGTCGGCGGGCGCGGCCAATGCGGCCTTGTTTGCGGTCGCTATGCTGGCCTGCGAAGACCCATCGTTGCGCGAACGCCTGCTGGCCTATCGCCAGCGCCAGACCGAGGCGGCGCGTGCCATGACGCAGGACCTGGGCCGGTGACGTCGCCCGTGCCGGTGCGCGCGTTGGCGCCGGGCAGTGCGATGCTCGGCGTGCTCGGTGGTGGCCAGCTCGGGCGCATGTTCGTGCATGCGGCGCAGGTTCACGGCTTCCGGGTGGCGGTGCTCGAGCCCGATCCGGCGAGCCCGGCCGGTGCCGCGGCCGACGAACACCGGCGCGCTGCCTACACCGACGCCGCCGCGCTGGACGCCATCGCGCTGGCCTGTGCGGCGGTGACGACCGAGTTCGAGAACGTGCCGGCCAGCGCGCTGCGCCGGCTTGCGGCCACGCGGCCGGTGGCACCGTCTGCCGACGCGGTCGAGGTCTGCCAGCACCGCGCGCGCGAGAAGCGTTGCTTCATCGAGGCCGGCGTGCCTTGCGCGCCGCACGCGCTGCTGAGCACGGCGGCCGAAGCGACGCAGCCGGCGCTGGCAGCGCTGTTGCCCGGCCTCCTCAAGAGTGCCAGCTTCGGCTACGACGGCAAGGGCCAGCGGGCGGTGGCGCGGCTGGCCGACCTGCCTGCGGCCTGGTCCGCCCTGGGCGGCGTGCCCTGCCTGCTCGAGAAGCGCTTGCCGCTGCGCCACGAGATCAGCGTGATCGTCGCCCGCGGCCACGACGGTCAGACGGTGCACCTGCCGGTGCAGCAGAACCTGCATCGCAACGGCATCCTGGCGGTGACCCAGGTGCCCGCGCCCGACGTCGATGCCGCGACCGCCGCGCTCGCGATCGAGCAGTCGCTCAGGCTGGCGAATGCGCTCGATTACGTCGGTGTCCTGTGCGTGGAGTTCTTCGTGCTCGAAGACGGCTCGCTGGTGGCCAACGAGATGGCGCCGCGGCCGCACAACTCGGGCCATTACAGCATCGATGCCTGCGACGTATCGCAGTTCGACCTGCAGGTGCGCACGCTGGCCGGACTGCCGCTGGCCGCGCCGCGCCAGCATTCGGCTGCGGTGATGCTCAACCTGCTCGGCGACCTCTGGTTTGCCGCCGGCGCGCAAGCGCCGCGAACGCCCGATTGGGCCGCGCTGCTGGCCCTGCCCGGCGTTCGGCTGCACCTGTACGGCAAGTCCGAGCCGCGACCGGGACGCAAGATGGGGCATCTGACGGTCACCGCCGCCGAGCCCGGCGCGGCACGCGCGCGGGCGCTCGAGGCGGCCGCGCTGCTCGGCCTGCCCGGCTTCTAGACCGGCGGGACGCGATGGCCATCCTTGCCGGCTCGGATCCGGCGGCCGTGCATCTGGCCGCCAGCCGGCTCGCGGCGGGCGAACTGGTCGCCTTTCCGACCGAGACGGTCTACGGTCTCGGGGCGCGCGCCGACGACGATGCCAGCGTGGCCCGCATCTTCGCCGCCAAGGGGCGGCCCGCGGATCACCCGCTGATCGTGCACGTGGCCGATCTGGCCGCGGCGCGGCAATTCAGCCACCGCCTGGGCGACGCCGCCGAGCGGCTCGTCGCGCGCTTCTGGCCCGGCCCGCTGACGGTGATCGTTCGCAGGCGGTCCGGGGTGGCCACGGCGGCGGCCGGCGGGCAGGACAGCATTGGCCTGCGGATGCCGGCGCACCCGGTGGCACTGGCGCTGCTGCGCGAAGCGGCTGTCCTGGGCGTGGCCGGCGTGGCCGCGCCCAGTGCGAACCGCTTCGGCCGCATCAGCCCGACGACGGCCGCGCATGTGCTGCAGGAGTTCGGCGCCGAGCTCACCGTGCTCGATGGCGGCCCCTGCGCGGTGGGCATCGAGTCGGCGATCGTCGACTGCACGCGGGCGGTGCCGGCGCTGCTGCGCCCCGGACAGCTCTCGCGCCGGGCGCTGGAGGCGGCGCTGGGGCAGCCGCTGGCGGCGCCCGATGCCGCCTCGCCGCGGGCGTCGGGCACGCTGGCTTCACACTATGCGCCGGCGGCGCCGGTGCGATTGTTCGACGCCGTTGCGCTGGCTCATCGACTGCAATCCGGGCCCCCCGAGACCGGCGCGGTGGTCGGGGTATATTCCCGCCTCGCGCTTGCGGCCGGGCCGGGTTGGTTGACCCGGGTGATGCCGGCCGATGCCGCGGCCGCGGCGCACGAGTTGTTTTCGGTGCTGCGCGAGTTCGATGAGGCTGGCGTGGCGGCCATCTGGGTCGAGCGCCCGCCGCCGGGCCCCGAATGGGACGGTGTGCGAGATCGTCTGCAACGCGCTGCGGCATGACACTGCACGGCAGGCCGCTGCGGGGCTCGCCCCCCGCCTTCCCGATTTCGGAGCAATGATGATTTTCAGCAGCAAGGCCAACCCGCGACGGCAGCGTGCCGTGGTCGGCGTCGTGGCCATGGTCGTGGGCGTCCTGGCCCTGGGCATGCTCGCCGCCTGCGGCGGCGGCACGTCGCAGCAATCGATCTTCGTGCCCGCCCGGCTGCTGGCATTCGGCGACGATGCCAGTGTCATCATGCAGGACGGCACCAAGTACAACGTCAATGGGCTCGATGCCTCCAACCGGATCGACTGCGCGCTGGAGCCGCTGTGGGTGCAGGCGGTGGCCGCGAACTACGGTCTCGTCTTTGCGGAATGCAACCCAATGGCCGCCGCACCGACCGCGATCATGCGCGCCCAGCCCGGGGCCAAAGTGGCCGACGTGCAGGCGCAGGTGGTGGCCCAGATCGCCGCCGGCGGTTTCCGGGACAAGGACATGGCGACGGTGCTGGCGGGCAGCAACGACGTGCTCGAGCTCTACGCCGAGTACCCCGGGCGTTCGGCCGGCGATCTGGCGGCCGAGGCCGGCGCGCGCGGCGCGCAATTGGCGCGAACCGTCAACACGCTGGTCGGGCTCGGGGTCAAGGTGCTGGTCTCCGACTTGCCCGACCTGGGCCTTTCACCCTACGCGATCGCCCAGAAGGCGCTCGACACCAACGTCGACCGGGCGGCGCTGCTGTCGCAGCTGACCACTGCGTTCAACGAGCAGCTCGGCGTCAACGTGGTGCTCGACGGGCGTTACGTGGGGCTGGTGCAGTCGCAGCTGCGTTTCCAGGCGATCGCGCGATCGCCCGGCAGCTTCGGCTTCACCAACATCACCGACCCGCTGTGCACGGTCGCGATCCCCGGCTGCACCACTGCGACCTTGGTCGCCGGCGTCTTGCCCGCGCAATACCTGTGGGCCGACGACACGCACATCTCGCCCGGGGGCGAGGCCCAGCTCGGCTCGCTGGCGATCGCCCGCGCGCGCGGCAATCCGTTCTGAGGCTGCGGCCCGCGCGCCGCACAGCCCCGCCTGTCACACCTTGTCACTCCGGCAGCGGGTTTCCCCCGCGGTTGGCATCCTTTCGCGGCTCGTATAGTCTGTTCGCAAGAAGCGAACGATCGTGCTATTCATGGCGGTCTGGTCAAGACAACTACCGGAACCAGGGGAATTCCCCACCGGGAGATCCCCTGATCCAGACTATGGCCTTGTCGGCACGCATCGCACGCATTGGCTCGCCGGCAGACACGAAGGTGCAATTGCGCCAGGACATCAGGAGACATCCATGCGATCGATGATTGCACTCGGCCTGGCCGCCCTCGCGGCCGCCGCGCTCACGGCGTGCGGCGGCGGTAGCCCCGGCGCCAGCGTCGACTCGAGCACCACGCCCGGAACGCTGATCGAGTCGCCGCCCATCCGCCTCGCGTCACTCAACAAAGCCGACTTCACGGCTGAACTGGGCGCGACCGCGCAGGGCCAGCAGCTGCTCGCGCTCGCCGGCGCGCCGACCTGCGGCGTCGACTTCCACTACTTCCATTACCAGACCGTCGGCGGGAAGGGCGAGCAGACGACCGCCTCGGGCGCGATCATGGCGCCCACCGGCGGCACGGGTTGCTCCGGAGCGCGACCGATCCTGGTCTACACGCACGGCACGGCGGTCAGCAAGACCTACAACATCGCCAACATCACCGACCCGACGAACGAGGGCTGGCAGGAGGGCGCGATGATGGCGGCGTTCTTCGCCGCCCACGGCTACATCGTCGTGGCACTCGAACTACGCCGGCTACGACTCGTCGCCGCTGCCGTACCACCCCTACCTCAATGCCGACCAGCAGTCGAAGGACGTCATCAACGCGCTGACCGCCGCGCGCACGGCGCTCGCCAACGGGCTGCCTTCGGGCGACGCCGACAACGGCAAGCTGTTCATCACCGGCTATTCGCAGGGCGGCCACGTCGCGATGGCCACCCAGCGCGCGATGGAAGCCAAGGGCATGACCGTGACGGCGGCGGCGCCGATGTCCGGCCCGTACGCGATGCTGGCCTTCGGCGATGCCGTCATCACCTACAGCAGCCCGGGCCTGGGCGGGACGATCTACTACCCGATGGTCGTCAGCAGCTACCAGAACTCGTACGGCAACCTCTACCAGTCGCCGAGCGACATCTACAGCTCGACTTACGCGACGGGCATCGACACGCTGATCCCGGGGCCGTACACGTTCGACACCCTGGTCAGCTCGGGCAAGCTGCCCCAGTTCGCGGTGTTCGACAGCACGACGCCCGGCATGGGCTCCGAGCCCGGCACCGGCATCCCGGCGCTGGACGCGGCCATGGCCGCGCCCGAGCGCCGGCCGCCAACCCGATCGGGGCGCTGGGCTTCGGCGATCCCTACCTGTTCAAGAACAGCATGCGGATCGCGTACGCGCTCGACTCGGTGACCACTCCAGACGGGCTGGTTCCCACGCCGACGACGCTGCTGCCGCCGACGCAGGATCCGGCCTCGCCGTTTCGCGCGGACCTGAAGAAGAACGACCTGCGCGGCTGGACGCCCAAGGCACCCGTGATGCTGTGCGGCGGCATGAACGACCCCGAGGTCTTCTACCAGATCAACACGCTGACGATGAAGGCGCTGTGGGCGCAGCAGGTCGCCACCGGCCAGGTCAACGTGGTCGACGTGGATCCGACGACCGACGGCAACCCGGCCAACGCCGGCCAACTGCCGACCGTGATCGGCACGATCGCCGCCGGCGTCTACGGGTCCGAACCCACCGCCGGGGCCGCGAAGATCAGCGCCGACGTGCAGGCCGCCATCGTCACCAACGCCGCCTTCACCAGCTATTTCAGCTCGCCGGGAGTCCCCAACTCGCCGCAGGGCGTGATGGTGCTGGGCGTGGCGAGCGTCGCGTCGCAGGCCATGGCGCTCTACCTGGGCCAGGGCGTCACCGACCCCGCCGCCCTGGCTACCGACGTGGGCAATGCAGTCATCGCGTACTACCACTTCCCGCTCACGCAAACGGCGTGCGAGACGGCCGCGCAAGCCTACTTCGCCCACTTCTGACCAGGGGCCAGCATGATGCAACGAACGATCTTCACCGCTTCCCGCCTCGCCCCGGCGGCCCTGCTCCTGGCCGGCTGCCTCGGTAGCGCCTGGGCGGACGATGCCGCCACGCCGCCCAACGAGGTCCGCCTCGGTGCGTACTTCGTCCACTACGGGTTGACGGCGAACGACCTGAGCGGCCCGTACACGCCGGCGGGCATCAACATCCGGGTGGGCAACGTCACCACGCCGTACCTGGCCTACCTGCGTCACATCGACGCCCATTGGGCCGTCGAATTGGCCGCGGGCGTCCCCCCCACCACGCACACCTACGGCAAGGGACCGGCCACCGTCGGCTCGGTGCCCTTCAACGACCAGGAAGTGGCCACGGCCAAGTGGTTCTCTCCCTCGGTGCTGGTGGACTACACGTTCCTCGACGCGTCCAGCGCCCTGCGCCCCTACGTGGGCATCGGGATCAACTACACGCGCTTCTACGATCTCAATTCGACTGCGGCCGGCGACGCCGCCAACGGGGGGCCAACGAAGGTCACCCTTTCGCGTTCGGTGGGACCGGCATTGACCATCGGGGCCTCGTACCGCATCAGCCGCGAGATCAACGTGCTGGCGTCGTACAACGTCGCGCGAGTGAACAGCGACTACCGGGCTGATACGTCGGGCGTCGTGCGCACGACGACGATTCACTTCAACCCGCGCGCCTGGGTCTTGGCCGTCGGCTATTCGTTCTAGGCGGACGCGCGACGGAGTCAGGGGCCGGGCAGCGCATGCCGGGCCGGCCGTGCTTCAGACCACGATCGACTTCCGCCCGACCACCTACAGCTTCGGCGCGCTCTACAAGTTCCGAGGCCCGCGCTCGACGATGATCTTGGTCACCAGGATCGTCGTCGCCAGCACCAGCGTCACCGCATTGGCCACCACGATCGGCCATTCGCCGAGCAAGACGCCGTAGGCCAGCCAAAGGGCCACGCCGACGGTGAAGGCGCTGTACATGCCCAGCGAGATGCCGCTGACGTTGCGCGTGCGCAGCGTGAGCCAGGCCTGCGGCACGAAGGAGCCGGTGGTCAGCGCGGCGGCAAAGTAGCCCAGCGATTGGTTCAGCGTCATGGGGTGATGCGGTCGTTCGTCCAGAAGCGTGGAATCCGGCGTGGCGGACCAGGGCGTTGCGTCGTCCACCAGGCCGACGCATCCCGGGGCCCGCGGGCCCGAGACGATGATCGCACGGCATAAACTTGGATCCATGTCGTCCACGCCCGCACTGCCGCCGCTCAATGTGCTCGCGTTCGACACCGCGACCGAGCAGCTCGCGCTCGGCCTGCAAGGGCCGCTCGGGCCGCTTTGCCTGCTCGCGCCCGGCGGCGCCGCGGCCTCGGCCACGCTGCTGCCGCACATCCACGCCTTGCTCGCCCGCGCCGGGCTGGCGCTGGCGGATCTCGACTGCGTCGCCTTCGGCAGCGGGCCCGGTGCCTTCACCGGTCTGCGCACCGCCTGTGCCGTGGCCCAGGGCCTGGGTTTCGGGCTCGGCAAGCCACTGTTGCCGATCGACAGCCTGTTGATCGTCGCCGAGGACGCGCGCGCGCAGGCCGGGCCCGGCTCGGCACCGTTCGACGTCGGCGTCGCGATGGACGCGCGCATGGACGAGGTCTATGCCGCCCGCTACCTCTGGTGCGACGGGCAATGGCAGGTGCTGCAGCCGCCGGCCCTGCTCGGCCTGCCGGCGCTGGCGGCGGCCTGGTCGGACCTGGCCCCGGACGCCGTCGCCGGCTCGGCGCTGGTGGCCTTCGGCGCGCGGCTGGTGTTGCCGCCGGTCCGCTTGCGGCTGGCGCACGAAGCCGACCGCGCCGGTGCGCTGCTGCGCCTGGCGCTGCGCGCAGCCCGGGCCGGCGCCGGCATCGATGCCGCCGCGGCGCTGCCGCTGTACCTGCGCGACAAGGTCGCGCAGACGACCGCCGAGCGCGAAGTCGGGCGCGTGTCCAGGCAGGACGCGAGGCAGCAGGAGGCCGAGCGCGAGGCAGCAAGCCGGGCTGCACGCGCAGCCGCGGCGGGGGCTGCGTGAACGCGCTGCTGCGGCCGCGCGATCGGCCGCGGTGCGAGCGGCGTCCGATGACGGTGGCCGATGTCGATGCCGTGATGGCCATCGAAGCCGCGGCCTACAGCTTTCCCTGGAGCCGCGGCAATTTCATCGACTCGCTGGCGGCGGGCTACCTGGCCGAAGTGCTCGACGAGCCGGGCCGCGGCCTGCTCGCCTACTTCGTCGCCATGCCGGGGGTCGACGAGATCCATCTGCTGAACCTGACGGTGGCCCCCGAGATGCAGGGCCGGGGGCATGGCAGCGCGCTGCTCGACGCCGTGTGCGCGCATGGCCGCGCCCGCGGCATGGGCGCGCTTTGGCTCGAGGTGCGCGAGAGCAACGAGCCCGCCCGCACGCTGTACCGGCGACGCGGCTTCGCGGAGGTCGGGCGCCGCCGCGGCTACTACCCGGCGCCAGCGGGGCGGCGCGAAGACGCCATCGTGATGCGGCTGGTGCTGGCCGGCCCGGACTCGCATGCGCTGGACTGAACGCCAGCAGGCGATGCTCGAGGCGATGGGGTTGCGCCTGTGGCCGCCGGCGGCCATGGGCGCCGGGAGCACGCTGAAAGGCGACGATGCCGCGCCGATCGCCGTGCAGGCCGAAGCGCCGGTCGTCGAGCCCGAACGCAGCGCGCCCGTGCCGGCGCCAGCACGGTCGACGAGCCCCATGCCGCCGGCCGCCACGGCCGCGGGCAGCGCCGCGCCGCGCCCCGAGGTCGCCGGCCTGGACTGGCCGGCGCTGCGCGAGGCCGTGGCCGCCTGCCGCGCCTGCCGGCTGTGCGAAAGCCGCACCCAGACCGTTTTCGGCGTCGGCAGCGAGCAGGCGCAGTGGATGGTGGTCGGCGAGGCGCCGGGCGAGCAGGAAGACCTCAGGGGCGAGCCCTTCGTCGGGGCCGCGGGGCAGCTGCTCGACCGCATGCTCGCCGCGCTGCAGCTCACGCGCACCACCGACGGGCCGGCGCCGCCGGCGCAGCGGGTCTATATCGCCAACGCGCTGAAGTGCCGGCCGCCCCGCAACCGTAACCCCAGTGCCGACGAGCTGGCGCAATGCGAGCCCTACCTCGTGCGCCAGATCGAACTGCTCAGGCCGCGGCTGATCCTGGCCATGGGTCGCTTCGCGGTGCGCTCGTTGCTGAACACCGACGAGCCGATCGGCCGCCTGCGCGGCCGCGTGCACCGCTACCACGGCGTGCCGCTGGTGGTGACCTACCACCCGGCCTACCTGCTGCGCAACCTGCCCGACAAGGCGCGGGCCTGGGAAGACCTGTGCCTGGCGGCGCAGGTGGCCGAAGGCGCCGCGGCGGCCTGACGCTGCAGTGCGCGGCGCCGGCCTAGAAGCCGGCCCAGCGCGCGGCATCGAAGCCGACGCTGATGCGCCCGTCGGGCCAGTCGACCACGGGCCGCTTGATCAGGCCGGGCTGCGCCAGCAGCAGCGCGCGGGCGCTGGCCGTGTCGACGACCGCCGCGCGTTCGGCTTCACCGAGCCGGCGCCAGGTCGTGCCCTGGCGGTTGACGAGCCGCTCCCAGCCGGCGCTGGCCAGCCAGGCGTCGAGCCGGTCGGCGGGCACGCCCTGCTGCCTGAAGTCGTGGAACCGGTGCGCGGTGCCCTGCCCGGCGAGCCAGGCGCGGGCGCGCTTGACGGTGTCGCAGTTCGGGATGCCGTGGACCACGGCCGGGTCGGGATTCATGGGCACCCGGTCACTGGACGTCGTCGTGCACGTCGCAAGCCGGGTCGATGCCGTAGGCGCCGTCGCGCACCCGGCCATCGTCGCCGATCGAGACCTGGAACCACAGGCAATCGTTGGTCGGGTAGCGCCAGGACCAGACCTCGCCGCCCTGCCAGCCGCCGCCGCGGCGCTCGCCCGGCGTGCCCAGGGTGCGCAGCAACTCGTCGCGCGTCATGCCCGCCGCGCGGCGCTGGAAGTCGTCGAAGCTGGCCGGGGTCAGCACCTGGCGCACGGCGTCGACATCGCCACCGGCGTCGACGTCGACCATCCAGGTCTGGCGACCGTAGGGGCCGCTGGCGTATTCGAGCCGCGTGGCGCCGCCGGCCAGCGCGTAGCGCGCTGTCGGCGCGCCGTAGCGGGCCAGCACCTCGGCCTCGGTCTGCCCGACCACCGGCGGATGCAGCTGGATGCCGGCGCAGCCGCCCAGGCCTGCGGAGAGCGCGAGCCAGAAGGCCAGCGCGAGCGCCACCGCCTGCGGCCGAAGGCCGCGCCGTGCGGCGCCGGCGCTGCGAATCGAGTTCATCGCTGTCGTCACGTCAGCATTCTGCGCCGCCTCTGCGAGGCGTCAATGGATCAACCGGCATGCTGCGCACCCGCCGCCTGCGACCCGTCGACGGCCGGCGGCTGCGCGCCGCCTTCGGCCGCGCGGCGCCTGGCATGGTCGGTGCCGATGAACAGGTACATCGCCGGCACCACGAACAGCGTGAACAGGGTGCCGATGGCCATGCCGGTGAAGATCACGATGCCCATCGCCTGGCGGCCGCCGGCGCCGGCGCCCGAGGCAAGGACCAGCGGCACGACGCCGAAGACCATCGCCGCAGTGGTCATCAGGATCGGCCGCAGGCGCAGGCTGGCGGCGGCCTCGATCGCTTCGCGCTTGGACCTGCCGGCGCGCTGCATCTGGTTGGCGACCTCGACGATCAGGATGCCGTGCTTGCTGATCAGCCCCATCAGCGTGACCAGCCCGACCTCGGTGTAGATGTTGACCGAGGCGAAGCCCAGGAAGGTGAAGATCAGCGCGCCGAACAGCGCCAGCGGCACCGAGACCAGGATCACCACCGGGTCGCGGAAGCTCTCGAACAATGCCGCCAGCGCCAGGAAGACGATGATCACCGCGAAGGCGAAGGTCAGCGCGAAGCCGCCTGATTCCTGCACGAACTGGCGCGACTGGCCCGAGTAGTCCACCGTGTAGCCGCTGGGGGCGACCTCGGAGACGGCGTTGCGCAGGAAGTCCAGCACCTCGCCCTGCGACTTGCCCGATACGCCCGAGATCGTCACCGAGTTGAGCTGCTGGAAGCGGTTGATCGACTCCGGTGTCACCTCCGTCTTCAGGCGGGCGACGGTGCTGGCCGGGATCACGCTGCCGCCGGGCGTCCTGAGGTAGAAATCGAGCACGTCCGAGGGATTCAGCCGGTCCACCTGAAGCACCTGCGGGATCACCTTGTACGAGCGGCCGGCGATCGAGAAGTAGTTGACGTAGCCACCGCCCAGCGCCGCGCCCAGTGCGTTGCCGAAGTCCTGCTGCGTCAGCCCCAGGGTCGCGAGCTGGTCGCGATCGACGACCACGGTGGCCTGCGGCCGGTCGAGCTTGAGGTCGCTGTCGGCGAAGTAGAACAGGCCCGCCGCCTGCGCCTTGGCCATCACCTGATCGGCGACGTTGTTGAGGTTCTGGAACGGCTCGGTGGAGGTGATCACGAACTGCACCGGCAGCCCCGAGGCGCCGGGCAGCGGCGGGAACTGGAACGCGACCACGCGCGCACCGGCGATCTTGTTGAAGCGCGCCTGCAGGTCCAGCTGCAGCTCGTGCGCGCTGCGCGTGCGCTCGCCCCAGGGCTTGAACAGGATGCCGCCGAAGCCCTTGTTGACCGTCGGCGCCCCGGTGATCTGGAACATCTGCTCGTATTCGGGCGTGTCGTGCGCGACCTTGAAGACTTGGTCGCCGTAGGTCAGCATCTGCTGCGCGGTGGCCGTGGGAGGGCCGGTCAGCAGCGCGCCGACGATGCCCTGGTCCTCCTCGGGCGCGAGCTCGGACTTCGACATCTTGAACATCAGCCCGGCGCAGCCCATCAGGATCGCGCCCATCACGATCAGCACCGGCCAGGTGTCGAGCGCGCCGTGCAGCAGCCGGTGGTAGCCACGCTGGACACGCTCGAACACGCGGTCGATGGCCTTGACGAAGCGGCCCTCGTCCTGCTCCTTCCGGAAGAGGCGCGAGGACATCATCGGCGACAGCGTCAGCGCGACCACCCCCGAGACGGCCACCGCGCCGGCCAGCGTGAACGCGAACTCGGTGAACAGCGCGCCGGTCAGGCCGCCCTGGAAGCCGATCGGCACATACACCGCGATCAGCACCACGGTCATCGCCAGGATCGGGCCGCCGAGCTCGCGTGCCGCCGTCAGCGCCGCCTGCATCGGCGGGGTCCCTTCCTTCATGTGGCGGTCGACGTTCTCGACCACGATGATCGCGTCGTCGACCACCAGGCCGATCGCCAGCACCAGCGCCAGCAGCGTCAGCAGGTTGATCGAGTAGCCCAACGCCAGCATGATGAAAAAGGTGCCGACCAGCGACAGCGGCATCGCGATCACCGGCACCGTGACCGCGCGCAGGCTGCCCAGGAAGAGGTAGATCACGACGGTGACGATGGCCAGCGCCTCGACCAGCGTCTTGACGACCTCGTTGATCGAGGTGTTGATGAACGCCGTGGCGTCGTAGACGATCTGGCCGGTCAGGCCGGCGGGCAGCTGCTGCTGGATCGCGGGGAAGGCTTCGCGCACCCGCTTGGCAACCTCGAGGATGTTGGCCTCGGGTGCGACCTTGATGCCGATGAACACCGAGCGCTTGCCGCTGAAGGCGACGTTGAAGTCGTAGTTCTCCGAGCCCAGCGTCACCGTGGCGACGTCTTCGAGCCGCACCACGGTGTCTCCGCTGCGCTTGACGACCAGGCGCTTGAACTCGTCGACCGTGTGCAGATCGGTGCCGGCGGTCAGCGGCACGGTGACCATCTGCCCCTTGCTCGCACCGAGTGCGGCCAGGTAGTTGTTGGAGGCCAGCGCCGCGCTGACGTCGGTAGCGGTGATGCCGAAGGCGGCCAGCTTGTCGGTGTCGAGCCAGGCGCGCAGCGCGAACTGGCGCGCGCCCAGGATCTCGGCCGTCTGCACCCCTTCGACCGAATCGAGCTTGGGCTTGACCACCCGCACCAGGTAGTCGGTGACGTTGTTGGTCGGCAGCGTGTCGCTGTAGAAACCCATGTACATCGCGTCGGTGCTCGAGCCGGTCTGCACCGACAGCACCGGCTGCTGGGCCTGCGGCGGCAACTGGTTCTTGACCGAACTGACCTGGGTGTTGATCTCGGTCAGCGCGCGGTTGGCGTCGTAGTTCAGGCGCAGCGTCGCGGTGATCGTGCTGATGCCCAGGCTGCTCGACGACGACAGGTAGTCGATGCCCTGGGCCTGCGCGATCGCCGATTCCAGCGGCTGGGTGATGAAGCCGGCCACGGTCTGCGCGTCGGCGCCGTAGTAGGCGGTGGCGACGGTGACCACCGCGCTCTGGGTTTGCGGGAACTGGTTGACCGGCAGGCTGAACAGCGAGCGCAGGCCCAGCACCAGGATCAGCAGGCTGATCACCATCGCCAGCACCGGCCGGCGGATGAAGGTGTCGGTGAAGTTCATGGCCTGGCCTTCACCTTTCCTGCGGGGTCGGGTTCGGGTTGTCGGCGGGCCGCACGCTGTTGTCGATGACGACCTCGGTGCCGTTCTTCAGCTTGAGCTGGCCGCTGGTGACGATCTGCTGGCCCTCGCTGATGCCGCTGAGCACGGCGACCTGGTCGCCGCGCGTCGGGCCGGTGGTCACGAAGACCTGCTTGGCGGTGAGCTTGGCGCCCGGCTCGACGACGAACACCGTCGAGCCGTAGGGGTTGTAGGTGATCGCCGTCTGCGGCAATGTCAGGTAGCGCTGCTTGGCGCCGGTATCGACATCGACGCGTGCGAACATGCCCGGCAACAGCAGGTGCCTGGGGTTGCCCACGGTGGCTTCGATCTGCACGTTGCGGGTGGCCGGATCGACCTTGGGGCTGATCGCGGTGATCTTGCCGTCGAAGGTCTGGCCGGCGAAGGCATCGTCCGTCAGGCTCACACGCTGACCGACCTGGATGCCGGAGACCAGCCGCTGCGGCAGGTTGAAGTCCACGTGCACCGGGTCGAGGGTCTGCAGGGTGACGATCTTGTCGCCGGTGTTCAGGTACTGCCCGGGATTGACCGTGGTGATGCCCAGGCGGCCGGAGAACGGCGCGCGGATCGTCTTCTTGGCCACCAGCGCGGCCTGCTGCGCGAGACCGGCCTGCTTGGCGCGCAGGTCGGCCTCGTCGGCGTCGATCTGGGCCTGGCTCACGGCTTTCGCGAGCAGTTGCTCGCGGTCGCGCGCCAACACCTTGCCTGCCTGGTCCACTGCGACCTGCAATCCGCGCTGCTGGGCGATCTCGGCATCGGCATTGAGCTGCACGAGCACGGCGCCGGCCTCGACGTCCTGGCCCGACCTGAAGTCGACCTGGCGCACGAGGCCTGCAATCTCGCTGGCGAGGTCGACGCCGCGGACCGCCACCAGCGTGCCGATGGCGTTGAACTGGGGCTGCCATTCCTGCGCCTGCACCTTGACCGCGCTGACCACCTGCGCCTGGGGCTTGGGAATGTTGGCGATCAGCTGCCTGATCTGCAGGAACTTGCCCAGCGCCAGCAGCCCGATGAGCAGGACGACGAGCCCGAGCATGATGAACATGCGTTTGGTGGTGCGGGTGGCCATGCGATTCCCTTCCTGCAATGCCTCGAGTGGCTGGGTCCGGCCGGCGACAGGCAAGCGGTGCGCCGCCGGCGGCTTTCAGGACTCAGTGCGATGGCGCCGATGCCGGCGTGGCGGCCTGGAACGCGACCGGCGCGCCGGTCGCTGCCAGTTCGGTCCGGTTCCACCAGCCGCCGCCCAGGGCCTGGAACAGCGCTGCGGTGTCGGCGTAGCGGGTGGCCTGCGCCTGCACGAGGCCGATCCGCGTCTGCTGCACGCTGCGCTGGGCGTCGAGCAGGGCCAGCGAGCTGACGGCGCCGGCCCGGTACTGCTGCGTGACCAAGTCCAGCGACTCCTGCGCCAGGGCGGCGGCGCCGGCCTGGACCTGCAGCGCCTGGGCGTCGCTGTCGAGCGCGCGCAGCGTGTTGGCGACGTTGAGGAAGGCGTTCAGCACCGTCTGCCGGTACTGCGCCAGCGCCTGGTCGTACGCGGCCTCGGCGGCGCGGCGCCGGGCCTGCAGGGCGCCGCCGTTGAAGATCGGCGCCAGCAGGCCGGCGCCCAGGCTCCAGGCCTGGCTGCTGGCGGAAAACAGCTTGTCGAGCTGCAGGCTCTGGGCGCCGGCGCTGCCCGACAGCGTGATCTGCGGGTACTGGTTGGCAGTGGCCACGCCGACCTGCGCGCTGGCCGCGTGCAGCAACGCCTCGCTGGCCCGGATGTCGGGGCGCTGGCGCACCAGCGACGAGGGCAGGCTCAGCGGCAGGTCCTGCGGCAACTGCAGGCTGTCGAGCGAGAACTCCGGCAAGCCGTCGTCGCCGGGCAGGCGCCCGGCATAGACGGCCAGTTGCTGGCGCGTCTGCGCGAGCGCCTTTTCCAGCGCCGGCAAGGTGGTGCGGGTCTGCGCCAGTTGGGTGCGCTGCGCCAGCACCGGCTGCTGCGCCACCGCGCCGAGCGAGGCCTGCTTCTCGATCACCGCCAGCGCGCGTTGCTGCGCCGCGATCACGTCGTGGGTGGCCTGCAGCTGCGCGCGCAGCGACGCTTCCTGGATGGCGGCGGTGACGAGGTTGGCGGTCAGGCTCAGGGTGGCGGCCTCGACCTGGTAGCGCTGGAAGTCGATCGTGGCCTGCAGGCCTTCGAGCTCGCGCCGTGTGGCGCCGAAGGCATCGACCGTGTACGACACGCCGACCGAGGCGTTGTACAGGCTGTAGAGGTGGCCGCCGGGCACGTTGCTGGCGGCCTGCGAAGCCCGCTGGCGCGCTGCGCCGGCCTGGCCGGTGACCGCCGGCAGGCTCCTGGCTCCGGCATCGGCCGCGTACAGCTCCTGCGCCTGGCGCAGCGCAGCCTGCGCCGCGGCCAGCGTCGGGCTGTGTTCGAGCGCCGTGCGGATGAGCTGGTCGAGTGCCGGCGAACGGAACAGCTGCCACCACAGCGCCGGCACGTCCTGGCCCAGCGTGAAGCGCTGGGCGCCGCCGCCGGCGGCCGCGGCGCTCGCGGTCGCGGCGGGCAAGGCTGCCGAGGTGTACGGGTGCGTCGCGTCGCCGACCTGCGGCGGCGCCGGCGGCACGAAGTCGGGGCCGACGGCGCAGCCGGCCAGGGTCGACGCCAGCGCGATGGCGACGCGCAGCGCCTGGCGCCGCGGCCGCGTGGGTGCAAGGGCCTTGCTCAAGTGGGCTTCCCGGTGGATCGGACGGGGCTTCGGGGGGCGCGCCGCGGGCGGGCGGCGGCACCAGGCACCTCGACCGCGGGTCGCGGCAGGGCCTTGCGCGCTGCGCGCCGGCGCCGCTGCCGCTCGGCGCCGATCAGTGCCTCGGCGTAGAGCACGAGCCGTTCGCGCCAGACATCGACCTGATCCGGGCCGTCGGACAACTGCGGCGCAAGTCGATCGATGACGTCGCAACCGATGAACAGGTGCACCGCCAGCCCGACGATGGTGATCGCGAGCCGGTGCACCTCGTCGTCGGCGCGCGCCAGGCCCAGGCGCTCGCACAGCAGGGCCACGACCGCGGCGTGCATCGGCCGCATGTCGCAGTCGATCTTCTCCTGCCACAGCCCGGTGGGCTCGAGCATCTCGCGCCGGTACAGCTTGACCCACAGGCGCACCATGTCGCCCTGCTTGAGCGGCGCCAGGAAGCGGCGGTAGAGCTCGCCCAGCGAGGTGATGCGCGGGCCCGAGACGTCGCGTGCGGGGTCCGGAGAGGCGCGGAACACGGCCTGGTACAGCCCGGCCTTGTCGCCGAAGTAGTAGCTCACCGCGGCGACGTTGACCTGGGCCGCGCCGGCGATCTGGCGGATCGAGGTCTTCGCGAACCCCTGTTCGGCGAACAGCTCGAGCCCGACGCGCAGCAGCCGGGCGCAGGCCTGCTCGGCTTCGTCTTGCGCTGCCGGTGCAGGTCGGGCCAGCGGCCGAAGGGCGCCGGGCAGGCCGGCTCGGGCATTCATGCGGTGGCACTGTAGCAAACGAATGAAACGTTTGTTTGAGCCTGGCTTGCGCACCGCGCCCGCACTCGGGCCGGCGGCTGCATCGGTGGCTTCGCCCGCCGGTCAGCGCGCCTTCTGTGGCCGTCGCCAGCCGGCGATCGTGGCCTGCCGCGCGCGTGCCACCGTGAGCTCGCCGGCCGGCGCGTTCTTGCCTATCGTCGAGCCGGCCCCGATGGTCGCGCCGTCGCCTATCGTCACCGGCGCCACCAGCACGCAGTTGCTGCCCACGTGCACGTCGTTGCCGATCACGGTGCGGTGCTTGTTGGCGCCGTCGTAGTTGGCGGTGATGCTGCCGGCGCCGTAGTTCACCCGTTCGCCCACCGTGGCGTCGCCGAGGTAGGCCAGGTGGTTGGCCTTGGCGCCGGCGGCAAGCGTGCTGTTCTTGACCTCGACGAAGTTGCCGATGTGCACCTGGGCGCCGAGTTCGGCCCCCGGCCGCAGCCGCGCGTAGGGCCCGACCAGCGCGCCTTCGCCGACCACCGCGCCTTCGATGTGCGTGAACGGATGGATCACGGCGCCGGAGCCGATGCGCGCATCGCGGACCACGCAATGCGCGCCGATGCGCACGCCGTCGGCGAGCTGCACCTCGCCTTCGAAGATGCAGCCGACGTCGATCTCGACGTCGCTGCCGCAGGAGAGCTTGCCGCGCAGGTCGAAGCGGCTCGGGTCGGCCAGGCGCACGCCGGCTTCCATCAGCGCGTCGGCCTGCATGCGCTGCAGGCGGCGCTCCAGGTCGGCGAGCTGCAGCGGGCTGTTGACGCCCAGCACCTCGGTCTCGCTGGCCGCTTCGGCGGTCACCACCGGCACGCCTTCGGCGACCGCCATCGCCACGACGTCGGTCAGGTAGTACTCGCCCTGGGCGTTGTCGTTGGAGAGCGCGCCGACCCAGCGCCGCAGCAGGGCCGTCGGCGCGGCCATGATGCCGGTGTAGACCTCGCCGATCTCGCGCTGCGCCGGCGTCGCGTCCTTGTGCTCGACGATCGCACGCACGCCGCCGCCCGGGTCGCGCACGATGCGCCCGTAGCCGCCGGCGTCGGCCAGCGTGATCGTCAGCAGCGCCAGCCGATCGCCGCCGCAGGCCTGCACCAGGGCTTGCGCCGTCGCCGGGCGGATCAGCGGCACGTCGCCGTTGAGGATGAGCGTGACCGGCTGCGCGTCGTCCAGCGCCGGCAGCGCCTGCTGCACCGCGTGCCCGGTGCCCAGCTGCGGCAGCTGGCGCACGAAGACCGCGCCGCTGCCGGCGGCCGTGGCCTCGACCTGTTCGGCGCCATGACCGGTGATGACCACCGTGCGATCCGCCGCCAGCGCAGCGGCGGCCCCCAGAACATGCTGCAATAGGCTGGCCCCGGCCAACCGGTGCAGGACCTTGGGCAACGCCGATTTCATGCGGGTGCCCTTGCCCGCAGCCATGATCACGACGTTGAGTGCCATGCGGATGTCTCGCAGCAAAAATCTGATTATCGGGTTGCTGGCAGCGCTGCTGCTGTCCTGGCTGGCGGGCTGCAGCGCCGTGCGCCTGGCCTACGGCAACGGCGCGCAGCTGAGCTGGTGGTGGCTCGACGGCTATGTCGATTTCAGCGCCGTGGAGGAGCCCGAGGTCAAGCAGGACCTCGACGAGTTCTTCGCCTGGCACCGCAACACCCAGTTGCCGGGCTGGGTCCCGCTGCTGGTGCAGGCCGAGACCGACGTCACCGAGCCCGCGACTCCGGCGCAGGTCTGCCGCTGGCAGGCGCGCTTGCGCGATGCGCTCGAGCCGAGCCTGGAGCAAGCGCTGGCGCTGGCCGCCGACCTCGTGCCGGGGCTGGCCGAGCCGCAGTTCAGGAGCATCGACAAGCGTTTCGCCAAGGTGATGACCGAGATGCGCGAGGACTATCTGCAGCGCGATCCCGCCGAGCGCCGCGCGGCCTCGGTCAGGCGCACGGTGGAGCGCGTCGAGCGCCTGTACGGCAGCCTGGGTACGGCGCAGAAGCAGGTCATCGAAGCCGGCATCGCGGCCTCGCCCTTCGACCCCGAGGCCTGGGTCGCGGAGCGACGGCGTCGCCAGCGCGACACGCTGCAGACCCTGCGCCGGCTGGTGGCCGAACATGCCGGCCACGACGAGCGCATTGGCGGCATTGCGCGCGCTGGTGGCCAAGCTCGAACGCTCGCCCGACCCCGCGTACCGCGCCTACCAGATCAGGCTCGACGAGTACAACTGCGGCTTCGCCGCGCGCATCCACAACGCCACCACGCCGGCGCAGCGCCTGCAGGCGCGGGCGACGCTCAGGGGCTGGCAGGACGACATCCGCACCCTGGCCGCAGCGGCCGCGGGTGCCGCTACGGCGCCAAGGGCACGACGACCCGCCGCGGGTTCATCCCCAGACGCGGAAAGTCCATCAGCGCGGCGTTGAACAAGGCCGCCAGCAGCGTGCTGTCGCTGCGCGTGATGCCCTGGCTGCTGGCATGCGCCTCGAACAGCGGCTTGCCGCTGGCGCGGTCGCGGATCAGCACGGCCACCTCGCGCTCGTAGCGCGGGCTGCGGTAATAGAACGATCCGCCCCAGTACGGCCCGTCCCAGAACGGCGAGCCCCAGGGCCCGTGGCGCCAGCCGACGCCGCCGTGCCACCAGATCGGGTCGTCCCACAGCGGCATGTCGACCGCGCCGTCGAGCGCGCCGACCTGGACCAGCACATCGGGTTCCTTGCCGGCCTCGACCGGCTCGAAGCCGGCCTTGGCCAGCGCGCCGCGGGCGCTGGCCTCGAGGGCGTCGCTTTCGGCCGCACGGGCCTGCTGCGACGGCAGGCGCTCGAAGGCGTAGGTGCCGGGCTGGCGGTTGGCCGGCCATTCGCCGTAGCTGGAGACGTCGCTGGAAACGGTGCCGACGCTGGCACAGCCGCCGAGCAGCGCCGCGGCACAGAGCAGGGTGGCACTGAGAGCTTGCTTCATCGTCAATCCTCCGGTTTGCGCGACGGGCCCGGCTGCAGATGCACCGGGGCGATGGTCGTGCGCGGGGCGGCCGGGGTGCAGGGTTCGTCGTCGAACGCGGTATCGCCCGCGGGGTCGGCCAAGCCCGTGGGTTGGAGCGTCGTGAAGGGGTACAGGTTCCGATCCATCAGGTGCGAGGGCACGATCTGGCCCATGGCGTGGAACATGTTGTCGATGCGGCCCGGGTACTGGCGCTCCCAGTCGCGGATCATCCTCTTGACCTGCACGCGTTGCAGGTTGTCCTGGCTGCCGCACAGGCTGCAGGGGATGATCGGGAACTGTCTGTGCGCGGCCCAGCGTTCGAGGTCTTCCTCGGCCACGTAGGCCAGCGGGCGGATGACGACATGGCGGCCATCGTCGCTGACGAGCTTGGGCGACATGCCCTTGATGCGGCCGCCGAAGAACATGTTCATCAACAGCGTGACGACCATGTCGTCGCGGTGGTGGCCGAGCGCGATCTTGGTCGCACCGAGTTCGCCGGCCACGCGGTACAGGATGCCGCGGCGCAGGCGCGAGCACAGGCTGCACATGGTCTGGCCCTCGGGCACCAGCTTCTTGACCACCGAGTAGGTGTCCTGCGACTCGATGCGGAAGGGCACGCCGCGGCCTCGCAGGTAGGCCGGCAGCACCTCGGCCGGAAAGCCGGGCTGCTTCTGGTCGAGGTTGACGGCCACGATGTCGAAGGCCGCCGGCGCGCGCTCGCGCAGCGACAGCAGGATGTCGAGCATCGCGTAGCTGTCCTTGCCGCCCGACAGGCACACCATCACCTTGTCGCCGGCCTCGATCATGTTGAAGTCGGCGATCGCCCGGCCGACTTGGCGGTGCAGCCGTTTGCTCAGCTTGTTGGCCTCGAAGGCCGTCTTGCGGACGGTCGCGGTGTCGGTGGCGGCGTTCACGGTCGAGCCTCCTTCAGGCCGAACACCTCCACCCCCACGGCGTCGCAGTCCGGATAGACATCGGGCTTGGCGGTCGACACGCAGGCCGCGCGCACCCGCGGGTGCGCGAGCATCAGCGCCAGCACGTCGTCGGCCAGCGTTTCCTGCAGATGGATGTGACCCTTGGCCACGCGTTCCATGATCGAGCGGCGGATGAAGTCGTAGTCGACGACCTCGTCGAGCTTGTCGGCCCTGGGTGTCGACAGTGCGAGCGGCACGTAGAGATCGACGTTGATCAGCACCCGCTGCTCGCCCTTCTTCTCGAAGTCGTGCACGCCGATGTTGATCCAGACCTCGTAGTCGCGCAGGAACAGGCGTCGGCAATCCTTGAGCAGCGGGTGGTGGAGCGAGCTTTGCATCACGGGGTCTTCCGGAAGTTGGCGGCTTGGCGGGCCAGGAACATCACGTCGCGCGGCTGCGGCTGCAGGTGCTGGCCGCCGTCGACCAGCAGCGTGGTGCCGGTGATGGCCGGCGACTCGAGCAGGAAACGCACCGCACGTGCCACGTCCTGCGGGCTGGAACTGCGCTGCAGCGGCGTCATGCGTTGCGCAGCGCCGAACTCGGTGGCGCTCATCCCGCCCGACGACAGCGTCACCCCGGGCGCGACGCCGCACACCCGCAGCCGCGGCGCCAGGGCCTGCGCGAGCGCCGTGGTCGCGGCCTCGAGCGCCGCCTTGGACAGGGTGTAGGAGAGGTAATCGGGGTTCGGATTCCAGAGCTTCTGGTCGAGGATGTTGACGACGCAGCCGCGGGCCGTGTCGCCCATGGCGCCCAACCCCGCGTGCAATGCCCGCGCCAGCACGATCGCCGGCGCGGTGTTGGCGCGCCAATGCGCTTCCATCGCTGCGTAGCCGAAGCTGGCGACGTCGTCGTAGGCGAACAGCGAGGCGTTGTTGACCACCGCATCGACGCGCCCGAAGGCGGACTGCACCGCCGGCAGCAAGGCCTCGCATTGCGCCTCGTCGGCGAGGTCGGCGGCGAAGGCCCGGGCCGCGCCACCGGCCGCGGCCACCGCGTCGACGGTCTGCGCCGCGGCGGCCGCCGAGCTGCGGTAGTGCACGGCCACCCGCCAGCCCTGCGCGGCCAGCTCGAGCGCGATCTCGCGCCCGATGCGCTGGGCAGCGCCGGTGACCAGCACGACGGGACTCGAATCCATGCTTTGGCTGCGACATGACTTGAGGACAAGTCAGTCTTCGCCGAACCTCTGGTTTCTACAATGACGTGGATGCAACGATCCGGGGCCGAGAGTTTATCGGCGCGCCTTCACGCCCGCCTGCTCGAGGCCATCGCCGACGCCGGTGGCTGGCTGCCCTTCGACCGTTTCATGGCCGTCGCACTGTACGCGCCGGGCCTGGGCTACTACGCCAGGGGCGACCGCCAGTTCGGCCCGATGCCCGCCTCGGGCAGCGACTTCGTCACCGCGCCCGAACTCTCGCCGCTGTTCGGCCGCGCGCTGGCGCGCCAGGTGGCGCAGGCACTGGACGCGGCGCAGGCCGACGAGGTGTTCGAGTTCGGCGCCGGCTCGGGCGCGCTGGCAGCGCAATTGCTGGGTGCCCTGGGCGGGCGCGTGCGGCGCTATTCGATCGTCGACCTCTCGGGCAGCCTGCGCGCGCGCCAGGCCGAGCGCCTGGCGGCCTGGGGCGACCGCGTGCGATGGCTGGACGCCTGGCCCGAACGGCTGCACGGCGTGGTCGTCGGCAACGAGGTGCTCGACGCGATGCCGGTGCAGTTGCTGCATTGGGACGGCGCGCGATGGCAGGAACGCGGCGTCGTGGCGGCGGGCGATGCCCTCGCCTGGTCCGACCGCGCGACGGCGCTGCGCCCGCCCATCGTCCCGGGACTCGACAGCGGCTTCGAACCCGGGACGGTGACCGAGATCCACCCCCAGGCCGAGGCCTTCGTCCGCAGCCTCGCCGACCGGCTCGAGCGTGGTGCGGCCTTCTTCATCGACTACGGTTTCCCCGAGGCCGAGTACTACCACCCGCAGCGCAGCGGCGGCACGCTGATGTGCCACCGGGCCCATCTCGCCGACGCCGACCCGCTGATCGAGGTCGGCGAGAAGGACATCACCGCCCATGTCGACTTCAGCGGCATCGCGCTGGCCGGCCAGGACGCCGGCCTCGACGTCGTCGGCTACACCTCACAGGCGCGCTTCCTCGTCAACTGCGGCCTGCTCGACCTGCTGCAGGGCGCCGAGGTGCGTGAGCTGGCGGCAGCGCAGAAGCTGCTGAACGAGCACGAGATGGGCGAGCTGTTCAAGGTCATCGGCTTCGCCCGTGGCCTTGCGGACCGGGCCTTCGACGCCATCGGCTTCGCTGCCGGCGACCGCAGCCACACCCTGTAGTCACCCTCCCGATGCGCTGGCTCGTCGTCTTCCTGCTTGCCTGCCTGGTCTTCAACGTCGTGCAGGGCTGGCTGGGCAGGATCGGCCTGGGCCGGCTGCCGGGCGACTTCCGCTTCCGCCTCGGCGGGCGGGACTGGTACCTGCCGCTGGCGAGTTCGCTCGTGCTCAGCCTGATCGCGATGCTGATCGGCGAACTGCTTTGAGAGCGCCACCATGACCGCCAGCGTGCTGCTCGCATTCGTGCTCGGGTATTTCCTGCTCCTGCTCGCGGTGGCCGCATGGACCTCGCGCCGCGCCGACGACGAGGCCTTCTTCATCGGCAGCCGCAACAGCCCCTGGCCGCTGGTGGCCTTCGGGATGATCGGCACCTCGCTGTCGGGCGTGACCTTCGTCAGCGTGCCCGGTGCGGTCGGCCTGACGCACTTCAGCTACCTGCAGGTGGTGCTCGGCCAGGTGCTGGGCTATGCGGTGATCGCCTTCGTGCTGCTCCCGCTGTACCACCGCATGCGGCTGGTCTCGATCTACGGCTTCCTCGGCCAGCGCCTGGGCCCGGCCGCGCACCGCACGGGGGCGGCGATCTTCGTCGTCTCGCGCACGCTGGGCGCGACGGCGCGGCTGTACCTGGTCGTCAAGGTGCTGCAGGACATGATCCTGTCGGCCTACGGGGTGCCCTTCTGGCTCAGCGCGGCGCTGATCCTGCTGATGATCCTGCTCTACACGCTGGAAGGCGGCGTGCGCACGATCGTCTTCACCGACACCCTGCAGACCACCGGCATGCTGGTCGGCCTCGTCGTCTGCACCCTGCTGCTGTTGCGGCACCTCGACCTCTCGGTGCCGCAAAGCCTGGCCGCGATGCGCGCGCAGGGCCTGTCCGAGCTGTTCCGCACCGACCCGCGCGCGGCCGACTTCTTCGCCAAGCAGCTGCTGGCCGGCATGTTCATCGCCATCGCGATGACCGGCATGGACCAGGAGATGATGCAGAAGAGCCTGTCGGTGCGCCGCCTGGCCGGGGCGCAGAAGAACATGCTCGTTCTCGGCGTCGTGCTGCTGGTCGTGGTGGCGGCGTTCCTCTATCTCGGCGGCCTGCTCGCGCTGGCCGCGCCCGGCCTGGGCCTGGAGGCCGCCGGCGACCGCGTCTTCCCGGCCGTCGTGCTGGCCGCGTTGCCGGTCTGGGTGCAGGTGCTGTTCGTGATCGCCCTGGTCTCGGCATTGTTCCCCAGCGCCGACGGCGCGCTCACCGCGCTCACGTCCAGCACCTGCATCGACCTGCTGGCTCTGCGCGAGCGCACCGACCTCGACGAAGCCGCCCGGACCCGCATCCGCAGGTGCGTGCATGCCGGCTACGCGCTGCTCTTCATGGCCCTGATGCTGGGCTTCAAGGCGCTCGACGACCCGAGCATGATCGGGCTGATCCTCAAGATCGCGGCCTACACCTACGGTCCCTTGCTGGGCTTGTTCGCGTTCGGCGTCTTCACCCGGCGCGAGGTGCGCGGGCGCTGGGTGCCGGTGGTGGCACTGGCAGCGCCGCTGCTGTGCTGGGTGATCGATGCCGAACAGCAGCGCCTGTTCGGCGAGTGGCGGATCGGGCTGGAGTTGTTGGTGCTGAACGGGGCGCTGACGTTCTTGGGACTGTGGCTCGTGCCGCGACCTGCAGTGCGCTTGCCCGCAGCGCTGCTCGATCGGCGCTGAGCGCATCGCGCATCGCGCGTCCCGTTCGGGCGGTCCGACGCGGCCCCGTGCTCAATCCGACAGGATGAACGTCACTTTCAGGATCACCTTGTACCCCGTCACCTTGCCATTGTCGATCGTCACTTCCTGATCCTTGACCCAGGCGCCTTTGACATTCTTCAACGTCTTGTTGGCGCGCTCGATGCCCTGGACGATCGCGTCCTGAAAACTCACCCCACTGACGCTGCTGATTTCGGTGATGCGTGCGACGGTCATGATCTTGCCCTTCACGGTGAGACCCCTGATTCGGGGTCGGAAAATGCAGTCTGCGCCGGGCGTGCCACGCTGGCAAGCACTGGCCGCGCGGCCTGGACAGGAGCAGGACGGATGGCCTCCATGCCGACCGCGAGAGCGCAGGGGCGCCATGGCAGTCGCCTCTTGCAGCCGATGTCAGGCGTCGCGGTCCGGTGCCACCCCCCTAGCTTGGTGAGCTGCGCTGTTGTTCGCCCCCCTTACTGAGGTGGTGTCGGAATCCCCGTTTCGGGGAAATCATGGACGTGCCACTTCAGGAGTCGAGCATGTCCAGCGAACATCAGGACACTACAGAGGCCCGTCGCAATGGCATCGACCACAATTCGTCGGCGCCGCCGGTGACGATGCCTCCGTGCCATGTCGGGGAGTTCGTGATTCCCGGAACCGGCCGGCGCGTCTGGTGGACGGGACGGGTCGCGATCGGCCTGCGCTATCAGCCGGAGCGCTGCCTCGACCCTCCGGCGCAGTCAGCGCTTTGGGTCCAGAAGCTATTGCTCTGCAAGCCGAGCCGGAACAGCGCCGCCCACGTTTGAATTCGCACCGCACGCCGTGCCACCATCCGCGGCGGCAACCAGACCAGAGCGGCTGACGCGGGCGCCTTGCCGAATCCCCGCGAGGACCTCGGAAGCCCCTTCGCTTCGAGCGCCCGCCAGGCCGCATCATGCCGGCGGCTGCGCCGCCAGCGCCCCGGCCACCGCTTCGATGCGCGCCGCGCGCACCGCGGCGCCGATATCGGGCCCGCACAGCCCCCGCAGTGCCGCAGCCGCGGCGACCGCGGCGCTGTCGATGTGCAGAGCGGCGTCCAGCAGCGGCGGCAGCCGCGCGGCCGGTGCGTAGGGCCGGCCTTCGAGACCGGTGCGACCGCGCGCGTCGCATTCGCAAGCTTGCAGCACCTCGGTGAATCGCGCCGGCCGGCGCAGCGCATCGCAGCGCTCGAACAGGCTCAGCAGCGCTGCCGCACCCAGGCGGCCGCTGGCGTGCAGATGGCCATGCTCGCGCGCGACCGTGTCGGCCAGCTCGCGGCAATCGTTGGGCACGCGAAATCGTTCGGCCAGCGCCTGCGAGAGTCTCGCGCTGCGCAGCTCGTGGCCTCGGTGGCGCGGCCATTCGTCGCGCGGGGTCGTGCCCTTGCCAAGGTCGTGGCACAGACAGGCCCAGCGCACCGGCAGGCTGGCCGCCAGCCGCGCGGCCATGTCCAGCACCAGCATGAGATGGATGCCGGTGTCGACCTCGGGGTGGTGCTCTTCGGGCTGCGGCACGCCCCACAGGCGATCGACCTCGGGCAGCAGCCGCGCCAGCGCGCCGCAGTCGCGCATCAATTCGAACATGCGGCTGGGCTTCTCGCTCATCAGTCCGCGCGCCAGCTCCTGCCACACGCGCTCGGGCACCAGGGCATCGATCTCGCCCTCATCGACCATCCGCCGCAGCAGCGCCAGCGTCTCCGGCGCGAGCGTGAAGTCGGGCAACCGCGCCGCCAGCCTTGCCACGCGCAGCAGGCGCACCGGGTCTTCGACGAACGCATCCGAGACATGGCGCAGCACGCGCGCCTGCAGGTCGCGCCGGCCGCCGTAGGGGTCGATCAGGGTGCCGTCCTCGGCCTGCGCGATGGCGTTGATCGTGAGGTCGCGGCGGGCGAGGTCCTCTTCCAGCGTGACCTCGGGCGCGGCGTGGATCGCGAAGCCGCGGTATCCGCGGCCGGTCTTGCGTTCGGTTCGCGCCAGCGCGACTTCCTCGCCGGTCTGCGGGTGGATGAAGACCGGGAAGTCCTTGCCCACTGGCCGGTAGCCCAGGGCGACGAGCTCGTCGGGCGTGGCGCCCACCGCCACCCAGTCGCGGTCGCTCGCCGGGCGGCCGAGCAGCGCGTCGCGCACCGCGCCGCCGACCACGTACAGGCGCATCGTCACCGCGAGGTCAACGATGTTTGCGGTACGGCTCCTGGAAGTCGAGGAAGTCCTGCTCGGCCAGGGCGTCGGCGATCCACGCCGCCACGCCGGGTGCGGCGGCCATCTGCATGACGTAGTCGTTGGTGGTGGCGACCATCGGCAGCGCGTAGGTGCGCAGGCGCATGCACACCGGGGCGTACATCGCGTCGGCGGCGCCGAATTCGCCGAACAGGAAGGGCCCGCCGCTGGCCAGCAGGGCCTCGGCCCACATCAGCTCGATGCGTGCGAGGTCGGCGCGCACGTCGGCCTGTTCGGCCCAGATGCGCGCGCCGGCCTCGGGCAGCGCGGCCTCGATGTTCATCGGGCAATGCTGGCGCAGCGCGCCGAAGCCGGCGTGCATCTCGGCCGCCAGGCTGCGCGCGCGGGCACGCTGCTGGATGTCCTCGGGCCAGACGCCGCGGCCGGGAAACTTGTCGTGCAGGTACTCGGCGATGGCCAGCGAGTCCCAGACCGCGAAGCTGTCGTCCAGCAGCACCGGCACGCGGCCGGCGGGGCTGAAGCGCGCCACCGAGCGCTTGAAGGCCGAGTGCTCGCCCATGTCGTCGAGGCGCAGCTTGACCTCCTCGAAATGCATGCCGAGCTGGCGCATCAGCACCCAGGGCCGCATCGACCATGACGAGTAGTTCTTGTTGGCGATGATCAATTGCATGGGGTTCTCCTTCGAAATGAATGCGTCACTCGCGCCCGGCCAGTGCGCGCCAGCGGCCCAGCCGCGCGCGCGCGAACTGCGCGCCCAGATAGGCCGGAGCCACGGCCTCGAGCGCGGTCGGCGTGATGCCCAGTGCCTCCAGCCCGGGCAGGATGCCGGTGGCGACATTGGGCACGCGCATCGAGTCGAGGTTGTCGCGCGACATCAGCGGCTGCCCCGGTGCCAGCTCCATCAGCAGCGCCTGGGCGCGGCCGAGGGCCGCCGGCAGCCGCAGCTGCGGCCGCTCGTGGCCCGACCAGCGGCCGGCCAGACGGACCAGCTCCGACAGCGTGTAGACGGTCGGCCCGGCGCACTCGTAGGTCTGGCCGATGCTGTCCGGGCGGTCGAGCGCGTTGACGATGGCCTGGGCCACGTCGTCGACCCACACCGGCTGGAAGCGCGTGCCGCCACCGGCCAGCGGCAGCACCGGGGCCAGCGCCTGCAGGCGGGCGAAGAGATTGAGGAAGTGGTCTTCGGCACCGAAGATCACCGAGGGCCGCAGCAGCGTGAGATCGAGCCCGGCCGTCTTCAGCACCGCCTCGCCCGCGGTCTTGCTGCGCAGGTAGTTCGACGGTGCCCCGGGCCCGACGCCCAGCGCGCTGACATGCACCAGCCGGCGCACGCCGGCGGCAGCGCAGGCCTGCGCCAGGCGGCGCGGCAGCGCGACATGCACGCGTTCGAACTCGGCCGCGCTGCCGTGCAGGATGGCCACCAGGTTGATCACCGCGTCGCAGCCGGCGACCAGGCGCGCGAGCTGCGCGTCGTCGTGCACGTCGGCGGCGACCGGTTCCACGGTGGGCAGCGAGCGCACGGCGTTGCCATGCTGCGCCCGCCGCGTGGGCACGACGATGCTGCCGCTGGCATCGCGCTCGAAGAGACGTTCACACAGCGCGCGGCCGACGAAGCCGGTGCCGCCGAGGACGAGAAACCTGTTCATGGTGGTGGGGGAGGTGCTCAGGGAAGATCGCGGTCGGCAGCAGTGCCCGGGCCGGGCGGGCCGATGAACGGGCCCAGGCGGTCCTTCAGCGTGATCGTCGAGGGGCCCAGGAGCATGGCGTAGATGACGCTGTTGGCAAGCACGTTCTTGACGTAGCTGCGCGTCTCGTTGAAGGGAATGTTTTCGGCCCAGACCGCAGGCTCGACCGCCGCGCCGCCGGCGCGCCAGCGGCTCGCGCGGCGGGGCCCGGCGTTGTAGGCGGCGGTGGCCAGCGGCAGCGAGCCGTCGAAATTGTCGAGCACGCGCTTGAAGTAGGCGATGCCGAGCTGCAGGTTGAGGTCGCGGTCGGCCAGCATCTCGGGGCGGAACGGGATCCCGATCTTCCGCGCCGTCCAGCGTGCGGTGGCCGGCATCACCTGCATCAGCCCGCCGGCTCCGGCCTGCGATTGGGCCTCGACCACGAAGCGCGACTCCTGCCGGATCAGCCCGTAGAGCACCGCCGGGTCGAGCCCGGCCTGGCGCGCCTGCGACACGACCTGGTCGCGGAATGGCAGCGGGAAGCGCTGCGCGATGTCGACCTCGAAGCGGGTGCGGTCGCTGGCGTTGATGCAGCGGTCCCAGAGCTCGCGCTCGCAGGCCCATTGCGCGGCGGCCAGCAACTCGCGCTCGGGCAGCTCGCGCAGCGTGAAGTTCCATTCGCGCACGCCCTCGCTGCGCAGGCCCAGGCCGATGAGCTGCAGGGCGCGCACCAGGCCCGGCCGGCTGCGCGGCGCATCGCGTTCGGCGGCGCTGAGCGCCAGCGGGGGCCCGGGCAGCCTGGGGCTGCTGCCGAGGTCTTCGTTGGCCAGCAGGCCGTAGAAGCTGAGGCGGGCCGCGATCGAAGCCAGCGCCTCGCGCGCGTCGGCCCGCGCGGCGTCGCCCGCGGCGCCGGGCCTGGCCAGGGCCAACGTGGCGCGGGCCTTCCAATAGACCCAGGCGCCTTCGCGCTGCCTGGCCGGCGTCATCGCCGCGATGGCGCGCAGCGCCAGCGGCCAGCGCAGGCGGTCGCTGTCGGGTTGGCGCAGCGCGGCGCGCACCTGCCAGGCCAGCAGGTCGTCGCCCCAGGGCGGCGCGGTGTTGGGCCTGTTGGCGGCGTCCCACAGCTTCCAGGCCAGGCGGGAATAGCCCGCCGCCTGCGGCAACTGCTTGAGCGCGGCCTGCTTGCCGAGCTGCGCCCAGGCGGTGGCGGTCGTGGCCAGCGGCATGCGCTCGTGCCAGCGGTCGACGATCAGGTCGGCGGCCGCCTCGGGGTCGTCGGTGGCCAGGCGCATCAGCGCCAGCAAGGCCAGTTCGTGGCCGATGCTGCCGACCAGGTGCGGGCGCTGCCTCAGGAAGCGTGCCGGGTCGGCCCACAGGCTGGCCACCGCACGTCCGGTGGCCTTGCCGATCAGCCCGGCCGCGGCCAGCGCCGCGGGCTGGCGGTTGAACTCGGCGGCCAGGCGGATCTGGCGCCAGATGTCGTCGCGCGTGAAGACATGCGCTTCGGCCAGCGTGCTGCCGAGCAGGGCGCAACCGTCCGCGGGGTCGCGCATCGCGGTCCAGGCCGCCGTCGCCGCGGCATGCACGTCCTTGCCGTCCAGATGCCGGGTGATCAGCCAGTAGCAGGTGGCCTGGGGGTCGTCGTCGAGGACGAAGCGCGGGAATTCGACCCGGAAGTCGGCCCAGTCGCGGCGCCTGCCGAGCTCCAGCAGCCAGTCGTTGCGCAGGCGGTCCTCGACATAGGTGCCGGGCCAGCGGGCGTAGAAGGCGTCGAGCTCGCCCTGGCTCGCATCGGCCAGGCGGTTGGAAAGTTCCCAGTAATCGACCCACATCGCGAGCGGGTGGTGGGCCTGGGTGACCGCTTCGAGTGTCGCGGCCAGCGCGGCGCGGTCGCCCCGGCGCAGGGCTTCGCGCGCCTGCACGATCAGCTCATCGCCGGCAGTGGGCGAAACGGCCGCTGCCGGCGGCTCGTCCGCGGCCACCCGGGCCGTCGCTGGCGCCAGCCCCAGCAGGGCGGCCAGCGCCAGCGCGAGCCACGGCGGCAACGCCCCCCGCGGCCGGGCGGGGCGCAGGGCGATTCCGGGGAGCGAGGGCATGGGTCGAATTTAGCGCAGCCGCCGCTGTCGCAGCGGCAGAGTTTGAAGGGCTGGCGCGCCGGCTCCGCTTTCCGGGCGCTGCAGTTCGGCCGCGACGGGCCGGAGCCGACGCCCCGACAATAGGCAGCCATGAGCCTGACCCTGCCGCCGCTGGAGCCCTCGCACGACAAGAAGCTGCTGCGCCGCCAGCTCCAGGCCGAGCGACAGACGCTGATCGACCGCCACCAGCGTGCGATGCACCTGCAGGAGGTGCTGCGGGTGTGGCTGGTGGCGCGCGAGGACAGTGCCATCGGCGCCTACTGGCCGATCAAGGGCGAGTTCGACGCCTTGCCGGCGCTGTACCGCTGGGCCGAGGCGCATGAAGGGCGGCGCATCGGCCTGCCGGTGACCGACCGCCTGACCAAGCAACTCGCCTTCCACGTCTGGTACCCGGGCTGCGAGATGGAGGAAGACGCCTACGGCATCCCCAAGCCCAAGAACACGCCGGCCTTCGTGCCCACGCTGCTGCTCGTGCCCTGCGTCGGTTTCGGGCCGCACGGCCTGCGCCTGGGCTACGGCGGCGGCTTCTACGACCGCACGCTGGCCACGCTCTCGCCACGGCCCTATACGGTGGGGCTGGCCTACGCCAACGGCTACGTGCCGGGGCTGCAGGCCGAGCCGCACGACATGCCGCTGGATACCGTGCTGACCGAGGAAGGCGTGGCCTGGCAGGCCCCGCCAGCGCATCCGCGGCCCTGAGCACCGCCGGCGCGGCAGCGTCAACCGGCCAGCCCGAGCCGGCGGCAGATCTCCAGCGTCAACGCCGACTGGTTGAGGGCGTAGAAGTGCAGGGCGGGGGCGCCGCCTGCGATCAGGCGTTCGCACAGGCGCGTGACGACCTCGACGCCGAAGGCGCGGATCGACGCCACGTCGTCCATGTAGCCCTCCATCTTCAGTGCCACCCAGCGCGGGATGTCGATGCCGTCGCGGGCCGCGATCTGGGCGATGCGGGCAAAGTTGTGGAACGGCATGATGCCCGGCACGATGGGCGCCGTGACGCCGAGCTTGCGCACCTCGTCGACGAAGTGGAAGTAGGCCTCGGGGTTGAAGAAGAACTGGGTGATCGCCGAATCGGCGCCGGCGCGCACCTTGGCCGCGAAGTGTTCGAGGTCGCGCCGCACGTAGCGCTGCTGCGGGTGGTACTCGGGATAGGCGGCGACCTCGATGTGCCAGTCGCTGCCCTGGGTCTTGCGGATGAACTCGATCAGCTCGCTGGCATAGCGGAACTCGCCCGCCGTGGCCATGCCGCTGGGCAGGTCGCCGCGCAGCGCCACCAGGCGCCGGATGCCCTGGGCGCGGTAGGTGGCCAGGATCTCGGAGATGCCTGCGGCCGTGCTGCCGATGCACGACAGGTGCGGCGCGGCCTCGAAGCCCATCGCGGCGATCTCACGCACCGTGGCCAGCGTCTTCTCGCGCGTGCCGCCGCCGGCGCCGTAGGTGACGCTGAAGAACTCGGGCTGCAGCACGGCGAGTTCCTGGACGACGCGCTTGAGCTTCTCGCTGCCCACCGGCGTGTTCGGCGGGAAGAACTCGACGCTGACGGGGGTCTTGCTCATCGAAGCCTTTCAGGCGCCTGGTGGCACCGCCAGCACGACGTGGTAGCCGTCGGGGTCCGCATAGGTCACGCCGTGGCGTGACCAGTAGGGGTTGCCGGGCACCGCGCGCGGCCAGCCGGCGGCGTCCATCGCCGCGGCGCGGGCCGCGAGCGCCGCACGGTCGGCGACATAGAACACGAGCAGGTGTTCCCGACCGGGCACCGGCGGCGCGGCGTGCGCATGCTCGTGGATGAACTCGGCCTGCCAGCCGCCCTGCGGGTCGCCGACGACGAGGCCGTCGTAGCCTTCATGGCCGACCCATTCGGACAGCAGCGCGCAGCCCAGCCCGTCGACGTAGAAGCGCCGCAATTCGCCCAGCCGATCGCTCGGCCGGGCACTGCGAAAGCGCAGGAACGACGGGCCGTCGGCCGTGACGCCGGCAATCGTCATGGCCCGGGCCCGGCGCCAAGCCATGCGCAGGCATGCCTTCGCATCGCGTCAATAGCGGTAGGTGTCGGGCTTGTACGGCCCCTGCCTGGGCACGCCGATGTAGGCCGCCTGCTCGTCGGAGAGTTCGGTGAGCATCGCGCCGACCTTCTTCAGGTGCAGCCGCGCGACCTTCTCGTCGAGGTGCTTGGGCAGCACGTAGACCTTGCCCGCCTCGTAGTAGTCGCTGTGCGTGAAGAGCTCGATCTGCGCGATCGTCTGGTTGGCGAACGAAGAGCTCATCACGAAGCTCGGATGCCCGGTGCCGCAGCCCAGGTTCACCAGCCGCCCCTTGGCGAGCAGGATGATCCGCTTGCCGTCGGGGAAGATCACGTGGTCGACCTGCGGCTTGATCTCTTCCCAGCTGCAATCCGACAGCGCCGCGACGTCGATCTCGTTGTCGAAATGGCCGATGTTGCAGACGATGGCCTGGTCCTTCATCGCCGCCATGTGGGCGCGCGTGATGACGCTGCGGTTGCCGGTGGCGGACACGAAGATGTCGGCCTTGTCGGCGGCGTACTCCATCGTCACGACCTTGTAGCCTTCCATCGCCGCCTGCAGCGCGTTGATCGGGTCGATCTCGGTCACCCAGACCTGGGCGCTGAGCGCGCGCAGGGCCTGCGCGCTGCCCTTGCCGACGTCGCCGTAGCCCGCCACGCAGGCCACCTTGCCGGCCACCATCACGTCGGTGGCGCGCTTGATCGCATCGACCAGGCTCTCGCGGCAGCCGTAGAGGTTGTCGAACTTGCTCTTCGTGACCGAGTCGTTGACGTTGATGGCGCGGAACATCAGCGTGCCCTTGGCCGACATTTCCTTCAGCCGGTGCACGCCGGTGGTGGTCTCCTCGGTCACGCCGATGATCTGCGCGCCCTTGCGGCTGTACCAGGTGGCGTCCTGCGCCAGCCGGGCCCTGATCGCGGCGTAGAGGACGGTCTCTTCCTCGCTCGTCGGGTGGGCCAGCACCGACGCGTCGGTCTCGGCCTTCCTGCCCAGGTGCATCAGCAGCGTGGCGTCGCCGCCGTCGTCGAGGATCATGTTCGGGCCTTCGCCTTCGGTGCCCTGGGCGCCCGCAGGGGCGCCTTTGATGCCCTCGCCGAACTCGAAGATGCGGTGCGTGTAGTCCCAGTAGTCGGTCAGCGTCTCGCCCTTGTAGGCGAACACCGGCGTGCCCTTGACCGCCAGCGCCGCGGCGGCATGGTCCTGGGTGCTGAAGATGTTGCAGCTGGCCCAGCGCACCTGCGCGCCCAGGGCCTGCAGCGTCTCGACCAGCACCGCGGTCTGGATCGTCATGTGCAGGCTGCCGGAAATCCGCGCGCCCTTCAGCGGCTGCTTGGCGGCGAACTCCTCGCGGATCGCCATCAGGCCGGGCATCTCGGTCTCGGCGATGCGGATTTCCTTGCGGCCCCAGTCGGCCAGCGCAAGGTCGGCGACCACATGGTCGGTGCCGGAAAGGGGTTTGAGTACGGCGTTCATCGTCAGGCTCCAGGCAGTTGATGGAGGACCTGCACGGGGCCGGGGAAGATCGGACCACTCACCCACGAACCAGTTCGTGCAGGCGAGCGCGGTTGCAATGAAGATTTCCGAGCCTGGCCTTCGGGATGAAGGTCGCAACGCTCCTCGGAAAGTGCCGCCATTCTAGCCAGATGCCCCGGGGCCAGCGGCCATCGGGGTCAGGCCTGGAGACCCGCCGTGAACTCCTCCGCGAGCCCACCCACCAGCGATGCGCGGCCGACCAGCAGCGGGTCCACCGAGCCGATGATCGCGGCGTCCTTGTTGGTGTACGGCATCCGCTGCAGCAGGTAGCGCATGGCGTTCAGGCGCGCGCGCTTCTTGCAGTCCGACTTGACCACGGTCCAGGGCGCGTCCGAGGTGTCGGTGTGCAGGAACATGCCTTCCTTGGCGCGCGTGTAGTCGTCCCACTTGTCGAGCGAGGCCATGTCGATCGGGCTCAGCTTCCATTGCTTGAGCGGGTGCGCCCGGCGCTCCTTGAAGCGGCGGCGCTGCTCGTCGCGGCTGACCGAGAACCAGAACTTGAACAGCCGCACGCCCGAGCGCACCAGATGGCGCTCGAACTCGGGCGCCTCGCGCAGGAACTCGTCGTACTCGGCCTCGCTGCAAAAGCCCATCACGCGTTCGACCCCGGCGCGGTTGTACCAGCTGCGGTCGAAGAGCACGATCTCGCCGGCCGTGGGCAGGTGGGCGATGTAGCGCTGGAAGTACCACTGCCCGCGTTCGACGTCGCTCGGCTTCTCCAGCGCCACCACGCGCGCGCCGCGCGGGTTCAGGTGCTCCATGAAGCGCTTGATCGTGCCGCCCTTGCCGGCGGCGTCGCGGCCTTCGAAGAGGATGACCACGCGCTGCCCGGTGTCCTTGACCCAGGCCTGCAGCTTGAGCAGTTCGACCTGCAGCCGGTACTTCTGGCGCTCGTAGTTGCGGCGCGACATCAGGTTCTTGTACGGGTAGCCGCCTTCGCGCCAGCCGGGGGCGAGTTCGGCGTCGGGGTCGATGCCGGGGGTGACGGCGCTGCGGTCGAACAGCAGCCGGCGCAGCGACTTGACCTCGTCGGGTGCGGCGCCGTCGATCAGCGCCTTGAGCTCGTGCAGCCATTCGCCGGGCGGGCCGCCGTCACCGGCGGCATGGCGGGCGAGAACGTCGGACAGCGCCAGCGCCGCCACGGTCTGCTCGCGCGCGGTCGCGCGCGCCACGGCGCTGCGCTCGACGCGCTCGGGCGTGCGCGTGTCCACCACGTCGCCGGCGCTGGCCGCGCGCACCGCGCCGCGCTTGGCCGGGCGGGCACGGGCCGGGGCGGTCTTGCCGGCGGTCCGGGGGGCGGCGGTATCCTTGGCCATGCTTGCAGACGCGACGTTTCGGTGACCCGATGATCGGCATTTGCCTGCCGCCGCGGCTTGACCGGTGTCAAGCCGAACGGGCTGGCGCCGGATGAACACCGCTGCGCGCCCGCAGGCGCTGGCCCGGCTGCCCGCGGCGCGGCTCGCGAACGTGGTCGGGCTGATGACCGACATCGACGACACGCTCACCCGCGACGGCGCCATCGAGCCCGCGGCGCTGGCCGCCCTGCAGGCGCTGGCCGCCGCCGGTGTGCCGGTGATCGCCATCACCGGCCGGCCGCTGGGCTGGAGCGAGCCCTTCGCCCGCGCCTGGCCGGTGGCGGCGATCGTGGCCGAGAATGGCGGCGTCGCCCTGCTGCGCGACGGTCCCCGGGTGATCACCGAATTCGCGCAGGACGAAGCCACCCGCGCCGTCAACGCGGCGCGCCTGCGCGAGGTGGCCGTGCGCGTGCTGCGCGAGGTGCCGGGTGCCCGTCTGGCGCGCGACAGCGCCGGCCGCGCCACCGACATCGCCGTCGACCACAGCGAGTTCACGCAGCTGCCGCCGGCGGCCATCGGGCAGGTCGTGGCGCTGATGCAGGCCGCCGGCATGACGGCCACCGTGAGCTCGATCCACGTCAACGGCTGGTTCGGCGACCACGGCAAGTGGAGCGCGGCGCATTGGATGGTGCGGCGGCTGTTCGGGCGTGAGCTGGCCGCCGAGATCGACCGTTGGGTCTATGTCGGCGACTCGACCAACGACCAGCCGATGTTCGAGCGCTTCCCGCTCGCCGTCGGGGTGGCCAACCTGAAGCGCTTCGCGGCCGAGCTGACGGTCTGGCCGGCGTTCATCAGCGAGGGCGAACGCGGCGCGGGATTCGCCGAGGTCGCGCGCTCGCTGCTGGCGGCGCGTGGCTGACCCGGCGCAGCCGCCGGCCGCGGCGCCGCACCCGCTGCGCAGCGCACTGGCGCTCGGCCTGGCGGCCGCGGTCTCGCTCGGTCTGGCGCGCTTCTCCTACGCCCTGCTGCTGCCGACCATGCGCGCCGCGCTCGGCTGGAGCTACTTCACCGCCGGCGCGATGAACACCGTCAACGCCGCCGGCTACCTGGTCGGCGCGCTGCTGGCGCCGCGCGTGTTCGCGCGCTGGGACGCGCGGCGCGTGATGCTCGGAGGTGGCGTCGCCGCGGCGCTGCTGCTGGCCGCGCATGGCGCCGTGCGCAGCGACGCGCTGCTCTACGCGCTGCGCCTGTTCACCGGTGTGGCCAGCGCGGCGAGCTTCGTCGGCGGCGGGCTGCTCGCTGCGCGGTTGGCCACCGCGCCCGGGGCGCGCGCGGGCCTGGTCCTGGGTCTTTACTACGGCGGCACCGGCGTGGGCATCATCGTCTCGGCGCTGGCCGTACCGCTGCTGCCCTGGCCCTGGGCGTGGGCGCTGCTGGGCGTGCTCGCCGCTGCGGCCACCGCGCTCGCCGCGGCCGGCACGCGGCATCTCGCCCGCCCGCCGCAGCCGGGCGCCGCGCGCGTGCGGCTGGGCCTGGCCCCGTTCGCCTTCGGTCTGGCCGCCTACGCGCTGTTCGGCCTCGGCTACATCGGCTACATGACCTTCATCGTGACCTTGCTGCGCGAGCGCGGCCTGCCCGGGCCGGCGATCGTCGGCTTCTACGCCCTGCTCGGGCTGGGCGTGGTCGCGTCGTCCTGGCTCTGGGCGGGGCTGCTGCAACGCCACCGCAGCGGCTGGCCGCTGGCGCTGCTCAACGGGCTGCTCGCGCTGGCCACGGCGCTGCCGGTGGTCAGCGACCGGCTCGCCGTCGTGTTCGCCTCGGGTCTGCTGTTCGGCAGCGTGTTCCTGTCGGTGGTGGCTTCGACCACCGCCCTCGTGCGCCACAACACGCTGCCGGCGCAATGGGCCTCGGGCATCGCGGCGTTCACGATCGTCTTCGCCGGCGGGCAGATCGTCGGCCCGAGCCTGGTCGGGCGGATCGCCGACGGGCCGGGTGGCTTGGCCCGCGGCCTGGCGATCAGCGCCGGTGCGCTGGCGCTGGCGGGTTTGCTGGCGCTGGCGCAGCGGGCCCGGCCGCAGCCGCGCGCCTGAACCGGCTTGCGGCGGCCGCGTCAGCCCGTCAGGAACCCGCGCAGGCGTTCCAGCTCGTCGTCGAGCGCATTTCGAAAGGCCGGCCCGCGCGGCGGCTTGCCGGCCACGAAGCCGATGTCCGCTGCCAGCTGTCCGTCGCGCCAGTCGAGGTTGCCCCAGCCGATGATCTGGTCGCGCCACAGCAGCGGCAGCGCGTAGTAGCCGCGCACGCGCCGGGCCGCCGGCGTATAGGCCTCGAAGCGGTAGGCCCAGCCCCAGAGGGCCTCGAATCGGCGGCGGTCCCACACGACGGGGTCGAAGGGGGCGAGCAGGCGCAGCTGCTCGTCGGGCGCGTGACGGTCGCTGGCCGGGTTCTCGCCGTCCGGCCAGTACCAGGTGACGCCGGCGATGCGCGCCGAGGGCAGGCGGGCCTTGGCGCGCTTCAGCGCCGCCGCGCGCTGGTCGCCCCACTGGGGCACCGCCAGGCGCAGGCGCAGCACGAGCTCGGACAGCGAGCGCTCGGGCAGCGGCGCGTACTTGGCCACCACGATGTCGGCCAGCGCGTCGAAGGAGCCGACCGGGTCGGCGGCGGGCGCGTCCACGTCACGCGCCGCATAGACGCGTACGCCGCCCTCGCGCCGCGCGATGCGCAGCAGGCCGCGGTAGTGCATGCCGTCGAGGAGTTGCGTGCTGGCGTTGCTGCTGCCGCCGAACCAGTTCTTGACCTTGCCATGGGCGAAATGGGCATCGACCTCGCGCGGGTGCACGGTGCCGCGTTCGCGAACGAAGTCGAGCACCGCGTGCGCCTGCGCCCAGCGTGCCTTCGGCCAGGCGGTGCGCGGCGTGCGCGGGTGCATCAGCGCATGGGTGGCGCGCGGCAGGAAGCCGTAGTTGACGAAGAAGTCCTCCTCGATGCCCAGTCGCGCGTAGCGGCGCTCGAGGTCGCCGGCGCGGTAGTCGCGGACACGGTGGCGCAGCGTCAGGTCCTGCGCCCGCGCCGGGGCGCGGATCGGATCGGCCTGCACGAAGCCCAGGCGGGCGATCGCCTTGGGCAGGGTGGTCGGCGTGAACAGGCTGCGCGCCACGGCGTGGCGGCGCAGGTCGTCCAGGGTCGGCGCGGAAGCCATGGCCGGCGATCTTAGGGCCCGCGGCCACCCGCACCGCAGGGGACGATCGGGACCGAACGCGGGCGCCCGGGGAATTCGGTGACCCGGCTTGCGTTGAGCGCACTCAATCGCCGAACCGGGTGCCGGCGCGACATTGCCGCGGGAACCGCTCGGCCGGCTGCCGATGTTCACCCGTCAACCCCATCAAGGAGCACCACCATGAGCGATCTGCGTGTCAACGACCTGTTTGATATCGAGCCCTTCGATACCGCCTTTCGGCGCATGTTGCGTCCTCTGCGCATGGAGCTGGGGGAGCAGGCACCCCAGATCAAGGTCGACGTGAGCGAGACCGACGCGAACTACACCCTGAAGGCCGAAGTGCCCGGCGTGCGCAAGGAGGACATCGAGGTGCGCATCGATGGCAACCAGGTGAGCATCAGCACCGAGGTCAAGAAGGAGACCGAAGAGAAGAAGGGCGGCCGCGTGATCCGCTCGGAGCGGCGCTACGGCTACGCCAGTCGCAGCCTGTGGCTCGACAAGCCGGTCGACGATGCCAAGGCACAGGCGAAGTACAGCAACGGCGTGCTCGAGCTGACCTTGCCGAAGAAGGCCGAAGCTTCGTCCAAGCGCCTGGCGATCGAATAGGGGCGGCGCGGCCGCCTGAACGCGGCCCGAGCGCCGGCGCCCCGCGCCTTCGGGCCGTCAATGCATCGCCCCGGCTGCGGGCTGTTGCGCGTACCAGACCTTGCATTCCGCCTCTCGGCCGCGCACCACGCGCCGGCCGGCCAGCGGCCCGCCGGCGGGCGTGACCACGGTGTACTGGCGCGAGCCGTGGTCCTTGTCCTCGCAGTACAGCACCACCCAGTCGTGCACCCGACCCAGTTCATGGGCGCGCGCCGTGTTGGAGTACAGCGCCGTGAACTGCCAGTCGCCGCGCGTCGCGTGCAGCACCGGCAGCCAGGCCTCGCCGGCGGGGTTGAAGCGGCGTGGCGCGATGCGGGGCAGGGTGCCGGCCGCGGCCGCGGTGCGGTAATCGCGGTCCACCTCGAGCAGCCAGTCCAGCGGGGGCTCCTGTCGCGCCGGCAGCGGCGCAGCGCGGCGTCGCATCGCGCGGCTGCGGTCCAGCATCTGGGTCAGCGCGGCCCGGATCGCCGCGGCCCGGCGCGGCCCGAGCCGCGGCACCCGCTCGAGCCGGCCGTCGTGGGCGGCGACCTCCAGGCCCTCGAGCGTGTCGACCCCCAGCGTCTCGTGCAGGCGCCGCGCCAGTTCCGGCCCCACGCCGGGGATGGTGCGAAACACGGCGTCGGCATCGGCATCGCCACGCAGGCTGTCGAGCTTGCTCCAGCGGCCGCGCACCAGCATCTCGCCGATCGCCGCCGCGATGCCGGGCCCGATGTTCGGCAGCGCGTCCAGGCCGGACAGGCCCTCGCGCTCGAACAGCGCGCGCAGGTCGGGCTGCTGCGCCACCAGCGTGTCGGCCGCCCGGCGGTAGGCGGCCGCGCGATAGGGATTGCCGCCCTGCGCATCGAGCAGCGAGGCCATCTCGCGCAGCATCTCCACCACCGCCGCAGCGTCGCCGGCCTGCGGCACTGCGCCGGCGGGCCCGGCACCGGCAGGGTCGGCCGATGGGATGGTCATGATGTCTTCCTCGCCGGGCTAGAACTCGGGCCCCTCTTCTCCCCCCAGGTCGGGCCGCTGGGGCGCGCCCTTCGCGCGCGGCGCGCTGGCGATCATGCACGCGGTGGTGAGGATCAGGCCCGCGATCGAGCCGGCGTTCTGGAGCGCCAGACGGACCACCTTGGCCGGGTCGATGACGCCCATCTGCAGCAGGTCACCGAACTCGCAGCTGGCGGCGTTGTAGCCGAACGCAGGCTCGCTCGATGCCTCGACACGGTGCAGCACCACCGAGGGCTCTTCGCCGGCGTTGGCCACGATGCGGCGCAGCGGCGCCTCGAGCGCCCGGGCGACGATGCGCAGGCCGCAATCCTGGTCCAGCGTCGGGCCCTTCAGCCCGGCCAGCGCCCGCTTCGCGCGCAGCAGTGCCACCCCGCCGCCGGGCACGATGCCCTCCTCGACCGCTGCGCGGGTGGCGTGCAGGGCGTCCTCGACGCGGATCTTGCGCTCCTTCAACTCGGTCTCGGTGGCCGCGCCGACCTTGATCAGCGCCACGCCGCCGGACAGCTTGGCGATGCGTTCGTCGAGCTTCTCGCGGTCGTAGTCGCTGCTGGCCGCCGCACGCTCCTTGCGGATGGCGGCAATGCGCTCCTGGATCGCGGGCTGGGCACCGGCACCGCCGATCAGCGTCGTGTTGTCCTTGTCGACCTCGACGCGCCTGGCGCGGCCGAGCTGGGCCAGCGTGACCTTGGCCAGCGCCAGCCCGGTCTCTTCGCTGACCACCGCACCCCCGGTGACGGTGGCGATGTCCTGCAGCAGGGCCTTGCGCCGGTCGCCGAAACCCGGCGCCTTGACGGCACAGGTCTTCAGCGTGCCGCGCATCGTGTTGATCACCAGCGTGGCCAGCGCGTCGCTGTCGATGTCCTCGGCGATCACCAGCAGCGGCCGGCCGGCCTTCACGGCCTCCTCGAGCAGCGGCAGCAGGTCCTTCAGCGACGACAGCTTGCGGTCGTAGAGCAGGATCGCCGCATCCTCGAGCACCGCGCTCTGGCGCTCGGCGTTGTTGATGAAGTACGGCGACAGCCAGCCGCGGTCGAACTGCAGGCCCTCGACCACCTCGAGCTCGCTGACCAGGCCCGAGCCGTCCTCGATCGAGACCGCGCCCTCGCGGCCGACCTTGTCGATCGCCAGCGCCAGCAGGTCGCCGATCGAGCGGTCGTTGTTGGCCGAGATCGACGCGACATGCGCGATCTCCTGCGAACCGGCGCAGGGCCGCGCGATGCGGTGGATCTCGGCCACCACCGCCTCGATGCCCTGCTCGATGCCGCGCTTCAGGTCCATCGGGTTCATGCCGCCGGCCAGGTAGCGCATGCCTTCGTGGATCATCGCGTGCGCCAGCACGGTGGCGGTGGTGGTGCCGTCGCCGGCCATCTCGCTGGTGCGGGCGGCGACCTCGCGCAGCAGCTGCGCGCCGAGGTTCTCGAAGCGGTCCTCGAGTTCGATCGCCTTGGCCACCAGCACGCCCGAGTTGACGATCTGCGGCCCGCCGAATTCGCGCTCGAGGATCACGGTGCGCCCGCGCGGGCCCAGCGTCACTCCGACCGCATCGGCCAGCATGTCGACGCCACGCCGGATGCGCGCGCGCGCTTCGTCGTGGAAGAGCAGTTGCTTGGGCGCCATCGGGTCGACCTCCGCTCGAAATGTCCTGCCGCCGATGCTCCGACGCGGCGGCCCGCCCCCGATTGAGTCTGCGCAACGGGCCCCGGCTTGCGCTGCCGCGCTCCGGACGGCTTGGGCGCGGACTGCCGGCCCCCGGCCGTCGCCTTGCCGTTGACAGCGCTCAACGGCAGCGGCCGCCGGCGGTGGCTCAATCCGCTGCGGGATGTGTCGTCACCGCCGTGCTATCCGGACGGGACGAGTGCATGAAGGTCGGTTTCATATGGCAACGGCCGCATCGTCGGCAGACCGGTCGCCGTTGCCGGGGGAGTTGCCATGGTTGAACGCTTGAGCGCAAGCGACATCTGCACCCGCAATGTCGCATTCACCCACCGGGCCATGCCGGTCCGCGACGCCGCGCAGCTGATGCGGCAGCATCATGTCGGCTCGCTGGTGGTCGTCGACGAAACCGACGACGGTCGGCTGGTGGTGGGCATGCTCACCGACCGCGACATCGTCACCGGCATCGTCGCCAAGGATGTCGACCCGAAGATGGTGACGGTCGGCGACGTGATGAGCGCCGACCTGGTGACCGCGGTCGAGGAAGACTCGATCGTCGACCTGCTGGCGACGATGCGCCGCAAGGGTGTGCGCCGCATCCCCATCGTCGATGCCGAGGGCGTGCTGGTGGGGCTGGCGGCGCTCGATGACCTGCTCGAGGTCATCGCCGAAGAGCTGAGCCTGGTGGCCAAGGCGATCGAGAGCGGTCGCCAGCAGGAAGCCGCCCGCCGGCGCTGACCCGGGCGGGGCTCACCAGGGCCGAGGTTCGACCTCGGCGTGCCGGCGGGCCCAGTCCTTCGCCTTGGCGATCGCGATGCGGATCGCGCGGCCTTCGTCCATGCCTTCGGCCAGCAGGGCGTTGGCGATCTCGATCGCCTTGTCGCGCACGATGGGGTCCAGGTGGCGCATCGAGGCCGGGTAGAAGTCGGCATTCCAGGGCATCGCAGCGCCGCTCGAGGTTCAGACCAGCGCAAAGTCACCCGCGCCGCGGCGCGTGCGCTCGGCCAGGGCGGCCGCCAGCGCACCGTCGACGTTGTCGAGCCAGACGAAGCGCAGGGCCTGCCGCGTCGACTCCGGCACGTCGTGCAGGTCCTTGCGGTTGCGCGCCGGCAGCAGCACGGTGTCGACCCCGGCGCGCTGCGCCGCGAGCACCTTTTCCTTGATGCCGCCCACCGGCAGCACCAGGCCGCGCAGGCTGATCTCGCCGGTCATCGCCACGTCGTGGCGCACCGGCCGGTCGCTGAACAGCGAGGCCAGCGCCACGAACATCGCCACCCCGGCGCTCGGCCCGTCCTTCGGGATCGCGCCGGCCGGCACGTGCAGGTGCACGTCCACATTGTCGAACACGCCCGACGCGAGGCCCAGCGACGGCGCCAGCGACTTGACCAGCGTCAGCGCCGCCTGCGCGCTCTCCTTCATCACGTCACCCAGCTGGCCGGTGAGGATCAGCCGCCCGCTGCCGGCCACGCGCATGGCCTCGATGAACAGGATGTCGCCGCCCACCGGTGTCCAGGCCAGCCCGGTGGCCACGCCCGGCAGGCTGCTGCGCAAGGCCACGTCGTGCTCCACGGTCGGCGGGCCGAGCAGGGCTTCGAGGGAGTCCTCGTCGACCCGCACCTGCGCGGCGCTTCCGTCGGCCACCTTCATCGCGACACCGCGCATCACGCGGCCGATCTCGCGCTCGAGCTGGCGCACGCCGGCCTCGCGCGTGTAGGTGGCGGCGATGGCGCGCAGCGCCGCGTCGGTCAGCTCGCACTGGCCTTCCTGCAGGCCGTTGTGCTCGCGCTGGCGCCGCACCAGGTAGCTGCGCGCGATCTGCAGCTTCTCCTCCAGCGTGTAGCCGGGCAGGTCGATCACCTCCATGCGGTCGCGCACCGGCGCCGGGATGTTGTCGATGACGTTGGCGGTGGCGATGAAGACGACCCGGCTGAGGTCGAAGGGCACGCCGAGGTAGTTGTCGCGGAAGGTCGAGTTCTGCTCCGGATCCAGCACTTCGAGCAGCGCCGCCGACGGGTCGCCGTGCAGGCTCGCGGCCATCTTGTCGACCTCGTCGAGCATCATCACGCCGTCGCGCGCCCCGGCCTTGCGCAGGCCCTGCACGATGTTGCCGGGCATCGCGCCGACGTAGGTGCGGCGGTGGCCGCGGATCTCGGCCTCGTCGTGAACGCCGCCCAGCGACACCCGCACGAACGGCCGCCCGATCGCCCGTGCCACGCTCTGGCCCAGCGAGGTCTTGCCCACCCCCGGCGGGCCGACGAAGCACAGGATCGGCGCGCGGCCCTGCGGGTTGAGCTTCTTGACCGCCAGGAACTCGAGGATCCGCTGCTTGACCCGCTCGAGGCCGAAGTGGTCGGCCGCCAGCGTGCCGCGGGCCGCTGCGATGTCGATCGCCAGCGGTTCCGGCGCCGCCCAGGGCAACTCGGTCATCCAGTCGATCCAGGTGCTGAGCATCGAGTACTCGCCCGAGCCGTCCTGCATGTGCTCCAGCCGCCGCAACTCCTTGCGCACATGCTCATCGACCTCCGGCGGCATCTTCGCCGCGGTGATGGCGGCTTCGATGCGCTCGATCTCCTGGGCGTTGCCGCCGTTCTCGCCGAGCTCCTTCTTGATCGTCTTCAGCTGCTCCTGCAGCAGGAAGCGGCGCTGGCGGTCGTCGAGTTGCTCCTTGGTGCGCGCGCCGATCTCCTGCGACAGCCGCAGCACCTCGATGCGCTGGGTGACGGTCTGCAGCACCTTGGTCAGGCGCTCCTCGGTGGCGATCGTCTCCAGCAGCATCTGCTTCTCGGCCGGCTCGATGTCGAGCAGGCTGGCCGCCAGGTCGGCCAGCTGCGACGGCGAGCGCGTGGCCTGCAGCACATGCGCCAGCTCGGCCGGCACGCCCGGCAGCATCGACAGGATCTCGATGCCGCGCTCGCGCAGCTGCAGCGCCAGCGCCTGCGCCTGCGTCGAGGCGGCGGACGGTTCGTCGATACGCTCGATGCGCGCGGCCAGGAAGCCGTGCCCTTCCTCCAGGCCCACGATGCGCACCCGCTGCAACCCCTGGCAGACGGCGTGGATCTGGCCGTCCTCGCCCGCCCGGTGCTGCACGATGTTGGCCAGCGTGCCGACGCGGCACAGGGCGTCGAGCCCGGGGTCGTCGGCCTTCGGATCCTTCTGCAAGGCGATCGCGATCACCGTCTTGTGGGCCAGCGCATGCTCGAGCGCTGCGACCGACTTCGGCCGCCCGATCGTCACCGGCATCAGCACATGCGGGAACAACACCACGTTGCGCATCGGCACCAGGGCGACGACATCGTCGGGCAGCGGGTTTTCGCGGGTCGGGGATTCGTCGGTCATGGTGACACCTCCATCAAAGGCTAGCGCCGCCGGCGGACGCGGCATTGAGGAAACGCAACCGGGATGCCCAGGTTCCGCGCTGGTCTTGATCGGGTGAAGCGTCGTCCAGCGACGCCCCGCCGCGGTGGCCGCGGCCTACGGCTGGGCCGACTGGACGCCGGCAATGGCCGACGACGAGATCCTGCGCCGGCTGCTGGCGTTGAACCTTGTGCGCAGCGATGATGGGGCACGCCGATAATCCAGCCATGGCGCTTCCACCGCTCGCACGGCCGCTCGCCGACCACCACGACGAGATCGTGGCCCTTTGTCGCGTCTACGGGGTCGAGCGGCTGGAAGTTTTCGGGTCGGCTGCCGACGGGCGCTTCGATCCCGGCCGCAGCGACTTCGACTTCATCGTGCGCATGGCGCCCCGGCCCGAGGCATCGCTGGCACGTCGCTAGCTCGGCTTCATTGACGCCTTCGAGGCGTTGTTGGGACGGCGCGTCGACGTGTTGGCCGACGGGCCGATCGACAACCCCTATCTGCGCCAGGCGGTGGATGCCTCGCGTCGGACACTGCATGACGAACCGGCTGCCGAAGCATCTGCATGATGCGCTGACGGCGGCGCGGCGCGCCTGCGAGTTCCTGGGCGAAATCGACGCCGACGGCTATCGCGCGAACGTGCTGGTGCGCTCGGCGGTGGAGCGGCAGTTGGAAATGGTGAACACGGTGCGCCATGACCTGCCGCGACTCCAGGGCTGGTTGCAGGCCGAGCTTTTTCGCTTTCCGCTGCCTTGAAGCTACGACGGGCGACTTGCGTCGCCCGTCAGATCAGCCGCTTCGCGGTGGATTCCGTTGTCTCCGGCCGGGCCTATGGGCCCTTGACTTCGCTGCGCGAAGTTAGCCTACGACGACGTGCCGACAAACCGCGCGCTGCGCGCGCGGCGGGCTTACAGCCCGGCTGCGGCGCGCAGCGCCGCAGCTTTGTCGGTACGTTCCCACGTGAACTCGGGCTCTTCTCTTCCGAAGTGGCCGTAGGCCGCGGTCTTCTCGTAGATCGGGCGCAGCAGGTCGAGCATCTGGATGATGCCCTTGGGGCGCAGGTCGAAATGCTCCTGCACCAGGGCGGCGATCTTCTCGTCGGAAATCTTGCCGGTGCCTTCGGTGTAGACGGTCACGTTCATCGGCCTGGCGACGCCGATCGCGTAGGCGACCTGGATCTGGCATTGCCGCGCCAGGCCGGCGGCGACGATGTTCTTGGCCACGTAGCGCGCCGCGTAGGCCGCGCTGCGGTCGACCTTGCTCGGGTCCTTGCCGCTGAAGGCGCCGCCGCCGTGCGGGCAGGCGCCGCCGTAGGTGTCGACGATGATCTTGCGCCCGGTGAGGCCGCAGTCGCCCTGGGGGCCGCCGATGACGAAGCGGCCGGTCGGGTTGACCAGGAACTTGGTGTCCTTCAGCCATTCCTTGGGCAGCACCGGCTTGATGATCTCCTCGATCACCGCCTCGTAGAAGCCGGGCTTGAGCCTGGTCGCGGTCTCGCTCTGATCCGGGCTGTGCTGGGTGCTCAGCACCACGGTGTCGATGCTGTGCGGCTTGCCGTCGACATAGCGCAGCGTGACCTGGCTCTTGGCGTCGGGGCGCAGGAAGGGCAGGCGGCCGTCCTTGCGCAGCTGGGCCTGGCGCTCGACCAGGCGGTGCGCGTAGTGGATCGCGGCGGGCATCAGCTCGGGCGTCTCGTCGCAGGCGTAGCCGAACATCAGGCCCTGGTCGCCGGCGCCGGTGTTGAGGTGGTCGTCCGACGCATGGTCGACACCCTGGGCGATGTCGTTGCTCTGCTTGTCGTAGGCCACCAGCACCGCGCAGCCCTTGTAGTCGATGCCGTACTCGGTGTTGTCGTAGCCGATGCGCTTGAGGGTCTCGCGCGCGACCTGGATGTAGTCGACATGCGCGTTGGTCGTGATCTCGCCGGCGAGCACGACGAGGCCGGTGTTGGTCAGCGTCTCGGCGGCCACGCGGCTGCGCGGGTCCTGCTTGAAGATCGCGTCGAGGATCGCGTCCGAGATCTGGTCGGCCACCTTGTCGGGGTGACCCTCGGAGACGGATTCGGAGGTGAAGAGGAAGTCGTTGGCCACGGTGGTGAAGCTCCGGTTGGTTGCACTGGGTGCGTCGCCGGTGAACTTTCTCCAAACCGCGGCGAACGCTTTAGCGGGTTTGTTGAACTGGCGCGCGATCACAACGGATCGCCCGGCCGGCCCGGCGTGGCTCGCTATGCTTGAGCCCCGCAGTCGCCCCGCAAGTTGTCCTTTAACTCGGCGACGCGCGAATTATACGAACGATGCCCTTCCTGCTCCGCTGGTTGTCCGGGCGCTCGCTGCGGCATCTGCACGCCATCGGCGCTTTGCTCGGCTGGCTGGCCTACCTGCTGTCCCCCAGCTACCGCAGCCGCCTGCGCGCCAACGCCGCGCTGGCCGGGGTGGCTGCGCGCGACCGCCGCGCCGCAGTGGCCGATGCCGGACGCCTGGTGATGGAGTTGCCGCGGCTGTGGCTGCGCCCGCCCGAGCGGCCGATCGCCGACCCGGTGCGCTGGGACGGCGACGCGCTGCTCGAGCGCCTGCTCGCCGGCAGCCGTGGCCTGATCCTGCTCACGCCGCACATGGGCAGCTTCGAGGTCTCGGCCCAGGCCTACGCCGAGCGCTTCGGCGCGCGCCAGTCGCTCACCGTGCTCTACCGCCCGGCGCGCCAGGCCTGGCTGCGCGAGCTGGAAGAAGCCGCCCGCGCGCGGCCGCGGCTGGCCACGGCGCCGGCCAACCTGGCCGGCGTGCGGCTGATGCTGCGCGCGCTGCGCCGCGGCGAGACGGTGGGCCTGCTGCCCGACCAGGTGCCGCCGGAAGGCATGGGCGTGTGGGTGCCGTTCTTCGGCCGCCCGGCCTACACGATGACGCTGGCCGCGCGGCTGGCGCAGCAGACCGGTGCCGCGCTGGCCGTGCTGTGGACCGAGCGCCTGCCGCGCGGCGCCGGCTACGTGGTCCACGCGATGGAGCTGCCCGAGCCGCTGCCGGCCCGCGGTGGCGGCGCGGGCAGCGACAAGGCCGCCGACCAGGGCGCCGATGACCTGGCCGCCGCGCTGGCCATCAACCGCTCGATGGAGGCGGTGATCCGCTGCAAGCCCTCGCAATACCTCTGGGGCTACCACCGCTACAAGACGCCGCGCCAGCCCGAGGCGGCGGCTTGAGGACCCTGCTCGCGCGGCTGCTGCTGGGTGCGGCCTGGCTGCTGCACTGGCTGCCGCTGTCGCTGCAGGCGGCGCTGGGCTGCTGCTTCGGCCTCCTGCTGCACCGGCTGGGCGCCAGGCGCCGCCGCGTGGCCCTGCGCAACGTGGCGCTGTGCCTGCCCGAACTCGCGCCCGCGGCGCAGGCGGCCCTGGTGCGCGAGCATTTCAAGTGGCTGGGCCGCAGCCTGCTCGAGCGCGCGATGCTCTGGTACGCGAGTCCGGCCCGGCTGCGGCGCCTGATCGATGTCGAAGGCGAGGTCCGTCTGGCCGAGAACAGCGAGCGCAGCGTGATGTGGCTGGTGCCGCATTTCCTGGCCGTCGATGTCGCCGGCGCGGCAACCCAGCTGTTCCAGACCAAGGCCGGCTGCAACATCTACGCCGCGCAGAGCAACCCCGTGCTCGACGCCGCGCTGCGCCGCGGCCGCATGCGCTTCGGCCTGGCCGAGATGTTCACGCGCCAGCAGAGCGCGCTGCCGCTGGTGCGCGCGATCAAGCGCGGCATGCCCTTCTTCAATTCGTCGGACATGGACTTCGGCCTGCGCGACGCCGCCTTCGTGCCCCTCTTCGGCCACCCCGCGGCCACGCTGCTCGCACCGTCCAGGCTCGCACGTTCGCTGGACATGGTGGTGCAGCCGGTGGTGGCCGAGATCCTGCCGCGCGGCCGGGGCTGGCGGGTGCGCTTTCTGCCGCCCTGGACCGACTGGCCGACCGACGACCCGGTGGCCGACGCCGCGCGCATGAACCGGTTCATCGAAAGCCAGATCCGCCTCAACCCGGCGCAGTACCTGTGGGTGCACAAGCGCTTCAAGACGCGGCCGCCGGGCGCGCCGCCGGTCTACGACTGATGGCGGGTCAATAATCCGCCGCATGCGGCTGCCGTTCACCAAGATGCAAGGCGCGGGCAACGACTTCGTCGTGCTCGACGCGCTGCGTGCGCCGATCGACCTGACCCCGGCGCAGGTGCGACGCCTGGCCGACCGCCGCTTCGGCGTCGGCGCCGACCAGGTCCTGCTCGTCGAGCCCAGCGCCACGCCGGGCATCGACTTCCGCTACCGCATCTTCAACAGCAGCGGCGAGGAGGTCGAGCATTGCGGCAACGGCGCGCGCTGCTTCCTGCGCTACGTGCACGAGCGCGGCCTCACCGACAAGACGGTGGTGCGCGTGGCGACGGTCAACAACGTGCTCGAACTGCGGCTGCGCGACGACGGCCGCGTCACGGTGGACATGAACCGGCCGGTCTTCGAACATGCGCGCATCCCCTTCGACGCCGGCGGCCTGGTGCCGCGCCACGAAGGCGGCTTCGAGCTCTGGCCGCTGGAGGGCGTGGAGCTCGCCGTGCTGTCGATGGGCAACCCGCACGCGGTGCAGCGGGTCGCCGATGTCGATGCCGCGCCGGTGGCCACGCTGGGGCCGCGCATCGAGACGCACCCGCGATTCCCGCGCCATGTCAACGCCGGCTTCATGCAGGTCGTCTCGCGCGGCGAGGTCCGGCTGCGCGTGCACGAGCGCGGCGCCGGCGAGACGCTGGCCTGCGGCACCGGCGCCTGTGCCGCGGTGGTGGCCGGCATCCGCCTGGGCTGGCTCGACCGGCGCGTGGAGGTGCACACCCGCGGCGGCGACCTCCTGATCGAGTGGCCGCACGATGAAGCCAGCGTGCTGATGACCGGCCCGGCCGTCACCGTCTTCCAAGGAGAGATCGAACTGTGAGCAGCAACAACACCCCCGCGCAGGGCGTGCAGGGAATCACCGAGAACGACATCGCGCAGTACCTGGCCAACAACCCGGCGTTCTTCGAGCGTCATGCCGAGCTGCTGTCCTCGGTGCAGCTCACCAGCCCGCATGGCCAGCGCGCGGTGTCGCTGCAGGAGCGGCAGATGGAAATGCTGCGCGAGCGCATCAAGGGCCTGGAGCTGAAGCTCGTCGAGATGATCCGCAACGGCCAGGACAACGTGGCCATTGCCGACCGCCTGCACCGCTTCACGCGCGGCATCCTGCTCACCGGCAACGCCGCGGCGCTGCCGCGCACGATGGTCGAGTCGCTGCGCCACGAGTTCCTGATCCCGCAGGCGGCGATGCGCCTGTGGGGTGCGGCCGGATCGTTCGCCGGCGAGGCCTTCGCGCAGCCGGTGAGCGCCGACGCGCGCAGCTTCGTCGGCAGCCTGTCGGCGCCGTACTGCGGCGTCAACGCCGGCTTCGAGGCCGCGAGCTGGCTCGACGAGCCGGCCACCGTGATGTCGCTGGCGTTGATCCCGCTGCGCCACTGGAGCGGCGGCGACGGCAGCTTCGGCCTGCTGGTGCTGGGCTCGCCCGACGCCACGCGCTTCTCGGCCTCGATGGGCACCGAGTTCCTGGCCCGCATCGGCGAGGTGGCGTCGGCGGCGCTGTCGCGCCTGCTGCCGGCCGACTGAGCGGGCGATGGCCGGGCTCGCGGCCGACCTGCAGCCGGATCTGCAGCCGGATCTGCAGCTTTTCCTCGACCATCTGGCGGTCGAGCGCCGCCTGGCCGTGCGCACGCTGGCGATGTACCGCGAGGCGCTGCTGCGGCTGCAGGCTTCGGCGCAGGCCAGCGGCGTCGAGTTGCGCCGCGCCGAGCCGCACCATGTCCGCGGCTGGGTCGGGCAGCTGCGCACGCGCGGCTTGGCCAGCCGCAGCATCGCGATCGCGCTGGCCGCCTGGCGCGGCCTGTACCGCTGGTGGGGCCGGCAGGGCGAGGTGAAGGCCAACCCGGTCGAGGGCATCCGCCCGCCCAAGGGGCCCAAGCCCTTGCCCAAGGCGCTGTCGGTGGAGCAGGCGGTGGCCCTGGCACAGCACGCCACGGCGGGCAGCATGCCGGCGCTTGCCGCGCGCGACCATGCGATCACCGAACTGCTCTACGGCAGCGGGCTGCGGGTGGCCGAGCTCACCGGGCTGGACCTGAACGCGAGCGCCGCCGCCGATGCCGCCGGCCGCGGCTGGGTCGACCTCGCCGACGCGACCGCGCATGTGCTGGGCAAGGGCAGCAAACGCCGCAGCGTGCCGGTGGGCCGCGCCTCGCTGCAGGCCCTGCAGGCCTGGCTGGAGCTGCGCGCCACCCTGGCGCATGCCGACGAGCCGGCGCTGTTCGTCAGCCGCCGCGGCACCCGGCTGACCGCCAACCAGCTGCGCAACCGGCTGCAGGCGCAGGCGCAGCAGGCCGGCCTGCCCACCCGCGTGCACCCGCACATGCTGCGCCACAGCTTTGCCAGCCACCTGCTGCAGTCCAGCGGCGACCTGCGCGCGGTGCAGGAACTGCTGGGCCACGCCAGCATCAGCACGACCCAGGTCTACACCAAGCTCGACTACCAGCACCTGGCCAAGGCCTACGACGCGGCGCATCCGCGGGCCAAGCGCAAGCCCTGAGCGCGTGCCGAGAAGATCGCCGGCATGAAATCGATCCGCCTGCACGAGGGCCGTGAGCGCTCGCTTCTGCGCCGCCACCCCTGGGTGTTCGCCGGCGGCGTCGACAAGGGCCGCGCCGACCCCGGCGAGACGGTGCGCGTGGAAGCCGCCGACGGCCGCTTCCTGGCCTGGGGCGCCTACAGCGGCACTTCGATGATCCGGGTGCGTGCCTGGAGCTTCGTCGAGTCCGACCGCATCGACCGCGCCTTTTTCGAGCGCCGCATCGCCGCCGCGGTGGCGCTGCGCCGGGCGCTGCCGGTCGCCAGCACCGGCGTGCGGCTGGTGCACGGCGAGGCCGACGGCCTGCCCGGGCTCGTCGTCGATCGCTACGGCGACACGCTGTGCGCCCAGTTCCTGTCCACCGGCAGCGAGCGCTGGAAGGAGACGCTGGCCGACCTGCTGCTGCAGGCCACGGGCACCGCGCGCCTGTACGAGCGCTCGGACGCCGGCGTGCGTGCGCTCGAGGGCCTGCCGGTGCAGACCGGCTGGCTGCGCGGCGACGGCGCCACCGACTGCACGATCACCGAACATCAGTGGCAGCTGACCCTGGACGTGGCCAGCGGCCACAAGACCGGCTTCTACCTGGACCAGCGCGACAACCGCGCGCTGTTCGCCCGCTGGGTCCGCCAGGCCGGCTGCGAGCGCGTCCTCAACTGCTACGCCTACACCGGCGGCTTCACGGTGGCCGCGCTCGCCGGCGGGGCCGCGCATGTCACCAGCGTCGATTCCTCGGCCCCGGCGCTGCAGCGCGTGCAGGCTCACGTCGCGCTCAACGGCTTCGACGCCGGACGCAGCGAATGCCTGGACGCCGACGTCAACAAGTTCCTGCGTGACTGCCTGCAGGCCGGCCGGCGCTTCGACGCCATCGTGCTCGACCCGCCCAAGTTCGCGCCCACGGCGGCGCATGCCGAGCGCGCGGCGCGCGCCTACAAGGACATCAACCGCCTGGCGCTGATGCTGCTCGGGCCCGGCGGCCTGCTGTTCACCTTCTCGTGCTCGGGCGGCGTGGGGGCGGAGCTGTTCCACAAGATCGTCGCCGGCGCCGGCGTCGACGCCGCGGTCGACGGCGTGATCCTCGATCGCGTGGGCGCGGCCCCCGACCACCCGCAGACGCTGTTCTTCCCCGAGGGCGAGTACCTCAAGGGCCTGCTGATCCGCCGGACCTGAGCCCGGCAGCCGCCGTCGTTCAGGCTGGTGCCGCCGGCAGCGCGATGCGCGGATCGAACTTGGCCCGCTTGACGCTGAAGAACGCCTTCACGTTGCGCACGTTGGCATCCTGCGTGAACAGGCGCTGCACCAGCGCGTGGTAGGCCGGCATGTCGGCGACGAACAGCACGAGCACGAAGTCGGGCCCGGGCGAGACGCGCCAGCATTGCTGCACCGCCGCCTCGGCCACTGCGCGCTGCTCGAAGGCGTCGAGGTGCTCGGCGCCCTGGCGGTCCAGCGTGATCTCGACCAGCGCCGTCAGGCCGGCACCCAGCAGGTGCGGCTGGAGCAATGCCACGCGGCGCTCGATCACGCCGAGCTCCTGCAGCCGGCGCACCCGGCGCAGCGCGGTGGCGGGCGAGGTCAGGGCGCGCGCGGCGAGTTCCTGGTTCGACAGCGAGGCGTCGTCCTGCAGCAGATCGAGCAGGCGGATGTCGGTGGGGTCGAGGTGCATTGCGAAATAGTAGCGAATTCGAAAGGCCGGATTAGGCGACAAATTTCGTGCCTCCGTCTGGGTGGTGATTTCCTTCTCGGATTGGCGACAGATTGACGAGAAATTCCATCCGACCGGACCTAGGATGGGTAACCCCGTTTGCAAGGATCTCCCAACCATGTGTGGCATCGTCGGCGCCGTCAGCACGCGCAACATCGTCCCGATCCTGATCGAAGGCCTGAAGCGGCTCGAATACCGCGGCTACGACTCCTGCGGCGTGGCCGTGCATCAGGGGGGCGAGATCCGGCGTGCGCGCAGCACCTCGCGCGTGGCCGAGTTGGAGGCCAACGTCGCGGCCGAGGGCGTCAGCGCCGGCACCGGCATCGCCCACACGCGCTGGGCCACGCATGGCGCGCCGGCAGTGCGCAACGCCCACCCGCATGTCTCGGCCGGGCTCGGCACGGCGCAGGTCTCGAAGATCGCACTGGTGCACAACGGCATCATCGAGAACCACGACGAGCTGCGCGCCGAGCTGCAGCAGCGCGGCTACGTGTTCACGAGCCAGACCGACACCGAGGTCATCGCCCATCTGGTGCACAGCCTGTACGACGGCGACCTGCTCGACGCCGTGCAGCGCGCGCTGCCGCGCCTGCGCGGGGCCTACGCGATCGCCGTGTTCTGCCGCGACGAGCCGCACCGCGTGGTCGGCGCGCGCCAGGGCTCGCCGCTGGTGCTGGGCCTGGGCACGGCGGGCTCCGACACGAGCGAGAACTTCCTCGCCTCCGACGCGATGGCGCTGGCCGGCGTGACCGACCAGATCGTCTATCTGGAGGAGGGCGATGTCGTCGACCTGCAGCTGGGCCGCCACTGGATCAGCGCGCCCGACGGCCTGGGCCCGGAGCGCCGATACCACGCCGTCGACCGCCCGGTGCGCACCGTGCACGCGCACAGCGGTGCCGCCGAGCTGGGGCCCTACCGCCACTACATGCAGAAGGAGATCTTCGAGCAGCCGCGCGCGCTGGCCGACACGCTGGAGGGCGTGTCGGGCATCAGCCCCGAGCTCTTCGGCGACGGCGCCTACGGCGTGTTCAAGCGGATCGACCGCGTGCTGATCCTCGCCTGCGGCACCAGCTTCTACGCCGGCTCGGTGGCGCGCTACTGGCTGGAGGCGATCGCCGGCATCCCGACCACGGTGGAGATCGCCAGCGAATACCGCTACCGCGACAGCGTGCCCGATGCCAGGACGCTGGTCGTGACGATCAGCCAGAGCGGCGAGACCGCCGACACGCTGGCCGCGCTCAAGCATGCGCGCGGCCTGGGCATGCCGCACACGCTGACGATCTGCAACGTCGCGACCAGCGCGATGGTGCGCGAATGCGAACTGGCCTACATCACGCGCGCCGGCGTCGAGATCGGAGTGGCCAGCACCAAGGCCTTCACGACCCAGCTCGCCGGCCTGTACCTTCTGACGCTGGCGCTGGCGCAGGTGCGCGGCCGCCTCAGCGACGCGCAGGAAGCGGCCGAGCTCAAGGCCCTGCGCCACCTGCCGGTGGCGCTGCAGGCGGTGCTGGCGCTGGAGCCGCAGGTCATCGCCTGGAGCGAGGACTTCGCGCGCAAGGAGAACGCGCTGTTCCTCGGCCGCGGCCTGCATTACCCGATCGCGCTGGAAGGTGCGCTCAAGCTCAAGGAGATCAGCTACATCCACGCCGAGGCCTACCCCGCCGGCGAGCTCAAGCATGGCCCGCTGGCGCTGGTCACCGACCAGATGCCGGTGGTCACGGTCGCGCCCAACGACGCGCTGCTGGAAAAGCTCAAGAGCAACCTGCAGGAAGTGCGCGCCCGCGGCGGCCAGCTCTACGTCTTCGCCGACGCCGACACCCACATCGGCAGCGAAGCCGGCATGCACGTGATCCGCATGCCCGAGCATTACGGCTCGCTCAGCCCGATCCTGCACGTGGTGCCGCTGCAGCTGCTGGCCTACCACACGGCCTGCGCGCGCGGCACCGATGTCGACAAGCCGAGGAACCTGGCCAAGAGCGTGACGGTGGAGTGATCTCCGGGGCGCCGTGCGGCTGCTGCGCCGACCAAATGAAGTCGCAAACACGACGATAAAGTCGAAAACAGCTCGGCTTCGGGGCGTGATGGTGAACTCACGCTCCCGGCCACAAGCGGGTGCCCGCGACGGGCAGCTCTCTGGAAAGTCACCGCGTGCGACTGACTCGAGCCCAGCTTCGGACTTCCGCCCTGTATCGACCGAATCGGCACCTAAGGTTGGGGCGGCGCATCGGCCATCACACAACGCCCGCGCAAAATATTCTTCGCGCCCAATCGTCTACTTAGCATGGACGCCCTAGCCGACCTGCCCCGTTCGGCCCACTTCACAATGCCCGCCAACCCCCCGCGCTTCGCCGAAATCGTTGCGCGTGAGCGTTCGCGGCTGGGCAACTTCATCCGCGGCCAAGTGCGCGATGCGGCTGACGCGGAAGACATCTTGCAGGATGTGTTGCTCGAGTTCTACGCGGCCACCGATGCCATTGAGCAAGCCAGTGCGTGGCTGTTTCGAGTGGCCAAGAACCGCATCATCGACCGTGCCCGCAAGAGGAAGGAAGAACCGCTGCCGGCCGCCAACGACGAAGACGGTCGCAGCTGGCTCGAAGTCAACCTGCCGGACCCCGCCGCGGGACCTGATGCCGCCTATGCTCGCACAGTGTTGCTCGGCTCCATACAAGCTGCGCTGCAAACCTTGCCGCCAGAGCAGCGCGACGTGTTTGTGGCGCACGAGATCGAAGGCATCTCGTTCGCCAACCTGTCCGCGCAATGGCGCGTGCCACAGAACACGTTGCTCGCGCGCAAGCGGTATGCCGTGCTTGCCTTGCGCTTGCAGCTGCAAGCCGAATACGGCGACCTTGTTGTCTAGCGCGCGAGCGTCCCGGCCCTTTGGAGAAAACCATGCGCATCTTTCCGCTCGCCCTCATCGCCATTGGCCTATTTGGGGTGCTCAAGCACTATGGCCTCATCGACCCGGCGTTCTTGAGTTTGTTCTGGCCCTTGGTTCTAATCGGCATCGGCGTTGCCTTGCTGGCGCGTGGCCCGCGCTGGCGCGCGGATATGCATGAACGCATGCAAGACCGTTGGGAGCGACGCATCCACCGTCGCTTTGGCCCCGGCTGGGCCAATCTCAGCGAAGACGAGCGCGAGCGGTTTCGCGCGGGCATGCGCCAGGGACGCTTTCATGGTGGCTGCGGTGGCGATCCGTCCGCATCGACAGCCGCCACTGATGGCTCACCCCCGAGGTCGTCCGCTCAGCAACAGGCGCCGGGTGAGCAACGCTGACGCCCGCCCGGTTGAATTCTTTCGCACCCACCCTCTCACGTTGGCTTGGAGCAGATCATGAGAATCTTCCCTATAGCACTCATCGTCATCGGTTCGCTCGGCGTCGCCAAGCACTTCGGCCTCATCCCCATCGCGATGCTTCACCTAGTCGGCCCGCTCTTGCTGATCGCACTTGGCGTGGCCCTTCTCTTGCGACGCCCGCGCCGTTGCCGCGGCGATTGGCGCGCCCGCAATAGCGGTGTCAGCAACAGCACGCCGCAGCCGCCGTCTGCCGGGGTGGCTTGACGCGTCATCGCTCAACATTCGTAGCTCACCGTTCGCCCTTGGCCCTTCGGCGAGGAGACCGTCCACCGGAATCGACTGGCTGCTGTCGGCGTCGATCGCGAACAGGTGGTCCCGGCCAAGTGCCGCCGTTCACGCTGCTGACGCGTAGGACAGCAGAAGACTGATTCCGGCCTGTCGCGGCCGTTGGATGAACGACAGCTGCCGCCCCAAGCCGGCCATTCGCTGGCGGCCATGGCTGTCGCCTTCGTCATTGCGCTTAAAGGTGAACCCGCACGGACGTCGCGACCGCAAGAGTCTTGGGACCCTGAGTTGCTGTGCGAGGCGCACCGTCAGGCGCCGCGACCGTTCGACCGTGAACGGGCCTCCGTTCGCCGGTCTCGCCGATCTCGACGCCTCCTAGCGACTGTCAGGCTGAGGGCTGAGCCCGAGGCGGCACCTTCCCCGAGAAGGCACAATCGAACCCACCATCCCGCAGCCAAGCCCGGACCCGTGGCCAGTTCTGACCAACTCAAGGCGCTCATCAAGTCGCACATCAGTCGCGACGATGGTCAGTTCTTGTCCGTTGCGATGCAAGTGGCCGCCCACGAGGCGAAGCTGGGGCACGGCAAGCTGGCCGAAGAGCTCCGTGACATGATCGACGCGGCCAAGGCCCGAGTCGGCCAAGACGCGTCGGGCAAGCTGATCGCGATCGGCAGCGCTGCCAAGCCGCGCGGCGAACTGGCCAACCTGCTCACGATATCTCACCCATCGAACCGGTTGGGCGACATGGTGCTGGATGAAGTCGCGTCGACACAGCTCCATCGCGTAATCAAGGAGCAGCGTCAGCTCGCTCGCATCAAGGAGCATGGGCTGGCGCCACGCCGTAAGTTGCTGCTGGTCGGCCCGCCTGGGACCGGCAAGACCATGACAGCCGCCGCGCTGGCGGGCGAACTTGCTATTCCTCTGTTCCTGGTACGCCTGGACTCGCTCATAACGAAGTTCATGGGCGAGACAGCTACGAAACTTCGGCAGGTATTCGACGCAGTCACCGATATCCGCGGCGTCTATTTTTTCGACGAATTCGACGCCATCGGCTCCCAGCGGGGAATCGCGAATGACGTGGGCGAGATTCGTCGTGTGCTGAACAGTTTCCTGCAGATGATCGAGCAGGACACCTCGAACAGCTTGATCATCGCCGCGACCAACCACGCCGAAATTCTGGACTATGCGTTGTTCCGTCGTTTCGATGACGTGGTGGAATACCACCTCCCAACCCCCGAGCAAGCCACGGATCTGATCCGATCGCGCTTGGGGCACTTCGCCCCTAGACCCCTCCGGAAGGACGCGCTCCGAGGGCAAGCCGAGGGTCTAAGCCACGCGGAGATTTGTCGCGCAGTAGACGCGGCCATTAAGGAAGCGATCCTGCATGACCAGACGAAAGTGCAACCAGCCGAGCTGGGGCGGGCGCTAGAGGAACGCCGCCTCATAAGTGCAAAGCTGGCACAAAACTCGAAGCACTCGTCCAACCATGCCGGATCAACCACTCGATAGACGACGGCATCTCGTCCTAGCGAACACGTCAACGGCGCAGGCGTTCAAGGCGCCGTCGGCACGCGGCGGCGGAAGCGCTGAAGCTCCAGCGCTTGACCGCGCACAGCACGGCGCGGCACTCAAAGCACAGTTGAATGCGCTGAAGCCACTTGCACAGCAGGCAGCCGCCGCGCAGCAAGAGCAGGGTCTGGAAAGTGGACTGGGCCTGCAGGTCGAGTTCGTTGGCCTGCCCGAGGTGGCCTTGGCGTTCGAGAGCCTTGGCTACGAGGTCGGAAAGGATCCGCAAAAGAAGATCGAGGTGCTGAGCCTGCGCGCCGAGGGCGACCGGATCTACGCCAATGTCTTCGTCCCAGACGGAAAGCTGGCCCACTTCGAGAAGTATGTCGAGGACTACCTTGCCGACCGCAAGAAGTCCAACGGTGACTCGCTCGATCACCACGATCTGCTGAACACGATCGCGTCCATCCGCCGTGCGGAAATTCGTGCGCTGTGGACCGACGATCCGGAGTTGCTGCCGCAGGACCCGACCGAGGCCATCTGGTGGGAGGTTTGGCTGCCCGTGCGCGGTGACCGCCATGCGGTGCTCACGGACTTTCGCAAGTTGGCCGCGCTGGCGGAGTGCCATGTCAGCGAACACCAGATCAATTTTCCCGAGCGCACAGTCGTGCTCATGTACGGCTCGCAACAGCAGTTCTCGGCGTCGGCGATGACGCTCAACTGCGTCGCCGAACTTCGCCGTGCCAAGGAAACGGCTGCGTTCTTTGACGGCATGACGCCGGTCGAGCAACAGGAGTGGGTCGATGAAGCCCTCGCCCGCTTGAGTGTTGCGCCAGAGGAGGATTCGACGCCACGGGTGTGCCTCCTGGACTCCGGCGTCAATCGAGCCCACCCGCTGCTGGACCCGTTCATCGCGGGCGCGGACCTACACACCGTGAGTCCCGCCTGGGGAGTTGACGACACCGCGAATCACGGCACGGGCCTGGCCGGTCTGGTGGCGCTGGGCGATCTGTCCGATGCGCTGGCCACGGCCAATCCACTGACGGTGGCGCACCGGTTGGAGTCGGTGAAACTGACTCCCGAGCAAGGCGCGAACCTGGGCGACTCGCGACACCACGGCTACCTCTTTGCCGAGGCTGTGTCCCGGCCCGAGATTGCCACGCCTGCTCGTCCGCGCGTGTTCACCTCGGCAATCACCTCCAGCGATGACCGCGACCGGGGACGGCCCTCGGCATGGTCTTCGACGGTCGATCGCCTGGCCAGCGACTACGACGGCAACGGCCAGTTCCCGCGCCTTTTCGTCCTGTGTGCCGGAAACACCGAAGACGCACAGTCATGGAACGACTATCCGGCGAGCCTGAGCACACGGGGCATTCGGGATCCGGGCCAGGCATGGAACGCTTTGACGGTGGGCGCCTACACGCAAAAGGTCACCATCACTGAGGCCGATGCGCAGGATCTCGTGCCCGTCGCGCCAAACGGTGGCATCAGTCCATACACCCGCACGTCCAGAAGCTGGGACTCGGCATGGCCGCTGAAGCCTGACGTGGTCTTCGAGGGCGGCAATGTCGGCAAAGATGCACTGGGGTCTATCGGCGTCAACAGCCTCCAACTGCTGACCACTCACAACGTGCCAGCCGACCGCCTTTTCACAACGACCAACGCAACCAGCGCCGCATCAGCGCTCGGCGCGCGCATGGCTGCGCAACTGATGGCAGATTACCCTGCGCTGCGCCCCGAGACCATCCGTGCCCTGATCGTGCACTCGGCCGAATGGACGCCGGCCATGCAAGCGGCCTACCTGCCGGCAAAGGGCACCCCCAGCAAGTCCGACCACGTGCACTTGATCCGCCATTGCGGTTGGGGTGCGCCCAGGCTGGAGAAGGCACTCTGGAGCGCCGGCAACTCGCTCACGCTTATCGTCGAGGACGTTGTGCACCCCTTCAAGAAGATCAAGGGCAAAGGCATCGTCAGCCGCGACATGAACCTGCACGCATTGCCCTGGCCTCGCGAGCAGTTGCTTGCTCTGCCGCCTGCCACGCAGGTCGAACTGTGCGTGACCCTGTCCTACTTCATCGAGCCCAACCCATCGGCCCGGGGTACTTCATCGAAGTTCCACTATCCCTCGCATCGCCTGCGTTTCGACGTGCAGCGACCGCTCGATGCGACGACCGAGGACTTCATCGCCCGTATCAACGCGGCAGCTGAACGCGAAGATGAGGGCGACGCGGTCGATCCCAGAGACCCGAACTGGCTGCTGGGCGACCGGCAACGCCACCGCGGCTCGCTACACAAGGACATCTGGCGCGGCACCGCGGCCGAACTGGCGAACCGTGGCTTCATCGCCGTCTATCCGGCTAAGGGCTGGTGGCGAACCCGTCAGGTCCAGGAACGCTACGACTTGCCGGCCCGCTACAGCCTCATCGTCTCCATCCACACGCCGGAAACAGACGTTGATCTCTATACCCCGATCGCGCAACAGGTGGCAGCGGAGGCAGCCGTGCCTGTCGTCGTGAACACCTGAACCCACTTCTGCATCCGAGAACCGCACACCATAGGGCGCGTCAGCGGTGCTCCCGGTCCGGCAGCCGTCGATCCATTGAGCGACCGCTTAGTGCGCGTTACCGTGCGTGCTCCCGGTGACAGCCAAAGTCGGCAACCGCTGCAGAGTGGGCATCGAAGGCCCCAGAGGCTACTTCCCCTCGGGGTCGATTTGAGACACTCAGCCGAGCTGGTTCTTCGCCGAGAATCGGTCCTTCGGGCTGCCCCCTCATCACCCCTCGGCGGGCCGAAGCAGCCACGGAGCGCGCGCTCCAAAAGGGCGTCGCAGAGAAAGTCCAGTGATTTCAGTTGGTCCCTGGAGGAAAGTCCAGCCATTTGAGACAGTGGCCACTTTTCGGCGACCGGAATAACCTGGACAAGCGTTGATTTTCATGACTCTTCAGTCCAGCCTTTTCCTTCCCCACTCATGATTACCTATGATTCGATCGCCGGCTCAACCTCCGCGGCGACAAGGCCGTGACCAAGCATGGGCAGTGGAGTGTTGTGATTGTTCCGTCGCGTCGACGTTGCGTGCCTGCGCGAGAGCGTCATCTCATGTCGTTGCGAATTGGCCGCCAGCACGGCGTGCACCGCACCCTGCCAGGGAAGTTGGTGCACGAGACTGTTCATGAACGTGATGGTCTGCAGGTCGTCGGCGAGTTCTGCCTCTTCGGTGGCCAGCGCGATGTTGGTATGGATGCTGTTCGGGTCCGACAGAATGATCACTCCGGGCCGGATTTCGATCCACTCGAAGCTCACCCCGACGCTACGGCCGTCGATCTCGCCGAGCCACACGGTGTCGCCGTAGCTCAGCACCAGGTCGCCGTGGCCTTCTCTGGTTCGCGTGTTGACGTGAAAGAAGTCTGGAAACGGGGCGCCGCTCGTCCCAGGCTTCCACTCCACAATCGGCCAGGACCGAAGCATCCAACTTTGAACCGTCATCGTCTAACTCCTGAAAGATGGAGTCTTGGATGCTCCGGCAGTGACTGCTTGCCTACAACCTACCAACCTTGACAGGGCGCGGACGACCGACGACAGGACACAAGGCCCAGCAATGCTGCTTCAGGACTATCGCGACATAAGCGCATCTTCGGACAGGACGACTTTCGAGGCGCGCCTCGTCAAGTTCGCGCAGAGCATGGACTTCGCCATCGTCACTGCAGCTATCGCAGTCGACCGGCCCGGGCAGTCCGCCTTGTACGAAATGGTGGGCAACACGCCAGATACTTACAAGGCCGTCGCCGGCAACGCCGACACCGTCAAGCGCGACCCCGTGGTCAGGCGTATGAAGTCCATGAGCGTGCCCTTCACCTACAACCAGCAGCTCTACGCCAGCGAAGGCGCCGGCGACATCTGGGAGACGATGGCGCCGTTTGGCTTCAAGACCGGGGTGGCTATGGCGCTGCACCTGCCAGCGGGCCGACATTTCCTGCTCGGCGTCGACAGAGACGATGCCCTGCCTGAGAACGACGAGCGGCTGACCCGGATGCTCGCGGACCTGCAGCTGCTGGCAGTGCATGCGCAGGAGGCCGCGATTCGGGTGCTTCTTCCTTCGGCAAGCGAGCCGCTCAACGTGCCCTCGCTGACGCCTCGCGAGCGAGAGGTTCTACTGTGGACCAAAGAGGGCAAGTCGGCCTGGGCTGTTGGCGAGATCCTGTCGATGAGCGAGGCAACGGTCAACTTCCACATCCGCAACGTGATGCGCAAGTTCGGCGTCTCCGGCAAGCACATGGCGATCCTGCGCGCCATCTCCCTGGGCCTGATCTAGCCCTCTGCGGCCGAAATCCTTAGCACACGTTTCTCTTCTCGTCTACCTGTCAAGGGCGACGGCTATGGAGAACCCCCCGAAGTTGATGGAATGAGATCCTTCGCAGCGCCAACCGGGCGCTGCGGCAACCGAAGGATCTCGCCATGACCAGCAGCACCTCTTCCAGCTTCCCTGTCGGTGGCTGGTCTGCCCTCATTTCACTGATCTTCGGCGGCTGAGCCTCTTCGTTGCTTGTGCTGGCCGAAACCCTCGGCCAGCCGGGCCTGCCAAGCTGCTGCTTCGCGCTGTCCGCGCGGCTGGCCTGCCGGACAGCGATTGACCCCAAGGCGACGGCCTGAAATCAAGAATCGCCCGCATCAGTTCGGCGTTCGCTTCGTCGTCCTCGATGGACAGGTCGCGGGCGCTCTGATGTGGCATCGCCGAGTCGGCGGTCGCTTCAGATGGCGTTGCAGTGTCGGCACGGCGGAAGGGCCAGCGATGCCTTGAAGGCCGCCATGCCGACCGGGAGATTCCGCCGACGCTTGGATGACGGCTATGTCCCAGACACCGCGACTTCACGTCCCGGCCGCCACTGACCGCAACCGCTGCAGCGCTGTCGCCCATCCCGCTGACCCGGAAGACCGCAACGGGTCGAAAGTGACCGCTCGTCGGCTCGGCAAGCTGTCGTTCGCGGTACCAGCCTGGGTGTCTACGACATCACTTGACGATGCCTCACCTTTGCCGCCGCGAGGACCGGCGTTGTTTACGACTTCTTGATTTCTTGTAGTTGAATCACCCCGCCGGATCGCCAGGCTTTTCGCGGGTCGCTGTTTATGACTGCATTTGGTCGGAATGGCTGTGGCCGAGCCTGCAACTGACGATGGCTGCGGGATTCGTCGCATCCAGGCTGCGCCGCCCGCCGGTCGCCCTGCCCGTGGCCGCAGGCGCGACGCAGGCCTTGACTCAGGCGGCACGCCAATCCACTCGAGGATCTCGCTTCGGCGCGCCGACGCCGTGCGCAGCCCGGCTCAATACCGATGCCCGGACAGGCCATGGCTCCTGTGCCGATGCCCCCGGCCGCTGTCGACTCCGACAACCGCACCCTGAGCGTCTGGAGCCCTGCTTGGCCCATTGGCGCGTGTGGAAAATGGTCTTCGAATTTCCCATCGTCGCTACACTTTGCGCGCTCCGGCTGCGGTCCTCGCGACCCCCGACGCCGGGCACGCGAGCCCCACCGGAATGCGGGGCGCCGCCAAGAGGGGAAACGACATGTCGACGGGCCTGCAAGCGCGCGTTCGCGAACTGCTGATCGAGCCGATGCTCCGCTTCGAGCGCTGGTTCCACGTCAGCCTGTTCTCCCGCGACCCGAGCCTGCCGGCGGCCCGGATGGCCGCACGCGGTGTGCTGGGGGTGGGCATCAACGCCTTGTCGGCCCTCGGCGTGCCGCGGCCCTCGGCCGTCATCCCGCCGCCGGTCAAGCAGCACAACAAGGACGCGCCCTACACCTCCGGCAGCTTCGGCCCGTTCCGGTGGGAGATCACGCTGCCGTCGGACCTGGCGGACATGGTCGCCACGCCGCTCGGTCTCGACGGCCTGGCGACTTCGATCGACCTGAAGCCCCGCGACGCCGTGCGCTACGTGCTGGCCGAATACGCCAACACGGTCAGCCACGAGTGCCGGCACTGCGAGCAGGTGTTCCGCATCACGCAGTGGGCCTACCTGCGCGAATTCGAGTCCGGGCGCGACGTGTTCGCCGAGCTGGTGCCGATCTACCAGCAGAAGTTCATGCCGCAGGCGACCGCGATGCGCAAGCCGGCACCGCCCCCCAACCCGCAGCGGGCCATCACGCCGGCGCTGCTCTCGCTGCGCACGGCGCTGACGACGCTGCGCAACGGCAGCGAAGACGCCGCCGAAGCAGCGCGGTGGTATCACTCGATGTACGGGGACATGTCCAAGCTGTTCCAGTCGCGGCGCAGCGGCACCGATCTCGTTGCATACCGGGACATTCCGGAGGAAGCCGATGCCTACGCGGTCGGCGAGCTGGTGCGCGACTGCCTGCTCGAGGAGTGGCGGCTCGATCTCTGGAAGGCGCCGAAGATCCAGATGCAGCACACGAACCTGAGCGACGCCGGGTCCTGAGCCGACCCCGGGCCGGTGTCGCGCGCGCTAGCCGCTGCGTCGGCGTTCAGCGCGGGACCTGCCGCGCACAGAAGGCGGCCAGCGCGGCCAGGGCGCGGCGCGTCGCCTGCTGCGCCGCGACCACGCCCGCGACCGGGTCGTCGCCCGCGGCCTCGACGTTCTCGTCGAACTCGCGCCAGGCGATCACCTGGCGGGTCGCGCTGTCCAGCAGCACGGCGCGCAAGGTCAGCCGGACATGGCTGGGGCGGGTGCCGAAGTCCTGCTGCAGGCGGATGACCTCGGTCTCCAGTTGCAGGGCGCCGCTGGCGGCCGACGGCGCCTGCAGCACGGCGCGAAAGGCGCCGCTGCCCTGCAGCGCCCGCACCAGCAGCGGCGCCAGCATCCGGGCCGGCGTGTCCACCCACTCGTGGAACGCGAAGGTCTCCAGCTCCTGGGCATGGCGCACGTAGACGATGCGCGTGCTGTCGTAGCCGGGCGCGGCGCGCGGCACGGCCACCACCAAGGCGGGGGCGCCGGCGGCGGCCTCGTGCGGCGTCGCGGCGGGGCTGCCGTCGTCGAGCGTGAACCGGGCCGGCGCGGCCGCCGGCTTGGGCAGCCACGAGCCCGCGCAGCCGGCGAGCCATGCCGGCAAGACCAGGGCGAGGAGCAGCGCTGCCGCGCCTCGCCGCGCGCGCCGGTGTTCGGTGGCATGGGCGGCCGGGTGCGCACCGGCGGGGCCGGCGTCGTGGCACCGATCAGGAACGGTCATGGGCTTGCGCTTTCTCCAGGGCCCGGTCGACGTGCCGGGCTGCCGACGACCAGGCTGTTCGGGCTGCGCGCCGTCTGGTCACTGAGTTGGCGCAGCGACGCCGAGAGCCGGTCGATTTGCGCCATCAGGCGCGCCAGGTCGGGCAGGGTCCCGGCGTTGAATTGCTGCACGCCGCTTGCCGCCGCATCGGCGGCGCGCCCCGCCCGGGCACTGGCCGCACCGGCCGCGTCGGCCATGCGTTCCACGGCCTGCGCGCTGGTGGCGATGCGCTCCAGTGTCGGCTCCAGTTGCTCGCCGGCGCGCGCCGCCAGGTGCGCGGTTCGCGCCGCGTCGGCAATGCCCGTGGTCAGGGCGCCCTGCTGCGCGGCCAGGGCATGGGCCAGGGTCGCCGCGTCGGCCAGCGTCGACTTCAGCGCGGCGCGGTTGTCGGCATCGAAGACGGCGTTGAGGTTGTTCGACACGCGGTCGACGTTGGCCAGGACGTTGGTCAGCACGTTCTCCAGCCTGGCGCTCAGCGAGAGCTTGAACGGGATCGTCGGCTCCACGCCGTCGGCGCCGGGCACCAGCGGCTGCGCGCCGATGCTGCCGCCGCTCAGCTCGACGTAGGCGATGCCGGTCAGCCCCTGGGTCTTCAGCACCGCCTCGCTGTCGCGCTTGATCGGGGTGCCGCGATCGATGAGGAAGTGCAGCCGCACCTGGCGCGAGTCGCGGGGGTCGATCTCGATGCGGCTGACCTTGCCCACGTCGACGCCGAGGTACTTGACGGGCGCGTCGACGTTCAGCCCTGCCACCGACTCCCGGATGAAGGCCTGATAGCTGTCGACCGGCCGGCCCCCGCCGATCCCGGCCGCCAGCCACAGCACGCCGGCCACCAGGGCGGCGCCGAGCACGAGCACGAAGGCGCCGACGAGCGAATAGTTGACCTTGTCGTCCATGCCGCCCTGCCTTCCTAGGCCGCGCTCTTCGGCGCGCCGCGCCGGTCGGCGAAGTAGGCGGCCACGGTGGGGCGGTCGTCGCCCGACAGCTCGGCCATCGTGCCCTGGGCCAGCACCCGGCCCTCGCCCAGCACCGCGACGCGGTCGCACACCTGCCACAGCAGATCGAGGTCGTGACTGACGATCACTATCGTCGGCCCGTACAACGCGCGGGTGCGCAGGATCAACTCGTCGACCCCGGCCGAACTGGCGGGGTCCAGGCCCGAGGTGGGTTCGTCGAGGAACAGCAGCTCCGGGTCCAGCGCGATGGCGCGGGCCAGTGCCGCGCGCTTGAGCATGCCGCCGCTCAATTCGCCGGGCAGCTTCAGGCCGGCATCGGGCGGCAGGCCGGTGAGCGCGAGCTTCCACTCGGCGATCTCGTCGATCAGCCCGTCGTCGAGGTCGCTGTGCTCGCGCAAGGGCAGGCCGACGTTCTCGCGCACGGTCAGCGAGCCGAACAGCCCGCCGCGCTGGAACATCACGCCCCAGCGCAGGCGCAGCGCCAGGGCCTGCGCCGCGTCGAGGGTGGCGACCTCGTCGCCGAACAGGCGGATCCGGCCCGAGCTCGGGCGCTGCAGCAGGATCATCTCGCGCAGCAGCACCGACTTGCCCGAACCGCTGCCCCCGGCCAGCCCCAGGATCTCGCCGCGCCGCACGTCCAGGTCCAGCCCGTCGTGCACGGTGTGGGCGCCGAAGCGCGTGCAGACCTCGCGCATCTCGATCACCAGGTCGGCGGGGTCGTTCACCTCAAAGGCCCAGCAGGTTGAAGGCGACCGAGAACAGCGCGTCGGCCACGATGACGAGGAAGATCGACTGCACGACGCTCAGCGTGGTCTGCCGGCCTACGCTGTCGGCGCTGCCCTGGGTGCGAAAACCCTGGAAGCAGCCGACCGCGACGATGATGAGCGCGAAGACCAGCGACTTGCCCACCCCGAGCAGGAACGCCGAACCCTGCATCACGCGGCCGAAGCGGTCGGCGAATTCGGTGAAGCCGATGCCGAGCTGCGAGCGTGCCATCACCATGCCGCCGAGCACGCCGGTGATGTCGGCGAAGACCGTCAGCAGCGGCAACGCGACGGCCAGGGCGACGATCTTGGGCAACACCAGCCGCTCCAGCGGATCGATGGCGATGGTGCGCATCGCGTCGATCTCCTCGGTCACGACCATGGTGCCGATCTGCGCCGCGTAGGCCGAGCCCGAACGCCCGGCGATGATGATGGCGCCGATCAGCGGTGCGAATTCGCGCAGCATCGCGTAGCCGACCAGCTCGACCACGAAGATGTTGGCGCCGTAGTGCCTGAGCTGGTCGGCGCCCTGGTAGGCCACCACCACGCCGAGAAGGAACGAGGTCAGGCCGATGATCGGCAGCGCGTCGAAGCCGCCGATCTCGATCTCGCGCAGCGCGGACGACACCGCTCTCCAGCGCAGGCGCCGCGGGTGCCGCAACGCGCCGCCGGCCGCCGCCGAGACCTGACCGACGAAGGCCAGGAAGGCCAGGGCCTGCTGCCCGCCCGCCACCGCCTGTCGCCCGGTGCGTTGCAGCGCGCTGCGCCGGGGGGCTTGCTGCGGGGCGCCGGCTGCGCCGGCCTGCACCTGTTCCATCAGGCCTTGGGCGCGTGCCGGCCAGCCGCGCAGCGTGACCACCGCCTGGCGAGCGCCCAGCCAGCGCTTGATTACCCAGACGCCCGCGCTGTCGATGGCGACGATCTGCGAGCCGTCCAGCACCGTCGGTGCGGCGTCGGCCGCGGGAGCGGCCTGCGCCAGCGCGCCCAGGCCCTGCACCGTCCACGCCCCGGCCAGCGTCCATTCGCCGGGTGGTCCGGGCGTCAAGGTGGCGGGGGAAGGGCGGCGGGTGTCGACGCGGCTGGCGGGCGCTTGCATGAATGCCGCAGCTTGCGCGCCGGCCGGCGGCGGGTCTGTTCGCTAGCGCACCTTCGCGCGCCCCAGGGTGCGGTGTCGCACAGACGCGCAGGGGCCCGGGGGCTACAAGCGCTTCCCGATGCCATCCAACGCGCCCGCGCCGTGACGATCCGCCGCCTCCTGAAGTGGCTGGCCGTCGCCGCCTTGGCCCTGCTGGCGGTGCCCGCATCGGGCCTGCTCTGGGTCAGCGTGTTCGGCTGGAACTGGGCGCGCGGCCCGCTGCAGGACCTGGCGCTGGACAAGACCGGGCGTGAACTGCGCATCGACGGCGATCTGCAGCTCGCCTTCGGCTGGCCGGCGCCGCGTTTGCGTGCGCGGGACCTGCGCTACGCCAACCCGCCCTGGGCCGCCCAGCCGCAGATGCTGAGCGCCGACGCGGTCGAAGTCACGGTCGATCTGCGCGAACTGCTGCACGGTCGGCTGGCATTCCCCGAAGTGCTGCTGTCGCGGCCCCGGGTGTTCCTGGAGCAGGCCAGCGGTGGCCGCAAGACCTGGCTGCTGGACCGCAGGCAGACCGACGAGAACATGCGCATTCCGATCGGCCGCCTGCTGCTCGATCGCGGCGAGATCAGCTACACCGACCGCGCCCGGGGCACCGCCATCCAGGCCACGCTGTCTTCGGTCGATGCGCCCGCGGACGGGTCGGATCCAGGCGCCGCGGCGCGCAGCGTGGCGTTCGGCGCCCAGGGCCTGTTCAAGGGCCAGACCCTGGCCGCCCAGGGCGGCGGTGGCGCCGTGCTGGCCTTGCGCGACGAGTCGCAGCCCTACCCGCTTCGGGTCGATGCCACGCTGGGCCGCACCCGCGTGCACGCCGAAGGCACGATCACGAGCCTGTTCAAGCTCAGCGCCGCCGACCTGCAGCTGACCCTGACCGGCGACAGCCTGGCCTCGCTGTACCCGGTGATCGGCATCGCGCTGCCGCCCACGCCCGCCTATCGCAGTGCCGGCCACCTGGTGCGCAGTGGCACCTGGTGGCGCTACGAGAAGTTCGCCGGGCAGATCGGCCACAGCGACATCGCCGGCAGCCTGCAGGTGGACACCGGCGGCGCGCGCCCGATGCTCAGCGGCGCGCTGGTCTCGCACCGGCTGGACCTCGCGGACCTGGGGCCGGCGGTCGGGGCCCGTCGGTCGGTGCCGGCCGCCGCGCTCGCCGCCAGCGCAGCGTCCGACTTCACGGCCCCCGGCGGCACCGCGCTGCCGCCGGTGCGCGTGCTGCCCGATCTGCCCTTCGACACCGCACGCTGGCGCAGTCTCGACGCCGATGTCACCCTGCGCGCGCAGACCCTGCTGCGCCCGAAGGCGCTGCCGCTGGAGAACCTGCAGCTGCGCCTGTTGCTGAAGGACGCCCGGCTGACGCTGGACCCGCTGGACTTCGGCGTCGCCGGAGGGCAGCTGAACGCGCAGGTGACTCTGGACGGCCGCCACGATCCGCTGCGCGGGCAGGTCAAGGCGCAGCTGCGGGGCCTGATGCTGGCCCGGCTGCTGCCCACGGTGGACTCGAGCAAGACCCGCATCGGCCGGCTCGACGGCGACGCCGAACTCACCGGCGAGGGCGCGTCGGTGGGTCGCATGCTGGCCACGGCCGACGGCCGCCTGAGCCTGGTCGTGCAGAACGGCCAGATCAGCCGCCTGCTGATGGAGCAGAGCGGACTGCACCTGCTCGAGATCCTGAAGCTGACGCTGACCGGCGACCAGCCCGTGGCGCTGCGCTGCGCGGTGGCCGACTTCGGCGTGACCCACGGCGTGATGCAGGCGCGCGCGCTGGTGCTGGACACGGCCGTCAACACGCTGGTCGGCAGCGGTCGCATCGACCTGTCGCGCGAGACCTACGACCTCACCGTCGTGCCGCGGACGAAGGAGACCACCGCGGTGGCCTTGCGCAGCCCGGTCTACATCAAGGGCAGCTTCGACAAGCCGCTGGTCCAGCTCGACGCCCGGCGCATCGCGGTGCGCGGGGCCGGTGCGCTGGCTCTGGGCCTGCTGAACCCGCTGCTCGCCCTGATTCCGCTGTTCGAGGCCGGGCCGGGAGTGGACAGCGAATGTGCGCAGCTGGTGCGCAAAGCGCGCGCGCCATTGCCGCAGGCCGCGCGTTGATGACGGCAATGGCCGTCTGCTTCGCGACCGCGAATCGGGCGCTGGAGAGCTCCACCCCGGGTCGACCACGGCTGCGCGGCGGCGGGTTCCAGGTGGACGTCGGCACGGCCGGCAGCATCGCGCGCCGCGGCTACTACCCCGCGGGAGGCGGCGAGGTGCGACTCGCGCTGCAGCCGGTGACGCGCCTGATGCCGTTCGTGGTGCAGGAGCGTGGCCGAGCGCGGCGTGCCGGCCGAACGGCTGGGGCAGGCTGCGGCGCAATCGTTGCGGCGTGACCTCGACGCGGCCGCCACGCAGCGTTGATGGTCCCGATCCAGTCGCTGCTGCACCGCATACGGTGGGACGAGGAGTTTGGCCGCGCCGAATTCACGATCGGCTACTACGATCGCGCTCGACACGCCATCGTGACCGTGCCGTTCGAGCGCATTCACGTCGAGCCCGGCGATCATTTCTCGTTCAGCACGATCGAGATGGACGGGTCGGTCCACGAGGTGCCGTTTCATCGCGTGCGCGTGGTCCGTCGCAACGGTGAGCCGATCTGGCAACGCCGGGTCGACACCGATTCGCGGTAAGCCGGGCCGCTTCGAGCGGCCGGTCAGTGTCGGTCACCGGGCCGCAGCATCGTCGCGTCGCCGCAGAACCGCCGGGAATCATGTGCGAGCACGCGGACCGCGCGCTCTGCGAGGCCAAGCCATCGGGCAGGCGAGGCGTGGCTGTCGTCCGGCGAAGACCTCCGGTGCATTTGCGCCCGGCTCGGCAGTGCGCCGTCCGTGGACGATGTCGAGCACTCCGTGGGGCATTCGTGCAAGGTCGACCAAAGGCTGACTTTCGCAGTTCGGAGTGCCGGCTTCGGGTCGGTGGACTGAACCGCTCGCGCGGTAGGCGCTCCGGCCCTCAGTTGCCGTTGCCGCCGGGCCGTTGTCAGGCTACTGCGCCGGACGACCCGGGCCCTGTGTTCCCTGTGCGCGCGCCGAGAGATAGGCGTAGAGATCGACGATATGGGCGTTCACGCGGGGTTCGCCTTGCCACGCGGGCATCGTGAGCGCATCGTCCCTGCGCTGCACGATTTCGTCGATCAAGGCCTCGCGCGCGGCGCTCTCGCGGCGGGCCTGCGCGGCTGGAAGGCCCCAGTCGTAGCGCATGAGCACGAGGCTCACGAATCGCCGCGAGCCCATTTCGCGAACTCTGGGCAACAGATCGGGACCGCGCGCCGTGCCGGTTGCAGCGGGCCCATGACACCCCGCGCACCGGTCCTGGAAGACGCGCCAGCCGGTGTAGACGGAACCGGGCGGCTTCGAGAGCTGCGCGAGTTGCTGGGCGGGCTGCCTGTTCTGCAGTTCCACGGCGCATCCGGCCAGCAACAGGACCGACGTGAACGCACTGCCGTACAGCAGGCCGCGGCGTCTGGCGGTCATGCGCTCGACGGGCGGCCTCAGCGCAAACATCAAGGACTTGGTCATTGTCATCACCTTTCCGCATTTGCCAGCTGCCAAGCCGTGCCGGCAATCCAGAGTATTGCGCGGCCCATTCTGCGTGCACCGCCCGTTGGTTGTCGAACGCGAATCCTCGGCCGCAGCCTGCACCACCCGCCCAGTGTCTTCGCCGACACCGACCTTGCCGACTGGCTGGTCGATCGAAAGATCGACACCCTGGCGATCGTTGCCTACATGACCCAGAACTGCGACGCATCGACCCTCTTCGAGGCCCGCCATCGCGGCCTGAAGGCGGAATTCCTGTCGGATGCCACCGGCACCGTGCCCTATGCCAATCGTGCGGGCAGCGCCAGTGGCGAAGAGATTCACCGGGTGTTGTGCATCGTGTTCGAGTCGAACTTCGCTGCGGTGCTGAGCACTGACGAATGGGTCGCCGCGGTGGCCAGTGGTGCTGCGGCCCAACGTGACAACCCGATGGGCTGCAACAAGCGTGCGCGCGACGGGATGTTCCCCGCGAGTCAGTGGCGAGCGCCGATCGGACGGGCGTCAACTGCCGCGATCCGGCACGAGCTCGACGATGGTCCGCCACAACAGCGCCAGATCGACCGGCTTGGTCAGATAGCGGTCGAAGCCCTTGCCGAGCGCCCTGTCGACCTGCGCCGGCAGCGCGTCCGCGGTGAGCGCCACGATCGGGACGTCGCGCGTGGCCGGGTCGTTGCGCAGCGCCGTCAGCACGCTGAAGCCGTCGGCATCGGGCAGGTGAATGTCGAGCAGCACCAGGTCGGGTCGCCCCAGATGCGCCAACTCGAGCCCCTCGTCGGCCGTCGTCGCAGTGCGCAACTGCGCCCCAGGCTGGCGGGCGATGAACTCGCTGACGAGGCGCAGGTTGGCCGGGTTGTCCTCGATGTAGAGCAGCCGGCGCCTGAACGCGGCGTGTTCGGGGCGCGCGGCGTCAGGGGAAGACGGGATCGCAGCTTCCTGCGCCGTCTCCGAACGCGGCAACTCGATCCAGAAGACCGATCCGACGCCCGGCGTCGATTGCACGCCGATCGATCCACCCATCAACGCCGCCAGCTGGCGCGACAGTGCCAGGCCGATCCCGGTGCCCTCGATCTCGGAGTGTTGGGCGCCCAGCCGCTCGAACGGACGAAACAGCCGCGCGACCTCTTCCTCGCTGAGGCCACGGCCGCTGTCCTCGACCAGGATGCGAACGCGTTCGGCTTGCGCCTGGCAACGCACGCCGATCGTCCCGTTCTCGCGGTTGTACTTGACCGCGTTCGCCAGCAGGTTGACCAGAATCTGGTGCAGCCGCAACCGGTCGGCGCGCACGAAGCAGGGCGCGGCGCACGGTGTCACCTCGAGGGTCAGCCGGCGTGCCTGCGCCATCGGCCGGACGATCGCCGCCGCGCGCTCGATCACCGCGCGCAGCTCCAAGGTCTCGGGGTTGATCCTCATCTCGCCGGCATCGATTCGCGAGAGGTCGAGCAGATCGCTGATCAGCTGCAGGAGGTGGTCGCCGGCGCGGTGGACCTCCTGCACCCACCCGCGCTGCTTGGCATCCAGCGCCGTCATGTCGAGCAGTTGCGAGAAGCCCAGGACGGCATTGAGCGGCGTGCGCAGCTCGTGGCTCATGTTGGACAGGAACTCCGACTTCGCGTGGTTGGCACGGTCGGCGGCTTCCTTGGCCAGCTTCAGCTCCGACGTGCGTTCACGCACGCGCTGCTCCAGCGTCGCGTTGAGCTCGCGCACCTCCTTCTGGGCCGTCTTCTGCGCGGTGACCTCGACCGCGGTGAATGCCGCGGTGGCGACCGCCCCGCCACGAGCGACCGGCGCGATCGCCGCGAGGTAGCTTCGATCCTGTCCCGCAGGATCCGGGATCGTGTACTCGAGGTGCTGCAGCCCGCCGTCGGCGAAGACTCGCGCAAGCGCTCCATCGATCGTCGGCCGCAGGCCCTGCGGGAACCAGTCGGCGAGCTTCGAACCGGTGGCATCGATGAGCTCGAGTCCGGGGTAGCTGCGGTTCGCGAAGACGATGCGGCCGCCGCGGTCGATCTCGAAGATGTACGCCGTGCTCTGCTGCGTCAGTGCCAGCAGCCGGCTCTCGTTCTCGGCGAGTTGCCGCCGCGACTCGTGCAGCGAGCGGGACAGCCCGTTGATCGCGCCGCTGATCGCATCGAGGATGTCGGGGCGCCAGCGCCCGGTCGCCGGCCGATCCAGCCGCACCTGCTCTCCCTGCGGCCGCACCGGATCGAGCCGCCGCACGAAGTCGGCCAGCCGGCCCAGGTGGCGTGTCACCAGGAGCTGGAAGACCACCAGCAGGAAGACCGCGACCAGGAGCGTCTTGATCGCGTTGCTGACGAGGACGACGAGCAGGCGCTGCCAGAGGCGGCCGAGGATCGCGTCGACGCTCGCCACCACCCGCACGCTGCCTATCTTCAGCGTCTCGCCCCGGTGGGCGTGGGACAGCGGGATCTCGGCACTGACGACGTGCTTCGACTGCTCGCGGCCTGCGGACCAGCGCGTGCGGCCGTCGACGCTGATGCCGATGAACTCGAGATCGGGCAGCCGCAGCAGGCCCTCGAGCTCGACCTGCAGCTGCTCGTCGTCGGCCACCCAGACGGCTTCGGCCAGCGCCGGCAGAAAGCTCTTGCCGACGAAGGCGATCGACTGGCCGATCCGGTCGCGGTCGCGCTGGTAGTCGACGTACAGCTGCAACGCGGTGCTCACCGCGGTGAGCAGCGAACTGAACAGCACCAGCGCGACGAGCAGCTTGCGCGCGATGCCGTTGCCGTTGAACAGGGCCTCGTGAAGGAAGCCGTGCGGGGGATGGCTCATCGGGCTGGCTCGAGCGTCTTGAGCGTCTGGTCGTACAGGCGCTGCCAGCGGCCGTCGCGCCGGGTCTCGGCCAGCGCCGCGGCGATGCGGTCGACCAGGCGCTCGTGACGGCGGTGCAGGTACAGGAACATCGGCACGGTCGCCAGCGGCGGCGCTTGCACGCGGACGGCCAGCCCGGCGGCTCGCGCCCCGTACAGGCCGAGCCAGCGCTCGTCGAGGATCACGTCGGCACGACCGCTGGCCAGCAGCTTGACCAGGAGTTCGCCGTTGCGCACCAGCGTCACGTTGCCCAGGTTCCTGACCTCGCGCTCGAAGATCTTGTAGCCGGTGATGTAGGCGACGGCATAGCGGTCGAGGTCGGCCCACTGGCGCACCACGACGTCGGGGCGGGTCGAGAAGGCGACGTACTCGTCCTCGATCAGCGCCTCGGGGACGCGCACGAGGTTCGGATAGTCGCGCTCGAAGCCCGCGGCGCGGAACAGGTCGCCGTCCTCGACACCGTCGTTGGCATTCAGGAGGGCCCGCTCCGGCGGCAGCGGGACGACTTCGAGCTCGTAGCCGATATGGCGCAACGCATCGCGCACCAGCTCTTCCGCAAAGCCGGGCCGGCCGGGGACCGACACGATCGGCGGGTGTGCACCCGTGGCCAGCGCGAGGCGGTTCAGCGCCTGCGCCCGCGCAGGCAGACCCACGAGCGCTGCCGCCCCCCAGCCTAGGGCCGCTCGCCGAGACCTCTGGAACCGCTTCATCGCCAGCCCCCACAACGCAACCGCCGCAGGCTCGCGGTAGTCTATGCCATGCCCCGGCGCACACGCAGCCTGTGAGGCCATCGGCGGTGGCTGGCCGCAACGGGCCGCCCGGCGCTCGGCGACCCGCGTCATGCGGGCGTGCCGATCGGCATCAGCACGATGGGCTGCTCGCCCCGTGGAAGGCGCAGTGCCCGGGCGACCGCGGCATCGTCGAAGGCACCGATCACGACGGCTCCGAGCCCGAGGGCGGCCGCCTGCAGCGCGAGGTTCTGCGAAGCCGCGCCGGCCTCGAATGCGACATAGCGGCCGGCCCGCGCGCCGTACTTGCCTGCGGTTCGCTCCGCGACCGCCGCGATGACCAGCACCGCGGCTGCCGCACCGACGGCCGGCTGCCCCATCGCGGCGCGTTGCAGGGTCGACGCCGCGGCCTCGGCGATCGAAAGCTGCAGCGCATGCGTTGCCGGCAGGTAGCGATGGACGCCGGCGGTCAGCCCTTCGACGCGTGTCGCGACCAGATGCAGCTCGAGCGGATACAGCGCACCGGCCGATGGCGCTGTCCGCCGCCCATCGGCAGCAGTCGTCCCCTGCGCCGCCCAGAGCAACTGCGACACGGCGGCCAGCGCCAGCGGCTGCGCACCATAGCTGCGCACGGAGCGGCGGCGCGCCAGCGCCTGCTCCAGCGCCAGGCCGCCGTCCCTGTCCGGCGCCGTCAGGGCCGCACTCGCAGCGGGCACCGCGACGGCGGGCAAGACGGTCAAGCCGCCGACCGCAACCAGCGCCCGTGCCATCACCGTTCGGCGTCGGGCGTCGACTTCGCGGGGGTCGGGCATGGCAGTGTCCGGCTTGTCCTGTGCATTGCGCAACGATCGCAAGCGGACGACGCGCTGCGCTTGATCTCGATCAATGGGCGGCCCCGTGACGCGATACACAAGACGCGGATTGAATCGGCAAGCACATGCGCCACCTGTTCGAACCCCATCTCGTCAACGGTCCTCTCGGCGATCCTGGCCTGTACGTCGACTTTCGCGACGAGCGGCGGGCCCTGCTGCTCGATCTCGGCGACATCGCCGCGCTGCCGCCGCGCAAGCTGCTGCGCGTGTCGCATGTGTTCGTCAGTCACACGCACATGGACCACTTCGCCGGCTTCGACCAGCTGCTGCGGGTGGTGCTCGGCCGCAAGGACCGCATCGTGCTGATCGGCGGGCCCGGTTTCGTCGCCCAGGTCGAGCACAAGTTGCGCGCCTACACCTGGAACGTGGTGCATCGCTACACGGTCGAGCTCGTTCTCGACGTGCGCGAGATCGGCACCGACGGCCGCGGGCAGCGGGCGCAGTTCTCCAGCCGCACCGGCTTCGCGCGCGAGCCCGGTGCCGCGTTCGAATGCGTCGCCGACCTGTTGCACGACGAAGCGCTGTTCCGCGTCCGCGGCCGCTTCGTCGACCACGAGATGCCCTGCCTGGCGTTCGCCGTCGAGGAGAAGGCGCGCGCCAGGGTCGCGAAGGACCGCCTGGCCGCGCTCGGCGTTTCCACCGGCGCCTGGCTGCGCGAACTGAAGCTCGCGGTCCTGTCGGCGGCACCCGCGGACACGCCGATCCGCGTGCGCTGGCGCGACCGGCTCGGCGAGCACGAGATGACGCGCAGCGTCGGCGAACTGACCGCGGCGATCCTCGATGTCGCTCCAGGCCGGCGCATCGGCTACGTGACGGACCTGCGCTTCACCGAAGCCAACCGGCGCACGCTGGCGCAGCTGCTCACCGGCGTGGACCAGTTGTTCATCGAGAGCGTGTTCCTCGATGCCGACCTGGCCCAGGCCCAGCGCAAGAACCACCTGACCGCCCGCCAGGCGGGCCAGATCGCGCGCGAGGTCGGCGCCCGGGCCGTCGTGCCCTTCCACTTCTCGCCGCGCTATGGGCAACGCGGCGCGGAACTCGCTGCCGAGGCGCAGGCGGCGTGGTCGGGCCCGGCGGCAGCGCCCGATGCGCTCAGGCCTTCCGATCACGAGGGCTCGGAAGCGTCGCGTTCATGGACGCGGGCAATGCTCTGAACCACCTGCACGACCTCGTCGTCGGGCAGCGGCGGGCGGCAGTGGGTCCGATTCCACGAGAGCATCAGCTCGAGCACGACGTCGAGGTCGACACCGCGCCGCAGCAGATGGCCGCTCATCGAAGCGATGGTGTTGTTGCGCTGACCTTCGCCGATGCCTTCGCGGACCAGCCGGCGCCAATGCAGCCGGGAGTGACCGACCGGACGTGCCAGGCCCGCAGGTGCGAAGAAGTGGGCCGGGAGCGGCGCGAGCGCGATCTCGTCCGGGCCGTGCCCCGCGACCCAGGCGTAGCGGCGGCCGCTTGGATGCACCGAGGGCGGCGCGACGACGCAGCCGCCATCGCCGCGCACATCGATGCCGGGACGGATGGCGACGCGGTTGGCCACCGTGGCGCCCGGGTGCGCGTAGTAGAGATGGCGGCCGCCGCCGCCGGTGCTCGCCTCGACCGTTGCCGGCAGCGGTCCGTGCAGGGCCTCGGCATCGGCGACGCTGGCCGGGCCGCCGTGCGCCGCGTCGACGTCGATGACCACGATCGCCGAGATCCGGCCGGTCACGATGCCGACGTTCGCGTCGGGCCAATGCCTGAACCAGCGATCGGTCTCGCCCGCACTCGCGATGCGCTGCTGGAACTCGCGCCACAGGACCAGGGGGCGCTTGCCATGCGCCTGCATCGGAATCACCGACCAGCCGCGTGCGGTGTAGGCGAGCGCGGCGTCCGCGATGGCGGTCGACGTTGCGCTGCGGGCGGACGCGATCACGGGCGCAGCTTCTTGTACGTTCCGAGCAGCTCGGCTTGCGCCAGCACATGGCCGCGCATGGCCTCCTCGACGGCCGCCTTGGTCGGCCGCGGCAGCGCCGGCAGCACCTTGTCGAGCGCATACAGCTTGAAGAAGTAGCGATGTCGTCCGACCGGCGGGCAAGGCCCGCCGTAGCCGCGGCGGTTCCAGTCGTTGAGTCCCTCGCGCGCGCCGGCCGCCAGCGGCAGGCCGCCCTCGGGCAGTCCGGACGCAGCGGGTGGAATGTCGTAGAGAATCCAGTGCACCCATGTCCGCTGCGGCGCCGCCGGGTCGGGCGCATCGGGGTCGTCGACGATCAGCACCAGACTCGCGGCCCGTTCGGGGACGTCCGTCCACTGCAGCGGCGGCGCGAGGTCTTCGCCTTCGCAGGTATGGCGCCTGGGGATCTCGCCCCGTGGCGCGAATGCCGACGAGTTCAGTTCCATGGTTCGACTCCTGCAGCGTTCCGGCCCTCGATGCCCGTGGCCGTCGAGTCCCAGGTGTTTCCTTATGCGCCGCCGTGCATCGACGCTGCTTGACGACGCTCAACGCGGCCTGTCACGGCCTGCGCGCCATTGGGTCGGGGCAGCTCCCGCCGGCACTGGTCGCGCGTGCCGCCTTTGTCCTGCGCCGCGCTGCCGTGGCCCCGAGCCGGATCAGGCCCCCTCGCGGCCGAGCTGTCGCAGCCTGGCGAGCCACTTGGTGCGACCGGCCTCGCCCAGCGACTCGACCTGGCCGATCAGCGTCTCGCGCACCGGCGCCATGCCGACGAAGCCGAGGATGTTTCGCTCGAGGTTCTTCACGCTGTGGGCGCGGAAGTAGAAGCGGTAGACCAGCGACGGCATGCCCATCGTGACGACCACGCGTGCCGAGCGGCCGCCGAGGGCCTTGCCGGCGAACGGGTTGCCGCCCTCGGCCTTGAACGCGAAGCCCGGCCGCGCGACCTGTTCCAGGAACCCCTTCAGCAGCGCCGGCATGTCGCCGAGCCAGAGCGGGAAGAAAAGCACGAGATGCTCGGCCCAGGCGATCGCCTGCTGCGCCGGCAGCAGCGCGAGCGGCAGCGGCCCGCGCTGCCACTCGGCCTGGCTGCGCAGCAGCGGAAAGTCGAGCCGCGCGACCTCGATCGTCTTCGGCTCGTGTCCGGCCTCCCGGGCGCCTTGCGCATAGGCGTCGGCGAGCGCGTGGCCGAGATGCCGCTCTCCGGCGTCGGGGTGGCCCTGGATGAGAAGGATGCGGTGGGCCATGAGGTTTCCCGTGATCACCAGGACTGGGCATCGTTGCCCCACGGCGCCGATCGCGGGTTGATCTGCAGCAAGCGCAAGCCAGGCCCGGGGAACCGGCCGGACCGGCAGGCGACATCGCGCCGCGCAGGCACTCAACGCTCGACTTCGCGCAACTCGTCGCGCCGGCCGGCGCGGGGCTGCAGCCGGATCGCCGCTGCATAGCGCTCCAGGGTGGCGGCGCGAGCGGCGTCGTGCCGCACGATGGGTGACGGGTAGTCCGCGTCGAGCCTGACACCGGCGGCCGCAAGGTCCACCGGCCGCGCCAGCCAGGGCGCATGGATCAGCTTGTCGGGGAGGTCGGCCAGCGCCGGCAGGTAGCGGCGGATGAACCTGCCTTCGGGGTCGAACTTCTGGCTCTGCGTCACCGGGTTGAAGATGCGGAAGTAGGGCTGCGCATCGCAGCCCGACGAGGCCGCCCATTGCCAGCCGCCGTTGTTGGCGGCGAGGTCGAAGTCGTTGAGATGGAGCGCGAAGTAGGCCTCGCCGCGCCGCCAGTCCAGCCCCAGGTCCTTGGTCAGGAAGCTGGCCACCACCATGCGCAGCCGGTTGTGCATGTAGCCGGTCTGGTTGATCTGGTGCATCGCGGCATCGACCAGCGGGTAGCCGGTACGGCCCTCGCACCAGGCGGCGAACAGCGCATCGGCGTGCTTGCCGTGGTCCCACTTGATCCTGTCGTACTCGGGCTTGAAGGCCTGGGTGACGACGCGCGGGTGGTGGTGCAGCACCTGGTGGTAGAAGTCGCGCCAGATCAGCTCCGACAGCCAGACCTCGGCGCCGCGCGAGCCGCCTTCCTGCCGGCCCATCGCCTCGCGCGCGAGGCGGCGGATCGAGACCGTGCCGAAGCGCAGATGCGTGCTCAGGTAGCTGGGCCCCTTGACGGCGGGGAAGTCGCGCGTCTCGTGGTAGCCGTCGATGCGCTGCAGGAAGTCGGCGAGCAGTTCGCGCGCGCCGGCCGGGCCGCTGGGCAGGCGCAGCTGGTGCAGGTTGGTGCGTTCGAAGCCGAGGGTCTCCAGCGCCGGCACGCCGCCCATCCCGGCCGGCAGCGGTGCCAGCGCCGAGGCGTGCCGGGCCACCGGGTAGGCGCCGAGGAAGAAGTCGTCGGCCTTCTTCAGCCAGGCGTTCCTGTACGGCGTGAAGACCGAGAACGACCCGCCGCCCTGGGTGAGCAGTTCGCTGCGCTCGAAGACCACGTGGTCCTTCGAGGTGTGCAGCGCCACCCCGCGGTCGGCGAGCAGGCCGCGCACCTGGGCGTCGCGCGCCAGTGCCGCCGGATCGTCGTCGTGGTTGGCATAGACCGCCTGCGCGCCCAGCGCCGCGGCCAGGGCCGGGATCTCGTCCGCCGCCCGGCCGTGGCGCACGATCAGGCCTGTGCCTTCCACGCCATGCGACGCGGCCAGCGCGCGCAGTTCGGCATCCGCACCGACCAGGCTGTCGCGGATGAACTCGACGCGGCGGTCGGCGCGGCGGCCGGCCGCAAGCAGCGGATCGAGGATCGCGCGGTCGAAGACGAAGGCGCACCAGACCTGGCGCGCCGCGCGCAACGCGTGGTACAGCGCCGCATGGTCGTCGGCCCGCAGATCACGCCGCAGCCAGACGAGGGCCTTGTCCAGGGGCTTGTGCATGGCCCCAAGTGTGGGGGCGGGAATAGAATCGTGCCATGCCCGCCGGCCCCCGCATCGACCTGACCAACCAGTTCCTGATCGCCATGCCGGGCATGGCCGACGAGACCTTTGCCGGCGCCGTGGTGTACCTGTGTGAGCACAATGCCAAGGGCGCGCTGGGCCTGGTCATCAACAAGCCGATCGACATCAAGCTGCGCAAGCTGTTCGAGAAGGTCGAGCTCAGCCTCGACCGCGAGGAACTCGCCGAGCAGCCGGTCTTCTTCGGCGGCCCGGTGCAGACCGAGCGCGGCTTCGTGCTGCACGAGAAGCTGGGCGACGACGTCAGCCATTACAACTCGACGCTGTCGATCCCCGGCGGGCTCGAGATGACGACCAGCAAGGACGTGCTCGAGGCGATGGCCGAGGGCACCGGCCCGAAGAGAGTGCTGATCACGCTGGGCTACAGCGGCTGGCAGGCGGGGCAGCTCGAGGACGAGATCGGCCGCAACGGCTGGCTGACCGTCAGTGCCGACCCCAAGGTCATCTTCGACACGCCGATCGACAAGCGCTACGACTCGGCCCTGTCGCTGCTGGGCATCGATCCGCGCATGCTCTCGCAGGAGGCGGGGCATGCTTGAGTCGGACCCGTGACCGTGCCTGCGCAGCGTCACCGGTCGTTCCTGGCCTTCGATTTCGGCACCCGCCGCGTCGGCGTGGCCGCCGGTAACACCCTGCTGCGTCGAGCCCAGGCGCTGAAGACCGTCGCCCGCGAGGGCGACGCGCGCTTCGCGGCGATCGAAGCGCTGATCGAGGAATGGCAGCCCGACGCGCTCGTGGTCGGCGTGCCTTTCCACCCCGACGGCGCGGCGCACGACAACACGCAGCGCGCGCGGCGCTTCGCGCGCCAGTTGCAGGGCCGCTTCCGGCTGCCGGTGCACGAGGTCGACGAGCGCTACACGACCACCGAAGCGCTGGCCGCCGGCGCCGCCGACGCCGATGCAGAAGCAGCGGCGCTGATCCTCGAGCAGTTCCTGCGCCAGCTGCCCGAAGACGTGGCGCAGGAAGAAGGCCACGATGCTGCAGCTTGACGCCGAAGCGCTGTACGTCGAGCTGCGCCAGGGCGTGCGCACGCTGCTGCGGCCGGGGTCGGTGCTGGTCGGCATCTGGTCGGGCGGCGCCTGGCTGGCCGAGCGGCTGCAGCGCGAGCTGGGCCTGCCCGGCGCGCATGGCGTCATCTCCAGCACCCTGCACCGCGACGATTTCGCCGAGCGCGGCCTGGCGGCCGGCACCGGCGCCACCCAGCTGCCCTTCGCCATCGAAGGCAGCCACATCCTGCTCGTCGACGACGTGCTCTACACCGGCCGCACGATCCGCGCCGCCGTCAACGAACTGTTCGATTTCGGCCGCCCGGCCAGCGTCACGCTGGCCGTGCTGGTCGACCGCGGTGGGCGCGAGCTGCCGGTGGCCGCCGCCTTCGCCGCCGCACGCATCGTGCTGCCGGCCGGCCAGCGGCTGTCGCTGGCGCGCGACCCGGCGGGCCTGTTCAGCTTCGCGGTCGAGGAAGTCGCCTGATGCTGTCGCGCCGCAACCCGCAGCTCAACAAGCACGGCGAGCTGATCCACCTGCTGTCGATCGAAGGCCTGCCCAAGGCGGTGCTGACGCAGATCCTCGATACCGCAGGCACCTTCCTCAGCGTCAACGACCGCGACGTCAAGAAGGTGCCGCTGCTGCGCGGCAAGAGCGTGTTCAACCTGTTCTTCGAGAACAGCACGCGCACCCGCACGACCTTCGAGATCGCGGCCAAGCGGCTTTCGGCCGACGTCATCAACCTCGACATCGCGAGGAGCTCGACCGCCAAGGGCGAGAGCCTGCTCGACACGATCGCCAACCTCTCGGCGATGCATGCCGACATGTTCATCGTGCGCCACGCCGAGAGCGGCGCACCGTACCTGATCGCGCAGCACGTGGCGCCGCACGTCCATGTGATCAACGCCGGCGACGGCCGCCATGCGCACCCCACGCAGGGGCTGCTCGACATGTACACGATCCGCCACTACAAGCACGATTTCACGCAGCTCACGGTGGCGATCGTCGGCGACATCGTGCACTCGCGCGTGGCGCGCTCGGACATCCACGCGCTGACCACGCTGGGCGTGCCCGAGATCCGCGCCGTCGGCCCCAAGACCCTGGTGCCCGGCGACCTGGCGGCGATGGGGGTGCGCGTGTGCCACGACATGGCCGAGGGCATCGCCGGTGCCGACGTGATCATCATGCTGCGGCTGCAGAACGAACGCATGAGCGGCGCGATGCTGCCCAGCGCCGGCGAGTTCTTCAAGACCTTCGGCCTCACGCCCGAGAAGCTCGCGCGCGCCAGGCCCGATGCGATCGTGATGCACCCGGGTCCGATCAACCGCGGCGTCGAGATCGACTCGGCGGTGGCCGACGGCAGCCACAGCGTGATCCTGCCGCAGGTGACGTTCGGCATCGCGGTGCGGATGGCGGTGATGAGCACGATCGCGGGGAACCAGGCATGAAGATCCTCATCCGCGGCGGTCGCGTCATCGATCCGGCCTCGGGCCGCGACGGGGTGGCCGACATCGCGATCGCGTCGGGCCGCATCGTCAGCATCGGCGCGGCCACCGAGTTCGAGGCCGACCGCGTCGTCGACGCCGCCGGCCTCGTCGTCGCACCGGGGCTGGTCGATCTCGCCGCCCGGCTGCGCGAGCCGGGGCAGGAGCACGAAGGCATGCTCGAGAGCGAGCTCGCGGCGGCCGCGGCCGGCGGCGTCACGAGCCTGGTCTGCCCACCCGACACCGACCCCGTGCTCGACGAACCGGGGCTGGTCGAGATGCTCAAGTTCCGCGCCCGCAAGCTCTCGCGCTGCCGCGTCTTCCCGCTCGGAGCGCTGACGCGTCGGCTCGAAGGCCAGACGCTGACCGAGATGGCCGAGCTCACCGAGGCCGGCTGCATCGGCTTTTCGCAGGCCGACGTGCCGGTCACCGACACGCTGGTGCTGCAGCGCGCGCTGCAGTACGCGGCGACCTTCGGCTACCGGGTGTGGCTGCGTCCGCAGGACGCCTGGCTGGGCAAGGGCGTGGCGGCGCAGGGCGCGGTGGCGACCCGGCTCGGCCTGTCGGGGGTGCCGGCGCTGGCCGAAACGGTGGCGCTGCACACGATCTTCGAACTGGTCTGCGCCACCGGCGCGCGCGTGCACCTGTGCCGGCTGTCGAGCGCCGCCGGCGCGGCGCTGCTGCGCGCGGCCAAGGCCGCGGGGCTGCCGGTGACGGCCGATGTCAGCATCAACTCGCTGCACCTGACCGACGTCGACATCGGCTACTTCAACGCCGACATGCGCCTGGTGCCGCCGCTGCGCCAGGGCGCCGACCGCGACGCCTTGCGCGCGGCGCTGGCCGACGGCACGATCGACGCTTTGGCGTCCGACCACGACCCGGTGGCCGACGACATGAAGAACCTGCCCTTCGGCGAGGCCGAGCCCGGCGCCACCGGGCTGGAGCTGCTGCTCAGCCTGGCGCTGCGCTGGGGCCAGGACGCCGGGCTGTCGCTGGCGCACACGATCTCTCGCGTGACCTGCGACCCGGTGCGGGTGCTCGGCGACGCGCTCGGCTCGCTTTCCAGCAGCGCCGGGCGCCTGGTCGAAGGCGGGGTGGCCGATGTCTGCATCTTCGACCCGGCGGCGCAATGGAGGGTGACGCCGGGCTCGCTGGTCAGCCAGGGCAAGCACACGCCGTTCTCCTTCGCCGCCACCGGGATGGCGCTGCCCGGCCGCGTGCGCGCGACGCTGGTGGCGGGCACCATCGCTTACGAGGTGGCAGCGGCCGGCGCCAGCGGGGTCGGCGCCGCCTGATGCGCAGTCTGCGCGCCGTCTGGCGCCTGCTGCGTGGGGTGCTGCACGTGCTGCACGGCATGCTCGTGATGCTGCGCTTCCCGATGCTCGACGACGCCGGGCGCCACGAACGCATCCGCTGGTGGTCGGCCGGGCTGCTGCGCGCCATCGGCATGACGCTCGAGATCCGTGGCACGCCGCGCCCGGGTGCGACCCTGATCGTCGCCAACCATGTGTCGTGGCTCGACATCGCGGTGATCCACGCCGCGGTGCCGCACGCCCGCTTCGTCTCCAAGGCCGAAGTGCTGCGCTGGCCGCTGCTGGGCTGGCTGATCCGCGGCGCCGGCACCCTGTTCATCGAGCGCGAGCGCAAGCGCGATGCCGTGCGCGTGGTCCATTCGATGGCCGAAGCGCTGCAGGCCGGTGGCACGGTGGCGGTGTTTCCGGAAGGCACGACCGGCGAGGGCCCCGCGCTGCTGCCCTTTCATGCCAACCTGCTGCAGGCCGCGGTGGCCACCGGCACGCCGGTGCAGCCGGTGGTGCTGCGCTTCGCCGACGCGGCGCAGGAATACAGTTCGGCCGTGGTGTACGTGGGTGATACCTCGCTGCTGCAAAGCATCTGGCGCGTGGCGTCGGGGCATGGGCTGCGCGCGCATGTCGAGGTGCTGGCCCCCGTGGGCACGCGACATGCCGACCGCCGCGCGCTGGCCGCCCACCTGCGCGAACTGATCGCCGAGCGCCTGCCGTGACGACGATGCTGCTGGCGTTCGAGGACGAGGCGTCGCTCGGCGCTCGCCTGGCTGCGGCGCTGGCCTGCCCGTTGGCGATCGTCGAGCGCCATGCCTTCCCCGACGGCGAGACGCGGCTGCGCCTGCCGCCGGCATTGCCCGGCAGGGTGATCGTCCTGCGCGGCCTGCAGGATCCCAACGCCAAGCTGACTCATTTGCTGCTCGCCGCCGGCGGCGCGCGCGATCTGGGTGCGGCGCAGCTGATCCTGGTCTGCCCCTATCTCGCCTACATGCGCCAGGACCTGGCCTTCACGCCCGGCGAGGTCGTCAGCCAGCGCGTTCTCGGGCGCCTGCTGGGGGCCCGCTTCGACGGCGTGATCACCGTCGATCCGCACCTGCACCGGGTGGCGACGATGGACGAGGTGCTGCACGGCGGCGACGGCCTGGCCTTGTCGGCCGCCACGCTGCTCGGCGCGCATGCCGCGCGGCAGGTGCCCGGCGCACTGCTGGTCGCACCCGACGAGGAGGCCGGGCAATGGGTGCGTGCGGCGGCGCAGGCGCTGGGGCTGGATCACGCGGTGTGCGTCAAGCAGCGCCACGGCGACCGCGACGTCACGGTGACGTTGCCGGCAGTCGATGTCGCAGGCCGCGCCGTCGTGCTGCTGGACGACGTGGCCAGCACCGGCCGCACGCTGGCCGCTGCGGCGCGCGGCGTGCTGGCGCGGGGCGCGGCGACGGTCGACGTCGCGGTCACCCATGGCCTTTTCATCGGCGACGCCATGGATCAGCTGCGCGCGGCCGGCGTGCGCCATGTCTGGAGCAGCGACTGCGTGCCGCACGAGAGCAACGCGGTCTCGGTGGTGCCGCTGATCGCGGCGGCGGTACTGGCCTGGCGATGAGCACGTCCCCTCGCCTGCTGCCGCTGGCCGAGGTGAGCGACCTGATGGCGCCCGGGCAGCCGTTGCCGTTTCGCATCGTCGACCGCCAGGGACGTCTCCTGCTGGCCGCCGGCCAGACGGTGCACGACGCACGCCAGCTGAGCGCCTTGCTCGAGCGCGGCGCCTGCGTCGAAAGCGCCGATGCCGAGGCGGCCCGGCAGGCGCGTTCCGCGAACTCGGGGGCCGGCGCGGTGCCGAGTGCGCGCCGCCGAACCTGGTTCGACCGTTTCGAGCAGCACCTGTGGGCGTTCGACGCGCTGCTGCGCGCGCTCGGCCGCGAAGCGGCGCTCGCAGCGCGGATCGACGCCTTCGGCGACGAGCATGTCGACCTCGTCGAGCGCCAGACCGATGCCGCGCTGTTCGTCGCCGTCCGCCAGGACGACCGCCGCTTCGCGCTCTACGGGCTGACCCACGCGCTGCACACGGCGACCGTGGTGCTGCTGACCGCGCGCCAGCTCGGCTGGCCGGCCCCGCAGCTGCGCCGCGCGGTGCTGGCGGCGCTGACGATGAACGCGTCGATCACCGAGTTGCAGGCGCGCATGGCCGAACAGGCGGACCCGCCGACGCGGCGGCAGATCGAGCAGATCCGCGCCCACCCGCACGAATCGGCGCAGATGCTGCGTGCCAGCGGCGTCTCCGATGCCGAGTGGCTCTCGGCCGTCGAAGACCACCACGAGCGCAGCGGCGGCGCCGGCTACCCCCGCGGCCTGACCGAGGTCGGCGAAATCGCGCACCTGCTGCGTGCCGCCGATGTCTTCGCGGCCAAGATCACCCCGCGGGCGCTGCGCACGTCGATGCCGCCGCAACGGGCGGCGCGCGAGCTGTTCCAGCAGGAACAGGGCGGCCCGATGGCCGGCGCGCTGATCAAGGCCGTCGGGATCTACCCGCCGGGTGACTTCGTGCGACTGAAGAATGGCGAGACCGCGATCGTCGTGCAGCGTGCCGTGGCGGGGCAGGCGGCGCAGGTGACGGCCCTGTTCGGCGCCAACGGCAAGCCGCATGCGGTGCCGCCGCGCCGCGACACGGCGGCGGCGGAGTTCGCGATCGCCGGCGCCGTTGCCGACCGCAGTGGCCTGCCGCGCGTCCTGCCGGAGCAGGTCTTCGGGCTGCTCGAGGCCGGCGCCTAGGCGCGGCCCTGGGAGGCGACTGCCGCGGCGGCCCTGGCCGCGGCTTCGGCGTCGCCCAGGTAGTAGCGGCGGATCGGCTTGAGCGCGCCGTCGAGCTCGTAGACGAGCGGGATGCCGTTGGGGATGTTCAGGCCCACGATCTCGCTGTCGCCGATGCCGTCGAGGTACTTCACCAATGCGCGGATGCTGTTGCCATGGGCGGAGATCACCAGGCGCTGGCCGCCCAGGATCGCCGGCGCCAGGCGCTGGTTCCAGCAAGGCAGGACGCGCGCGACGGTGTCCTTGAGGCATTCGGTCAGCGGGATCTGGTCGGCGTCCAGCCGGGCGTAGCGGCGGTCGCGGCGCTGGCCGCGCGGGTCGCCGGGTTCCAGCGCCGGCGGCCGCGTGTCGTAGCTGCGGCGCCAGACCAGCACCTGCTCGTCGCCGTACTGGCGTGCCATGTCGGCCTTGTTCAGGCCCTGCAGCGCGCCGTAGTGGCGCTCGTTGAGGCGCCAGTCGTGCAGCACCGGCAGCCAGGTGCGGTCGAGCTCGTCCAGCGCATGCCACAGCGTCCACACCGCCCGCTTGAGCACCGAGGTGTAGGCGACGTCGAACTCGTAGCCCGCCTCGCGCAACAGCCGGCCGGCCTGCCGCGCCTGCTCGACACCGGTGGGGGTCAGCGGCACGTCGGTCCAGCCGGTGAAGCGGTTTTCGAGGTTCCAGGTCGATTCGCCGTGGCGGATGAGAACGAGCTTGTGCATCGGCCCGATTCTATAATTTGCGGTTTTGCAGGATGCCCGCGGGCCGACGCTTTCATGACGAAGTTCATTCTCGACAACTGGATCCTCATCGTCGCGGCGCTGAGCTCCGGGGCGCTGCTGGCGTGGCCGATGGTCAAGCGCGGCGCAGCCGGGGGCGGGTCGGTCAGCACCACCGAGGCGGTGCGCCTGATCAACCGCGAGAAGGCAGTGCTGATCGATGTCTGCGAGCCGGCGGAGTTTGCGGCCGGCCACGCGGCGGGCGCGCGCAACATCCCGCTGGGCTCGCTCGAAGGGGCCAAGGGCCTGCCGACGAACAAGACCTTGCCGGTGGTCGTGATGTGCGCCTCGGGCGGCCGCGCGGTGCGCGCGGCGGCGCAGCTGCGCAAGCTCGGCCACGACAAGGCGGTGGCGGTCGCCGGCGGCACGGCGGCCTGGCGCGAGGCCAGCCTGCCGATCGAGAAGGCGGCTTGACGGGGCGGCGCGCAAGGCCTTTGGCGCGCGTCGACAATCTGCGTCCCAGCTGCCGGAGGAGGGCTGCATGAGCGCAGTCAGGATGTACACGACCCAGGTTTGCCCGTACTGCGTGCGCGCCAAGGCGCTGCTCAGGCAGCGCGGCGTCGACGCGATCGAGGAGATCCGGATCGACCTGGATCCGGGTCAGCGCGATCGCATGATCGAGCTGACCGGTCGGCGCACGGTGCCGCAGATCTTCATCGGCTCCACCCATGTCGGCGGTTGCGACGACCTGATCGCGCTCGACCGCAGCGGCGGCCTGCTGCCCCTGCTCGGCGGCTGAAGCGCAGTGCCGCTCGTCCATAATTGACCGCTGCGGCTCGTCGCCATCGGGCGCCGGGCTTTGTCACTCTTGGAACCCAGCATGGCCGACGCGACCCCCGTTTTCCAGATCCAGCGCATGTACCTCAAGGACCTGTCGCTGGAGCAACCCAACTCGCCGCAGATCCTGCTCGAGCAGTCGCAGCCCCAGGTGGACATCAACCTGGCGATGGGTGCAGAGCCGGTCAACGAAGGCATCTTCGAGGTCACCGTCACCGCCACCGTGACGACCAAGGTCAACGACAAGGTCCTGTTCCTGGTCGAGGCCAAGCAGGCCGGCATCTTCGAGATCCGCAACGTCCCCGAAGAGCAGATGCAGGGCATCATCAGCATCGTCTGCCCGCAGATGGTGTATCCCTATCTGCGCGCCATCGTCTCCGATGTCTGCACGCGCGCCGGCTTCCCGCCGATCCTGCTGACCGAAGTCAATTTCCAGGCCATGTTCGAGGCCCAGCAGGCGCAAGCCGCGGCGGAGAACAACGGCGGCTCGCGGATCATCACCAGCGTCAACTGAGGCCGCGGTCGCCGGGCGGCAGCGGGCATGAAGATCGCAGTGCTCGGCGCCGGTGCCTGGGGTACCGCGCTGGCCGTCGCGGCGGCGGCGCGGCACGAGATCCTGTTGTGGGCGCGCGATGCCGATCAGGTCGCGGCGATGCAGCTGCGCCGGCGCAACCAGCGCTACCTCCCCGACATCGGCCTGCCCGCAACGCTGGAGATCACGGCCGACCATGGCCGGGCGCTGGCCCATGGGCGAGGCGGCCTGACGCTGATCGCCACGCCGATGGCAGCGTTGCGTGAACAGCTCCTGCTTCTCGCCGACGAGCGGCCGGTGCTGTGGCTGTGCAAGGGCTTCGAAGCCGGCTCCGGGGCCCTGGGCCACGAGATCGCGCGCAGCGTGAGGCCAGGGCAGCCCTGCGGCGTGCTGTCGGGGCCGAGTTTCGCCATCGAGGTGGCGCGCGGGCAGCCGACCGCGCTGGTCGCCGCCAGTGCCGACGACGATCTCGCGGCCACCGCCGTCGCCGCCTTCCACGGCCCGGCGCTGCGCGTCTACACCAGCAACGACGTCGTCGGGGTCGAGGTCGGGGGCGCGGTGAAGAACGTGCTGGCGATCGCCGTCGGCATTCTCGACGGCATGGCCGCCGCCGGAGCGCGCCCCGGTGGACGCGAGCCGGTGCCCGGGCTGAATGCGCGCGCCGCGCTGATCACGCGCGGCCTCGCCGAGATGACGCGGCTGGGCGTGGCGCTGGGCGCGCGCGCCGAGACCTTCATGGGCCTGTCGGGACTGGGCGACCTGGTGCTGACGGCCACGGGCGACCTGTCGCGCAATCGCCGCGTCGGCCTGATGCTGGCCGCCGGGCGCCACCTCGCCGAGGCACTGGCCGAACTCGGTCATGTCGCCGAAGGCGTGTCGAGTGCCGCCACCGCGCTCGCACGCGCGCGCGGCGTGGGCATCGAGATGCCGATCACCGAAGCCGTGGCCGCGGTGCTCGACGGGCGCGTCGCACCGCGGCAGGCGCTGCAGGAGCTGATGGCCCGCGAGGCCCGCGCCGAGTCGTGAGCGACATCGGGCCGGTGCCGCGTTCGCGCCTCAGCGGCCGCCGGCGTAGCCGTTCTGGCGCCAGGCCTCGAACACCGCCACCGCCACCGCGTTGCTCAGGTTGAGGCTGCGCTGGCCCGGGCGCATCGGCAGGCGCACGCGTTGCGCCGGCGCGAAGCGCTCGCGCAAGGGTGCGGGCAGCCCCGCGGTCTCGCTGCCGAAGACCAGCCAGTCGTCGGGCCGCCAGGCCACCTCGGCCAGCGGCCGGCCGCCGCGGGTCGTGAACGCGAAGCAGCGCAGCGGGTCGGGCGCCGCCGTCTCGACCAGCGCGTCCCAGGAGGCGTGCCGCCGAACGGCCACGGTCTCGTGATAGTCGAGACCGGCGCGACGCAGCAGCCGGTCCTCCATCGAGAAGCCCAGCGGCTCCACCAGGTGGAGCCTGCAGCCGGTGTTGGCCGCCAGCCGGATCACGTTGCCGGTGTTGGGCGGGATCTCGGGCGCCACGAGCACGATGTGGAACATCGGCTTCAGCCCTCGGGCGTGCGCGCCAGGACCCAGATGTCGACCGCCGCCGCGCCGGCGCGCAGCAGCACGGCGGCAGCTTCGCGCGCGGTGGTGCCGGTGGTCATCACATCGTCGACCAGCGCCGCCCGGCGCCCCTGGAGCGCGGTGCGCCGGCGCGGGTCGACCATGAACGCCCCGTGCAGGTTGCGTCGGCGCTGCGCACGGTCGAGCTGGGCCTGGTGCGCAGTGGCGATCGGTCGCTGCAAGAGCTCGGCATCGGCGGCGAGCCCGAGCGCGGCGGCGAGCAGGCGCGCCAGCACCCAGGCCTGGTTGTAGCCGCGCTCGCGCAGCCGCTCGGCCGCCAGCGGCACCGGCAGCACGAGCTGCGGCAAGGGCACCGCGGCCGCGCGCACCGCGGTGGCCAGCAGCCCGGCCAGCGCCCGGGCGAGCTCGACCCGGCCGTGGAACTTGAAGTCCGCGATCAGACGGTCCCAGGGAAATCCGTAGTCGACCACGCAGACCGTGTGTTCGAAAGGAGGCGGCTCACGCAGGCAGGCGCCGCAGGCCGGCGCGGCCAGCCCCAGGGCGATGCCGCAGCGCGCGCAGCGCGGCCGCGGCGCGGCAAAGCGCGCCACGCAATCGGCGCACAGTGCGGCGGGCGACCACTGGCGGCAGACCTCGCACTGGCCGAGCAGGCGCGGCAGCGCCGGCCAGCGTGGCGAGATCGGGAGAAGGCCGGGCATGCGGTCAATATACTGGCCCGCGATGACCACCCCCGAGCGCAGCCTGGCGCGACCGCTCGATGCGGCGGCGGTCGAGCGCGTGCGCCGCCGGCTGCTGCGGGCCCCCGAGGCGCCCTGGTTGCACGCCGAGGTGGCGCGGCGCATGGCCGAGCGGCTGCCGGTGATCCGCATGCAGCCGCGCACGGTGCTGGACTGGGGCGCCTTCCTGGGTGCCGGCCGGGCGTTGCTCAGGCAGGCCTATCCACAGGCGGCGCTGATCGCGGTCGAGCCCGACGCCCGGCGCCGCGAGGCCACCGCGGCCGCGCTCGCGCTGCCCTGGTGGTCGCTGCGGCGCCTGGGCGCTAGCTCGGCCGCGGTGCTGATGCCGCAGCAGTTGGCGGCCGGGCAGGGCGAGCTGCTGTGGGCCAACATGTCCTTGCACGGTGCGATCGACCCGCGGCAGGAGATGCAGCGCTGGCACCGTGCGCTGGCGGTCGACGGATTCCTGATGTTCTCCACGCTGGGACCGGGCTCGCTGCAAGGCCTGCGTGACCTCTATGCAGCCCAGGGCTGGCCGGCGCCGTTCGCCCCCTTCGTGGACATGCACGACCTGGGCGACATGCTCGTCGAGGCCGGCTTCGCCGACCCCGTCATGGACCAGGAGACGGTGACCCTGACCTGGCCATCGGGCCGGGCCCTGTTGGCCGAATTGCGGACCCTCGGCGGCAACGTCGATCCACGGCGCCAGCGCGGCCTGCGCACCCCGCGCTGGCAGCGGCGGCTCGCCGCCTTGCTCGAGGCCGGCGCCGATGCGGACGGGCGCGTGGCGCTGGGCTTCGAGATCGTCTACGGCCACGCGTTCAGACCGCCGCCGCGGCCGCGCCTGGCCGCCGAGACCTCGTTGCCACTGGACGATCTGCGCGCGATGGTGCGCTCCGGCCGGCCGCGCGCCTGAGCCCGGGCGAGTGCGGCGGACCCTGCGATAGAATCGCGCCCTTGTGCGTTGGCCGGCAAGCAGGCGTCTCGGTCCAGCGCCCGACCACCGACTGCCGATGTCCTCCAGCCTTCGCTTTCCGCCCGCTTCTTCGCGCCCGTCTGCATGACCGCTGCCTTCGTCCCCGGCCCTTGGCCGAACCCACCGGGAACCACCCACGGTTGGCCTTGGCGCTTCGGCCGCGAGGTCGTGATGTCGGGCCTGCCCGGGGCGCCGCACGCGCTGCAATGGCTGCTCGGGCGCAACTGCTCGATCACGCCGCGCCAACTGGCCGCGGTGTACCTCTTCCTGTGCAGCGTCTCGGCGCTGATCGCGGCCTTCTTCTTCATCCACGGCGCGACCCTGGTACCGATGTTCACCGGGCTCGAACTCGCCGTCGTCGGGCTGGCCCTGCTGAGCTTCGCGCGCCACGCCGCCGATCGCGAGGTGTTGACCCTGGTGGGCCGTTCACTGCAGGTCGAGCAATGCTTCGGCCACCAGGTGGCGCGCACCGATTTCGCCGCCGACTGGCTGCGCGTGGAGCCGGCCGCCGGCCAGGGCTCGCTGGTACAGCTCAGCGGGCGCGGGCAGTCGGTCCGCGTCGGCCGTTTCCTGCGACCCGAGCTGCGCGGCGCGTTCGCGCTCGAACTGCGGCAGGCGCTGCGCCGAGTGCCCGTTGCCGCTGCCCAGGTCGCGGAACCCGAGAACGATCCGAACTGAAGTGAGCACGATGAAGAAGACGACCCCGAACCCCTTGCAACGCCTGCGCCACGGCGTACCGCAGCGCCTGCTGGCGCTCGCGCTGGGACTGAGCACGAGTGCTGCCATGGCCGTCAACGATCTGCCGGGCGGACCGGCGGTCAACCAGCTCAACCTGTCGCCGCCGGTCACGATCATCGCCGAGCAGCAGCAATGGCTGCACAGCTTCATGCTGATCATCTGCCTGGTGATCTTCGTGCTCGTGTTCGGGGTGATGTTCTATTCGATCCTCAAGCACCGCAAGTCGCTCGGCCACAAGGCGGCCAACTTCCACGAGAGCACGGCGGTCGAGATCGCCTGGACGATCGTGCCCTTCGTGATCGTCATCATGATGGGCGCCTTCGCCACCCGCACCGTGGTGGCGATGAAGGACACCAGCAATTCCGACCTCACGGTCAAGGTCACTGGCTACCAGTGGAAATGGGGCTACGACTACCTCAAGGGCGAGGGCGAGGGGATCGGCTTCCTGTCGACGATCGACCTCCAGCAGCGCGAGGAATCCGATGCCGGCAAGCCCAAGGGCGACGACTACCTGCTCAAGGTCGACCACCCGCTGGTCGTCCCGGTCAACCGCAAGGTGCGCGTGATCACCACCGCCGGCGACGTGATCCATGCCTTCGCCGTGCCTTCGCTGGGCATCCAGCAGGACGCGATTCCCGGCTTCGTGCGCGACACCTGGTTCCGCGCCGAAAAGGTCGGTGACTACTACGGGCAGTGCGCCAAGCTGTGCGGCAAGGAACACTCCTACATGCCGATCCACGTCAAGGTCCTGAGCCAGGCCGATTACACGACCTGGGTGCAGGCGCGGCTGAAGGAGATGGCCGCCGCTGCCGACGACCCGACCAAGGTCTGGGCGCTGGCCGATCTGATCGCCCGCGGCGAGAAGGTCTACAGCGCCAACTGCGCCGTCTGCCACCACCCCGACGGCAAGGGCGGCGGTGCGGTCAAGCCGCTCGACGGCTCGCCGGTGGTGCTCGACGCAGACAAGAACCCGCAGATCCTGACCGTGCTCAACGGTCGCCTGAACGGTGCGATGCCGGCCTGGGGCAAGACCCTGTCCGACACCGAGATCGCCGCCGTCATCACCTACACCAAGAACAACTGGAGCAACAAGACGGGCCAGGTCGTGCAGCCGGCCGACGTCGTTGCTGACCGCAAGTAAAACCCGATTCAGCGCCCGACCAGGAGCCTTCAGATGAGTGCCGTTCTCGACCACCCCGCCCATGACCCGCATGGCCATGCGCACGACCATGCGCACGATCATCCGCACGGCTGGCGGCGATGGCTGTTCGCGACCAACCACAAGGACATCGGCACGATGTACCTGTTGTTCGCGTTCACGATGTTCATCTTGGGCGGGATGATGGCGCTGGTGATCCGCGCCGAGCTGTTCGAGCCGGGGCTGCAGTTCGTCAACCCCGACCTGTTCAATCAGCTGACCACGATGCACGGGTTGATCATGGTCTTCGGCGCGATCATGCCGGCCTTCGTCGGCTTCGCGAACTGGATGATCCCGATGCAGATCGGCGCTGCGGACATGGCCTTCGCGCGCATGAACAACCTCAGCTTCTGGCTGCTGATCCCGGCCGCGGTGATGCTGGTCAGCGGTTTCTTCATGCCCGGCGGCGCGCCTTCGACAGGCTGGACGCTGTACGCGCCGCTGACGCTGCAGATGGGGCCGAGCATGGATGCCGGCATCTTCGCGATGCACATCATGGGCGCGAGCTCGATCATGGGCTCGATCAACATCATCGTCACCGTGCTCAACATGCGCGCGCCGGGCATGACGCTGATGAAGATGCCGCTGTTCGCCTGGACCTGGCTGATCACTGCCTTCCTGCTGATCGCGGTGATGCCGGTGCTCGCCGGCGCGATCACGATGACGCTGACCGACCGCCATTTCGGCACCAGCTTCTTCAACCCGGCCGGCGGCGGCGACCCGGTGATGTACCAGCACATCTTCTGGTTCTTCGGCCACCCCGAGGTCTACATCATGATCCTGCCGGCCTTCGGCATCATCAGCGCCATCATCCCGGCGTTCGCGCGCAAGCCGCTGTTCGGCTACGCGTCGATGGTCTACGCCACGGCATCGATCGCGATCCTGTCGTTCATCGTCTGGGCGCACCACATGTTCACCTCGGGCATGCCGGTCACCGGGCAGCTCTTCTTCATGTACGCGACGATGCTGATCGCGGTGCCCACCGGCGTGAAGGTGTTCAACTGGATCGCCACGATGTGGCGCGGTTCGATGACCTTCGAGACCCCGATGCTGTGGGCGATCGGCTTCATCTTCGTCTTCACGATGGGTGGCTTCACCGGGCTGATCCTGGCGATGGCGCCGATCGACATCCAGATCCACGACACCTACTACGTGGTCGCGCATTTCCACTACGTGCTCGTCGCCGGATCGCTGTTCGCGATGTTCGCCGGCGTCTACTACTGGGGCCCGAAGTGGACCGGCGTGATGTACTCGGAAGCGCGCGGCAAGTTCCATTTCTGGAGCTCGCTGGTCTTCTTCAACGTCACCTTCTTCCCGATGCATTTCCTGGGTCTGGCCGGCATGCCGCGCCGCTATGCCGACTACCCGATGCAGTTCACCGACTTCAACATGATCGCGTCGATCGGTGCCTTCGGCTTCGGGATCACGCAGGTCTACTTCTTCTTCGCCGTGGTGCTGCCGATGATGCGCGGCAAGGGCGCACCGGCGCCGCAGCGACCCTGGGAAGGCGCCACCGGGCTGGAGTGGGAAGTGCCTTCGCCGGCGCCCTTCCACACCTTCGAGACGCCGCCCAAGCTCGATGCCACCGCCACCCGCGTGCTGGGCTGACGGGACTGCATCGATGGTCACCACCGAGCAGCAACGCAAGGCCAACCGCAAGCTGGGCTTGACGCTCGCGCTGCTGGCCTTGCTGATCGGGCTCGCCTTCGTGGCCAAGGTCGTCTGGCTCGGAGCTTGAAGCCCGTGCCCGGTCGCCAGACGCTGAGCGACAACCGCCGCATGCTGGGCAAGCTGGCGGTGGTGGTGGTGGCGATGTTCGGATTCGGCTACGCGCTGGTGCCGATGTACCGCAGCATCTGCGAGGCGCTGGGTGTCAACGTGCTGACCCTGTCGGAGGAGACGAACTCGCAGGGCGAGAGCGTCTCGAGGCAGCCGGTCAATTCGCAGGTCGACCTCGGCCGCACCGTCACCGTCGAATTCGACGCCAATGCGCGCGGCCCCTGGGACTTCAAGCCCGAGCAGCGCTCGGTGCAGGTACATCCGGGCGAGGTTACGACCGTGATGTACGACTTCCGGAACGACAAGAACCGGCCCATGGTCGTGCAGGCCATTCCGAGCTACGCGCCGATCGAGGCGGGGGCGCATTTCAACAAGCTCGAGTGCTTCTGCTTCACCCAGCACACGATGGCGCCGGGCGAGTCCAAGCGCTGGCCGGTGGTGTTCGTGGTCGACAACAAGCTGCCCAAGGACGTGAGCACCATCACGCTGTCCTACACCTTCTTCGAGGTCGGCGGCGCAATGCCGGCGGCCGGCGCCGCGGTGCCAGGGGGTGGCGCATGAGCAGCCTCAAGGACGCCACGGCACGGCGTGGCACCTTCCTGCAGTCGCTGCGCGCGGTCGGCTGGTCGTTCTTCGGCGTCCGTCGCGGCGCGGACCACGCGCGTGACATGCAAAGGCTCAACCCGGTTCACGTCGTCATCGCCGGCCTGATCGGGGCGGGCGTCTTCATCGCCATCCTGGTGCTGGTCGTGCGCTGGGTCGTCGCCAGCGGCGTGGCAGCCGGCTGAACGGCGCAGGATTTCATCGGAATTTTCGGTTCGAGGAGAGATTTGGAAATGTCTGCAAGCACCCCGGCTGCGAGTACGCCCTACTACTTCGTCCCGTCGCCTTCGCGCCATCCGGTGCTGGTGGCCTTCGGCCTGTTCCTCGTCATCCTGGGCGCTGCGCACTGGGTCAACGGTGACGGCTGGGGCGCCTATTCACTGCTCGCCGGCGTGGTGATCTGGCTGACGGTGCTGTTCCAGTGGTTCCGCCAGGCCATCGGCGAGAGCGAGGGCGGCCTGTATTCGCAGCGCATCGACACCTCGTTCCGCTGGAGCATGAGCTGGTTCATCTTCTCCGAGGTGATGTTCTTCGGCGCCTTCTTCGGCGCCCTGTACTGGGCGCGCCAGCATGCGCTGCCCAACCTCGGCGACCTCGACAACCAGATCCTGTGGCCCGACTTCAAGGCCATCTGGCCCAGCGCCGGCGGCGGCGTGACCGCTTCGCCGGCCGGTACCGTCGAGCCTTTCACCCCGGTCGGCCCGTGGCCGCTGCCGACGCTGAACACCGCGCTGCTGCTGACCTCGGGCGTGACGCTGACGATCGCCCACCATGCGTTGATCGCCGGCCGGCGCGCCAAGACGATCGCGCTGATGTGGGTCACCGTCCTGCTGGGCGCCACCTTCGTCTGCGTCCAGGCCTACGAGTACCACCATGCCTACACCGAGCTGAACCTCAAGCTCAGCTCGGGCATCTTCGGCTCCACCTTCTTCATGCTCACCGGGTTCCACGGCTTCCACGTCTTCGTGGGCATGCTGATGCTGACCTTCATCACGCTGCGGCTGATGAAAGGCCACTTCACGCCGGAGCGGCACTTCGGCTTCGAAGGCGCGGCCTGGTACTGGCACTTCGTCGACGTGGTCTGGCTCGGCCTGTACTTCCTCGTCTATTGGCTGTAGCCGCCGCGCCGAGGCCGGCGCGCATCGAACGCCGCCGCGGGCGGCGTTCGTCTTCCTGGGACCGGAATCAGGACCCGACCGGGATGCCGGTGGGCTTGACCCAACCCATGTACCAGCTCAGCAGGATGAACAGGAACAGCGCCACCGACAACCCCACGCGCACCGCCAGCGCGCGGGCCATGTGGCGGCTGCGCGCGTCGCCTTCGCCGTCCTTGCGCAACATGAAGACGCCGGCGCTGGCCAGGGCCACGAGCACGGCGACGAGCATCAGAACCATCAAGGTCTTCATGGTTGCCGATTATCCCCGCGGGGCCCGCCCATGGCGCTGAGCGGACGGACGCTGGTGGTGCTGCTGGCCGCGCTGGCGGGCGCCGCGCTGACGGCGCGGCTGGGCCTGTGGCAGCTCGATCGCGCCGACCAGAAGATCCGGCTGCAGCAGTCGCTCGTCTCGCGCCACGCCATGCCGCCCTTGCCGGCGGCCGAGCTCGCCCGCGACGAGGCCGGTGTGGCGAGCCAGGTCGACCGCCGCGTCGTCCTCGAGGGCCGCTGGCTGCCGGCGCTGACGATCTACCTCGAGAACCGGCCGATGGACGACCGCACCGGCTTCTATGCCGTGACGCCCTTGCGGCTCGACGACGGCAGCGCGGTGCTCGTGGAGCGCGGCTGGCTGCCGCGCGACCCGGCCGACCGCAGGCACATCGTGGTCGGCCCGGCGCCCGAGGGCCGGGTGACGGTGGAGGGGCACATCACCCCGCACCCAGGCCGGCTGTACGAGTTCAGCGCCGCGGCCTCGGGGCCGATCCGGCAGAATCTCGATATCCAGTCGTATGCGCGGGAAACTGCGCTGACGCTGCGGCCGCTCGCCATCGTCCAGGAGGATGGTCCCGCGGCGCCGCACGACGGCCTGCTGCGCCACTGGGCGCAGCCGGCGGCCGACGTGCAGATGCACTACGGCTACGCCTTCCAGTGGTTCTCCATGAGCGCGCTCATCATCGGCCTGTATGTCTGGTTTCAACTCATCCGCCCGCGACGTGCGCAGCAGCGCTGAACCCGTGACGCTCACCGTGCACAGCGTCGACGCGCCCGACCTCGGTGCCGCGACGGTCGCCGGCGGCAGCGCGCGCGGTCGGCTGAAGATGCTGCTGATCCTGCTCGTCTGCGCGGCCCCGGTGGTGGCTTCCTACCTCACCTACTTCGTGATCAGGCCGACGGCGCGCACCAACTACGGCACGCTGATCCAGCCCACGCGCAGCCTGCCCGACCTGCCGCTGCACCGGCTCGACGGCACCCCGGTCGCGGCGCGCTCGCTGCGCGGGCAATGGCTGCTCGTCGTCGTCGGTCCTTCGGCCTGCGACACTGCCTGCGACCGGCGCCTGTACATGCAGCGGCAGCTGCGCGAGATGCTCGGCGCCGACCGCGACCGCATGGACAAGGTCTGGTTCATCACCGACGACGGACCGGTGGCGCCGGCACTGCGGGCGGCGGTCGAGGCCGGTGTCCCGGTCACCGCGCTACGGGTCGACCGCGCCGCACTCGCCGCCTGGCTGGCGCCCGCCCCCGGCCACGCGCTGGAAGACCATCTGTACCTCGTCGATCCGATGGGCGAATGGATGATGCGCATGCCTGCCGATCCCGATCCGGCGCGCGTCAAGCGCGACCTTGGATTGCTGATGCGCGCGTCGGCCTCGTGGGACACGCCGGGCCGCTGAGTCCCCGTCATGAACCCCTCGTCCCTCGTCGATTTCGCGCCCGCACTGCGCCTGGCCTTGCTGGCCGGCGTGATCGCCCTGGTGCCGCTGTCGTGGCTGTGGCTGCGCCAGCGCGGCGCCGACCCGCGCGCGCGGCTCGCTGCGCTCACCGCACTGACGCTGTTCCTCACCTTCGACCTCGTCGTCTTCGGTGCCTTCACGAGGCTGACCGATTCGGGCCTGGGCTGTCCCGACTGGCCGGGCTGCTACGCCCACGCCAGCCCCTTCGGCGCGCACGAAGCGATCACGGTGGCCGAGACCACGGTGCCGGGAGGTCCGGTGACCTGGTCGAAGGCCTGGATCGAGATGGTCCACCGCTATCTGGCGATGACCGTCGGCGTGCTGATCCTGGTCATGACCGCGGCGAGCTGGCTGCAGCGGGCGCGCACGCCGATCGCGCCGATCTGGCCCACGCTGACCTTGCTGTGGGTCGTCGCCCAGGGCCTGTTCGGCAAGTACACCGTCACGCTCAAGCTCTACCCGGCCGTGGTGACGCTGCACCTCGTCGGCGCGCTCGTGCTGCTGGCGCTGCTGGCGATCCAGCACGAGGCCTTCGCGGCGCGGCCGCTGGCGCTGCGGCCGCCGCTGCGCCGGTGGGCGATTGCGGCGCTGGCGCTGGTCGTGGTGCAGGTCTTCCTCGGCGGCTGGGTCAGCACCAACTATGCCGTTCTCGCCTGCACCGGCTTCCCGCAATGCAACGGCAGCTGGTGGCCGCAGACCGATTTCGGCCACGGCTTCAGCCTGCTGCACGAACTCGGGCAGACCGCCAATGGCGGCGGGCTCCCGTTCGAGGCCCTGGTGGCCGTCCACATGACGCACCGCCTCTTCGCCCTGGCGGTCACGGTCGGCGTCGGCGCTGCGGCCTGGCAGCTGGCGCATGACGGCGATCCCGGCGTGCGCCGCTTCGGCAAGCTGCTGGGGCTGCTGCTCGCGGCCCAGCTTGCGACCGGCCTGTCCAACGTCGTGCTCGGCTGGCCGCTGGTGGCGGCGCTCGGGCACACCGCCGGTGCAGCGGCCCTGGTCCTGATCCTGACGCTGCTGCTGGCGCGCAGCGCGGCGCCGCGGGTGCAGGCGGCGGCTCGTGGCGCCGCGGCGCTGGCCTAGAAGGTGCCCGGTCCCATGGCCCAGACCCTCGCCGCTGCCCGCCCCGGCCCGTCCCGCTGGGCCCAGTTCTATGCCCTGACCAAGCCGCGCGTGGTGCAGCTGATCGTCTTCTGCGCCGTCATCGGCATGCTGCTGGCGCAGCCCGGCTGGCCCGACTGGCGGCTGGCGGGGTCGGCCACGCTGGGTATCTGGCTGGTGGCCAGCGCCGCGGCAGTGTTCAATTGCCTGGTCGAGCAGCGCATCGACAGCCGCATGGCGCGCACCGCATGGCGGGCCACCGCCAAGGGCCAGCTCAGCACGACGCAGGCGCTGCTCTTCTCGGGCCTGCTGGGCGTGCTCGGCAGCGCCGTGCTGTACGCCTGGGTCAACCCGCTGACGATGTGGCTGACCTTCGCGACCTTCGTCGGCTACGCGGTGATCTACACCGTGGTGCTCAAGCCGTTGACACCGCAGAACATCGTCATCGGCGGCGCATCGGGCGCGATGCCGCCGGTGCTGGGCTGGGCGGCGATGACCGGCGACGTCGGCCCCGAGGCGCTGATGCTGTGCCTGATCATCTTCCTCTGGACGCCGCCGCATTTCTGGGCCCTGGCGCTGTACCGCGCCGAGGACTACCGCAAGGCCGGCCTGCCGATGCTGCCGATCACGCATGGACCGGAGTTCACGCGGCTGCAGGTGCTGCTCTACACGATCGTGCTCTTCGCCGCCACGCTGCTGCCCTTCGTCTATGGCATGAGCGGCTGGCCCTACCTGGCCGCGGCGGTGGCGCTCGGCGTCGGCTTCATGGCCCATGCCTGGCAGCTGTGGCGGGACTACAGCGACGCGCTGGCACGCAAGACCTTCCGCTTCTCGATCTGGCACCTGTCGCTGCTGTTCGCCGCGCTGCTGCTGGATCATTATCTGTACCCATGGCTCGTCTCCGCGTTCGCCTGATCGCCTGCATCGCGCTGTCGGCGGGCCTGGCGGCCTGCGGCCAGAAGGCGGCGCCGCAGTTCAACGCCATCGACATCACCGGTGCCGAATACGCGCGCAAGCTCGATCTGCCCGACACCGAAGGCCGCATCCGCCACCTCTCCGACTTCAAGGGCAAGGTGACGGTGGTCTTCTTCGGCTACACCCAATGCCCCGACGTCTGTCCGACGACGATGCTCGAACTGGCGCAGGTCAAGAAGGCCCTGGGCGCCGACGGGCAGCGCGTGCAAGGCGTGTTCGTCACCGTCGATCCGGAGCGCGACACCCCGGCCGTGCTCAAGGCCTACGTACAGAACTTCTCGCCCGACTTCATCGCCCTGCGTGGCAGCGCCGACGAAACCCGGGCCGCGGCCAAGGAGTTCAAGGTCTTCTACGCCAAGGTGCCGGGGGACACGCCGGGCAGCTACACGATGGACCACACCGCCGGCAGCTACGTCTTCGACACCCAGGGCCGGGTACGCCTGTTCAGCCGTTACGGTGCCGGCGCCGAGGCGCTGGCCCACGACCTCAGGTTGCTGCTGGCGTCCGGTTGAGGCCGGATGTGAAAAGCGGCCCGTGAAGGGCCGCCTGTTTCACGGTCGCCCGCCGCTGCGGGGGCTGGCTTTCAGGCCGTCTCGAGCGCCTTGCGCATCTTCTTCAGCGCCGCGACCTCGATCTGGCGGATGCGCTCGGCGCTCACGCCGTACACCGCTGCCAGGTCGTGCAGCGTCATGCCACCCGAAGCATCGTCGTTGACCTTGAGCCAGCGTTCCTCGACGATGCGGCGACTGCGTGCGTCTAGCGCGTCCAGCGCCTGCGCGATGCCGTCGCCCGACAGCCAGTCGCGGTGACTGGCCTCGATGCGCCGCGTCGGCTCGCTGCTGTCGTCGGCGAGATAGGCGATCGGAGCGTAGCTCTCCTCGCCGTCGTCGTTCTGCGGCTCCAGCGCCACGTCACCGCCCGACAGGCGCATCTCCATCTCGACGACCTCGTCGGGCTTGACGTTGAGCCGGCGCGCCATCGTCGCGACCTCGGCAGGGGTGAGCGTGTTGCGGTGGGTATCGGCCTCGGCGGCGTCGCCCTTCATCCCCTGCTTCATCGAGCGCAGGTTGAAGAACAGCTTGCGCTGCGCCTTGGTCGTGGCCACCTTGACCATGCGCCAGTTCTTGAGGATGTACTCGTGGATCTCGGCCTTGATCCAGTGCAGCGCGTAGCTCACCAGGCGCACGCCCTGCTCCGGGTCGAAGCGCTTGACCGCCTTCATCAGGCCGACGTTGCCTTCCTGGATCAGGTCGCCGTGCGGCAGGCCGTAGCCCAGGTACTGGCGCGACACCGACACCACCAGTCGCAGGTGCGACAGCACGAGACGGCCGGCGGCCTGCAGATCGCCGTTGTCACGCAACGCGCGCGCCAGATCGGTCTCCTGCGTTTGCGACAGCATCGGCATCCGGTTGACCGCCGAGACGTAGGCATCGAGATTGCCCAGCGACGGCACCATCGACCAAGGGTCCCGCACCGAAAGTGCAGTGGAAGCGACAGTATTCATGACGTGTGAGAGTTGCGGAGAGGAAACCAAGTTCCGAGCATATTAGCACTCTCGCGGATCGAGTGCTTACCGGCCGCGCGACTGAACCCAGGACGACAGAAGTTCATCTCATCTATCATATGAGATAAGTGTGTGCTCACATTTGTTGCAGGCGCGTCGGCCAACCCCGGGGCAAAGCCGAGGCCGGACCTCGGCGGCGCAGCCCGCGCTTTCGGCGCCTCAGCCGTCTATGCGCAGCGACAGGTCCACCGCGCGCACGTCCTTGGTCAGCTTGCCCACCGAGATGCGGTCGACGCCGGTGGCCGCGATGGCCCGGATGCTGTCGAGGTCGACGCCGCCGGAGACTTCCAGCTCCGCGCGGCCGGCATTGAGCGCGAAGGCGCGGTGCATGTCCGCGAGCGCGAAGTCGTCGAGCAGCACGCTGGTGGCGCCGGCGTCCAGCGCCTGCTGCAGTTCGTCCAGGCTCTCGACCTCGATCTGGACGCTCACGCCGGCATCGAGTGCAAAGGCTGCCGCCAGCGCTGCCGCGATGCCCCCGGCGGCGGCGATGTGGTTTTCCTTGATCAGGATGCCGTCCCACAAGGCCATGCGATGGTTGCGCCCGCCGCCGGTGCGCACTGCATATTTCTGTGCCTGGCGCAGACCGGGCAGCGTCTTGCGCGTATCGAGCACGGCGCAGCCGCGCGGATTGGGGCTGAGACCGGCGATCGCCTGCACGTACTGCCTCGTCACCCCGGCCACGCCCGACAGCATCTGCAGGAAGTTCAGCGCCGATCGCTCGGCGCTCAGCAGCGCACGCGCGTCGGCCTCGATGCGGCAGACCTCGGTGCCGGCCGCCACCGCGGCGCCTTCGGCCGTCGGCCAGTCCAGCCGCGCCAGCGGGTCCAGCGCAAGCACGCAGGCGTCGAACCAGGGTCGGCCGCAGACCACGGCGGCTTCCTTGGCCACCACGCGGCCGCGCACGCCACGGCCGGCGGGAACGAGCAGCGCGGTCCAGTCGCCGCGGCCGATGTCTTCCATCAAGGCATCGCGCACGTTGCGCTCGAGCGCGTCGTTCAGGGTCTCGTTCACGGATTCGGTCCGGGACATGGCTGGCTCGCAGGTGGTCGGTCAGACGGGCGCCGGCCCGTGCCGGCAGGTGAGAACCGGCAACGATACCCGGCCGGTGCCGCTCAAAGCCCCCAGCGGGTGTCGATCTCCTCGAGGATCGCATCGACGGTCTGCAGGAAGCGCCCCAGGTCCAGCGGCTTGGTCGCGTAGTGCAGGGCACCGGTGACCAGCGCCTGCTGGATGTGGCCGGGCGTGGCGTCGGCAGAGACGATGACCACCGGGATGCCGGCGAGCGCGTCGTCCTGCTTGAGGTGGCGCAGCAACTCGATGCCGCTGATGTCGGGTAGCTGCATGTCCAGCAGGATCAGGTCGGGCCGGCTGCGGCGGACGGCGGCCAGGCCGTCGAGTCCGAGACTCGAGGTCTCCAGCCGGATCTGCGGGCGCTGCGCGAAGATGCCGCGCATGACCTCGACGTTGGTCTCGTTGTCCTCGACGTAATGCACCAGCCGCTGCTGGTATGGCGCCGGCGAGGTGTCGGTGTAGCGTGCCACCGGCACTGCGGCGGCCTTCGCCGCAGGCAGGCGCAGCGTGAACACCGAGCCTTCGCCGGCCACGCTGCGTGCCTGCAGCGTGCCGCCCATCAGTTCGCTGAGCCGGCGGCTGATGACCAGGCCGATGCCCGTGCCTTCGATGTCGCCGCCCTCGCGCCCGAGGCGGTTGTAGGGCTGGAACAGCGCGTCGAGCTGGGTGGCGGTCATGCCCAGGCCGGTGTCGGCGACCGCGATCTCGACGCCGTCCCCGACCATGCCAGGGGTGCCCCTGACGCGGCGTGCGGTCAGCGTCACCGCGCCGCCGTGGCGGTTGTACTTGATGGCGTTGCTCAGCAGGTTGGTCAGCACCTGCTTGAGCCGCGTCGCGTCGGCGAGCACGGCAAACGCGCCGTCGGGCACATCGTCGGCCACGGTGATGCTGCGCTGTTCCGCGCTGTTGGCGACCATCGCGCGGCATGCCGCCACCAGCGGCGCCAGCGCCACCGGCTCGATGCTCAGCTGCACGGCACCCGATTCGATGCGCGCCAGGTCCAGCGTCTCGTTGATCATCTCCAGCAGGTGCCAGCCGGCGCGCTGGATCTGCTGCACCCAGTCGCGCTGGTGCGCCACCAACGCCGGCTCGCGGTCCAGGCCCAGCAGCTGGGCGAAGCCGATCATCGCGTTCAGGGGCGTGCGCAGTTCGTGGCTCATGCGCGAGACGAACTCGCTCTTGGCGCGGTTGGCCGCCTCGGCGCGGTGCAGCGCGCGCTCGGATTCTTCCAGCCGCAGGTGCTCGGTGATGTCTTCCAGCACACCCACGATGCGCACGACGCGACCCCGGGTGTCGCGCAGCACGCTGGCGGTGACGCGCACGGTGAGCTTGCGGCCGCCTTGCTCGCGCAGGCGCAGCCGGTCCAGCGAGATGTCGGTGGCGCCTTCGAGCAGGGCGCGGCGCAGGGCCAGGACGCGTGCCGTCTCGTCCGGGTGGACGAGATCGGTGACCGTCGACTCGCGCAGCGCGGCGGCCGTGCGGCCGACCATCTCGCACAGCCGCGGGTTGCATTCGATCAGCCGGCCCTGCGGGTCGAGGAACATCACGCCGATCGGCACATGATCGAGGATGCCGCGCAGGCGCGCCTCGCTCTCGCGCAGCGCTTCCTGCGCCTGCGCGCGTTCGGCCATCTGGCGGCGCAGTTCGGCGGTGCCGCCGTGCACGGCCAGCTGCGTGCGCCGGCTGCTGCCGGTGACCGTCAGCAGCAAAGTGGCCAGCATCGCAGCGGCCGCCAGGCCCAGCACGCGGCGCCGCCAGGCGATCTCGCGCGCGCTGTCCCGTCCGGCGGGATCGGCAGCCGCAACCCGCAGCTCGAGCGGGTGGTCGGCCAGATGCAGCGAGCGCGTGGCGACCAGGCTCGAGGCTGCCTTGCCGGCCGCCTCGCAACCTGGAGGGCCGGCCAGACGCCGGCGCGCGGCGCTGCGGTCGGCGTCGGTCAGGCACCATTGCAGGTAGGGTTGACCGGCGGGGACCAGGCCGGCCACCAGGCGGTCGATGCGCAAGGTGACGAAGACCACGCCACTGAACTGTGCGCGCCGCGCCTGGCGGTCGGCCGGGTCGCCCCGGTACAGCGCCTGGTACAGCACCACGCCGGTCTCGTCGGCGCCGGACTGTGTCAGCCGGAAGCCCGCGCTGGCCGCGGGTTCGCCGCTGTCGCGGGTGGCCAGGATGGCGGCGCGGGCGGCCGGCACCGACAGCGCGTTGACCCCCAAGGCGCCGGCATTGCCGTCCGGCGGGTCGACGTCGCGCACCGCCACGACCTCGCCATCGGCGGCCCGGGCGGCACCGCCGTCGCGGTCGAAGACGCGGTAGCCGGTGTCGCCTTCGGCCTCGGCCTGGGCTTCGAAGGCGGGCAGGGCGTCCAGCGGCACGCGTTCGCTGTAGCCGGTGGCCTGGAGCTCGATCGGCTGTGCCAGCCACCAGCGCGAGGCCTGGTGCAGCGTCCGGGCGTCCATGCCGCCGCGCGCCCGCGCCGCGCTGTGCAGGGCCTGCAGCGCGTCCAGTGGCGATGCCAGCCGGGCCTGCGCCTCGTTGCTCATGCGGTCGGCGTCGCGTGCGAAATCCGCCTCCACCGCCTGCTCGTGGAGGCGGCCGAGATACGTCATGAGCAACGCCAGCAGCACCAGTGTCGCCAGCAGCGGCAGCCCGACCGTGCGCCGGCGATCCTGCCATTCGGCGCGCGGGCGGCCGATGAACGACAGCACCAGCGGTGCGCCGGCCAGCACGCCCAGCGTGTTGCCCACCCACCACGTCAGCCAGGTGGCGGGGCCCGCGCCGGCGGCGATGGCACCGGTGGCCAGCAGCGCGGGCGCGGCGACGCTGGCGCCGACCAGGCTCGCCAGCAGGGCGCCGAAGAGGGCGAAGCGCACGATCTCGCGCGGCGCATTGAGCACCAGGGGCCGGGCCACGAAGCGGTTGACCAGCGCCGCGCCGACGCCGGCCTGCAGCGCGGCGCCGGCGCCGCTGACCAGGGCCGGCAGCAGGATGGCCTCGGTACCGCCCCGCAGCCAGCCCACGGTGCCTTGCAGCAGCGCCGCCCCCAGCCAGACGCCGGGCAGTGTCGCCCGGCCCCATACCAGTGCCGCAGCCAGGGCCAGCCCGGCCATCGTGTAAGGCGCCGCCGCATGACCGGGCAGCCCGGCCAGCGCCGCGGCCACGCCGCCGAGCCCGGCGTAGGCCAGCGCGGTGATCAGGCCCGCACGCAGCCCGCCCAGCGCGGAAGGGCGGTCGAGGAGCGCGGCGGACGGCGTGGACATCGCGGGACTTTAAGCGCCGGCCGCAGCGCGGACCCCGGAACTGGCGACGGGTCGCGGCAAGCCTTGTATTGCAGGTGCCGGCTTCACGCGCTCAGGCGATCAGACGTTGAACAGGAAGTTCATCACATCACCGTCACGCACCACGTAGTCCTTGCCCTCGGCGCGCATGCGGCCCGCATCCTTGGCGCCCTGCTCGCCCTTGTAGGCGATGAAGTCGTCGAAGGCGATGGTCTGGGCGCGGATGAAGCCGCGCTCGAAGTCGGTGTGGATGACACCCGCGGCCTGTGGCGCGGTGTCGCCGATGTGGATCGTCCAGGCCCGAACCTCCTTCACGCCGGCGGTGAAGTAGGTCTGCAGCCCCAGCAGCTTGAAGGCGGCGCGGATCAGGCGGTTCAGGCCCGGCTCGTCCTGCCCCATCTCGTGCAGGAACATCGCCTTGTCCTCGTCGGCCATGTCGGCGAGCTCGGCCTCGGTCTTGGCGCAGATCGCCACCACCGGCGCGTTCTGCTTCGCGGCGAACTCGCGCAGCCGGTCCAGGTACGGGTTGTTCTCGAAGCCGTCCTCGGCCACGTTGCCGACGAACATCGCCGGCTTGGCGGTGATCAGGCACAGCGGCTTGGCGATCGCCAGTTCTTCCTTGCTGAACGCAATATTGCGCACCGGCTGTGCCTGGTCGAGCGCGGCCTGGCATTTCTCGAGCACCTTCACCAGCGCTGCGGCTTCCTTGTCGTTGCCCGAGCGCGCGGCCTTCACGTAACGGTGCAGGCTCTTCTCGACCGTGGCGAGGTCGGCCAGGCAGAGCTCGGTCTGGATCACCTCGACGTCGGCGATCGGGTCCACCTTGCCGGCGACGTGGATCACGTTCTCGTCCTCGAAGCAGCGCACGACGTTGACGATGGCGTCGGTCTCGCGGATGTGGCTGAGGAACTGGTTGCCAAGCCCTTCGCCCTTGCTGGCGCCGGCGACCAGCCCGGCGATGTCGACGAACTCGACGATCGCCGGCACCACGCGCTCGGGCCTCACGATCTCGGCCAGCGCCGCCAGCCGCGGGTCGGGCAGCTCGACGATGCCCACGTTGGGCTCGATCGTGCAGAAGGGGTAGTTCTCGGCCGCGATGCCGGCCTTGGTCAGGGCATTGAAGAGCGTGGACTTGCCGACGTTGGGCAGGCCGACGATGCCGCATTGGAGGCTCATGGGGGCTTTCGGGGCTGGGGCGCGAAACACGCGATTTTCCTACACTCGCCGCATCGGCCCGCAGCACCCGCGCAGTTTGCATGCCCGACCCGGCCGCAAGGAGCAGTTCGATGAATCCGCAGCGCCTCGAGCTCCGGCCCCAAACCAAGGACCTCGGCGGTGGCCTCACCGTCCGACGGCTGTTGCCCTCCGCGGCGCGCCAGGCGGTGGGGCCGTTCCTGTTCTTCGACCATTTCGGGCCGATCGCGGCGCAGCCGGGCGACATCCACGATGTGCGGCCGCATCCGCATATCGGCCTGGCCACGGTGACCTACCTGTTCGAAGGCGCGATGGTCCACCGCGACTCCACCGGCATCGTCCAGCGCATCGAGCCGGGCGCGGTCAACTGGATGACCGCGGGGCGCGGAATCGCCCACTCCGAGCGCACGCCAGACGACCTGCGCGCCATCGTGCACCGCAGCCACGGGCTGCAGCTGTGGGCGGCGCTGCCCACGGCCGACGAGGAAATCGAGCCGCAGTTCTTGCACACCCCGGCGGCCGCCATTCCGGCGCTGGAGATCGGTGGCGCCCGGTTGCGGGTGCTGGTCGGCAGCGCCTTCGGCGCCACCTCGCCGGTGGCGGTGCGCTCGCCCACGCTGGTGCTGGACATCGCGCTGTCGGCGGGCGACGCGTTCCCGCTGCCGCTGGCCGACGAGCGCGCCGTCTATGTCGTCGACGGCGACGCCCAGCTCGACGGCGAGGACATCCCACCCGGCCGGATGCTGGTGCTCGACGCGGGCGAGGAGCCGATGCTCTCGGCCGACGCCGATGCGCGCGTGGTGCTGGTCGGCGGTGCGCCGCTGGGCCCGCGTCACATCTGGTGGAACTTTGTTTCCTCGCGCCGCGAGCGCATCGTGCAGGCGGCCGACGACTGGGCGGCGCAGCGCTTCGCGCCCGTGCCCGGCGAGACCGAATTCATCCCGCTGCCCGACAGGCGTCCGGGCTGAGCCGGTCAGTCGAAGCGCCAGCCCACCCGCGCCGTCTGCCCCGTGCGCAGCAGGTGCTCGAAACCGGCCAGCACCACCGCGTTCATGCCGAAGGTGATGCCGCCCTTCATGCGGGCGTCGGCGCGGTAGCCGGCCAGCGTGTCGCCCGGCTCGTGGCCGGCGGCGCCGCTGGCCGGGTCGACGTTCGGGATGCCGCAGCGCACGCAGGGCTTGACCAGGCGCAGCCGCACCGGGCCTTGCGGCGTGTCGATCTCGATCGTGTCCAGGTGGTCTTCGTCGTAGGGCTGCAGGCCGCCGAGCACCAGGTTGGGCCGGAAGCGCTGCATCGCCACCGGCGCCGCGCCCTTGGCCACCAGCCGCGCGTTGAGATCTTCCAGCGAAGCCGCGCCCACGACCAGCAGCGGAAAGGCGTCGGCAAACGCGGTCTCGGCCTCGATGCTGCCGGCCCAGGCGGGGTCGGCCAGGCGCTTTTCCTCGGGGTCGAAGCGCACCAGCCGCAGCCGCCTGCCGAGGAAATCGCTGAACCACTGCGCCGCCAGCGCGCCGATGTCGTAGGCCTTGACGATGTCGCCCCACACCCGCACCCGGGTCGGCGCCTCCACGGTGTCGAGCAGCACGTGCAGGGCGAGCATGCCGGGCGCACGCAACACCATGTCGCTGCCCCGCAGCGTGGGCTGGATCAGGGCCATGCGCGGCAGTTCGCGCTGGGTCAGCATCTCGCCGGCTTCATCGACGACCATCCAGGCGCGGTCGAGCTCCAGCCCGGTTTCGACGACCAGGGCCTCGTCGACCGCGATGCCGGCGCAGGACTTGATCGGATGCACGAAGAGCGAGCGCAGCGTGACCTGCCCGTCGCCGGTTCCATCGATCGTCGAATCGCTCACAAACCGCTCCGCAAGGTCAAACCAGGATCGACATTGTCGGGCAGGGGGGCCTCCCTACAATCGCCGCCTATGAATCCAGCGTCCGACGTTCTCGTGCGCGGCACCGGTGCCGTGGGGATGACGGCCGCCCTGGCGCTGTCGCGCCAGGGCCTGCAGGTGGCCCTGCTCGGCAGCCTGGCCGAGCCCGCGGGCGACGACGTGCGCGCCTATGCGCTCAACGCCGCGTCGGTGCGGCTCCTGGTTGCGCTCAAGGTCTGGGATGCGATCCCGGACCATGCCCGCACGGCGGTCCATGAAATTCACGTCCAGGGCGACGCACCGGGGGCGGTGCTGGATTTTTCGGCCTGGTCGCAGTCGCTGGCCGAACTGGCCTGGATCGTCGATGCCGCCGAACTCGAGCGCGCACTGCGCACCGCGCTGCGCTTCGCACCCCATGTCACGCCGGTCGCGGCCGAGGTGCCCGCCGCGCTGCAGGTGCTGGCCGAAGGCAAGGATTCGGCCACCCGCGCCCGCCTCGGCGTGCGCATGCCGCGCCAGTCCTACGGCCAATGTGGCATCGCCGCGCGCCTGGTCAGCGACCGCGCGCATGCCGGCCTGGCCCGACAGTGGTTCCGCAGCCCCGACGTGCTGGCCCTGCTGCCGCTGGACCGGCCGCTCTACGACGGCCTGCCGGGCCATGGGCTGGGGCTGGTCTGGTCGCTGCCCGATGACCGCGCCCAGGCGCTGATGGCGCTGTCCGACGCCGATTTCGGCGCCGCCCTGATCGACGCGACCGCCGGTGCCGCCGGCGCCCTCACGCTGGCCAGCGCGCGCGCGCAATGGCCGCTGGCACTGGGGCAGGCCGAGAGGCTCGCCGGGCCGGGCTGGGTGCTGGTCGGCGATGCCGCGCACGTGATGCACCCGCTGGCCGGCCAGGGCCTGAACATGGGCCTGGGCGACGTGGCCGAACTGGCCCGCGTGCTGGCCGAGCGTGAGGCATGGCGGCCCCTCGGCGACCCGCGGCTGCTGGCCCGCTACGCGCGCGCCCGCCGCGGTCCGGTGGATGCGATGCTGCAGATCACCGACGGCCTGCTGCAGCTCTTCGCCAGCCCCGCGCCGCTGGCGCGGGAACTCCGCAACCGCGGCCTGACTCTGGTCAACCATCTGCCGCCGCTCAAGCGGCTGCTCACCGGCCGCGCCCTCGGTGGCTGAGGCCTCCGAAGCCGCGCTGCGCTTCTTCGACCCAAGGACATCCCGATGAAATCCGCCCTCCGGCCGCTGCTGGTCGTCCTGGCCCTGCTCATGAGCGGCCCGCTCATGGCGCAGGAGGCCGCGATCCGCAAGAACCTCGTCGAGCGCCTGCCCAACCTGCCCAAGATCGACGAGGTGACGCGCTCGCCGATTCCGGGCCTGTACGAGGTGCGCTATGGCGGCACCGAGTTCCTCTACAGCGACGAGAAGGGTGACTTCATCCTCGTCAACGGCTCGATGGTCGACACCAAGACGCGCACCGACCTGACCGAGGCCAAGGTGCAGAAGCTGCTCGCGATCGACTTCGACAAGCTGCCGTTCAAGGACGCGATGACCTTCCGCCAGGGAAGCGGTGCGCGCAGGATGGCGGTGTTCGTCGATCCCAACTGCGGCTACTGCAGGCGTTTCGAGCACGACCTGGTGGCGCTCAAGGACGTGACGATCTATTCCTTCATGATCCCCATCCTCGGGCCCGACTCCACGGTCAAGGCGCACGACATCTGGTGTGCGCGCGACCCGGCGCAGACCTGGCGCGCCTGGATGCTCGACAGCGTGGTGCCGCCCAAGGCGACGGGCCGCTGCGACACCGCTGCGCTGGAGCGCAACCTCGAGTTCGCCCGCGTGCAGCGCATCAACGGCACGCCGGCCGTGTTCTTCTCCGACGGCACGCGCAAGCCCGGCGCGATGCCGCGCGACGAGGTGGAAAGGCTGCTCGTCGCGGCGGCGGCCGCCAAGAAGCGCTAGCCGGCGCGCCGGCGTGGTGGCGCAGCGCCGCCGACGCCCGGCCGTCGATGCGCAGCCCGACAATCGCCGCATGAACACCCTGGCCTCCGCGGCGCCACCCGGCGCCCCTGCATCACACGACCCGCCGGCCCTGGCCCTGCGTCTGGGTTACGCGGGGCTGCTCCCCTTCGTGCTCGGCGCCCTGCTGGTCTGGCTGGTGCGCGCAGACGCACATCCCTACGTCACGCTGGGCCTGGCCGCGTACGCGGCGGTGGTCGTGAGCTTTCTCGGCGGCATCCACTGGGGCCTGGCGATGCGCTCGCCGCAGCCGCCGCTGCCGCTGCTGGCCTGGGGCGTGGTGCCCCCGCTGGTGGCCTGGCCGTCGGTGATGATGCCGCCCGGCGCCGGCCTGGCGCTGCTGGGCGCGATGCTCGTCGCCTGCTACGCGGTCGATCGGCGCCTGTACCCCGCCGAAGCTGCCGCGCCCTGGCTCACGCTGCGCTTCCGCCTCAGTGCGGTGGCCAGCCTGAGCTGCTTCATCGGCGCGGCCGGCTCCTGAGCAGGCTGGTCTTGCCGCTGCGCCGCCGCCTGCTGCTGGCAGCGCTCGCGGCCGGCGTGACGCTGGCTCACCTGTGGCTGGCCATGGTCGCAATGCCGCCGCAGCTCGGTGCCGGCGCGGCAGAACGCGGCCCGCGCCGCATCGCGGTCGATTTCGTCCGCCAGCTGGTTCCTGCAGCCCCGGCGGCTGCGCCGGTCAGGCCGCGCGGCCATCCGCTGCGCCGCCTGGCGGCAAGCCTGCCGGCGCTGGCCGCATCCGCCGCACAGGGCCGGGCCCCGCTGCCGGTACTGGCCGAAGAGGCGCCGCTGGCGGACGTGCCCGAACTGGAGCCGCTGGCCCCGACGGCGCTCGAATCGCCGCTGCCCTCGGTCGCCCCGCCGGCATCGGCCGCCGCCGCACAAGCCTTCGAATGGCCGCCTTCGACGCGCCTGCGCTATCACCTCACCGGCAACTACCGCGGTCCGGTCGAAGGTCAGGCCAGCGTCGAATGGCGGCGTTCAGGCTCGCACTACCAGGTCTTCATGGACGTGTCCATCGGCCCGCCCTTCGCGCCGCTGATCACGCGCCACGTCGGCAGCGACGGCGAGATCACGCCCGCAGGGCTGTACCCGCAGCGCTACGACGAAGAGACCCGCGTCCTGCTGCGCGAACCGCGACACCTGACGGTCTGGCTCGACCCCGACCGCGTGCGCCTGGCCGATGGCCGTGCGGTGCTGCGGCCGCCCGGCGTGCAGGACAGCGCCAGCCAGTTCGTGCAGCTGACCTGGCTGTTCACGACCCAGCCCGAGTTGCTGCAGACGGGGCGGTCGATCGAGATGCCGCTGGCGCTGGCGCGCCATGTCGAGCCCTGGACCTACGACGTGCTGGCCAGCGAGCTGCTGGCCACGCCGGCCGGCCCGGTCGAGGCGGTGCATGTCAAGCCGCGCCGCGATCCCGGGTCCGGCGGCGACCTGACGGCCGAGATGTGGGTCGCCCCCAGCCTGCAATACCTGCCGGTGCGCATCGTGATCCGGCAGGACGCCGACACCTTCGTCGATCTCACGATCGACCGCCTGCCCGAACAGGCCGCGCCCGGGCGCTGAACCACAATGTCGGCTTCCCGTACGTGATCCGACCCGAGGAGATCCCCATGTCCGACCCCCTGATCCTGACCGAGCTGCGCGGCAGCGGCGAACGCCGCGTCGGCCTCATCACGCTCAACCGGCCCAAGCAGCTCAACGCGCTCAGCGACGCGTTGATGGACCAGCTCGGCGCCGCGCTGCTGGCCTTCGACGCCGACGACAGCGTCGGCTGCATCGTCGTCACCGGCAGCGAGAAGGCCTTCGCGGCCGGCGCCGACATCGCGGCGATGGCCGAAAAGACCTTCGTCGAGGCCTTCGGCGGCGGCTTCATCACCCGCAACTGGGAGACCATCCGCCAGGTGCGCAAGCCGGTGATCGCCGCGGTGGCGGGCTTCGCGCTGGGCGGCGGCTGCGAACTGGCGATGATGTGCGACTTCATCATCGCCGCCGACAACGCCAGATTCGGCCAGCCCGAGATCAAGCTCGGCATCATCCCCGGCGCCGGCGGCACCCAGCGCCTGCCGCGGGCGGTGGGCAAGAGCAAGGCGATGGACCTCGTGCTCACCGGCCGCATGATGGACGCCGGCGAGGCCGAACGCGCCGGGCTGGTCTCGCGCGTGGTCGCCGCCGACAAGCTGATCGACGAGGCCATGGCGGCGGCCGAGCTCATCTGCGCCTTGAGCGGCCCGAGCGTGATGATGGCCAAGGCCTGCGTCAATCGCGCCTTCGAAAGCGGCCTGGCCGACGGCATCGCCTACGAGCGCCACATGTTCCATTCGTTGTTCGCCACCGCCGACCAGAAGGAAGGCATGGCCGCGTTCACGGCCAAGCGCAAGCCGACGTTCGAGCACCGCTGAGGTCGGTGGCGGCGGCACCGGGCCGAGACCGGCAGCCGCCGCTACGGCGTGAGCCAGCGCCGCCCTTCGGGATCGAACAGCGCGCGCCGGTGGCCGAGTTCGTGCAGTTCGAGCCAGTCGACGGCGCCGATCTCGGCGTTGAGCACGGCGAAGAAGTCGCGGCTTTCGCGCGCCGGCGGCGATCGATGCGGCGCCTGCGGCCCCGCCACCTCGCTGCCCGGCGGCAGCGGCGACAGGTAATCGTGCGCACCGGGCGCCATCTTCAGGCGCGCCCAGCGCGAGGACACTGCGAGCCCCGAAGTCTCCAGGCTGAGCCTCACGCGCAGGCGCAGCTGCCAGCCCAGCGGCTCCGACCACAGCACCAGCGTGCCCCGGGGATGGGCCTCGATCTGTGCCGCCTTGGGGCTGCGGGCGTCGGTGAAGATCAGCAGCGTGCGCGACCTGGCATCGAGGTCGCGCAGGACCACGCTGCGTGCGTCGGCCTGGGTGCCGTCGAACGAGGCCAGGACACCCACCCGCCAGCCATGGTGCTTGTCGCGTACCGCGCGGCCGAGTTCGCGCCACACCGTGGCCTCGATGTCGGCGAGATCCTCGCGGCGCGCTGCGGTCATCACCAGCCCCGGGGTCCGGACGACGGCATCATGCGCCTTCCCGGCGCAGCGCCGGGAACAGGATCACGTCGCGGATGCTCGGGCTGTCGGTGAGCAGCATCATCAGGCGGTCGATGCCGATGCCGCAGCCGCCGGCCGGTGGCATGCCGTACTCGAGCGCACGGATGAAGTCGGCATCGAAGTACATCGCCTCCTCGTCGCCGGCTTCCTTGTTGGCCACCTGCGACTGGAAGCGCGCCGCCTGGTCCTCGGCGTCGTTGAGCTCGGAGAAGCCGTTGGCCATCTCGCGCCCGGTGATGAAGAGCTCGAAGCGCTCGGTGACGGCCGGATTCGTGTCCGACGCGCGCGCCAGCGGCGAGACCTCGACCGGGTAGTCGACGATGAAGGTCGGCTGCCAGAGCTTGTCCTCGACCGCCGCCTCGAACAGGCCGAACTGCAGTTCGGCCAGGGTCCAGTGCGCCGGCGCCTCCTCGCCCAGCGCCTTGAGCCGCGCGCGCAGCACGGTGGCGTCGTCGGCCTCCTCGGCCGTCAAGCCGGCGTGCACGACCAGCGCATGCCGTACCGACAGGCGCTCGAACGGTGCGTCCAGGTCCACCGGCCGGCCGGCGTAGCTGAGCCTGGCCGTGCCGCTGGCCGCGCGCGCCGCGTGGCGCAGCACCTGTTCGGTGAAGTCCATCAGGTCGTGGTGCGTCCAGTAGGCCGCGTAGAACTCCATCATCGTGAATTCCGGGTTGTGGCGGACGCTGATGCCTTCGTTGCGGTAGCTGCGGTTGATCTCGAACACGCGCTCGAAGCCGCCCACCAGCAGCCGCTTCAGGTACAGCTCGGGCGCGATGCGCAGGAACATCTGCTGATCCAGCGCGTTGTGGTGGGTCACGAAGGGCTTGGCGTTGGCGCCGCCGGGAATGGGGTGCAGCATCGGCGTTTCCACTTCCAGGAAGCCGTGCTCGACCATGAAGCCGCGGATCGAGCTGACCGCCTTGCTGCGCGCGACGAAGCGCGCGCGCGCTTCGTCGTCGGTGATCAGATCGACATAGCGCTGGCGGTACTTCTGCTCCTGGTCGGCCATGCCGTGGAACTTGTCGGGCAGCGGGCGCAGGCTCTTCGTCAGCAGGCGGATCTTCGTCGCCCTCACCGAAAGCTCGCCGCTCTTGGTGCGGAACAGCGTGCCCTCGCAGCCGAGGATGTCGCCCAGGTCCCAGTGCTTGAAGGCGGCCAGTGCCTCGGCGCCCACCGCGTCCTGCGTGACGTAGAGCTGGATGCGGCCGGTGCCGTCCTGCAGCGTCGCGAAGCAGGCCTTGCCCATCACGCGCTTGAGCATCATGCGGCCGGCGACGACTGCCTTCACGCCTTGCGGCTCCAGTTCCTCGTTCGGCACCTGGCCATGCCTGTGGTGCAGGTCGGCCGCGTGGTGCTGGGGTTTGAAGTCGTTCGGGAAGGCGACACCGGCGGCGCGCAGTGCCTGCAGTTTCTCGCGCCGCTCGGTGATCAGTTGGTTGTCGTCGGACATCAGGCGCTTCTTTGGCTCAATGCATTGAATCTGCTTGAATTTTAGGCGCAGCCGTAAAATCGCCGGCTTGATGAACCACAGCCTTCCGATCACAGGCCGGTCGATCCGCTTTGCGCTGGTCGGTTGCGGCCGCATTTCGGCCAACCACGTCGAGGCCTTGCGCCAGCATCGCGAACGCGCCGAGCTGATCGCGGTGTGCGACAACCGGCCCGCAGCGCTGGAGGCCGCAATGGCCAAGACCGGCGCCGCCGGCTTCTCATCGCTCGATGCCTTGCTCGCCGGCAGCGACGCCGACATCGTCTCGCTCGCCACTCCCAGCGGCCTGCACCCGCAGCACGCGATGCGCGCTGCCGCGGCCGGGCGCCACGTGCTGAGCGAGAAGCCGATGGCGACCAAGTGGGACGAAGGCATGGCGATGGTGCGCGCCTGCCGCGACGCCGGTGTCAAGCTCTTCGTCGTCAAGCAGAACCGTCTCAACCCGACGATGCAGTTGCTGAAGAAGGCGATCGACGGTGGGCGCTTCGGCCGCATCTTCATGGTCAACGTCAACGTCTTCTGGACGAGGCCGCAGAGCTACTACGACGACGCCCCCTGGCGTGGTCGGTGGGACCTGGACGGCGGCGCTTTCCTGAACCAGGCCAGCCACTACGTCGACATGGTCGACTGGCTGGTCGGACCGGTCGACAACGTGCACGCCTACACCGCGACGCTGGCGCGCGACATCGAGGCCGAGGACACCGGCGTGATGAGCCTGCGTCTGCGCCGCGGCGGGCTGGCCAGCATCAACGTGACGATGCTGACGCATGGCAAGAACTTCGAAGGCAGCATCACGATCCTCGGCGAGCGCGGCACGGTGCGCATCGGCGGCGTCGCGGTGAATCAGATCCAGCACTGGGAGTTCGACGAGGCCTGGCCCGAGGACGCGACCGTGAAGGACGCGAGCTACGCCACGCCGTCGGTCTACGGCTTCGGCCACCCGCTGTACTACGACAACGTGATCGGCACGCTGCGCGGCGAGAAGCACGCCGAGGTCGACGGCTATGAGGGTCTGCGCTCGCTCGAAGTGGTGTTGGCCGCATACCGCAGCGCACGCGACGGCGTGCGCGTGGGCCTGCCGCTGGTTTTCTAGATGCCTGTGGTGATCCACCCCAGCGCCGTCGTCGACGACGGTGCGCAACTCGGCGACGGCACGCGTGTCTGGCACTTCGTGCACGTGAGCCCGGGTGCACGCATCGGCGCGCACTGCTCGCTGGGGCAGGGCGTGTTCGTGGCCAACGACGTCGTCATCGGTGACAACGTGAAGATCCAGAACAACGTCTCCGTCTACGACGCGGTGACGCTCGAGGACGACGTCTTCTGCGGCCCGAGCATGGTCTTCACCAACGTGCACAACCCGCGCTCGGCCGTGCCGCGCAAGAGCGAATACCGGCACACGCTCGTGAAGCGCGGTGCCACGCTGGGCGCGAACTGCACCATCGTCTGCGGCGTGACGATCGGCGACTATGCGTTCGTCGGCGCCGGCGCCGTGGTCAGCCGCGACGTGCCGGCGTACGCGCTGGTGGTCGGTGTGCCGGCGCGCCGCATCGGCTGGATGAGCCGGCACGGCGAGCGGCTCGACCTGCCGGTGGCGGGGCAGGGCGAGGCCAGCTGTCCTGTCACCGGCGAACGCTACCGTCTCGACGGCGAACGACTCACGCTATGCAATTCACAGACCTGAAGTCGCAGTACGCGGCCTTGAAGTCCAGCATCGACTCGCGCATCCAGCGGGTGCTCGACCACGGCCAGTACATCCTGGGCCCCGAGGTCGCCGAGCTGGAAGCCGCGCTGGCCGCCTTCACGGGCAGCCGGCACTGCATTACCGTGGCCAGTGGCACCGAGGCGCTGCTGATCGCGCTGATGGCGCTGGACCTGCAGCCCGGCGACGAGGTCATCACGACGCCGTTCACCTTCGCAGCCACGGCCGAGATGATCGTGCTGGCCGGGGCGAAGCCGGTGTTCGTCGATGTCGAGGCCGACACCTGCAACATCGACGCCTCGCTGATCGAAGCGAAGGTCACGGCCAGGACCAAGGCCATCATGCCCGTGAGCCTGTACGGGCAGGTCGCCGACATGGCCGAGATCAACGCCATCGCCGCGCGCCATGGGCTGGCGGTGATCGAGGACGCGGCGCAGAGCTTCGGCGCGCTGTACCAGGGCCGGCGCTCGTGTGCGCTCAGCACCTTCGGCGCGACCAGCTTCTTCCCCAGCAAGCCGCTGGGCTGCTACGGCGACGGCGGCGCGTTGTTCACCGAAGACGACCGCCTGGCGCAGGCCGCGCGCGAGATCCGCGTGCACGGCCAGAGCGCGCGCTACCGGCACACCCGGCTGGGTGTGGGCGGCCGGCTCGACACGCTGCAGGCCGCGGTGCTGCTGGCCAAGCTTGAGCGTTTCGAATGGGAGCTGCAGCAGCGCGAGGCCATCGGCGCGCGCTACTGCCGGCTGCTGGCCGAGGCCGGCGTCGAGCAGGTGGCGGTGCGGCCGGACCGCAACTCGGTGTGGGCGCAGGTGACGGTGATGGTCGACGAGCGCGCCCGCGTCCAGGCGGCGCTCAAGGAAGCCGGCGTACCGACCGCCGTGCATTACCCCGTACCGCTGAACCAGCAGCCGGCGTACGTGGCCTACTGCGGGCCCGACGACTGCCCGGTCAGCAGCCGCCTGGCCGCGCGCGTGCTGAGCCTGCCGATGAGCGCCGACCTGACGGGCGCCGACCAGGATCGCGTCGTCCAGAGCCTGCGGCGCGCGGTGACGTGAGCCACCGCGACCGGCCTGTGCGCGGCGAGCCAAGCCCAAAGCTGCTGCTGCGCAAGGGCGACCCCGACATCGGGCGTTGCGCCAGCGGCCCGGCGTCGGTCCACCCTGCCGAACCAGCGGCCGCGCGCCGCACCCCGGCGCGGCGCCAGCGGGCCGCGAAGCGGCCCTAGATGGACAGCGCCGCCCGCGGCACGCTGATCAACCTGGCCACGCGCACCTTGGCGCTGGTCGGGGTACTGGCGGTGACCACGGTCACCGCGCGCCTAGGCCCCGCGACGCAGGGCACCTTCGCGTTGTTCACCAGCGTCGAGGGCGTGCTGCTGGCGCTGCTGTCGGGCTTCGGCATCGCGCTGGCGCGCCGTGTCTCGCACCATGGCCAGGACCCGCGGGCGCTGCTGTCTGCCGTCGCGGTGTGCTGCGCCACCTGCGGTGCAGTGGCAGGCGCGGGCCTGTGGGTGGTCGCGGTTCTTGGTCCGGCGGCCTATGCGCCACTGTGGATACTCGCCCTGGGCGCACCGGTGTTGTTGCTGGCGCCCAACCTGGCGGGCCTGTGGCTGGGCCAGGGGCGCATGGCGCCGATGGCGCGGCTGACGCTGGCGCCGCCGTACCTGGCTTTGTTGCTGCTGGGCACGTTGGCGCTGACCGGGCACACGGGGCTGGTGCCGGTGCTTGCGGCGTGGGTAGCCGCCAAGGTGCTGGTTGGCGTGTTGCTGCTGACGGTGCTGTGGCATGGCGGACAGCTGGTCGCGCCGGAGCTTGGCAGCCTGCGGATCGACGCGCGCTTCATCGCCACCATAGGCGCGACGAACCTTATCGCGCTGCTCAATTACCGCGTCGGGCTGTTCGTGATCGAGCGCTTGCTTGGCCTGTCGGCCACCGGCGTCTACTCGATCGCGGTGGTCGTGGCCGAGTTGCTATGGTTCGTCTCATCGTCACTGACGCAGGCCGTGTACGGTCGCATTGGCACGCCAGACCGCCCGCAGGCCGCGGCAACCACCGTGCGCGTGCTGCAGCTCAGCCTGGCCGCGCTGCTGCTGGCTGCGCCGCTGCTGTGGCTGGCCGCCATGCTGCTGGTGCCGCGGGTGCTCGGCCAGGCCTACGCGCCGAGCCTGCCGCTGATGGCGCTGCTGTTGCCCGGCGTGCTGGTGTTCGGTGGCGCCTCGTCGCTCAGCGCCTACTTCACCAACCATGTTGGCGCACCGCAGGTGCCCGCCCAGGTGGCGGGGCTGTCGCTGGTACTCAACGGTGCGCTCTCGCTGGTGCTCGTGCCATGGCTGGGCATGGCCGGCGCCGCCGTGGCGGCGTCGCTGTCGTACACGACCGCCGTCGGCCTGCTGGCCTGGCGCTTCGCCCGCCATGCCGGGCTGTCGCTGGCCGCCGTGCTGCTGCCCGGACCGCAACTGTGGCGTGACTTGCGGGCGCTAGCATCGCGGGCGGGGGGTGGCTGATGCGGGGATGGTGGCAACGCGCGTGGCGCGCGCTGACGGCGCCGCGCATGATCTATGGTTGGCGCCGCGCCGACGGCACCTGGTTGGCGCACACCCGCGTCAGCAACGCCACGCTGATCGACAGCCCGCAGCGGCTGGACATCGGCGACCACGTCTATATCGGCCCGTTCAACTTCATCGACGCCTCTGCCGGACTGTGCATCGGTGAAGGAACGCAGATCACCACGCACTGCGTCGTGCTCACGCATTCCAGCCACCGCGCGCTACGGATGGCCGGGCGTCGCTACTGGGGTCGGGCCGACCCGCCGGCCTATGTGCGCGGGGCCACCTCGATCGGCCCGTACACCTTCATCGGCGCCCACAGCGTGGTGGCTGCCGGGAGCCATATCGGCCGTGGCGTGGTGGTGCGGGCGTTCAGCTATGTGGACGGAGAGGTGCCCGATTTCGCGGTCGTCGCCGGCCAACCCGCCCGCGTGGTGGGTGACACGCGCGAGGCCGACCAGGCCTGGCTGGAGAGCCACCCGCAATGGCGCGCCGACTACGAGGCCTGGGCCAAGCCGCGATGAGCCTCGCGCGCCGTCGGGCCTGCGCCGATGCCGGGAGTCGCTGAGTTGCGCTATGCACTGTTCGGCGACGGCGAGAGCCCGCACCTGCTCAAGTGGGCGCGCGCGCTGGCGGCGCTGCCGGACATCGAGCTCTGGGCGGCCTCCAGCCGCAGCTTTGCCCCCGGCTTCGACGCCATCCTGCCGCCAGCCCGCCGTCTGGCCTTGGGCACGCGGCCCGACGCAGGCGGCGGCAACTTCGCGCTGCTGGGCCGCCTGCCGCAACTGGTGCATTGGCTGCGAAGGGTCGATGCCGAGGTCATTCACGCCCATTACCTCACCTCGCACGGCACGATGGCTTGGCTGGCGCAACGATTGCCGGGCGTGCGTGGCCGCCTGGTCGGCTCGGCCTGGGGCAGCGACATCCTCGTCGCGCCTGAACGCAGCGCGCTGCTGCGCGCGGTCACGCGGCGGGTACTGGCTGCCTGCGTGCTGTGCACCAGCGATTCGCAGGTCATGGCCCGGCGCATGGAGCAACTCGGCGCGCGCGAGGTCATGGTGTTTCCGTTCGGTCTGGAGGCGATGCCACCGGCGGCTGCGACCAAGGACGATGCCCTGTACTTCGCCAACCGTGCGCTCGAGCCGCTGTATGCGCCGGAGCGGGTGCTGGCGCTGTTCGCGGCGGTGGCGCCAGCGCCGGCCAGGCTGGTCGTCGCCAACGACGGCTCGTTGCGCGCCGCGCTCGTAGCCCAGGCCGCCGCCTTGGGTGTCGGCGATCGCGTGCGCTTCGTAGGCCGGCTCGACGCGGCGACCCAGGCGGGCTGGTACGACCGCGCACGCTGGTACCTGAGCCTGCCGCGAAGCGACTCGGTGGCGGTGTCGGTGCTCGAAGCCATGGCCCACGGCTGCCTGCCGATCCTGTCGGACCTGGCTGCCAACCGCGAGCTGGTGCGCGACGGTGACAACGGCCTGATCGTGCCTGCGGGTGCGGTGCCAGGGGCCGAGCAGTTGGCGGCGCTTGCCGCCCGCGCCCAGGCCATCGCCGAGGCCAACCGCGACTGGGTGCGGCAGCATGCCCTGTTCACGCCATGCGTCCAGGCCTTCGTGAAGCGGCTGCGCGAGATGCGATGAACATCCTCTACCTCGACCACTATGCCGGCAGCCCGACCCTGGGCATGGAGTACCGCCCCTACTACCTGGCCCGCGAATGGGTGCGATCGGGCCACCGGGTGCAGATGCTGGGCGCCAGCTTCTCGCATGTGCGAAGCCGCCAGCCCGCATGCGACGCCCCCGCGGGCGCACCCCCGTGGCTCTGCGGCGACGAGCGCATCGACGGCATCGACTACCGTTGGTACGCCACGCCGCCATACCAGGGCAACGGGCTCGGCCGCGTTCGCAATATCTGGGCCTTCCTGCGCGCGGTGTGGGCCGATACGGAGCGCCTGGTGGCGGTGTTCAAGCCCGATGCCGTGATTGCATCGAGCACCTACCCGATGGACATCTGGGTGGCGCGCCGCATCGGGCGGCGCTGCGGCGCCAAGCTGGTGTTCGAGGTGCACGACCTGTGGCCGCTGTCACCGATCGAGCTTTCGGGCATGTCGCCGCGGCACCCGTTCGCGCTGCTTTGCAGTGCCGCCGAAGGTGCGGCCTACCGCGATGCCGATGTCGTCGTCTCGATGCTGCCCAAGGTGCATGCGTACATGGCCTCGCGCGGGCTGGACCTGCGCAAGCTGCACATCGTGCCCAACGGAATCACGCTCGACGAGTGGCAGGGCACGCCGCCGCCGCTGCGCGAAGACGTTGCGGCGGCGCTGGCCGGCGCCGGCACGCTGGTCGGCTACGCCGGCTCGATGGGCCTGCCCAATGCGCTGGACACGCTGCTCGACGCTGCGGCGCTGCTGCGCGGCGAGCCCTTGCGCTTCGTGCTGGTGGGCGGCGGCCACGAACAGGCGCGCCTGGCGCAGCGCGTCGTCAACGAAGGACTCTCGAACGTGACCCTGCTGCCGCCCATCCCCAAGGCGCAGATCCCGTCCTTCTTGGCCGCCGTCGACATCGCCTACATCGGCTGGCAGCGCGTGCCCATCTACCGCTTCGGCATCGCACCGAACAAGCTGATGGACTACATGATGGCCGGCTGTGCCGTGTTGCATTCCGTGGCCGCCGGCAACGACCCGGTGGCCGAGGCCGGTTGCGGCCTGACCGTGGCCCCCGAGTCGCCGGCAGCGGTGGCCGACGGATTGCGCCGCCTGGCCGCGCTGCCGGCCGCGCAGCGGCGCGCCCTGGGCGCGAGGGGCCGCGCCTTCGTCCAGGCGCACCATGCCTACCCGGTGCTGGCGGCGCGATTCCTGGAGGCCATGCGATGAGACATCCTGGGTCAACCTCCCCCGCCGGAGGCGAGCATGTGGGCGCTCGCATGGAGCGCGGGGTCATAGTGCTTGCGGTCGGTCCAGGCGCGCCAGATGACACGCAGCCAGGCTCTGGCGAGGATGCGCACGGCGTGCGGGTGATCGCATCCGCGAGCGCGGGCGGCCGTGTAGATGCCGCGCGCCCACTTGTTGGCGTGCCGCGAATTGTCGGCCAGGCAAGTGATGGCTTGGCGCAAGCGGTGGTTGCAGGCCCAGCGGAATGCGACGCTGCGGGTCTTGCCGGATTGGTAGGTCACCGGCACGGCACCGGCCTCGGCGGCCAGTTGATCCAGGCTGGGGAATCGCTCGCGCACGTCACCGAGTTCAGCCAGGATTTGCGCAGCGCAGACGTGGCCGGCGCGTGGGAAGGACATGATGATCTGCCCGTCGGGCAGCGACTCGACGAAGCGCTCGATGCGGTGCGTGAGCTCGGCGATCTGCGTGACCAAGGGCAGCAGCACAGCCGCCATCGAGCGCACCAGCTGCCCGGCGGCCTCGTTCGTGAGGGGGCCTGCCAGCGCCGCAGCGGCGCTGCGAAGCCGCGTCAGCAACTCTGCAGGGCTGCGGCGACCGCTGTAGTGCTGGCTGTGGCAGAAGCGCCCCAAGGCAGCTTCGCTCAGCCGGGCAGCCGACGTGGGCGAGGGGTAGCGCTTCAAGAACGCCAGGCCGATGGGCGAAGTGATGTCGGCGAAGATGCAGGCAGCACCGGGCCAGAAGGCCTGCAGGGTGCTGCGCAACTGGTTGCCCAGCGCCACCCGGGTGACCACCAGATCGTCACGCGAGCGCACCAGTGCGCGCAAGGCACGGATCGAGTCGGATTGCGGCGACAACTCGCGCCAGCGGTGACCGTCGGTGCGCAGCAGGTCGGCGAGCAGATAGGCGTCCGAGGAATCGCTCTTGGCGCCATGGCTGCGGTAGCGCGGGCGGCTGGCCTTGACCGCGTTGGGATGGATCGGAAAGACGTGATGCCCGGCCTCGACCAGCGCGTCGACGATCAGGCCCGACGGACGCTCTATGGCGATGCGAACCCGATCGCCGAAGCGAGCCAGGCGGCGCATCAGCTCGGTCAGCCCCTCGCGGTCGTGCGCAATCTCGAAGCGATCGAGCACAGCGCCAGCGGCGTCGATGACGCACACCGCGTGGGTTTGCACGGCCCAGTCCAGGCCAGCGAATACATCGGTACTCATGGACAGACTCCCGGAAGTTGCGGTATGACTGCCGATGTCGGAAGGCGCGGCGGGAAGCTCATAAATTGGCGCTCCAGCTGGGTAGGCGTGGCGCAACATCTTGGGGCCCGTCGTGGCCTTCCGGCACCCTGCAGGCTGCGGGTCTCATCGGGGCCTTCGACAGGCAAGCGACGCGGGCAGTCACTGCAGGGGCACGGAAGTCGGTCGATACCTTCAGTCCTTCTGCTCAGGGGCGTCAAGGCCCCGCTCGCGCAAGGCTCAAGCGTTGAACACGGGTTGCCCACCGCGGCGGTCGGTCGGTTCGTCGCAAGCGCCGACCGACCGCCGCCGTGGACAACCCTGCACCGAGGTGCGCGGTTGGCCTTCAACAGCCATAAGGTTGCCTTATGAGCGATGAGCGCGAGCTGCAGGCCGTGGCCGAGCGCTATGACCGCCGTGCCGGTGCCGGCCTTGACGATCGCCACGGCGCGCTGCATCCGGCGGTCTGGCAGATGCTGCAAGAGCGGCAGCGCGCGCTGTTGCGGCAGCTCGTCAAAGCCGGCTTCACCGACCTCGCCACACTGCGCCTGACCGAGGTCGGCTGCGGTGCCGGTGGCAACCTGCTGGAACTGCTGCGACTGGGCTTCGCGCCCGACCGTCTGCGGGGCATCGAACTTCTGCCGCAGCGCCACGCGCGGGCCCGCCATGCGTTACCGGTGGCCACCGAGCTGTGGCTTGGCGACGCGGCACAGGCGAACGTCGCGTCGGCCAGCCAGGACCTGGTACTGCAGTCCACCGTCTTCTCCTCGCTGCTCGACGACGGCGTGCAGCAGCGCCTGGCCGACGCGATGTGGCGTTGGCTGCGCCCCGGCGGAGCCGTGGTCTGGTACGACTTCACCGTCGATAATCCGCGCAACCGCGATGTGCGCGGTGTGCCGCGACGGCGCGTTCAGGTCCTTTTCCCGCAGGGCCGAATCACAGCCCGACGGCTGACGCTGGCGCCGCCGCTGGCGCGGACGGTGTGCCGCGTGCACCCGGGCCTCTACATCGTCTTCAACGCCCTACCCCTGCTGCGCACCCATCTGCTGGCCTGGATCGAGAAGCCGCCATGAATTCGCCCCTGCCATCGCTCCCGTTCCTGCCCTTCGCCCTGCCCGAGATCGGCGAGGAGGAGATCGCCGAAGTCGTCGATGCGCTGCGCAGCGGCTGGGTCACCACGGGGCCGAAGACGGCGCGCTTCGAGGCCGATTTCGCGGCCTTCCTCGGCGCTGCCGAGGGCAATGCCGGCCTGCACTGCATCGCCGTCAACTCGGCCACCGCCGGGCTGCACCTGGCGCTGGAGGCCCTGGGCATCGGCCCCGGCGACGAGGTCGTCACGACCACCCACACCTTCACCGCCACCGCCGAGGTCGTGCGCTACCTGGGTGCCGACGTGAAGCTGGTCGACATCGACCCGGCGACGCTGAACATCGCCCCGGCGGCGGTGGAAGCCGCGATCACGCCGCGCACCAAGGCGATCATGCCGGTGCACTACGCCGGCCTGGCGGCCGACATGCCGGCGATCCTCGAGATCGCCAGGCGCCATGGCCTGAAGGTGGTCGAGGACGCCGCGCACGCGCTGCCCACCACCTGCGGCGGCGCGCTGGTCGGCACGCTTGCCAGCGACGCCACCGTGTTCAGCTTCTACGCCAACAAGACCATCACCACCGGCGAAGGCGGCATGCTCGTCACGCGCAACGCCGAGCTCGCCAAGCGCGCCAAGGTGATGCGCCTGCACGGCATGAACCGCGACGCCTTCGACCGCTTCACGGCCACCGTGCCGAGCTGGTACTACGAGGTCGTCGCCCCCGGCTTCAAGTACAACCTGACCGACATCGCGGCGGCGCTGGGCATCCACCAGCTGCGCCGGCTGCGGGCCTTCCAGCAGCAGCGCGAACGCCTGGCCGACTGCTACGACCGCGCGCTGTCCGGCCTGCCGCTGATCCGGCCGCCGCGCCCGCCGGCCGGCGAGACGCACGCCTGGCACCTGTACGTGGTGCGCCTGGCGGACGATGCCGGCATCGCGCGCGACCGCTTCATCGAGCGCCTGTTCGAGGCCGGCATCGGCTGCAGCGTGCACTACATCCCGCTCCACCTGCATCCCTACTGGCGCGACCGCTACGCGCTGGCCCCGGCGATGTTCCCGCACAGCCAGCATGCCTACGAGCGCATGCTCAGCCTGCCGCTGTACACGCGGATGACCGAGGCCGACGTGATGCGCGTGGCCGATGCGGTCCGGCGCGCGCTCGGGACCTGAGGGCGCGAGTTGGCCAAGCGTCTGTTCGACCTGCTGCTCGCCGCCATCGCGTTGCTGCTGCTGTCGCCGCTGCTGCTGGCGGTCGCGCTGGCGATCAGGCTCGATTCGCCCGGCCCGGTGTTCTTCCGCCAGCAGCGGGTGGGCCGCTTCGGCGTGCCGTTTCGCATCCACAAGTTCCGCACCATGCGCGCCGGTGCCGGCGGCCCGCCGCTGACCGTGGGCGCCGATCCGCGCATCACGCGCGCCGGCGCCTGGCTGCGGCGCACGCGGCTCGACGAACTGCCGCAGCTCATCGACGTGCTGCAGGGCACGATGAGCCTGGTCGGCCCGCGGCCCGAGGTGCCGCGCTACGTCGCGCATTACCCGCCTGCGCTGCGCGACCGGGCCCTCGCCGTGCGGCCGGGCATCACCGACCCGTCGTCGCTGGACTTCCTCGACGAGGCCGCGCTGCTGGCCCGCGCCGCCGACCCCGAGCGCGAGTACATCGAGCGCATCCTGCCGGCCAAGCTGGCGCGCGCCGCCGCCTATGCCGAGCAGGCCTCGCTGGCCACCGACCTCGGCGTGCTCTGGCGCACCGCGCGTGCCTTGTGGGGGCCGCGATGAGCAGCGCGAGCGCCTTCTGGCCCCGGGTCGAGGTCTTCCTCGCGCGCCTGCGCCCGCACCGCGAGCCGCTGACGATTGCGCTGGACGCGCTGGTGGTGGCGGCCTGCTGGAACGTCACCTACCTGTTCCGCCTCGGTTTCGAGCGCTGGCTGAGCGCGCGCCCGGGCTACGACCACTGGGTGCTGCTGGGCGTGGTGGGGGCCTACGCGCTGGCCAGCCTCGCCTTCAAGGTGCCGCAGAGCATGTGGCGCTTCTCCGGCTTCGGCGAGATCCAGCGCCTGACGCTGGCCTGTGCGCTGGCCGGCATCGTCTCGGCCGCGGCGGTGATGGGGTTGGGCCTGGTCAAGGTGCCGCGCGCGGTGCTGGCGCTGCACCCGGTGGTCACGCTGATGGGGCTGGCGCTGGTGCGCATCGCCTACCGCATGACCTACGAACATGCGCGATCGCGCATCGCCGGGGCCAGCGGCGAGGTGCGGCGCGCGATCGTGCTCGGCGCCGGCGCCGCGGCGCGGCTGCTGCTGGCCGGCCTGCACGAGCGCGGCTGGATCGTGCTCGGCCTGCTCGACGACGACCCGGCCAAGCGCGGCGCGCGCATCGCCGGCGTGCCGGTGCTGGGGCCGCTCGCCGCGCTGCCCGAGCAGGCGCGGCGCGGCGCGCTGACCCACGTGATCATCGCCATGCCCTCGGCCACGCCGGCGCAGCGGCGGCGGGCCTTCGACCTCGCGGCGGCCACCGGGCTGCCGGTGGTCACCGTGCCCAGCGCCGACGAGCTGCGCACCGGCAAGAGCCGGATCGAGCGCCTGCGCGACATCGAGCCCGAAGACCTGCTGGGCCGCGAGCCGGTGGTGCTCGACGAGGCCGGCATCGCGCAGACGCTGCAGGGCAAGACCGTGCTCATCACCGGCGCCGGCGGCAGCATCGGCAGCGAGCTGTGCCGGCAGGTCGCGCGCTTCGCGCCGCGGCGCCTCGTGCTGGTCGAGCTGTCGGAGTTCAACCTCTACACGATCGAGCAGGAGCTGTCGGAGGCCTTCCCGCAGCTCGAACTGCTGCGCCTGATCGCCGACGTCAAGGACCTGGCCCACCTGCGCCACGCTTTCGCGCAGTGGCAGCCGCAGGTCGTGTTCCACGCCGCCGCCTACAAGCATGTGCCGCTGATGGAAGCGGAGAACGCCGCCGCGGCCCTGCGCAACAACACCTTGGGCACCTACCACGCCGCGCTGGCCGCGGCCGAGGCCGGAGCCGAGCGCTTCGTGCTGATCAGCACCGACAAGGCGGTCAACCCGACCAACGTGATGGGGGCCACCAAGCGCGCCGCCGAGATGGTGCTCAGCAGCCTGGCCGCCGAGCATCCGGCCACGCGCTTCATGGCGGTGCGTTTCGGCAACGTGCTGGGCAGCAGCGGCAGCGTGATCCCGAAGTTCAAGGAGCAGATCGCCCGCGGCGGCCCGGTCACCGTGACCCACCCCGAGATCATCCGCTACTTCATGACCATCCCCGAGGCGGCGCGGCTGGTGCTGCAGGCCGCCGCCGTCGGCGAGAGCGGCCAGGTGCTGGTGCTGGACATGGGCGAGCCGGTGAAGATCGTCGACCTGGCGCGCGACCTGATCCGCCTGGCCGGCCACACCGCGGCCGAGATCCCGATCGTGTTCTCGGGCCTGCGCCCGGGCGAGAAGCTCTACGAGGAACTGCTGGCCGATGCCGACGACACGCTGCCGACCGCGGTGCCGCAGCTGCGCATCGCGCGCCTGAACGAGCAGCCGCGCGCGCCGGTGCGCGAGCTGCTGGCCTGGGCGCAGCAGATGCCACAGGCCGCGCACGCCGATGCGGCCGAGGTGCGCGCGCGGCTGGCGGCGGTGGTCGCGGAGTACCGGCCGGCGGGCCCGGCCGGTTGAGGCCAGGCCGGCGCGGGCGGTGATCGCCCTGCCGGCGTCCAGCCCTGCGCGCGAGCGCATGAGGCGGCCGTTCATGGCGTGCCGGTCGGGACTCGATCGGACGGGGCCAGGCGCTCGGGCTGGCACAGCCAGGCGGCAGCCTCGGCCAGGTCGGCGCAGCGGTGGTCGGCGAACTGCAGCGCATCGGCGGGCAGCCGGTGGCCCGATTCGACCAGCACGGTCCAGCGCAGCCCCGCGGCGCGGCCGGCCTCGGCATCCGACGCCTTGTCGCCGACGAGCACCGAGCGCTTCAGGTCCAGCCCCAGCTCGCGCGCCGCGCGCAGCAGCATGCCGGGTGCCGGTTTGCGGCAATCGCATTCGTGCGCGTAGGCGGCCACCGTGCCTTGCGGGTGGTGCGGGCAGTGGTAGACGCCGGCCAGCGCGATGCCCTGGGCCGCGAACAGGCCGCGCATGTGCTGCGTCAGCCGCTGGTAGGCGGCCTCGTCGTACAGGCCCTTGGCGATGCCGGCCTGGTTGGTGACGACCACCAGCGCAAAGCCGTGCGCGGCCAGCAGGCGCAGCGCATCGACCACCCCCGGCAGCAGGTGGAAGTCCTCGGGCCGGAAGACGTAGTCGAGCTCGGCGTTGATGACGCCGTCGCGGTCGATGAAGGCCGCCCCCTGCGCGACCAAGCCCGGCAGGCTTGGGAGGGCAGGGCGGTCGATCGGAGTGGTGCTCATCCGGTGCGTGTTCGGGCCGAGGGGGACGCCGCGGCGCGGCACGCTGCAGCACCCGGGCCATTATCGTGCCGCCATGCGGCCGACAAGTTGCTGCCGGTCCTGCTGGCCCGCCTGGGCGAGCCTGTCGGCAGCGCCATCGACAATCTGGACCGCGCGGCACGGCTGGGCCTGCTTGCACGAACCAGCGACGAGTGGATCGCCGCTCGTGTCCTACGCAACCGGATGGTCCACGAATACATCCGCGACGCTGCCGTCCTGGCCGAGGCTCTGAACCAGGCGCATCGCTCGGTGCCGATGCTCACCGACTTCGTCGAAGCTTGCCGCGACTACACGAGCGCGCGGCAACTCGACTGAACGGTCGCGGACCGAAGCCGCCTGATGGCGGTGCAGGCGAACGCGTCAATCACACTTTTGTGTGATACTGAATGGATTCGTCCACCGACCTTCGAGGCCATCGCCATGCATACCGCAACCCTTCGCGCCGTGGGTGGGTCCGTGTCCGTCACGCTGCCGCGCCAGATGCTGCGCGCGCTAGGGCTTGCGGCCGGCGCGTCGGTGGCCGTGACCTTGGAGGATGGCCGCCTGGTTCTGTCGCCCGCGCGGCCCCGCTACTCGCTGGCCGAGTTGCTGGCCGGCATGAAGCCCGGCGACATGCCTACCGCAAAGGGCTGGAGCGATGCACGGCCCGCGGGGCGCGAAGCCTGGTAGCGGACCATGCCGACACGGCGGGCGAGCTATGTGCCCAAGCGCGGAGACGTCATTCGCCTCGACTTCGACCCGAGCGCCGGGCACGAGCAGCAGGGCACCCGGCCCGCGCTGGTGCTGTCGCCTGAGGCCTTCAATCACTTCGGCATGGCGCTGGCATGTCCGGTGACTCGCGGCGGCGCCTTCGCGCGGGGGCAGGCCTGGACCGTTCCGCTGAGCGGGGCCGGGCTGGTGACCGACGGGGTCGTCTTGTGCAACCAGGTTCGCACGGTGGACTGGAAGGCCCGGCGCGCGCAGTTCATCGAAGCAGTGCCGGCCGAACTGATTGCCGACGTGTTGGCGCGCGTGGCGACGCTGATCGAGTGACGCCTTCGTAGCGAACCAGTGCCGCCGCACATGGAGGCGACGGCTCGCGCTCAGTTCCGAACCGACTCCGGCGCCAGGTGTCCGAACATCGCCAGCTCCACCTGTGCGCACAGCAGGTGGCCGATCAGGATGTGGCATTCCTGGATCCGCGGCGTGTGCCCAGACGGCACGCGCAGCACGATGTCGGCCTTGTCCTCGAGCTCGCCGCCGGTGCCGGCGAGCGCCACCGAGGTCACGCCCAGCGGCTTGCAGGCCTCGAACGCGGCCAGGATGTTCTTCGAGCGGCCCGAGGTCGTGATGCCGACGAAGACGTCGCCGGCGCGGGCCTGCGCCTCGAGCTGGCGGCGGAAGAGCTTCTCGTAGCCGTAGTCGTTGCCGATGGCGGTGAGCATCGAGGTGTCGGTGGCCAGCGACAGCGAAGGCAGCCCCGGGCGATCGAACTCGAAGCGGCTGACGAATTCTGCCGCCAGGTGCTGCGCGTCGGCCGCGCTGCCGCCGTTGCCGGCGAAGATGACCCGGTTGCCGCGCTGGAAGGCCTCGATCATGCGGCTGGCCGGTGTCGACGATGCGGCGCTGCAGGGCCTCGTCGGCGAGCAGGGCCTGCTTGGTGGCGATGGAGGCCTGGATGCCGGCGCGGAGTTGGGCGGCGGGGTCGGTTGGGGCGGTGTTCATGTTCACGTTGTCTTGTGGTGTGCGCGTGCGGCGGTCGACGGTTCGACCGGTGACGGCGTCGTTGCCAGCAAGCCGGCGGCGATTGCCGTCGGCCGTGAGCCTGGCAATCGGATGACGCCTGCAGATGGTACGCGGGATGCACGGGCCGGAATGGCGCCGCCTGCAGCTTGCACCAAGCGCATGACGCCGTGGCGATGCTTGTCGGCTTCATCGACGCCTGCGCGGCCTATGCCGCCGAGCGGCGACCCGGCTGAAGGGGCGGATTCCGACGTCCCGTGCCTGCCTGGCGGCAGGACTTCGTTCGCACCTTCCTGCAGCGCGACTTGCCGGCGATGGGCGTGCGCGTTCCGGCCGAGACCCTGCGGCGCTTCTGGACCATGCTGGCGCATCTGCACGGCCAGCTGCTCAATGCGTCGCAGCTGGGTCAGTCGCTGGGCGGCGTCTCGCACGTCACCGTGGGCCGCTACCTGGACACGCTGGTCGACACGCTGATGGTCCGTCGCCTGCCGCCGCATCTGGCCAACGTCGGTAAGCGGCTGGTGAAGTCACCGAAGGTCTACGTCCGCGACAGCGGGCTGCTGCACGCGCTGCTGGGTCTTGCCGACGTGCGCGATCTGCAGGGCCACCCGGTGGCGGGCACCTCGTGGGAGGGCTTCGTCGTCGAGCAGGTCGTGGCCGCGTTGCCGGCGCAGGCGCAACTTGGTTTCTATCGCACGGCGGTGGGTGCCGAGATCGACCTCGTGGTCGAGCACCGGTCGCGCAAGATCGGCATCGAGATCAAGTTCTCCGCGGCGCCGAAGCCGGCGCGCGGGTTCTGGCAGGCACTGCAGGACCTGGCGATCGGGCAAGCGTTCGTCATCGCGCCCGTGGCGCGCGGCTATGCGCTGGACGAGCGGGTCCGCGTGGTGCCGGTGTCGGGGCTGGCCGAGGTGGTCGAAGCGGTGAGCGCCTGACTGCGCGGCGCATGTGCCGAGGGCATGCGCAGGACGACGAAGGCGCGGTCTTCGAGCCCCGGCCGTTCCGCGTGGGGGTCAATGTATGGACAAGCGACATACAATGTGATCATCACGAATGCAGTACGCGAAAGGTGCCACATGGCCAAGACCCAGGAGCCCGTCACGATCAGCATCCGCGCCAAGGCAGGGCAGCGCGACCTGATCGACCAGGCTGCCGACCGCCTGGGCCGCAGCCGCTCCGACTTCATGCTCGAAGCCGCCTGCAGGCAGGCCGAGGACGTGCTGCTCGACCAGACCTACTTCACGCTCGACGCGAAGAGCTTTGCCGCCTTCCAGGCCATGCTCGACAAGCCGCCTGCGCCTACCGACCGCCTCCGCCGCACCCTCAAGGCGCGCGCGCCCTGGGACACGGCTGCAGCCGCGGGCAAAGCCACCGGCCGACGCGTGAAGTGACGGTGCCGATGCTTTCGGCGCCGCAGCCGCTGGCCGACCATCACCAACTCGCCGACTTCGACAGCGGCGAGCCCTCGCTGGACGACTGGCTGAAACGCCGCGCGGCCAGGAACCAGGCCAACGGATCGTCGCGCACCTACGTCGTGTGCGAAGGCGAAACCGTGATCGGCTACTACTGCCTGGCGGCCGGCGCGATCGGCCGCGCCGAGGCGCCATCCACCATGAAGCGCAATCGGCCCGACCCGGTCCCCGTGCTCGTCCTCGGTCGCCTGGCCATCCACAAGGACCACCACCAGAAGGGCATCGGCACGGCGCTGCTGAACGACGCCATCCGACGCGCCGTCCAGGCCGCCGACATTGCCGGCGTCACCGCGCTGCTGGTGCATGCCATCTCGGAACAGGCCCGGCGCTTCTACCTGTCGCGCGGCTTCATCGAGTCGCCCGTCAAGCCCATGACCCTGTGCCTGATGCTGGCCACGGTCGACCGGGCACTGCGCGAGCCGTAGCCACTGCCCGGGTGCCAGGGCGGGTGCCGAGATCGACCTCGTGGTCGAGCACCGGTCGCGCAAGATCGGCATCGAGATCAAGTTCTCCGCAGCGCCGAAGCCGGCGCGCGGGTTCTGGCAGGCACTGCAGGACCTGGCGATCGGGCAAGCGTTCGTCGTCGCGCCCGTGACGCGAGGCTATCCGCTGGACGAGCGGGTCCGCGTGGTGCCGGTGTCGGGGCTGGCCGAGGTGGTCGAAGCGGTGAGCGCTTGACGCAAAGGGGCAGAAGACCGGGACCGCAAACCGGTGGCGATTGCCGTCGACCCGCGAGCCCGGCAATCGGGCGACGCGTGCAAATGGTACGCGGGATGTCCGGGCCGAAATGGCGCCCCCGGTAGAATCTCTGTTCAACCCATGAACAGCGACGCTTCTATCTCTCCGATCGACACCGACCCGGGCCACGCCGCGCAGCTGGCGTTGCTCCGCCTGCTCGAGCAGCACCCCGGGTATTCGCAGCGCCAGCTGGCCGTTGCGCTGGGGCGTGAGCTTGGGCAAGACGCATTACCTGCTGAAGGCCCTGCTTGGCAAGGGCTGGGTGAAGGCCAAGAACTTCAAACGCAGCGACCGCAAGCTCGGTTACCTGTACGTGCTGACGCCGCAGGGGGTGCGCCAGCGATTGCAGCTGACGCAGTCGTTCCTGTTGCGCAAGGAGCGCGAGTACGAGATGCTGAAGAGTCAGATCGTGTCGCTCCGCGAAGAGCTGGCGGCGCAGATCCAGGGCGAAACCCTGAACCCAATCGAACACAAGCGCGAACCCATGGATCACAGCGCAAAGATCTTCGTGGCCGGCCATCGCGGCATGGTGGGCTCGGCCATCGTGCGGCGCCTGCAGGCAGGCGGCTTCGGCAACGTGCGTGACGCGCACGCGCGCCGAGCTCGACCTGCTGGACCAGCGCGCGGTGCATGCCTTCCTGGCCGCCGAGAAGCCCGACTACATCTTCATCGCCGCTGCCAAGGTGGGCGGCATCCAGGCGAACAACCAGTACCGGGCCGACTTCATCTACCAGAACCTGATGATCGAGGCCAACCTGATCCACGGCGCCCACCTCGCGGGCGTGCAGCGGCTCATGTTGCTGGGGTCGAGCTGCATCTACCCGCGCGATTGCCCGCAGCCGATCCGCGAGGACTACCTGCTGACCGGCCCGCTGGAGCCCACCAACGAGCCCTACGCGATCGCCAAGATCGCCGGCATCAAGCTGGCCGAGAGCTACAACCGCCAGTACGGGCGCCAGTACGTCAGCGTGATGCCCACCAACCTGTACGGCCCCAACGACAACTACGACCTCGCCACCAGCCACGTGCTGCCGGCGCTGATCCGCAAGGCGCACGAGGCGCGCGAGCGCGGCGACGGCGAATACGTGGTCTGGGGCAGCGGCACGCCGAGGCGCGAGTTCCTGTACGTCGACGACCTGGCCGACGCCTGCGTGCACCTGATGCAGCGCGGCTACGACGGCCCGCTGGTCAACATCGGCACCGGCGAAGACGTGACCATCCGCGAACTGGCCGAAACCGTGATGCAGGTGGTGGGCTTCAACGGCCGCATCGTCTTCGACGCCAGCAAGCCCGACGGCACGCCGCGCAAGCTGCTCGACGTGAGCCGCCTGGCCGCGCTGGGCTGGCGCGCCCGCACCGGCCTGCGCGAGGGCATTGCCAAGGCCTACGCAGATTTCCGGGACCGGTACGCCGCATAGGCCGAATACCGCCTCGACTCGATGACCTCGGGCAGATCACGCCAACGTACCCATGACGCAAACCACTACACCCAAAGTCGCCCTCATCACCGGCGTCACCGGCCAGGACGGTGCCTACCTCGCCGAACTGCTGCTCGACAAGGGCTACGAGGTGCACGGCATCAAGCGCCGCGCCAGCCTGTTCAACACCGACCGCATCGATCATCTGTACCAGGACCCGCACGTCGACCACCAGCGCTTCAAGCTGCACTACGGCGACCTGACCGACAGCACCAACCTGATCCGCATCATCCAGCAGGTGCAGCCCGACGAGATCTACAACCTGGCGGCGATGAGCCATGTGGCGGTGAGCTTCGAGCAGCCCGAGTACACCGCCAACGCCGACGGCATCGGCACGCTGCGCCTGCTGGAGGCGATCCGCATCCTGGGGCTGGAGAAGAAGACCCGCTTCTACCAGGCCAGCACCAGCGAGCTCTACGGCCTGGTGCAGGAGACGCCGCAGAAGGAGACCACGCCCTTCTACCCGCGCAGCCCGTACGCGGTGGCCAAGCTCTACGCCTACTGGATCACGGTGAACTACCGCGAGGCCTATGGCCTGTATGCCTGCAACGGCATCCTGTTCAACCACGAAAGCCCGCTGCGCGGCGAGACCTTCGTCACGCGCAAGATCACCCGCGCGATGGCGCGCATCGCGCTGGGCCTGCAGGACTGCCTGTACCTGGGCAACCTGAGCGCGCTGCGCGACTGGGGCCATGCGCGCGACTACGTGCAGATGCAGTGGCTGATGCTGCAGCAGGAGCAGCCGGAAGACTTCGTCATCGCCACCGGGGTGCAGTACAGCGTGCGGCAGTTCGTCGAGTGCGCGGCGGCGGAACTGGGCATCACGCGTGCGCTTCGAGGGCGAAGGCGAGTCCGAAGTCGGCGTCGTGGCGGCCGGTCGAGCGGCGACAAGGCCAAGTGCAAGCCCGGTGACGTGATCGTCAAGGTCGATCCGCGCTACTTCCGGCCCACCGAGGTGGAGACCCTGCTGGGCGACCCCAGCAAGGCCAAGCAGAAGCTGGGCTGGGAGCCCACCACGACGCTTCGAGGAACTGGTGCGCGAGATGGTCGCAGAGCGACTTCGAGGCAGCGCGGCGCGACAGCCTGGTGAAGTTGGCCGGGTTCCAAGGCCTACGACTATCACGAGTGACCGGATCGCGACGCCCCGTACCCGCTCGGCGAAAAGATCTGCATTGCATTTTGAACGCTCAACTTTCAAATTGCAGTGATGATCGATCGAAGAGGCGAAGCCCTGGTGGCGCAGCGGCTGGCCGAGGTGGTCGAGGCGGTGAGCGCTTGACTGCGCGGCATGAGGGGCGCGCCCCAGCGGTTCTCCAGCTCGTACCGTCAATGTATGGACAAATGACATACAATATTGGGATCACAAATGCAGTACGCGAAAGGTGCCACATGGCCAAGATCCAGGAGCCCGTCACGATCAGCATCCGCGCCAAGGCAGTGCAGCGTGACCTGATCGACCAGGCTGCCGACCGCCTGGGCCGCAGCCGCTCGGACTTCATGCTCGAAGCCGCCTGCAGGCAGGCCGAGGACGTGCTGCTCGACCAGACCTATTTCGCGCTCGACGCGAAGAGCTTTGCCGCCTTCCAGGCCATGCTCGACAAGCCGCCCGCGCCCACCGACCGCCTGCGCCGCACCCTCAAGGCCCGCGCGCCCTGGGACACGGCCGCAGCCGCAGCGGCGGCCACGGGCAAAGCCACCGGCCGACGCGTGAAGTGACGGTGCCGATGCTTGCGGCGCCGCAGCCACTGGCCGACCACCACCAACTCGCCGACTTCGACAGCGGCGAGCCCTCGCTGGACGACTGGCTGAAACGCCGCGCGGCCAGGAACCAGGCCAATGGATCGTCGCGCACCTACGTCGTGTGCGAAGGCGAAACCGTGATCGGCTACTACTGCCTGGCGGCCGGCGCGATCGGCCGCGCCGAGGCGCCATCCACCATGAAGCGCAATCGGCCCGACCCGGTCCCCGTGCTCGTCCTCGGTCGCCTGGCCATCCACAAGGACCACCAGCAGAAGGGCATCGGCACGGCGCTGCTGAACGACGCCATCCGGCGCGCCATCCAGGCCGCCGACATCGCCGGCGTCACCGCGCTGCTGGTGCATGCCATCTCGGAACAGGCCCGGCGCTTCTACCTCTCGCGCGGATTCATCGAGTCGCCCGTCAAGCCCATGACCCTGTGCCTGATGCTGGCCACGGTCGACCAGGCACTGCGCGAGCCGTAGCCACTGCCCGGGTGCCAGGGCGGGCGCCGCTGACCACATCCGAGAACGAGGCAGAAGAACAGCCAGGGAGAGACATGCACTCGCCTCTGGAGTCGAGGGCCAAGAACTCCAAACGCAGCGATCGCGAGCTCGGGCATCTCCATGTGCTGACGCCGACGCGGCCGCCCAAGCCGCCGACCTGGCGGCCGAGCGCAAGGCCCGCGGGCGCCCGGTGGACATGCGCGACACCTTCATCGCCGGCGTTGCCCTGTCCAGACGGGCCATTCTGGCCACCCGCAATACGCGCCATTTCGACGATCTGCGCGTCACCGTGGTCAACCCATGGGTCGAGGCGCGGTGAAAGCATGCCGGCCGCCGCCGCATCTGGCCAACGTCGGCAAGCGGCTGGTGAAGTCACCGAAGGTCTACGTCCGCGACAGCGGGTTGCTGCACGCGCTGCTGGGTCTTGCCGACGTGCGCGATCTGCAGGGCCACCCGGTGGCAGGCGCATCGTGGGAGGGCTTCGTCATCGAGCAGGTCGTGGCCGCGCTGCCGGCGCAGGCGCAGCTCGGTTTCTATCGCACGGCGGCGGGTGCCGAGATCGACCTCGTGGTCGAGCACCGGTCGCGCAAGGTCGGCATCGAGATCAAGTTCTCCGCAGCGCCGAAGCCGGCGCGCGGGTTCTGGCAGGCACTGCAGGACCTGGCGATCGGGCAAGCGTTCGTCGTCGCGCCCGTGGCGCGAGGCTATCCGCTGGACGAGCGGGTCCGCGTGGTGCCGGTGTCGGGGCTGGCCGAGGTGGTCGAAGCGGTGAGCGCTTGACGCAAAGGGGCTGAAGACCAGGACTGTGCGCCCGGCCGGCGAATCCGGCCGCCGAGCAGCCGGGCACGCGCTTCATGGCGTGGGCAACCTGAGCGCGCCGCGCGACTGGGGCCATGCGCGCGACTGCGTGCAGATGCAGTGGCTGATGCTGCAGCAGGAGCAGGCCGAAGACCTCGTGATCGCGACTGGCCGGCAGCACAGCGTGCGCGACTTCGTGCAGCGTGCCGCAGCCGAACTGGGCATCGAACTGCGCTTCGAGGGTCAGGGGCAGTAGGAGCGATGGGCGGCCCGTCGGTCGTGACGCTTGTGGCTTGTGACTTGCTGGTGCTGACACGGCGTGGCGAGCCAGCGAGCCTCTCCTTTGCTCTCTTCGAAGCGCGCACGGGTAGAATCGATGTTCAAGCAATGAACAGACTACATCTCTCGAGGCGAAATATCCTGTGACATCAGATTCAGATGCCGCACAACTGGCTCTACTGCGGCTACTCAACGAGCGGCCGGACTTGTCGCAACGTGAACTTTCGAATGCGTTGGGTCTGAGCTTGGGCAAGACCCACTATGTGCTGCACGCACTCCTCGACAAGGGTTTGGTGAAGGCGCGGAACTTCAGGCGCAGCGACAACAAGCTTGCATACTCCTATCTACTGACTGCTGCTGGAGTGCGGGAGAAGCTGACTTTGGCGCGTCGCTTTCTGGCTCGGAAGGAAGCGGAGTTTGTACTGCTCCAGGCGGCCATCGGCGCATTGCGCGCGGAAGTGGACGATGCCGCGCGATTGGCGGTGACCAATGAGTGAGCGAAGCCACCGTTCCCATCTTCAAGCAAGCCGCTACCCGGCCTTGGTTGGAATGAGTCGGCGTAGGCGCTGCTGGAGTCCAGGTACAGGTTCGAAATGAACAAAGTGACCAGCCGCCAAGTTGACCTATGGCTGCCGTGAACCAGCAGTCCAATGTTGCAGTCATCGCCGGCATCACCGGCCACGATGGCGCCCCGTGGCCGAGCTGCAGTTGAGCAAGGGCTACGAGGTGCACGGTGTCAAACACCGGGCGTCGCTGCTCAACACTGGAGGGGGTGAACCTCTCTACCAGACCCGCATGTCGGCCACCGGTCCTGCATCCTGCATATGCCGCGGGCCGATGAGCGAGTCCTGAGCGACTGACACCAGAGGCAATCGCCAGCGCACTCCCCTCTCCTTCGCAGAGCGCTTTTTAGCTAATCGTATCGATCATGAACGTCCAGAACCCCATTTACGTCGCCAAGCCCTACCTGCCCCCACTCGACGAGTTCATTCCGTATCTGCGAGAGATTTGGGACACGAAGATCCTCACGAACGGCGGACCGTTCCACGCCGCAGCTGGAGAAGGCCTTGTGCGAGTACCTGGGTGTCGAGCACATTGCCCTGTTTACGAACGGCACGATCGGACTGATGACTGCACTGCAAGCCTTGCGCGTCACCGGGGAAGTAATCACGACTCCATATTCGTTCGTGGCCACGGCGCACTCCTTGCTGTGGAACGGCATCAAGCCGGTGTTCGTAGACGTCGATCCGAGCACGCTGAACCTCGATCCGGCGAAGATCGAGGCGGCGATCACGCCGCAGACAACCGCGCATCATGCCGGTGCACTGCTACGGACATCCCTGCGACGTTGAGGCGATCCAGACGATCGCCGACACCTACAACCTCAGGGTCATCTACGACGCCGCACACGCCTTCGGCGTGCAGTGCCAGGGCAGCGTGCTCAAGCACGGCGACCTGTCGGTCCTGAGCTTCCACGCGACCAAGGTGTTCAACACCTTCGAAGGCGGCGCGATCATCTGCCCCGACGCGAAGACCAAGGCCCGCATCGATCAACTGAAGAACTTCGGCCACGCGGGCGAGACGTCGGTCGTGGCCCCAGGCATCAACGGCAAGATGAGCGAGTTCAACGCCGCGCTCGGCCTGCTGCAGTTGAAGTACATCGATGAGGCCCTGGCGCGCCGCAAGGTGATCGACACGGCCTACCGCGCGCGCCTGCAGGGCGTCAAGGGGATCCACTGCCTGAATGATGCCGGCGAGACGCGCGCGAACTACGCCTACTTCCCGATCCTGGTACGGCCAGGCTATCCGCTCAGCCGCGATGCGCTGATACCAGCGGCTCAGAGACAACGGCATCTTCCCGCGCCGCTATTTCTACCCGCTGATCTCCGAGTTCCCGATGTACCGCGGGCTGCCGTCGGCCCACCGTGACAACCTGCCGGTGGCGACCGTAGCGGCGCAGCAGGTTCTCTGCCTGCCGATCTACCCCGACCTGCCGCTCTCCGTGGTCGACGAGATCGCCGACTTCATCGCGGGCGTATGAAGGGTTGCGGTGCGCCGGGGCGGCGTGTTGCTGGAACATTGCGATGAAGGTCGCGATCATGCAGCCGTACTTCTTCCCGTATATCGGCTACTTCCAACTCATCGGCGCCGTTGACCTGTTCATCGTCTACGACAACATCAAGTACACGAAGAAGGGCTGGATCAACCGGAATCGAATGCTCCAGGGGGGCAAGGACATCATGTTCTCGCTACCGTTGAAGGGCGATTCCGACTATCTCGATGTGCGTGAGCGGATGCTGTCGAACGATTTCAACCGCGACAAGCTGCTGAATCAGTTGCGCGGTGCCTACGGGCGCGCGCCGCACTTCGCTGAAGTGTTTCCGATGGTCGAACGGGCGGTGCGCCACGAGGATACGAACCTGTTCGCGTTCCTGCGCCACGCGCTAGTCTGCACTTGCGAGCATCTGGGGCTGGCGACGCCGATCCGTGTGTCCTCCAGTGTCGAGATCGACCATGCGCTGAAGAACCAGGACAAGGTCATCGCGTTGGCGAAGGCGGTCGGCGCGTCGACCTACGTAAATGCCATCGGCGGGCTGGAGCTGTACGACCGCGAGGTGTTCCGCCAGAACGGGTTGGAACTGCAGTTCATCCGTTCCAGGCCGTTCGAATATAGGCAGTTCGGCGATCCGTTCGTGCCCTGGCTGTCGATCATTGACGTGTTGATGTTCAACCCTCTCGACGCGGTCCGCGCGACTGTGTCGAGCTACTACGACCTCGTCTGAACAGAACGTCCGTTCTGCGGAGAGAATGATGTTTTCTTGGAAGAAGCGCGGCTTAGCGTTCAGGCCGCAGGATGCGGTAGGGCGAACCTGGATTGAGGAGTTTGCCCAGGCGCCGGCGACGCTGGTCTTCGACGACTTCGTCCGCGTCTACTTCTCGTGCCGACCGCGCGCCGATGCTCGTGGCCAGTACGTGAGCCATTCGGCATTCGTTGATCTGGAACGCAACAACCTGCTGATGATCAGGAACATCGCCGACAACCCGATCATGCCCCTGGGCGAGCTGGGTACGTTCGACGAGTTTGGCGTCTATCCCGTTTCAGTCATTCGCGACGGTGACGAAGTCCGCGCCTATTACGGCGGCTGGACGCGTTGCGAATCCACCCCATACGTGGTGGCGATCGGCGCTGCGGTCAGCCGCGATGACGGCAGGACCTTCTCCAAGCTCGGCGCCAGGGCCGCTGTTGGCACCTACTCCGGCCGAGCCCTTCGTCCTCAGCGGGCCGAAGATCCGCCGCTTCAACGGCCACTGGTACCTCTGGTACGTGGCAGGCGTTGGCTGGATGCCGCATGGCGACAGGGTCGAGTCCATCTACAAGATCCGCATGGCGCAGTCCAGCGACGGCCTGAACTGGGAACGCACCGGACGCGACATCCTCGAAAGCCGGCTTGAAGAACATGAGTGCCAAGCCAGCCCCGATGTCATCTACAGCGGCGGTCGGTATCACATGTTCTTTTGCTACAAGTATGGCGTCGATTTCCGAAATTCGGCGCGCGGCTACCGCATCGGCTATGCGTACTCGGACGACCTGGACCACTGGGTGCGCGACGATGCGAAGGCGGGCATCGACGTCTCGGCCACGGGCTGGGATAGCGAGTCGATCGCTTATCCGCATGTCTTTGAGCTCGACGGCAATGTCTACATGCTCTACCTGGGCAACCAAGTCGGGCGGGGTGGCTTCGGTCTCGCACAGCTCGAAGGGCAGTTGGCATGACGCATGTCGGGCATCAGCGCTCGTCCTTGCTGGGAGTGTTCGAATGAATTGGCAAAAGCTGGGGAAGATCTTCGACCCTACGGATCATGTGCTCGCCGAGGGCTGCAAGGAATTCGCGCAGTCGCCGCAGGTGATTCTCTTCCCGGACTTCGTCCGAATCTATTTCTCGACACGCGAACGTGACCCGATCGGTAAGTACCTCAGCCACGTGGCCTTCGTCGACATGGACAGAAGCTTTCGCCATGCTCTGAAGGTGTCGAGCCAACCTGTGCTGCCGCTGGGCGCGCGTGGCACTTTCGACGAGCATGGCATCTTCCCGATCAGTCCGCTCCGCGTCGATGACCGGATCTTCGCCTACACCACGGGTTGGACGCGTCGGGTGTCGGTGTCGACCGACTCCGGCATCGGTCTAGCCATCAGCACTGACCAAGGTGAGACGTTCACGCGCCATGGCCAGGGGCCGGTCCTGGGGTCCTCACTGCAAGAGCCGTTTCTCGTAAGCGACGGCTTCGTGCTGCGGCAGGGTGACCTGTTCCATATGTGGTACATCTACGGCCAGCGCTGGATCAAGGCCGCGGAGAATGCGGCGCCCGATCGCGTCTACAAGATCGCTCACGCCACGTCGCCTGACGGCTTCGTGTGGACCAAGTCCCATAGGGCTGTGATCCAGGACAGCATTGACGCCGACGAGTGCCAGGCGTTACCAACGGTGCTCTTCCACGAAGGCCGCTACCACATGTTGTTCTGCTATCGGCACGCGACCGATTTCCGGACCAACCCTGAGCGCGGCTACCGCCTGGGCCATGCCAGTAGCAGCGACCTCGTGCACTGGGAGCGCGATGCCGCACCGGTGCTGCCCAGCGGCGCGAGCGGGGAATGGGATTCCAACATGCAGTGCTACCCGCACCTGTTCCGCATGGAGGACTCGGTGTACCTGCTGTACAACGGCAACGAGTTTGGTCGTTTCGGCTTCGGCCTAGCGCGTCTGGTCTAGCCGAACGCCTGCTTTCAACGAGGGGTCTGACATGAACATCAAGGGAAAGGTTCTGACGCTGCGCGCCATCGAGCAGGGCGATCTGCCGTCACTGCACAAGTGGGCGAACGATCCTGTGACGCAGGACGGTATCGGCGAACTCCATTTCCCGAGTTCGCTCGACTTCCACGAGGCATGGTTCGCGAACCTGAAGAATGATCGCCTCAACCAACGGCTCGTCGTCGAAACGCCTGAGGCGGCAATCATCGGTATCTCGAGCATCATGAACATCGATTGGCGCAACCGGCACGCATGGCACGGTCTGGTGATCGGTGATTCAAGCCACCGTGGCAAAGGCTACGGTGTCGACGCCATCATGGCCACGATGCGCTACGCATTCGAGGAGTTGAACCTGGAGCGCCTAGACGGTTCGATGATCGAATACAACGCCCAGTCGATTGCCACCTACTGCGGGCCCAAGCTGGGCTGGCGCGAGGAAGGGCGCAAGAAGAATTATTTCTATCGCAAGGGCCGATACTGGGACCAAGTCATCGTGGGCGTGACCCGCGGCGACTACCTCGCTTTGGCCGCTGAAACCAAGTACTGGGAGTAGCCGGGCATGTCCTCTCCTGTCCGCGACTACAACAACGAGTTAGTCGACGCCGCCGGCTCTAGGTACGTCTATGGCTTCGACCTGGACGTCATGCACCCCTACATGATCCAGTCGTTCGAACCCTACTTTCGCGGGGGCAGCCTGCTCGAATTGGGCAGTTCCAGGGGCGACTTCACGCGGCGCTTCCTTCCGTACTTCGACGACATCACCTGCATCGAGGCTTCCGACGCGGCCCTGACCGAAGCGAGGAAGAAACTGCCCGCGCAGGTGACGTTCGTCCATTCGCGCTTCGAGGATGTGACGCTACCGAGGCGCCACGACAATATCGTGCTCACCCACGTCTTGGAGCACCTTGATGATCCCGTTCGGGTCCTGCGCCGCATCAATGACGAGTGGCTGGCTGATGGCGGCCGGCTCTTCCTCGTCTGCCCGAACGCGAACGCGCCTTCGCGGCAGATCGCCGTCAAGATGGGCCTGATCACCCACAACGCCGCGGTCACGCCCGCCGAGGCGGAGCATGGGCATCGCTGCACCTACACGCTAGACACACTTGAACGCGATGCGGTGAACGCCGGGCTAAATGTTGTCCACCGATCGGGCATTTTCTTCAAGGCGCTGGCGAACTTCCAGTGGGACCGGCTGATGCAAACCGACATCATCTCGAAGGAATATCTCGACGGCTGCTACAAGCTCGGGCAACAGTACCCGGACCTGTGTTCGAGCATCTTCCTGTTGTGTGAGCGGGGCCACGTGAGGTAGCGCGTCGAACGCACATGTCTCTGCAGCGAAACATTCTCGCCAGCTTCGCCAGCCAGATCTATGTCAGCCTCATCGGCATCGTCATGGTGCCGATGTACGTCAGGTACATGGGTGCCGAGGCTTACGGCCTGGTCGGCTTCTTTGCCATGCTTCAGGCATGGTTCAACCTGCTGGACGTCGGCCTTACACCCACCATTGCGCGTGAGTCAGCGCGCAATGGTGGCGGCGCCACGGACGCCCTCAGCTACCGACGGCTTGTCCGAGCGCTGGAGGTCATCTTTCTGGCGGTGGCGTTGTTGGGCGCAGGCGCCATGCTGGCCGCATCGACGTTCATCGCCCGTGACTGGTTGCGGGTCTCGCAGCTTTCGCCCGGGGAAGTGCTTGCAGCTGTGCGATTGATGGCGCTCATCATCGCGATGCGGTGGATGGCCGGCTTGTACCGAGGTGCGATCAGCGGCTCCGAACGGCTTGTATGGCTGGGGGGGTTCAACACCGCCATCGCAACGCTGCGCTTCGGTGGCGTCCTGCCCTTGCTGATGTTCGTTGGCACGTCGCCGACCTTGTTTTTCGGCTTTCAGTTGGGTGTGGCGCTGATCGAACTGGTGGCGCTACTCGTCCATGCCTATCGACTCTTTCCGGGCATTCCGGCGGGTGCTCGATTGCCCTGGAACTGGACGCCCTTGAAACCGGTACTGCGGTTCTCGCTGACGATCGCGTTCACATCTTCAGTGTGGGTCTTCGTCACGCAGACCGACAAGCTCGTCCTCTCGCGCATCCTGCCGTTGGCGGACTATGGCTACTTCACGCTCGCGGTGCTGGTCGCCAGCGGCATCATGATCCTCAGCGGGCCGGTCGGCAACGCGATAATGCCGCGCTTGGCGAGGCTGGAAGCCGAAGGCGAGCATGCGCCGTTGATCAAGGTCTATCGGCACGCGACGCAATTGGTGGCGGTCGTTGCCGGCGCTGCGGCGATCACCGTGGCCTTCGATGCCCAAGCCCTGCTGTGGGCCTGGACGGGCAATGTGCAGCTGTCTCAAGAGGCCGCGCCCGTGCTCGTTCTCTACGCCCTCGGCAATGGCATCCTGGCGGTGGCTGCGTTTCCATACTATCTTCAGTTCGCAAAAGGTGACATGCACCTTCACATGATCGGCAACGCCGCCTTCGTGGTGCTGTTGATTCCGCTGGTGATCTGGGCGGCAACGGCTTTTGGGGGCGTGGGTGCAGGTTACGTCTGGCTGGGCATGAACCTGCTGTCGTTCGTGGCATGGCTGCCGCTGGTGCACCGAAAATTCGAACCTGGATTGAACCGGCGCTGGTATGTCGAAGACATCGCCCCGATCGTGGCGGCAACGGCGCTGGTCGGGTACATCACGAGTCTCGTGTTGCCGCCAAGCGGCTCCAGAATGAACCAGTTTGCTGACATCGTGCTCGCCGGTCTGATGGCTTTGGGCGCGGGTGCCGCGGCTTCTTCGGCTGTCCGCGCCAGGCTCCGAAGCTTCTGGCGCACCCCGGCGCTGCAACAACCATGAAGAGCGGAGCCAATGGACCGAAGGTTTCGGTCTGCGTCATTACCTACAACCAGGAAGCCTACATAAGGCAGTGCCTGCAGAGCATCGTCGACCAGCAGACCGATTTCGACTTCGAGGTCATCGTCGGTGACGATTGCTCCACCGACGGCACGCCGGCGGTGGTGCGGGAGTTCGTCGATCGCTACCCGAGGATCGTTCGCGCCATTTTTCAGGAGCGCAACACCGGCGGCTCGCCCAACAACCTGCAGGTGCATGCCGCCGCAACCGGCGACTACGTGGCCCACGTCGACGGTGACGACTACGCGCTGCCGGGCAAGCTCCAGGCGCAAGCCGATGCGCTCGATCGTGACCCGGGTTGCACCGCCGTCTGGCACCGGGTCGACTTCTTCGACGACGCAGGCGGATTCTGCTCGGGCACGACGGCCGACCTGTCTTCGTTCGAGCGCGGGCGGGTCACGTTCGCCGATGCCATCCGGCTCGGGTTTGTCGGGGTGTACAGCTCGTTGATGTACCGGCGGTCATCGAGGTCGCCGATCGACACGACTCGCAGAATCCTCGACCTCTATCTCACCTGGGACACGATGTCCAAGGGTCATGGGCACGTTATTGACGAAGTGCTCGGGCGATACCGAGTCGCATCGTCTGGCTCGCTGACCGTGGCGTCGCGGCAAAGGGCCCGGTCTTTGTCCATCCAGCACGCAGACGAGTTCCTGGCGCGCTACCCGCAGCACCGTCGCGACTTCGTGGTGTGGGCATTGTCCTGCGCCCTGGTCGATGCCAAGAACCGGCGCCGCACCGCGCTCGACTGTCTCGGGTTTGCCTGGCGCGCGCGGTCGCGTGTCGGCTTGCGTGAACTGGCATCGAACCTGGGGCGTATGCGCAGCACCCAAGTGCGCTGGCGTCAGCAGCGGGCGGCGGGAGACTGATGGTGGCCGCGCTGTTCTGCCTTGGGTTGCTGCTGTATTTCCCGGTCGCCTTCCGGCGAAAGTCTGGGGGTCGCCCGGAACTGGCCATGCTGCTCTGGCTCATCTACTTCGCGCTGGGTTTATCCGCCATGTTCATCGCGGCCACTGACGTCCTCACGCCCGTCTTTTCTCCCAACTACCCCTCGGCGTTGTTCCTATTGCTGTGCGTGCTGATCGGCATCAGCGGCTTTCTCGGATTCCGCGCAAAGGACGTCGGCAACGTCATCGTCTCGATTCGGGGCCAGGGTCTGATCGAAGGTTTCCTGGTCGTATCCCAGCTGTACGCGACTCTGTTCTTCCTGCCGTTTGCGATCATGTCCCTCACGGGCGATGCGAAAGAGAACCGGCTGGATCTGGCCAACAAGATGGAGCTGATGGGTTCCTACGGCATCTTCAATACTCTGGCCGGCGCTGCGAGCCAGCTGTTCGCTGCCTCGCTGATCCTGGCCTGCATCCGCCTAGCGCAGCCCGACGGGCGCGGAAGGAGCATCGTCCGCGCCTCGATGCTCATTCTGGCGAGCCTGTCCTACGTCATCTACATCCTCGCGTACGTCGGGCGGGACGGTGTCGTGTACTGGCTGATGACGGCATTTGCGGTCTTCTTGATCTTCCGGGCCTACATCCCGGGGAACGTGCGAAGCAAGATCGTCGCCTTTGGCACGACGATCGCCGCATTGATGCTGCTTCCCTTCATAGCTATTACGGTTGCCCGGTTCAGCGATTGGGACCATGGCACTGCCTGGAGCATTCTGGACTACTTCGGCTCGCAGATCGACACGTTTAGCGACTTCTCTTCTATCGAACGGCCCATGACGCTGGGCATCATGAACTTTTCAATGTTCATAGTCGCGGGCTGCTCGGTCGTCGGGCTCGACTGCGCGAGTTGGGACACCATTAGAGAATTCATTTTCGCTCAGTACTTGGCCCAGGGCAAGGAGCCGTGGCTGTTCGGAACTTACGTCTCGGACTTCGTCGGTGACTTCGGCTTCGTCGGCACGCTAGTCCTCTTATCGTTGTTCGCGATGCTCTGCCATTACCTCTGCCGCAGGCGCGGCGGACGCAATCCACTAACCCTTAGCCGATTGCTTCTGATCATGTTTCTCTTCCTCGTCCCGTACTGGGGCGTGTTCTATTTCCGCTTCTCGATTATCAATGGATTCATCGTGGTGAATCTGGCTTTCATCTTCTTCGTTTGGCTGTTGCAGAAAATCGGGTCACCGGTGCGGCGCCGCGGCCGCGCGGCGTCCGCTCCAGGAGCGCGAGCGAGCGCGCGCCCCCCGACCATCGCGAGCGGCCAGCCCCCACTCGCTACGAAGCGGCAGCTGTCGTAATGGCGCTGCGGCGTCCGGAATCGCGGCATCGGAACCTTCGACAACGCAATCCATCCGCACACCAGCCGGTACAGACCGCCAATTCGACATCACAAAAAGGCATGGCACTCGTTGGCAAGCATCAGATACGCAGACAACGGTTACTGATCAACTGCTCGAACCTCCACGTCGGTGGCGCTGTGGCGGTAGCGTCGTCGTTCATTGACAGCGTTAGCCGAGGGCCTGACACGGGCTTCGACATCAGCCTGCTTCTCTCCTCGGCAGTGGCCGCCAACCTCGCGTCGATGGATACAGTTCTAGGCAAGTTTGCGCGCTGCGACGTGATCGACTATCACGGCTTCCGCTCGCTCTGGCAGGGCCTGTCCAAGCGCTTTGTCGGGCACGACGTCATCTTCACAGTGTTCGGCCCCGCCTACTCGATCGCAAAGGGCAAGCGGCATATCTGCGGCTTCTCAACCAGTAATCGTCTACCCCAACAACCCAGTCGAGCGGCGTATGAGCCCCCTCGACCGTATCGTCTTTCGACTGAAATATAGGGTACACGAGCTCTTCTTCGCGCGCGCGGACGAACTCGTCGTCGAACTCGAGCACGTGAAATCCGCAATGGAGCGCAAGCTGCTATTTCGCAAGATGCCGATTCACATCGTCTACAACGCCGTAGATGCGGTCTTCCGGGATTCGGGTCGATGGCTTCCCGCTCAACATTCCAGATACCGGGCGGTCGATCCGACTCGGGGTCGTATCACGGAATTACGTCCACAAGAACCTGGCCTGCCTGCCAGCGCTGAAGCAGGAGTTGAAGGACAGGCACGGGCTCGAGGTGGACTTCTTCGTCACGTTCACCGAGGCAGAGTGGCAATCCTGTTCGGAGCACTTCCGAAGCACGATCCACAATGTCGGCGCCTTGGTGCTGCCGCAGTGCCCAAGCTTCTATGGCGCAATGGACGGTGTCGTTTTCCCAAGCCTGCTCGAGTGCTTCTCTGCGGTGCCGCTCGAGGCGATGTCGATGCGCAAGCCGCTGTTCGCATCGGACCTGCCCTTCATCCGCGACTGCTGCCACGAGCACGCGAACTACTTCGACCCCCTGGACATCGCCTCCATGTCTCGCTCTATCGCAAACTACTTCAGGGACGACCGACCCGACGCGAAGCGAGAGAATCTAGATCGTGCGTACGAGTTCCTTCAGCGCTTACCCGAGCCCCGATGAGCGGGCGCGGGCGTACCTGGCGATCGCCGGCGGCACCGTCACGCAGAGGCACCGCTGAGATCCTCAAGTAGCGCTCGCCTCGACAGGTTGCGCAGGCTGCTGCGCGTCATCACGATCCACGGACCGTCGAATGCCGTAATCAAGGCCTATTACCGTCCTCGCTCCGACGCAATTGCGCGGGCGTATCCCATCTCGACCATCACACGAGAACATGAAATTGACGCGGAGGTGAGAGTGCAGCGTTTCAACCCATATCACGGAGTAATGGGCCGAGGCAGGTCCAGGTGACGCGGTGGTCAGTCTCGGAGCCATGAGTCCATGTGCGGTATAGCGGGCGTGAGTGGGCGGCATGCAGCGGTGTGGGCACCGATGCTATTGGGGCGCATTGCCCATCGCGGGCCCGATGGTCGCGGGGAGTTTGTGTCGGATTGCGGGCTGGTGACCCTGTGCCATACCCGGCTCGCGATCCAGGATCCGACCCCTGACGGTGCTCAGCCGATGTCCGCCGCGGACGGCCAGGTCGTCATCGTTTTCAACGGCGAGATCTACAACTTCCGCGAGCTGGCCCGTGGACTTCAGGCGCTCGGGCATCGGTTCGTCGCACTGCGACACCGAGGTGCTGTTGGCGATGTATCGACAATGGGGCGCGGAGATCCTGACGAGATCTGAACGGCATCTTCGCATTCGCGATCTGGGACGCGCGGGCGCGGGAGCTGCTCGTCGCGCGCGATGGTGTCGGCGTCAAGCCGCTCTATATCAGCGAAGACGGAGGGTCATTTGCATTCGCGAGCGAGATCAAGGCATTACTGTCCCTTCCGTGGATCGCACGTACGCTGGATGTGGAGGCACTGTCACTTTACGTCCAGCACCTCTGGTGCCCCGGTCCCCGTACACCCGGTCGACGTGCGGAAGCTTTCGCCCGGCGAAGCGATGGTCGTGCGCGAGGGCCGGATCGTCCGACGTTGGAACACTACGTGCTGCCGGCGCCGGGAGCGGACGACCACCGTCGGTGGCGGACTGGATAGACGCCGTGCGCGCCAGTCTGGCGACGGCCGTCGATCGGCAGATGATCTCCGATGTGCCGCTCGGCGCCTTTCTTTCCGGCGGGCTTGACTCAAGCGCGATCGTCGCGTTCGCCCGCCGGCACTGTGCAGGGCGTTTGCAGTGCTTCACGATCGACTTCGACGCGGCGCTCGCGCGCGAGGAGGGCATGGTGCGGGACCTGCCGTATGCGCAACGAGTCGCTCGGCACCTGGACGTCGATCTGCATGTCGTGAATGTCGGCGCGGAAATGGCCGACGAGCTCGCGCAGATGGTGTGGCAGCTCGACGAGCCCCAGGCGGATCTCGCGGCGCTCAATGTCTTGTATATCAGCCGACTGGCACGCCGCCACGGCATCAAGGTCTTGCTGTCGGGCGCCGGCGGGGACGATGTGTTCACGGGCTACCGTCGCCATCGCGCCATCGGCGTGGACCGCCTATGGCGGCACGTTCCCCCGGCATTACGCCGCGCCGTTGCCGATTTCGGGCTCCGTTTGCCCGCACGCCCCCCGCTCATGAGGCGCGTGTCACGTTTGCTCGCTGCCGGTGCGCTCGATGGCGATCAACGCCTGGCGTCATACTTTGATTGGGTCACCCCCGACATCGTGCATGGCCTGTTCGTGCCAGGTCTGGTGCCTGCCATGGCGGAGCAGCCGCTGCGTGAAGCGCTGCAGACGATGCCAGCCACTGCAACGCCGCTGCAGCGCATGTTGTTGCTCGAACAGCGCTTCTTTCTCGCCGATCACAATCTGAACTACACGGACAAGATGAGCATGGCCGCTGGTGTGGAGACGCGGGTTCCGTTCCTCGACCCGGACCTCGTCGCTCTTGCAGCGCGCATTCCTGACAGTTATCGCCAACGCGGCGGCGAAGGCAAATGGATCCTCAAGAAGGCGATGGAAGGCACGCTCCCGGACGAGGTCATCTACCGTCCCAAGACCGGCTTTGGCGTGCCGCTGCGAGCCTGGCTACGGGGCCCCTTGCGGCCGATGCTCGACGACCTGCTCGGCAGTGATTCAATCACGCGCCGCGGAGTGTTCCAGCCGCACGCCGTCGCTCGCATGCTCGGGGACTTCGATTCGGGCCGTGCCGACAACGCCTACGGCCTGCTCAGCCTGATGTGCATCGAGCTGTGGTGTCGGCAATTCGTGGACGACATACCCTCCGCCAAGCAGGGTCTCTTCGCATGACACTCGACACCAAGACACAGGTCAAAGAATTCTGGGACGAGGCTTCCTGCGGCGAACGCCTGCTACTGCCCTCGCAGGACCGCGCAGGCTTCACCAGCCAAGCGGCGGAGCGCTATCGCCTCGAACCCTACATCCTCGATTTCGCGCGATTCGATACCTGGAGTGGCAAGCGCGTGCTCGAAATCGGCGTCGGCCTCGGCGCTGATCACCAACGGTTTGTTGAAGCCGGCGCAGTGACGACCGGCATCGACCTGACGCCGCGCGCCGTCGCAATGACGCGCCGCCGGCTCGAAGCGTTCAGTCTCGCCTCCGACCTGCGGGTGGCCGATGCGGAGCAGTTGCCGATGCCGGACAACGAGTTCGAGCTGGTCTACTCTTGGGGTGTGATCCACCACAGTCCCGACACGCCGGGCGTCGTGCGGCAGATCCTGCGGGTCCTCAAGCCCGGTGGCACTGCACGGATCATGATCTATAGCAAGTGGAGCTTGATCGGCTTGATGCTTTGGATGCGCTATGCGCTGCTTCGCCTGCGGCCGCTGACTCCGCTGAGCGAGGTCTACGCGAGTCACCTCGAAAGCCCCGGCACGAAGGCGTACTCGGTGGCCGAGGCCCACGCGCTGTTCACCGGTTTCACCGACATCAGGATCAGCACCGTGCTGTCCCACGGCGACCTGCTGTCCTCCCGTGCGGGGCAGCGCCATGCCGGTTGGCTGCTCGAAATCGCTCGACGCCTTTGGCCGCGCTGGTTCATCACGCGTTTCCTCAAGGGCCGCGGACTGTTCATGATGATCGACGCCCAAAAGCCCACCGAATGAAGCAGATCCTCCAGAACCTCAAGGACGGGTGCACCGAAGTCGCCGACGTGCCCTGCCCGCGCGTCGGGCGCGGGCAGTTGCTGATCCGCACCACGCGCACGCTGGTCTCGGCCGGCACCGAGCGGATGCTGGTCGACTTCGGCAAGGCTGGCTTCATCGACAAGGCGCGCCAGCAGCCCGACAAGGTGCGCATGGTGCTCGACAAGGTCCGCACCGACGGCCTGATGCCGACGCTCGAGGCGGTGCGCAACAAGCTCGATCAGCCGCTGCCGCTGGGCTACTGCAACGTCGGCGCGGTGGTCGAGGTCGGCGCCGGCGTCACCGGCTTCGCGGTCGGCGACCGCGTCGCCTCGCAACGGCAAGCACGCCGAGGTGGTGTGCGTGCCGGTCAATCTCTGCGCGCAGCGTCCCGGACGGCGTGACCGACGAAGCGGCCGCCTTCACGGTGCTCGGCGCCATCGCGCTGCAGGGCATCCGGCTGGCGCAGCCGACGCTCGGCGAGGCGGTCGTGGTGACCGGGCTCGGGCTGATCGGCCTGATGACGGTGCAGCTGCTGCGCGCCCACGGCTGCCGCGTGCTCGGGCATCGACTTCGATCCACGCCAAGCTCGCGCTGGCGCGGCGCTTCGGCGCCGAGACGGTCGACCTGGCGGCCGGCGCCGACCCGGTCGCGCCGCGGCGATGGCGTTCTCGCGCGGGCGCGGCGTCGACGCCGTGATCATCACCGCCGTCGACCAAGAGCAGCGAGCCGGTGCACCAGGCGGCGCAGATGTGCCGCAAGCGCGGCCGCATCGTGCTGGTCGGCGTCACCGGGCTGGAGCTGTCGCGCGCCGACTTCTACGAGAAGGAGCTGACGCTTCCAGGTCTCGTGCTCCTACGGCCCGGGCCGCTACGACCCGGCCTACGAGGAGAAGGGCCACGACTATCCGGTCGGCTTCGTGCGCTGGACCGAGCAGCGCAACTTCGAGGCGGTGCTCGACATGATGGCCGAGGGCGGCTCGACGTGAGGCCGCTGATCTCGCATCGCTTTCGCGCTCGACGCAGGCCGAGGCGGCCTATGACCTCGTCGGCGGCGGCGAGCCGTCGCTGGGCATCCTGCTGGAGTACCCGGCGCGAGCCGACGCCCGAGCGAGCCTGCGCACCGCGCACCGTGCGCGCGTCACGCTCGCGCACGGCCGCCGCGCGGCCGAGCGACGCAGGCTGCGGCGCTCGGCTTCATCGGCGCCGGCAACTACGCCGGCGGCGGTGCTGATCCCGGCCTTCAAGGCCGCCGGCGCACGGCTGCGCGACGCGTCGCGTCCAGCGGCGGCGTGAGCGGCGTGCACGCGGGCACGCAAGTTCGGCTTCGAGCGACGCCACCACCGACAGCGACCGCGCTGCTCGCCGATCCGCGGCATCGACGCGGTCGTCGATCACCACGCGCCACGACAGCCACGCCGCCTGCGTGCTGCGCGGCGCTCGCCGCCGGCAAGCACGTGTTCGTCGAGAAGCCGCTCTGCCTGACGCATCGACGAGCTCGCGCCGCGATCGAGGCCGCGGCGCGCGAGCGCAGGCTCGACGCCGGTTGCTCATGGTCGGCTTCAACCGCCGCTTCGCGCCGCAGGTGCTGAAGATGAAGGCGCTGCTCGCGGCGATGCCGGGGCCGAAGAGCGTTCGTGATGACGGTCAACGCCGGCGCGATCCCGGCCGAGCACTGGACGCAGGACCGCGCCGTCGGCGGCGGGCGCATCGTCGGCGAGGCCTGCCACTTCGTCGACCTGCTGCGCTTCCTGGCCGGCGCGCCCGATCGTCGCGCCACGTCGCGTCGGCGATGGACGGCGCCGACGCGCGACACCGCCACCATGCACCTGCGCTTCGCCGACGGCTCGCATCGGGCACGATCCACTACCTCGCCAACGGCAGCAAGGCGTTCCCGAAGGAGCGGCTCGAGGTGTTCGCCGCCGGCCGCGTGCTGCAGCTGGACAACTTCCGCCGTCTGACCGGCTTCGGCTGGCCGGGCTTCACGCAAGATGAACCTGTGGCGGCAGGACAAGGGCCAGGCGGCCTGCGCCGCAGGCCTTCGTCGACGCGGTGCGGCGGCGGCGGCGCCGCCCGATCCCGCTCGACGAGCTGCTCGAGGTCGGGTCGCGTCACCATCGAGATCGAGGAGACACTGCGATGCATCCCGCCACCCTGTCGACATCCCCAGCGTGGACCTGATTGCCGGCGCCCGCCCCAACTTCATGAAGATCGCGCCCATCCTCCACGCGATCCAGGCGCGTCAGGCGAAGGGCAGCCAGCTGCGCTACCACCTCGCCCACACGGGACAGCACTACGACGCGCGCATGTCCTGCGGCTACTTGGTGCTGACGCTGCATCGGCCGGCCAATGTGGATGATTCCACCGGCTTCGCGCGGCTCATCTCGGCCGTGGGCGAGGCAACGCGCGGGCTGCCGGCGGTGTTTCCGTTGCACCCGCGCACCGCAACGACGCTGGCCACGCTGCCCAGCAGGCCGGCCGCGTTGCGGACGGTGGAGCCGCAGCCCTATCTCGAATGCAACTACCTCGTGCGCCACGCCAGGGGCGCGATCACCGATAGCGGCGGAGTCACCGAAGCGAGCACCGTCCTTGGTGTCCCTTGCATTTCGTTAGGCGATACCACCGAGCGATCGGAAGCGGCGACGGTCGGCACCGACAAGCTCATCGGCACCGATCCGAAGGCACACAAGCCAGCGCTGGACAAGCTCTTCGGCGGCCGCTGGAAGCGCAGCGCGATCCCCGGATTGTCGGACGGGCGCACTGGCACGCGCATCGTCGAGGTTCTGGACCGCCTGCTTTGCTCGTGAATCACTCATGAGCAGTCCGCTCGACGCGCCGGGCGGTTGTGGCGCACGGTGCGCTGGTTGAAGGCCGGGCAGATCCTCGGCCGGGTGCGTTTCCGCCTCCGACGTCCAGCGGTCGATTCGCGTCCAGCCCCGCCTCTGCGCCCGCCGTCGCCAGGATGGGTGGCGACGCTTGGCCGCGAGCCGACTTGGTCGGTCCGATGCGCATGCGCTTCCTTGGCGAGGAGCACGACCTCGCGGATACCGGCTGGGACGACCCTGCGATCGCGCTGCTGTGGCGCTACAACCAGCACTACTTCGACGACCTGAACGCCACCGGCGCCCCAGCGCGGCGGGCGCGGCATGACGCGTTGATTCAGCGCTGGTGCGGCGAGAACCCCCCCGGCCACGGCACAGCCTGGGCGCCTTACCCGACCAGCCTGCGCATCGTCAACTGGATCAAGTGTCTTCCTCGGCGGCGCTAGCCCCGACCCGCTTGGTTGCACAGCCTGGCGATGCAGGCGCGTTGGCTGACGCAGCGGCTGAGTGGCACTTGCTGGGCAATCACCTCTTCGCGAATGCCAAGGCGCTGATCTTCGCCGGGCTGTACTTCGACGGTCCCGAAGCCGCGGCTGGCAGCGCACCGGCCGAACATGCTCGAACGCGAGTTGCCAGAGCAGATCCTCGCCGATGGCGGCCAGTTCGAACGCAGCCCGATGTACCACGCACTGGCGCTCGAAGACGTGCTCGATCTGCTGAACGCGATCGCTACGCTCGGCAGCCACCGATTCGCCAGTGCGCCGTTGCGACAGCGAATTGCGCGAGCGCGCTCCTGCGATGCTGCTACTGGCTTGCGATGCATGACGCACCCGGACGGCACCTTGGCGCGTTTCAACGACAGCACCGACGGCATCGCACCCGCGCATGAGGATCTGGAGCGCTTAGGCAGCGGCGCTAGGCATTGTCGCGCGGCCTGCCGGCGACGATGGGGTACTGGCTGCAGCCCAGCGGCTATGTGCGCCTCCTGCGGGGCGTCGTCGTGGCGCTGCTCGACGTCGCGCCCGTCGGTCCCGACTACCTACCCGGCCATGCGCACGCCGACACGTTGTCGTTCGAGCTTGCGCTCCGCGGGCGCGAAGCTGGTCGTCAACGGCGGCACCTCGGTCTACGGAACCGGCGCGCGGCGCTGCTCGAGCGCTCGCACGGCCGCGCACAGCACCGTGAGCTGGACAGGCACGGATTCCTCCGAGGTCTGGTCCGGATTCCGCGTCGGCCGGCGGGCCCGCCCGGCCGGCCAGCGTGAGCCATCGACGATGGCGCGGTGTGCTGCTCCACGACGGTTACGCCCATCTGCGCGGTCAGCCGGGCACCATCGCCGCTGGCAGTTCGAGCCGAATCGGCCTGACGGTGTGGAGGACCGATCGGCGGCCCGCGCTCGCCGGAGCGCGCACTCGCACGCTTCCACCTCGCACCCGGTGTCTTGCGCCGCGCCGATCGGCGACCACCGCTGGCGCTGTCGCGATGCGGCGGGGCAAACCCTGGCGATCGCTATGTCGAGGCCGGTCATGCGCCGCATCGAAGCCTCGCACCACGCCGCGCGGTTCGGCAGATCGTCGAGCCGACGCACGCCTTGACGGTGGCCCTCGACCGGGGGACGGCCCTGTCCGTTCGCTGGACCTTCGCCGCGAGTCCTGATGCACATCCTCTTCCTCACCGACAACTTCCCGCCCGAGGTCAACGCACCGGCCAGCCGCACGCACGAGCACTGCCGACAGTGGGTGCAGGCCGGGCACCGGGTCACCGTGATCACCTGCGCGCCGAACTTCCCGAAGGGACGCGTCTTCGACGGCTATCGCAACCGGCTCTGGCAACAGCGAGACGATCGATGGCATGCGCGTGATCCGGGTCTGGACCTACATCACCGCCAACGAGGGCTTCGTCCGCGCGGCGTGCTCGACTACCTGAGCTACATGCTGGCGGCATTCGTCGCCGGCGCTGTTCGTGCGCGGCGTCGACGTCGTCGTCGGCACGTCGCCGCAGTTCTTCACGGCCTGCGCGGCCTGGGTCGTCGGCGCGGTTCAAGCGGGTCCCGTTCGTCTTCGAGCTGCGCGACCTCTGGCCCGAGTCGATCAAGGCGGTCGGCGCGATGAAGGAGTCGCCCGTGCTGCGCTGGCTCGAGACGGCTCGAGCTGTTCCTCTACCGCACGGCCGCTCTCGTCGTCACGGTCACACATTCGTTTCGCGACACCTGATTCGGCGCGGGATCGACGGCGCGAAGATCGATCGTCGTGACGAACGGCGTCGACATCGCGCGGTTCTCGCCGCGACCGAAGGACGCGGCAGCTGGGCCGCGAGCTCGGACTCGAGGGCAAATTCGTCGCCGGCTACGTCGGCACGCACGGCATGGCGCACGCGCTCGAGACGTTGCTGGCGGCGGCCGACCGTCTGCAAGGATCGGCCGGTCGGCGGACGCGGTTCGCATCCTCATGCTCGGCGACGGCGCGCGCAAGGCCGCGCTGGTCGAGGCAGGCCCGCAACTCGGCCTCGACAACGTCATCTTCGTCGACTCGGTGCCCAAGGACGAGGTGGCACGCTACTGGTCGCTGCTGGACGTGTCGATCATTCACCTTCGGCGGACCGATCTGTTCTCGACCGTCATCCCGTCGAAGCTCTTCGAGTGCATGGGCATGGGCATCCCGGTGCTGCATGGCGTCGAGGGCGAGTCGGCCGAGATCGTCGAACGCGAGGGTGTCGGCGAGGTGTTTGAACCGGAAAACGTCGACGAATTGGTCGAGCGCCTCATGCGCCTGATGAGCGACCCGGCGCTTCGTGCGCGCTATCGCGAACACTGCCTGGCCGGCGCGAAACGTTATGACCGCGCAGCCCTTGCCGCCGACATGCTGCGCGGCCTCAAGGCCGTGGCGTCGCGCCAATGACAACCGTATCGGCTGGGGCGCCGAGGTGGTCAAGAGCGTCGTTCACCATGAACTCAGCGTAGTCCCATCGCCGCGCGCAGGCGCGCAATCTTCTCGGCTGCGTCTGGTTCGACTGTGGCTTGGCGCCAGCCATGTCGAATGAACACGAGAAGGGCAAACACGAAGAAGCTGCCCAGTGTGGTCGACCAGGGCGACGATTGCGCGCTTGGGCTTGCTCTTCCGTTCCGGCGGCGTGGCCGGGTCCACGACCTGAATCAGCGAGCCTTCGCGGCTCTCGTCGAGCTTTGCCAGTTCGTACTGCCGCGAGAAGAGGTCGAACAACGTCTCCTCGTACTTGAACTGCCGGTACTTGCTGATGTAGTCCGGCCCACCGTCGCTCGGCGTCGTCGCCTCCACCTTGCCCAGTTGCGCGCGCAGCGCGTCCAGTTGGGCCAACTGCTGCTGCACTTCCGGCGCGGTGTCGGCCAAGCTGCGGCGCATCGTCTGCAGGCGCACCTCGGCGGCCGTCACTTCAGCCTGCAGCTTGGCGTAGCTGTCGGCGGCAGCCTTGGGTTCCGCCTTCAGCGCGCCCGGGTTGAAGCCGCTGGCCTGCAGGGCCTGCTGGGCCTGGGTCAGCCGGTCGCGCGTCTGCTTGAGTTGCGCTTCGAAGAACACGCGCCGCTGCTGCGCTTCGGTCAATGCCAGGTTGTTCGTCATCACGCCGCAATTCATCGACATAGCGGTTCGCGATGTCGGCGGCGCGCTTCGGGTCCTTGTCGTCCACCTCCACGGTGATCAGGCCGTCCTTCTTGCCGATGGAGATCTGCGCGTTCTTCGCCAGGTCCTTGCGCGCCTCGAAGCGGTACTTGTCGTCGTAGACCTTCATCAGGTCGAAGCGGTCGATGATGCGGTCGCTCACCGTGGCGCTTTGCATCAGCGCCACGTACTGGTCGGCCGGGCTCTTGATGTTGGCGGCAGCGCCCACCAGGCCCGACAAGCGCACCCAGTGAGGCCAGCGCCGAGGCGGCCACGCTTTGCTGCTGCTGCGGCGGCAGGAAGACGGTGCGGGCCGTGAAGGTGGGCGCGATCAGGTAGGTGATGCCCAGCGCCGCCAGCCCGGCCAGCAGCGGGCCCGATCACCAGCAGCTTCCAGTGCTCGGCCAGCGGAATGGCCAGGTCCAGCAGGCTCAGGCCCTCGTCGTCGTCCAGGTCGGCGTCGCGCGCCATCGGTTCGTCGGCCATGGCGTCAGAACCCCACGACCTTGAGCCCGGCCACGCCCAGGCCGAACTGGTACAGGATCTGCGTCCAGTCCTTGAAGCCCTGCACCAGCGTCGTCTTGTCGATTTCCTCGGGCGAGAAGATGGTGTCGCCGGGTTCGACCGGCTGGTTCCAGAAGCTGTCGCTCACGCCCAGCCACGAACTCTTCTGCAGCCCGCTGACGACGGTGCCATCGGCGCGCACCATGAAGACGCTGTTCTTGTCGGCGCCACGCGTCGGGCCGCCCGCGAGTTGCAGGTAGTCCTGCAGGCTGCGCGAATGGCGCGTACAGATAGCTGCCCGGGTTGAACACGCTGCCGAAGACGCCCACGGTCAGCGGGCGCGGCGGGACGTACAGCCGGTCGCCGTCCTCCAGCGCCAGGTCCGGCAGCGTCATGCTGTCGGGATGTGAGCTGCAGCACGACGCGGCCGGTGGGCTTCACGGCGCGCAGGCGTTCGATGAGCCGGGTCGTCGTTGTGAGCGCGCGGCCGCGATGGCGGCGTCGTCGGCCGTCGAGACACGTTGCGTCGAGCTGGCGCGCGTGAAATCGGTCTCCAGGTCGCGCAGGGCGCGTTCGTAGTTCTGCTGCTGCTGTGTGCGCACGCTCTCGCGGCTGAACTCGGTGCCGTACAGGATAGGCATTGGCGGTCAGGCCCCCGGCGGCGCGCAGGGCGTCGCCCAGCGTGCTGGCCGGCGGCAGCACGTAGTCTCCCGGGCGCACGACTTCGCCGTCGACGTGGATGCGCTTGTTCTGGCGCGCCATGGGCAGCTGTGAATCGACGGCGCTGAAGGCGCGCAGCACGTCGGCATTGCGCAGCGTGTCGCCGGCGTTGGCCGGCAATTGAAGTCTGGGTGATGCGGACGGTGGCGCGGTCGTCGAGCCGCTCCAGCGTCAGCCGCGTGGTGTCGGCCACGGCCGCGAAGCCGCCGGCCATCTTCAGCACGTCGGCGATCGTCTCGGTGGGCTTGAGCTCGAAGACGGCCGGCTGGTTGACGCTGCCGATCACGGCCACCTGCGGCCCGATGGCGGCGACGTGGATCACGTCGCCGGGCTGCACCAGGCGGTCGGCCCCGCGGTTGCCGTTGAGCAGCAGGTCGTAGAGGTCGAGCCGCGAGACGACGCTGCCGCCGCGCCGCAGTTCGATGTTGCGCAGGCTTCCGGCCTCGCGACGGGCCGCCCGCGCGCAGCACGGCGGCGGTGATCGTCGACAGCGCGCTGACGGTGACGGCGCCGGGGTGGACCACGAAGCCGGTGACGTAGACACGCACGCCGCGCAGCTGGCCGAGCGAGACGCTGAGCTTGAAATTCTTGAAGACTTCGCGCCACGCGGCTGCTGATGGTCTGCGGCAGATCGGCGTAGCGCACGCCGGCCAGCATGATCGAGCCGACGCGCGGCAGGCTGATGCGGCCGGAGCGATCGACGATCACGCGCAGGTCGGCATTCGACCGCGCCCCAGATCGTGATCGCGACCTCGTCGCCCACCTGCACCAGGTAGTCGGGCGGCACGAGCGGGCTGTAGTCGGGCGCCGTCGGTGGCCCTCGCCCGGCGTCACGAGTTCGACGCCGAAGCGGCGAACCTTCTGCGTTCCGCGAGGCCGCGGACATAGGTCTCGAATTCGCTGAGCGGCACCGCCACCGGGCGAGACGCCGCCGGCGCTGGCTGGGCCGGAACCATCGTGGCCGTTGCCGGGCCGTTGGCCGCGGGCAGCGGCTGTTGCAGGGTCGGCACGGCCGGCAGGGTCTGCATCGACGGCGCGGCCTGCACGGTGCCGGGGGTCACGGGCAGGGTCGTGGTCTGCGCGTGCAGCGGCAGCGCCGCCAGCAGGCAGGCCAGCATCGCGAGCGAAAGAACGCCGCGCATCAGAGCGCCCTTGCGTGGCGGTCGAAAGGTCATCATCGAATGGAGGGGCGCTTCACGCTGTGGGATTGGGGCCGGGCTCGCAACGCCCCTGCGAGGGCATGCGGACGATCTCGGCGGGGGCGATTCTAGCGGGGCGGTTCGGGTGCACCCGGTCGATAGAATCGCCCCGATGTTGACCGTCATCGTGGCCTTCGCCGTATCGCTGGCACTGACCTTGCTGGTTGTCCACTCGGCCAGCGGCCATGCCTGGCTGACCCACGACAACGATTTCTCGGGCCCGCAGAAGTTTCACTCGCGGCCGGTGCCGCGCGTGGGCGGTGCTCGGCATCGTCGCCGGTCTGCTGCGTGGCTGCAGGCTTGCTGGCGGTTCGGTTTCCGGACGAGCGCTGGACCGCCCTCGTGCTGCTGGCCTGCGGCGCGCCGGCCTTCGCGGCAGGTCTGGTCGAAGACCTCACCAAGCGGGTCAGTCCGCGCGTGCGGCTGCTGTTCACGGCCATCTCGGCGGGGCTGGCGGGCGTGTTGCTGTCGGCCAGCATTCAGCGCACCACGATTCCGGGGCTCGACTGGATCGTGGCCATGCCGCTGGGTGCGTTGGTGTTGACGGTGTTCGCCGTCGTCGGCGTGGCCAACTCGGTGAACATCATCGACGGGTTCAACGGCCTGGCCTCGATGTGCGTGGTGATCATGCTGAGCGCGCTGGCCTACGTGGGCTTCCAGGTCGGTGACGCGTTCATCGCCACGATGGCGCTGGCCGGCGTGGGCGCGGTGCTCGGGTTCTTCGCCTGGAATTTCCCGGCCGGGCTGATCTTTCTGGGTGACGGCGGCGCCTACTTCCTGGGCTTCTACGTTGCCGAGCTTTCGGTTCTGCTGTTGCACCGCAACCCCGACGATGTCTCGCCGCTGTTCCCGTTGCTGGTGTGCATCTACCCGGTCTTCGAGACCGTCTTCTCGATCTACCGCCGGCGCATCCTGCGCTCGGTGCCGCCGAGCATGCCCGACGGCATCCACCTGCATTCGCTGATCTACCGCCGCGTGATGCGCTGGGCGGTGGGCAGCCGCAGCGCCAGGGCGCTGACGCGGCGCAATTCGATGACTTCGCCGTACCTGTGGATGCTGTGCATGGCGTCGGTGGTGCCGGCGGTGCTGTTCTACGACAACACGCCGGTGCTGGTGGGATGCGTGTTCCTGTTTGCGATTTCCTATGTCGAGTTGTACCGGCGCATGGTGCGCTTCAGGTCCCCGCGCTGGCTGCGGTTTCGTTGGCCTGCCACCGGTTCGCGCTTCGAAGCGGATAATGAAGGGACATGACCGAACCTTTGACCACATTGCCCGCGCTGCCTGAAGCAGTTGCCGCCCCGGCCGACGCACCCGCGCCGCTCTTCAACACCCTGCCGCTCGACCCCAAGCTGCTGCGCGCCGTGGCCGACGCCGGCTACGTGGCGATGACGCCGATCCAGGCCAAGGCGATCCCGATCGTTCTCGCCGGGCGCGACGTGATGGGCGCGGCGCAGACCGGCACCGGCAAGACCGCCGCGTTCACGATCCCGCTGCTGCAGCGGATGCTGCGCCACGAGAGCGCCAGCATGTCGCCGGCGCGCCACCCGGTGCGCGCGCTGGTGCTGGCGCCCACGCGCGAACTCGCCGACCAGGTGGCAGCCAACGTCAAGACCTACGCCAAGCACACGCAGCTGCGCTCGACCGTGGTCTTCGGCGGCATCGACATGAAGCCGCAGACGCTGGTGCTCAAGGGCGGCGTCGAGGTGCTGATCGCCACGCCGGGCCGGCTGCTCGACCACATCGAGGCCAAGAGCGCGGTGTTGAACCAGGTCGAGTACGTCGTCCTCGACGAGGCCGACCGCATGCTCGACATCGGCTTCCTGCCCGACCTGCAGCGCATCCTGTCGTACCTGCCCAAGGAGCGGCAGACGCTGCTGTTCTCGGCCACCTTCTCGCCCGAGATCAGGAAGCTGGCCAACAGCTACCTGCAGGATCCGGTGCTGGTGGAAGTGGCGCGCCCGAACGCCACCGCCACCAACGTCGAGCAGCGCTTCTACAGCGTCACCGACGACGACAAGCGCGCCGTCGTGCGGCAGCTGCTGAAGTCGCGCCAGCTCTCGCAGGCGCTGATCTTCGTCAACTCCAAGCTCGGCTGCGCGCGGCTGGCCCGCTCTTTCGAGCGCGATGGCCTGCGCACGCAGGCGCTGCACGGCGACAAGAGCCAGGACGAGCGGCTCAAGGCGCTGGCCGCGTTCAAGGCCGGCGAGGTCGACTTGCTGGTGGCCACCGACGTGGCCGCCCGCGGCCTGGACATCACCGACCTGCCCGCGGTCTTCAACTTCGACGTGCCTTTCCACGCCGAGGACTACGTGCACCGCATCGGCCGCACCGGCCGTGCCGGCGCGTCGGGCCTGGCGGTGACGCTGGTCACGCGCGACGACTCGCGCATGGTTTCCGACATCGAGAAGCTGATCAAGAAGAAGATCGAGATCGAGCCGATCGAGCTCGAGGACGATCGCCCGCTGCGCCGGCCGCGGCGGCGTGACGACGAGGTCGAACGCAACTTCGAGCCGGTGCCCGAGCGCAGCTTCGAGCCCGCTGCCGAGCGGCCCGCACCGCCGCGCCGCGCCGCGGCCCCGTCGCGCGATCCGTTCTTCGACAAGCCCTACGAGCCCAGCGGCGATGCGCCGCCGGCCTGGGATGCGACGCCCAAGTCAGCGCCCGGCCCGGTCGCGCGCGGGCTGCTGCCCAGCATCCGGCCCAAGAAGAAGGTCGCCTCGCTGCTCGGCGGCGGCTGACCGGGCGCGCGGCCGCTCAGGCGGCGTGCAAGGCAAACACGGCCGGCACGCGCTCTGGCATGAGCTGCGGCCGCGCGCGCCAGTCGGCCACCGGGCCGCTGCGCGTCCAGCCGCCGGGCAGGGTCAGGCCGCAACTCACGGCCAGCTTCGTCCCCGGCGCCAGCGTGGCCGTCAGGCTGGCCAGCAGCGCGGCGTTGCGGTAGGGCGTCTCGATCAGCAACTGTGTCTGGCCCAGGCGCCGCGACAAGGCTTCGAGTTCCTTGATCCGCGCCACCCGACCTGCCGCGTCCTGCGGCAGGTAGCCGACGAAGGCGAAGCTCTGGCCGTTCAGGCCGCTGGCGGCCAGCGCGAGCAGCAGCGAACTGGGGCCGGCCAGCGGCAACACCGGCACGCCGAGCGCATGCGCGGCGGCGACCAGCGCCGCGCCGGGGTCGGCCACCGCCGGCAGCCCGGCTTCGGAGAGCAGGCCGACGTCGGCGCCGGTGGCCGTCGGCGCGAGCAGGGCCTGCCATTCGGCGGCCGGCACGGCCTCGCCGCTGCCCTTGCGCGGCCGCGGCAACTCGCGGATGTCGAGCGACTGCAGCGGCAGCGCCAGCGGCACCACCTCGTGCACACGCTTGAGGAAGGCGCGCGCGCTGCGAGCGTCTTCCACCGCCCAATGCACGATCGCCGCGGCCCGGCGCAGCACCGCGGCGGGCAGCACGTCGTCGAGCGGCTGCGCCTCGGCGCCGAGGTCGAGCGCATTCGGCACCAGGACCAGGCTGCCTGCGCTCATGCCGCCGCCAGCGGGTCGATGCCGGCCTCGCGCAGCAGCATCGCGGTGCGTATCAACGGCAGGCCGACGAGCGCGGTCGGGTCGTCGGAGTCGATCGCTTCGAGCAGCGCGATGCCCAGCGTCTCGCACTTGGCGCTGCCGGCGCAGTCGTAGGGTTGCTCCAGGCGCAGGTAGCGTTCGATCTCGCCCTCGGTCAGGGTTCGGAAGCGCACCCGCACCGGCGCCAGCAGCGCGCGCTCAAAGCCGGTGCCCGGTCGCAGCACGGCCAGCGCGGTCTGGAACACCGCGCTGCGGCCGCTGAGCCGGCGCAACTGCTGCACTGCGCGCTCGTGGGTGCCGGGTTTGCCGATCGCCTCGCCGTCCAGATCGGCCACCTGGTCGGCTCCGATGACCACCGCATCGGGCCGCAACGCGGCCACCGCACGCGCCTTGGCCAGGGCCAGGCGCAGCGCCAGCGCGGCCGGGCCCTCGCCGGACAGCGGGGTCTCGTCGACCTCCGGCGCCAGCACCTCGAACGGCAGGCGCAGCCGCTCGAGCAGTTCACGCCGGTAGCGCGAGCTCGAGCCCAGGATCAGGGGCGGCTTCGGCGGCGCGGCGGGCGGCTGGGTCATGGCCGTGATTCTCGGCGCAACGGCTCGCTACACTGCCGGCCATGTTGACCTTGTTCGGATCGGCCGGCTCGGGTTCGGCGGCGGTGGAACTGGCGCTGGAGCGCTGCGGCGCCCCTTACCGCGTGCTGCACGCCTCGTCGTGGGAACCCGACTCGGCGCAGGCCGAACTGTTGCAGGCCAACCCGCTGGGCCAGATTCCCACCCTGCAGCTGGAAGACGGCAGCGTGCTCACCGAGAGCGCGGCGATCCTCATCCACCTGGGGCTGGCGTACCCCGACTCGGGCCTGCTGCCGCAGGCGCCGATGGCACGCGCGCAGGCCTTGCGCGGGCTCGTGTTCATCGCCGCCAACTGCTACGCCGCGATCGGCGTCATCGACTTTCCCGAGCGCTGGTGCGCCGACGGCGACGATGCCGCGCACGCGCGCATCCGCGCCGGCGCGCGCCGGCGGCTGCACCGCTGCTGGGAGATCTTCGCCGACCAGTTCGCGGGCGAGCCTTTCCTCGGCGGCGAGGAGCCCGGTGCGCTGGACTTCCTGGCCGCGGTGGTCTCGCGCTGGTCGGGAGCGCGGGCCCATCTGCAGGAGCACCGGCCGCGCCTGCTGGCGACACTGGAGCGCACGCAAGCGCACCCGGCCGCGGCGCCGGTGTTCGCGCGCCACTGGCCGGGCTGAGCCGCGATGCGCGAGAGACCGTTCGATCCGCGGGCGCTGGACCTGCCGGGGCTGTGCCAGAAGGGCGGGTCGGTCGAGGGCCGGGCCGCGCTCGCCGAGATGCCGCGCCTGGCGGCAGCGCTGGCCGCGCCGGCGGACGGCGCTGCCGCCTGGTCGGCCCACGGCGAACTGCGCCGGGTGACCGGCGGCCAGCCCGAGACCTGGCTGCACCTGCAGGCCTCGGCCAGCGTGCCGCTCCAATGCCAGCGTTGCCTGCAACTGCTGATCGAGACCGTGACGGTGGACCGGCATTTCCGCTTCGTCGCCGGCGAGGACGAGGCGGCGCGGCTGGACGAGGAAAGCGAAGACGACGTGCTGGTCCTGCAGGCACGGCTGAACCTGCTGGAGCTGCTCGAAGACGAGCTGATCCTGGCCCTGCCGCTGGTGCCGCGGCACGCGACCTGCCCCGAGCCGCTGCTGGCGCCGGCGGGCGGCGAGCCCGAGGGCATGCCGGACGAGGAACCGGCGCCCAACCCCTTCGCCGCGCTGGCCGCATTGCGCGGGCGCAAGCCGCGAGGTGAGGGTTGAACATGCCGGGCCCGGCGCCGGCCGGGCCGAAGGTGGCGCCATGTCCGGGTGCTATACTTTCGGGCTTTGCAGGGGTTCGTCCTTTGCATCGCATCTCGGCGGCTCGTTGCGCCGACCCGCCGGAGCGCACGACGCGGCCTGGCCGGTCCGGACGGCAGCACCGCCATGCTGCCCACATCGCATGGCGGCGGCCCGATCCCCGGCCGTGCGCGCCGACTCGAGGAGAACTCCATGGCCGTTCAGCAGAACAAGAAGTCGCCTTCCAAGCGCGGCATGCACCGCTCGCACAACGCCGTCGCCGCGCCCGGCACGGCGCTGGAGCCGACCACCGGCGAGGTGCATCTGCGCCACCACATCAGCCCCACCGGCTTCTACCGCGGCCGCAAGGTCCTGAAGACCAAGGCCGACGCCTGAGCGGGACGAGCAGCAGCGCCTGCGCGCTGATGATCGCCAGCGAAGGGGCGAGCGCTTGCAAGCGCGAGCGCGGCCTGCCAAGGCTGAGCGGGACGAGCAGCAGCGCCTGCGCGCTGATGATCGCCAGCGAAGGGGCGAGCGCTTGCAAGCGCGAGCGCGGCCTGCCAAGGCTGAGCGGGACGAGCTCCTTCGGCCGATCGCGTCGCGGCTGCGCAGCCATTTCTCGTCGCCGTGTCTCCTGAAGCCTCCCACCCCCCGCTGGCCGCGGTGCGCATCGCCGTCGACTGCATGGGCGGCGACCATGGCGCCGCCGTCACGCTGCCCGCCTGCCGGGCGTTCCTCGACAAGCACCCTGCCGCCGAACTGATCCTCGTCGGCACGGCCGCCGCGCTCGAGCCGGCGCGCAGCCTGCCACGCAGCACCTGTGTCTTCGCGACCGAGGTCGTGACGATGGACGACGCGGTGGAAGTGGCGCTGCGCAAGAAGCGCGACTCGTCGATGCGGGTGGCCATCGCCCAGCTCAAGGAGGGCGCGCATGCCTGCGTCTCGGCCGGCAACACCGGCGCTCTGATGGCGGTGGCGCGCTACCTGCTCAAGACCATGGACGGCATCGACCGCCCGGCCATCGCCACCGTGATGCCCAACCGGCGCGACGGCTACACGACCGTGCTCGACCTCGGCGCCAACGTCGATTGCACGCCCGAGCACCTGCTGCAGTTCGCGGTGCTGGGCAGCGCGCTGGTGGCCGCCGTCGACGGCAAGCCCGAGCCCAGCGTGGGCCTGCTGAACATCGGCGAGGAGGCGATCAAGGGCAGCGAGACGATCAAGCGCGCCGGCGAACTGCTGCGCGCGGCCGGCGAGGCCGGGCAGATCAACTTCTTCGGCAACGTCGAGGGCAACGACATCTTCAAGGGCACGGTGGACATCGTGGTCTGCGACGGCTTCGTCGGCAACGTGCTGCTCAAGACCAGCGAGGGCCTGGCCTCGATGCTCACCGACTTCATCCGCCAGGAGTTCACCCGCGGCCCGTTCGCGAAGCTCGCGGCGCTGGTGGCGCTGCCGGTGCTGAGGCGCTTCAAGCACCGCGTCGATCCCCGCCGCTACAACGGCGCGGCCCTGCTGGGCCTGCGCGGGCTGGTCTTCAAGAGCCACGGCTCGGCCGACGCCTATGCCTTCGAGCAGGCGCTGGCGCGGGCGTATGATGCCGCGCGCAACCGGCTGCTGGACCGCGTGCACGACCGCATCGGGGCCGCCGTGCCGGATCGGCCGCAGGCGCTGCCGGCCACCGGCGACGCCGCGTCCGAGCAAGCCGCATGAACATCCCCGCCTCCGCCCCCCGCTATACCCGCATCACCGGTACCGGCAGCTACCTGCCGCCGCGGCGTCTGTCCAACGACGACATGACCGCGATGCTCGCTGCGCGCGGCATCGAGACCAGCGACAGCTGGATCGTCGAGCGCACCGGCATCCGTGCCCGCCACTTCGCCGCCGACGGCGTGCAGTGCAGCGACCTCGCGCTGCAGGCCGCGCGCTCGGCGCTGGAGGCGGCAGGGCGCAAGGCCACCGACGTCGACCTGATCATCGTCGCCACCTCGACGCCCGACATGGTGTTCCCCAGCACCGCCTGCATCCTGCAGCACAAGCTGGGTGCGAACGGCTGCCCGGCGTTCGACCTGCAGGCGGTCTGCTCGGGCTTCGTCTATGCGCTGGCGGTGGCCGATTCGATGATCCGCACCGGGAGCGCGCGCTGCGCGCTGGTGATCGGCGCCGAGATCTTCTCGCGCATCCTCGACTTCAGCGACCGCACGACCTGCGTGCTCTTCGGCGACGGCGCCGGCGCGGTGGTCCTCGAAGCCAGCGACAGGCCGGGCATCCTGGCCAGCGAACTGCATGCCGACGGCCGCCACGTCGGCATCCTCTGCGTGCCCGGCACGGTGGCCGGCGGCCACGTGACGGGCGACCCGCTGCTCAAGATGGACGGCCAGGCGGTGTTCAAGATCGCGGTGGGCGTGCTCGACAGCGCCGCCCGCGCGGTGCTCGAGAAGGCCGGCCGCACCGAGGCCGACCTCGACTGGCTGATCCCGCACCAGGCCAACCTGCGCATCATGCAGGGCACGGCGCGCAAGCTCAGGCTGCCGATGGACAAGCTGATCGTCACCGTCGACGAGCATGGCAACACCTCGGCGGCGTCGATTCCGCTGGCGCTGGACGTGGCCGTCAGGACCGGCCGCGTCAAGCCCGGCGACACCGTGATGCTCGAGGGCGTGGGCGGCGGCTTCACCTGGGGTGCGGTGCTGCTCGATTTCTGAGGCCGGTCACCGCCGACCCCGCCACCGCTGAACGGATTCTCTCGTCATGCCCGCTTTCGCATTCGTCTTTCCCGGCCAGGGGTCGCAATCGGTGGGCATGCTCGACGCCTGGGGCGACCACCCGGCGGTGAAGCAGGTCCTCGACGAGGCCTCGGCCGCGCTCGATGAAGACATCGGGCGCCTGATCCACGAAGGCCCGAAGGAGGCGCTGGAGCTCACCACCAACACGCAGCCGGTGATGCTCACCGCGGCGATCGCCTGCTACCGCGCCTGGCGCGCCGAAGGCGGCGCCGAGCCGGCTGCGGTGGCCGGCCACTCGCTGGGCGAGTACAGCGCGCTGGTGGCGGCCGAGGCGCTGAGCCTGGCCGATGCGCTGCCGTTGGTGCGCTTCCGCGCCCAGGCGATGCAGCAGGCGGTGCCGGTGGGGGCGGGCGCGATGGCGGCGATCCTGGGGCTCGAGGCCGCGGTGGTGCGCGAAGCCTGCGCCGCGGTGGCCGCGGCCGGCGGCGAGGTGGTCGAGCCCGCCAACTTCAACGACCCCAGGCAGACCGTGATCGCCGGCACCAAGGCCGGTGTCGATCTGGCCTGCGAGAGGCTCAAGGCGCTGGGTGCCAAGCGCGCGCTGCTGCTGGCGGTGTCGGCGCCTTTCCATTCGTCGCTGATGAAGCCCGCGGCCGAGGCCCTGCGCGCGCGGCTTGCGGGCGTGACGCTGCGACCGCCGCGCATCGCGGTCGTCAACAACGTCGACGTCGCCGCGCCGAGCGACCCCGACGCGATCCGCGATGCGCTGTACCGCCAGGCCTTCGGCCCGGTGCGCTGGGTCGAGGTGACGCAGGCGCTGCGCGCGCGCGGCCTGAGCCATGTCTTCGAATGCGGCCCGGGCAAGGTGCTGGCCGGGCTGGTCAAGCGCATCGACGCCGGGATCACGACCATCACCGTGCTCGACCCGGCGAGCCTGCAACAGGCCAGGGAGCTGCTGGCATGAGCGGCATCACCGAGGCGCCAACGGGGCAGGTCGCGCTGGTCACCGGCGCTTCGCGCGGCATCGGCCGCGCGATTGCCGCGGCGCTGGCGGCGGCGGGCTTCCGCGTCACCGGCACCGCGACCACCGAAGCCGGCGCCGCGGCCATCACCCAGGCGCTGGCGGCGCATCCCGGCTGCCAGGGCATCGTGCTCGACGTCACCGACGGCAAGGCGCTCGACGCCGCGATCGACAAGCTCGTCAAGACCGAGGGCGGCCTGCACGTGCTCGTCAACAACGCCGGCATCACGCGCGACACGCTGTCGATGCGGATGAAGGACGAGGAATGGGACGCGGTGCACGACACCAACCTCAAGGCCGTCTTCCGCGCCTGCCGCGCCGCCACCAGGCCGATGATGAAGCAGCGCTATGGCCGGATCGTCAACATCACTTCGGTGGTGGGGGCGATAGGCAACGCCGGCCAGGCCAACTACGCCGCCGCCAAGGCCGGCGTCGCGGGCCTGTCGCGGGCGCTGGCGCGCGAGCTGGGCAGCCGCAACATCACCGTCAACTGCGTCGCACCGGGCTTCATCGCCACCGACATGACGCAGGGCCTGCCCGAGGCGGCCAAGGCCGCGCTGCTGGCGCAGATTCCGCTGGGGCGCCTGGGCACGGCCGACGAAGTCGCGCAGGCGGTGGTGTTCCTCGCCAGCCCCGCGCGCCGGCTACATCACCGGCACCGAACTGCATGTCAACGGCGGCATGCACATGAGCTGAACCGTCCTTGCCCAGCGCCGCAAGCGCTGGGCCCACGGGCCGTCCGGATCCGCGCAGGCGGACCCGGAGCCGCGGCCCTCGGCCCCGCCGGTAGAATCGCGGGCTGTTTGAACCGACCCCACTCCCGGAGGAGTCATGAGCGATATCGAAGCGCGAGTCAAGAAGATCATTGCCGAGCAACTCGGCGTACCCGAATCCGACGTCACCAACGAGAAGGCGTTCGTCGCCGACCTCGGTGCCGACTCGCTGGACACCGTCGAACTGGTGATGGCGCTGGAAGACGAGTTCGGGATCGAGATCCCCGACGAAGAGGCCGAGAAGATCACGACGGTGCAACTCGCCATCGACTACGCCTCGAGCCACCAGAAGGCCTGAGTCCGGCATGTCGGCAAGGCGTCGCGTCGTCGTCACCGGCCTCGGGCTGATCAGCCCGGTGGGCAGCACGGTGGCCGCGGGCTGGGACAACCTCGTCGCCGGCCGCAGCGGCATCGACCTGATCACCAAGTTCGATGCCTCGGCCTTCGCCTGCCGCTTCGCGGGCGAGGTCAAGGGCTTCGATGTCGAGGCCTACATCCCGGCCAAGGAAGCGCGTCACATGGACGCCTTCATCCATTACGGGATGGCGGCGGCCATCCAGGCGGTGCAGGACGCCGGGCTGCCCCACGGCTCGACCCTGGGCGAGGAGGCGGCCGAGCGCGTCGGCTGCCTGATCGGCTCGGGCATCGGCGGCCTGCCGATGATCGAGCAGACCGACGGCGAGTACCGCGAGCGCGGCCCGCGCCGCATCTCGCCCTTCTTCGTGCCGGCGTCGATCATCAACATGATCTCCGGCCATGTCTCGATCCGCTTCGGCTTCACCGGGCCCAACATGGCCATCGTGACCGCCTGCACCACCGGCCTGCACTGCATCGGCGAGGCCGGCCGGCTGATCGAGTACGGTGACGCCGACGTGATGGTCGCCGGCGGCGCCGAGGGCACCGTCTCGCCGCTGGGCATCGGTGGCTTCGCCGCGGCGCGTGCGCTGTCGGTGCGCAACGACGACCCCAAGACCGCCTCACGGCCCTGGGACCGCGATCGCGACGGCTTCGTGCTCGGCGAGGGTGCCGGCGTGCTGGTGCTCGAGGAGTACGAACACGCCAAGCGCCGCGGCGCCCGGATCTACGCCGAACTCGCCGGCTTCGGCATGGGTGCCGACGCGTTCCACATGACCGCGCCCAACGTCGATGGCCCCAAGCGCAGCATGAAGGCGGCGCTGCGCAACGCCGGCGTCAACGCCTCGGACGTGCAGTACCTCAACGCCCATGGCACGAGCACGCCGCTGGGCGACGTCAACGAGACCAACGCCATCAAGCTGGCCTTCGGCGACAGCGCGAAGAAGCTGGTCGTCAGCTCGACCAAGTCGATGACCGGGCACCTGCTGGGCGGCGCCGGAGGCATCGAATCGGTCTTCACCGTGCTGGCCTTGCACCACCAGGTCTCGCCGCCGACGATCAACATCTTCAACCAGGATCCCGAGTGCGACCTGGACTACTGCGCCAACGAGGCGCGGGCGATGAAGATCGAGGTCGCGGTGAAGAACAACTTCGGCTTCGGCGGTACCAACGGCACGCTGGTTTTCCGGCGCGCCTGAACGCGCATGCGCGCCGCGCCGCCGGTGAGCCTGCGCTGCCAGGGCGGGCGCGGCTGGCGCAGCGTGCAGGCGGCGCTGCCCGCGCTGGCGGCTGCTGCCGTCGCGCTGTGGGCATTGGGCTGGGCAGAGACCCCGCAGGCGCCCGCTGCGGCCTGCACGATGCTCGTCGGCGCCGTTGTCGGCTGGCTGGTCTGGCGCGCCGCCGTGCCGCCGGCCGTGCTGCTTTCCTGGGACGGCCAGTCCTGGACCGCCGACGGCAGCGCCGGTGCGCTCGAGGTGATGATCGATCTCGGGGCTTGGCTGCTGCTGCGCCTGCGTCCCGAGGCCGGCGGCAGCGCGCGCTGGATCGCGGTCGGCGCGCGCGAGGCGGGCCCGAGCCTGCACGCGCTGCGTGCCGCGGTATATTCGCGCCCTTCCGATGCCGCCCCCCGCGTCAGCCCCACGCGAGCGCCCGACTGAATGCCTGACGCGGATGCCGATGCCCTGCTCGTCGAACGCGCCAAGCGGGGCGAGGTGCGGGCCTTCGAGATGCTGGTCGTCAAGTACCAGCGGCGCATCGAGCGCCTGATCGGCCGCATGGTGCGCGATGTCGATCTGGTGCAGGACATCGCCCAGGAAAGCTTCATCCGTGCCTACCGGGCGCTGCCGCAGTTCCGCGGCGACAGCGCGTTCTACACCTGGCTTTACCGGATCGCCGTCAACACGGCCAAGAAGGCGCTGGGCGACCTCAAGCGCGACCCGCTGGTGTTCGAATCCGCCCGCAACAATGGCGACGAAGGCGAGGAAACTTCACGCGCCGAGAATGAACTAACTGACGGCGAAACACCCGAAGCATTGCTGGCAAGCAAAGAAGTTGCTGCGGCGGTGAACGCGGCCATCGAGGCGTTGTCCGAAGACCTCCGGCAGGCGATCACCCTGCGCGAGATCGAAGGCTTGACCTACGAAGAGATTGCCGACGTCATGAACTGCCCCATTGGTACCGTTCGCTCGCGCATCTTCCGCGCCCGCGAAGCCATTGCCAGCCGCCTGCGCCCCCTGCTGGATACCCGGCAGGGCGAACGTTGGTGAGTTCCCACCCGACCGCGACCGTTCCCTTCTGCGAGCCTGACACGCCATGAAGCCCCAGCCCCTGCATGCCCCGCAAGCCGCGCCCGACGAGGCGCCCGGACTATGGCTGTCCGCCCTGGCCGACGGCGACTGCAGCGGCCAGACGCTGGACGAGGCTTGTCGCCTCTGGCGCGACGACGAAGGGGCGCGCAAGGCCTGGCATGCCTATCACCTGATCGGCGACGTGATGCGCTCGGATGACCTGGCCAGCGCACCGGGACGTGACGAGGCATTCCTGGCCGGCCTGCGCGTACGGCTGGCCGCCGAACCGGTGGTGCTGGCGCCGACGCCGCCGTCGCGCCGCCAGCAGCTGTGGCTGCTGCCCGCCGCCATGGCTGCGGGTTTCGTCGTCGTCGCCGGCGTGCTCGTGCTGGCGCGCAGCGGCCAGACGGATGCCGCTGCGCCGGCGCGTGAACTCGCTGCGGCCTCGAGCCCGGCTGCGGTGCCGGCGATGACGGTCGTCGGCGGCGTCCCGGGACGGGAGTTCGCGCGTCCGCTCGTCAACGATGCAGGCGTGCTGCGCGACGCCCGACTGGACGAGTTCCTGCGCGCCCACCAGGCCGTCGGCCCGGGCATGACGATGGCGGTGCCGGGCGGAACCCTGCGGCGCGTCGATATCGTTGCCCCTGCCGACGGCGGCCGCTGATGAGGAGGGTGCCGGCCCTGCACTGGCTGCCGCTGGCGACGCTCGTTTCCTGCCTGTTGCAGCCGGCAGCCCATGCCGCGCCGCCCGGGGTCACCGATGCGCGGGCCTGGCTGGCCCGCATCCACGCCGCCGCCAACGATGGCAATTACCAGGGCGTGATGGTCTTCAGCAGCGGCGGCACGATGACCAGCTCGCGGGTGTGGCACTACGCCGTGGGCAACCAGACCTACGAGCACCTGGAGGTGCTCGACGGCCGCCAGCAGCGGATCGTGCGCCACAACGACATCGTGCAGACGATGTGGCCGCAGACGCGCGTGGCCGTCATCGAGCGGCGCGAGACGCTGGCGGCCTGGTCCACCACGCCGCAGCAGGTGGAACCGCGGGCGCTGGAGCAATACGAGCTCCGGGCCGACGGCACCGACCGCGTGGCCGGCCGCGTGGCTGCGGTGTTCACGCTCGTGCCGCGTGACCGGCTGCGCTATGCCCAGCGCCTGTGGGCCGACCAGGCCACGGGGTTGCTGCTGCGCGCCGACGTGATCGGCCTGGCCGGTGCGGCCGGCGCAGCGCCGCCGGTGCTGGAATCGACTGCCTTCTCGGAGGTCGACATCGGCGTCAAGCCGCAGCCGGCCAGCGTCGTGCATGCGATGATCGATCTGCCCAAGACCGATGGCTACCATGTCCTGCAGCCGAAGCAGCAGCGCACGACGCTGGCCGAGGAAGGCTGGACGCTGGCACGACCGGTGCCGGGCTTCCGTCTGGCGGGCTGCATCCGGCGCAGCATGGAAGCCGCCACCGACGACTCGCCGGTGCTGCAGGCCGTGTTCTCCGATGGCCTGACGCATGTCTCGATCTTCGTCGAGCCGTTCCGGCCCGAGCGCCATCGCGACGAGGCGCAGGTCCAGCGCGGTGCCACCTCGACGCTGATCCTGCGCCGCGGCGACTACTGGGTCACCACCGTCGGCGACGTGCCGCCGGCCACGCTGCGGCTGTTCAGCGCGGCGCTGGAGCGCCAGCACCCTTGAATCCCGCCGCCTGCCCCGCGCTGCGCCACCGCGTGCAGCCAGGCGAGCCGGCGGCTATCGTTCGTTCTCTCCATTCGTTCAGATGAAAGCCATGACCATGTCCATCGTTCGCTTCTGGCCCGGCCGCCTCGCATCGGGCCTGGCGGTCCTGCTGCTCGCCGGCGCGGCCTTCGTGCCAGCGGCCGGCCATGCGCAAGGCGGGGGCGCCGTGCCGACGGTGCAGCTGCCCGATTTCTCCGAGCTGGCCGAGCGCGTCGGGCCTTCGGTGGTCAACATCCGCACCGCCGAGCGGCGCGCCGGCAGCGGCGCCAGCGGGCAGATGGACCCCAACCTCGAGGAGTTCTTCCGCCGCTTCGGCATCCCGCTGCCGAACCGTCCCGACCCGCGGCGCGGCGGCGACGACGGCGAACCGCAGCTGCGAGGCGTGGGTTCGGGCTTCATCCTCAGCGCCGACGGCTACGTCATGACCAATGCGCACGTGGTCGATGGCGCCGACGAGGTCATCGTGACGCTGACCGACAAGCGCGAGCTCAAGGCGCGCATCGTCGGCGCCGACAAGCGCAGCGACGTCGCGGTGGTGAAGGTCGACGCGACCGGCCTGCCGTCGGTGAAGATCGGCGACGTCAACCGGCTCAAGGTCGGCGAGTGGGTGATGGCCATCGGCTCGCCTTTCGGCCTCGACAACACCGTCACCGCCGGCATCGTCAGCGCCAAGCAGCGTGACACCGGCGACTACCTGCCGCTGATCCAGACCGACGTGGCGATCAACCCGGGCAACTCGGGCGGGCCGCTGATCAACCTGCGCGGCGAGGTCGTGGGCATCAACTCGCAGATCTACAGCCGCTCGGGCGGCTTCATGGGCATCAGCTTCGCGATCCCGATCGACGAGGCGATCCGCGTCTCCGACCAGTTGCGCACCAACGGCCGCGTGATCCGTGGGCGCATCGGGGTGCAGATCTCGCCGGTGGCCAAGGAGGTCGCGGAATCGATCGGCCTGGGCGCGCCGCGCGGTGCACTGGTGCAGGGGGTCGAGAAGGACGGCCCGGCCGACAAGGCCGGGGTCGAGGCCGGCGACATCATCGTCAAGGTCGATGGCAAGGCGGTCGAGAAGTCGGCCGACCTGCCGCGCATGATCGGCGCCATCAAGCCCGGCTCGCGTGCGACGCTGCAGGTGTTCCGCCGCGGCAGCACCAAGGACCTGAGCGTCTCGGTGGCCGAGTTCGCGCCCGACAGCCCGAGCGGCAAGGCCGGCGACGAGCGCGTCAACCCACCGCAGGTGGCCAAGAGCGCGTTGGGTCTTTCCGTCTCCGACCTCAGCGACGCGCAGAAGCAGGAGCTGCGCGTGCGCGGCGGCGTCCATGTCGATGCAGTCGACGGCGCCGCCGCGCGCGCCGGCCTGCGCGAGGGCGACGTGATCCTGTCGATCAACAACATCGAGGTCGTCAACGCCAAGCAGTTCTCGGTGGTCGCGGCCAAGGCCGAGAAGCTGCGGGCCGTCAGCGTGCTGGTGCGGCGCGGCGAGTGGACCAACTATCTCGTGATCCGACCGCCCCATTGAGCGGGTCTTCCGGCGGCCGTCAAGTTGACTGGAGTGTCGGGTCTTTCCGCATCATGAGATGAATGGCTGCCGGCGTTTTGGCACGTTTCCTGCCCGATTCGGTGCGAATGTTAGCGACCATTCACTTCAAATCTGCCGATCCGCCGATTAGCGGCACGGCCGTCTAGAATGCTTTGTATCGGTCTGTGCTTTACCCATGCCGCAGCGCCCAAGCGCTGCAGTTCGGCAGCCGCACCCGGCTTCTGGCAGCTTGTGGATAAACTGTTGACAATATCTTCCTGTCGGATCGCAGCAACGGCCGGAAATCAAGCAATGACGCGGGTTCCGGCGCGATCCTTTTGGCTACAATGAACGCCCAACAAGCAGTTGCCAAACGTTCTGTTGGAAGGCGCGTCATCTCTTTGGACGCGCCTTTTTTTTGCTTCTGCGCGGGCCCTGTCGGCCCTTCACATCGCGACGCGATGTGAGCCTTCGCTGAAGCGGCTGCGCCGCTTTGACAGCGACCAGTGCGAGCCTCATCACCCCGTGAATCACATCCGCAATTTTTCGATCATCGCCCATATCGACCACGGCAAGAGCACGCTTGCCGATCGCCTCATCCAACGCTGCGGTGGTCTGACGGACCGTGAGATGGAAGCGCAGGTGCTCGACTCGATGGACATCGAGCGCGAGCGGGGCATCACGATCAAGGCCCAGACCGCGGCGCTGCAGTACACGGCGCGCGACGGCCAGGTCTATCAGCTCAACCTCATCGACACGCCCGGTCACGTGGACTTCTCCTATGAAGTCAGCCGCTCGCTGTCGGCCTGCGAGGGCGCGTTGCTGGTGGTCGATGCCTCGCAGGGCGTCGAAGCGCAGACCGTGGCCAACTGCTATACCGCGCTCGACCTCGGCGTCGAGGTCGTGCCGGTGCTCAACAAGATGGATCTGCCGCAGGCCGACCCCGAGAACGCCAGGCGCGAGATCGAGGACGTGATCGGCATCGACGCCGAGAACGCGATCCCGTGCTCGGCCAAGACCGGCATGGGGCTGGACGAGATCCTCGAGGCGGTCATCACGCGCATGCCTGCGCCGCGCGGCAACCCCAGCGGCCCGCCGCGGGCGATGATCATCGACAGCTGGTTCGACAACTACGTCGGCGTCGTGATGCTGGTGCGGGTCGTCGACGGCTCGCTGAGCAAGGGCGAGCGCATCCGGATGATGGCCACCGACGCCGTCTACGGCATCGAGCAGATGGGCGTGTTCACGCCCAAGTCGGTGCCGCGCGACACGCTGAAGGCGGGCGAGGTCGGCTTCGTGATCTGCGGCATCAAGGAGCTGCAGGCGGCCAAGGTGGGCGACACCGTCACGCTGGAGAAGAAGCTGCCCAACAACGCCGGTCCCGCAACCGAGGCGCTGCCCGGCTTCAAGGAGATCCAGCCGCAGGTCTTCGCCGGCCTGTACCCGACCGAGGCGAGCGAATACGACCAGCTGCGCGACGCGCTGGAGAAGCTCAAGCTCAACGACAGCTCGTTGAGATACGAGCCCGAGGTCAGCCAGGCCTTGGGCTTCGGCTTCCGCTGCGGCTTCCTCGGCCTGCTGCACATGGAGATCGTTCAGGAGCGGCTCGAGCGCGAGTTCGACCAGGACCTGATCACCACCGCGCCCAGCGTCGTCTACCAGGTCGAGTTGAACGACGGCACGGTGCTGCTGGTCGAGAACCCGAGCAAGATGCCCGACCTCGGCCGCATCCGCGAGATCCGCGAGCCCATCGTCACCGTGCACCTGTACATGCCTCAGGACTCGGTGGGCCCGGTGATGACGCTGGCCAACAGCAAACGCGGCGTGCAGCTCAACATGGCCTACCACGGCCGGCAGGTCATGCTCACCTACGAGCTGCCGCTGGCCGAGATCGTGCTCGACTTCTTCGACAAGCTCAAGAGCGTCTCGCGCGGCTACGCCAGCATGGACTACGAGTTCAAGGAGTACCGTGCCGCCGACGTGGTCAAGGTCGATCTGCTGATCAACGGCGACCGGGTCGACGCGCTGTCGATCATCGTCCACCGTGCGCAGAGCCAGTACCGCGGCCGCGCGGTGGCGGCCAAGATGCGCGAGCAGATCCCGCGCCAGATGTACGACGTGGCGATCCAGGCCGCCATCGGCGCCAACATCATCGCGCGCGAGAACATCAAGGCGCTGCGCAAGAACGTGCTGGCAAAATGCTACGGCGGTGACATCACCCGCAAGAAGAAGCTGCTCGAAAAGCAGAAGGCCGGCAAGAAGCGGATGAAGCAGATCGGCGCCGTCGAAGTGCCGCAGGAAGCCTTTCTCGCCATCCTCCAAGTGGACGACTGAACCCCCCAATGAGCACTCTCACTGCAGCGCTGTACGGCGCGCTCGTCGTCTATCTCGGCGGCTGGTTCCTGGGCTTCTGGGCCGGCGATTTCGCGTTGCTGCTGTTCATCCTGACCGCGGTCACGCTGGGCTTCTGGCTGGCCGAGCGATTCCACTTCAAGCCCAGGCGCGAGGCGGCCGCCGCGCAGTTCGAGCAGCAGGCCGCCACGCGTCGTGCCGAACTGGCGCGACAGGGCATCGAGAAGGTCGATGGCGACGTCGCGCAGGCCCGGGCCAAGCTGCTGATGCAGCCTTGGTGGCTGGACTGGACGGCCGGTCTGTTCCCGGTCATCCTCACCGTCTTCCTGCTTCGCTCGTTTCTGTTCGAGCCGTTCAAGATCCCGTCGGGGTCGATGGTGCCGACCCTGATGGTGGGCGACCTCATCCTCGTCAACAAGTTCGACTACGGGATCCGGCTGCCGGTGATCAACAAGAAGATCCTCGCCAACCACGATCCGCAGCGCGGCGACGTGATGGTCTTCCGCTACCCGCTGGACACCCGGCTGGACTACATCAAGCGGGTCGTCGGCGTCCCGGGCGACGAGGTCGCCTACCTGAACCAGAAGCTCACCATCAACGGCAAACCCGTACCGGAAGCCCCGCAGGGCGAGAACTACGACGACGACAGCATGAGCTACTCGCCGCTGTTCATCGAGAAACTCGGCCACGTCGAGCACAAGATCCGCGTCGACCCGAGCCGCGTCGTCTATTACCAGCCCAAGACCAGATTTCCCTTCATCGACAGCTGCCGCTACAGCCCCGAGGGCGTGGTCTGCAAGGTGCCGCCGGGCCACTACTTCATGATGGGTGACAACCGCGACAATTCGGAAGATTCGCGCTACTGGGGATTTGTGCCGGACGAGAATATCGTCGGCAAGGCATTCTTCGTTTGGATGAACTTCGGCAATCTGGGTCGCATCGGCTCGTTCAAGTGAACGCCCGCCGGACCGACACCATAGTCAGGGAACCGCAGGCCATGAGCTCAGCATGTTCGATCGCTCGCCAGCGCGCCGTCGGCGCGCGACTGCCACAGCGGGCCGCCAGTGCGCGAGCGGGCCAGCGCGGCGTCACGCTCTTCGGGCTGCTCTTCTGGGCCGTGACCGTCGGCCTCGTCGCCTATGTCGCACTGCGCGTGTTTCCCACCGTCAACGAGTATCTGACGATCCAGAGCACGATCGACAAGATCGCGCGCAGCCAGCCGGCCACGGTGGCCGAGGCGCGACAGGCCTTCGACAAGCAGAAGGAGATCGAGTACTCGATCAGCTCGATCGGCGGCAGCGACCTCACGGTGACCAAGGACAACAACGACAAGGTCGTCATCGGCTTTGCCTATGACAAGCTGGTGCCGCTGTTCGGGCCGGTCAACCTGCTGATCAAGTACGAAGGGCAGTCGAAGTAGCGCCCATGGACCCGCGCCCCGACCCGGTCCTGCAGGCGTTGCAGCAGCGCCTGGGGTACCGCTTCGGACGGCCGGAGTTGCTGCGCCGGGCGCTGACCCATCGCAGCTGGGGTACCGAGCACAACGAGCGGCTCGAATTCCTGGGCGACGCGGTGCTCAGCCTCGCTGTCTCGGGCCTGCTTTTCGAGCGCCTTCCGGACAGCGACGAAGGTGACCTCACGCGCGTGCGCGCCCACCTCGTGCGCGAGGACAGCCTGCATCGCGCCGCGCTGGCGCTGGGCCTGCCCGAGAACCTGCGGCTGTCCGAAGGCGAGGCCCGCGGCGGTGGCGCCCAGCGCCCGTCGATCCTGGCCGACGCGGTGGAGGCGATCATCGGCGCGGTCTTCCTCGACGGCGGCTACGAGCCCGCGCATGCGCTGGTGCAACGCCTGTTCGGCGAAGTGATCCAGGCCACCGAGGCCGAGCACTGGAGCAAGGACGCCAAGACCGAGCTGCAGGAATGGTTGCAGGCGCGCCGCGTGGCGGTGCCGGCATACCGCATCGCCGCCACCCGCGGCCAGGCCCATGCGCAGACCTTCGAGGTCGAATGTGCGGTGCCGGCGCTGGGTCTGGCCGAACGCGGCGAAGGCCGTTCGCGCCGCGGTGCCGAGCAGGAGGCCGCGCGTCGCATGCTCGACGTGCTCAAGGCCAGCGACAGGCCCGGCGGGCCGCTGAGGTCATGAGGCCCCCACGCTCGCATCGCTCGCTGGCCCACGACGGGGCGCATGCAGCGGCCCGGCAGAGCCGGATCCACGCATGACCTCGAGCACTGACGCCTCTGCACCGGCCGCGCAGCGCTGTGGGCTGGTGGCCATCGTCGGCCGCCCCAACGTCGGCAAGAGCACGCTGCTCAACGCGCTGGTGGGTCAGAAGATCAGCATCACCTCGAACAAGGCGCAGACCACGCGCCACCGCATCACCGGTATCCGCACCCGGGGCGCGGCGCAGTTCGTGTTCGTCGATACGCCGGGCTTCCAGACGAAGCACGCCGCGGCCCTCAACCGCACGCTCAACCGCACCGTGCTGTCGTCGCTGGGCGATGTCGATGTGGTGCTGTTCGTGGTCGAGGCCGGCCGTTTCGGCACCGCCGACGCCAAGGTGCTCTCGCTGATGCCGCCCGGCAAGCCGGTGCTGCTGGTGGCCAACAAGCTCGACGCGCTGGCGCGCCGGCAGGACGTGCTGCCGTGGCTGAAGACGATGCAGGCGCGCCATGCCTTCGCCGAGTTCGTGCCGATGTCGGCCACGCGCGAGGCCGACGTGGCGCGGCTGCTGGGCATCGTCGAGCCCTACCTGCCGGAGCAGCCCTGGCTGTACGAGGAAGACGCGCTCACCGACCGCAGCGAGCGCTTCCTCGCCGGCGAGCTGATCCGCGAGAAGCTCTTCCGCCTGACCGGCGACGAGCTGCCCTACAGCTGCACGGTGGTGATCGACAAGTTCGAGGAGGAAGGGAACCTGCGCCGCATCGCAGCGACCATCGTCGTCGAGCGCGACGCCCACAAGGGCATGATCATCGGCGAAGGCGGCGAGCGCCTGAAGCGCATCGGCAGCGAAGTCCGCCAGGAGCTCGAGCGGCTGTGGGACGCGAAGGTCTTCCTCGAGCTGTGGGTCAAGGTGCGCTCGGGCTGGGCCGACGACGAGGCCCACCTGCGCAGCTATGGCTACGAGTAGCCGGCAGCACACGCCGCTGCTCGCTTACGTCCTGCACCGCTACGACTGGAGCGAAACCAGCCTCATCGTCGAGCTCTTCACGCGCGAGCAGGGCCGCGTCGTGGTCGCGGCCAAGGGGGCCAAGCGGCCGACCTCGCAGCTGCGCCCGGTGCTGCTGCCGTTCCACCCGATCCACGCCCTGCTGGGCAAGACGCCGGCCGATGCGCAGGCCGAGGTGCACCTGCTGCGCAGCGCCGAATGGGCGGGCGGCAGGCCGCTGCTCGGGCCGGCGGCGATGTTCCCCGGCTTCTACCTCAACGAACTGCTGCTCAAGCTGCTGGTCCGGCAGGATCCGCATCGGCAGCTCTTCGACGCCTACGCCGACACGCTGGCCGCGCTGGCCACCGGGGGCGACGAAGGCGCCGCGTTGCGTGCCTTCGAGCTGATCCTGCTGCGCGAACTGGGCTGGCTGCCCGAGCTGTCGCTGGCCACCCTGACCACGCAGCCGGTCGAGGCCGCGAAGCATTACACGCTGGACCCGGAAGCCGGCCTGACCGAGCGTGCCGGCGGGCTGCCCGGCCGGACCTGGGTCATGCTCGAGGCAGCGCTGGTGCATGCCGGGGCCAGCGCCGAGGCCGCGGCGCTGCGCGCGGCCTGCGCTCCGGTGGCCGGCGCGCTGCGCGGGCCGTTGCGGGCGCTGCTTCACTATCATCTGGGCCACGCCACGCTGCGCACGCGCCAGGTCTGGCAGGGCGTGCAGCGCCTGGCCCACCATCCATCCGAGCCCCGATGAATCCGCTGGTCGTCCCCGATGCCGAGCGCGCGCTGACCGCGCTGTCGGTCAATGTCAACAAGGTGGCCCAGCTGCGCAACACGCGGCACCTGGGCATCCCGAACGTGGTCCATGCCGCGACGCTGTGCCTGCAGGCCGGCGCCGACGGCATCACCGTGCATCCGCGGCCCGACGAGCGCCACATCCGCTCCCACGACGTGCACGACATCGCCGCGCTGCTGAAGGACTGGCCGCAGGCCGAGTACAACATCGAGGGCAATCCGTTCCACAACCTGATGCCGTTCATCCGCCAGGTGCGGCCGAACCAGTGCACCTTCGTTCCCGACAGCGAGGGCCAGTTCACCTCCGACCATGGCTGGGACCTGGCCGCCGACGGCGAGCGGCTGCGGCCGCTGATCGCCGAGTGCCGCGCGCTGGGCGTGCGCGTGAGCCTGTTCATGGACCCGCTGCCCGAGGCGATGGCGCTGGCGCGCGTGGTCGGCGCCGACCGCGTCGAGCTCTACACCGAGCCCTATGCCGCCGCCCATGGCCAGCCGGGGCAGGGCGCGCAACTGGCGCGCTTCGCCGCGGCCGCCGCCGCCGCGCAGGCGCAAGGCCTGGGCGTCAACGCCGGGCACGACCTCAACCGCGACAACCTGGCCGATTTCCTGCGCGCGGTGCCGGGCGTGCTCGAGGTCTCGATCGGCCACGCGCTGATTGCCGATGCACTGGAGCTGGGCCTGCCCGAGACCGTGCGCGCCTACCAGCGCTGCATCCGTTCTGCTTACTCGCCGGCCGGATGATCTTCGGCATCGGCACCGACCTGTGCGACCTGCGGCGCATCGAGGCCACGCTGGCGCGCCGCGGTGACCGCTTTGCCGAGCGCGTCCTCGGCCCGGCCGAGCTGCCGGTGTTCCATGCCCGCCGTGCACGCGTGGCGGCGCGCGGGGTGCGCTACCTGGCCACCCGCTTCTCGGCCAAGGAGGCTTTCTCCAAGGCCATCGGCCTGGGCATCCGCTGGCCGATGAGCTGGCGCGCCTGCGAGGTGCTCAACGAGCCCAGCGGCAAGCCGGTGCTGCATCTGTCGGGCGAACTGGCGCAATGGTTCGACGCCCGTGGCCTGGTCGCCCATGTCACCGTCACCGACGAGAGCGAGTACGCCGCCTCGTTCGTCGTCGTCGAAACCCGCAAGGCCACGCCATGACATCGCATTCCCCCGTCGTCCTCGACATCGCCGGCACCACGCTGGTCGCCGCCGACCGCAGGCGCATCAAGCACCCGCTGACCGGTGGCCTGGTCCTGTTCGCGCGCAACTTCGAGAACCGCCGTCAGCTCACCGAGCTGACGGCGGCGATCAAGGAGTTGCGGCCCGATCTGCTGGTCTGCGTCGATCACGAGGGCGGCCGCGTGCAGCGCTTTCGCAGCGACGGCTTCACCGCGCTGCCGGCGATGCGCCTGCTCGGCGAACAGTGGATGCGCGACCCGCTGGGGGCCGCCGACGCTGCCACCGCGCTGGGCTTCGTGCTCGCCGCCGAGTTGCGCGCCTGCGGCGTCGATCTGAGCTTCGCGCCGGTGCTCGACCTCGATCACGGGCCCAGCGGCGTGATCGGCGAGCGCGCCTTCCACCGCGACCCGCGCGTGGTCACGCTGCTGGCCAAGAGCGTGATGCACGGCCTGCTGCGCGCCGGCATGGCCAATTGCGGCAAGCATTTCCCCGGCCACGGCTTCGTCGCCGCCGACAGCCACGTCGATGTGCCGGTGGACAGGCGCGGCCTGAAGGCGATCCTGGCCGAAGATGCGCGGCCCTACGAATGGCTCAGCACGGCGCTCACCGCGGTGATGCCGGCGCATGTGATCTATCCGAAGGTCGATCACCGTCCGGCCGGCTTTTCCGAGCGTTGGCTGAAGGAGATCCTGCGCGGCCGCTTCGGCTTCACCGGCGCGATCTTCAGCGACGACCTGAGCATGGAAGGCGCACGCCACCTTGACGGCAGCACGCTCAGCTTCACCGAGGCCGCGACGCTGTCGCTGAACGCCGGCTGCGACCTCGTGCTGCTGTGCAACCAGACATTGGATGGCGGCGCAGCGGTGGACGAACTGCTCGCCGGGCTGCAGCAGGCCAGTCAGGACGACGACTGGCATCCCGATCCCGACAGCGAGCAGCGCCGCCTGGCGCTGTTGCCGCAAACCCCACCCTTGGGCTGGGACGATCTGATGCACGATCCGGTCTACCAGCGCGCACTCGAACGCCTGCCCTAGGCCGGTCCAGGCGGCCGTGCCCCGCGCCGGCGTCGCCTACCATCGGCGCCGTTCCCCAACAGCCGATGGGATTCCCAGTGACCCCCGAGCTCCCGCCGCCGCCCGGCCCGATCAAGAAGGTGCTGGTCGTCCAGTATTCGCAGACCGGGCAGCTCACGGCGCTCAGCCGGCAGATCACCGCGCCGCTCGCAGCCGAGCCGCGGATCGCCGTGCGGGTCGAGACGCTGATGCCGGTCGAGCCGTTCCCGTTCCCATGGCCGTTCTTCCGCTTCCTCGACGCGTTCCCCGAATCGGCGCACCTGGTGCCGCCCGCGCTGCAGCCGCTGTCGTTGCAGGGCAACGAGGATTTCGACCTCGTGATCCTGCCCTACCAGGTGTGGTTCCTGGCGCCGTCGCAGCCGATCACGGCCTTCCTCAAGCACCCGGTCGCGCAGCGCCTGTTGCACGGCAAGCCGGTCGTCACCGTGATCGCTTGCCGCAACATGTGGCTTTGCGCCCAGCAGAAGATGGAGTCCCTGCTGACCGTGGCCGGCGCGCGCCTGATCGACAACGTGGTGCTCACCGATCCGGGGCCGACACTGGCCACCTTCATCACCACGCCGCGCTGGCTGCTCAGCGGCAACAGGGCGGGGTTCTGGGGCCTGCCGGCGGCCGGCTTGAGCGATGCGCAGATCCGCGCTTCGCGCCGCTTCGGCCTGGCGCTGCGCGAGGGCCTGCTGAACGACCGCGAACGTGGCCCAGGGCCGCTGCTCGCCGGCCTCGGTGCGGTCCAGGTCGATCCGCGGCTGTATGTCAGCGAGCGGGCCGGCACGCGCAGCTTCCAGGTCTGGGGCCGGCTGTTGATCGCCGTGGGTCGACCAGGCGCCTGGCAGCGCCTGCCGCTGCTGGCGCTGTACGTGCTCTTTCTCGTGACGACGATCGTCACGCTGGTGCCCACGAGCCTGGCCTTGCAGGCCTTGTTGCGGCCGTTCATGCACGGGTGGCTGGCTAAAATCAAGGCTCGATTCGAACGGCCCTCGGGCTCGGGCACGGAGAACATCCACATCTATGAGGAGTGACGTCTTCCTGACCCGCACCGGTGCCTTCCTGCCGTTTGCGCCGGTTGGCAACGAAGAGATCGAAGACGTCCTCGGCCGCGTCGGCGGCAAGGCATCGCGGGCGCGCCGTATCGTCTTGCGCAGCAACGGCATCCAGACCCGCCACTACGCGATCGACCGCGCGACCGGCGAACCGGCGATGAGCAACGCCCAGCTCACCGCCGCGGCCATCCATGCGCTGGGCGACATCGGCCGCGTCGATTGCCTGGCCACCGGCACCTCGCTGCCCGACCAGTTGATGCCCAACCATGCGGTCATGGTGCACGGCGAGCTGGGCTGGCCGCGGCTGGAGGTCGTCTCCTGCGCCGGCATCTGCCTGGCCGGCACCGCGGCCCTGAAGCATGCCTGGCTCGCGGTTCGCGCCGGCGATGCCCGCCGCGCGGTGGCCACCGGCTCGGAGCTGGCGTCGCCGGTCCTGCTGGCGCGGAACTTCGAGCCCGAGGTCGAGCACAGGCTGCAGGCGCTGGAGGCGCGGCCCGAGATCGGGTTCGAGAAGGACTTTCTGCGCTGGATGCTGTCCGACGGCGCCGGTGCGGTGCTGCTCGAAGCCACGCCGCGCGCGCCCTTGTCCTTGCGCATCGACTGGATCGAGCTGTCCTCTGCCGCCCACGAACTGCCGGCCTGCATGTACGCCGGCGCCGACAAGAACGCCGACGAGTCGCTGCGCGGCTGGTTGCGTTTCTCGGCCGAAGAACTGCAGGCCAGATCGGTCTTCGCCGTCAAGCAGGACGTTCGCCTGCTCAACGACCACATCAGCCGCACCACCTTGCGCGAGCCGCTGACCGACATCATGCAAAGGCGCGGGCTGCGCGTCGGCGACATCGATTGGTTCCTGCCGCACCTGTCGTCGCAGCACTTCGTGCAGCCGATGGTCGACACGCTGGCCGAAATCGGCCTGCCGATTCCGCGCGAGCGCTGGTTCGGCAACCTCGCGACCAAGGGCAACACCGGCTCGGCTTCGCCGTACATCATGCTCGACGAACTGTTCCGCTCGGGGCGCATCCAGCCTGGCCACAGGCTGCTGATGTTCGTGCCCGAGAGCGGGCGCTTTTCCAGCGGTTTCGTCTACATGCAGGCGGTCTAGATGCGCGCCTCCCGATCGCTTCGCGATCGCCCGGCAGGCGGCGGCCCCGGTCCGGCCGGGCGGGAGGTCTGATGGATATCGGTTCGGTTCCGCAGGAAGGCAACGCCACGCTCGGCGGCCATCGCAAGGCGATCTACGCCCGCGATGCCGATGGCCGCATGGTGATCGCCCCTTCGCGCGGCTGGGAGGCCGAGGAGATCGTCACCAGCCACGCGGTGGACGCGCTCCATGCGCTGGCCGAGGCGGCGCGCCTGCGCGTCGTGGCCGGCCTGGCCTCGCCGCTGGAGTACTGGATGCACGAGCGCCGCATGGACCTGGCCCTGCTGTCGCAGGCCAGCGGGTTCTGGCGCTGGCAGGTCAGGCGCCATCTGCGGCCGGCGGGGTTTGCCGGCCTGTCGGCCAGGCAGATCGAGCGTTATGCGCAGGCGCTGGGGCTGTCGGTTGCGCGCCTGCGCCAGGTGCCGCAGTGACCTTCCAGCACCGGCACGCCGCCCATTGCGAGAGCGGCGTCATCTCCAACCTGCTGCGCCACCACGGCGTGACCATGTCCGAGAGCCTGGCCTTCGGCTTGTCGGCCGCGCTGTCTTTCGCCTACCTGCCCTTCATCAAGCTGTCGGGCCTGCCGTTGATTGCCTACCGCATGCCGCCCCGGGCGATCATCAAAGGCCTGCTCGCGCCGCTCGCCGCACGCTTTCGTTTCGAGACCTTCCGCACGCCGCACGCCGGGCAGCAGCGGCTCGACGCCCTGCTCGCCGCTGGCCATGTCGTCGGTCTGCAGACCTCGGTCTACTGGCTGCCGTACTTCCCGCCCGACATGCGCTTCCACTTCAACGCCCACAACGTGCTCGTCTACGGCAAGGACGGCGACGACTACCTGGTCAGCGACCCGGTGTTCGAGGAGCCGGTGCGCTGTGCCGGCAGCGACCTGTCGCGCGCCCGCTTCGCCAAGGGCCTGCTGGCGCCCAAGGGCTTGCTGTACTACCCGCAGTCGATCGCGCGCCAGGGCGCGACCCCGCAGGCCGTGCGCGCCGCCATTCGCAGGAATTGCCGCAGGATGCTGGCACCGGTGCCGATCGCCGGCGTGCGCGGCATGCGGCTGCTGGCCGCCAGGGTGCAGCGGCTGCCGGCCAGCGATCCGCACAGCGCGGCCTTCATCGGCCACATCGTTCGCATGCAGGAAGAGATCGGCACCGGCGGCGCCGGGTTTCGCTTCATCTACGCGGCGTTCCTGCAAGAGGCGGCAGCGCTGGCGCAATTGCCGGCGCTGGCCACGTTCGCCGATCGTCTGACTGCGATCGGCGATGGCTGGCGCGCATTGGCATTGAAGGCGGCGCGGATGGTCAAGGGCCGCGAGCCGCTGGACCCGCCGGCGATCGCCGCCAGGCTGCGCGAGCAGGCCGCGTTCGAGGAGGCGTTCTTCCGCGACCTGAAAGCGGCTGTCCGCTGATGCTGGCGATCGAGCACCTCGGCTACCGCTACCCGCATGCGCCGGGCGCAGCACTCGACGACGTCTCGCTGCAGGCCCGGCGCGGCGGCGTGCTCGGCCTGCTGGGCCCCAACGGCGCCGGCAAGACGACGCTGATCTCGCAGCTGGCGGGGCTGCTGGCGGTGCAGCAGGGGCGGATCCTGATCGACGGCGAGCCGCTCGCGGCGGTGCGCGCCCGCACGCCGACGCGGATTGCCGTGGCGCCGCAGGAGTACGCCTTCTATCCGATGCTCACGGTGGTCGAGAACCTGGTCTGCTTCGCCGCGGCGGGGCGGCTGGCGGGCGAACGGCGCCGCCGGCGCGTCGACGCCTGCCTGGCCTTCGCCCAGCTGGAGCAATTTGCCCACACGCGTGGCGAGCGCCTGTCGGGCGGCCTGAAGCGGCGCCTGAACCTGGCGATCGCGCTGCTGCCCGAGCCCGAGCTGATGCTCTTCGACGAACCCACGGTCGGCGTCGACCCGCAGTCGCGGGCCTTCATCCTCGACGCCATCAGGACGCTGGCGCGGCAAGGGGCGGCGGTGATCTACACCTCGCACTACATGGAAGAGATCGAGGCGCTGGCCGACCAGGTGGTGATCCTCGACCAGGGGCGCGTGCTGCGCGCCGGCGCGCTCGACGACCTGCTGGCACAGGACGCCATGGTGCTGACGCTGGCCGCCGACGGCATCGAGCCGGCGGCCCTGGCCGCGCTGCTGGCGCGCTTCGGCACGCTCGAGCCACTGGGTGAACTGGGCGACCGCGTGCGCCTGCGCGCCGGCACCTCACCCGCGCTGGTGCTGGCGGCGCTCGACGTCGCCGGGGCCCGGGTCCGCCACGCCGAGTTCGGCCGCGGCAACCTGGAGCAGCTGTTCATGTCGCTCACCCGTCGCTCGCTGCGGGATTCGTGATGCTGGGCGCGCTCGTCAGGAAGGAACTGCTGGCGCTGACGCGCGACGTGCACGGCCTGGCCGCGCTGTTCGTGATGCCGGTGATGTTCATCGTCATCATGTCGCTCGCCCTCAAGGACGTGTACAGCCCGCCGCAGCGTTCGCTGGCCTACGCCGTCGACGCGCGCGACACCGGCGAGCTGGCCCGGTCGCTGCAGCGCGACTGGCAGCGCCAGCATGGGGCAGCGCAGCCCTTGCCGGAAGACTGGCAGGCCCGGCTGCGCGCCGGCCAGCTCAAGTACGTGCTGGTGCTGCAGGCCGGCCTGTCGGACGAACTGGCGCAGCCCACGCTGCCGACCCGGGCGCGCATCCGCCTGCTCGCCGAGCCCGGCATCGACGGCAACCTGTTCGCGTCGCTGCGCGCCGAACTGGGTGCGACCGCGGGCGAGCTGAAGGCCCGCACCGCACTGGCCGCGGGCGGCGCAGCGCCGGCGCCGCCCGAGGCTTCGATGCAGGCGCTGGTCGAGGCCGAACGCTTTGCCAGCCGCGGCCCGCGGCCCAGCGCGGTGCAGCAGAACGTGCCGGCGTGGCTGGTGTTCGGCATGTTCTTCGTCATCGCCTCGCTGGCCAACCTCTTCGTCCAGGAGCGCAGCACCGGCGCGCTGGCGCGGCTGCAGAGCCTGGGCGTACCGCGCCGCGTCCTGCTGGCGTCGAAAGCGCTGCCGTACATCGGCGTCAACGCCGTGCAGGCCGCGCTGATGCTCGCGGTGGGCGTGTGGCTGATGCCCCGCATCGGTGGCGAAGCCCTGTCGCTGGCCGGCGTCGACTGGGCGGCCCTGCTCGTCGCGCTCGGCGCCGTCAGCCTGGCCGCCGTGGGCATGGCGCTGGCGCTGGCCAGCGCCGTTCGAACCCATGCCCAGGCGTCGGCCATAGGCCCGATCGTCAACGTGCTGATGGCCGCCGTCGGCGGCATCATGGTGCCCAAGTTCGTGATGCCGGCCTTCATGCAGCGCATCGCCGAGCTGTCGCCGATGAACTGGGGGCTCGAAGCGCTGTTGGGCGTGCTGCTGCGGGGGGGCGATGTGGCAGGCATCCTGCCGCAGGTGCTGCGGCTGGGGGGCTTTGCCGCGGTGATGTTCGGCCTCGCGCTGTGGCTGCAGCAACGCCCCGCCCGATGACAGCGGCCGAGCTGATCCCCGCGCTGAAGGCGCTGGTGCTCGACGCCGCCGAGAAGACCACGCCCGCGGGGGGCCTGGGCGACGACGAGGCGCTGTTCGGCCCCGAGTCGCGCCTGGCCCTGGATTCGCTCGATGCGCTGCAGGTCGCGATGGCGATCCAGGAGCGCTACGGCGTGCGCATGACCGACAGCAAGGAAACCCGGCGCGCCCTGAGCTCGATCGCCCGGCTCGCGCAGCACCTGATCGAACGCGGCTCGTGAACGAGGCCTATCTCGCCGGCAGCGGCCTGGCCTGCGCGCTGGGGCCGGACCTGGGCAGCGCGCTCGTCGCCCTGGGCCGCGGCGGGGTGGCGCCGGGCCGCATCGAGGTCGCCCCGGGTTTCGCGTGGCCGTACCACGCGATCGCCGAGCAGGACCCCGACTGGCTGGCCCGCGCGCGCCGCATCACCCGGCGCGTGGCCGCGCACAGCGGCGCGCTGGCCGGCCCGCGCAGCGGCCCGCTGTTCGTCGCCTCGTCGTCGGTGGACCTCGGCGCCTTCGAGGACGGCGACGGCTTCGACTGCCGGATGCTCGGCTTCGCCGAGAGGGTCGCCGGCTGGCTCGACTGGCGTGGCCCGGTGTTCACCGTGGCCACCGCCTGCACCTCGGGCCTGAACGCCCTGCTCAGCGCACGCACGCTGGTCCGCAGCGGCGACGCCGATCGCGTGCTGGTGCTGGGCGTGGAGCTGCGAAACCGCGTCACCGTGGGCGGCTTCGGCGGCATGCAGTTGCTCAGCGCCACGCGTGCGCTGCCGTTCGGTGCCGGACGCGACGGACTGGTCCTCGGCGAGGCGGTGGCGGCGCTGCACCTGTCGCGGCAGCCCGGCCGCTGGCGCATCGCCGGGGGTGCCAACGTGGTCGACGGCCAGGACCCTGCCGGCACGGTGCCCGGCGCCGTGGTCGCGATGTGCCGCCAGGCCCTGGCCAGCAGCGGGCTGGCGCCGCAGGACATCGCGCTGATCAAGCCCCAGGCTGCCGGCAGCCCGGCCAACGACGCCAGGGAAGCCCAAGCCCTGCGCCAGGTGTTCGACCCGCTGCCCGCGCTGGTCTCGCTCAAGGCCGCCATCGGCCACACGCTGGGCGCGGCGGGCGTCGCCGAGGTGGCCCTGCTCACGGCCTGCCTGGAAAGCGGCGTCTGGCCGCGCTTCGATTTCGCGCCGGACCTCGGCCTGAACGCGCCACTGGCCGTGCGGGCACCCCCGCGCGTGCGCCACCTGCTGGCCAGCGTCCTGGGCTTCGGCGGCGGCCACGCGGCGGTGGTGCTGGAGGATCGTCGGGCATGAAGGCCTGGCACCTGCTGGCCCACGTCGTCGTGGACCCGCTGCCCGCGGATTGGCGCGATCGCCTGGCCTTGCGCCTGGGCGAGCGCCCGCGCCGGATCGGACCCTGGGCCGAGCTGGCCCTGTACGGCGCGCGCCTGTGCCTGGACGAAGCCCGGGAGCAGGTTCTTCCCGCCGGCGTTCAATTGCGGCTCGCCAGCCTGAGCGGCCCGGCAAGCGCCACCGGGGCGATCATCGAACAGGCCCGCACCGGTCTGCCCAAGCCCTATTCCTTCATGCAGAGCCAGCCCAGCCACGCGCTGGCGGTGCTGAGCCAGCACCTGGCGTGGCAGGGCGATGCGCGCTTCACGCTGTGCCGCGACGAGGCGGCGGTGCTGCAACTTGCGCAGCGGGAGTGCGAGGCTTGTGAGGCGTCCGGCCTGCTCATCGGCTGGGTCGAGGAAGACCAGCGCAGCGAGTGGTGGCGCTGGCAGCGCGGCTAGCCAGAAAAAAGGCCCCGCGGGTGCGGGGCCTGTTTGCGGGCGCGGCGCTGCTCAGTGCGCCTGCTGCTCGAACGGCAGCTTCAACTGCGACAGGTCCTTGCGCGTCTCGACGAGAACGAGCGGGCCGTCGTCCACCAGCACCTGCCGGCGCGGTTCGCGCATCACGCGGATCGGCGCCGGCTCGGCGGCCATCGCCTGTTGCACGGCGCGGATCTTCTCGGCATCCGAGTTGACCCACTCCAGGCCTGCGGCGGCGGCCAGCGACTGCAGCGCGCCAGTCGGCAAGGCATAGGGCTCGATGCGGATCGGCTCCGGCGAAGCCGGCGGCGGGGTCACGTGGATCGCGGCGGCCGGTGCCGGCTCCGGCGCCGGCTCTGACCAGCCACTGACGGCCTCGGGTGCCTGGGGCGCGGGTTCGCGGACATGGGCTTCGACGAGGGTCTCGGCTTCATGGGTCGCTGCCACCAGGGGCTGCCCTTCGCCCGCAGCCGGCATGGCTTCGGCGATGTCGGCTGCGCCCTCGGTGGCACCGGGCCCTTCCGCAAGGCCGGGCTCCTGGCCCTCACGCGAACGGTCGCGATCCCGGCCGCGGCCGCGGCGGCGGCCGCGGCCGCGCTCGCCGCCTTCGGCGCTCGGTGCGCCCTCCGGCAGCGGCGCATCGGCGGGCAGGCCGGCGGCGTCGGCGATCGCGGCGGCGGCATCCACCTGTGCCTCGGCCGGCGTCGTCTCGTCGGTGCGCGGCAGGCCTTCCTCGGTGCGCCCTTCGCCACGGTCGCGGCCACCGCGACGGCGGCGGCGGCGGCCGTCGCGTTCGGCGTCGGCCGCCGGCATCTCGGCGCCCTCCGCCGTGTCGACGAAGGCCTGTTGCGTGCCGGCGGCTGCTGCCTCGGTGCGCGCAGCGCCGTTGCGCTCGGGCCGCGGGCCGCGACGGTTGTCGCCACGGCCGCCTTGCTCTTCACGGGGTGCGGCGGCTCCGGCATCGACGACGCCGGCTGCAGCTTCCGGGCGCGGGCCGCGGCTGTCGCGTCCGCTGCGGGGTTCGCGCGCTTCACGTGGCTCACGACCTTCGCGGCCGTCGCGATCACGACCGCCGCGCTGGCCGCGGTCGGCGCGCTCGCCGCCCCGCTCGCCGCCGCGCCCACCGCGGCGGCCATCGCCGCGCTTCTCGGGTGCCGGCGCGGCCGGGGCCACGGTCGGCGCAGCTGCCGGCGCCGGTGCGGGCGCCGGCGATCCGGCGAACAGGCGCGTGATCCAGCCGAAGAAGCCACTGCCCGCGGGTGCCGCAGGCGCTGCCACCGGCGCTGGTGCCGCCGGCGCGGCGGCGACCGGTGCCGGTGCGGGTGCGGGTGCTGCCGCAGGGCGTGCCGGCGGTGCCGGCTGGTCCGGCAGCACGCCCTTGATCACCGGCTCCTGCTTGGGCTTGGCCTTCTCGCGCCGGGTGATGCCGACCTCGTCCTCCGGCTCCTCGATCATCGTGTAGCTGGCCTGCAGGTTCTCCAGGCGCGGGTCATCGTGGCGCAGGCGCTCGAGCTTGTAGTTCGGCGTCTCCAGGTGCTTGTTGGGCACCAGCAGCACGGTCACGCGCTGCTTGACCTCGATCTTGGTGATCTCGGTGCGCTTCTCGTTGAGCAGGAAGCTCGTCACCTCGACCGGCACCTGCACATGGACGGCGGCGGTGTTCTCCTTCAGCGCCTCCTCCTGGATGATGCGCAGGATCTGCAGCGCCGAGCTCTCGGTGTCGCGGATGTGGCCGGTGCCGTTGCAGCGCGGGCAGGTGATGTGGTTGCCCTCGCTCAGCGCCGGGCGCAGGCGCTGGCGCGATAGCTCCAGCAGGCCGAACTTGCTGATCGAGCTGAACTGCACCCGCGCGCGGTCGAAGCGCAGCGCGTCGCGCAGCCGGGTCTCGACCTCGCGCCGGTTCTTGCTCTCTTCCATGTCGATGAAGTCGACGACGATCAGCCCGCCGAGGTCGCGCAGCCGCATCTGGCGCGCGATCTCGTCGGCGGCCTCGAGGTTGGTGCGGGTGGCCGTCTCCTCGATGTCGCTGCCGCGGGTGGCGCGCGCCGAGTTGACGTCGACGCTGACCAGCGCCTCGGTGTGGTCGATCACGATCGCACCGCCGCTGGGCAGGTTCACGGTGCGGCTGAACGCGGTCTCGATCTGGTGCTCGATCTGGAAGCGGCTGAACAGCGCCGCGTCGTCGCGGTAGCGCTTCACGCGATTGGCCGTTTCCGGCATCACGTGGTTCATGAACTGCTGCGCCTGCTCGAAGATGTCGTCGGTATCGATCAGGATCTCGCCGATGTCGGCGGTGAAGTAGTCGCGGATCGCGCGGATCACCAGCGAGCTCTCCTGGTAGATCAGGAACGCGCCCTTGGCCGCCGAAGCTGCACCGTCGATCGCGGTCCACAGCTTGAGCATGTAGTTCAGGTCCCACTGCAGCTCGGCGGCGCTGCGGCCGATGCCTGCGGTGCGCGCGATCAGGCTCATGCCCTTGGGGTATTCGAGCTGCTCGAGGTTGTCCTTCAGCTCCTCGCGGTCCTCGCCCTCGATGCGCCGGCTGACGCCGCCGCCGCGCGGGTTGTTGGGCATCAGCACCAGGTAGCGGCCGGCGAGACTCACGAAGGTCGTCAGCGCCGCGCCCTTGTTGCCGCGCTCTTCCTTCTCGACCTGCACCAGCAGGTTGTCGCCTTCGCGCACCACGTCCTGGATGCGCGCGTTCTTCACGTCCGCGCCTTCGCGGAAGTAGTTCTTCGAGATTTCCTTGAACGGCAGGAAGCCGTGGCGCTCCTCGCCGTAATCGACGAAGCAGGCCTCGAGGCTGGGCTCGACGCGGGTGATGACGGCCTTGTAGATGTTGCCCTTGCGCTGTTCGCGCCCTTCGATCTCGGTCTCGAAGTCGAGCAGTTTCTGGCCATCGACGATCGCCAGGCGCCGCTCTTCGGGCTGCGTGGCGTTGATCAGCATGCGTTTCATGTGCACTCCGACGCGGGACCTCTCGGGCCCGCTTGTTGCGGTCCGGCGCGTCCGCCGTCAGCGGGCGCGCCCTCCTTCACATCGATGCACGAGAAGCGCGGGGGAACCGTCGTCGCGAAATGCCCTGGACTGCGTTCGACCGCCGAGGCGGTCAGCGGCGCAGCGTTGGCGCGTGCGTGCCGGCATGCTGCGCGGCAGCGGTCGGCGCCTGCGCCGATCGCCGCGGAACGCGCGGCGAAGCCCCCGCGATTGCGGCGCCGGCATCGGGCCGGGGCGCTGTTTCGCGTGCGAGGGTGGTGGCGGAAGACGGGGACGACATGGCTGCTGCGAGCGCGCCGGGCGCGGGGCACGAGACGGCGATGGGGCTGTCTCGTGCCATTGGATTCACGTTTGCCCCTCGTCGAAGGTCACGAAGGGGCCGGGTTCTTGTTGCGACTCTCTGCCGCCTGCTGCTCCAGACCTGCCGGGTCACTTGGGGTCCCCGGCCCGAGCCGCAGCTGCAGGCGTTGCATCACTCTTTGCCCGCACGATGTTCGTGCAAGGCGGCCCACGTCATCGCCGGAATTGCCCGGGTAAACTCCCATGAATCAAGCACTTACGGCACAAACGTGGAACGGCGGATTATAGGGCCCAAAGCGGCGGCCGCCGGCCCGGCCGAGGCGCCACCGGCGGCCGCCGCGGTGCGCCATCTGACGGTGGATGCCGAATCGGCCGGCCAGCGACTGGACAACTACCTGCTGCGCATTCTCAAGGGCGTGCCCAAGACGCATGTCTATCGCGTCATCCGATCGGGCGAGGTGCGCGTCAACAAGGGCCGTGCCGGTGCCGACACGCGCGTGGCCGGCGGCGACGACATCCGCCTGCCGCCGCTGCGCCTGCCCGACAAGTCGGCGGTGCCGCCGGCGCCGGCGCGCGAGTTCGCCGTGCTGCTCGAGGACGAGCATCTGCTGGCGATCGACAAGCCGGCCGGCGTGGCCGTGCACGGCGGCAGCGGGGTGAGCTTCGGCGTCATCGAGCAGCTGCGCCGTTCGCGGCCGCAGGCGCGCTTCCTGGAACTGGTGCACCGGCTCGACCGCGAGACCTCGGGCGTGCTGCTGCTGGCCAAGAAGCGCAGCGCACTGACGGCGCTGCAGGACCAGTTCCGCAGCCGCGAGACCACCAAGACCTACGCCGCGCTGGTGTTCGGCGCCTGGCCCGACAAGCTCAAGGTCATCGACCTGCCGTTGCACAAGGCCAGCGACGGCGCCGGCGAGCGCAACGTGCGCGTGGTCGCGGCCGACCATGCCGACGGGCGGCGCTCGATCACGTTGGTCAAGGTGGTCCGGCGCTTCGCCGACTTCACGCTGCTGGACGTGACGATCAAGACCGGCCGCACGCACCAGATCCGCGTCCACCTCGCGCACAGCGGGCACCCCATCGTCGGCGACCCGAAGTACGGCGACTTCGCGCGCAACAAGGCGCTGGCGCGCGAGAGCGGCTTCGGCCGCATGTTCCTGCACGCGCGCGAGCTGGCCTTCGACCATCCGGCCAGCGGCGAGCGCATCACCCTCGTCGCGCCGCTGCCGGCCGACTGCGACAGACTGCTGCGACCATGAGCCAACGCCGCTTCGACCTCATCGTCTTCGACTGGGACGGCACCCTGTTCGACAGCACGACGCTGATCGTGCGCTGCATCCAGGCCGCCTGCCGCGACATCGGCGCGGCGGTGCCCAGCGACGGGGCCGCGGCCTACGTCATCGGCCTGGGCCTGCACGACGCGCTGCAGCACGCTGCGCCCGGGCTGCCGCCCGAGCGCTACCCCGAACTCGGCCAGCGCTACCGCCACCATTACTGGGCCAGCCAGGACCAGCTGGTGCTGTTCCCGGGCACGCTGGAGATGCTGCAGGCCCTGCGCGCGCGCCAGCACCTGCTGGCGGTGGCCACCGGCAAGAACCGGCGCGGCCTCGACGATGCGCTGGCGCATTCGCAGCTGCAGGGCATGTTCGACGCCACCCGCACCGCCGACGAGACCGCGAGCAAGCCCAACCCGCTGATGCTGCAGCAGCTGATGCGCGAGTTCGGCGTCGCGCCCGAACGCACGCTGATGATCGGCGACACCACGCACGACCTGCTGCTGGCTTCCAACGCCGGCACGCCGCGCCTGGCGGTGAGCTACGGTGCGCACGAGCGCGAGGCCTTCGACGCCCATGCACCGCTGTTCGTCGCCCACAGCACGCGCGAACTGCACGACTGGCTGCTGGCCCATGGCTGAGGCGCGGCAAGCGTTATGCCCGCGGTGCCGGCGTTGAACGATAGTCCGGGCGAGCCGCTGTGCCCGTCGCGCGCGCTGGTCGAGCGCGGCCGGGCCTGGGGCTGGGACGTGCTGCTGTACGGCCAGCCGGCGCGCGCGTTCGCGCTGCGCTTCGACGGTATCGTGCGCGCCTACGTCAACCGCTGCGCCCATGTGCCCACCGAGATGGACTGGCAGCCGGGTGAGTTCCTGGATACCGAGAAGCGCTGGATCCTGTGCTCGATCCACGGTGCCACCTACGAACCGGCCGACGGCCGCTGCGTCGGCGGGCCCTGCGGGCGGGGCCGGCTGACGAGCATCGCGGTGACCGAACGCGACGGCCAGGTGGTTTGGCATCCTTCCCGCGACATCGAGCCGCCGGCGTTCGACAGGCCGCCGACAGGGACCCCCGCATGAGCGCCCCCGCCAGCCCGACCACGCCGGTCCGCGCCGCCCTGACGCGACTGGCCGGCCGGGTGGCCGGTGCCCAGGCCGGGGCGATGAGCACGGCACTGATCCGCTGGTTCGTCGCCCGCTACGGCGTCGACATGGCCGAGGCCGCCGAGCCCGACATCGCGGCCTACCGCAGCTTCAACGATTTCTTCACCCGCGCGCTCAAGCCCGGTGTGCGGCCGCTGGCCGATGCCGACCTGGTGTGCCCGGTCGACGGCGCGATCAGCCAGTTCGGCGCCATCACCGGCGAGCGCATCTTCCAGGCCAAGGGCCACGCGTACAGCGCCACCGCATTGCTCGGCGGCGACGCCTCGCTGGCAGCGCGGTTCCGTGACGGACATTTCGCCACCCTGTACCTCAGCCCGCGCGATTACCACCGCATCCACATGCCCGCGGCCGGCCGGCTGCTGCGCATGATCCATGTGCCCGGCACGCTGTTCTCGGTCAACCCGGCAACGGTGCGCGGGGTGCCGGGGCTGTTCGCGCGCAACGAGCGCGTCGTCTGCTCGTTCGACGGCGCAGACGGACCCTGGGTGCTGGTGCTGGTGGGCGCGACCATCGTCGGCAGCATGGCCACGCAGTGGCACGGCGTCGTCAACCCACCGCGGCCGGGTCGCCTGCGCGACTGGGACTACCACGACCAGCAGATCGTGCTGAAGCAGGGCCAGGAGATGGGTCGCTTCCTGCTCGGCTCGACCGTCGTGCTGTTGTGGCCGCGCGGGCCGCTGCGCTTCAATCCGGCGTGGGCGCCGGGCGGGGCCATCCGGATGGGCGAGGCGATGGCCTGGCGCCGCTGAAGCCGCAGCCGCACAAGCCCGGCGCTCGGCTGGCGCGACGAGGTCGGCCGCGGCGCTTCAAGCGCCGAGCAGGCCCCGCGTCTCGATGAAGCGCACGACCTGGTCCAGCCCTTCGCGCGTGCGCAGGTTGGTCATCACGTAGGGCCGCGACCCGGCATGGTCGGGCCGCATGCGCTGCGTGTCGGCCTCCATCACCGCCAGGCTCGCGCCGACATGGGGCGCGAGGTCGGTCTTGTTGATCACCAGCAGGTCGCTCTTGGTGATGCCGGGCCCGCCCTTGCGCGGGATCTTCTCGCCGGCGGCGACGTCGATGACGTAGATCGTCAGGTCGCTCAGCTCGGGGCTGAAGGTGGCTGCGAGGTTGTCGCCGCCGGACTCGATGAAGACGATGTCGGCGTCGGGAAACTTCTCCAGCATGCGGTCCACCGCCTCGAGGTTGATCGAGGCGTCCTCGCGGATCGCCGTGTGCGGGCAGCCGCCGGTCTCGACGCCGACGATGCGCTCCGGTTCGAGCGCACCGGCCACGGTGAGCAGGCGCTGGTCTTCCTTGGTGTAGATGTCGTTGGTGACGACGACCAGGTCCCAGCGATCGCGCATCGTCTTGCACAGCATCTCGACCAGCGTGGTCTTGCCCGAACCCACCGGCCCGCCCACGCCCACGCGCAGCGGCGGCAGCTTCTTGGTCCGGCCCGGGATGCGGTGCAGCGCGTTCGTGTTCATGGCGGTCATGATGCACGAAGCGTGCAAGCCGCCGCCCGCGGCGAGGGCTCAGGACCTGAACAGCCGCGAATACTGCGTCTCGTGCTGCGCGCTGACGATCGCCAGCATCGGCGTGAAGGCCTGGCGTTCGTCGTCGGGCAGCGCGAGCGCCAGCTCGACCGCCTCGGGGATCGCCGCGGCCAGGCGCGTGAGCATGCGCTGCGCGGCCGCCTGGCCCAGCGGCACCGCCTTCATCGCCGCCTGCGCCATGTTCTCGGCCCAGCCCCAGGCGAAGGCCAGCAGGGCCTCGCGCGGCGCCGCACCGGCGAGCGTGGCGGCCAGGGCGAACGAAGTCGGCCACAGCGGCGCGGGCTGCAGAGCGGCCAGCAGGGTCACGCGCGGGTCCGCGGCCTGCGGGCCGTGGCGCAGCCATTCGAGCAGCGAGCGGCCCGTCTGCTCGGCCTGCGCGCGCAGCTCGGCGGTCTCGCGCGTGCAGCGCAGCCAGTCGTTGAGCTGCGCCACCCGCGCCGCATCATGGTCCTGCCAGGCGAGACAGGCCTGGGCCAGTGCCGGCAGGTCGGCGCGTGCCAGGCCCAGTTGCAGCTGGGCCAGCAGCCATTCGCCGGCCTGCGCCTCGTTGCCGACGCGGCCGGCCTCGACCGCCGACTCCAGCCCTTCGGAGTAGCTGAAACCGCCCACCGGCAGCGCCGGCGAGGCCAGCCACAGCAGTTGCAGCAGCGTGGCCGGGGGCAGGTTCATTCAGTGGTCGTGGCCATGCCCGTGACCGTGGTCGTGACCATGCCCGTGATCGGGTCCATGGTCGTGCGCGACGTGGCCCTGCACGCCGCCCTGCTGGTACGCGCCGCCCTCGGGCTCGAACGGCGCGCGTTCTTCGCTGACGATCAGGTGCATGCGCCGCAGCATCTCGGCCAGCACATGGTCGGGCTCGATCTGCAGGCGGTCGGCCTGGACTTCCACTGGCCACGTGGCGGTTGCCCAGATGGTAGGCGGCGCGTGCCAGGTCGCCCGGCGCGCCATGCTCGGGGCAGGGCCGGACCACCAGCACCGGCTGCGGCGCGGCCTCGACGACGACGAGCGAGCCGTCGTCGGCCACCAGCACGTCGCCGCCGCGCACGACGGTGCCGCGCGGCAGGAAGACCCCGAGCACGCGACCGGCCGAATCGGTGGCGTCGAAGCGGCTCTTGCAGCGGCGGTCCCAGTCGAGCGCGACGCTGGCCGCGCGCTTCAGCAGAACGGCGGCCAGCCCCCGGCCCTGCGGCATCAGCTTGTTGACGGTGAGCATGGTGGCGGGCCTGTCAGAAGAGGAAGTACTTCTGCGCCAGCGGCAGCACGGTGGCCGGATCGCAGGTCAGCAACTGGCCGTCGGCGCGCACGCGGTAGGTCTGGGCGTCGATCTCCATCGCCGGCAGGTAGGCGTTGTGGATCATGTCGGCCTTGCTGACCTTGCGGCAACCGCGCACCGCCGCCAGCCGCTTGTGCAGGCCCAGTTCGTCGCCGAGGTCGGCGTCGAGCGCGCTGTGGCTGACGAAGGTCAGCGAGGTCGCCGCCAGCAGGCGGCCGTAGCTGCCGAACATGGCCCGGTAATGCACCGGCTGCGGCGTCGGAATCGAGGCGTTGGCGTCGCCCATCAGCGCCGCGGCGATGAACCCGCCCTTCAGGATCAGGCTCGGCTTGACGCCGAAGAAGGCCGGCCGCCAGAGCACGAGATCGGCCCATTTGCCGACCTCGATGCTGCCGACCTCGTGGCCGATGCCGTTGGCGATGGCCGGGTTGATCGTGTACTTGGCGATGTAGCGCTTGACGCGGAAGTTGTCGTTCCTGGCGCTGTCCTCGGGCAGCGTGCCGCGCTGGCCCTTCATCTTGTGCGCCGTCTGCCAGGTGCGGATGATGACCTCGCCGACGCGGCCCATGGCCTGGCTGTCGCTGCTCATCATGCTGATCGCGCCCAGGTCGTGCAGCACGTCCTCGGCGGCGATCGTCTCGCGCCGGATCCGGCTCTCGGCGAAGGCCAGGTCCTCGGCGATGCTCGGGTCGAGGTGGTGGCAGACCATCAGCATGTCCAGGTGCTCGTCGACCGTGTTCGCGGTGTAGGGCATCGTCGGATTCGTGCTGCTGGGCAGGAAATTGGCCTCGCCGACGACCTTCAGGATGTCGGGCGCATGGCCGCCGCCGGCGCCTTCGGTGTGGAAGGCGCACAGCGTGCGGCCCTTGGTCGCGGCGATCGTGTCCTCGACGAAGCCGCTCTCGTTGAGGGTGTCGCTGTGGATCGAGACCTGGGTGTCGGTGACCTCGGCCATCGTCAGGCAGTTGTCGATCGCCGCCGGCGTCGTGCCCCAGTCCTCGTGCAGCTTCAGGCCGATCGCGCCGGCGGCGATCTGCTGGCTCAGGGCCTCGGGCCGGCTCGAGTTGCCCTTGCCCATGAAACCCAGGTTCATCGGGAAGGCCTCGGCCGCCTGCAGCATGCGGTGGATGTTCTCCGGCCCCGGCGTGCAGGTCGTCGCGAAGGTGCCGGTGGCCGGGCCGGTGCCGCCGCCGAGCATCGTCGTGATGCCGCTCGTCAGCGCCTCTTCGATCTGCTGCGGGCAGATGAAGTGGATGTGGCCGTCGATGCCGCCGGCGGTGACGATCATCCCCTCGCCGGCGATGATCTCGGTGCCCGGGCCGATGACGATGTCCACCCCCGGCTGCACGTCGGGGTTGCCGGCCTTGCCGATCGCCGCGATGCGGCTGCCCTTCAGCCCGATGTCGGCCTTGACGATGCCCCAGTGGTCGACGATCAGCGCGTTCGTGATCACGCAGTCGCAGGCCTCGTGGTGACCGGGGCCGTTGACGACCTGGCTCTGGCCCATGCCGTCGCGGATGGTCTTGCCGCCGCCGAACTTGACCTCCTCGCCGTAGCCGCCCGCGTTGAGCGTGTAGTCCCTTTCGACCTCGATGATCAGCCCCGTGTCGGCCAGCCGAACGCGGTCGCCGACGGTGGGGCCGAACATCTCGGCGTAGGCGCGTCTTCCGATGGTCGCCATCACACGCCTCCCATCGTCAGGCCGCGGAAGCCCCAGACCTGGCGCCTGCCGGCGTAGGTGACCAGCTCCACCGTGCGCTGCTGGCCGGGTTCGAAGCGCACCGCGGTGCCGCTGGCGATGTTCAGCCGCATGCCCCTGGCGGCCTGGCGGTCGAAATGCAGGGCGGCGTTGGTCTCGGCGAAGTGGTAATGCGAGCCGACCTGGATCGGGCGGTCGCCGGTATTGGCCACGACCAGGGTCAGCGTCGGACGGCCCGGGTTGAGTTCGTGCGCGCCGTCGTCGATCAGCAGTTCGCCAGGGATCATCACGCCGCCTTACGCAATGGGTTGGTGCACCGTCACCAACTTGGTGCCGTCGGGGAAGGTCGCCTCGACCTGGATCTCGCTGACGATCTCGGGCACGCCGTCCATCACGTCGTCGCGGCCGAGCACGGTCTTGCCTTCGCCCATCAGCTGGGCCACGGTCTTGCCGTCGCGCGCGCCTTCCATGATCGCGGCGCTGATCAGCGCGATCGCCTCGGGCACGTTGAGCTTGAGGCCACGCGCCTTGCGCCGCTCGGCGAGCAGGGCGGCGGTGAAGACGAGCAGCTTGTCCTTTTCGCGCGGGGTCAGGTCCATGGGAATGGCGTGAGCAGGATGGGTGCCAGCATGGTAACCGTGGGGCGCCGGCGTCGCTGCGTCGCGAGGGTGGCGCGCAAACTGCATACGCCGGCTGCGACATGGATGCCGCCGTCGCCCGCCCCGAACCCGCCGCCCCCGCGCCGCAGCAGCGCGTGATCAAGGTGCGGCGCGACTACAACGCCTGGGTCGCAAGCGAAACGCTGGAAGACTATGCGCTGCGCTTCACGCCGCGCGCCTTCCGCAAGTGGAGCGAATGGCGGGTCGCCAACACCGCGCTCGGCGGCGCGGCGTCGTTCCTGGTGCTCGAGGCGCTGGGCGGCACCCTGCTGCTCCAGTACGGCTTCATCAACGCCGCGCTGGCGATCCTGGCCACCGCCTTGATCATCTTCGCCGCCGGGCTGCCGATCAGCATCTACGCCGCGCGCCACGGCCTGGACATGGACCTGCTCACGCGCGGCGCCGGCTTCGGCTACATCGGCAGCACGATCACCAGCCTCATCTACGCCAGCTTCACCTTCATCTTCTTCGCCCTCGAGGCGGCGATCATGGCCTACGCGCTCGAACTGGCGTTCGACATTCCGCCCGCCTGGGGCTACCTGATCTGCGCGCTGGTCGTGATCCCGCTGGTCACCCACGGCGTCACCGCGATCAGCCAGTTGCAGGTCTGGACCCAGCCGCTGTGGCTGCTGATGCTGGTCGTGCCCTATGTCTATGTCTTCCGCGCCCATCCGACGCTGATCGCCGATCTGCGCGGCTATGCGGGGCAGGGCGGCCGCGGCGGCGCCTTCGACCCGCTGCTGTTCGGCGGCGCGCTGACGGTGGGCATCGCGCTGATCACGCAGATGGGCGAGCAGGCCGACTACCTGCGCTTCATGCCCGAGAAGACGGCGGCCAACCGCGGCCGCTGGTGGCTGGGCGTGCTGCTCGGCGGGCCGGGCTGGGTCGTGCCCGGCGTGGTCAAGATGTTCGGCGGCGCCCTGCTGGCCTATCTCGCGCTGAGCCTGTCGGTGCCGGCCGACCGCGCCGTCGATCCGAACCAGATGTACCTGGCCGGCTACGAGCTCGTGTTCCCGCGCTATGGCTGGGCGGTGGCGGCCACCGCGGCGCTGGTGATCGTCTCGCAGCTGAAGATCAACGTCACCAACGCCTATGCCGGCTCGCTGGCCTGGAGCAACTTCTTCGCCCGCGTCACCCACAGCCACCCGGGGCGCGTGGTCTGGGTCGTGTTCAACACGCTGATCGCGCTGATGCTGATGGAGCTCGAGGTCTTCAAGGCCATCGGCAACGTGCTCGGCCTGTTCAGCAACATCGCGATCAGCTGGATCATGGCGGTGGTCGCCGACCTGGTCGTCAACAAGCCGCTGGGCCTGAGCCCGCGGGGCATCGAGTTCAAGCGCGCGCATCTCTACGACGTCAATCCGGTGGGCGTCGGTGCGATGGGCGCGGCCTCGCTGCTCTCGATGCTGGCCTACGTCGGCCTGTTCGGCGCGCTGGCGCAGGCCTTCTCGGCGCTGATCGCGATGGCGGTGGCCTTCGTCGCCGCGCCGCTGATCGCCTGGGCCACGCAGGGGCGCTACTACATCGCGCGCGCCGCCGGCGCCGACCACGCCGCCGGGGCCTGTCCGGGCGCGAAGAAGCTGCACCACTGCGTGATCTGCGAGCGGGCGTACGAAGGCGAGGACATGGCGCGTTGCCCGGCCTACGGCGGCCCGATCTGCTCGCTGTGCTGTTCGCTGGACGCGCGCTGCCACGACCTGTGCAAGCCGGCGCCGGCGCGCGCCGCGGTGCAGCTGGGCGCGCTGCTGCGCCGCCTCACGCCGCGCGCCATCTGGCCGCAGCTCGACACCGGACTGGCCCGCTACCTGCTCCTGATGGCGGTCGTGGCCCCTGCGCTGGCCGGCTTGATGGCGGTGCTCTACCACGCCGAGCTGCGGCCGCTGGGCGACGACGCGCTCCAGTTCGCGCCGGCGCTCAAGGCGTCGTTCGTCAAGGCCTACTGCGCCTTGCTGCTGGTGGCGGGCGTGATCGGCTGGTGGCTGGTGCTGACCCAGATCAGCCGCCGGGTGGCGCAGGAAGAATCCAACCGCCAGACCGAGGCGCTGGTGCGCGAGATCGACTCGCACCGCCGTACCGACGAAGCCTTGCAGACCGCCAAGCGCGCCGCGGACGCCGCCAACCAGGCCAAGACGCGCTACATCTCGGCCGTCAGCCACGAGCTGCGAACGCCGCTGAACAGCATCCTGGGCTACGCGCAGCTGCTCGACGAGGACCCGACGATGCCGCTGCACCGCAAGCAGGCGGTGGGCGTGATCCGCCGCGGCGGCGAGCATCTGCTGGGGCTGATCGAAGGCACGCTGGACATCGCGCGCATCGAGGGCGGCAAGCTCGCCCTCGACCCGCGGCCGATGCGGCTGCGCGAGAGCCTGCAGCAGATCGTGCAGCTGTTCGAGCTGCAGGCGCTGTCCAAGGGCCTGCGCTTCGAGCACGACATCGCCGGCGCGCCGCTGCTCGTCCGCGCCGACGAGCGGCGGCTGACGCAGATCCTCATCAACGTGCTGGGCAACGCGGTCAAGTTCACGCAGACCGGGCGGGTGAGCTTCCGTGCCGCCCATGTGCTCGAGATGGCGGTGTTCGAGATCGAGGACACCGGGCCCGGCATCGCGCCCGCCGACATCGAGCGCATCTTCGAGCCCTTCTCGCGCGGCGCGCATGCCGCCGGCGTCGGGCCGTCCAGCGCCGCCGGCGGCACCGGCCTGGGGCTGACGATCGCCAAGATGCTCACCGACCTGATGGGCGGCGAGATGACGGTTTCTTCCCGCGTCGCCCAGGGCGGCACGCCGGGCGGCACGCTGTTCCGCATCCGCCTGTTCCTGACCGGGTTGCAGGGCGGCCGCGCGCCGCTGCCCGCGCCGCCGCGCGCAGGCTATGCCGGCCCGCGCCGCCGCGTGCTGGTGGTCGACAACGAGGAGGTCGACCGCACCCTGCTCGCGCAGCGGTTGCAGGCGCTGGGCTTCGAGGTGCTGCAGGCCGGGTCGGGGCAGGCTGCGCTGGCGCTGCTGCACGAGGCGCAGGCCACCGCGGTCGACGCGATCCTGATGGACCTGGCGATGCCCGGCATCGACGGCTGGGAGACGATCCGGTCGCTGCGCCGCCGGCGCCTGAGCGACGCGCCGGTGGCGATCGTCTCGGCCAACGCCTTCGACAAGGGCCTGGACAACGACGTCGGCATCCTGCCGGCCGACTTCATCACCAAGCCCGTGCGCCTGGACGAGCTGCTCGACTGGCTGGGCGCGCGGCTGGCGCTGCAGTGGCAGGCCTTCGCGGTGCCCGTCGCGCCCGCCGTCGCGGCGCTGGTGCCGCCCGATGCCCCGGCGCCGGCGCGCGAACAGCTGCTGGCCTTGCGCGAGGTGGTCGATCTCGGCTACCCGCGCGGCGTCCAGCGCCTGCTCGAGCAGATCGAGCGCGAGCGCCCCGACTGCGCCGCCTGGCTCGCCCCGCTGCGCGCGCTGGCGCAGTCGTTCCAGTTCGACCGCATGACACCGTTGATCCAGGATGCAATCGCCAAATCCCACCTTGCCTGACCGCGCTCGCTCGGCCGGCGTCGTGCTCATCGTCGACGACGTGCCCGACAACCTGGCCCTGCTGCACGACGCACTCGACGCCGCCGGCTACACCGTGCTGGTGGCCACCGATGGCGCCAGCGCGCTGCAACGCGCGGCGCAGGCCGACCCCGACATCGTGCTGCTCGACGCCGTGATGCCCGGCATCGATGGCTTCGAGGTCGCGCGGCGGCTGAAGGCCGGGCCCGAGACGGCGCACATCCCGATCATCTTCATGACCGGCCTGACCGACACCGAGCATGTGCTGGCCGCCTTCGAGGCCGGCGGCGTCGACTACGTGACCAAGCCGATCCGCCCGCCCGAGGTGCTCGCGCGCATGGCCGCACACCGGCAGGCGGCACGCCAGGCGCGCCAGGCGCGCAACGCGCTCGACGCCTTCGGCCACGCCACCATCGCCGTGCGCCTGCAGGCCGGCGGCGCGCGCCTGGTGTGGCAGACGCCGCTGGCCCGGCGCTGGCTGCCGGGCTACTTCGGCGCCGCACCCGACGAAGTGCCGGCCGCGCTGCAGCAATGGCTGCAGCAGGCCGCCCAGGGGCGCGACGTGCGGCCCCTGGCCAGCGCGCGCGACGCGCGCCAGCTGGTGTGCACGCTGCAGGGCCGCACCGTCGACGACGACTGGCTGGTGGTGCTGCGCGAGGTCAGCGACGCCGCCACCGTCGAGGCCACGATGCAGGCCTTGCGCCTCACGCTGCGCGAGAGCGAGGTGCTGTACTGGGTCGTCAAGGGCAAGACCAACCGCGACATCGGCGACATCCTGGGCAGCAGCCCGGCGACGGTCAAGAAGCACCTCGAGCGGGTCTACGAGAAGCTGGGTGTCGAGACGCGCACCGCGGCGGCGGCGGTGGCGATGCAGCGGGTGCGTGAGCTCAACCGCGTGACCTGAGGAGACGTGACGATGTCAGCGCTTTTCCACATGATTGCCGGGGCACCGGATCCGGTCGCGCCTTTCAGCCATGCCGTCGAAGACGATGGATGGGTCTTCGTTACCGGGCAGATGCCGTTCGTCGGCACGTCGCCGGACTCGGCTTACCCGGAGGGCATCGAGGCGCAGACGCGCCAGGTGCTGAAGAACCTCGAGACGGTGCTGGTCGGCTGCGGCCTCGGCTTCGGCAACGTGCTGTCGGTGCGCATCTACCTGACGCATTTCGACGCGGACTACGACGCGATGAACGCCGTCTACGCCGGCTACTTCGCACCCGGCCGGCGCCCGGCACGCACCTGCGTCGGCGTCACCGGTCTGGCCAAGGGCGCGCGCATCGAGATCGACCTCGTCGCACGCCGCGACGCCGCCAGCGCGCGCAGCTGAGGCGCTTCGCAGTGGCCGGTCGGCAAGGCCGGCGGCCCATGCATCGGACGCCCGTCCGAGGCGCGGTCGCGCCCGCTGCCGATCACGTCTGACAACGTCTCCACCCTGGCATGCGCGGTGCTGCAAGCAGTCGTGCGGTTTCAGACAAGTCAGCACGGGTGCTTTTCCCTAAGCTGACTCTTGTGCGATGCAACAAGACGTGCGTGGTGTGCGCCTTGGTCATCAGCCGCTAAGGAGCTTCTTCATGCGTACCCATCTCTCGGATCCTGGGCAAGGCGTCTCGACCCGCGGCGGCTTCGTCGCGCGCCGGCGCCCGGCCCTCGTCGCCGGCGCCTGCCTGGCGGCACTGGCCTTGTCAGGGCAGGCCCGCGCCGCCGCCCCCGCGGCACCGGCGTCGTGCCAGGCGCTGCAGGCCAAGTACCCGCAGTTCAAGGGCAAGACATTCGTCAACGCGATCAACCCGCACACGCCGGGCTACGAGGCGCTCGACCCGAACGACCCGAGCCAGTACATCGGCTTCGACATCGACCTGGGCGAGACGATCGCCAGCTGCCTGGGCGCCAAGATGAGCTACAAGCCGGTGACCTTCGCGGCCCTGCTCACCACGCTGCAGAGCGGGCAGGCCGACATCGTGATCTCGGACATCTACGCGACCGAGGAGCGCGCCAAGGCGGCCGACTTCATCACCTACTCGAAGGTGTTCGACGGCGTGCTCGTCGCCAAGGGCAACCCGAAGAAGATCACCGGCATCAACACCTCGATGTGCGGCGCGGCGGCGGCCGAGAACACGGGCTATGTCGAGGTGCCGCTGATCCAGAACCTGGCGCCGGCCTGCAAGGCAGCGGGCAAGCCCGAGGCGTCGATCCAGCTCTACGACAACAACGCAAGCTGCATCCAGGCCATCCTGGCCGGCCGCGCCGACACCTACGTCAACGACGTCAACACCGTCGACCAGGCGGTCAAGGCCTACCCCGACAAGCTCGAGAAGGCCACTGCCGTGACGCTGCCGTACTCGGTGGGCATCGCGGTGCCCAAGGGCAAGCCCGAGTTCCGCGACGCGGTGATGGCGGCGCTGGTCGCGATCCAGAAGGCCGGCATCCAGACCACGCTGCTGAAGAAGTGGTCGCTCGGCGAGGAGAACCTCGAGACCCCAAAGCTGATCGTCGCGAAGTAGGTCGATGGAACTGTTCCTCCACTATCTCGGCCTGCCCTACCTGCTGCGGGGCATCGGCTTCACGGTCGCCGTCACCGGGCTCGGCCTGGCGGGCGGGCTGGTGGTGGGGCTGGTCCTGGCCAGCATGCAGCTGAGCCGCTTCGCGCCGCTGGCGGCCATCGCCCGCGGCTACACGGTGATCTTCCGCGGCACGCCGCTGATCCTGCAGATGGTCTTCGCCTACGACGCCCTCCCGCACATCGGGCTCAAGCTGAGCGCGATGGGCGCGGCGGGCCTCGCGCTCGCGGCGAACGAGGGACCGTTCATCGCCGAGATCCTGCGCTCGGGCGTGCTCGGGGTCGACCGCGGGCAGGTGCTCGCCGGCCAGGCGCTGGGCATGACGCCGCGCCTGCTGATGCGACGCGTGATCGCGCCCCAGGCGATCCGCACGATGGTGCCGGCGCTCGGCAACGAGTCGGTCAGCGCGCTGAAGAACTCGTCGCTGGCGTCGGTGATCGCGCTCGAGGAGCTGACGCTGCGCAGCACGCAGCTCGCGTCGTCGACCTTCGACTTCTTCTCGATCTTCTTCGCGTCGGGGCTCATCTACCTGGGCCTGACCGGCGCGATCAGCGCGATCCAGCTCGTCATCGAACGCGCGCTCGATCTGGACCGCCCGGCCGCCCGGCGCGGCTTCGCCAGCTGGCTGCCGTGGCGGCGCGCCGAGCCCGCCGCGAAGCCGGTGCCGGCCGAGACGGCGGCGATGCCCGAAGCGCCGGCGATCGATCGCCGTGCCGCCATGCCGGCCGCGCCGCCGGCCGCGAAGGCCCCGGCGCCGGAGCAGCGCGCCGCCGCCCTCGCCAGCCAAGAGGTCGCGGTGCGCATCACCGGGCTGTGCAAGAACTACGGCGATCAGGTCGTGCTCGACGAGCTCGACCTCACGATCCGCACCGGCGAAGTCGTCGCGCTGCTGGGCCCGAGCGGGTCGGGCAAGAGCACGCTGCTGCGATGCATCAACCACCTCGAGAGTTGGGACGCGGGCCAGATCCGCGTCGGCGGGCGGCGCCTGGGCTACCGGCCCGACGGCCAGCTGATGAGCCCGCGCGACCTGGCCAACGAGCGCGCCAGCGTCGGCGTCGGCATGGTGTTCCAGCAGTTCAACCTGTTCAGCCACCTGAGCGCGCTCGAGAACATCGCCGGGCCGCTGCGCTGGGTGCACGGCCTGGCGCCGGCCGACGCCGAACGGCGCGCGCGACAGCTGCTCGAGCGGGTCGGGCTCGGCCATCGCGCCGACGCGCTGCCGCGCCACCTGTCCGGCGGCCAGCAGCAGCGCGTCGCCATCGCGCGCGCGCTCGCGCCCAACCCGAGCGTGCTGCTGCTCGACGAGCCGACCTCGGCGCTGGATCCGGAACTGGTCAGCGAGGTGCTGGACGTGATCCGGCGCCTGGCGGTCGAGGACGGGCTGACGATGATCATCTCGACCCACCAGCTGCGCTTCGCCGACGAGGTGGCCGATCGCGTCGTCTTCCTCAGCGGCGGCTCGGTCGTCGAGGACGGCCCGGCACACGAGGTGCTCACCCGGCCGCGCCATCCGCTGACGGCCCGCTTCCTCAGCGTGATGGGGGCGGACAGCCCGCTGCAGGCCACGACATGAACGAGGCTCCCCCGCGCGGCGGTGCCCGGCTCCGCCGTCCGCTCCTTCCCCGTCACTCCGACAACTCCACCTGTCCCGCTGCGGCCTGCAGGCCGCGCCCCGAGGTCCGACCATGAAGCATCACACCTTGCGCGTCTCACCCACCACCGTCCACTGGGGCTACTTCAGCAAGGCGGTCGCGCCGGGCCTGACGCTCAAGTCCGGCGACCGGGCCACGATCGAGACGCTGACCCACCATGCGAACGACGACCACGAGCGCATGGTCGAGGGCGACCCCGGCGCCGAGAGCGTGTTCCGGTGGACGCGCGAGCACAAGGCCGTCGCGCGGCGCGGTGCCGGGCCGACCGAAGGCCCGTTCGAGCGCGGCTCGGGCGAAGGCCTGGGCGTGCACCTGCTGACCGGGCCGGTCGTCGTCGAAGGCGCCGAACCCGGCGACGTGCTCGAGGTGCGGATCCTCGAGGTGCGCCCGCGCCCGAGCTGCAGCGCCTGCCATGCCGGGCGCTGCTTCGGCTCGAACGTGGCCGCTTCATGGGGCTTCCACTACCGCGACCTGATCGAGGAGCCCAAGCCGCGCGAGGTGGTCACGATCTTCGAGCTCGACACCTCGGGCGAACCTTTCGCGCGCGCCGTCTACAACTATGTCTGGACGCCGCAGACCGACCCCGACGGCATCGTCCATGCGACGATCGACTACCCCGGCGTCAAGGTCGACCACAGCCTCGTGCGCAAGCGCGAGAACATCCTGCACGACATCAAGGTGCCGGCGCGGCTGCATTTCGGGACCATGGGGCTGGCGCCGGCGGAGTCGGACTACGTCAGCTCGATCCCGCCCAGCTACACCGGTGGCAACATCGACGACTGGCGCATCGGCAAGGGCGCGCGCATGTACTACCCGGTGGCGGTCGCGGGCGCGTTCTTCTCGGTCGGCGACCCGCACGCGGCGCAGGGCGACAGCGAGCTCGGCGGCACCGCGATCGAGACCTCGCTCACCGGCGACTTCGAGTTCATCCTGCACAAGAAGGACGAGCTCGGCGGCACGCCGCTCGAGGGCCTGACGCATCCGCTGCTCGAGACGGCGGAGCAATGGTCGGTCTACGGCTTCACGATGCCGAACTACCTCGCCGAGCTGGGTGCGAACGCGCAGACCGAGGTCGCCCAGCATGCGAGCCTCGACGAGGCGATGCGCGACGCGTTCCGCAAGCTGCGCCGCTTCCTGATGACGGTGCACCGGCTGAGCGAGGACGAGGCGATCGCGCTGATGTCGGTCGCGGCGGACTTCGGCGTGACCCAGGTCGTCGACGCGAACTGGGGCGTGCACGGCTCGATCCGCAAGAACGTCTTCGCCGGCCGTTGAGCGCGCGTCGGGACACGGCGCGCCGCGCCGTGGCACGGGTCTTGCGAATCTGGCGCAACACCTCGTGGAACCTTGACCTTGCGCTTCGAGCATTTCACGACCGAGTCGTATCCGGCTCTGCAACGCCCCGGCGCGTGGCGCGAGACGCTGCACCGGCATCACCTGAGACCCGACCCGGGCGCCGAGCCGGCGCCTCTGCACGGCACGTTGCTGGCCGGCCAGACGCCGCGCGGCGTCGAGCTGATGCGCATCGCGTCGTCGGCGCAGACCCTCGGCCGGCTCGGCGGCGACGCCGAGGCCGTCTGGCTCGCACTGCACATGGCCGGCGACGCGACGCTCGTCGACGGCGAGCGCACGATCGAGATCCAGCCCGGCGACATCGTCTACGGCTCCGCGGCGGCGGCGCCCGGGCTGAGGTTCCGCTCCGACTTCCGCCAGTTCATGGTGCAGATTCCGGGGCGCTCGCTCAAGCCGCGGCTCGCGGCGGCGCTCACGCTCGACGTCGGCTGCCTGTCGGGCCGCTCCGGCATGGGGCGTATGTTCGCCGGCACGCTGAGCGCGCTCTCCGATTCGTTCGACACGCTGGGCGAGGACGAGATCGCGCCGATCGAGCTGACGCTGTCCGAGTTCGTCGCGTCGAGCCTGGCCAGCGCGAGGCCGGCGGGGTCGGCCGGGTTGAGCGCGTCGCAGGCCGCGACGATGCGCCGCGTGCTTCAGCGCATCGAGGCCAGCCTCAGCGACCCGGAGCTGACGTTGGCTGCGATCGCCCGCCACGAGCGCGTCTCGGAGCGGCTGCTGCAGAAGCTGTTCGAATCGAGCGGGCAGACCTTCTCGGCCCACCTGCGCCAGCGCCGGCTCGAGCGCTGCCGCGCCGACCTCGGCAACCGGCTCTACGGCCACCTGTCGATCTCGGACATCTGCTACCGCTGGGGGTTCAACGACTCGGCGCATTTCAGCCGCGCGTTCCGCGACCAGTTCGAGGTCTCGCCGCGCCAGTACCGCCAGCAGGCGAACGAGGCGAGCCAGCAGACGCTGCGCAAGACGCTGCAGCGCGGCTGGCCGATGGGCTACCGCGAAGCGACCGACGACGCGGCGGCGCCGACAGGGCCCGAGGTGGTCGACCCGACAGAGGTGCGCCCAACGGCGGCGCCCGAGGCGGCGCCCGCGCCGCCCGCCGAGCGCCGTGCCGGCCGCCACCATCACCTGCCGGCCAACGACAAGACCATCCACTGGGGCTACTTCAGCCGCGCGATACCGCCGGTGCTGACGGTGGACTCGGGCGACATCGTCACCATCGAGACGCTGACCCAGCATGCGTACGACGACCACGACCGGATGATCAAGGGCGACTCCGGCGCCGAGAGCGTGTTCCACTGGACCGCCGAGCGGAAGAACGTCGACCGCCGCGGCGCCGGCCCGGTGGACGCGTCGATCTACGGCCGCGGCAGCGGCGAGGGCTTCGGCGTGCACATTTGCACCGGCCCGGTCTACGTGCGCGACGCGAGGCCCGGCGACGTGCTCGAGGTGCGCATCCTCGACCTGCTGCCGCGCCTGTCGGCGAACGCGAAGTACGAGGGCCGCACCTTCGGCAGCAATGCCGCGGCCTGGTGGGGCTTCCATTACGACGAGTTGCTCACCGAGCCGAAGCCGCGCGAGGTCGTGACGATCTACGAGATCGACTGCAACCAGGGCGGCGGCTGCGCGCATGCGGTCTACAACTTCCGCTGGACGCCGCAGCGCGACCCGAACGGCGTGTTGCACCCGACGATCGACTACCCCGGCGTTCCGATCGACCGCGCGAGCATCGTCGAGAACCATGGCGTGCTGAAGAACGTGAGGATCCCGACGCGGCCGCATTTCGGCGTGATCGCGGTGGCGCCGGTCGAGACCGGGCTCGTCGACTCGATCCCGCCGGCCTATTTCGGCGGCAACATCGACAACTGGCGCGTCGCCAAGGGCGCCACCGTCTACCTGCGCGTCGGCGTCGACGGCGGGTTGCTCTCGGTCGGCGACCCGCATGCGTCGCAGGGCGACTCGGAGCTCTGCGGCACCGCGATCGAATGCTCGCTGACCGGCGTGTTCCAGATCGTGCTGCACAAGGCCGAAGACCTGAAGGACGAGCCCTACGCCGACCTCAACTACCCGCTCGTCGAGACGCCCGACGAATGGGTGCTGCACGGCTTCAGCCACCCGGACTACCTGCGCGAATTCGGCGCCAAGGCGCGCAGCGAGATCTACGAGAAGTCGTCGCTCGACCTCGCGATGCGCGACGCGTTCCGCAAGGCCCGGCGCTTCCTGATGAGCGCCAAGGGGCTGAGCGAAGACGAGGCGATCTCGCTGATGTCGGTCGCGGTCGACTTCGGCGTGACGCAAGTCGTCGATGGCAACTGGGGTGTCCACGCGATCATCCGCAAGGCCCTGTTCACGGACCGGCCCATCGGTCGGGCTTCCGACTGAGCGTCCGCAGGACCGGGCTGGTCCCAGCCAAGGGGCCCGACCCCATTTGCTTCGAGGTCTCGTTGCGGCTGGATTGCGCTGCAGCCGACGGTTGTCCGGCAAGTCGATCGAGTACGCCGGACGGCGTATTCCTGCAAACCGCCACCGTCCCTAACCTGCGGTCACCGTCTTTCAACCCCAGGAGCCCACCCCATGCAGACCACCCGCCGCCAAGCCGGCAAGACCCTCACCGCCATCGCACTGGCCGCGGCCGGCTTCGGCCTGGCCTCGTCCGCCCATGCCGCCGACACGATCAAGGTCGGCGTGCTGCACTCGCTGTCGGGCACGATGGCGATCTCCGAGTCGGTGCTCAAGGACACGATCCTGATGGCGATCGCCGACATCAACGCCAAGGGCGGCCTGCTGGGCAAGAAGCTCGAGCCGGTGGTCGTCGATCCGGCGTCGAACTGGCCGCTGTTCGCCGAGAAGACGCGCCAGCTCATCAGCACCGACAAGGTGGCGGTGATCTTCGGCTGCTGGACCAGCGTCTCGCGCAAGAGCGTGCTGCCGGTCGTCGAGGAACTCAACGGCCTGCTGTTCTACCCGGTGCAGTACGAAGGCGAGGAGCTCAGCAAGAACGTCTTCTACACCGGCGCGGCGCCGAACCAGCAGGCGATTCCGGCGGTCGAGTACCTGATGAGCAAGGACGGCGGCAGCGCCAAGCGCTTCGTGCTGCTGGGCACCGACTACGTCTATCCGCGCACCACCAACAAGATCCTGCGCGCCTTCCTGCACAGCAAGGGCGTCGCCGACGCCGACATCATGGAGGAGTACACCCCGTTCGGCCACTCCGACTACCAGAGCATCATCGCCAACATCAAGAAGTTCGCCAGCGAAGGCAAGAAGACGGCGGTCGTCTCGACGATCAACGGCGACAGCAACGTGCCGTTCTACAAGGAGCTCGGCAACCAGGGCCTGAAGGCCACCGACGTGCCGGTGGTGGCGTTCTCGGTCGGCGAGGAAGAGCTGCGCGGCGTCGATGCCAAGCCGCTGGTCGGCCACCTGGCGGCGTGGAACTACTTCATGTCGATCAAGAACCCGACCAACGCCGCCTTCATCAAGGAATGGAGCGCCTACGCCAAGGCGCACAACATCCCCGGCGACAAGGACAAGCCGCTGACCAACGACCCGATGGAAGCGAGCTGGATCGGCATCCACATGTGGGCGCAGGCGGTCAAGAAGGCCGGCAGCACCGATACCGACAAGGTCATCAAGGCGATGGCCGGCCAGACGTTCAAGGCGCCCGACGGCTTCATGATCGAGATGGACCCGAAGAACCACCACCTGCACAAGCCGGTGTTCATCGGCGAGGTCCGCGCCGACGGCCAGTTCAACGTCGTCTGGAAGACGCCGGGCCCGATCAAGGCCCAGCCTTGGAGCCCCTACATCCCCGAGAACAAGGGCAAGCCCGACGAGCCCGTGATCGCCAAGAAGTAGACGATGCCGAAGCTGCGGGCGCTCTTCGGAGCGCTTCTCCTGGGCCTGGCGGGGGCGGCCTCGGCGCTCACTCCCGACCAGGCCCTGCGCATCGCGCAGGGCGACAGCGACGCGCGCATCGCGGCGCTGAACGAGGTGGTCACGGCCGCCGACCCGGCGCTGGCGGCCTACCTGCAGGCGCTGCTCGCCGACGAGGTCAAGCTGGCCGGCGGCAAGGTGTACATCGTTCACGATGGCCGGACCACCGACGCCGCGAGCGGCGCCGACGCGAGCCTGCCCGACGACGCCGAGGACGTCGTCAACCCCAATCGCATGCGCGGCGAGTTCGAGGCTGCGCTGGCCGCGCTCAAGCTCTTCTCGCCCGATCGCGGCGAGCGGGCCAAGGCCATCGCCGAGCTCCGCGACGAGGCCACCGAAGGCCATCTGACGCTGATCCAGAAGGCCGAGAAGGCCGAGACCGACCCCGGCCTGCGCGCCGACCTGGCGCGGCTTGAGGCGCGCGTGCTGGTCTCCTCGCACGACCCGGCCAAGCGGCTGGCCGCGGCCCGGCTGCTGGCCGCCAGCGATCAGCCGGCCACCCAGTCCCTGCTGATCGACCGCCTGGCCGCGGAGACCGACCCCGCGGTGCACGCGGCGCTGGCCGCGTCGCTGGACCACGTGGCCTCGCGGCTGGCCTGGGGCGAGCGCTTCGGGCTGCTGTTCACCGGCATCAGCCTGGGCTCGATCCTGCTGCTGGCCGCACTCGGCCTGGCGATCACCTACGGCCTGATGGGCGTGATCAACATGGCCCATGGCGAGCTGATGATGATCGGCGCCTACGCCACCTACGTGGTGCAGAACCTGTTCCGCCACTGGCTGCCGGGCGCCTTCGACGGCTACATCGTGGCCGCCGTCCCGGCCAGCTTCCTGGCCAGCGCGCTGGTCGGCGCGGTGCTCGAGCGCACGGTGATCCGCTGGCTCTACGGCCGGCCGCTGGAGACGCTGCTGGCCACCTGGGGCATCAGCCTGATCCTGATGCAGGGGGTGCGCACGATCTTCGGGGCCCAGAACGTGGGCGTCGAGAACCCGTCATGGCTGTCGGGCGGCGTCCAGGTGCTGCCCAACCTGGTGCTGCCCTACAACCGGCTGGCGATCCTGGCCTTCGCCGCGCTGGTGCTGCTGGGCATGGCGCTGCTGATCGGCCGCACGCGGCTGGGCCTGTTCGTTCGCGGCGTGACGCAGAACCGGCGCATGGCCGCGTGCGTCGGCGTCGACACGGCGCGCGTGGACACCTATGCCTTCGCGCTCGGTGCCGGCATCGCGGGCCTGGCCGGCTGTGCGCTGAGCCAGATCGGCAACGTCGGGCCCGACCTCGGCCAGGGCTACATCGTCGACTCGTTCATGGTCGTCGTGCTCGGCGGCGTCGGGCAGATCGCCGGTACCGTCTATGCCGGCCTGGGCCTGGGCGTGCTCAACAAGCTGCTCGAGGGCTGGCAGGGCGCGGTGCTGGCCAAGATCATGGTCCTGGTCTTCATCGTCGTCTTCATCCAGAAGCGGCCGCAGGGCATCTTCGCGCTCAAGGGCCGGAGTGCCGAGGCATGAGGCAAAGCCTGCTCGGAGCCAAGGGCTGGGCCGCGGTGTTCGCCGCGATCCTGGCCATCGCCGTCGGCGTGCCGGTGCTCAACCTGGCGCTGCCCGCCGGCAGCGCGCTGCACCTCAGCGATTTCCACGTCAGCCTGCTGGGCAAGATCCTCTGCTACGCGATCTGCGCCCTGGCGATGGACCTGATCTGGGGCTACACCGGCATCCTCTCGCTCGGCCACGGCCTGTTCTTCGCCCTCGGCGGCTACGCGATGGGCATGTACCTGATGCGCCAGATCGGCCGCGACGGCCAGTACCACAGCGACATGCCCGACTTCATGGTGTTCCTGAACTGGAAGACCTTCCCCTGGCACTGGGCGCTGTCGGGCAGCTTCGCAGCGCAGATCGTGCTGGTGCTCGCGGTGCCCGGCCTGCTCGCCTTCGTGTTCGGCTTCTTCGCCTTCCGCTCGCGCATCAAGGGCGTGTATTTCAGCATCATCACGCAGGCGCTGACCTACGCCGCGATGCTGCTGTTCTTCCGCAACGAGACCGGCTTCGGCGGCAACAACGGCTTCACCGACTTCAAGCGCATCCTGGGCGCGCCGATCACCACGCCGGGCATGCGCGTGCTGCTGTGCGTGGCGAGCGGCCTGGTGCTGATCGCCTTCTTCGTGATGGCGCGCGCGATCGTGCAAAGCAAGTACGGCCGCGTGCTGCAGGCGATCCGCGACGCCGAGACCCGCGTCATGTTCACCGGCTACAACCCGGTCGCCTACAAGCTCGGCATCTGGACCCTGAGCGCGATGATGTGCGGCGTGGCCGGCGCGCTGTACGTGCCGCAGGTGGGCATCATCAACCCCGGCGAGATGAGCCCGGCGGCGAGCATCGAGATCGCGATCTGGACCGCAGTCGGCGGCCGCGCGACGCTGATCGGCCCCATCGTCGGCGCCTTCTTCGTCAACGGCGCCAAGAGCTGGTTCACGGTCGCGTTCCCGGAGTTCTGGCTGTTCTTCCTCGGTGCGCTGTTCATCGCCGTGACGCTGTTCCTGCCCGACGGTCTGGTGGGCCTGGTGCGCAGGCGCAAGGAGAGGCGGCCATGACGCCCGACCTGATGCAGGCCGGTGCCAGGCGGCTGGCCGCGTACGAGTCGCGGGCGGTGTCGGCGATCGCCGGCGCCGAACCCTATTTCGGCCAGGGCGTGGCGCTGTACGTGCAGGACATCAGCGTCAGCTTCGACGGCTTCAAGGCGCTGAATGCGCTCACGCTGACGATCGACGTCGGCGAGCTGCGCTGCATCATCGGCCCCAACGGCGCCGGCAAGACGACGATGATGGACTGCATCACCGGCAAGACGAAGCCCGATGCCGGCCGCGTCTTCTTCGGCTCCAACATCGACCTGCTGCGCCTGACCGAGCCCGAGATCGCGCAGATCGGCGTCGGCCGCAAGTTCCAGAAGCCCACCGTCTACGAGCAGCTCAGCGTGTTCGAGAACCTCGAGCTCGCGCTCAAGGCCGACCGCCGCGCACGCGCCTCGCTGTTCGCCCGCCTTTCCGGCGCCCAGTTCGACCGCATCGCCGAGGTGTTGCTGCTGATCCACCTGAAGGACGAGGCGCGGCGCACGGCCGGCCTGCTCAGCCACGGCCAGAAGCAATGGCTGGAGATCGGCATGCTGCTGATGCAGGACCCCAAGCTGCTGCTGCTCGACGAACCGGTGGCCGGGATGACCGACGAGGAGACCGAACGCACCGCCGAGCTGTTCCTCTCGCTCGAGGGCAAGCATTCGCTGGTCGTCGTCGAGCACGACATGAAGTTCGTCGATCAGCTCATGCAGGGGGGCAAGAAGGTCACCGTGCTGCACGAGGGCAGCGTGCTCGCCGAAGGGCTGCTGGCCGAGGTGCAGGCCAACGAGAAGGTCGTCGAGGTGTACCTCGGCCGCTGATGCGCCCGAGGCACACCTGCGGTGGAACGCACGGCTCCCCCGAGCCCCCTCCGAGAAGGGGCTCCAGCATGAAGGACGAAGGTCAGCACCAATGCTCAGCGTCGAAGGCCTCAACCAGTACTACGGCGGCAGCCACATCCTGCGCGACCTGTCGTTCGAGGCGCGGGCCGGCGAGGTCACCGTCGTGCTCGGCCGCAACGGCGTGGGCAAGACCACGCTGCTGAAGAGCCTGATGGGTGTGGTGCCGGTGAAGACCGGTCGCGTGCTGCTCGCCGGCGCCGACATCACCGCCGCCACGCCGTACCGCCGCGTCGCCGCCGGCATCGGCTACGTGCCGCAGGGGCGCGAGATCTTCGGCCGCCTGACGGTCGAGGAGAACCTGCGCATGGGGCTGGCCACGATGAGCGGCGGCACGGCGATCCCGGCCCAGCTGTTCGAGCTGTTCCCGGTGCTCAGGCAGATGATCCACCGGCGCGGTGGCGACCTTTCGGGCGGGCAGCAACAGCAGCTCGCGATCGCCCGCGCCCTGGCGGCCGGGCCGCAGCTGCTGATGCTCGACGAGCCCACCGAAGGCATCCAGCCGAGCATCATCAAGGACATCGGCCGCGTGCTGCGCGGGCTGGCCGACCACGGCATGAACGGCCGGCCGATGGCCATCGTGCTCGTCGAGCAGTTCTACGACTTCGCCGCCGAGCTGGCCGACCGGTACCTGGTGATGGAGCGCGGCGAGATCGTCCAGCGTGGCCGCGGCAAGGACATGGCCGCCGAAGGCGTGCGCGAGCGGATGTCGATCTGAGGGCGGTCGAAACAACTGCTCACCACCGACGGGTCGCAGCGCGGGTTTGGCGCGACAGGCACCCAGTTTGTCGTGCCGGGGACGGGCTGTCGGTGCGATGCGGCTCCAGAATGGCGCAGCGGCTGCGCGCCTGCGGCCGCGTGCCATCCGGGAGATGCCATGCCTGCCTTCATCGAGAGCTGCGTCAGCGCGCGGTTCGCCGTCCTCACCGCCGCGGTCGTGGCCGCCGGCGCCGCCCAGGCCGCCGACTTCAACACCATCGGTCAGCTCGACCAGGCCGAGTTCCGCGCCTTCAGCCAGGACGTGGCGGCGGCGGTCTCGTACAAGCCGATGATCCCGTCCGAAAGCCTGGGGATCACCGGCTTCGACCTCGGCGTCAGCGCCACCGGCACCTCGGTGGCCCACCGCGACCTGCTCAGGAAAGCCGCCGGCGGCGGGTCGATCCCGAGCACCCTGCCCACCGCCGCGCTGCGTGCGCTCAAGGGCCTGCCGTTCGACATCGACATCGGCGTCGCTGCGGAGACCGTGCCGGGCACCAACCTGCGCGCGGTCGGCGGCGAGCTGCGCTGGGCCTTCATCGGCGGCAGCACGCTGATCCCGGCCGTGGCGCTGCGCGTGGCGACGATGAACCTCACCGGCGTCGACCAGCTCAGCCTGCACGCCAACAGCATCGACCTGTCGATCTCCAAGGGCTTCGCGCTGTTCACGCCGTATGCCGGGGTCGGCTACGTCGACACCCGCTCGAGCACCTCGGCCGTCAACGTCGCCAGCGGCATCCCGCTGGCCAAGGAGAAGTTCGGCCAGAACAAGGTCTTCGCCGGTGTCAACATCGCCTACGTGCCCTTCGCGCTGGTGCTGGAAGCCGACAGGACCGGCGACGCCAGCAGCTTCGGCGCCAAGATCGCCGTCCGCTGGTGATAATGCACGGGTGAAGCAGGCCAGACCGTCGCTGGTGCAAGCGTGGAAACACGGCACTGGAGGAAGGTCCGGACTGCACAGAGCGGCGTAGCAGCTAACGGCTGTCCACCGTGAGGTGAGGATCAGAGCAACAGAGACGAGTCGATGCGGGGCGGAAGGCCCGCATCGGGTGAAACGGGCAATCTCTACGCGCAGCAACACCAAGTAGGCCGGCGTTGACGTGGCTCGCGGAGCCGGCGGGTAGGTGGCACCGAGCCGGGAGGCGACTCCCGGCCCAGATGAATGGCGGTCACGGCGGGGTCTGCGCAAGCAGGCACCGCCGCACAGAATCCGGCCTATCGGCCTGCTTCACAATTTTTTCGCGATGGCGGGCGCCGGCTTGGCCGCCTCGACGAGGCAGGCGGCGCTCGGCAGATCGATCGCATGCGCCGGGCCGACGCGCCTACACTGCGGCGCTTTGCCCTGACGCGATGAACCCCGACGCCCGCCTGCTCTGGCCCGGTCCGCGCTGGACCCTGGCCCTGCTGCTGGCCAGCATGGGGATGCTGGGGCCGTTCTCGATCGACACCTACATGCCGGCCTTCTCCGGCATCGCGGCGACCATCGGCGCCACGCCGGTGCAGATGCAGCAGACGCTCTCCAGCTATCTGCTCGGCTTCGCGGTGATGAACCTGTTCCACGGCGCGCTGTCCGACAGCCTGGGCCGGCGTCCGGTGGTGACTGCCGGCGTCGCGCTGTTCACGCTGGCGTCGGTGGGCTGCGCGCTGAGCAACTCGATCGGCCAACTGGTGTTTTTCCGCGCCCTGCAGGGTGTGGCCGCCGGCTCCGGCATGGTCGTCTCGCGCGCCGTCATCCGCGACATGTTCCCGCCGGCCGACGCCCAGCGCGTGATGTCGCAGGTGACGATCTACTTCGGCATCGCGCCGGCGGTGGCGCCCATCGTCGGCGCCTTCCTGTTCGTCCACGTCAGCTGGCATTCGATCTTCTGGCTGCTGGCGGTGATCGGCGTCGCGCTGGGCCTGGCCAGCTGGCGCTGGCTGCCCGAGACCCTGCACAAGAGCGCGCGCCAGCCCTTCGAGGCGATGCACCTGCTGCGCGGCTACTGGCAGCTGCTGCGCAACCCGACCTTCGCGGCCCTGGTGCTGGCCAGCGGCGTGCCTTTCAACGGCATGTTCCTGTACGTGCTCTCGGCGCCGGTGTTCCTGGGCCAGCACCTGGGCCTGGCGCCGGCGCAGTTCTTCTGGTTCTTCCTCGCCACCATCGGCGGCATCATGGGCGGTGCCTGGCTCTCGGGGCGGCTGGCCGGCAAGATCAAGCCGCGGCAGCAGATCCGGCGCGGCTTCGTGATCATGCTCGTGACCTCGGTCGTCAACGTCGCGCTCAATCTGCTGCTGCCGGTGAACGTGTGGTGGGCGCTGCCGCCGATCAGCCTGTTCGCCTTCGGCTGGGCGCTGATGGTGCCGGTGGTCACCCTGCTCGCGCTCGACCAGGTGCCCGAGCGCCGCGGCATGGCCTCGTCGGTCCAGGCCTGCGCCGGCAGCCTGGCCAACGCGCTGGTGGCCGGCGCGATCGCGCCGCTGGTGATGCATTCGACGCTGGCACTGGCGCTGACCTCGATGGCGATGATGGGCGTGGGCATCTTGGCCTGGGCCTGGGTCGGGCCGCGGCTGACCTGAGCGCCGCCGCCGCCGCGGTTCAAGTTGCGGCCTGCGCCGGTCGATAACCGGCGAGGAGCCCCGTTCGATGAGCCGTTTCCGATTCGCCCCCGCCGCCCTGCTGCTGGCCGCCTGGCTGCTGCCGGCGTCCGGCATCGCCGGCGGGAACGGGGCCGAACCGGCGGCCGCGTCGGCAGCCTCTGCGCCGGTCGACCCGATGGAGCAGTTGCGCGAGCGCCTGGCCGAGCGTCTGGCCGGCGCGCAGCCGGCCGCGAGCGGGCGCCCCGGTGAACTGCGCCTGGTGGTGCGCTCGGGCAGCGCGAGCGCGCCCGCCGCGCACGCCTCGCCGCCGCGCGCCGCGCCACCCAGGCGCGTTGCCCGCGCCAGCCCGCAGGCGCGCGAGCATGCCGGCGCAAGCCCTCTGCACTGGGCCTACGACGGCGCCGCCGGGCCGCAGGCCTGGGGCACGCTGAAACCCGAGTTCGCGCAATGCGCCAGCGGCCAGCGCCAGAGTCCGATCGACATCCGCGACGGCCTGGCGGTGGACCTCGAGCCGGTGCACTTCAACTACCAGCCGGGGCATTTCTCGGTGCTCGACAACGGCCGCACGGTGCAGGTCGACCCGGCGCCGGGCAGCAGCATCGAGGTCGGCGGCCGCCGCTACCAGCTCGTGCAGTTCGACTTCCACCGGCCCTCCGAGGAGCGCATCGACGGGCGCCGCTTCGAGATGTCGCTGCACCTGGTGCACCGCGACGAAGAGGGGCGGCTGGCGGTGGTGACGCTGCTCGTAGCCAAGGGCGCGGCGCAGCCGGTGGTGCAACAGGTGTGGAACAACCTGCCGCTGGAGCCGGGCGAGGCGCAGCCCGCGCAGGAGATGCTCGACCCGGCCAAGCTGCTGCCCACCGACCGCAGCTACTACACCTACATGGGCTCGCTGACCGCGCCGCCCTGCTCCGAGGGGGTGCGCTGGATCGTGCTGCGCCAGCCGGTCACGCTGTCGCCGGCGCAGATCGAGCTGTTCGCGCGCATCTACCCGATGAATGCGCGGCCGCTGCAGTCGGCCGACGGCCGGCGGATCCTGCAGTCGGAGTAGTCAGGCCGCGGCCGGCATCGCCGGCGGACCCTTCAGCTCGACCACGTTGCCTTCGGGATCGGCGATGTAGATCGACGGGCCGTCGCCCTCGGCACCGTAGCGCGACTGCGCGGGCCCGGCGGCCACGCCATGCGCCTGCAGCTGGCCGCGGATCGCGGTCTCGTCGAAGGGTTCGACGCGAAAGCAGAAGTGGTCGAGGTTGCGCCCCTCGAGACCCGGCGCGGCGCCGCCGGCACGGCCGAGCGGACCGTCGACGGGCACCAGGTCCAGCAGCGAGCGGCCGGCGCGCAGCTGGACCAGGCCGATCGCGTCCTGCCGCCGCTCGACCGTGCAGCCGAGCAGGTCGCAGTAGAAGCGCAGCATGCGGTCGAGGTCGACGACGCGCAGCACCAGATGGTCGAGCTCGCGAATGCGGATCATGGGCAGGATGCGGCCGGTGATGAGTCAGTAGGCCCTCACTTGCGCCTACTTGCCGTCAGCGGGCGAGCTTGCCGGCGCCAGGCCGACCTTCTTCGCGACCTTGTCGGCCGCGCGGCCGGTCGCCTTCGCGCCGCGCTCGACACCGCTGGCGGCGGCCCTGGCCCCGCGCTCGACGCCACTGGCTGCCGCCTTGACGCCGCGCTCGACGCCGCTCGCAGCCGCCCTGGCGCCGCGTTCGATGGCTTTCTCGACCTTGACGACCACGCCGGAGGCGGTGCTTGCGGCCGAGGCGAGGACTTCAGTCGGTCCCGCGTGGGCGCTGGAAAAGGCCATGGCCAGCGACGAAAGCGCGACGGCGATGCGGAGGATCTTGTTCATGGTTGAAGCGGGGCTCCCGATGCCCGGCCATGATAGGCGCGGCGAAGCCGGGTCGCGGGCCCGCAGCGCTCTCGCTCTACAGCAGGAACATCGCAGCGGCGACGGCGGTCGGCAGCAGCGCGCCCAGGAGCAGCTCACCGGCGCCGATCGACTCGTCGTCGAACCCCCGCCTGAGCAGGGCGACGCCGGCGGGGTTGGGGGCGTTCGCAATGACCGTCAGGCCGCCGCCGGCCACCGCACCGGCCACCAGCATGTATTTCGCCGGGTCGGTGATGCCCTCGATCAGCGAGCCCAGGTAGGTCAGCGCGGCGTTGTCGGTGATGGCGGTCAGCCCCAGCGCGCCGAAGAACAAGGCCACGGGCCTGAGGCTCGAGACGATGGGCTGCAGCCACCATTGCTGCATGCCGCCCAGCACCACCAGCCCGGCCAGGAAGAAGCCGACCAGCAGCGCTTCCTTCAGGATGAGCGGCGTCTGGTGCCGCTCGTAGGCCTGCGCGAAGCCGAGAAACATCAGGAACACGCCGAGGAAGATCACCGGGTGGTGGGCTGACGCCACCACCGCCGCCAGGAACGCGAGGTGAATGGCGCTGACGATCGGAGGCACGCGGCGCGGGCGGGACTCCGCGGCGGCAGTACCGCCATCTTCGAGGTGCTGGCGCAGCATCGCGGTGATGACGGTGGCGTTGACGAGCACGGCCACCGCAGCTTTCCATCCGAAGGTCGCCGCCATGAACCCGCTGTCCCAGTTCCAGGTGCCCGCGACCATCAGCACGGGCGGCGCCGCGAACGACGTCAGCGTGCCGCCGACCGACACGTTCACGAACAGCACCCCCAGCGCTCCGTACTTCAGCCACTCCGGGATGCCCTGGCGGAACACCAGCGGCGCCAGCATCAGCGCGGCCAGCGTCATCGCGGCCGGCTCGGTGACGAGCGAGCCGATCAGCGGCACCAGCGCCAGGCAGAGCCAGACCTGGGCGACGACGGCCCGCACGCGGACCAGCCGGCCCAGCGCGGCTATCAGTGCCTTGATGGCCTCCAGCACCGGGCCCGAGGCGGCGACGACCATGATGACGAACACGAACAAGGGCTCGGTGAACTGACGCGATTCGGCGTACTCGAGCGCCGCGGCGCCGCCGTCGACCAGGGCCATGACCGAGACGAGCACGAAGGCCCAGAAGCCGAACACGATCTCGACCTCGCCCAGCAGGTGAAGCAGCCCCGCGTGACGCGGATGTTCACGGGCCAGGCGCTCGAAGAACTTGGTCGAGAACGTGTGGACCAGGGCCAGGGCAAAGATCGTGGCGGCGATGAATTGCATGGGCAATGGGCGGGACCGGGGTCATCCCAGCCAACCCTTCTTCGCGGCCGACCTGGAGAACCACACCAGATACGCCGCGACGACGACGACCAGCAGCGGCAGGACGATCGACGAGGCGATTGTCTCGGGCTTCACGGGGGCCGCCGGGCGATGAGCGTGGCGAAGGCCTTGACCGAGTCGTTGGGGGCAGGATAGCTGCTGTGATGCTGCGCCAGCAGCTCCCAGCCGGCGAAGCGGTTCGCCAGCTCCTCTTTTCCGAACAGGCAGTGGCCCTCGGGCGCGAACATGTCGGTGAAGGTGGTCCCCTCGGTGAGCACGTTGACGACCGCGACGCCCCCGGGCGCGACCAGGGACTTCAGGTGTTCCAGCTGCCGAAAGGCCGTGGGGCAGTCGAAGAACATCAACAGGCCTATCGACACCACGGTGTCGAACTGCTCGTCCAGGCGGTGGCTGCGCAGGTCGGCTTCGATGGCGCGAAGCGGCAGACCCTGCCGGGCAGCGACCTGGCGGAGATGCTCGATCGCGGAGGGGCTGGCATCGAGCGCGACGACCTCGTGGCCGCGGCGCGCGGCGTGCACGGCGAGGTTGCCCAGCCCGCAGCCGAAATCGAGGACTCTGCCCTGCAGGAAAGGAATCGCCGCCGACTCGAACGGATTGAGGGCGAAGTCATGCTGTGCGATCTGCCGATCGAACTGCCGGTCGAAGAACTCGACGCTCGAGGTCGTGCTCATGCGCTGGACCGCCCGGGCCATCCGGCTATCGGCATGCCTTCAAGGCAATTTCGCGGTGACGCATTGAATGCTCGCGACCCCCGAGCCCTGCGCAGCGACGGTCTGGCATGCCAGCGCCTGCCTCGACGACGGCTCGTGGAACCAGGCCGTGCTCGAATTGCCGCTGGAAGACACCCCGATGGGAACCCAGCTCGGCGCCGCATTGATCTGCGATCGCGCCTTCGGCGACCAGAACAACATGAGCCCGATCAACATCAGTGCTCCAACGGCCAAGAGTCCAGCGCTTCTCGTGCTCATCTTCCACCTCCGATAGCAGACTGAAGGACCTGCGGCTGACCGAGGGGTCGGCCATCGTCTTGCGTGGACATTGCCGCAGGCTCGTACGCGATCACTCCGGTCGCGGCAAGCGCTCGGCACGCGAGGCTACCGGTCCGAGACGATCTCGTGCGAGACGTTGTCGACGACCACCGGACATTCCAGATAGGTCAGCGAAGGGTCGGATCCGTACTTTCCGCGCACGAAGGCCTTCCATTCCTCCGTGTAGATCCGGCCCGCATCTTCGCGCGATGCCCAGAGATAGATGCCCCCGGCCTTCGAGCCGTCCTCCGAGAGGAAATAGTACTTGCGAATCAGCCCCGGCATGCCCTTGTACTTCGGCGCCGTGCTCAGGAAGGTCTCCCTGGCCTGCGCGACCGAGATCGGCTGCGGCAGCTTGAACTCGACGATGACCGTGATCATGGCTGTCTCCGGAAGGTTGAAGGGTCGGGCGTCAGGGCGACATCACCAGGTTCCTGGTCGCGCCGCCCGACAGGCACACGCGATGCATCATGAAGCTCCCCTGGCGGTCGCCCGCGCGGCGTCGAACGGCGCGTCGATCCTGAAGACCGGCGGTCGGTCGGGCTTCGACACCGCGCCGCCGGCAAGCGCCCATGCGAGGCACCGGGCGGCGGCGATCTTCGTCTCAGGTGCCCGCATGGTGTGCCAACGCGATGACGAAAGGAAGAACCAGCTCCGGGACGAGATAGCCCAGCCAGACGGCTGCCGGTTTCGGAAGACCGACCTTGCCGATCGACACCAGCCTGCCGATGCCGGCGAGAAGAACGCCCAGCGCCAGAAGGTAGACCAGGAAGCCTTGCTGCCGGATGGTGATCGCAGCCCACAGGCTGATGACGCCGGTGGAGAAGTACACACCGGCCATGAAGCGGTGGACGTTGTCCAGGCGCGCGGAGGTGTCGGGTTGACCCAGGAACATCTGCAGCGCGCCGCCGAACATCGCGATGGCCGCAACCAGGAACAAGCAGACCTGGACGACGATCTGGCTCGCGTGGAGCGGTGCTTCGGACATCAAGGCTTGTCTCCCGGGTGGCCCGAGCAGATTACATCAGGACGGGTCGTTCGCGCAGGTCGGCACCTGGGAGTTCATTCTCGGCCCCGCCGTACCGGAGCCCGCCACCCTGGTGCTGGCCGCGCTCGGATTGGCAGGCATCGGCATGGCCCGCCGCCGGCGCGCGACCTGATCCGCGAGGCGGCCGGCAGGCCGCGCATGCGATGCGTGCCGGTCAAGACCGCCTGCGGAGGGCATGGAAGATGGTCGGCACATCGGTTTGCCATCGGCGCAGGGCAAGCGAGATCGCCAGGCCCTCCAGATCGGCGGCGATGCCGACATAGATCGCGCAGTCGACGGCGGGCCCGTCGATGCCGAGCGCCAGCAGCGCGAAGAAGCCGCCGAACAGGCAAAGCCCCCAGAGCTTCGAGGACCACATGTGGTAGCTGGCCTCGCGCCTGAACTTGACCCAGTCGATGGCGTAGCGGGAAACCTCCAGCCCGGCGAGCAAGGCCAGCGGCGCGAGCCGGCTCGAGATGGCTGACGGATGGAGGTGCCAGACGGCGAGGGTTGCGGCAACGTAGAAGACGGTGTCGACGGCGCTGTCCAGGCGCCGCAGGTTCGCCGTGGCGACACCCATGCGGCGCGCGAGAACCCCGTCGAAGACGTCGGAGAGAAACGCGAGCGTGAGGCAGATGCCGAGCGCCGGCTTCGAAGGGCCGACGAAGGCGAGGAGCAGGACCACCGGCGCGAGGGCGGCCCGAAGAAGCGTCAGAAGAAGCGGAAGGCTCTTCAGGCTGCGCTCGCGGGCCGATGCGGTCGGTCGGGGGTCGGGCGCCGCTGGCGGGCCGGCGGGCACGTATCTGGTCCGCTGGGTCAGGGGCGCAGCAGCGTGACGCCGGCAGCGTGCCTCGCGCGCTGGTCCGCATCCCAGTCGCCGGTGCAGTAGACCGAGAACTCCGAGATCGCCCCCGCGGGCGCATCGGCGCGCACCATTTCCCGCGCATACCAGTCCTTGCCGTCCTGTTCCCAGCGTTCCTCGAATTCGAGGACGAAGCCGGACTCCGTCGCGTCGCAGCGCCAGCGAGGCACCTTGCCGGGGCCGGGATGGCCGGCCTTTCGAAGTGCCACGACCTGCTCGACGCCTTGTGCCTGAAGCCGCCACTTGGGCATCGTGAAATCACAGAACACGTCGGCCGTGAACAGACCCTGCGGAGCCGCTCCTGTCTCGAGGAACTCGACAAAGAGGCCGGCGAGTACGTTTGCATCGTGAGCATTCATGGCCTTCTCCTTTGCTGGCTGGCGAACGAAAGGGACCCCACCGACCCGAGCTGGCCGCATTGCGGCGAGCCGCAAGCGAGTGCCGCGACGGGA